>CAWCXA010000010.1:0-38340 GCA_963799425.1 uncultured Actinomycetota bacterium | reverse complement strand
AAGATCACGGCGAGAACGGCTGCGAACGTCAGCGGCAGTGCAATCTCGCTGACGGCCGCAGAGCCGCGACCACGATGATCACCGCCACCACCCGCGAAACTCCACGCCCGCACTCCTTCGTGGCGACGGAGCCCTTCGACGATGGTGCCCGCCACCGTGCTCTCTATCGCTCATCAACACGCAGCGCGCCGCGACGGCAGCGCGGGAGAATGGCTCCGGCTTGTGGGCCAGGCGAACAACGGCGACGCTACGGAGTGGGTACGGGAGCGCAGCGGCGCTCCACGACGAGGGGGTCATGAGATGTCCACGACACACCACGAAGCTCCGGCGCTGTCCCAGGCACAGCTCGCCAAGCTGCTCAAGCTGCTCAAGGGTGCCGACAGTGTGGAGCTCAAGCTGACCGTGCCCGAGTCCGATCACCAGTCCGCGGTCGCGGCACTGGGAATGGACCCGTTGGAGGCACAGATCCGTCAGGTCGTGTTCTTCGACACCCCCGCGCTGACGCTCAACCAGTTGGGTGTCGTGGTCCGCGCTCGACGGGTTCAAGGCGCGGGCGGCGACTCAGTCGTCAAGCTTCGACCGGTCACCCCGGACGAGGTCTCGGTGGGGCTCAGGAGCATGCCGAGCTTTGGTGTCGAGGTCGACGCGATGCCGGGAGGCTTCGTGTGCTCAGGTTCGCTGAAGGGCGAGCTCGGGCAGACCGACGTGAAACAGGTGCTGGCAGGAGAACGACCCATACGGAAGCTATTCACCAAGGAGCAGCGGGCGTTCTTCGTCGAACAGGTCCCCGAAGGACCAGGACTCGACGACCTGACCGCTATGGGGCCGATCAACATCCTGAAGCTCAAGTTCGCTCCGAAGGGCTTCGGCCGCAGGCTTGTCGCCGAGCTCTGGTTCTATCCCGACGGTTCACGCATCCTTGAGCTGTCCACCAAGTGCCCGCCAGCCGAGGCCTTCCAGGCCGCGGCCGAAACGAAGGTCTTCCTGGCCGACCAGGGCATCAACCTCACTGGTGAGCAGCAGACCAAGACCCGGACTGCGCTCGAGTACTTCTCCCGGCTCAAGTCCAAAGTGAATTAGACGAAGCCCTCCAGGTCCCTGGTCGTCCGTCTCGCCGATTTCCGCAATTTGCCGCGCAGTCAGCAGATCGCCTGGCAGCATCTCCCGCCACGAGCGCCCAACAGGCCGCTCTGCGTCAACGGGGGGCGCGACGACGCGTCCCGGGGGGTGTTTGCATGAGGCGAGTACGAACGACCAGTGCCGTGGTCGGCGCTGCCGTCGCGGCTCTGGTGTTGCCGATGGGCGGGCCTGCGGCGGCAGCGACGGTGTCCGAACCGATCATCGAAGGTCTGGCCGGGCCGCTGCAGCTAGCCGTGGGCAGCGACGGGACGGTATACGTGAGCCAGGCGTTCTCCGGGACGCTGACCGCAATCGACAAGAAGAAGGGGGCAAAGGACCTCGCATCCGTACCAACCTCGGAGGAGTTCCCGGCCGAGATTGCCGGGGTTGACGCGGCGGGCAAGGGAACGGTCACCTTCACAACGAGCGGCATGACGGAAGACGGCGACTTCTTCGCCGAAGTGCGGCGCGTCCAGCCGAACGGCAAGGTCCGGTCGTTGGCCGATCTCGCGGCGTACGAAGAGATCAACAACCCGGACGCCGGTAACAGTTATGGCTTCCAGAACCTGACTCCCGAGTGCGCCGCGCAGGTTCCGGAATTCATCGGCGGCGAGCCGTACAACGGGATCATCGAGTCGCACCCGTACTCCGTCGCCCTGCTGGCGGACGGCTCGCGGGTGGTCGGTGATGCAGCAGGGAACACCCTGCTTCGTGTCGCCGACAACGGCTCAGTCAGCACGCTGGCGGTGCTACCGCCGCAGCCGCTCGTGGTGACTGAGGAGGCCACGGCGATCGGAATACCCGAGTGCGCGATCGGCAGCACGTACAACTTCGAGGCAGTGCCGACAGATGTGGAACTAGGCCCAGACGGCCTGCTCTATGTTTCGCTGCTGCCCGGCGGGCCGGAGGAACCGGTTCTCGGTGCACGCGGCTCCGTCGTCACCGTCGACCCGGCCACGGGTGCGGTGGAGTTCGTTGCCGGTGGGTTCTTCGCCGCGACCAACGTCGCGGTGGCACCTGACGGGACGGTCTATGTGGCCGAGCTGTTCGGCAACAAGATCTCGAGGGTTTCGGGCTCAGGTGGAGTGCCGATCGTCGAGGTGCCGAACCCGGCTGCCGTCGAGTGGGCCAACGGCAAGCTGTACGCCACGGTCGATGTGTTCGGCAACGGATCGGTCGTGACGATCACGCCCTGACATCTGCTGACTACGCACGGGGACCCCTGAGCCTGCAACGGCTTGGGGGTCCTTGTCATGCTGTTGACGCCGATGCTTGCCGGGGTCACCATGAGCGCCAACGTGACGAGCCCGTCGCTGTGCTCTAGGGGGGATCATGAGGCATTCGCTGAAGCTTGCGCTGGTTGGGGGAAGCGCCGCGGTGTTCACGCTGGCAGGGGTGATGCCGGCAGCCGCGGCGAAGCCGATCGAGAACGGGCACTTCCAGGAGTCGTTCTCTGAGGAGTCCGACGACTTCTGCGGTGACATGGCTGTGCTGTTCGAACACGAGGAAAGCGTTCACGTCATCGCTAAGGCAGGCAAGGGTGGCCTGATCCACTTCTCCGCCAACATTCGGGGCACCAACCGCTTTACCAATCTCGTGACCGAGAAGACGTTCACCGTCGAGTTCGCATTCAACGACAAAGACCAGCGCGTCACCGACAACGGTGACGGCACGCTCACCATCCTCTTCAAGTCGACGGGCGTCCAGAATGCGTTTGGCCCCGACGGCGAGCGGCTGTTCCACGACGCGGGCGCTGGCTGGGCCGAGCTACTGATCGACCACGGCGGCACACCCACCGACCCCTCCGACGACGAGTTCATCTCGGCCGAAGCGGTCAAGTTGTCAGGCCGGTTCGACACCGAAGGACGCGACTTCTGTGAGGACTTCCGCGAGATCACTGGCTAATCGCTGAAGGGGTGCCCTGCCCCGATCGGGGCATCCGGACGGGGTAGCGCCTAGAAGTCGTCGAGGAAGCGCAGATCGCGAAGCAAAGCTTGCCTTCCGTGAGCGTCCAGCGGACTCATCGCTGCGTGCTCGGTAGGTAGGTCTGAGGCGACGCTGGGTGGCGATGGCTCCTCTGTGACTACGACGTCGGTCGGTACCGGGTCCGCGACGGGTTCGTCCACTGGCGGGACGGGCGTGGTTGGCGTTGTGTTGTCGGCGACGGCAATGGGCGCGTCCGACGATGCGGAGACTGCGGCGCTGCTCGGCCGGTATAGCCGGCCAGCAGCCGATTCGACGTCTTGCCGGGGCGGGATCGCGACCCTCTCCACGACCGTAGCCGTAGGTGCGTTGCGCTTCCTGCCGGTGGCAGCGTTGCTGCTCGCCTTGGCTTGCTTGGCGGCTCGGCGCTCGGCTTCCTTGGCGTCTTTCGCAGCTTGCCGCTCGGCGGCTTCGGCGTCCTTCGCTGCCTGCTTCTCCACGGCAATGCGTCGCTCCGCGGCCGCCAACAGGTCTGCGGCGGCCTGCTTCTCCGCCGCCTTTGCATCCTTGGCAGCCTGTCGTTCGGCAGCTTCGGTGTCCTTGGCAGCTTGCCGTTGTGCGGCAACGCGCTGTTGCTCGGCGACCTTGGCGTCCCTTACTGCCTGGCGTTCGGCTGCCTCCGCGTCCTTGACAGCCTGCTTCTCGGCGGCGACCCGGCGCTGCTCGGCAACCTTGGCGTCCTTTGCTGCCTGGCGTTCAGCCGCCTTCGCGTCCTTGACAGCCTGCCTCTCGGCGGCGACCCGGCGCTGCTCCGCGACCTTCGCCTCCTTTGCTGCCTGTCGCTCGGCAGCCTTCGCATCCTTGACAGCCTGCTTCTCCGAGGCGACGCGGCGCTGCTCCGCGACCTTGGCGTCGCGCGCGGCTCGCTTCTCCGCTGCCCTCGCATCCTTGGCCGCCTGACGCTCGGCGGCTTTCGCGTCCTTGGCGGTTTGCCGCTCTGCGGCGACGCGGCGTTGCTCCGCGACCTTGGCGTCCCGAGCGGCCTGCCTCTCTGCCGCCCTGGCCTCCCTGACCGCCAGCCGTTCTGCAGCGCGCCGACGCTTCGCGGCAGCCTTCGCCTTCTTGGCAGCCAGCTTCCGGGCGATAGCCCTCTTTTGCCTCGCCGCCGCTGCGTCGCGCACAGCCTGGCGTTGGGCAGCCTTTGCCGCACGAACCTTCTCCGCAGCAGCGGCGATGTCGTCCTTGACGGCTTGCTTCTGCGCCTCGAGCCTGCGCTTCTCAGCGGCCTTGGCGGCCTTGGCGGCCTGGGCGGCCTGTCGTTGAGACTTTCGGGCGTACTTGGTCCTGTGACGGCCGGCAGCTGCCTCACGTCGCTTCTCGGCCCTGGCGATGCGGGCGGCCTCGCGCCTGGCGGCCCGCTCGGCACGACCTCGCCGGTCGTTGTTGTGGGCGAAGGTGGTCACGGGTCCTCCTTTGGAAACTCGGTGCGTGAGTGGTGCTGCTTGTGCGGGCGGCTAATCGACCGGGCTTCCCTCGACGTCGGCGCTGACCACCATCAGGTCCTTCGTCCAGTCGAGGTGGCCAAGGAGCAGCGAAGGTGCATTGCGCTGGGCGGTGAAGCGGATCGTGCCGTCCTCGGAGAGACGGAACGTCGTCGGGTCGATCTCGACGTTGTGGCTGCGACTCAACTCCTGCTGAGCCACCGCATAGGCGTCCTGCGCAGTCTGGGAGTCGCGCGGACTCCGAGCGACCTCGTCGGCGGCCACGACTGCTGCTTCGGCGGAGGCGTCCTCGAGCTGCATCCTGGCCAGGAACCACGAGCCGGCCTCGATCGCGGGAACGATGATGACCGCGCTGACGAGCACGACCTTGATCAGCGTGGACGGGATCGGCAGGCCGTGGCCGCGACCCTTGGTGTTGCGGCTCTGAGGTGCCGAGCGTGTCGACATGAAGCTCACGTTCCTGGTGTCGGCATATGGCGAGCGATTCCTTAGGGCAGACGTGGAACGGGGCCCCGACCGTTCGGTCGGGGCCCCACCATGAGATCGCTTAGGTTACGGGCATGCGACCTTCCCGAGCTGTGGGCTGCTCGCGCTGTTGAACGACCAGACCTGGCTGTTGGCGGTGCCGTCCACGCAGAACGTAGTTGCGGTGTTGGCGGCTGTGCCGTCACCGGCCTGCTCACCGGCCTGAAGGGTGGAGGAGTGCTTGAAGCCGTCGGTCACGGCCGCGGCAACGTTCCAGTTCAGGTAGGACCCGTTGTTGTCCACCGCGTAGGTCTCGGCGTAGGTGGCGAGGTTGCGCAGGTCGTTCTTGAGCGCGGTCTCGCGGGCCTTGTCCTTCTGGGACAGGAACAGCGGGATAGCGATCGCGGCCAGGAGGCCGATGATCACCATCACGACGAGAAGCTCGATCAGGGTGAAGCCGCCCTCACCCTTCCGCATCTTCTCAAGCGTCTTCTGGAACAGCATGTGACCCTCCAGGGTCTCTCGGTGGTGGGTCGCCTGCTCCCTGACCACGCCCCCATCGGGCGGTGCCGCGGTGCGACCTTCCCCCCCGTCATCGGAAACCTCCTGGCTCGAACTTGAGACCGACTTGCGGCTGATGACGACCTGGCCGAACGGATGATTCCGCAGGGCCATTCGCACCTAATAGGCGATTGCCTTTGTTTCCGCCGACGAGAGCGACTTACGGTTCCGGCACGTTCCACCAGGGGGGCACATGCAAAGGACCATGTACGCATCGCAGCGTGCAATGCGGACAGAGCCGGCCACGACCGTCGAGGATCTCTGGTCCGCGTACCACGAGACCCAGAGCACCGAGGCACGCGACCGGCTGATCCTGCACTACGCCGGCCTCGTGACGTACGTCGCCTCTCGAGTGGGTGCGGACCTGCCCAGCAGCGTGGACTACTCCGACCTCATCCAGTCCGGAATCTTCGGCCTGATGGAGGCGGTGGCGCGGTTCGAGCCCGAGCGCGGGCTCAAGTTCGAGACCTACGCAGTGACACGCATCCGCGGTGCAGTCATCGACGAGCTGCGCGCGCTGGACTGGGTTCCGCGTTCCGTACGCAAGAAGGCCCGTGACCTCGAGACAGCCATCGAGGGCTGTCAGGAGCGGCTCAACCGGACCCCGACGACACAGGAGCTGTCCGAGGCGCTCGACGTCACTCTCACCGAGTTGCACCGCATGCGTGCCCAGGTGGGTAGGACCCGGATGGCCGCACTGGACGAGATGCTGTCGACCGAGTTCGGCGCTGAGCACTCGTCGCTCGCAGAAACGCTCGCAGACCCATTGGCCGAGCAACCCGGCGATGCGTTGGAGCGAGAGGGACTCATCGACGCGCTCAGATCCGCGCTCGCCGATCTCCCAGACCGCGCCCGCGCCGTCCTCGTTCACTCCTACATCGACGGCCTCACGCTCGCGCAGATCGGCGAGATCCTGGGCGTCACCGAGAGCCGTGTCTGCCAGCTGCGATCCAAGGCCCTCCAGGCTGCCCGGGTAGCACTCGTTGCCCGGATGGCTCAGTGACGCCGACTCGCTGGCTCAAGACACGTACGCGCAAAGCCGATGCAAGGCACATGCGGACGACCGTCGGGCGGTTCAGTCGTCCCCGGTCGCGCGGGGATGGCGGGTTCACGCTCATCGAGCTGATGGTGACCATGGTCATCGCCGGGTTGCTGATGGCGCTGGCCATCGGCGGATGGCGGACGTACTCGGCGGCACAGGCGCATCGCGGTACGGCCGAATCACTCGTCGTGCTCATGCGAGAAGCACAGCAGCGCGCGGTCACCGAAGGCATCAACTACGCGGTACGGCTCACGCCGGCGTCGGGCCCGTGGGTGCTCGTGAAACAGCCTGCGCCCGATTGCACCGGCGGGACAGCGCTGAACGGCGAAGTGCCCAGTCGAGGCGGCATCACGATCGTGAGTCCCACCTTCACCAACTCATGTGTCTTCTTCAAGGCGCGAGGCACCGCGACCGCAGGGACGGCCAAGGTCAAGCGCGATGATTCGTCAAAGGTCTACACGATCACAGTCGAGGGGTTGACCGGCCGTGCCTCGTTGTCGTGACCTGATCCTGGCCCGTCGCCCGGGCCGTGCGCGAGGTGAGGCGGGGTTCACTCTCATCGAGGTCCTCGTTGCGTTCCTGATCATCGCGATCATTGCCGCGGCCGGAACCAGCCTCACCATCCGCGGCATGCGAGCGACGCACGACGCCAAGCAGCTGAACCAAGCCAAGAACCAATTGAACGAGCAGATCGAGCAGATGCGAGGCCTGCCCTTCTTTGTGTCCAACACGACGAGCACGGCCAAGGTTGACGTTCTCGACCGTTTCTATCCGAACAAGACTGGGGCGGGAACCGCGACGTGCACCGCCGACGCCTCCACCTGGCTCGCGAACAAGACGTCCTGGACCGGCTTCGTGCCCGCGGGCGGTATTCACTGCCCATTCGAGCCAGCAGGGGCGTTCTACCGGACTGTCGTTGATCCGGCAGTAACCGGTGCCGGCGTCTCCGCCATCGTCGTCGCCACACAATTCCTCGACCCAGCGACTGGCAAGGGCACCGCGGCGCCAGTCGTGGAGCCGCCCAGCGGTTACGCCTGGAACGCGACCGGCCTCGATACTCCCGCCACAAACCAGATCGCCGCGTACGCGACCGCCGTGTACGGCCCACCAGGGGGCGGCGCCAACCGCACGACAACGCGTACGGACATCGCTGACCGGCGCGGGGGTCCCCCACTAGTCAGTGCCGAGACCAACGCCGCCGCAGTGATCGTCGACGGGAAGCTCGCAAGTGGTGCACCACTCCGGCTGGAGCTTGGGACGGTTGTCGGCAACGGCGATGTCACAACGATCACGAAGGCAGCGGCTGAAGCGGTCGGCGCCAGCATGCAGAACGACGCGGGCCGTGTCGACGGAGCCAACCAGCTGGCGAACTCGCCCGGCACGGTCGGCGGACCAGCCGTCGGGAGCGCCCTGACATCGGGGACGCTGTCGATCGGCGCGACGCAGACATCGGGTGTCAGTGCGACGAGCACGGTATCCGACCCAGGCTTCGGCGGTCCGGCAGTCGCCAGCGCCGCAAGTGGTTCGTTTTCCCTTGACGCGGTCCGAACCGAACTTGGGCTGGGCACGTCGAAGCTCATCGTCAACGTGGACGCCGACTCGGCAAGCGCATCTTTCCCTGGCGGTGGGCCGTGCCCGACCGCTGGCGGTACCTACGGCGCGGGAGGCGCCGGCTGGATGAACACTGGCGTCACGACCCCGTTGACGCTCGCCGCGTGCGCGCAAAGCGAGGCCTCGACAGTCCAGCTCTTCCCGATTCCGGGGACGACCGCACCTGACGGCCTCATTCAGATCGAGGTGTCCGACGTCATCGCTCGCTGTGAGATCAGCGGTGCCACGCCGTCAGCAACCACGTCAGGCAGTGCCAAGGTCCGTTGGCTCACAGCTTCGCCGTCTACGTACTCAACGTGGACGCCGGTCAACGCGACCACAGACATGGTTGGCCTCCTCGGCACTTCGCTGGCGAACGGCAAGACGATCGGGGACTATGTCGCGAGTTGGGCAGCTTTCGCTGACGTCCAGACGACGCAAACAACGACCGACGGTCGGACAGCCATCGCCCGTGTTCCTGCAGCATTGACGCTCAGCACGGTTCCCTTACGAAACCTGCCCGACGGCACACCAGATGTGGACAGCGCCGCCAAGGTCATGGTCGGCCGCGCGCTCTGCTCCGCGACGGACCGGCGGTGAATGCGATGCAGAGATGGGCCGATCAGCTACGCGAGCGCTCGGCGCAGCGCGACCGCGGCTTCACGCTGGTCGAGCTCCTCGTCGCAATGACGCTCTTCCTCATATTCAGCGCGATCGTGCTCACGGCCGTCGTCACGCTGTCGAAAGGCCTCGACCAGGCGCGCGTCACGAGCGACATCACAGCAGAGGCGCGAATTGCCGTCGAACGAATGGGGCGCGAAGCGCGCCAGGCTCACGATCTGACGAGTCCGTCGGCCACCAGCATGACGCTTGAGGTCGACTTTGACGGCAGCGGAACGAGCAACGGCACTCTTGCGGATCCCGAGATCGTTACCTACGCCTACGACACCACGACCAAGAGCATCACCTTGACGGCCAAAGACAGCGGCGGCGCAACCCTCACCCAGGCCCTGCTCGCCGGGCAGGTGCAAGACCTCTCGTTTACGTATACGTCGTCCAACTGGGCCAAGGACGCCAATGGCGACGGAACGGTAACCATCGCCGAGGCCGGCGCCGCGGGCGTGGACCGGGTTGCGATCAGGCTCGTAGTCCAGCGAGACGGACAGAACGAGGTCTTCAGAACGGAAACGACCCTTCGAAACAGGAGCCAGTCATGACCCACGCCCGTCGCGCCAGATTGTCACCTGGCCGCCCGCCGCGCGACGAGCGCGAGTCCGGCGCCGCGATGATTGTCGCTGTCATGGTGATCACCGTGGTCGCCGTGTTGAGCACCTCGATCGCCGTCCTTGCCACACGCTCCACGCGAGCGGCCGGCGAGACCCGTACGGCCGGCGTGGTCAAAGACCTGGCGAACGCGGGTCTGGCCGAAGGCGTCACCTTTCTGCGGCAGGTCGGGGTCACACCAGCGATCGAGGGGCTGCCAGTCGTGCCAGACGGCCTGGGTGCCTGCGCGACGCCAACGGTGAACACGACATCTCCGAGCTGGACCCAGAGCGGCGCTGCGGTCGTCGATGGAGGCGACCAGGGCGACTACACGGTCTGGGTCGAGAAGGTCGCCGCTCCGAGCGGTGGCAACCCTGGGTCCTACCGCGTCTGCGCCCAAGGCGAGTCGGGCGAGGGCAAGCGCGTCGCGAGCGTGCGAACGCAGTACACACCTGCTGCGGGCTCCGCCGGACCGTACGCCGTCTATGGCAAGGGCGACATCAACCTGCAGTCCGCCGCACAGGTCATCAGCAACATGTCGGTCTACAGCGAGACCTGCATCGACCGGAAGGGCAACAAGCAGACCGTCGGCGGCACGGATCTGGCCGCTGTCCCTGCGCGTCCGGCGGCAGCACACGCAATGAAGAGAGTCCTCGGTGGCTCTGGGCCGGACAACTGCGCTGACCCATCCATTCACGCTGGCTCCGACTTCGTCGACAACGAGTTCCACTACGACACTGACTCGTTCGGTGGCCTGGTTGCCGGTGACCCCGACCTCGCAGGCCACTCCGAGCTGAGCAATCCAACGCTCCCCTGGAAGGGCTCAACTCTGGAACCCACAGGCCAAACGCTGGAGCAGTTTCGCGCCAAGTGGGGGGTACCTGACATGCTTAGCGCCACGTCCATCAACGCGCTGGAGCAGACCGCCAAGCAGCAGGGCAACTATCACTACCTGACGTCGTCCACCACCTCCTCGGTGACGACCCCGAACGAGGACCATGCCGTCGTCTTTCTCGACTTCCAGAACCACGAGAGTGTGGACCTCGACAAGCTCACGTTCGTTAACCCCTGGGTCGGGTCGGGCTGCCCAACCGGGAAGTCGCTAATCCTCGTGCTGCGTAACGCGGATGCGGAGGGCAACGGCAACCGGGTGCTCCGGGCTTCAGTGGTCATCAAGAACGGTGGCTTCACGAAGCTCAACGGTGGCTTCCGCCTCATTGGCGGCCTGTTCGCGGACGGTGGTCTCGATCTTTCAGGCACTGGGAACGTCGAGCTTGACGCGTGCGCGATCAGCAACCCGCCACCCGCCGGCACGCCCAAGGTCGACGTCAGCAACTACGTGGAGTACGACCGCGGCTGATCCACCACGAGCCCGATGCCCTGGACCTGTCCCCTGTCGGTCCAGGGCATCGTCAAATTCGTCGCGATCGATCGAGTGGAGGGTGATGTGCCGAGGGACGAGTCGGAGCGGTTGTATCGCCCTGACGAGCCGTCGCGCTCGGCGTCCGGTCGCGTACCGCAGTGGGTGCTGGACGATGACGCGGGGTCACGTTCCACAGCAGGCGCTGGTGCAGCGGCAGCACTCCGACGCGGCGTCCGATCCGCGCCACGCTCGGCGTCGCGCTTGATGCTTGTCCTTGGCGTCGGTGCCTGGGCGTCGATGACCGATCGGCTGCCTGCATCTCCGGGCGGCGCGGTCGCGGGCGAACGGACCGGAGAGTTCCCCACTGCCGGGTTCGAGGCCGCCGACCAGCCCATCGGTGTTCCGCCATCGGCCGCGGCGGATGACGCGTACCGGTTCATCGAGATGCAGGACGACGGCAGCTCGCCCATCGCGTACGACCCGTGTCGCCCGATTCACTACGTGATCCGCGAAGGCGGCTCACCGCCCAACGGAACCCAGCTGATCGCGTCGGCGGTTGCCAGCGTCTCCACCGCGACTGGGCTTCAGTTCGTGTACGACGGCACCACGACCGAGGCGCCGGCAGACCAGCGACAGCCCTACCAACCCGAGCGGTACGGCGATCGGTGGGCACCGGTCCTCATCAGCTGGGTGACGCCGGAGGAGAGCGCCGACGTGGCTGGGAACGTCGCAGGGATGGCCGGCAGCATGCACATGAGTGTCGGCGGTTCACCGCGCGTGTACGTCACCGGCAGCGTCGAGCTCGACGCGCCGCAGCTCTCCGAGCACCTCTACAGCGGCGGCGGCGCGTTGCTCGCGCGGGCGGTCATCCAGCACGAGCTGGGTCACCTGGTCGGTCTCGACCACGTCGACGACGCAGGCCAGCTGATGTACCCGGAGACCAGGGAGGGCGTCACCGGCTTCGGTGCTGGCGACCTCGCCGGCCTGGCCGCGCTAGGCAGCGGTACGTGCGTACCGCAACTATGAGACGCCATTGATCCGCTCGGGAGGTCCGATGAGCTCCGATCCGTGGCCACCAGCGCCCGAGCCGAGCGAGCGAGGCCAGTCTGGTCGACGCTGGCTGCGGATCGCCGGCACCGTCCTCGCCGTGGTGCTGGCGGTTGCCGGTCTGGCGGTCGTGGCGTTCGTCGTCGCGATCGTGGTCGCGATGAACAGCTGGGCGGCCAACAAATGATCGCCCGGGCGAGGGTTCTCTTCATCATGGGGCGACCCCTTGTGATGGTCCTGCTCGGGATCTACGCCGCGATTGGCGCCGCGCAGGGTGGCGGAAGCCACGACGAGCTGCTGCTGCTCGAGGTCCTCGTCGTGGTCGCCGGATTCCTGCTCTTTTCCGTCGTGTGCAACGACATCGCGGACGAGGCGATCGACCGGGTCAACCTGCCCGGTGATCGGCAACGGCCACTCGTCACCGGCGCGGCCGAGCGACGCGACCTCGTGCTCGTCGGTGTCGTGTCGGCAGTCATGGCCGTGGCTACTGCCGCCCTGCTAAACCGGGCGGCGTTGCTCGTGTTGCTCGCCGGCATGGTCGTGAGCGCGGCGTACTCACTCCGACCTGTCCGGCTGGCCGACCGTGGCGCCGTCGCGTCGCTCGTCCTCCCGGCCTGCTACGTCGGCGTGCCCTACCTCGTCGGGCTGCTGGCCGCCGGTGGCGGGATCTCCGCCGCCGACATGACTTTGTTGGCCGGCCTCTACATCGGGTTCATCGGCCGCATCCTGCTCAAGGACTTCCGTGACTTGCGTGGGGATGCTTTGTTCGGCAAGCGAACGTTCCTTGTGCGCCATGGTCGAGCTTCGACCTGCCTGTTCAGCGCCGCGTGTTGGATTGCCGGCACGGTCACAGTCGTCGCGGCGCTCGGCGAACGCCCCGCCGTTCTCCTGATCGCGTACGGGGTGGCGCTGCTCGCCGTACTCGCCCTTCTGCGCGGGTTGGCAACCTTCGCAGGGCAACGCCGCGACGAGGCGATCATCAGTGCCATCGCGATCATCGGGCGCGGTATGGCGGTTGCGCTGCTGGCGCACCTGTCCATGAACGCCGGCCAGTGGTCGGCACCCGCGTACACGCTCGTCGTGGCGGCGCTCGCCCTCGTCACCGCGGGTCAGGCCTGGGTGATGGTCACCGATGGTCCGAGCATGCGACTCACGGTGCCACCCACGTTCGTTCGATCCGAGCACGAGCGTCATGACGTGAATCCGCCGAGCCATGACCGGATCCGACCGCTAGCGGGCAAAGCGGGGTCTACGTGGTTGGAGCCTCGCCGACACTGAGAATGTTGCCGTCGGGGTCCTTGAACCAGGCGCCCTTGAAGCCGCCCACCTCCGCAATACCCTGCGCGTCCGTCTTGAGCCCGGGCAGGTCGTACTGCTCGAACGAGATGCCCTTCCCGGCCAGCTCGGTCACCGTCGCCTGGACGTCGTCGACGACCCAGCTCGCCACGGTCTGCTGTGCGGTGCCCGCGAACGCGCTCGGGTAGAGCAGGAAACGAGCCCCTCCCGACGCGAACCACACGCCACCCACCGGGTCTTCCATCTCCACGCTTAACCCGAGCGTGCCCTCGTAGAACGCTCGCGCCTTGGCCAGGTCGCCTGTTGCGATCGTGGCGAAGACGGGACTGTCGTTGAGCATGCCGACCACCCCCTTGGAGGCGAACGTACTCGCCTCCTCGATCCCCTAACAATGGACGGCACAGTGGCACGCGTCGATGGTCACCGCTCAGCGACGCCCTGACGACCGTGAGTACTCGCGTGGCGCTCACGGTCATAAGGTTTGAGGGCTCCCAGTCGGCCGCATTGCCGCCATACGCAACGGGATCGACATCACCGTGGTAAGCCTTGGCGCGTGCTCCTCACCATCGAGCGGGTTGCGCTGCTTCGTCGCGCCGATCTCTTTGCCGCGACTCCCGGCCGCGTGCTCGCTGGGCTGGCGCAGGTGCTCGAAGAGGTGGAGTTCCCAGCCGGCGCCCAAGTGATGGCGCAAGGGGCGATAGAGGACTGGCTCTACATCGTCGAACACGGCGAGGTCGAGGTTGTCCGCTCCGACCGTCGCATTCAGATGGGTGCCGGATCGGTTGTGGGCGAGCTCGCGGTTCTCGACCCGCAACCTCGCTCGGCGACCGTCGTGACTTTGAGCCCCGTCCGAATGCTTCGACTGCGCAAGGCTGCGTTCGACGAGGCCTTGCGCATCACGACCAGAGATCGCCCGCGGGGTCATCGCGGACCTCGTCCGCCGGATCCGCGAAACCCACCATCCCGTGGTCTGACATGCGCTCGCGGTTGCTTCTGCTGGGCGGGCAAGCGATCGCGCTCGGCCTGATGATGGCCTTCCTCGTCGTCCCCGCCAGCTCCCTGTTCCTGGTCGCGTACGGCGCCGACGCGCTCCCGTTCGTCTACCTGGCGGTGGCCGCGGTCGGCGTTGCCGTGTCGTGGTCCATGTCACGCGCGCAGCGTCGGTGGTCACTGAGCCGGCAGGCCCTGACGCTGCTCGCGTCCTTCGCGGCCCTCGTGTCAACCGGTTGGCTGCTGCTGGTCGCCGTTGACGCGCCGTGGGTGACCTTCCCGCTGCTCGTGATGTTTCCGCTTTCGATCCCCCTCGGTTTCGTGATCATCGGCGCGCAGGCTGGACGCCTGCTTGACCTCCAGCAGATGAAGGCGCATTTCCCCCGCGTGGTCGCCGGCTTCTCGGTGGGGTTCGCGATCGGTGGCCTGTTGGCGGCATGGCTGGCCCGGGTCACTGGCGATGTCGTGCAGCTCCTCGGGTTTGATGTCCTGGCCACAGGTTTGTTCATCGGGCTCGTCGTCGAGGCCGGTCGCCGCTACCCGGCCCAGCTGCGCAACAGGCCTGAAACATCGGCGGTGACGAGTCTTGCCGTTGCCAGCAAGAGGAGTCGCATCTGGCGCATCCGCCTTGTGCGGTTGGTGTTCGGCTACCAACTGCTGTCGGCAGCAGTCACGCAACTGCTCGACTTTATGGTCTGGGAGCGCGCCGCGTTCCGATATCCCGATGCGACTGATCTAGCCGCGTTTCTTGGTGTGTTCGGCGCCATCATCAACGTCGTCAGCGTCGCTTTCGTCGCCGTATTGGCCGGCCGGCTGCTGAGCCGGTTCGGGATCAGCCTGGGTTTGTCCGCCAACCCGGTCGGTGTGATCGCGCTCCTTTCGGGCTGCCTGCTATTCGGCTACATCGGAGGCCCGGCGACGCTGATCTTCTTCGTGTTGGTTTGTGCCGCGCAGGTCACCGACATCGCGCTCACCGATGGCACGACGCGCACATCGATCAATGCCACCTATCAGGCATTGCGTCCAGTGGAGCGCTTGCGAGCCCAGTCATTCGTTGAGGCCGCCGGGGTGCCATTGGCGCTCGGATTCGTCGGCGCACTCCTGTTACTACTTGACGCCCTCGACCTCGATGTGCTGACCGTCGCGGCCGGAACAGCTGCCCTATCGGTAGCGTGGCTGATCCTCGCGGTGCTTACCTACAAGGAGTACGGCCGCAACCTGCGCAGCGCGTTCGCTCGCCGCGACTGGGATCCGACCGCCTTGCAAGTCGACGACGATGCTTCGCGAGTCGTGCTAGAGAAGCTCCTGGGCAGCGACGACATCCGAGATGTCCGCCTTGGCCTCGATGTGCTGACGGCAGCGGATCCGCCGCGCCTCCCGGCCCAGGCCGCTCGTCTTCTCCACGATCCGGACGACGACCGCAAGATCCTGGGTCTCGAGACTGCGGCCCGATTGGGCGATCCGGCGCTCCGGAGGGACGTACTTGACGTTGTCGACGACCGCGCCGTCCCGCCGAGCCTTCGGGCCTTGTCCGTACGTGTTGCCGCCGAGCTCGGCGCCGACGCTCACGACCTGATGGCGTCGTTGTCCGATCCAGACCCTCGCGTACGGTTCGCGGCGGCGGCCGCCGCGGCGCTGTCCCTCGACGGGGCGGGTCAAGGCGCCCGCAATCTTTGTGTGGAGGCCCTGATCGGGCAGGACACGGCGGCCCTCGATGCAGCTTTGGCTGCGGTCGCCCGCGCTCCGCAGCCGGAGTATGCCGAGGCGATCCTCGTGCTTGCGCGACAACCAACCGCACCTGACGGCCTGGCCGACGCACTCGCCGCCCACGTCCGTTACCTGAGTCTTGACCTACGCACGCTGCTCGCCCTGGCAGCCGACAGCCCCCAGGCCGCTGGACGCACTGTCGACGCGCTCGGGCAGAACCGCCACGATTCCTCATTCGCACTGCTGGTCGAGCTGGCCCTCGCGGGGAATCGTGACCTCGCCGCAGCGGCCGGGCGAGCACTCGCAGCATCTGGTTTTAGCCTGGACGCAACGGCGGCCAAGGAGCTGACCGCCGCGGAGACCGCACGCGCAATTCGCGCCGCCACCGGAGCGCAGGCGCTGGCTGATCTGGGGACAGCCGAACACCTAGTGAGTGCACTCGACGATGCGATCGCGGATTGTGCGCAGAGGGTGCGCGTCACGCTCGGCATGGCCTTTGGGACTGTCTGGCTCGAACGCGCCATCGACCAGCTCGGCTCGCCTGTCGACGGCGAAAGAGGCCTCGCTATCGAAACCCTTGAGGTCGAGCTCGGCCACCAACGGTTGCCGGTTGTCCTTGCCCTTTTCGACCCGACCCTCGACGTCCAGCAGCGACGAGAGCGCCTCGCCCACATCCACACCACGACGGCGAGCGACGCGAATCGGTGGCTGACCGAGATCCTCGATGACCCGGCGGATTTCTGGCAGGACCCGTGGCTGTTGGCCTGCGCCTTGCATGCCACGCCCCAGCTGGAGCCGGCGCAGGCCGTGGAGCGTGGACGCCAACATCAAAATCACCCGGACCCTGTGGTGTCGGAGACGGCGCTGTGGCTCCTGGCGGGCGGTCGCCTCCCGTAGCCTGCGGACTATGGGGGTCTTGGCGCCGTACGTGCCGCGGTTGGTGGCCGACTGGCTGCTCTCGACGCCCCACGACAGCCATCGCGTGATCGACGGAACGTTGGCGTTTCTCGACATCAGCGGTTTCACTCGGCTCACGGAGCGGCTCGCCCGCAAGGGCAAGGTCGGCGCCGAGGAGATGAGCGACGCACTCAGCGCCACCTTTGCCGAGCTGATCTCGGTCGCCTCCGCCGACGGCGCCGACCTCGTCAAATGGGGTGGCGACGCAGTACTCCTCTTCTTCCACGGCGACGATCATGCTGTTCGAGCATGCAGGGCCGCCTACGGCATGCGGCAAGCACTCCGTGAACGAGGCAAGCGCGACAAGTCGGAAGCTGGCGTGACGCTCAAGGTCTCCGTCGGAATTCACAGCGGACCATTGCACTTCTTCCTGGTCGGCGATCCGGCGATGCACCGCGAGCTGCTCGTCTGCGGCCCGGCATCGACCAGGACCGTCGCGATGGAGTCAGCCGCGTCCGCAGGCCAGATTTGCATCAGCCCGGAGACAGCGGCATACCTGGACCCCAGGCTTGTCGCGCCAGGCCCGGGCGGGTCCTACCTCCTCCGTGCCGAGCCCGCGGCTATTCCGTACGCGACGGAGTCGGTCAGCCACCACGCGCTCTCTGACAGCGAGCTCGCTCAGCTCATCCCTACTGGCATCCGCGACCACTTGCGCCAGCGGGCAGGCGACGCTGAGCATCGTCCGGTCGCGGTCGGGTTCGTCCGGTTTTCGGCAACCGATTCGGTTTTCGCCGACTCCGGCCCCGATGGCCTCACACAAGCGCTGGACGAGTGCGTACGGAATGTGCAGCACGCCTGCGCGACCTACGGCGTCACGTTCTTCGAGAGCGACATCGACCGTGATGGCGGCAAAATCATGCTCACGGCTGGCGCACCCGTCAGTTCCGGCCATGACGAGGAGGACCTGCTGCGGGCCGCCCGGCTGATCGTGGAGCGGCAGGGAACCCTGCCCCTGCAGGTCGGGATCAATCACGGGCACGTCTTCGCCGGCGACTTCGGGCCACCGTTCCGGCGCACCTACTCGGTTAAAGGTGACGCGGTGAACCTCGCAGCCCGCGTCATGGCCAAGGCCGAAGCCGGACTCGTTCTTGCCACACCCAGCGTGCTGAAGCGCTCACAGGCGCAGTTCACGACCCACGACCTGGAGCCGTTCACCGTCAAGGGAAAGGCCGCCGTCGTGCACGCTGTGGCCGTAGGGCCCGCTACGGGCATGCGCGACAGTGATCTTGCGGATCTCCTCCTGATCGGCCGCGACGATGAGCTGGCGGTGCTGACCGAGGCGATGGCCGATGCCGCGGCGGGGAACGGTCGGCTGGTAGACATCGTGGGCGAGGCAGGGATCGGCAAGACGCGCCTAGCATCCGAAGCCATCGCGCGGGCACCCGAGATGACCGTGCTCCGCACGACGTGTGACGAGTACGACTCGGCCGTGGCGTACTCCCCCTTCCGAACAGTGCTGCGGGACCTCATAGGAATCCCCCGGACGGCAGACGCTGACGAAGCCGGTGGGTTGTTGGCCGCCCACGTCAGAACCCATGCGCCACACCTGATGCCGTGGCTGCCGCTGGTCGGGACCCCGATGGACATCCCGCTTCCGCCGACAAGGGAGACAGATCAGCTCGACGAGCAGTTTCGCAAGCCGCGTCTCGAGGAAGTGACTTGCCAGCTCCTGCTCCAAAGCCAGGCGACGCCAACGGTGCTCTGCTTCGAGAACGCACACCTTATGGACGAGGCCTCGGCAGACCTCCTGCGGGCGTTCGGTCGACACACCACGACAGGGCCCTGGCTCATTCTCGTGACGCGGCGCGAGGAAGCGAGAGGCTACGTCCCGGACGACGATCCGGGGCCGACGACCGTACGGCTGGGTCCGCTGCCGCCCGCGTCGGCGGTCGTACTCGCCGAGATCGCAACTGAGGACGCGCCGCTGCCTCCGCAGATGATGGACGTCCTCGCCACCCGCGCGGGCGGCAACCCGCTGTTCTTGCGCGAGCTTGCACGCGCGGCGTCTCGATCCGGTCAGCTCGATAGCCTTCCCGACTCGCTCGAGCAGTTGGTCACCCACGAGATCGACGATCTGGCACCACATGATCGGACGGTCCTGCGCTACGCGGCCGTGCTCGGTGTCGGGTTCGCCACGGCCATGCTCCGCAAGATGCTGCCCGTCGAGCTGCGGAGCCCTGGCATCGAGGGAAGGCTGCGGGGCTTCCTCCATGAGGACCGCCCCGGCCAGCTGCGTTTTCGACATGCGCTGCTCCGCGACGTCGCCTACGAAGGTCTTGCGTATCGAAGGCGACGTGACTTGCACGCGCGAGCCGGTGAGACGATCGAGAGAAGCCTGTCCGACCCGGAGGCCAATCCCGAGCAACTGGCGTGGCACTACTTCCACGCCGGACGGTACGACCGAGCGTGGAGATTCTCCAGCCTTGCAGGCGATCGGGCCCGCGCGAAGTACGCCCACGCTGAGGCGGCCGAGTTCTACCATCGCGCTGCGGAGTCGGCTCGGCGCGCGGACGACGCAGTCACGGACGACCAGTTGACCGAGGTGCTCGAGTCCCTCGGAGATGTCCGCTATCTCGTGGGACAGGCGACGCAGGCCGCTGACGCTTATCGCTCTGCCCGGCGGCACCTGCATGGCAAACCGGTCCGCACGGCTCGGCTCATCCTGAAGGAGGCCCGACTGCAGCAGCGGCTAGGCCACTACCCGCAGGCACTGCGCTGGCTCTCTCGCGGCATGCGTGTCATAAGCGGGCTAGAGGATGACGGCGCGAGGGCAACCCGCTCGATGTTGGCGACGCGATACGCCTTGTGCCGAATGAGTCAGGGACGATATCGCGATGCGGGAAAGTGGGGTCGAACCGCAGCCAAGGAGGCACAGCTAGGCGGCGACCGCATGGCCCTCGCGCAGGCCTACTTGGCATTACACGCGATCGAGCTTTGGTCGGCAGACCAAGGGGCCGAAGAGTATGGCGAGCGCGCGCTTGCGCTCTTCAGCGAACTCGATGACGCGGCTGGGCAGGCGCACTGCCAGAACAACCTCGCTGTGCGAGCGCTGTTCGAGGGCCATTGGACTGAGGCGCTTGGCATGTTCGGGCGTGCGGCGGACAGTTTCCGCCGCGTCGGTGACGCCGCAAACGCAGCCAACGCCACGTACAACCAGGCCGACGTCCTCATCCGGCAAGGACGTTTGACCGAAGCCCGACCCGTTCTCGCCGACGCACTGCGTGTTGCGCGCGCGGTCGACGACCTTGAGCTCGTCGCGATGTGCGTTCGAGAGACAGGGCGCGCCGCTGCCCGGGCGGGTCTCCATGATCTCGGCCTGGAGTATTTCGCCGATGCACGTGCGCGGTTCCTCGAGCTGGGCGAGCCGCACGAGATCGTCGACACAGACGCCGCTATCGCCGAATGCCACCTGCTCCAGGGACAGTGGCAAAGGGCGCGGGAGACGGCCGACGACGCACTTGCTCGAGCGACCTCCCTGGGTGCAGCCCAGATCATGCCGACTCTGCGCCGCATTCGGGGCATTGCCATGCTGCAAGCGGGTCAAGTGGATGACGCCAACAAGGAACTGACCGAGGGTCTGCGGCAGAGCGATTCACCCGACGTCGCGCACGAGCGCGGCTTCCTGCTCGCCGCACTGGCTGACGCGGCACGAGTGCGCGACGACCCGTCAGCCGACCAGCTCGCTGCTCAGGCCGACCATCAGTTGGCCGGTCTGGGAGTCGTCGCGCGGCCCGTGCCAACGGCCGCTACGGGTGGCTCGTCCGCACGTCAATAGCGAACAACAGGTACGTGAGCAGGTCACCCGCGCTCTCACGATGGCTCTGTCGGTGGTCGACGCAGAACGGTCGTGGGTCAACCTCGGAAATGACCCCCTTGGCGGGGCACGAAGGCGCGGCTTCGAAGGGGCCGTCACCGTCGATGTCCACGAGGAGCCCAGGGTTGGGCACGCCACCGCCGACGCAGAGGGACTTGTCGCATTCGATGATCAAGGTGGCTGGGCGGCTGCGCGTATACAGCGAGACACCATTCTCGTCCTTGAGGTTGAATCTGGCGTCCACGAGCAGCGACTCGATGCCACCACCCGCGATGCGACAGCCGACGATACCCGCGCAGGAGCCCTCGGAAAGGAACACCGGCCCGTTGGCACCGTTGGGCAACAGCAAGGTGGCGCATGTCGGCAGGTCGCGCGTGGTGTCGGCGCACTCGCTCAGAGTCAGCGAATCCGGATCACGTGGTCTTGCTGACTTCGCCGCCGCGACAGCTTGCACGTTGACCAGGCGCGTACCGGACGTAAGTCTCTCGCCCTTGGTGGCAGAGACCTGCAGCAGCACATCGTTCTTGAAGACCGAATAGATGGCACCGGCAATCGTGGCTGTCGTATCGCCGCTCTGGATCACCGCTGTCACTACGCCGCTCAAGGACCCGCCGGGGGTCTCGACCGACAACTTGACCGTCGTGTCCTTGGTGACCGCGGTCGGGATGCCCCCTGCGACCTGACTCTGGACCACGACGTCGAATGGCTTGTTCTTGACCGGCTGGCCGAGCCCGGTCCCCTCGTCGGTGACCGAGAGCACGGCCAGCTGTGTCGGCTTTTCGGGCGCCGCCACGCTGGCGCTGCCGGAGACCAACAACCCCGCTGTAGCCAGTGCGACAGCCAGGACGGCGACCATAGCCGGGCGCAGCCGGAAGCGCGTTCGTCTGATCATGAATCCCCCACGGATCGACAGGTTGCTCAGCGTGCCTCCTGAACCAGGTGCGGTCAACCCCACGGATTCCGTGTGCCCGTACGACTTTTCGGTCTGCACTCGCCTAAGACGGACATCGTGATGACCTCGTTGTCGGCGTCGACGCCGTTGAGCTCACATCGATCTCGTCGCCTTCTCGCGCCAGCCTTACGGGGATCGGCGCATCGGCAACCGCTCGCGCCAACGCATCGAGCTCGTCGTCTGTTCGTGCCGGGCTGTGGTGGAACAACAGCAGCAGCCTCGCGTCGGCTTTGGTGGCCAGAGCTATGGCGTCGTCCACCGTCGCATGGCCGTACGCGTCGGCGATCGCCCGCTCTGCGTCGACGAATTGTGCATCGTGCACGAGCACGTCGACGCCATTGATCAAGGCCCAGGTCTCCTCGCTCACTCCCGCGGCCGGTGCATGGTCGGGCAGGTACGCCATCGCACCGCCGCCGTCCTCGACCCGGTAGGCAAACGTCCGACCGCCCTTGTGTGCGACGTCGGTCACGACCACCTTGAAGCCTTCGATCACGTGATCTCCGGGCTCGATGCTGTCGAACGACCAATCACCGCGTAGTCCCTCGGGCGTGATGGGGAAGCTGGGCGGCGACATGTTCAGTGCAAGCAGGTCGCGCGCGGAGGTGCCGAGTTGACCAGGGATGTGGAGGGTCACACGCGCATCGTCGCGGTCACCTGCCGCAAAGAAGGGCAGCCCCTGCACGTGGTCCCAATGCAGATGGCTGAGCAGGATTGAGCCTGAGTACGGACGGCCCGCCAGCAGAGCGTTCAGCGATCGCAGCCCCGTACCCGCGTCGAGGACGAGATGCGGATCCCGCCTCCCGTCAACTGCGATGGCAAGGCAGGACGTGTGCCCGCCATAGCGCACGAATCGGGCACCGGGCGCGCCGGTCGATCCGCGAACGCCGAGCGAGTGAATCCTCATTGCGCCGCAACGTATCAGCGATTTGCTAGCCATCCGGCCGCCTTACGCTTACGCTCGCGCTACCGCGGCTCTGGGGGGCTGCGGGGCCAGGGGGGCACATGGGCAAGGTGCAGGACGCCGTTCGAGAGACGAAGGACTCGCTAGCAACCGTCTTTCGTAACCCGGGGCTTCGTCGGGTCAACCTCGCCTTCAGCGGGTCACTGATCGGCGACTGGGCTTACGCAACCGCGGTGACGGTGTGGGCGTTCGGAGTCGGCGGCGCGACAGCGGTCGCTGTCTTCAACGTCGTGCGACTCCTGCTCTTGGCGCTTGCAACGCCGCTCGCGGCAATGCTCGCGGACCGATACCCGCGAAAGCTCGTCATGATCGGATCGGACGCGATCCGCGTCGTCCTCGTCCTGGCGGCCGCCGCGTTGGTGCAATGGGATGCGCCTGCCTGGCCAGTGTTCGTGCTCGCAACGATGGCGTCCGTCGCTGGTGCGCCGTTCCGGCCCGCGCTGTCGGCATGGCTGCCGGCACTGGTCAACAAGCCGTCAGAGCTGACGGCTGCCAATGGCACGGCCAGCACCCTGGAGAGCCTCGCCTTCTTCGTCGGCCCGGCCATCGGAGGTCTGCTCCTCACGGTTGCCGACGTGCCTGCGGTGTTCGTCTTCAACGCGCTGACCTTCCTGTGGTCGCTGACGATGGTCGCCGGCATCCGTACGCCGAAGGCCCTGGCGGATCAAGAGGTCTCTTCATCAGTCGAGGAAGAGCCGAAAGTCGGCTTCGTCGAAGAGTCGACGGCCGGGTTCCGGGCGATCTGGGCCAACAGAGATCTGCGTGCCGTGGTCGGGATCTACTGCGCACAGACCATCGTCGCGGGGGCTTCTTGGGTCTTCGTCGTCTCCATCGCGGTCGACCTCATCAAGATCGGGCCACAGGGCGTGGGCTACCTCGATGCCGTCCTTGGCGTGGGGGCAATCTTGGGTGGACTGCTCGCCATCGCCCTGGCCCCGCGCCAGAGGCTCGCGACCGACTTCGGCGTCGGAGTACTGGTCTGGGCGTTGCCCCTGCTACTTGTGGCGGTTTGGCCAGAGCTGCTTCCGGCATTCGCTGCCATGTTCTTGATCGGGATGGCGAACCCCGTCGTCGACGTCAACGCGGCCACGATCATCCAGCGTCTAACGCCTGACGCGGTGTTGGGTCGCGTCTTCGGGGCACTCGATTCAGCGTTGATCGCGACCATGGCGCTCGGGGCGCTCATCATGCCGTTCCTCATCGCCGCTCTCGGTCTCCAGGGAGCCTTGGCAACCCTCGCGCTCGGCGTCACTGTGCTGGTCCTGCCGGGATTCCGGCGCCTGCGGAGCCTGGACCGGTCGCTCCGCGAGCCGACCGGCACAGACCTGCTGCGTGGGGTGCCGCTGTTTGCCCCGTTGTCACGTCCTTCCCTCGAGCGGCTGGCGCGCCAGCTCGTACGGGTCGAAGCTCCCGCCGGCGACGTGGTCATCCGCGAAGGGGACGCGGGAGATCGGTTCTACATCGTCGAGTCCGGACGCGTCGAAGCGACCTACAACGGGTCCTCGCTGTCGCACTCGGGCCCGGGCGAGCCGTTCGGTGAGATCGCGCTGCTACGAGACGTCCCGCGCACAGCGACGGTGACCGCAGTGGAAGACACGGTGCTGCAGGCCCTGGAGCGCGCCGACTTTCTCGCCGTGGTCACCGGCAACGACGAGGCTCGCAACCGCGCTGACGACTTGGCCGCACGGCGCATCCCGACGACCTGACAGGGAGCCATCAGCCTCTGAACGGCCCTAGTCGCTCGTCGATCACCCTGTCGGCCTCGGCGAGGCTCCCCCGATACCCCGTCACCGCCGGCACGAAATGGCGGCGGTCAAGCACACACAGGGATAGATCGGTGTCAGCCGTCACAGTCGCTGTACGGACCGTGTCCCTGAGCAGCGCGATCTCGCCAAACCCGGCGCCGGGGCCGAGCGACCGAAGGCGGGTTCCGTCTTGAGTGACCTCTGCCTGCCCGTCGACGATCACATAGAACTGGTCGCCGTGATCACCTTCCCGAAAGACTGCATCGCGAGACTTGACACGTACCCGCTCCGCATTAAGCGCGAGCAGTCCGATAGCCGGCATCGGAAGAAGTCGAAGCATGTCCACCCGACGGAGGATTTCGATCTCCTCATCTCCGCGGGCGACCTGCTCGTCCAGCCGACGCAAGCGAGGCCAGGACAACGCTGCTGCCGCAGGGCCCACCAGACCGAGCACGATCATCGCGCCGGTCGTACCGATGGCGTTGATCACAACCGGCGTCAGGATGGACCCGACGCCGACCGCGAGCGTCCCGGCCCCCTCGAGAACGCCGAATACTCGAGCGAGCACAGCGTCGGGCACGAGACGCGCGAAGAGCGTGAAAGCGCCGACATCCACCAGGGCGTTGCCGATGCCGATGATTGCGAAGGTCAGAGCGACCAGGGGCTCTGACGAAAGCAGCCCCGCCACAGCAATGGGCAGTCCCCACAGTGTCACGCCCACGCCCAGGAGCACCGCCAGGCCATGGCCACCAACAAGGAGAAACGCACCCAGCGATCCAATGACCGCTCCGACCCCCACGGCCGCGGTGAGCGTGCCGACTCCAGGCTCGCCAGTGTTCAGGACGTCGAAGGAAACGACCACCACGAGCACGGTGAAGCAGCCGCGGGTGAACGCCTGGATCAGGATCAGACAGGTCACGAGCAGCACGTCCCGCTGGGCGACGATCGCCCGCACGCCCACGGCGACCTGACGGAGCAGGTGTGGACGGGGACCGGTCACAGGTTGCGCGCGCTCGTAGCGCAGCCGTAACACGAGCCACGCCGACCACAGCGATGCCAGCGCCGCCGCGACGAACACGCTCGCGGCACCGCTCAGGTCGAGCAACAGTGCGGCCGCCAGTGGGCCGACAAGGACGCTGAACGAGTCGAGAAGCCCTCGGACGACATTGGCGCTGGTCAGCTCGAATGGCGTCTGGCAGAGCGCCGGCAACAGCGCAGAGTGGGTGGGGCGGAACACCGTGAAGGCCACCGTCTGGAGAATCGCCAGGAGATAGAGCAGCGGGAGCGGGCCATCCATCGCCACAACGGCAGCGCAGCCTCCCAGTGCGACGGCTCGGAACATCCCGACGGCCACCAGCACGCGATCCCGCGGAAGCCGATCCGCGATCGTGGCACCGAGCGGGCCAACCAACGCAGCGGGGGCCAGTCGGAGCAGCGCAACAAGGCCGACCGCAACGGCACCCCCCTCGCGGAACGCGACCACGCCGATGACCACCGTGAACGCCCACTCCGCGGCCCACGCGGCACCGAAGGACAGCTGCGCGCGGCGCAGATCCCTGCTTGTCGCGTTCGCGGTGATGGCACGCCCGGCCTCGGCCAACCGCTGCTTGAGCTGGTTCACGAGGCGCGGGTGTCCACTGCATCAGTTTCGCGCGTCCGGTCGATGACCTCATGCACCGTACGAACCATGCGATCACCCCGCTGCGGTAGTCCCCCGCCCGTCAGCGTGGCAGACCGCAGCCCCGCCCGCGCTGTGACGCTCCCTTGACGGAGGGCGGTCAATCCGCCGCGCACGGTAACCGACCGTAACGACTCAGGGTTTGGCGGGAGGAAGCTGATGGCCGGAGCTCGGATCGGCTGGTGGCCCGCTCTGCCCACTAGGTGGGCCGACGGCGGGCTCTGGCGCGGGCGCTGAATGCGGGCCAGCAGGGGGCCGATTGGCGTTCGGAGGCGGACCTGGGTTTGCCGGTTGTCCCGCGGACTCCGGACGGCCGGCAGATTCGGGTCGCCCGGTGCCTTGCGGTTGTCCGACACCCGCGGGCGGCGCGGGATTGGTCGGTTTACCGACGTTCGTTGGCCGACGGGCTTGGTCCCACGTCCCCGGCGGCACTGTCGCTGGGGGTGCTGGCCCAGCTGATTGGCCGCTTGTGGGGGGTTGACCGCCTGCACCCTCCGTGTCGGGTGGCAGCCCCTGAGGCGGAACTGGGTGCGAACCTGCCTGGTCCTCCCCCGGAGGAGCCTCGGCCGATGCGGGTGACATACCGGTTGATCCTTGCGTAGCCGGGTCTGATTCCAGCGCCGTCGGATCCTCAGGAGTCGCCGGAGGAACGATGAGAGTGGCGGCGTCGGAAACCAGGATGTCAAGCACCGAATCGACAGGCGCTTGTTCATCAACAGTCGGACTCGCTGGTTCCTGGGCCTCAGTGGATGGCTCGTCGTGATCCGCGCCCCTGGAGTCATCGTCGGAGGTGGGTGTTGGTGCACCGAACAGGACATGTGCCACCTGCTGAAGGGGTGCAGGGAGCTCACCTTGTATGGCCGCAGCGGAAGCCGTGCCCATGCCGACAGAGCCGATCAGCAATGCGGCGACCACCTTGGCTCTTCGCGAGGCATGCGTGACACGGAGCTGCAGTAGCGGCCGCGCGGAGGCGCCCCGGCGCGAGGCTTCCCTGAATGCCGCAAGTGCCGCAGCTTCGCCGCGCAGTTCATCGGGGTGGCCAGGCTCGCGCAACGTCTCGATGACCCAAACAAGCCCTGGGGCGTTGGCCGATTCAGCCCACTCCACCGGGTCGCAGCAGGCCAGACCATCGGAGAGGCTGTCGGGAATGGGTACATCGTGCGCGAGCCCGTGCGCATCGTCGGGCTGGTTGTCGTAACGCTGGTCGCTCATTGACCGACACCCCCCTTCTCCAAGTCGGTTGCAAGTGCAGCCGCGAGCCTCCGGAGGCCCCTGTGTGACAGGACGCGTACAGCCCCGGGTGACTTGCCGAGGACGCGAGCCGTTTGGTTACAGTCCAGGCCGCCAACTACTCGCAGCAGGATCACTTCTGCCTGTTGGGCTGGCAGCGTCCGTACCAGTGCCAACGCTGCTCTGGTCGCCTCGCTGTCCTCCTGGTCCGCCGCAACGTCCCGAACGATCGGGAGGTCGAGCTCGTCGGTCCCGTCGAGCGGAAGTGTCCTTCGGCGTCCCTGATATCGGTGATCATCGACAATCTTGTGCCTGGCGATCGTGAAGATCCATGCTCGAAAGCCCTGCTCGTCGCCGGCAAACCGATGCAGACCGCGGACGACTTCGAGCCACACATCCTCAGCGATGTCCTCGCCTCGGTGTGGTGCCCGTGCGCGGATGTATCGCAGCAACGCGGGTTGCACGTCGCGAAAGAGGACGGTGAAGGCCGAATCGTCGCCCGCGCGAGCTCCGGCGAGAGTCTCGAGAAAAGCCTCGTCCAGCATGGCCCCCGCCCCAGTGCGCCGTACGGCCGACCCGGTCGCTCGGCTTGACGATAGCCGCCGGTGGCTCGCCGTGGGCGCTAATGGCAAACGTAGTCGAGCGGACCTGTAACGGAGCCCGACGTGATGTGGGTGTGAGCCCTACGGGGGAAGGGATCACACCCACTCGCGATCACCCCGCCCCGGGTTCCATCACGCACGCTGCGTCCCCCCTGTCGGCAGCAAACGTGGGACACCCGGGGCAAGGGGTGTCAACTCCCAAAACGTTGGTTGCGCCGCAGGCGTTACACCGCGCGGCCAAGCCGGCTCTCAGACCTCACCGCACGGACCCTGAGTGGCGAACGGCAGACCCGGGTATGCCGAGACATCCTGTGATTGCAGCGTCCCGTCGGCGGCCGCTGTGAGAACCGCCATGGTCGGAACGCGGAACAGCTGCTCCAGCTGCCCGTTGCTCTTCTGGCCGACGGAGCGCACCTCGTAGAAGATCGCGCCCCTCGTCGGCGTCTGCATGACGGGCTGCTCGCCGGCGGGAGCTGTCCCACCCATAAGCATGCGGCTCAGCGCCGCGTTGGTGATGTCGATGAGCGGGTAGTGCGCCACGTTGGCGGGACCGAATTGGTCGAGGGCCTCAACACTCACCATCGCCATCTGGCGGTTGGTCAGCCACTGCTCGTCCGTCATTCGGGACGGGTCGATCGACCTGGCGCCGATCTGGAACTGGTTGAGATCGTTCGTGCCGTCGACCACCGGCGCCTGACCCATGTGATGCAGATCGAGCGCCAGCTCCGGAGCGAAGTCGCGCCACAGCTTCCAGAACGCCACCGATTCCGGCTGCGCGAAGTTCTCCCAATCACGGTTGAGGTCGATGCTGGTCGGCGTGGTGCTCTGCCGGATGTTGGCCTCGGCACCGTCGGGGTTGTACATCGGGATCACGGCCACCGTGAGCTGGTCGCGGATGAGCCGCGCGGTCGAGTCACCGCTCGCCAGGTGATCCAGGATCTGCAGAACCGCCTCGGTGCTGTGCAGCTCGTTGCCGTGAATGCGCGCCTGCAACCAGAACGTGGTCGGCCCGTGGCCAACAGTCGCGTACAGCAGGTCGCGACCTTCACCAGACTCTCCGGCCGATGCCACGCTGACGAGCCCGCGGCTCGTCCGCTCGATCCGATCGAGCTCTCGGACAACGTCGTCGTACCCAGCGACGCTCGACAGGCTGACGTTCTGGTTCGGCTGAAGACAGGGACCACCCGGGTTGTGGGGCGGGTCAGCACTTGCCGCCGACGCACCACCGAGTCCAAGGGCCAAGACGGCGGTGGCCGTGACGAGGGCGAGGGGTCTGCGCATCTGGACACTCCTTCGGGTCGGGTCGGAAACACCCCCCACGTCTCCGGAGACGATCAGCGCTTGTCACTGTCTAGTGGAGGCGCCGAGACGCGCGCAACCCCGGTCACGTCCGCTTGGCAGCCAGTTGCACGCATAACATTTCCGTGCGCCTGAACGAAACCCTTGCTATGTGGGCTAGCGCCACGTACGGTCTCCGGAACTGTACTCGCGGCGGGAGATCCCGTCGCGAGCTCACATGTCACGGGGAGGTCAAGTGATTCGCACGGCAGGCGCAAAGAGGCGCTGGGCGGGTGCAATTGCCCTGACAGGCGGAATGGCACTGGTGGCGGCTACCGTCGCACCGAGTGCCTTCGCCGACAACGGCAACAACAACACATCGAAGAAGCTGCGTGCCGCAGTAAGCGCCGACGGCATGTTTGAGCACCTCGAGGAACTCCAGGCGATCGCGAACGCCAACGGCGGCAACCGTTTCTCCGGACTCCCCGGGCATGACGCGTCCGTCGACTATGCGGTCAATGTCTTCGAGAAGGCCGGATATCAGACCTCGACGCAGCAGTTCAACTACCTGGCGTCCACAGTCTTGGGACCCGGTGTCCTCGAGCAGACTGCTCCAACTCCGACGACCTATGTGCAGAACGTTGACTGGGGCTACCTCCAGCAGAGCGACCCCGGCAACGTCACTGCGCCAGTAACTGCGATCGACATCCAGCTCGGGCTTGGCAACACGTCCACGAGCGGCTGCGAGATGGCAGACTTCGCCGGCTTCCCGGCCGGCAACATCGCTTTGATGCAGCGCGGCACATGCACGTTCGAGCAGAAGATCGAGAACGCAGCGGCCGCCGGGGCGGTCGGCGCCGTGCTGTTCAACCAGGGCAACGCCGACACCCCGGACCGTACCGGCATTCCCGCGGTCACCTTCGGTGCCACCAACACGTCGGGCATTCCAGGCGTTGGCGCCACATACGCGCGTGGCGTGGAGTGGGTCAACACACCAGGCCTGGTCATGCACCTGTTTGCCGACCTGGTGCGCGAGGAGATGACGACTTACAACGTCCTCGCCGAGACGCCGGGTGGCGACGCCGACAATGTCGTGATGGCCGGCGCTCACCTCGACTCCGTTGGCGAGGGCCCAGGAATCAACGACAACGGCACTGGCTCCGCCGCGATTCTCGAGGTCGCGGAGCAGATGGCGAAGGTCAAGCCCACGAACAAGGTCCGCTTTGCGCTTGTGGGGCGCTGAGGAGTCCGGGTTGGTTGGCTCCAACCACTACATGGACAACCTGCCCGAGGCGGAGCGACAGAAGGTCGCGCTCTACCTCAACTTCGACATGGTTGGTTCGCCGAACTACGTGCGCTTCGTCTACGACGGCGACAACTCGAAGTTCCCGGTTGGTCCTAGCGCCGCTGAGGGTCCCCCCGGATCCGACGCGATGGAGCAGATGTTCCACGACTACTTCGCGAGCCAGGGTCTGCCGTCCGCCGAGACCGCGTTCAGCGGACGCAGCGACTACGGCCGGTTCATCTTCTACGGAATTCCGTCAGGTGGTCTGTTCACCGGCGCCGAGGGAGTCAAGACCGCCGAGGAGGCCGCGATCTTCGGTGGTACCGCGGGCGTTGCCTACGACCACTGCTACCACCAGGCCTGCGACACGCTGGCGAACGTCAACATGAAGGGCCTCGAGGAGATGGGCGACGCCATCGCTCATTCGATCCTCACGTACGCCTTCGACACCGGGTCGGTCAACGGTGAAGGCAAGGGTCACCCGGTCAGCCCGCCTGGGCAGCACGTGACTGGTGTCCCAGCTGGGGCATCGTCTGCGACGGGCGGTGGCCTGCACGACGACCATGGCCACGAGACCGCCTGACGGCTCAGCCATGACGAGGGCCCGGTCTTGAAGACCGGGCCCTCGTTCTCGAACGAAACAGCCGATCTAGGTGACGGCGATCATCGACGCAATCCTCTGACGCAAAACCAAGGTCAGCCCGGACTCCGGCCGAAGGCGTCGGAGTCAGCCAGTTGTACCGGCGAGCTCCGCGAGGTCGACCACCTGGTCGGCCGGTGGCGCGGCGATCTCAACCGGCTCGCCATACCGGCTGAAGTCGACCGTCTGGCTCGGGTCGTCCGCGGCGTTGAGACGCAGCGGGTATGCCGCACCGTCAGTGGCGATCCACAGGACGCCAGCGTCTGTTGCGCCGTCGTCGATCAGGCTGATCGCCGACAGGCCGTTGATCGTGTCGGACTCGCCCTTGCTGATCGTGCCCTCGGCTTCGAGCATGCCGGCAAGGCTCTGCAGGTCGGCGAACTCCACGAGGTCGGCGGCGTCCGGGCTGTCGGCCGGCATCGACAGCCACTTGCCCGCCAGCAGCTGGGCGGCCGCCTCGCCTCCAAGGCCCGCGTAGAACGCCTCGTCGCCCTTGAGGTAGGCGGTGTCCGCCGTGACGATGAGCTCGAGTTGCTGGCCGTCGATGGTCACCGTGCCCACGCCGCCGGCATCGGCGTCCAAGGCGAGGTCAATCCCGATCGCGCTGCCGTCCTCGGAGATGTTGCCGGACACGTGGACCGACTCAGCCGTAGCGAGCGCGTCCTTTGCGGCAGTGAGAATCTCCTCTGCCGACTTGTCGGCAAGGCCACTGCCCTGCTCGTTGGTTGCCGCTGTTCCCCCGTCGTCATCGTCGCTGCCGCACGCGGAGACCAACAGTGCGAGCGCAGCAGTGCAAGCAGCCGTACGGAGCAATGCCTTCGACACGTCTTCCCCTTGCTCGACTTGGTGCTCACCACCGGTCGCGGGAGCCAGAAAAGGCTATCCGTCGTCTGACGTCGCCCCGCGAGCGGGTCCTCGGCCGTGCCCAAGACGCACTTGGGCGGGTTAGATAAGGAGCGAGTGTTGCAGCGTGTCGGTCGTCAACGACCCAAGTCAACGAACTGCCCGAGGAAATCGCGTGCCGACGCCGTATCGAGCCGGTAGGACTTGTCCGCAGCCCGGCACTGCGCATCACCCGTGACAGTGATCGAGACCAGGAGGTTGCTGTCGCCGAGGAAGTGCGGGCCGCCCGAATCACCGAAGCACGTGCCACCATCACCTGTCGAGGGCTGCTGCGAGAGACTGAGCCAGGCACCCTGCAGCGACCGGTAGCTCTGGCTCGCGAATCGGCGCACGCCGTCGAAGAACAGCGAGTGCGGGCCGCCAGTCTTGTCCTCGCGGACGACACCGTAACCAACTATCGTGAACGTCGCGCCCCGCAGTTCGTGGCTCGCCTTCAGGTCATCGAGCAGACCGGCGGCCGGCAACACGGCAGGTGTGCCTCCGGGAGCGCTGTCGAGCAGCACCACGGCGAGATCGTGAGGGTCGGACGCCCCACCGGACCCGAAGTCGGGATGGGTGACGTAGGTGCCGGGGATCATCCCGGACGGAGCGGCGGCATCCTCGTCGAACTCGGGCGCAAACGTTACCCACACATCCGAAATGCCTATGTCGTCCAGGAACGACGTGCAGTGACCCGCGGTGAGGAAGACGTCGGCGGCGATGAGGGTTCCGCTGCACAACAGTTCAGGCCCGGGGCTGTCGCCGTCGAGCTCGGCCAGCAGCGCGCCCACGTTGGGATGCTGGTTACCGTCGGGCTGGCCGAACGTAATCGGCTTGCGCCGGTCCAGCCAGTGCTGACCAGCGTGCGATATCCCCTCAGCGAATCAGCTCGAAGATCTTGAAGATCGGCATGTACAGCGCGATCACCATGAACCCGACGATGCCGCCGAGGAAGAGCATCATCACCGGCTCGACAAGGGTCGTCAGCGACTCGGTGGTCGCCTCGACCTCCTGGTCGTAGAAGTCGGCGACCTTGGACAGCATGTCGTCGATCGACCCGGAGTCCTCACCGACCGCGATCATCTGCACGGTCATCGGCGGGAAGATGTCCTCCTTGGCCATCGGAGCGGCCAGCCCCTCACCGGTACGCACGGCATCGCGCACCCGGTCCAGGGCCCGCGACACGACGACAGAGCCGGTGGTCTCCGAGACCACGTCGATCGCCTGCAGCATCGGCACGCCGGCACCGAGCATCGCCGACAGGTTGCGGGTCGTCCGCGCCAGGTAGACCTTGCGGAACAGCTTGCCGAACACCGGCACCTTGAGCTTCAGCGGATCCACGACATCGCGGACCTTCTCCTCGCGACGGAACTTCGCCCACAGCACGCCGGCCGCGATGCTGAGCACCACGAAGATCGGCGCGAGGAACTTCGCCATATCGCTCATCCACACCACGACTCGCGTCGGCAGCGGCAACGTGCCGCCGAGGTCGGCGAACAGGTCGCGGAAGGTCGGGACGATGAAGAGCAGCATCGCGGTGACAAGCAGCACGGCGACAACGCCGACGACGACCGGGTACGTCATCGCGGACTTCACCTTGGCGCGCAGCTTGACCTCGGCCTCGAGGTTGTCGGCGATGCTGATGAGCGCCCGGTCGAGGAAGCCGCCAACCTCGCCGGCCTGGACCATGCTGATCATCAGCGGCGGGAAGACCTTCGGGTGCGCGCGCCAGTGCGTCCGAGAGCGCCGAGCCGGTCTCGACGTCACCGCGGACGGTCCGCAGCGTCTCGGCGAGCCGCTGTTCTCGGTCTGCTCGGCCAGCACGCCGAGCACGCGCAGCAGCGACAGCCCCGCGCCGATCATCGTCGCGAACTGCCTCGACATGATCGCGAGGTCCTTGAGCCGGACTCGCTGCGGCATCAGCGAGAGCTCCTTGTGCAGGCCGGTCGTCGGCTTCTCGGTCACCGACAAGGGCGTGTAGCCCATCCGGTTGAGCCGCGCGACGGCCGCCGCCGCGGAGTCGGCCTCGAGGGCACCGGAGCGCACGTTGCCGGACGCGTCAAGCACCTCGTACTGGAAGGATGGAACAGTGGCGGTCGTGGTCATGTCGATGCCTCGCCTCACATTGCCGGGAAGTCGCTGAACCGCATGCCCTCGCCTGCGCCGCTGTAGCGACCCCGCTCGCCGTCGATGAGCTTGTCCAGCTCGACGCGGTCGCGGGCGACCTCGCGCGCGGCCTCGCGGGTGATCTTCCCCGAGACGACCAGTCGCGCCAGGCTCTGGTCGAGCGTCTCCATGCCGTGCTGCGCGCCGGCCTCGATCGCCTGGCCGATGTGCGCGATCTTGTTCTCGCGGATCAGGTTGCGGACCGCCGGCGTGGCGACCAGCACCTCGACGGCAGGGATCCGGCCGAGGCCGTCGGCCGTGCGAACAAGGGTCTGGGCGATCACGCCCTGCAGGGACGAGGCCATCTGGGCACGGATGGTGGCCTGCTGCGCAGCCGGGTAGGAGTCCACGATGCGGGTGACGGCCTCCTCGGCCGAGCGCGTGTGCAGCGTTGCGAACACGAGGTGACCGGTCTCCGCCGCGGTCAGCGCCACCGAGATGGTCTCTGGGTCGCGCATCTCGCCGACGACGATGATGTCGGGGTCCTGCCGCAGCACGTGGCGCAGGGCATCAGCGAACGACTCCGTGTCCTCGCCGACCTCGCGCTGGTTGACGATGCAGCGCTTGTGCTCGAAGAGGAACTCGATCGGGTCCTCGATCGTGACGATGTGTCCGGCGCGTGAGCGGTTGGCGATGTCCACCAGCGTGGCGACCGTCGTCGACTTGCCCGAGCCGGTCGGGCCGGTGAACAGCACGAGCCCGCGCGGGAGCGTGGCGAACATCGCCAGCCGCTCCGGCATGTCGATCTCCGTCAGGCTCTTGATCTCCCAGGGCACGACGCGGAAGACGCCGGTCACCGCACCGCGCTGATGCATCACGTTGACGCGGAACCGCGCCTTGCCGGGCAACGTGTACGCGCAGTCGAGCTCGTGCCGTGCCTCGAACCGGTCGCGCTGGTGGCTGGAGAGCACCGCGAAGATCGCCCGCTGGATGCTGTCGGGGTGCAGCGGCCCGTACCCCTCAAGCGGCTCCATCTCGCCGTGCACCCGCACGCTCGGTGGTGCGCCGGCCGACAGGTGCAGGTCGGAGGCACCGAGCTCGAGGGTCTGCTCGAGCAGCTCGTCGAGCAGCACCCGGGTCTGACTCTCGGCGAGTGCCGCCGCGTCGGTCCCCAGCGCGCCGCTGGTGACCACGGGGGCAGGGGTGTTCCTTGGCTGGGTGTCGAGCACGATCGTCCTCCTGGTGCCGGTGCCCCTGGTATCGGCACACGCCGGAGGCCTTGACCGACCGCGACGTCCGTGTGACTGGCGCCGTCAGACGACGACGCGCAGCACCTCTTCGATCGAGGTCTCGCCCTGGGCGACCTTGAGCCAGCCGTCCTGGCGCAGCGGCACCATGCCGGCCGACCGGGCCGACCGAGCGACCTCGTCGGTCGACGAGCGCGCGACGGTCAGCCGCTCGATCTCCTCGCTGATCGGCATGACCTCGTGCAGCGCCATGCGTCCGCGGTACCCGGTGCGCGAGCATGCCGCACAGCCGACCGGGCGGTACAGCGTGGGCAGCGGCGCGCCGGGCTCCCACGGGAAGCCGACGTCCAGCAGCTCCTGCTCGGTCGGCACGTACGCCTGCTTGCACTTCGCGCACAGCCGGCGGCACAGCCGCTGGGCGACGACGCAGTCCATCGCGGACGCGACGAGGAACGGCTCGACGCCCATCTCGACGAGCCGGTTGACCGCGCTCGGCGCGTCGTTGGTGTGCAGCGTGGTCAGCACCAGGTGGCCGGTGAGGGCCGCCTCGACCGCGATCTGCGCGGTCTCGGCGTCGCGGATCTCACCGATGAGTACGACGTCGGGGTCGGCGCGCAGGATCGAGCGCAGCGCCCTGGCGAAGGTCAGACCCGACTTGGCCTTGACCTGCATCTGGTTGATGCCGGGGATCCGGTACTCCACCGGGTCCTCGACGGTGATGACGTTGATCTCCGGCCGGCTGACGATGTTGAGCGTCGCGTACAGCGTCGTCGACTTGCCGGAGCCGGTCGGGCCGGTGACCAGGATCATCCCGTACGGCTTGGTGTAGGCCTCCTGGAACCGCTCCATGTTGGCGGCGGAGAAGCCGAGCTCGCCGAGGCTGAGCAGCGCGGTCTTGTTGTCCAGGATTCGCAGGACGACCTTCTCGCCCCACACCGTCGGCAGCGTGGCCACCCGCAGGTCGATCTTGGCGCCGTTGAGGGTGACCGACATGCGCCCGTCCTGCGGCACCCGGCGCTCGGCGATGTTGATGTCGGCCATGATCTTCAGCCGGGAGATGACGCCGGCCTGGATCTTCTTCGGCGAGCGCATGATCTCGTGCAGCACGCCGTCGATCCGGTAGCGCACCCGCAGGTCGTTCTCGGTCGGCTCGACGTGGATGTCGGAGGCGCGGTCGGCGACCGCCTGGCTGATCAGCAGGTTGACGTAGCGGACGACGGGCGCGTCGTCGGCCGAGTCGCCCAGCGACGACAGGTCCTCGGTGACCTCAGCGGCGGTGCCGACCATGTCGTCGGAGATGTCGCCGAGCTCTTCCTCGGCGCGGTAGACCTTGGCGAGCTTGTCGTCGATGTCGCGCCGGGACGCATACACGACCTTGATCTCGGCGCCGGTGAGGACCCGCAGGTCGTCCAGTGCGATGACGTTGGTCGGGTCGGACGTCGCGACGACGAGCCGCCCGTCCTCCCAGGCGACCGGCACGACACCCATGCGGCGGGCGTGGTCGGCCGGCACGCGGGCCACAGCACTCGCGTCGAGCTGGATGTCGACGAGCTCGACGAACTCGAGACCGGCCGCCTCAGCGAACGCCCGGCCGGCGTCGGCGCGCTGCACGACGGACGACTCGATCAGCTCCCGCAGCAGCGGGACGCCGCGGCGCTCCGCCGCGAGCCGCGCCCCCTCGACCTGCTCGTCGGTGACGAGCCCGCGGTCGACGAGCACCTGGACGGTGTTGCGTGGACCGGTTTCGATCGTCATGGAACCTACCTGTCGTCGGTGCGCCTGTTGCGTGGTCGAGTGCCTGGCTGGCTGAGCGCAGCTCGTCGCGTGCCTCGCGCCAGCGCTCCTCGAGCCGATCCGCGAGCCGGTCGGCCGCGTCCGCGAGTGTCTGGTGGCGTGGACGTCGCGGGGTCGGCGACCGTCTCCCACAGCACCCGGGCGCACGCAGCAGGTCATCGGTGTCGTCGCCGACGAGGCGGGGCGCGGCTCGACGACCGCGGTGCGGGAATGCCGGCGGCGAGCGCTTCGGCCAGTGCCTCCGGCTTCGAGCGACCCCGGCGCGAGTGACCGGCGTCGAGCCGTACCCGCGTTCGTTCGCGGCGGTCACGGCCCGCAGTGCGGCCGCCTTGTGCCGGAGCAGGTCGATCCACACGCGCAGCTCGCGTACGACCCATCGAGCGCCGCGCATCCGCCGAGTCGCTTCACACCGCCGGTCGCTTCCGTGAGGGGTCATGGAACGTCGGTCACGCCGACATTGTCAGGCTGAACAGGCCGGCGCGCCGAACGTCGACCTCGAGGTCGTGCGGGTCCGTGGCGGCCGCGCGGGCGTCCTCCCACGTGATGACCCCGTCGCCGAGCAGCCGGACCAGGTCCTGGTGGAAGGTGTGCATCCCGTGGTATGCGCCGTCGGCGACCAGGTCGCGGATGCTGCCGGTCTTCGCCGGGTCGGCGATGGCCTCGGCGACCAGGCCCGTGTTGACCGCGACCTCGGTGGCCGCCACCCGGCCACGACCGTCGGCCCTCGGCACCAGCCGCTGGCAGACGACGCCGTTGAGCACGGCGGCGAGCGTGACCCGGATCTGCTTCTGCTCCTGCGGCGGGAAGAGGTCGAGGATGCGGTGCACGCTCGACGTCGCGTCGGTCGTGTGCAGCGTCGAGATGACGTGGTGGCCGGTCTCGGCGGCGACCAGCGCCGCCCGGACCGTCTCCTCGTCGCGCATCTCGCCGACGACGATCACGTTGGGGTCCTGGCGCATCGCGGAGCGCAGCGCCGTGCCGAAGGTCTCAACGTCGGAGACGATCTCCCGCTGGGTGACGACCGCCATCTTCTCCGGGATGAGGATCTCGATCGGGTCCTCGAGGGTGAGCACGTGCGCCGGCCTCGAGACGTTGACCTCCTCGGCCATGGCCGCGAGCGTCGTCGTCTTCCCGGAGCCGGCACGGCCGGTGACCAAGGTGAGGCCGTGGGGGCGCAGCGCCAGCGAGCTCAGCACTGCGGGCAGGTCGAGGTCTCGCAGCCGCAGCGGCGTCGCCAGAACCAGGCGCAGCACGGCGGCCGGCCGGCCGCGGAAGTGGAAGGCGTTGACCCTGTAGCGCTC
>CAWCXA010000009.1:0-194222 GCA_963799425.1 uncultured Actinomycetota bacterium | reverse complement strand
ACGGCCGCAGCCCGGCCGTGTGCAGGGACGCGAGCACGGGCGCGACGTCAACGATCGACGTGTGGTTCACCATCACGATCGCCGGACCGATCGTCGGGAGCTGTTCCGCGCCGCTGAGTTGGGCACGGCAGGTCGCGCCGGCAAGAAACCGGGCGACTGGTCCGACGAGCTCCATGACCGGTCACCTTAGAGGTTGGCAGCATGTGATCATGGACTGCCCTTGGATCAGCTCAGCGAGAGGTCGGTGGCCGACTGTTGAGAATGCGGTGGAAGAGGTGGCTGTCCTGCCATCTGCCGTTTATGTACAAGTAGTTGCGTGCCGTCCCGAACTGCTCGAACCCGTTTTTCGTCAACACCCGCTGCGAGGCAACGTTGGTCCGGTTCGTGCTTGCTTGGACCCGGTGCAGGCCGAGATCCCGGTCGGCGATATGGCCGAGTGCACCAACCGCGGCGCTGGCGAGTCCTCGTCCGACCTCGGCGACATCCACCCAGTAGCCCAGGTTGGCGCTGCACAGCGGACCGAACTCAATTGTGTTGAGCGACGCGCATCCCACCACCAGATCGTCACGCTGCATCGCGCAGGCCAGCAGCGTGCCTTCCTCTTGCTGCTGCATCAGCGTGTCAAGGCGCCTGCGCTGGCCATCAAGGGTCCAGAAGGAGTCGGGTCGCTCCGGGTCGAAGGGACGCAGGTGTTCGCGGTTGCGCACGTACGCATCGAGTAGCGCGGGTGCGTCGCCGCTGTTGAGCGGACGCAGTAAGACCCCACCTGGCAGCACCGCACTAACGAGCATCCTGGCAGCGTAGAGGGTCACCAGTCGCAAGCAGCGTCCGGTCGTACGGCAGGTCGCGCGTCCGCCAAGCCATAGACCGAGTGAGCCGTTGCAAAGCCGCTGGAAAATGCTCGGCGAAGATCAGGACGCGTAGGCGCGGGGCAGCGTGCCGCCTTGCAACGTCGCCTCCGCAGCGTTCCTTGGGCGGCGACTCCTGGTTGATCATGCTGGTGTTGGGCATGAGCGCTGCCACCTGGGCCCACGCAGGGGAGGCACAGCGAGCCCTTACGGCGGGCCCCACGAAACGACTGAGTGCGAGCTACATCGCGCACATCTGCCGCCAAGTACACAAGTGCGTTCCCGCGGGAACGTCCACAACTGCCGATGCTCCGTTGGAAAGGCGTGCCCGCAGACGGACGTCTTGGGCGAGTCCGTATCGAGCCGCATGCGTGCCGTTGGATGCGATCGCGGATGCAGACCGTAAGGGACCTGCGAAGGTCCGGATCTCCGGCGGGACCGTCGGCCCTAGCATGTGATCATGGAGCACTTGCCGCCCGGGCCGCGCAACGCAGTCACGGATGTCGGCGGGATCAGCGTCGGTCACGCGCATCGCATCGGCGATGGCTGGCTCAGCGGCACAACTGTCGTGCTCGCGCCACCCGGAGGCTGCGTGACCGCCGTCGATGTCCGCGGTGGTGGCCCAGCCACGCGGGAGACGGAGGCGCTGCGACCGGGCGGGCTCGTGTCGCGCATCGAAGGGGTTGTGCTGACCGGTGGCAGCGCCTATGGGCTGGACGCCGCCTCCGGTGCGGTGCGCTGGCTCGAGGAGCAGCAGCGTGGTGTCCGTGTGGGGTCGCGGCCGCATGAGGTGGTCCCCGTGGTGCCGGCGGCGGCGCTGTTCGATCTTGGCCGTGGTGGCGACTTCAGCAAGCGACCGGACACCGACCTTGGCTATGCCGCCGCGCACGCGGCGGCCGAGAGCCCGCCAGGGTCGCTCGTGGTCGAGGGCTGTGTGGGAGCGGGCACCGGCGCCGTTCTCGGCGCGATGAGCGGCTTGCTCAAGGGCGGCGTGGGCACCGCAAGCGCGATACTGCCCGACGGCCCGGTGGTCGCTGCGCTGGTCGCGGTCAACGCTGCCGGGTCTGGCGTCGACTTCGACACCGGGCAGCTGTACGGCGCCGCGCTGGCCCGCCCGGGTGAGTTCCCGCCGCCGACTGCCGATCGCGTGGCGGCTGCCCGAGCGCGGCTGGCGGCATCACCGGGTGCGTCGCCACTCAACACGACCATCGGCGTTGTGGCGACCTCCGCGGCGCTCGGCCGGGCGGAGGCCGAGCGGCTGGCGGTGGCCGCGCACGACGGCATCGCGCGCGCTATCCACCCGGCGCACACCCTGTTCGACGGTGACACGCTGTTCGCTCTGTCGACCGGTGAGCACTCGTTGCCGGACGAGACGGACCCGACTCGCGCACAACGCTTGGCTCAACTGCACGCGGCGGCAGCAGATCTGGTGGCGATCGCGATCGCCCGCGCACTGCTCGCGGCGACGCCGCTGGAGTCCGCGCCGCCCACCTACACGGAGCTGTATCTCTGAGCGGCCTCAGTCGATGTCGCTCGGCTTGGCGGGACGCCCTGTGACAACGAGCGCGACGCCGGCCAGAACCAGGACGGCTGCCGGCAGCGCCGCCAGCGGTGGCACCTGTCCGAGCCAGATCGCCGCGATGAGTGCGGCACCCGGCACCTCGAACAGGATGCAGAGCGAAACGACGACCGGTCCGACGCTGCCGACCACTCGATTGAAGATGGTGTGTCCCAGCAGCTGGGCAACCACGGTCAGCACCACGAGCTTGAGCCAGGTGTCGGCGGAGTACCCGGCCAGCTGAACGCCGCCGACCAGGCAGACCGCAAGCAGGACCACCGCACAGATCGCATAGCAAGCGAATGCGTACGACGTCGTCGACAACGTCTGCCGTGCCGCGCCACCGACCGCGACGTACACCGCGGCGAACATGCCGCCGGCCAGCGCAAGCAGGTCGCCGACCAGCGCGTCACCGGACACCTGCAGGTCCACCCCCGTCAGTACGAGCACACCGAGCAACGCGACACCGATGCCCAGCCACACCCGCCGCGGCACGTACTGACCGCTCAGTCGGGCGATCAGCGCATTCCACACCGGGCTCGTCGCCCCGAGCGCCGTCGCCGACGCCACCGACGTGAGCGTGACTGCCGGCACCCAGGTCGCAAAGTGCGCCGCCAGCGCGAGCCCGGAGACCAGCAACAGCCGGCGTTCGCGCGCATCGGCTTGGAGCAACGCCGACCGGTGCCTCGTCAGCGCCAACGGCGCGAGAGCGGCCGTACCCATGGCGTTTCGCCACATCGCGATCGCCAACGCGGGCGCGGCCGTTGCCGCGATGATTGGCCCCGACGCGGAGACACCGAGGACGGCTACCGCGATCAGCAGGCTGTCCGCCGGACTGGGACGGAGCAGCCACGGCTGATCTGTCGTCGACACGCGCTCGATCCTCCCGCACGCGCAGCGCCGGCACGCTATGCGAGGCTGGCCCTCGTGACCGAGCAGCTACAGGCTCTGGTGGCGGAAGCCACCGCCAAGTCGTCGGTGCTCTGGCTGTCCTACACCGATATGCCGCAGCCACGGGCGGTCTGGCACGTGTGGCTCGATGGTGCTGCCTACGTCGTGAGCGGCGGCACCGAGCAGGCCCTCCCTGGGATCGAGTTCGAGTCCGAGGCGACGGTAACTGTGCGCAGCAAGGACAACCAGGCGCGGCTGCTTTCCTTTCGCGCCCGGCTCACCCACCTGCGGCATGGCAGCAGCGACTGGCACGCGGCAGCGGCGGCACTGCTCCCCGAGCGGCTCAATGGACGCCGCGCGGGCACGCTGCTCCTCTGGGGGGCCGACTCCACGATCACCCGCATCGAGCCGACCGGCGAGATGCTCGAGCAACCGGGCAGGCAACCGACCGGGCCGTTCGACGCCAAGCCGCTGCCCTCGCCGGCAACGACGCTCGGCAAGCTGCCGACCGTTCTGCACCGGCGGCAGCGCCGGGCGCCCAAGCTCTGACGACGTTGGCGAACGTCAGTCGTCGAGCCGGGCGAGCGGCGCGGCGGCCGCGCGTAGCTCGGCCTCGGTGAACCTCGACACGGCATAGTCGTAGACCCCGCGCAGGTGCGTACGGGTCGCGCGCCGCAGCCGATCGACGCCGGCCTCCGTCACCACCGCGAAGTAGCCGCGGCCGTCGCCTGGTGCGGGCTCGCGGGACACGAGCCCCTCCGCGGTCATGCGGTCGATGAGCCGGGTGAGGCCGCTGCGCGAGATCAGCAGCTGAGAGGCCAGGTCGGTCATGCGCAGCCGCCCCTCTGGAGCCTCGACGAGCTGCACGAGGACGTCGTACCAAGCGAGCGGGAGCCCCTGCTCGGCCATGAGATCGGCCTCGAGCTTGCGCATGACGACCGCGTGGGCGCGCAGAAACAGCCGCCACGTGCGGAGCTGCTCCGCTGAGACTCGATGCTGGGCCACCTGTTCGGTCATCGAACCGATCGTACGACTCGTTGGTTACGCCGCGTAGCATCAACGCCATGCCAGCACTGCCGACCGTCGACCAGGTCAACGCCGTCCTGGACGGGGTGAAGGACCCCGAGATCCGCCGACCGATCACCGAGCTCGGCATGGTCAAGTCAGTTGACATCGCTCCCGACGGGCGGATCACGGTGGATGTCTGGCTCACGGTGTCGGGCTGCCCGCTGCAGGACACGATCACCCGAGACGTCACGGCGGCGGTCCGGCCGCTCGGCGGGGTCACCGCTGTCGATGTACGCCTCGATGTCATGTCCGACGAGCAGCGCACCGCGCTGCGCGACAAGCTGCGCCCCGGTGGCCGCAACGAGAACCCGTTCACCAAGCCGGAGTCCCTGACGCGCATCTACGCCGTCGCCTCCGGGAAGGGCGGCGTCGGCAAGTCTTCCGTCACGGTCAACCTGGCGGCCGCGATGGCGGACTCCGGCGTCAAGGTGGGCCTGCTCGACGCCGACATCTACGGGCACTCGGTGCCACGCATGCTCGGCGTCGACGGTCAGCGCCCGACCGTCGTCGAGCGCATGATCATGCCGGTGCCGGCCTTCGGGATCAAGGTCATCTCGACCGAGATGTTCAAACCCGACCGCAACGCGCCGGTCGCCTGGCGGGGGCCGATGCTGCACCGTGCGCTGGAGCAGTTCCTGGTCGACGTGTTCTGGGGCGACCTCGACGTGCTACTGCTCGACCTGCCGCCGGGCACGGGCGACGTCGCCATCTCGCTCGCTCAGCTGTTGCCGCACGCCGAGCTGCTCGTGGTCACGACCCCGCAGCTCGCCGCGGCCGAGGTCGCCGAGCGCGCCGGGTCGATCGCCTCGCAGACCAACCAGCAGATTGCCGGCGTCGTCGAGAACATGGCGTGGCTGCCGTGCCCGCACTGCGGCCCGGAGCACCGGCTGGAGATCTTCGGCAGCGGCGGTGGAGCCCAGGTTTCCGCTGGGCTTTCGCGGCTCATGGGCACCGACGTGCCGCTCCTCGGCCAGGTGCCGATCGACGTACGGCTGCGCGAGGGCAGCGACGCGGGCATCCCGCTCGTGGTGGCGGAGCCCGACGTGCCGGCGGCCACCGCACTGCGAGAGGTCGCCACCGGGCTGTCGCAGCGCTCGCGGGGCCTGGCCGGCCGGTCGCTGGGGCTCAGCCCGGTCGGTCGCTGACAGGCTCGTCGGGTGCGCTCGGCGCTGGCGTCAGGTGGCGTCGTCGTCGAAACGGGGCGCCGAGGCAGGCCCGGGCCCGTCGGAGGAGCGTGGCGCCTCCGTGGGGCGGGGCACCTGGCCGGAGCGCGCCGGCTTCGGCTTGTCGTCATCGAGACCGATGTCGTCCAACCCGTCAAGGACGTTGCGGCGGATATAGCTGCGCGGGTCGAGGTCGGAGATCTTCAGATCCTGGTCGAGACCGAGCTCCTCGGTGAACTCCTTGCGTACGCCGCCGATCATCCGGCGCAGGTCACGCATCCACGTGCCTGCCTGCCGGGCCATCCCGGGCAGCCGGTCGGGGCCAAACACGAACAAGGCCACCACGACGACTACAAGCACCTCGAGTAAACCGATGTCGCTCAGCATCGTGACTCTCGCCGTAGGTCGGGGACGGACCCGATCAGAGTAACTGGGCCGCTGGTCACCATTCGTTGCACGTCACTCGAATGGATTGAGCCACGAGCTGACGCGCTCGACGCCACGGCCGGCGCGGGCGACCACGCTGTTGTCGGCGGCGGGCTGGTGGGGCAGGTCTTCAACGATCTCCCCCATCGTCGCCCAGGTCACGTCGCCGACCACCGTGAACACGTAACCATCGGCCGACCAGGTGACCTTGGCGGGCGGCCCTGGCTTGACGTGCACCGGCGCGCCGCCGAGCCGTCGCGACTCGAATCCGTCGAGCCCGCGCGTGTCGAGCCGGCCCTCCTGGTAGAACACCGAAACCGCCGACAGGCCGTCGGTGTAGAGCAGCTGCGTTGCCTCGCGTTGGCCGACGGTGACGGTGCGTACGTCGTAGAGGGTCAGCCCAGCGGCAATAGTGTCAGGCATCTCGGGGCCGTTGCTCGGCACCGAGACGTCGGCCGGCCGCTTGATGGCCTCGGCGGGGGCCGCACCGGCGGACCAGCCCGGGGAGACCGTCACGTCGAGGAAACCGCTCGCCCGGGTCAGCGCGCCGTCGGTTGCGTAGACCTCACGGCGCAGCAGCAAGCAGGCCGCACGATCGACCCACAGCCGCGCCGCTGGGCGGCCGTCCGGGTGGGAGATGTCGATGATCTTGGCCGATCGACCGGCCACACTGCCGTAGCCGGCAGCAGTGACCTCGTAGCCGTCGAGCAGCAGCTCGACCACGGCGGGGCCGTCCAGTCCGTCATGCAGGACGGATGCTTTCGATCCGCCGACGAGGCGGTAAGTGGTGCCGACGCCCCGCGAGTGGCTCACCTCGGCGATGACCGCCTTGGTGGCCCCGTCGTCCCAGATGGTGACGAACTGGGTGCCGTGGTAGTTCAGAGCCGCGCTGCCCGTCACCATGCGGCGCAGCATCTCGACGGCATCGGGAGAGTCGGCCACTCGGCTCGCCCGCGGCGTCGTGCCGCTCGCCGCCCCTCCGGCCGCAGCCGAAGCCGGGCTTGTCAGAACGACGACCAACAGGACGACGAGCACGCCCAGCGGCGAGATCACGCGCGCGCTGCTCGTCGATGCGATGCGACGGCTCACCTGCTGCCCGTCATGGTCGGTGTCGCAACATCGTCGAGGAACACGCTGGGGTCGGCGAACGGCTGCCCGCCGTTGCGCTGGACGTGCTCGACGGTCATCTCCTCTACGGGAGGTACGACTGGGGTGCCGCCGCCGTCAGGGAGGGTCGATCCTCCCGCCATCACCAGGCCCACCGTCACGGCCGCCAGGCCCACGAGGCCCCCGGCCGCATAGACGACCTGCCGCGACAGACCCTGATGGCGGCTTCGCGATCCGGTGCTCGCGGGAACCATGGGTGCAGCCGACTGACCGAACGGCTGGTGGGTCGGCGTGCGCCAGCCGACCGACGCTGGCCCGCCCGACCCTGGGAAGCTGCGGTGCACCGGCGGCAGCGGCTCGCCGGGCTCGGCGAGACGCATGAGGCCCGACAGCAGGGCGCTGCTGGGGACGCCGACGTCGATGCGACCCACCGTGGCTTTGAGCGCGCGCTCGGCTTCGACGGCGGCGCGGCACTGCTCACAGGTGGCCAGGTGTGCGAGGGCGCGATCGCGCTCGTCGTGCGACAGCTCTCCGTCGACGAGTGCGCTGACCAGACGTCCGAGGTGGGTCACAGCGCCGCACCTTCGTCGACGTCACGACTCTGCGGCAGCACCGGACGCGGGGCTCGCGGCGCGCGGTGCTCGAGTGCGGCGCGCAGCTGCGCGCGACCGCGGTGGATCCGGCTGCGCACCGTGCCGAGCTTGACGCCCAAGGTCGCTGCGATCTCCTCGTACGACAGGCCCTCGATGTCACACAGCACCACGGCGGCGCGGAACTCCGGCGACAGGGCATCGAGCGCTGCCTGCACGTCGGCGTCGAACCCGTTGTCATGCAGCTGCACGTCGGGCGCCGCCTCCCGGCCCGGCATGCGCTCGTGGGCGTCGTCGGCGAGCGCGTCGAACCGGATGCGCTTGCGGCGGCGCACCATGTCGAGGAAGAGGTTGGTCGTGATGCGGTGCAGCCAGCCCTCGAACGTGCCAGGGCTGTAGGTCGACAACGACCGGAACACTCGTACGAAGACCTCTTGGGTGAGGTCCTCGGCATCGTGCTGGTTTCCCGTCAGACGGTAGGCCAGCCGGTAGACGCGGGCGGAGTGGTCGCGGACGATCTCCTCCCAGGTGGGCGGAGTCCACACCTCGGCGCGGGGGGCGGGCGAGTCGGCCCGCTCATGGTCGGCCACGCCAACACCTCCCCAAACCAGGTTGAGCGTGGCCTCCATTTTCCCCTACAGCCCTTCTTGAATACAAACACGTCATCCAACCCGTTGCGTCCGCAGAACGCGCCGTAGCGCCGCAGTAGTTCCCAATCTGGCTAGGCTTCGCCTACGACAGCCGGACGGCGCCGCACCGGGCGCACGTGTGAGGAGGCTCACCATTACCGCCGCCATCACGCCGCAGACTTGGGCGTACGCCGAGGACTACCTGGCCGAGGACGAGGTCTTGCAGGGCGCCCGGCAACGGGCCCGCGAGGTCGGTGTGGCCCCTATCGGCGCCGGAGGTGGAGCGGCGCTGCGGTTCCTCGCCGCGAGCCTCGCCGCGCGCGCGGTGGCGGAGATCGGCACCGGCACCGGTGTCTCCGGCCTCTGGCTGCTTCGCGGCATGCGCCCCGATGGCGTGCTCACGAGCGTCGACGTGGAGGCAGAGCACCAGCGGTTGGCCCGTGAGGTCTTCACCGAGGCGGGCATCGTGCACAACCGGGTCCGGCTCATCGCGGGCGCCGCACTCGAGGTGCTGCCGCGGCTCGCCGACGGGCAGTACGACATGGTCTTCGCCGACGGCGCCAAGCAGGAATATCCCGACTACCTCGAGCAGGCCATCCGCCTGCTGCGGCCGGGCGGTGTCGTGGCATTCGACAACGCGCTCTGGCACGACCGGGTCGCCGACCCCGCCCAGCGCGACCCCGATACCGTCGCCATCCGCGAGCTCGGCAAAGCCGTCCGCGACGACGAGCGACTCGTCTCGGCGTTGCTGCCAGTCGGTGACGGGCTGCTGGTCGCGGTCAAGCGCTGAGCGGACAGGCCACCAACCCGGTTGATCATGGCGGAGTTGTGATCATTTGAGCGTTTTGACCACGTTTTTGCCATGATCAACCGGTTCTGCGGTCGACTCAGGCGGGGCCCGGTCCTGAACCGGCGAGGAAGCCGTCCGGGCCTTCGGCGACGGCGACGATCTCGCACGGCTCCACGAGCATCGGCGGCCAACCGATGATCTGCGTGCCGGGAGTGGTGAGCATGCCGGCGCGGAAGGTCGTCGCAAACTCGTCGCGCGCCTGCGCGGTCGCGAAAACGTACAGGCCTTCGAACCATTCACCCTCGACCATGCGCCACGTCTTGAACCGCAGCCCCGGCAAGGCCGTGAAGCGGCCGATCGACGTGTCGCGCACGTAGTCGCGCAGCTGCTTGGCCACACCTTGCGGTGCGGCGGTGAGCGACCAACGGACGGTTAGGCCGTACATCAGGCACCCACCCCGGATAGCGGCTCGCGTGTCTCCAGCCACAGCAGGAGGGTGCGGGCGCCGAAGCCCGTGCCGCCCTTGGTGATCTCGTAGGCGTCCCCGTCGGCGCGTGCCGGGCCGGCCACGTCGAGGTGTGCCCAGGGGACGTCCTTGGCGAACCGCTGCAGGAACAGCGCCGCGGTGATCGAGCCACCGCCCACGTGCTCCGTCTCGATGTGGCACACGTCGGCCACGTCGGAATGCAGCGCCTCCCGGTAGTCGTCGACCAAGGGCATCCGCCACAGCCGCTCCCCCGCGGCATCGCCGGCGGCAGCAAGCGCCGTTGCCAGTGCGTCGTCGGTGGCGTAGTAGGCGGCGTGGCCGCGGCCCAGACCGACCGTGGCGGCACCGGTCAGTGTGGCGACGTCGACGACCGCGTCGGGCTTGAGATCCTTGACCGCGTAGGCGATGGCGTCGGCGAGCACCAGCCGGCCCTCAGCGTCGGTGTTGCGCACCTCGACGGTCGTGCCATCGTATTGACGCAGGACGTCACCGGGTCGCTGCGCACTGCCGGACACGGCGTTCTCGGCGGCCGCAATGAGGCCAGTCACCTTGACCTGCGCGTTGACGCTGGCGAGGTGAGCGAGCACGGACATGACCACGGCACCACCGGTCATGTCAGTCTTCATAGGGATCATGGCTTCGCGCGGCTTGATCGACAGGCCACCTGTGTCGAAGGTGATGCCCTTGCCGACAAGGACGACGTGTTGGAGTCGGCCCGGCCGGCCCGCTTTGCGTGGAGAGTAAGTCAGCTCGATGAGCCGTGGTGGGGTGGCCGACCCCTGTCCAACGGCGACAATGCCCCCGAACCCCTCGCGCGCCAGGGCCACTTCGTCGCGAACGCGTATGGCCAGCCCGGCCGTTTTGGCCAGCCGCTCGGACTGCGCGGCCAGCCAGGCCGGGTTCTTCTCGTTGCTCGGCGTCTGAGCCAGGTCGCGGGCCAGCCAACCTGCTGCAGCGGTGGCCTGGCCCCGGTCGAGGGCCGGCTGCCGGTCAGCGGTGGTCGCGGCAAGCACGACCTCGGCCACCGGCGGATTCTTTGCGGGGATGCTCTTGCGGCTGAAGCCGTATGACGCAAGAACGACACCCTCGATGAACGCGCGCAGCCCAGGGTCGTCAGCCGTGGCAGTCACTGTCGACGCGACCCGAGTGCGCTTGCGGGTGCGTCGGGCGAGCGCCGCTCCGGCTCGCCGGTAAGCAGTCGGGCTGCCGTCCCCGATGCCCACCAGCAGCACCTGCTCGACCGCGGAGTTGTCGCGGATCACGGGCACCGTGACGACCTCGCCAGCCTTCCCAGTCGCCTGCTCCCGCTCGAGCAGGGTGAACAGGTCGAGGCCGAAGGTGTCGACGACCTCAGCCGCGCCCGGGCCGAGCCACGGGGTGGCCTCCTGGTCACCGTCGGCCTGGCCTGGGAGCACCGGCACCGCCAGGACGGCTGCGTCGGCGATGGCAAGCAGACCGGCCGCATCGAGCCGTACGACCGGGGGTCTCACGCCACCCAGCGTGTCGACGGATGAGCGAGTCGATCGAGCCACTGAACCCTCCCGGGCAGACCATGGAACGACCCCGGCGAGCGCCTGGTGGCACTCGGCCGGGGTCGGACTAGTTGATGTGCATCGTGATGGGCGAGCTCAGCCCACCACGCCCTTGAGCGCGTCGCCGAGCGCGTTGGCCTCGTCGGCCGACAGCTCGACGACCAGTCTGCCGCCACCTTCCAGGGGGACTCGCATAATGATGCTGCGCCCCTCCTTGGTGACTTCCAGCGGACCATCGCCCGTCCGCGGCTTCATGGCCGCCATGCGCGCACCCCTTCCTTGGTTGGCTCACCCAAGCCGACCTGACGCAGCCGTCATGGGTGAAGGCACGCCCATTATCCCGCATTCGGGACCAACTTCCGCTAGCGGATCGCCAGACTGTGCCCGGCTGGTTCAGGCGCGGACGGAATCGCGCACCCAGCAGCCCGCGATGTGGTCGTCGACGATGCCGCAGGCCTGCATCGTGGCGTAGACCGTGGTCGGGCCGACGAACACGAACCCGTGCCGCTTGAGCTCGCGGGCGAGCGCCTTGGACTCAGGTGTCGTCGCAGGGAGATCGTCCAGCGCAGCAGCGGGCCGGACGCCCGGCGTCGGCGCCGCCGACCAGATCAGCCGGTCGAGCGCCCCCGATCCCTCGGCCTCGATCAGCGCGACGGTGGCCTGGGCGTTGGTGATCGCCGCCCGCACCTTGGCACGGTTGCGGACGATGCCGGTGTCGGCAAGCAGCCGGGCGACGTCAGCGTCGTCGAAGCGGGCGACCGCATGCGGGTCGAAGCCGGCGAATGCGCCTCGAAACCCCTCCCGTTTGCGCAGGATGGTGATCCACGCCAGCCCTGACTGGAAGGCTTCGAGCGTCAGCCGTTCGTAGAGCGGAGCGTCGCCGTGGACCGGGCGTCCCCACTCCTCGTCGTGGTAGGCGAGATATTCGGGCGCCGATCCCGCCCACGCGCACCGCGCGAGCCCGTCGTCCCCGACGGTGAGGCCGCTCACTCGGCCGACGGGCCTGGCACCCGCCGAGGTAGCCCCGCCGCCGCAGCGGCCGACAGCCGGGCCTGCAGCTCGGCGATCTCCGCATCCCGGGCGGCGAGCTCGGCCGACACGCGGTCGAGTAGGTCGTCGACCTGGTCGGTGCGGTAACCACGCACGGCGACACCCAGCCGTACGTGGTCGACAAAGTCGGGGGTCAGCTCGCCGTCGGGCAGCGCGAACTCCGGCACCTCATCGGGCAGTCGGGCAAGGCCGCCGCCCTTACCAGTGGCGACCACTGCGACGAGCACAAGGACTGCGACGGCGATGAGACCAAACACCACGTACGGCACGAGGCACATCGTGGCACGCTGGCCCGACAGCCGTGCTTCCGACGCAACGACACCCCGCGCCCGTAGGTTCGACGCCGGGTGCCGTTGTGTCGAAACCCCGGGGAGAATGAGCCGTGCTTTTGCGCCTGCGCGACCGGGTGTTCACCGACGATGATCACGTCGTCATGGCGATCGTCAACCGCACGCCGGACTCCTTCTTCGACCAGGGCACGACGTACGACTTGGGGGCCGCGCTCGACCGCGTCGATGAGGTCGTGGCAGAGGGCGCACAGATCGTTGACGTCGGCGGTGTCAAGGCCGGGCCGGGGGATGACGTCGACGTCGGCGAGGAGCTGCGGCGGGTGCTGCCCCTTATCGAGGCTGCGCGTGGCCGCTATCCCGAGGTCGTCCTGAGCGTCGACACCTGGCGTGCCGACGTCGCCCGTGCTGCGATCGACGCCGGCGCCGACCTGGTCAACGACACGTGGTCAGGAGCTGACCCCCTGCTCGCGCAGGTGACCGCCGAGACCGGCGCCGGGCTCGTGTGCAGCCACGTCGGGCCGCTCTCACCTCGCACTCGCCCGCACCGGGTCGCATACGACGACGTCGTCGCCGACGTGCTCGGCCGGGTGTCCGCACTCGCCGAACACGCGATCGCCGCGGGCGTGCGGCGAGACGGCATCCTCGTCGACCCGACCCACGACTTCGGCAAGAACACCTGGCACTCGCTGACCCTCACACGCCGGCTCGATGAGCTCGTGGCAACCGGCTGGCCGGTCCTGGTCAGCCTGTCCCGGAAGGACTTCGTAGGGGAGGCCCTCGATCTCCCCGTGGGCGAGCGGTTGTACGGGACGCTGGCCGCCACGGCGGTCTCGGCGTGGCTCGGGGCGCGGGTGTTCCGGGCGCACGATGTGGCGGCGACACGACAGGTGCTCGACATGGTCGCGGCGATCAAGGGCGTACGCCCGCCGGCCGTAGCCCGCCGCGGACTGGCTTGAGGCCGCGGGCATAAGCGCCCCTCGACTCTAAGGCTCGGCCTCCAGCAGCTCTTCTGCGACCGCGGCAGCGCTCACGGCTGGCGGACCAGTCTCGGCCAGGCCGCGCTCCAGGAGCTCGAAGGCCTCTTCGGCGGATGCCGCCCACACCAGTTGGTCGCGAGCGTCCGATCGCATGAACCCCCGCTCGACAAGGAGGTCGATCTGCAGGCGTAGGTGCGCGTAACTGCCGTCCGGATCGACGACCACTACCGGCTTGGTGTGCAGGCCCAGGGTGCGGGCCACCCAGATCTCGAGCAGCTCCTCGAGCGTTCCGATGCCGCCAGGCAGTGCGAGGACCGCATCGGATCGGCGGTCCATCTCCGCCTTGCGCTGGCGCATGTCGGCGGTGACGATCAGCTCGTCGCTGTCGTGGTCGGCCACCTCGCTGTCGACGAGGGCCTGGGGAATCACGCCGACCGTGCGAGCTCCGCCCGCCCGAGTCGCCCGCGCCACCGCGCCCATGCATGAGACGCTGCCTCCCCCGCTGACGAGGGTCCACCCGCGCCGCGCGATCTCCTCGCCGACGGACTCGGCCAACCGCGCGTACGACTGATCGATCCGGTCGCTGGACGAGCAGAACACGCAGACCGCGACGCTCACGTCGACGCCTTGTCCTCTGCCTCCGCGAGTGCCGCCTCCTCCTTGGTACGGCGCTTCTCGGCCTCCTGCACCGTGGCGATGACCTCGTCGGTGTCGTCGGTGAGAACGATCAGGTCGAGGTCAGGGTGGGAGATCTTCTTCTGCTCGGCAACCGTGCCCCGCAGCCAGTCGAGGAGGCCCTGCCAGTACGACGTACCGACGAGGACGATGGGGAACTGCGTGACCTTGCCGGTCTGGACCAGCGTCAGCGCCTCGAAGAGCTCGTCCAGCGTCCCGAACCCGCCCGGGAAGACCACGAACCCTTGCGAGTACTTGACGAACATCGTCTTGCGGGCGAAGAAGTAGCGGAACTGGATGCCGATGTCGACCCAGTCGTTGATGCCCTGCTCGAAAGGGAGCTCGATCCCGAGCCCCACCGAAAGGCCGCCCCTGTCGCAGGCCCCCTTGTTGGCCGCCTCCATGATCCCGGGGCCACCACCCGTGATGACCGCGTAGCCCGCCTCGGCGAGCCGCCGGCCCACCTGCTCGGCCAGCCCGTACATCGGATCGTCGCGTTCGGTGCGTGCCGAGCCGAAAACACTGATCGCCGGCCCGAGCTCGGCCAGCAAGCCGAACCCTTCGACGAACTCGGACTGGATCCGCAGCACTCGCCACGGATCGGTGTGGACCCAGTCCGCGGTGCCCCGCGAGTCGAGCAGGCGCTGATCGGTGGTGCTCGCCTGCACCTGTCCCCGACGCAGCGTGACAGGACCGCGCTGCTTCTGCAGTGGGCGGTCCGGGTGGATGGACAAGTCGCGCTCGGTCACGGTCCGAGGCTAGCCACGTCGGGCAGTGGACGGCTCACGAGGTGAGCCAGAGTCGTAGCCGCTCCTCGCAAGTGACGATCTCGGTCACGTCGACCCGCTCGTCGTCGGTGTGCGCGAGCAGCGGGTCGCCCGGCCCGTAATTGACCGCAGGCACGCCGAGCGCCGAAAACCTCGCGACATCGGTCCAGCCCTCCTTGGCCCGCGGCTCCCCACCGACGGCCGACACGAACGCCGCCGCAGCGGGGTGCTGCAGGCCGGGCCGTGCACCGGGTGCCGAGTCGACGCGCGTCACGTCGAACCCCTCGAACACCGCGCGTACGTGGTTGAGCGCGCTCTCCTCGGTGTGGCTCGGCGCGAACCGGTAGTTGACTGCCACGACGCACCGGTCGGGGATGACGTTGCCGGCGATGCCACCGCTGATCCGGACCGCGTTGAGGCCCTCCCGGTAGACAAGCCCGTCGACCTCGACGGTCGCGGCATCGTAGGCGCGAAGCCGGTCAAGTACCTCTGCTGCCGCGTGGATCGCGTTGACACCCATCCACGACCGTGCACTGTGCGCGGCCTTTCCCGGCACGGTGACCTCGACCAACAGCGTCCCGTTGCACCCGCCCTCGACCTGCGCCGCAGTTGGCTCCAGCAGCACAGCGAAGTCGGCCGCGAGGAGCTCGGGACGGATCCGGGTCAGCCGGCCGAGACCGTTGAGCTCCGCAGCAACCTCCTCGTGGTCGTAGAAGACGTAGGTGACGTCACGGTTGGGTGCGGAGAGCGTCGCTGCCAGCCGGAGCGTGACCGCGACGCCGCCCTTCATGTCGACGGTCCCTCGGCCGAACAACGTCGAGCCATCACGCCGAGTCGGCAGGTTGCCCGCGACGGGCACGGTGTCGAGGTGCCCCGCGAGGAGCACGCGCTCAGCGCGGCCCTGTCTTGTGCGCGCGACCACCGCGTCGCCGTCGCGAGTGACCTCGAGGTGGTCGTGCGGACGCAACGCGGCTTCCACGGCGTCGGCGATCGCCGCCTCCGAGCCACTCACCGACTCGATGTCACAGAGGGCCGCCGTGAGCGTCGGGCCGTCCGTGGTCAGGTCGAGAGTCGTCATCAGCGCTTCGACGGCATCGCGCAGAACTCGTTGCCCTCGGGGTCGGCCATGACGTGCCAGCCGATGTCATCGTCGGGCGAGCGCAACACCGTCGCCCCGCGCGCGACCAGCTCGTCGACGTCGTCGCAGACCACGTCCCAGTGCACGCGGTTCTTCACCGTCTTGGGCTCGGGCACCGGAACGAAGTCGAAGCTGTCGAAGGGGGTGCGGGGGATGCCCTCGACCCAGGAGAACCCGCGTGCCGGATCGTCGACCGCCTTGGCGTCCAGCACGTCTGCCCACCAACGTGCCTGCGCGGCTGCGCTCTCCGAGCTCGCGGTGTCAATGCCGAGTTCGTACGGCCGCGCGATGGGCTCGGCAGGCAGCTCGGGCCGCACGAATGCATCGAACTCGCCACCCTCGGGATCAGCCAGCGCGGTCCAGCGGATGCCCTCGTCACCCTCCGGCCGCAACACCGTGGCGCCCGCCTCGAGCAATGGCTGCAGGGAGTTGACCGCAAGGTCGAGGTGCACGCGATGCTTGACAGTCTTCGGCTCAGGGACACGGTTGACCCAGATCGTCTGCTCCGGGGTCGACCCGCGCAGCACCGCGTCACCGTCGTCGAGCACTTCGAGATCGAGGCCGAGGATGTGGCCCCAGAAGGCGCCTAGTGCCGCCGGGTCCGCAGCATCGATGACAAGGTCTTTCCACACAGCCAGAGCCATGAGCGCAAGCCTGCCATGCCCCTGCGACACAACAACCGTCCAACGCTCTGGCAGGCTTGGAGACCATGACGACCCGTTCTGCCTGGGGCTTCGGCCTCGCTACCACCCACCGCAGCGGCGCTGTGCTCGACGTGTGGTACCCCGCGCCGCGGCTGGGTGCCAAGCCGGCGGCCGCAGCGGTTCCCGACCTTCCCGCGGCCGCGGACGACGCTCGCGAGATCCGTACGGAGCTCGTGACGACCGTGATCGACCTCGATGCGCCACCGGCCGATGCCGCCGATGCCTACCTACGGCTGCACCTCCTCTCACACCGGCTCGTCCAACCTCACGGGCAGAACCTCGACGGCATCTTTGGCGTGCTGACCAACGTCGTCTGGACCAATCACGGGCCGTGCGCTGCGGACGGCTTCGAGGAAACACGTCTGCGCTTGCGGCAGCGGGGTTGGGTCACTGTCTACGGGATCGACAAGTTCCCGCGGATGGTCGACTTCGTCGTGCCGTCAGGTGTGCGCATCGCCGATGCCGACCGCGTACGCCTCGGTGCTCATCTGGCCGAGGGCACCACCGTGATGCACGAGGGTTTCGTCAACTTCAACGCGGGCACCCTTGGTCACTCGATGGTCGAGGGCCGCATCTCGGCCGGGGTCGTGGTCGGCGACGGGTCCGACATCGGTGGTGGCGCCTCGATCATGGGCACGTTGTCCGGCGGCGGCAGGGAAGTCATCTCGATTGGCAAGGGCTGCCTGGTCGGCGCCAATGCGGGGCTTGGCATCTCGCTCGGTGACGAGTCCGTGGTGGAGGCGGGCTGCTACATCACTGCCGGCACCAAGGTCACCCTGCCGGACGGCGCCGTCGTCAAGGCTCGCGAGCTCTCCGGCGCGATGGGGCTGCTGTTTCGCCGCAACAGCGTCACCGGCGCGATCGAGGCTGTACCCCGCTCCGGCAGCTGGGGCGGGCTCAACGCCGCGCTGCACAGCAACTGATGCCCGGCGCCACCCGAGCGGGAACGCCTCCTCGTAGGCCGCCCGTTGGACCTCGTATGAGAGTCCGACGCCGTCGTCTCGTCGCGGCCATCGCCATCGGAGCGGTGGCCGTGATCGTCTCCGGCCTTCTGTGGTGGCGGGGCAGCCTGGACTCCTTGATCAACCCGGAGCGGTGCCTGGCGTCAGCCGAAGGCCGCACGGTCGAGCTCGAGATCGACCAGGCCGAGAACGCCGCGACCATCGCGTCGGTCGGGCAGTCCCGCGCCCTTCCGGCCCGCGCGGTGACGATCGCTCTCGCCACGGCTTACCAGGAATCCGACCTGCACAACATCGGGCACGGCGACCGTGACTCGATTGGCCTGTTCCAGCAGCGGCCTAGCCAGGGCTGGGGCAGCGAGGAGCAGATCCAGGACCCTGTCTACGCCGCCAACGCGTTCTACGACGCACTCGTGAAGGTGCCCGCATACACCGAGCTCGAGATCACCGTGGCTGCGCAGGAGGTGCAGCGCAGCGCCTTCCCCGAGGCCTACGCCGACCACGAGGCCGACGCGCGGGTGCTCGCCTCAGCGCTCACGGGCAACTCGCAGGCGGCATTGACCTGCACTGTCAAGGTGGCCGATGTCGCGGCCGAGTCCATGGCGGCCGACGGGTTGACGGGTCGCGCGGCGGTCGTGCGCGACGGGCTGAACAGCGCGTTCGGCACGTTGCCGATGGGCGGGTTCGAGCCGGGCGGCGTGAGCACCGGCCACATCGAAGGCTCCGCGCACTACGAGGGGCGCGCGGTCGATGTCTTCTTCCGGCCGATGTCCGCCGAGTCGACGCGGCAAGGGTGGGCGGTCGCCCAGTGGCTTGTCGCGCACGCCGAGCGGCTGCAGATCGCCACGGTGATCTTCGATGATCGCGTCTGGTCGGCGGCCCAGTCGGAGGACGGCTGGCGGCCCTATGAACACCCCGACGGGCCCACCGACAACCCGATCCTGCGGCACCTCGACCACGTGCACGTCGACGTGCTGCGGGGCTCCTAGCTCCTGGCGCCACTGTGGCATCGCGGCATCGGGGTAACTTGCTGTCGCTATCTGGCACGGAGTTACCCGACTAGCCGAACGCTGGATGACGTACGCGTACGACGAGCAATCCGCGCCAGCACCTGGCCGCGAAACATCACCCGAAGGCTCCGCGCGTACATGAACGGGGGCTGTGACCGAAAACGGGGATGGCATGAGCAGACCTGCGACTGGAGGCCATGCCGTCGTCGCCGGCGCCAGCCTCGCGGGCCTGCTCGCCGGTCGCGTGCTCACCGAGTTCTTCGACCGTGTCACGATCGTCGACCGGGACGCCCTGCCTGAATCGCCCCGGCCGCGGCGCGGGGTGCCCCAGGCGGTGCACGCACATGCCCTCCTGGCCCGCGGCCGAGAGATCATCGAGGAGCTCTACGGCGGCATCACGGCAGAGCTGATCGAGCAGGGCGGCTGGCTGGCCGACATGCAGCGGCACGCGCGGCTCGTATTCGACGGCGGTCCCCTCGCCCCCGCGGGCTCCGACCTCGTCGTGCTCACGACCAGCCGAATGCTGCTGGAGCACACCATCCGGGAACGTACGGCCGCGCTGCCCGGAGTCACCGTGCTCGACCGCTGCGAAGCGGTGGGACTCGTGACGTCGCCGGACGGCCACGTGACCGGGCTGCGAGTACGTAGCGGCGGTGCCACCAAGATCCTCGAAGCCGATCTGGTCGTGGATGCCACTGGGCGCAGCAACCGCGGGCCGCAGTGGCTGGGCGAGCTCGGCTTCGTACCCCCGGCGAAGGAGACGGTGCACGCCGGCGTCGTCTACGTCAGTCGCGACTACCGGCGGACCGACGCCGACCGAGCCACGGTCTCCGTGGCGATCGGCAGCACTCGAGAGATTCCGCGCGGTGGCGGGATGATCGCGGCCGAGGGCGGCCGCTGGGTGTGCACGCTCACCGGCATGCAGGAGCACGCGCCACCCGTCGAGCCGGATGCGTTCGAGCGGTTCGCGAAAACCCTCAACTCACCCGACATCCACGAGATCGTCGCGCGTTCGGAGCCGCTGACGGCGACCACGCGAATGCGGATCTCGCCGAGCACCCGCCGCCGCTACGAACGGCTGGCGCGGCTCCCCGCGGGATTCCTCGTCGTCGGCGACGCGTTGTGCAACTTCAACCCGACGTACGGGCAGGGGATTACCGTCGCGGCCCTGGAAGCGATCGTCCTGCGAGATGCGCTGCGCGCCGGTACGGCCGGCCTGGCCCGACGGTATTTCGCGGCCGCGGCGAAGGTGGTCGACGGCCCTTGGCGGATGTCGACCAACGCCGACCTCCGCTTTCCCTGGGTTGAGGGGCGTCGGACTCTCGCGGCCAGGCTGTTCAACCGGTACCTGGCCAGGCTCGCCCGCGCCGCCACCCTCGATGCGGTCGTCGCCTACACGTTCCTGCGCGCAATCAACATGATCGCTCCGCCGTCCAGCCTGATCGCTCCGGGCATCCTCGTCCGGGTGCTAGGTCACCGCCGTCGCCGCGCGCCGGTCACCGCGGCTCAGCGCTTCTCGACCGCCACGTAGTCGCGCTCCGTTGCCCCGACGTACACCTGACGAGGCCGGCCAATCTTCGTGGCCGGGTCGTTGATCATCTCTCGCCACTGTGCAACCCAGCCGGGCAACCGGCCGATCGCGAACAGGACCGTGAACATCCTGGTCGGGAAGCCCATCGCCTTGTAGATGAGGCCGGTGTAGAAGTCCACGTTGGGGTAGAGCTTGCGCGAGACGAAGTAGTCGTCGTTGAGTGCGATTTCTTCGAGACGCATCGCGATGTCGAGCAAATCGTCGCGCTTGCCGAGCTTTTGCAGCACCTCGTCGGCGGCCTGCTTCACGATCGCTGCGCGCGGATCGTAGTTCTTGTAGACCCGGTGGCCGAAGCCCATGAGCTTGACGCCCTGTTCCCTGTTCTTCACCCGCTTGACGAACGCCTCGACATCGCCGCCGTCGGCCTTGATCTGGTCGAGCATCGAGAGGACAGCCTCGTTGGCACCGCCATGCAGCGGGCCGAACAGCGCGTTGATGCCCGCCGAGACGGAGGCAAACATGTTGGCCTGCGCCGAGCCGACCATGCGGACGGTGGAGGTCGAACAGTTCTGCTCGTGGTCGGCGTGCAGCACGAACAGCAGGTCGAGCGCGCGCACCATTACGGGGTCGAGCTCGTACGGCTCTGCGGGGAACCCGAAGGTCATGCGCAGGAAGTTCTCGACAAGGCCGAGGTTGTTGTCGGGGTAGAGCATCGGCTGGCCGACGCTCTTCTTGTACGCGTAGGCGGCGATCGTCGGCAGCTTGGCGAGCAGTCGCACGGTCGACAGCTCGACCTGCTCCTCGTCAAACGGGTTGAGGCTGTCCTGGTAGAACGTCGACAGTGCAGAGACGGCGCTCGACAGGACCGGCATCGGGTGCGCGTCGCGTGGAAACCCGCCGAAGAACTCCTTGAGATCCTCGTGCAGCATCGTGTGCCGGCTGACGCGGAGGCTGAACGCTTCGAGCTGTTCGGCGGTCGGCAGCTCCCCGTAGATCAGCAGGTATGCGACCTCGACGAACGTGCTCTGCTCGGCGAGCTGCTCGATGGGGTAACCGCGGTAGCGCAGGATGCCCGCGTCGCCGTCGATGTACGTGATCGCGGATGTCGTGGCAGCGGTGTTGACAAAGCCGTGGTCGAGCGTGACGTAGCCCGTCTGGCCGAGGAGCTTGGACACGTCGAGCCCGGACGGACCCTCAGTGGCCTCGACTACCGGCAGCTCGAGCTCGCCGCCGGGGTGGTTGAGGCTCGCAGAAGTCACTTCGTCGTCCCTTCTCTGGCGCGGACGGACCGCCGCCTTGTCACGAATCGCCCGTCTAGAACGCTACCTGTTGTGTGAACGCCCACCAAAGCGGGGATGCTCCGGCTGTAGAGATCACTGAGTTAGCAGCGAGGCCGGGGTGTCAACCGGCGGAGCCCAACCGCTGCGCCGCCGCGTCGACCCGCTCGTCGGTCGCGGTGAGCGCGACGCGTACGTGCTGAGCGCCGGCCGGCCCGTAGAAGTCCCCCGGCGCCACGAGGATGCCGCGATCGGCCAGCCAGCGGACCGTGTCCCAGCAGGGCTCGTCGCGGGTCGCCCAGAGGTAGAGCGACGCCTCGGAATGGTCGATGTGGAAGCCCGCGCGTCGCAGGGCTGTCCGGAGCAGGTCCCGGCGCTGCGCGTAGCGCTCCCGCTGCTCGGCTACATGCTCATCGTCACCGAGCGCGGCGATCATCGCCGCCTGCACCGGGGTGGGCACCATCATCCCCGCGTGCTTGCGGACCTCGAGGATCCGTTGCACCAGCCGGAGGTCACCGGCGGCGAAGCCGGCCCGATAGCCGGCCAGGTTGGACCGCTTTGACAGTGAGTTGACTGCCAGCAGTCCCTCCGGCGAACCGCCCGACACCTCGGGGTGCAGAATCGAGACGGGTTGCTCGCCCTCCCACCCGTACTCGATATAGCACTCGTCGGCCGCGACAATCGCGCCGCGCTCACGCGCCCACGCCACAACCTTGGCAAGGTGGGCAGGTGGCAGCACTCGACCGTGCGGGTTGGCCGGCGAGTTGAGCCATACCAGACCTACGCGGCGAGGCCCCAAGCTGGTCAGGCTGTCGGTCGCAACCGGCTCCGCGCCAGCCAGGAGGGCGCCGACCTCGTACGTGGGGTAAGCGAGCGAGGGGTAGACAACCGCGTCGCCCGCGCCGAGGCCCAGCAGAGTGGGCAACCAAGCGACCAGCTCCTTGGAGCCGATGCTCGGCAGCACGCCGGCCGGGTCGAGGCCGGGCACCGACAGCCGCCGGGCGAACCACGCTGCCACCGTCTCCCGGAGCGCCGGAGTGCCGTAGGCCTGTGGGTAGCCCGGTGCGTCAGCGGCGGAGGCAAGGGCCTCCTGAACGACCTTGGGCGTGGGATCGACCGGCGTGCCCACCGACAGGTCGACGACGCCGTCGGGGTGACTGGCAGCCCGCTCGCTGTGGGGAGCCAGCGCATCCCACGGGAAGTCCGGCAGCTCGCGCACCAGGCAGGGCCGCTCAGGTCTCAGTCAGCTGCGGAGGCAGCGCAGCAATCAGCGGGTGGTCCTTGTCGACGACGCCGAGCTTGGAGGCGCCGCCCGGCGAGCCGAGGTCGTCGAAGAACTCAGCGTTGGCCTGCGTGTAGTCCTTCCACTGCTCGGGAACGTCGTCCTCGTAGAAAATGGCCTCGACCGGGCAGACCGGCTCGCACGCGCCGCAGTCGACACACTCGTCGGGGTGGATGTAGAGCATCCGCTCGCCCTCGTAGATGCAGTCGACGGGACACTCCTCGACGCACGCCCGGTCCTTGAGGTCGACACACGGTTGGGCGATGGTGTACGTCACAGCGAACTCCTCCTGGTCCCGGTGCGCCGCCCGGCTCAGTCGCCCTTGAGCGAGCCGGGTGCGCTCCTCTCTAGTATCACGACGTATCCCCCGCGACGTCACTGAAGGGTCCCTTCAATTTGTCCCTCACGCCCGATGACGTCGGCCGCCGGGTCGTGGTCCGTCGACGGCTGGGTACGGATGAGCGGGGCAGCCCGGGCGATCCGTCGATGACCGACCTGCTCGGCACTCTCGTCTGGGCCGACGACGAGAGTGTCTCCGTGCGCCGCAGCGACGGCGAGGTCGTCAGGGTCAGTGTGGCGGACATGGTCGCCGGCAAGGTGATCCCAGCTCGGGCGGTTCGGCGACGGGACGTCCACCTGCTGGAAGAGGCGGCCGCGCAGGCGTGGGTCGGTCTCGAGACCGGCCGGATCGGTGACTGGCTGCTGCGCGCCGGCGGCGGATTCACCGGCCGGGCCAACTCCTGCCTGCCACTCGGTCAACCCGATCGCCCGCTCGATGACGCGATTGCCGCGGTGCAGAGCTGGTATGCGGCGCGGGGTCTGCCCGCGCAGTTTCAGCTGCCGGCGCCGCTCACGCGGGATCTCGATGCACTTGCTGGCCAACCGAGATTGGGAGCGGCACAACGAGACCCTCGTGATGACCGCGCCCGTGGAGTCCGTGGCCGATGCTTTCCGCCCCGATGGTCGCGGGTTCGAGGTTCGCCGCGAGGCGGACGAGACGTGGCTGGCCGGCTATCACTACCGCGGTGGCAAGCCAGTCCCGGCCGCGGGGCGTCGTGTGCTGTCCGAGGCGCCGAGTGCACGGCTCGGGTTCGCTCGCGTCGTCAACGGCAACGACCTGGAAGCGATCGGCCGCGGCGCGGTCACCGAGGCCGCAGACGGCACGCTATGGCTCGGTCTCACGGCGATCGAGGTCGCGGAGTCGGTGCGGCGTCAGGGTCTCGGGCGTCTTGTGGTGACTGGACTCGCCGCCTGGGGGCAGACCTTGGGCGCCACCCAGATCTACTTGCAGGTTGCTGCGGAGAACGCCGCCGCGATTGCAATGTACGAGGCCCTGGGAATCATCGAGCACCATCGCTACCACTACCGCCGTGTTCCGGCCGCCTGACCGGGGCGCCGCTCGTTCGACGCAACGCTACGCCGGCGGAGCGCCGCAGATGATGTGCGTGCCAGCGTTGTAGACCACGTGGTCCTTGTCAGTGACCGTGCCCTGCGGCGAGGTGCGGGTGCGCGTCACGTCGACCTGGAAGCCGTCCTGGCCCTCCTGCGACTCGCAGTTGGGGCTGGTGTCGTACCTGGTGCCGTAGGCCTTGTGCGCGTAGCGGTCGGACACCGAGATGTTGGTGTCCCAGTACTTCGTGCTCCAGATGCGCACCGTGATGCTGCCCTGACTGCCAGACGAGCTCGGCGAGAAGCTGGTATCGACCACGACGCCGTACGGGGTGTCGTTTTTCCACCGCATGTCCAGCGAGCCCCAGTTGACCGTCGCCTCGACGCCCAGCGGGTAGCGGGAGAAGTAGAGGCTGTGCGGCTTGTGCTCGATGTCTTCCATGCCGGCCTTGTAGGCCGCGTTGAAGGTCGTCGTGGCGATCTGCGAGACACCGCCGCCGTAGTCCTTCTTGAAGACTCCGCCCTGGATCGTCCAGCCGGGGACGAAACCCGTCGCGGCGGTGCGTTCGCCGACGATGCCGTTGAGGCTGAACGTCTCGCCTGGGGCGATAAACGTGTTGTCGATCTTCTGCGCCGCAAGCCCGATGTTGGTGTTGCGGTAGTCGGAGTGCGGGAACCGCGTCGTCGTCTCACTGATCACCGAGGCGACGCCGAGGTTGGCCGCCTCCTCGGTCGTGATCTCGGGCTCCACCGTGGACAGCGGAACGTTGGCGACGCGCTGGTCACCGCTCAAGGGCAGCGCGGCGAGGACCGCCGCGGACAGGTCGGTGGCGGACACGCCTTGACCCGCCTGACCCGGCACGACCACGGGGGCGCCGTTCTCGATGCGCACGCTCGCGTCCTTGGCGCCGCTCTCGATGGCGCCCAGGGCCTCCTCGCCCTCGGTGAGCAGCCGCTCGCCGTCGAGCTGTGGCGCCAGAGTCCCCTCGGGCGTGGAGCTCATGATGAGTACGGACCCAAGCAGCGTTGGGTTGAGCACCGCCTGCTGGTTGCCGGCGACGACGGTCACCGGACCTGACATGGCCGGCTGGGCAAACTCCGCCATCGCCTTGTCCACGTCGGCCTGGTCGATGGTCGGCACGGTCTCCTCGAACGGAAGCCCGACCGGGTCGGTCGTCCGGAGGAAGGAGTCGCCGATGGCTTCTGCCGCGGCCTGTACGTCGAGGGTGCGGCCCAGCTGGGCGGGGACGGCAACCGCCTGGCCGGCGTCAAAGGTGACACCGCCGTCAACGGGCTCGCGGTTGACCGTGCCGGCAACCTGCTGCAGGGACACGGCGAGCTGGTCCTTGTCGACGGAGTAGACGGGGTCGACCTCGCCGCCACCGAAGAGCCCGCGCCAGAGATCGGCCGGGCTGGCGCCGCCGTCGACCTGGTCGACCGTGGCCGCGACGTCGACGCCGAGGCCGCTGGTCGCGGGGTCGAGAGGTACCGGCTCCTCGCCCTCGGAGGGCGAGAGTGAGATCGGCGTGGCGATGCGCTCAGCCAGGCCGTCAGTGAGTGCCGCCTCGGCTTCGGACTGGCTCATCCCGCCGATCTCGACTCCGAGCACGGACGTGTCGCTCGGGACCTCGCCGCCGACGGCCGCGTAGGCCGCGCCGTAGAGCACCGCGACGGTGGCGACACCGCCTCCGGCGATGAGTGCCAGCTTGCGTCGGTCGAAGCGACGGGTCGTCGGTGCCTCGCCCTCGGGCGACGCTTCGATCACGATCTCGGTCGTCGCCGGCTCGTCAGCGGGGCGATCAACCGGCTCGGGCGAGGCAAGGGAGTGCCTGGTCTCGTCGGACACGGGGCTTCTCTCGGGTCGATAACACATGATGGCCGCCTCTTGGCCGGCGGCCCTGCCATGTTAGTGGACGCGCTGGCCAAGCTCTCGGTTGCGATTCGTCGAAGTTGGGAGGCCAAATGAGATGCTCATCACGATCACCCCACCGAAGAGGAAGACCAGCCCCGCTGCTCCCGAGGCAATCAACAGGTCGCCCTCGGGTCGCTTGGCGGTGAAAGGAATCACAGCCAACAGCCATGCAACGAGCGCGAGCCCGGCTCCGAGCCGGCGCGGGGTGACGGCGCGGACCAGCACCGCGAGGACCACGGTCGAAAAGAGCGCAAGCACTAAACCGTACGGAATCCTGACACTCCCGACATGAATGGCCGCTCGGTGCAGAAAGACGCCCGCGATGCCGGTAATCACCGCGATCGGAACCAGCGCCGCAATGGCCAAGCCGGGCGCCAGCTGTCTAGGCACCGACCACGCCGGCGAACAGATCCTCTTCGAAGCCATCCTCGCCGACTGGCCCGGGCGCGCCCTTGACGAGCCGGTAGCACTCGAGCCCGAGGAAGGTGTTGGCACCCGCGACCTCCTCCATTGCGAAGAACGGTCCGTCGGGCGTGATCTGCGTGGCATGCGCGAGCATCGCCGCCTTCTTGGCAGGGGCGAATGCGCTGCCGTCGATGCGCGCGGTCACCTGCTCGTCTGGCACGACCATCGGAAAGTCGTCGGGGCTTTCGATGCCGAAGAAGTCGGTGCCGGCAGCCTTGGCCAGCTCTATGCCTTGCGCGATTGCTGACTTGGGCATGGCGGTCCAATAGACCTTCGGCACATCCCAGCCCGGCCCGAGGTCGACGCGGTACGAGGGTGCCGCGGCGAGTGCGATCGCGTAGGTCGCGACGCGGTGAGCCTGCACGTGGTCGGGGTGGCCGTACTGGCCGAAGTCGTCGTAGGCAATCACCACCTGCGGGCGCACCTCGCGTAGCACTGCCACGAGGTAGGTGGCCGCCTCCCGCAGGTCCGCTCGCCAGAACGTGTCATCGCGCGGCTGCGGTGGCACAGCCGCGGCCTGGCGATCCTCCGTCCACACCATGCCGGTGTCCCGATAGCGCCCCGCGCCACCGAGGAACCGATGGTCGGTGACGCCGAGCGCCGCCATCGCCGCCGAGAGCTCGGTCACGCGCTGGTCGCCGAGCGTGTCATCGCGGTCGGACGCGAGGTGCGCGAGGTCGGGCACGAGCACCTCGCCCTCCTCCCCGCGCGTGCAGGTGATGAGCGTGACGTGTGCACCCTCGGCGACGTACCGGGCCATCGTGGCGCCGTTGCTGATCGTCTCGTCGTCGGGATGCGCGTGGACGAGAAGCAGCCGGCGGTTCGGAAACTCGCCCGGGGACTGAGCAGACATGCGCCCAAGGCTAGGGCGTAGCGCTGACGGATCGGGCGTGGCGGTCTGGGTGCGGCTGCAAGGATGGCGATCGTGACCGAAGAGACCACCGAGGTTGTGCCCGCCCAATCCGAGCTGAGCTTTCCGCGGCTGCGGGCGCGTACCGCCCGCTTCACGCTGGGTGAGCCCCGATCGTTCGCCGTCGCGCCCGACGGCTCGCGTGTGACCTTCTTGCGCAGCGACGGGCCGTACGACCGCGCCAACGCGCTGTGGGTCTTCGACCTGGAGACCGGAGTGGAGCGGCTGGTTGCCGATCCGGCTCGGCTGCTCGACGGCGACGAGGAGCTGAGCGTCGAAGAGCGCGCTCGGCGGGAGCGCGCACGCGAGCAGGCGGCGGGGATCGTCGGCTTCGCCAATGACCGGGAGCACCGCGTCGCGTCGTTCAGCCTGTCGGGACGAGTCTGGCTAGCTGATCTGCTCGGCGGTGGAGCGCACTCATTGCCGACCGTGGGCAACGCCGTCGACCCGCAGGTCGACCCGACCGGGCGGCTTGTGGCATACGCGTCGGGCGGCTCATTGCGCGTCATCGGCGTCGACGGCACCGACGACCGCACCTTGACGCCGGCCGAGGGCGACACCGTGGTGTGGGGACTCGCGGAGTTCATTGCTGCCGAGGAGATGGACCGCACTCGCGGCTTCTGGTGGGCGCCGAACGGCGAGTCGCTCCTGGTCGAGCGGTACGACGAGTCGCCCGTTGCGGTCTGGCACATCGCCGACCCCGCGCACCCCGAGCGCCAACCGATCGCGCAGCGCTACCCGGCCGCCGGCACCGCCAACGCCGACGTGTCGCTGTGGCACATCCAGCTCGACGGCTCACGCCAGGAGGTGCAGTGGGACCATGCTGCGTTCCCGTACCTCGCTGTGGTCACGTGGAGCAGGCACGGTGTGCCATTGCTGCAAGTCCAGAGCCGTGATCAGCGCCAGTCCCAGGTGTTGGCCGTCTCGATGCTCGACGCCACCACGCAGCTGGTTAGTGAGCAGTCGGATGACGCGTGGGTCGAGCTGGTGCCGGGCACGCCCTCGCGCCTGCCGAGTGGCGCGATCGTCACGACCGTTGAGGACGACGACACCCGCCGGGTGGCCGTCAACGGGGTGCCGGTGAGCCCAGTCGGGTTGCAGGTGCGCTCCGTGCTCGGCGTTGATGACGATGGCATCCTGCTCGCCGTGTCGACCGAGCCCAGCGAGATCGACGTGGTGCGAGTGAGCCCGGCCTACCACGGCTCCGCCTCGTACACGTCTGGTGCGTCACTGACGCCCGTCAGCACGACACCAGGTGTGCACACCGCACGCAGCAGCGGCGGCACGACCGTGCTCGTCTCCAGGTCGCTCGACACTCATGGTGCGACGGTGCGGTTGCTCCGCGACGGCAACGAGGTCGGGCGCCTTGCGTCGTACGCGGCTGACCCGGGCTTCCTGCCGAGCGTGAGCATCCTGCGCGCGGGCGAGCTGCAGATCCGGTACGCGTTGGTGCTGCCGCGCGACCACATCGCCGGTTCGGCGCAGCTGCCCGTACTCATGGCTCCGTATGGCGGTCCGCACGGCCAGCGCGTCACCGCGTCGAGCGCGGCGTTCCTGGAGCCGCAGTGGCTTGCTGACCAAGGCTTTGCTGTTGTCTTGGCGGACGGACGCGGCACGCCAGGTCGCGGCACTTCGTGGGAGCGCGCGATCGCCGGCGACGTTGCAACTCCGGTGCTCGACGATCAGGTGACCGCACTCGAAGCAGCGGCCGTGGAGTGCCCGGACCTCGACCTCTCGCGGGTAGCCATGCGCGGCTGGTCGTTCGGCGGTTATCTGTCAGCGCTCGCCGTGCTGCGCCGTCCCGACGTCTTCCACGCCGCGATTGCCGGTGCACCGGTGACCGACTGGCGCCTCTACGACACGCACTACACGGAGCGCTACCTGGGTCATCCAGACGAGCACCCCGAGACCTACCAGCACTGCTCGCTCATCGCCGATGCACCCGAGCTGACCCGTCCGCTGCTGTTCATCCACGGCCTCGCCGATGACAACGTCGTGGCGGCGCACACGCTGCGAATGTCCCAGGCGCTGCTCGAAGCCGGACGACCGCATCGCGTGCTTCCGCTGTCAGGGGTGACGCACATGACGCCTCAGGAGGTCGTCGCAGAGAACCTGCTGCTGCTGGAGGTCGACTTCCTCCGGGAAGCGCTGGGGCTCGCGGGACAATGATCACGGAACCCATGCTTCTGGGGGGAGGGCAAGGCCCGTGAGCCATGCACTCCCCCCAGATGCCTGGTGAGGGCAAGCGCGATCAGGCCGCCGAACCACCACGTCCTCGACGAAATCGGCTGCGCACCCGCGCGATCATCTGCGGCCGGTACCGCGGGCTCAGGTCGCGCCAGATGACTCTAGTCAGCTCCCAGTCGAGGTCCGACAGCTCGTCCTGGCGCAGTTTCTCCCGCCACAGGATCTCTGTCGCCTCCTCCTTGGTCGCGCCTTCGGGAACCTTGTACTTGACCTTGCCGTCGAACTCCACCAGCGTCCGCTCCTCCTCGAATGCGGCGTCCACCCGCGCCCAGACGACTCCCCGCTCGTCGACGAACTCGAGCTGGAGCTCAGGCGCCGGTAAACCAGCCTCGGCGAACGCAACCCGCATCCGGGATTCCCCGACCGACTCTGCGCGACCGTCGGCGAAGCCCACCACCCGCCCGGCGACGACAGACCCCGCCCAATCACGCTGGCGCTCGAGCGCAGCCTTGAGGTGGTCGGCGGACAGTCCACGGTGCAAGGCCGCGTCTGCAGTCACAACGCCGGGTTCGAAGCCGTCGCGCCGGGCCACATCGATCACCGTCCGAGCATCGGCCGTGACCAACAACCCCGATGGCAACAACTCCACCTCGTCGTCGCGAAGGCGTGCGGCGTGATGAACAACATCGCCTTCGATCCGCGCTGAATGCAGGTCCGGCCGTGTCACGTGCACGCGCCGCAGGTCGCTGCCCCACACAGGCCACCCGCGAGCGATCGCAGCCGAGACGTGGCTGACAACGGCGGGCTCAGTGAGCACGGCCGTGACGGCGTGCACACGCATTAGATGCTGCCCGGCGGGATCGAGGGAATCCCAGAGGGACGCCTCGACGTACGCTCCTCGTCGTACGCGCACCCAGACCCGCGCTCGCAACAGGCGCTTGATCTCGTCGTCGCTGTAGCCGCACTCCAAGGCTTGCCGACGCAGGAATGCGCCACCCTGGCGCGCGGCCAGTCCAGTGAGTACCCCATCCATGCCAGGGAGGATGGTCGAGCCGGCAAGCGTCGGCCTCGCGTTGGAGACAAACTGTGGACGTTCCCTCGCCTCAGCCAGAGCCTGTGGATTGCCGCACGAGTCGCCTCAGAGCAACAACTCCGCCCCTGCAAGGCAAGTGGGGGGCATGCCAGGCTTTCAAGCCTCGCACACCCCCCACCGGCATGGGTTCCGTGATCATTGGGGCGACGCTCAGTGGGTGACCACCACGTCCTCGCGGACCTCCGCGAAGTGGCACGCGGACTCGTGGTCGGTGCCCCTGCGTACGGTGAGCAGCGGCTCCTCGGTCGCGCAGATCTCCTGCGCCTTCCAGCAGCGGGTGCGGAACCGGCAACCGGACGGCGGGTCGGCCGGCGACGGCGGGTCACCCTGCAGGATGATCTGCTCGCGCTGGCCGCGCACGGCCGGATCGGGCACCGGCACGGCGGAGAGCAGGGCCTGCGTGTAGGGGTGCGCCGGCCGCTCATAGATCTGCTCGTCGGTGCCGAGCTCGACGACCTTGCCGAGGTACATCACGCCGACGCGGTCGGAGATGTGCCGCACCACGGACAGGTCGTGCGCGATGAAGATGTACGACAGCCCGAACTCGTCCTGCAGGTCCTCGAGCAGGTTGACCACCTGCGCCTGGACCGACACGTCGAGCGCCGACACCGGCTCGTCGCAGACGATGATCTCGGGCCGCAGGGCCAGGCCGCGGGCGATGCCGATGCGCTGCCGCTGACCGCCGGAGAACTGGTGCGGGTAACGGTTGATGTGCTCTGGGTTGAGGCCGACAACCTCGAGCAGCTCCTGCACGCGACGACGCCGGGAACCCTTGGGCGCCACCTCGGAGTGGATCTCGAACGGCTCACCGACGATGTCGCCCACGGTCATGCGCGGGTTGAGCGAGGAGTACGGGTCCTGGAAGACGATCTGGATGTTGCGGCGCATCTCCTTCAGCTCGCGGCCCTTGGCCTTGTAGATGTCGCGGCCTTTGAACAGTGCACTGCCGCTCGTGGGCATCTCGAGGCGCAGCAGGAGCTTGGCGAGCGTCGACTTGCCGCAGCCTGACTCGCCCACGATGCCGAGGGTCTCGCCTTGGCGCAGCTGCAGGTTGACGCCGTCGACAGCCTTGACCGCGCCGACCTGTCGCCTGAACAGGATCCCCACGGTCAGAGGGAAGTGCTTGACGAGGTCCTGCACGTCGAGGATGACCTCGCCGGACGGCGCCTTCCCGTCGATGACAGCCTCCGGAGCGACGGGGCGGTCAGAGAGTGCCATCGACGAGCTCCTTACTGAAGTGGCAGGCGCTCGACTGCTGCGGGGTCACCGGCAGCAGCAGCGGACGGTCAGTCAGGCAGATGTCCTGCTTGTAGGGACAACGCGGGTTGAACTCGCAACCAGTTGGGATGTGCATCAGGTTGGGCGGCAGTCCCTTGATGGCGTTGAGCTTCTGGCCCTTGAGGTCAACGCGCGGGATCGACTCGAGCAGACCCTTGGTGTACGGATGCGACGGTCGCGCGTAGATGTCGCCAACGGGCGCCTGCTCGATGATGCGACCGGCATACATGACCGAGATCTTGTCAGCCACGTCGGCCACGACGCCGAGGTCGTGGGTGATCAGGATCAGGCCCATGTTGCGCTCTTGCTGCAGCTCGGCGAGGAGCTCCATCACCTGCGCCTGCACAGTCACGTCCAGCGCGGTCGTGGGCTCGTCCGCGATGATCACGTCGGGGTCAAGCGCAATCGCCATCGCGATCATGATGCGCTGGCGCATGCCACCAGAGAACTGGTGCGGGTAGTCGTGCACGCGGCGCCGGGCCGCAGGGATGCGCACGCGCTCCATCAGCTCGATCGCGCGCTCGGTCGCCTGCTTCTTGGACAGGCCTTCGTGCACGCGGAACATCTCCGCGATCTGCCAGCCGACCGGGAACACCGGATTGAGCGATGACAGAGCGTCCTGGAAGATCATGGCGATGTTGCGGCCGCGAAACTTTCGCCGCTGGTCCTCGGGCAGCGCAAGCAGGTCTTCCCCGCGGAACCGTACGGCCCCCGCTGTGACGAAGCCCGGCGGTGTGTCGAGGATGCCCATCACAGCCTGCGCCGTGACGCTCTTGCCGGAGCCCGACTCACCGAGGATCGCGAGCGTCTCACCTTCCTCGAGGGTGAAGTTGACGCCGTTGACAGCGTGCGCGACTCCGTCGCGGGTGCGGAACTCGACGTGGAGGTTCTCCACCTCGAGCAGTGGTACGTGACCAGCCTCGCCCGGGCGGGGCTCGACGGACGTATCGGTGGTTGCCACTGTCACCTCTCAGCGCAGCTTGGGGTCGAGAGCGTCGCGCACCGCGTCGCCGAGCAGGATGAACGCGAGCACCGTGATGGACACGAAGGCGCCCGGGAAGAGGAGCAGGTACGGCGAAACTCGGATGTATGGCTGCGCTTGCGAAATTGCGATTCCCCATGACACGACAGGCGGCTGCAGACCGATGCCGAGGAAGCTCAACGTCGCCTCGGCGCCGATGTAGGCACCGAGCGAGATCGTCGCCACCACGATGACCGGCGCGAGCGAGTTGGGGACGATGTGCTTCATCATGATGCGCCAACCGCTCGCGCCCATGGCCTTCGCTGCTTGGATGTAGTCGGCCTGCTTGACCTGGAGCACCTGTGAGCGCATGATCCGGAAGAACACCGTCCAACCCAGGATCGCCAGTGCGAAGACCACAAGACCAACGGTCTCTGTGAAGCTCGGCGAGGCGCTCTGGAACGTCACCAGAATGAGGACCGCACCGAGCACCAGCGGGATGCTGTAGAAGATGTCGGTGAGTCGCGACAACACGGCGTCGGTCTTGCCGTAGTAACCGGAAATCACACCAAGCAGCGATCCGAAGAACAGGACGGCGAGGGTTGTAAGGACGCCGACAAGCAACGAAGGTCGCGCTCCGTAGATCGTGCGCGCATAGACATCGCGTCCGACGACGTCGGTGCCGAACCAGTGCTCGGAGGAGGGCGGGAGTCGGCTCGCCGCCAGGTCGCCCTTGTTGGGGTCGACGCTCGTGAACAGCTGTGGCCAGACGGCCATCAGCACGATGAACGCGATCAGGATCGACGCGACGATGAAGACCGGGTTGCGTCGCAGATCCCGCCAGGCATCGCGGCCGAGCGAGCTGACGCGCTCTTCTCGCTGTTGCTGCTCCGTTGGTGGTGTCGGCGTACCGACAGGCTCCGCACTGATGATCCCGGCGGGGTCGCCGAGAGTCGTTGGCGCTGCCGCCTGCGCAGCGGCTGTGGGGTCACTCATAGCGAATCCTGGGGTCGAGGACGGCGTAGAGCAGGTCGACCAGAAGACTGGCGAACAGATAGACGAGGACGAGCACCGTGATCACGCCGGTCACCATCGCCCCCTCACGCACTCGGATGCTCCGGAAGACGAGGCCACCGACACCGTTGATGTTGAAGATGCCTTCGGTGACGATTGCACCACCAATCAGCGTGCCGAACTCGGCGCCGAGGAACGTAACGACCGGGATCAGCGAGTTGCGCAAGGTGTGGATCCCGACGACGCGGCGCCGCGGAAGCCCCTTGGCCTTGGCCGTGCGCACGTAGTCCGAGCGAAGATTTTCCGCGAGGTTGGTGCGCATGAGCCGCGCGACGTAGGCGGTGGAAAGACTGGCCAGGACGATGCCCGGGAGGATGTAGTGGCAGATCGGTGAATCGCCGCTGACCGTCGGTGGGGCCCAGCCAAGCCTGACACCCACGACGTACTGCGCGCTGAAGGCGATCACGAATACCGGGATCGACACGAGGAAGGTGGTAGTGACCAGCACCAGGCTGTCGATGAATCCGCCGCGCCGGAGGCCCGCCACGATGCCAGCGGTGACCCCGACGAAGATCTCGACCAGGATCGCCACGACCGCAAGCTTGACGGTGTTGGGGTAGACCTCCCCGATGCGGTCGATGACCTGGACACCGGAGACCGTCTCGCCGAAGTCGCCTTGGAGGAGACCAGTCAGGTAGTTCCAGTACTGCACCAAGATCGGCTGGTCCAGCCCGAGCTCCGCGCTCCGTGCCGCGATGTATTGCGGGCTGCAGGCCCGCTCACCACAGGCGGTGGCGAAGGGATCACCGGGCAAGGCGTAGACCATCATGAAAATGATGAAGGTTGTTCCGATGATCACTGGGATCATCTGGAGCAGGCGCCGAAGTATGTATCGGCCCATGGACCCTCCCTCGTGGGTGAGCTTGCCCAGCGGCGGGATCCTGCCACCGCGGAACTGAGTAAGCGTAGCGCCGCTAGGCGATACGCTCCGCCGGGACAGCGGAAGAGGTGATACGCCTCTTCAGCAGCCGTTCGCTGTAGATCTTGGGGCGTACACGGCGGCCTGCCGACCTCGGGGTGACCGAGGGCGGCAGGCCGCACATGCGGAACGCGACTAGTTGAGCGTGATGCTCGTCCAGTCCGGCACGCCGAACGGGTTGAACTGAACCGAAGCGACGTTCTCGGAGAAGCCTCCCGTGGTCGTCACGTACCAGAGCGGGATGACCGGGAAGTCCTCGGACACGACTGCCTCGGCCTCCTGGTACAGGGTGTTGGCCTCGTCGCCCTGGGCCGCGGCGGCCTCTTCAAGCAGCGAGTCGAACTCCGGGTTGGAGTAGTCCGTGTCGTTGGAGCCCGCCCCGGTTCCGAAGATCGGAGCCAGGAAGTTCTCGATCGACGGGTAGTCCATCTGCCAACCGGTGCGGAACGGGACCGTGATCGCGCGGTCGTTGACGTCGGCCCGCAAGGTGGCGAAGTCGACGTACGGCTTGCCCTGGCAGGCGATGCCCAGGGTGTTGGTGATGGAGACGCAAGCCGCGTCAACCCACTCCTGGTGGCCGCCGTCAGCGTTGTAGGCGAGCTCCAGGGTGCCCGTGAAGCCACCTGCAGCCTCAAGGCTAGCCACCGCAGCGTCGGCGTTAAACGTGCAGGGATCGCCGCAGACGCCCTCCTTGTAACCGTCGACGATCGGCGAGACGTAACCCGATAACGGCGCCCGCGAGCCGGCGAAGATGGTCTGGGTGATCGTCTCGCGGTCGATTGCCTCCGAGATGGCCTTGCGCAGGTCAGCGTTGTCGTACGGCGCGACGTTGGGGAAGGACAGCGTCTGAATGGTGCCCGAGGCCTGCTCGACCACGCGGTCGCCGAGGTCCGAGCGGAACTGCTCGCCGGCGAGCGCGGACACCGGGAGGGTGTCCATGAGGTCGAGGTTGCCGGAGATCAGGTCTGCGTAGGCGGCGTCATCCTCCACGTAGATCTTGAACGTGAGGTCCTTGACCTGCGGCGGGTTGTCGCCGGCGTAGTCCTCGTTGGCCGTGAGCTTGATGTCCTGGCCCTCGGTGTAGGACACGAACTTGTACGGGCCAGCACCGATCGGCGCGGCGCCAAAGGCAGCACCGTCGTCAGCGAAGAAGCTCTCCGGCAGCGGCGAGAACGCGGTGTAGCCGAGGCGAACCGGGAGGTTGGACGTCGGTGACGAGGTCTTCACCGTGAAGGTGAGGTCGTCAACGACCGCCAGTCCGGACATCTCGGTGACCGCCGGCGCGGGAGCCTCCTGCGGGCCGTCACCGTCCGGGTCCTCCGACTGCAGGTCGGCGTAGCCCTCGATCGGCTCAAAGAAGTAGGCGTTCTGCTGCGCGTTGGGCCCGTAGGCCGCCCAGTTCCACGCGTTGACGAAGCTCTCGGCGTTGACCGGCGTGCCGTCGTGGAACGTCCAGCCATCCTTGAGGGTGATCGTCCAGTTGGTCGCGTCGTCCGACTCGATCGACTCCGCGACTTGGTTGATCGGCTCGGCGGTCTCGGCGTCGTAGCGGACCAGCTTGGCCGTAATGGCGTCGAGCACGTCGCCACCGCAGGTCTCGTTGGTGTTGCTCGGGATGAACGGGTTCTCCGGCGTGCAGCCGTGGGTTGTGACCTCGCCGCTTAATGCACCGACGTCCTGCCCGGCGTCCTCGCCGCTGTCATCGTCGCCACCGCCACAGGCGCTGGCGAACAGGGCGATGCCCAGAGCGCCCGCCAGGGCGCTCTTGCGAGTGAGAGCTCGCATGCTTTGCCTCCAGTTGGTGTGAGTCTCACGCGCCGCAGGCACGTCGACCGAAGGCACCCGGGTTAGGCGACCTTCAGAATCCGTCCCTCTGCCGACAGATCGGGCAGATGCGCGGCCGACACTTGTTTATGCGTCGGGGTGCCCCGCAATCAAGCCGGGGAATCACCCGTGGCCAGACCGAGATGAAGATGTGACCTGACCGGTCATCAATCCTGCACGGAGCGTGACCCGGGTCACAAATGTCCGCTATCTGAACGCGAAGCGAAGGCTAGTTGCTCCACTTGCGCCGCGCCCGCATCCGGTCGCGGTCGGAGGCGGCAAGGACCGTCTTTCGCAGCCGCACCACGCTAGGGGTGACCTCGACGCACTCGTCGTCGCGACAGAACTCCAAGGCCTGCTCGAGCGAGAGCCTGCGCGGCGGGATGAGTCGCTCGAGTTCCTCGCCGGTCGGATGAGCGAACGTTGGTGAGCTTCTTTTCCTTGGTGATATTGACGTCCATGTCGTCGGCCCGCGAGTTCTCGCCGACGATCATGCCCTCGTAGACCGCCGTGCCAGGCTCCACGAACATCGTGCCGCGCTCCTGCAGGTTGAACATCGCGTACGACGTCGCGGCGCCGGTCCGGTCAGCGACGAGCGACCCGGTCGGCCGCGTGCGCAGCTCGCCGAACCACGGCTCGTAGGTCTCGAAAACCTGGTGCGCCATCCCTGTGCCGCGGGTCTCCGTGAGGAACTCCGTGCGGAATCCGATCAGACCGCGGGCCGGCACGAGGAACTCCATGCGGATCCAGCCCGTGCCGTGGTTGGTCATCTGCTCCATGCGGCCCTTGCGGGCGGCAAGCAGCTGCGTCATGGCGCCGAGGTAGTCCTCGGGCGAGTCGATCGTGAGGCGTTCCACCGGCTCGTGCACCTTGCCGTCGATCTCCCGCGTGACGACCTGCGGCTTTCCGACCGTGAGCTCGTACCCCTCTCGCCGCATAGTTTCCACGAGTACGGCCAGCGCCAGCTCGCCGCGCCCCTGGACCTCCCAGGTGTCGGGGCGCTCGGTCGGAAGCACACGCAATGAGACGTTGCCGATGAGCTCGCGGTCGAGCCGGTCCTTCACGAGCCGGGCGGTGAGCTTGGTGCCCCCGGATCGGCCGGCAAGCGGCGATGTGTTGGTACCGACGGTCATCGACAGCGCCGGCTCGTCAACGGTGATCAACGGAAGCGGGCGGGGGTCCTCCGGGTCGGCCAGAGTCTCGCCGATCGTGATCTCCGGTATGCCGGCGACCGCGATGATGTCGCCCGGACCGGCCTCTTCGGCGGGCACCCGTTCGAGCGCCTGGGTGACGAGCAGCTCGCTGACCTTGACCCGCTCGACAGTGCCATCGTGGCGACACCAGGCAACCTGCTGGCCCTTGCGAATCGTGCCCTGGTGGATGCGCAGCAGCGCGATCCTGCCGAGGAACGGCGACGCATCGAGGTTGGTCACCTGCGCTTGCAGCGGCGCACCCTCCTCGTACGTCGGCGCTGGGATCGTCTCGAGGATCGTCTGCATGAGCGGCTCGAGATCAGCCGAGTCGGGGACCGTGCCGTCCTTGGGACGCTCCAGCGACGCCTTGCCCTCGCGGGCACTCGCATACACGATCGGGAAATCGAGCGCGCCGTGGTCGGCCGAGTCCTCAAGGAGATCGAGGAACAGCTCGTACGTCTCGTCGACGACCTCAGCGATCCTGGCGTCCGGTCGGTCGGTCTTGTTGACGACGAGCACGATCGGAAGTCGCGCGCCCAGCGCCTTGCGGAGCACGAACCGCGTCTGCGGCAGCGGGCCCTCCGACGCGTCGACAAGCAGCACGACGCCATCGACCATGGACAGCCCACGCTCGACCTCACCACCGAAATCGGCGTGGCCGGGGGTGTCGATGATGTTGACAGTCACGTCATGCCAACGAACGGCGGTGTTCTTGGCGAGGATCGTGATCCCCTTCTCACGCTCCAGGTCGTTGGAGTCCATGACCCGGTCGGCGACGTCCTGGTTGGCGCGGAAGACGCCGGACTGCCAGAGCATGGCGTCGACGAGCGTCGTCTTGCCGTGGTCGACGTGGGCGACGATCGCCACGTTGCGGATGTCGGTGCGTGCGGGCATGCGAAAGCGCTCGATTCGTCTTTTGGGGTTGCTTACATCGTACGGGGCTGGATGAGAACCACACCCTTCTGGCGACAGGGTCGTGACGGAGCTGGACAGACGCGTAACCGTACGGTTACGCTTTTGGAATGCCCGCAGCTGACGCAATCGGCGACGCCGTGCGCCGGGCAATCCTCGAGCTGCTCGCCGCCGGCGACCGCAGCGCCGGGGAGATCGCCACCGAGTTCGACATCACCCGCCCCGCAGTGAGCCGGCACCTGCGGGTGCTCAGAGAGCATGGGCTGGTCTCCGCGCGAACTGACGGCCGGCTGCAGGTCTACTCGCTGCGTCCCGAGCCGCTGATCGAGCTCGCCGCGTGGCTCGGCTCGCTCGTGGGCACCGCAGACCAGTGGTCGCGCCGGTTCGACGCTCTCGAGACCGAAGTGCGGCGCACCCGCCGCGACCGTCGTGCCAACGCCATCGACAGATCCGCGACAGCCTCCCAGGAGATCGCATGACCATCACGCCGACCGGACGCTTCGTCCGCACAGAGCAGGGTGTCGACCTCATCCTCGAGCGCACGTTCAACGCGCCAATGGAGGACGTGTGGGCAAGCATCACGGAGTCCGACCGGCTGGGCCGATGGTTCGGCACCTGGAAAGGAGAGGCCGAGGCCGGAAAGCGCGTAGAGCTCAGCTTCACCGCGGAGGAGGGTTCGCAGACCTCCGACGTCCTCATCACAGTCTGCGAGCCACCACACCACCTGGCCGTGTCATCCACCGACAGCTTTGGCACCTGGCACCTCGAGGCTCATCTGCACGAGGACGAGGGCAGCACTCAATTGGTCTTCGTACAGCACCTCACGTCGCCCACCCAGATTGCCGACACCGGCCCAGGCTGGGAGTACTACCTCGACCGGCTCGTCGCAGTGCGCAGGGATGCCCCGATGCCGGAGTGGGACGCCTACCTGGCCGAGCTCAAGCCGTTCTACGACGACGCGGCTGCCGTCACGTAGGCACGGCCAGCAGCTCGCGCACCGCCGGCAGGAACGGCTTGTCCGCATCGAGCCACGCGACATCGTCGAGCTCGTCGGGACCAAGCCACCTCAGCGCATCGTGGTCTTCCAAGGGCCGCGGCTCGCCCGCGCCGTCGACAAGCCCGGCGGCCAGCACGCGCAGCACGTACCCAGGTTTGAGCGGCACGTCCTCCCCGATCCGGCGCCCTGCGACCACGGTCACCCCGAGCTCCTCCTGGCACTCGCGGACCACCGCTTCGGAATCGGACTCTCCCGGCTCCACCTTGCCGCCCGGAAACTCCCAACCGCCGGCAACGTCGGAGGGTGCACTGCGACGCGCGGCAAGTACGCGTCCATCGTGGATCAGTGCCGCTCCAACCACCACGAGATCCACGGCGATACCCTGCCACGGCGAGGCACTGCAAAACGGACGAATAGCCTGGCGCGGGATCGGCAGGCATGCGAGGCTGCCGCCAGCCTGCCAACCTGGAATGGCCCCTGTGGAGGCACGATGGGCACGCACCAACGCGAGAGTGTCGCCGGCGCTCGGCTGTCGCTGGCGCGGCTGGAGACGGCCGTCAACGCGTTGCGCGAGGAGTACGGCGACACGCTCGGCACGCGCCGGCTCGCGGCCGACGTGCGCCGGCTGGCCGAGGACCTCGACGAGCTCGGCCCACCATCGCCCGACCAGCACGCCCAGTTGCCGCACCAGCTCGAGGAGATCCCCGACACTCCGTACGACCCGAGCATGTGGACCGACGCCGACGACGAGGGATTCGGCGCCCCTGACCGGCACGCGCCCTGATCCGATCGGCACCACATCGCCTGGCAAGGAGGCTTGATGGCCACCGGAGTCTTCTCCGCGAGCCGCGCACAGATCACCGATTCGACCCTTCGCCGTGACCGCTGGTGGCTGCAACCCACGGTCACCGTGTTCGTCTTGCTCGGGTTCGTGGTGTATTCGACGTGGCGGGCCTTCGATGCTCAAAACTACTTCGCAGCGCCCTACCTCTCGCCCTTCTACTCCCCGTGCCTCGCCGCCACGTGCGAGGAGGGTTCGTCTGACTTCGGGACGCCCATCGGCGACTGGTGGCCGACGGGTTTGTCGCCAGCGCTGCTCATCCTGATCTTCCCGCTGGGCTTCCGGCTGACCTGCTACTACTACCGCAAGGCCTACTACCGGTCGTTCTGGCTCTCACCCCCGGCCTGTGCGGTCGCGGAGCCGCACCGTCGCTACAGTGGCGAGACGCGGTTCCCGCTCATCCTGCAGAACCTGCACCGCTGGTTCCTGTACTTCGCCATCCCCGTGGCTCTGGTGCTGAGCTTTGACGTGGTGCTCGCCTTCCGCAACGCCGACGGCCAGTGGGGTCACATGGGCCTGGGCACAGTCGTGCTGTTCGTCAACGTCGTGCTGATCTGGGCCTACACCCTGTCGTGCCATTCATGCCGCCACGCCGTCGGCGGCCGCATCAACCACTTCTCCAAGCATCCGATCCGCTATCGCGCGTGGACGTTGATCTCACGCATCAACCGGTTCCATCCACTGTTTGCGTGGTTGTCACTATTCTCCGTCGCCTTGGCTGACCTGTACGTGATGCTCGTCGCCAACGGCACGATCGACGACCCGAAGTTCTTCTAGTCAGTACGAGAGGCAATCCTCATGACCGATCTGCCGGGCGCGACGCGGCATTCGTACGACGTCCTGGTCGTCGGAGCAGGCGGGGCAGGGCTGCGTGCCGCGATCGCGGCGCATGACGCCGGCGCACACACCGCAATCGTCTGCAAGTCCTTGCTGGGCAAGGCTCATACCGTCATGGCCGAGGGTGGCATCGCCGCTGCGATGGGCAACGTGTACGCCGAGGACAACTGGCGCGTGCACTTCCGCGACACCATGCGCGGCGGCAAGATGCTCAACAACTGGCGCATGGCCCAGCTGCACGCACAGGAGGCGCCTGAACGCGTGCACGAGCTCGAGGAGTGGGGGGCGCTTTTCGACCGCACGCCTGACGGACTGATCTCGCAGCGCGACTTTGGTGGCCACCGCTACGCCCGGCTGGCACATGTCGGCGACCGTACGGGGCTGGAGATGATCCGCACTCTGCAGCAGCACGCCGTGGCCCAAGGCATCGACGTGTTCATGGAGTGCACTGTCACGCAACTGTTCGTCGACGAGGACTTCCCCGGCGGCCGGCACATCGCTGGTGCGCTTGCCTACTGGCGCGAGAGCGGACGGTTTCTCGTCTTCGACGCACCCACCGTGATCCTTGCCACAGGCGGCATCGGCAAGTCCTACAAGGTGACGAGCAACTCCTGGGAGTACACCGGCGACGGCCACGCCTTGGCACTCCGCAGCGGGGCCAGCCTGCTCAACATGGAGTTCGTGCAGTTCCACCCGACCGGCATGGTGTGGCCGCCGAGTGTCCGCGGCATCCTCGTCACCGAGTCGGTCCGCGGAGATGGTGGCGTGCTGCGCAACAGCGCCGGTGAGCGCTTTATGTTCGACTACATCCCCGACTTCTTCCGCAAGGAGACCGCGGAGACCGAGGAAGAAGCTGACCGCTGGTACACCGACAAGAAGAACAACCGACGACCACCCGAGCTGCTACCGCGCGACGAGGTCGCCCGTGCCATCAACTCCGAGGTGAAGGCCGGTCGCGGCTCGCCGCATGGCGGTGTGTTCCTCGACATCGCGTCGCGCCGTCCCGCGGATTTCATCAGGCGCCGGCTGCCGTCGATGTACCACCAGTTCATGGAGCTGGCCGACGTCGACATCACGGCCGAGTCGATGGAGGTGGGCCCCACCGCCCATTACGTCATGGGTGGCGTCGAGGTCGACGCCGACACCGGCGAGTCCAAGGTGGCCGGGCTCTATGCCGCAGGCGAGGTAGCCGGCGGGATGCACGGGTCCAACAGGCTCGGTGGCAACTCGTTGTCCGACCTGCTGGTTTTCGGTCGGCGCGCCGGGCTCAACGCGGCCTACTCGGTGATCCGTCTCGGGCGGTCTCGGCCAACGCTCGACGAAGCCGCCGTGCGTCGTGCGTCCGATGATGCGCTCACGCCCTTCGCGGAGGAGGGCGACGAGAACCCGTACACGCTGCAGCAGCGGCTGCAAGAGCTCATGCACGACCTCGTCGGCATCATTCGCCGCCGCGACGAGATGGAGCAGGCGCTCGTCGAGATCGAAAAGCTCAAGGAACAAGCGACCCGCCTCGCCGTGCAGGGCCACCGGCAGTACAACCCGGGCTGGCACCTCGCGCTCGACCTGCGCAACATGCTGCTCGTCTCCGAGTGCATCGCGCGAGCCGCTCTGGAGCGCACTGAGAGTCGGGGTGGGCACACCCGCGACGACTACCCGGCAACCGACGCGGAGTGGGGCCGGATCAACCTCGTCCTGACCTCCGACCGCACCGACGGTTCCGTGGTGGTGCGCAGACAAGCCCTGCCGGTCATGCCAGACGACCTCGCCGGCATCATCGAGGAGAGCTGATGGGTTACAACCTGACCCTGCGCATCTGGCGCGGCGACCGCATGCGGGGGCGCTTGGTCGACTACGTCGTCCCGGTCGAGGAGGGCGAGGTCGTCCTCGACGCTATTCACCGTGTGCAGGCGACCCAAGCTGGCGATCTCGCCGTGCGGTGGAACTGCAAGGCAGGCAAGTGCGGGTCGTGCAGCGCCGAGATCAACGGCCAGCCGCGGCTGCTGTGCATGACCAGGCTCTCGGTCTTCGACACGGCCGAGGCAATCACAGTGACCCCGTTGCGCACCTTTCCGGTCATCCGTGACCTGGTCACCGACGTGTCGTTCAACTACGAGAAGGCTCAGACCGTCACTGCGTTCGCACCCGTCCCACGGGACAAGGACGGCAACTACCGGATGCAGCAGCAGGACGTCGAGCGCGGCCAGGAGTTCCGCAAGTGCATTGAGTGCTGGCTCTGCCAGACGGTCTGCCACGTCGTACGTGACCACGAGGAGAACAAGCCCGCTTTCTCCGGGCCGCGGTTCTTCCTGCGCTATGCCGAGCTGGACATGCACCCGCTCGACACCAACGACCGGCGCCAGCTGGCCCAGGACCAGGCGGGCATCGGCATGTGCAACATCACCAAGTGCTGCACCGAGGTGTGCCCCGAGCACATCAAGATCACCGACAACGCGATCATCCCCATGAAGGAACGCGTCGCCGACCGCAAGTACGACCCGCTCGTGTGGCTCGGCTCCAAGATTCGTCGCCGGGACGCGCGCAGCGAGCCGTAGGGATTGACGGGACGGCGTCGCACGTACGAGCGTGTCGCCCATGTCCACCGTCCTGAACGACGAGCAAGTTGCCCAGTCACTGCACACCCTTCCCTCGTGGGCGGGTGACTCCCGAGCGCTCACCCGTACAGTCGAGGCGGCCGACTTCCTGACCGGCATCCGGATCGTGGACGAGATCGCCGTAGTCGCCGACGCCCTCGACCATCACCCCGATATCGACATCCGGTGGCGCAAGCTCATCCTCACTTTGTCGACGCACAGCGCGAAGGGCGTGACCGAGCGCGACCTTGACCTCGCGCAGCGCATCGACGAGATCGTGGACAAGTACCCGACGCTCTGACCGTCACCGGCGAAGCGGCAGCCTCACCACGAATCGGGTGCCGAGCTGAACCTGCGGATCCACGAACACCGTCCCGCCGTGCCGTTGGACGATGTCCCGGACGAGCGCCAACCCGAGGCCGGAGCCTCCGGAGGCGGTCGTACGTGCCCCATCGAGGCGGCTGAAACGCTCGAAAACCGCTTCTCGCTGGTCGGCGGGGATGCCCGGCCCATCGTCTGCGACGGCCAGAACGCAATGCCCGTCATGCTCGGCAAGCTCGATGGTCACTGTGCGAGTCGCGTAGCGCTCCGCGTTGTCGAGCAGGTTGTCTACGACCCGGGCCAGCTCTTCGGGATCACCCGTCACCTGGGCCGCCGAGACTCGGCTCATGTCGACGGTGATGCCGCGCTCGGCACGCAGCCGTCGTACCGAACGAAGGACGAGGTCATCCAAGTCGACACGTTCCGAATGCTCCCGATCCGCCGCTTCCGCGTCGCCGCGTGCAAGGTCCAGCAGGTCCGACACCAACCGCTGTAGGCCGATCGTCTCTCGCAGCACACTCGCATGTGTCCGAACCAGGTCAGCAGTCTCAGGGTGCGCGGCATCGACCTCCAGCTCGGAACGGATGCGCGCCAGAGGTGCCCGCAGCTCGTGCGACGCGTCGCCGACGAACTGTTCCTGGCGACGATGTGCCGCCTCCACCGGCCGCAACGTCCGGCCCACCAGCCACCACGCCAGAACCCCAACCGCGAGCAGGACGAACGGCAGCGCCACGGCAAGCGACACCACCAAGGCACGGGTGCTCTCGCCGATGTCCTCCAGCGCGTCGGCCCGGGCAGCGTCGCTGTCGAACGTCTGGTCCAGGATGCTCTCGCGCAGCAGCGCACGCTGCACGATCACGAGCCCCGCCCCGGCGGCGACAAGCACGACGAGCACGGCCAACACGGCTAGGGCAGTGAGCCGGATCCGCAGGCGTCTCACGGTGCGACGAGGCGATAGCCCGCGCCTCGTACGGTTTCGATGCGCGGTCCGTCCGGAGGCTCAGCCAGCTTGACCCGCAGCCGCCGCACGTACACCTCCACGATGTTGGGATCACCGTCGAAGTCGTCGTCCCAGACTCCGGCGATGATCGCGCGTTTGCTCAGCACCTGACCGGGCCGGCGCGCGAGAAACTCGAGCACGTCGAACTCGCGGGCAGTCAGCGAGAGCTCCACCCCGTTGCGATGGACGCGACGCTCCGCTGGGTCGAGCGCCAGGTCGCCCACGGCTGCCAGCACGGGCGCACGAACATCTGCCCGACGCAGCAAAGCCCGGATGCGAGCCACGAGCACGGCAAACGAGAACGGCTTGGTCAGGTAGTCGTCGGCGCCCGTGTCGAGCGCCTCTGCCTCGTCGAGCTCACCGTCCTTGGCCGTGAGCATCAGGATCGGAGTCCAGATGCCGGCTTTGCGAAGATCGGCGCAGATCTGAAAGCCGTTGCGACCCGGGAGCATCAGGTCGAGGACGATCAGGTCGTACGACCCCTCCTGCGCCCGCCACAGCCCTTCGCGACCGTCCGGGGCAGTCTCCACGGAAAAGCCCTCAGCCTGAAGCCCGCGGCGCACGGCGGCCGCGAGCTTCACGTCGTCCTCGACGAGCAACAGCTTCATCTCGCCCTTCTCATGCCCCTTCCCGGAGACAAGTGTGGCCGCCCAGGCGGAGACTGGGGACTGCGGTTCAGCCTTCGTTCAGCTGCGTTCAGCACAGCGTCAGCGAGCCTGTTGCATGCTGGGGTCATCAGCAACGCACCTGAGGAGTAGAAATGCAGCGCAAGAACAAGTTGATCATCGCCGGCGTGGTGGCAGCTGCGCTTGTCGGTGCAACGGGGGCCGCTCTGGCATCCGCAGACGATGACGCCTCCGACACGCCGATCACCGGCGACGCACTGAAGAAGGCGTCCGACGCCGCGCTGGCGGAGACCGGTGGCGGGACTGTCACGGAGACCGAGGTTGGCGACGAGGAGAGCTACTACGAGGTCGAGGTGACCCTGCCGGATGGCGGTCAGGTCGACGTACAGCTCGACAAGGACTTCACCGTCGTCGGCAGCGAGACCGACAACGAGTCCGAGGGCGCTGGCGACGACTGACAGCTAGTCAATCGGTAAAGAGATCCTCTGTGTACGTTGCCTGCACAGAGGATCTTGCAGCTCTGGGGGCGAAGATGCGGGGTCCGCTGTGCACGATCGGCGCCCTAGCCGTGTTGATCACCACGGGGTGCACGGGCGACGAGTCCAACGGCTCGCCTCAGGCCACGGCCACGGCCACGCTGAGCCCACTACAGACCGCACCCGAAAGTGCACGGGTCGATCTCGCCGAACCCGCCTTCTCCAACCCGACGCAGGTGACCAATCCGCTGTTCCCTATCAGCAACCTGCATTCCGCGTTGTTGCTTGGCACCGAGGACGGCGGGGACCTCCGCGTCGAAACAACTCTGCTCGCCGAACCCAAGACGATCGAGGTCAACGGCCAGCAGATCCAGACCTTGGAATCGCAATACATCGCGTTCCTCGACGGCCGCCTCAAGGAAGTGGCTCTGGACTGGTACGCCCAAGCGGACGACGGGTCGGTCTGGTATTTCGGCGAGGACGTCTTCAACTACGAGGACGGCGAGCTCGCCGACAGGGATGGCACGTGGCTCGCGGGCAAGGACGGGCCGGTTGCGATGATCATGCCCGCCTCGCCACAGGTGGGTGACGTCTACCGGCCGGAGAACATCCCTGACCTCGTCTTCGAAGAGGTCACCGTCGAGGAGACAGGTCGCACGGTATACGGCCCTCGCGGCCCCGTCCCCGGGGCGATGACCGTCTCGGAGCTACACCTGCTCGAGGGCAACATCGAAGGCAAGATTTTCGCTCCTGGCTACGGCGAGTTCCTCACCGGTGCCGGGGACGACCTTGAGGCACTGGCCCTCGCCGTGCCCGCCGATGCGCACCCGGGGCCTATGCCGGCCGACCTCGGCACGCTCGTTGACGCTGCCTTGGTCGTCTATGGCGCGGCCCAGTCGGAGGACTGGAGCACGGCAGCCGCGGCCGCTAATCGGGTCACTGCCGCGTGGGAAGCCACCCGGGCTCGCGGTGTTCCGTTACGCATCGAGGACCCGCTGAGCGGTGCGCTAGTCAGATTTGTCTCGGCGGTCGACTCGCGGCAGGTGGCCGAATCCAGCCAGGCGGCCCTCGATGTGGCGCGGCTCGGACTCGACCTCCAACTGCCCTACCGGCCGGTGAGCGATATCGACCTCGACCGGTTCGAGCTCTGGGTCATGCAGGTGCTCGTCGATACCGACGCCGAGGACACGTCGGCGGTGATGGGCGATTCGACGACCTTGGGCTGGGTCTGGGACCGCGTAGCGCCGAGCGTCTCGCAAGCGTTCAGCAATGAGGTGAGTCAGGGCCTGGCGGCCCTGGAGGCGGCTGCCGGGGATGAGGACGTCGCCGCCGCGGCCGAAGCCGCATCGGCCCTCCGCGAGACGGTGGCGGGGGCTCAGGTCGCCAGGTAGGCGCCCAGCCACCGCTCGAGCTCGTCGAAGACCCGCGCCCGCACCGGGTCTGCAGAGAGCGTCAGGTCGTGCAAGCCACCGTCAATGCGCACGATCGTCACGTGCCGCCCCAACCGAGGAGCCAACCGGGCGATCGACTCCGCATCGAGGATCGCATCGCTGGTGTGCAGCACTTCGTCCCACGCCCGCGGTGTGTGACTCTGCGTTGAGGACATGACGAGGATCGGCACGTCGATCCCCAGACCCCGGACGACCGATCGCTGGCCGCGCCGGATCGCCGCCAGCCACGCCGCCCGCACGGGAAAGCCCTCCGCCGGCTTCCAGTCGAGGTCGTAGTCCCACTTGCCCCGCCAGTTGCGGTGAATGCTCTGCGCGTAATAGGGGTTCAGCCCCGCGGGGACTGCCGACTTCGGGGAGGCTTTCGCCAGCAGGTCCCCGCCAGGAGCCAGCACGTGACGCTCCACCCACGTCGCACGCAGATCGAGGAACGGGCTGTTGAGGAATAACCCGTCGACCTGGCCGGGACGGTGGTGTGCCCAGAGCGCCGCGACGAGCCCTCCGGTCGAGTGCGCGTTGACGAGCAGGACGTCGTGCTCCTCGCGGATCAGCTCGACTGCGGCATCGATCTCCTCGGCGTACGCCGCGAGGCTCGCGACGTAGTTGGCAGTCTGGTGCGGTCGCATCGATCTGCCGTACTTGCGTAGGTCCAGCGCGTAGAAGTCGTACCCCTCGTCGACGAAGAAGTCCGCCAAGTGCGTCTGGAAGAAGTAGTCGATGAAACCGTGCAGGTAGAGCACTGCCCGTCGCGTCGGCTCGGGTGCCCGACGCCTTACGAGCGTTGCGAGCACCTCGCCTTCCTCGTCGTCGCGCAACGGGAGGGTCAGAGCCTCATACGGCTGGCCCAGCACGTCAGTGACCCATGGTTCGCCCACGCGCCGAAGTCTCGCACTCCTGGGTGCCTTGCGTCACACGCGCGGCGGAGGGGAAATCCCACCGGGGCCATCGGCCCGTAGTACCTGGCAAGAACCACTCGAACGAGCGGGAGCGGGAGCGGGACTAATGACTCTTGGCACTGGGTGGCAGGTCATACGACGGCTCGGAGCGTTGTCGCTGCTCGTCGTCGGCGGCGTCCACCTCAGGGAGTATCAGGACGGCTACGCCGAAATCGAGACGATCGGCGTCTTGTTCATGCTCAACTTCCTCGCGGCCACGGTCATGGGCTTGGGACTGTTGCTGCCGGTCGAGCGGCTCGTCCGGCGCTGGGGCAGGCAAGTGGTCACGCTCCTCGCCCTCGGCGGCCTCGCTCTGTCCGCAGGCTCTCTCGTCATGTTGCTGATCGCCGAGCGGCGGCCGTTGTTCGGGTTCATGGAGCCCGGCTTCCACCCCGACATGATCCGGCTATCGCGGATCAGTGAGGTGACGACCGTAGTCCTGCTCGGCGCGTTCCTTGTCTCACACCTGTTCGGCGGATCGTCTGGCACCGACCGTGCGGACAACACCAGGAAGCCCGAGGAGATGCACCGTATGGAAACGAAGAATCGAACCCTACGAGCCGTCATGCCCAGCATGCTCGCGGTCGCCGCGCTGCTGCTCAGCGCATGCGGAGGCGACGACGACGGTGCCGCAACTGAGCCCGTCTCTGTGCCGGACGGCGCCACGGTCGGAGTCGCAGACATCGACGGGCAGTCGGTGCTTGTGAATGCCTCCGGCCAGGCGCTCTACGTGTCAGACGAGGAAGCAGATGGAAACGTCCTGTGCGTGAGTGACGGATGCCTGGCGTTCTGGGAGCCCCTCGTGAGCGACAGTGGCGAACCAAGCGGTGACGTGTCCGGTGAGCTGAGCACGGTGCAACGGCCCGACGGCGACGACCAGGTGACCCTCGATGGTCGTCCGCTCTACACCTTCTCGGAGGACTCGGCGGGCGAGGTCAACGGAGACGGGCTGGCCGATACCTTCGACGGTCAGACTCTGACCTGGCACGTCACCACAACAACCGGCACAGGGACAACGGATGCGCCGGCCGACCCGTACAGCTACTGAGTCGGCTCAGGCCTTGGCGAGGGCGGTGCCGACAGTCTTGTGGCCGAGGTAGGCCCCAATGCTGTGTGCCGCATCGCCTGGGTTGCTGACCTCGAGGTCGGCCACCTTCGAATCGCCCTTGTAGAAGGCCTTGATCGGGTGGCCGATGGCGACCGGGTCGTTGCGGCTGTAGGCACTCACCCAGCGCCGAACGCCGGCGGGATACCGGGCTCCGGACGGCAGGTGATTGCGCACGATCTCGAGGCCGAGCGGTGATCCGGCGGTCAGCAGCAGCCGTACGTCGACGCCACGGGGCATCTCGCCGGACGCCACGAAGTCGTACGCCACCACTGATCCGAGGCTGTGACCCACCACCACGACGGGACCGGTCACACCATCGACGGCCTCGCGCACGATGTCGAGGACTGCCTTGCGGCACGTCTCGTCGGCGAGGTAGTAGGCGACGTCGCTGAGATGCGCGCGGATGATGCGCTCGTCGAGCGAGCTGTGGCTGGCCAGCCAGTCCAGGGCGGGACCGAGAAACTTGGGCAGCCCAAAGCCTTCCTCGCGTACCGGCGGCTGCCAGCCATTGCGCGCGGCCGCCTCCGCGGCCATCGCCGCTAGCAGCCGGTCGACCTCGTCGACAGCCTCGAGGTTGGGCGAGTTGTTCTTTCCGCCTCGGCGCTTGACCAGGTCGGCAAGCGCGTCGCCGTAGTAGGGCAGGCGGACGTCGGCCGTGCGCACCTCGGCACCGCCGGCGACCCCAAGCCCGGCATTGAGCGCCTTGACCCATGTGGTGGTCAGGCCGCTGGCTTTCTTGCGCTCCTGGCCGCGGCCGTGGACGAGAATGTACGTGGTCATGGCTGCTCCCCTGCGGCGAAGACGGTCGCCAGCAGCGTTCCCGCGGCGCCGTTCATCTTGGCGTGCTTCTTCTTCAGGTCCTTGACGATGACGCTGGCTCGGATGCCCTCGTTGGCGACCCAGTGAATCGAGTCGTCGCCGTCATCAGGCGACCAGACGGACCCGTCACTCTTGAGATAACGACCCTGCCCGTCGATGTCAGGCACGCCGCTGTGGTGCAACGCCACGACCTCCCACTGGTCGTTGAGCACCGGTGAGCCGCTCGAGCCGGGGTTGGTGTCGGCGAAGTAGTGCAGGAACCGGGGGAGCTCATCTTTGAGGCGGTTCTCCCGGATCGCGATGCGCTTGGTGTCGCCCTCGGGGTGCTGCACGATATTGAGCCACTCGCCGACCATCGCCTTGCCCGTTGCGCCGATAAGGGGCAGCAACCCCTGGGCTGCGCCCGGCGCTCGCGTGCCACCCACAGCGACGACGCTGTAGTCGAGAGCCTTGTTGGTCACGAACAGCTGGTCGGGACAGAGCGGGTACTTCTTGGGCCGGACGGCGCCGTCGTCGCGCTCCTCGTAGTTGAACTGCACCGAGCTGCCGGCTGCCTCAGCCGCCGTCGCGAGGACGTGGTTGTTGGTCATCAGGACCCGCTCGGCGATGAGGAACCCGGTGCCGTAGCCCGCGTTGTTGCCGATAACCACGCGCCCGACGGCGCGCATCGCCCGTGCGCCGTGTGTCAGGTACGACGATGAGAGCAGTTCATCACCGCCGATGATCCGCTCGAGCGTCGCCTCCCTGACGTGGTGCACCCGCGTGAGCCGGTCGACACGTCGCGCCAGCAAGTCGGGTGGATTGGCGGGCGACGGTTGCCCGGCGCGTAACGCATCATCGCTCGAGGCCCGCACGTCAGCGCGCTCACGCCAACGCCCCGCGGCCGACGGGTCAACCCAGTCAATCTTCACGGCGGCCTCCCCCAGCCCACCCAGAGTCGTCTCTGGAAAGAGCATGCTGCCGCCCGAATGATACGCGGGAACAAGGTCATCGCGAGGCGTAACTCCGTTGGGATATCGTCCCGGGCGTGCCACCTCTGGTCCGACACCAGCCGAAGGGTTACGCCGCACCACCGGAGCCGGTTCCGTGGTACGAGGCGGTGTTCGCGTACGTCCTCGTAATGCCTGGCGTGCTTGTCTGGTTCGTCGGTATTCCGGTCACGATCTCCTACTGGGACTGCACCGGCGAGGAGGGCGGGCTGAGGTGCCGCATCAATGGCGAGCTTCTGCAGTCCAGCACGGGGGCCTACGGAGGCATCGTAGCGGCTGCGGCGATCTGCTTCGGCGTCTCAATGCTGTGCGCAGTGCTCGTACAGCTGCTCATGCGACGCCTGCACTTCCTCGTCGTCTGGGCGATCGCGCTCCTCGGCTCCGTGTCGGGCATCGTCGGCTACCTGGCAATCGCGGGGGCACATCGCCACCCCCTGGGGACAGCTGCTCCAACCTTGACCGGCGGGAGGGGTCAGAACCAGTAGGGCGCTTGTGGTGTGTAGGGCCTCTCGAGCGTCTGGATCTCGTCGTCGGTCAGCGTGACGGCGAGGGCCGCGACGGCATCGGCGAGGTGGTGCTGCTTGGTCGCACCTACGATCGGGGCCGACACGATCGGCTTGGACAACAGCCAGGCCAGCGCCACCTGCGACATCGGGATCCCCCGGGCTAACGCGACCTTCTGGACCGCATCGACGACCGGACGGTCGACATCCAGATCGAAGGTCTTCGCGACCGCATCCTTGGCTGAGCGTTGGGTCTGCTCACCCCACGGTCGCGTCAGGCGCCCCTTTCCTTGGGGCGAATACGGGAAACAGTCGACCCCATGTCAGCGCACATCGGGAGCATCTCTCGCTCCTCCTCACGCTTGATCAGGTTGTACTGGTCCTGCATGGCCACGAAGCGAGCCTCGACGTACCACTCGCTGAGGCCGTCGCCCACTGGCTCGCCACCGACTGGCCCTGGGAGCGCGTGGACCGCTGCGGCCGCTGAATCGTGACGGCCTACTCTTGGCGCGCTGTCGGTGCGTCATTCCGCCGCGACATGGTCGCTTAGGAGCCAGCGTCTCGGCGGGCTGCAGCTGCTTGCCGGTGACGCCTACCCCGCTCGTTTTGGCAAGCTGAGCGGGGGATTGCATGCTTCCCCTGTTGGCGCCGCGACCCTGGAGCTGACCGCCTTCACGCGTGGACCCCCTTGGACGACCGTGCTGGGTGCTGCGCGGCGCATGCTCCCCGGCCCGGAGCTACTTCACCTCGGAGCGGCGCAGGAACAGCAGCCCGAAGACGAGCGGCAGCACGATCCAGATAGCCGTGGTCGAGCCGAGCATGGCCCATTCCCTGGCCGTGTCCGTGCCGCCCTCGAACAGTGCGACCTGCGTGTAGTTCCAGTCGATCCACGGCTGCAGGTCACTGAACCAGTCACGCACCTGGGCGAGCAGGACGAGGATGCCCGGCAGGACGAGGGACACGACGAAGTAGCCGACGATCGCGGCCGCAGAGTTGCGCAGTACGACGCCGAGCGTGAAGCCGATCGCCATACCGACGAGGTTGCCGAGCACGATCTGCGGCGCGGTCGAGAGCGAGATGTTCCAGACCGTGTCGACGCCCGCGAGCGCGGAACCAGCCAGGTTGCCCAGGGCACCGACAGCGAAGGCGACGGCCATCGAGACCACGCCGACCAGGAACGTCGCGATCGCCTTGGCCCCGATCACGCGGCCGCGGCTCGGCACCAGGGTGAACGTCGTGAGCCCAGTGCGCTGGCTCCACTCGCTGGTGACGCCGAGGATCGCGATCATCGGCAGGATCACCGACATCGGGAAGCCGATCGCGGTCGCGAAGCTCTCGTAGGTGACTTCGTCGTCGGGCGCGAAGATGATGACCGCGCAGGTGGCCAGGACCGACAGCAAGCCGATGCTGATCAGCATCCAGAAGCCCGATCGGGTGTTGAACATCTTGCGGAGCTCGCTCTTGATCAGGCGAGCTGTGGGTATCGTGCGGACCGCTTGGCGAACCGGGACGGCCGCCGTCGTGTCGGGGGAGATGGTCGTGGCGGTCATGCCGCAACTCCTTCGCGTTGGGTGTCGGCAGTGAGCGACAGGAACATGTCTTCGAGGCCCGCACCTTCGGCGGAGCGGAGCTCGGTGAGGGCAATGCCGGCGTCCAGAGCCACCACGCCCACCAGGGCGGGATCGGCGTCGGTACGGACCGAGCCGTCACCCGCGAGCGTGCTGGGGATCCCGGCCTGCTCGAGGGCGTGCGCGAGGTCGCGCGGCGACGTGGAGCGGGCGAGGGTGCCGGCGGCTGCGAGCAGCTCCTCCTTTGTGCCGGAGGCGACGATCTTGCCGTTGCCGATGACGACGAGGTCATCGGCGATGACCTCGATCTCGTGCAGGAGGTGCGAGGACAGCAGCACGGTTCCGCCCTTGTTGGCGTAGCCCCGCAGCAGGTCGCGCATCCAGCGGATGCCGGCCGGGTCGAGACCGTTGGCAGGCTCGTCGAGGATCAGCACTCGCGGGTCGCCCAGCAGCGCGGTGGCGATGCCGAGGCGCTGGCGCATGCCGAGTGAGTAGTTGCGCACGCGGCGCTTGGCCTCGGTCGGGGTCAGGCTGACCAGCTCGAGCATCTCGTCGACGCGCTTGCGGGGCAGGCCCATCGTGTCGGCGGCGACGATGAGGATCTCGCGGCCGGTGCGGCCCGCGTGCTGGGCGGAGGCGTCGAGGAGGACGCCGACCTCGAGGCCGGGGTTGGGGAGGTCGGCGAACCGGACTCCGTCGATGGTTGCCGAGCCGGACGTCGGGGCGGTGAGACCGACCATGACGCGCATCGTGGTGGACTTGCCAGCGCCGTTCGGACCGAGGAACCCGGTCACGCGGCCGGGCTGGGCGGTGAAGGAGACGTTGTCGACGGCGGTGAAGCCGGCGTACCTCCGGGTCAGTGAGTCAACGGTGATCATGGGCCAACCCTCGCGGCAAGGCACCGGTCGGCGCATCGGGTGGCACCCCCCATGCTCCCCCCACCCGACCCCTGCCCAACCCGGAGTCACGGCTGACGTTTAGTCCCGCACACTCGTGCCGTAACTAGTACGTCACTCCGCCGCGAGTGACGCAGCGGCGCTGTTCCCGTTCGGGTTGGAACGCAACGTCCGGACATGCCGCATACCGGGTGACACGAAGCGCGCTGTCCCCGGGTCACGGGGAGGTGACAGGCTGACCACGTGGACGTTGCGAGGCTACGACTCACGGTTCTCAAGCAGGGCTGGGCCGACAACGGGGCGCACTGCCGGCTTGTCATCGTGTCAGACGCAGACGCGCGCAGCAGATGAGCGACCCCGTGGTCTGCTCGGCGAGGGGCTGCCGGGCGAGGGCGTCGTACGCCCTGGTCTGGAACAATCCGAAAGTCCACGCGCCGGAGCGAGAAAAGACCTGGGTGGCCTGCGAAGAGCACCGACAGTCACTCGCCGACTTCCTGGATCTGCGCGGGTTCCTGCGTCGGGTGGAAGCGCTGTAGGTGCTGGCTATCACCTGACCCCATGCCGTCGCCCGCGCCAGATCCGCACATCGCCGCGAGTTCTCGGCACTAGCGCACGTTGCCGTGACCGACAAGGTTTCTGCACGGCGACGTCATCCAAGGTCGGCGAAGAACGCGTTCACATCAGCAGGAGACGAGTCCATGAAGGACCATCTCTCGGTGATGAGCCCGTCGCTCATGTGGGCGACCTCGATGGCCGGGTAGGCAACCTCCGACCCGTCGGGCTTGCGGAGTGCCACGTTGATCAGGGCGATGACGTGCTCATCGTTGGCCAGCACGTCATGGACGGCGATGTTTCCATCGATCCGCTTGATCGCACCGCTCATCTGTTGGAGGACCGCCTCCCGCCCCATGACCTCGGGGTTGCCGGCTTCGTGCCACCGCAAGCCCGGGGCAAGGGCAGCCTTCACCGTGTCGACGTCGCCCGACTGGAATGCCGCGGTCAGCCGCCGGTACAGCTCGGCATTGGGATGCTCCATCGGCGTCTCCACTCGCCCTGGCTGCACCCAGGCTGCGCCCGGCCAACGGGGCTGTCAACGCCATCGCCCGGCACCCGTGCCGGCCGCGGTCGCTTCAGGCTCGACCCGCGCCGCCGTCGACTCGGCGACAGGGAGGCACTCGATGATCTGAGCTATCGCCGACCCCGACGTGACTGTTCTGTCCCATGCCACCGCCAGATGTCGGGCTCGTACCCGGCGGCCGCGCCCTGCGCACGAATCCGGGTGTGCCGACAGCCCACCTTCACGATCCGCGAGGTCCCGACATGCCGCTGGTGGCGCGGCTCTGCCGATGCGGGTACGCCGCGGGCCCGAAGTGGCCCTGGCGATGAGCGGACCCTGTCGGCCTTCGGACGCCCATCCGACCCGACTCACTTCGACTTCCCCGACGGAGGCGTCGGTGGCGTGTCGAGCGCGTCGAGCTCGACCCCGGTCGCGGCGAGCACGACGTCACCTGCGAGGTGGACTGCGGCCCGCTGGCCGCTCGCCAGGTCAGCGGTCTCGTACAGCTCAACAGGCAGCGGACCGACCTCCGTCGGATACTCCTCCACCATGGTCAGCGACCAGGCCACATCAACCGGACGTGGCGCGAGCGCCGGATCGGTGAGGGCGACCAGCCGTACCCGCGACGACGCCCCGACGCGAAGTCCCAGCAGCCGCGCGACCGCGACGAGGAACCCCGGCGACCGGCCCGTGAACCCCGCGGCCGGGGCCGTGTCCTCGCCCACGTCCAAGCCCGATGCCCCCGTTCGGACCCACACCGTCTCGCCGTCAGCGACCCCCCCGCGGACAACCCAGCCGCCGGCCCGCACCTCGACCCGGATCTGCACCCCCGACGCATCGGTCGTGACGTCGACGAGCCCCGTCGGGGTGCGACCGTCGGGGGCGAGCACCTGCGCGTTGTAGCGCCAGCCCACCGGACCCGGCGCGCAGGAGAACCGTTCATACGCGACCACCGTCCCTTCCTGGTCGCGCAGGCAATACAGACCCCTCGGCACGTCCTAAGTCTCCCCGACACCAGACGCCACCGAAGACGTCGCGCAGTCCAGCCGGTGACCGCGACCGTGCATACATGGAGTACCCGCCAAAGAACGCACTCATTTGCCGCATAGAGGGCGGCTACGCTCGCCCGGATCTGCCGCCGATAGCGTGACCGCTGAGGCGGCTATCCGCACATCTGCCGACCGAGCGGTTGTGCGGCGCTTGTCCGGGCGAATTGGGGGCATCCGCCGCGCAGCACGTTGTGGCTGATGGTGGCGCAGATCGCCCACGCGCCGTTCGAGCCGGCCACACCGAACCAGCTTCTGGCTGCTGGACTTCAGCGAGTTCGAAACCACCAGCGGCGGGACTTGACGACTCGCCGGCTGCCCGGGCTACCGGAGCAACTACGAGCATCGCGAGCGTGCTCGCCCTCGTTCACCGGCGTTCCGCGTTCTGCGCACTGCGGGCCGCGCCGCGTATTTTCGCGGCGACCATCTCCTCTATCAAGCATGACCGGGGGGACCACCGAACGCTTCGATGAGCGCACATCGGATGCTGCTGAAGGCCTGCGTGCAGCGCACCTCCAGTCGGTGGCTATCGTCGCCGAACTCGACCTCGACGACGCCGACAGGTGGGCCATGGCCGGGGCGGTTGTTGTCGGGCTGGCCGCACAGAGTTACCGGACGACCGCCGTCCTGACCGAGGCCCTCGCGTTCGGTGTAGCCAATCGACCCGGTGAGAGAGCGTGCTTGGGGTCAGCGCGGTCTGTTCAGCACCATCGACCCGCACGCGGACCGGGTGGCCGGCTGGCGGGTTCGGTGCTCGACTCCGCGGCCCGCGTACGGCTTCTTGGCCGGTTGCTGCAGGACCTGGATGACGCGCCGCAACGGCGACCGGCGCTGCGATCCCGAGGGACGGGTTGGGGGTGAAGATCTTACTGATCGTGTCGGCGCTGAACGGATTGAGCCAGCGAGTCCTGTGCGCCATCGAGCGCGCCGGGCATGACACCGCCGTGCACATCGCCGAATCTGGCGCCGACATGCGGGACGCGGTCCTATCCAAGCAGCCGGATCTGATCCTCTGCCCCTTCCTCAAGGCCAAAGTTCCGCAAGACGTGTGGCAGCGGTGGCTCACGATCATCATTCATCCCGGGCCAGTCGGAGATCGCGGCCCATCATCGCTGGACTGGGCAATCACCGATGCTGAGCCCCGATGGGGCGTCACCGCGCTCGAGGCTGTCAACGAGATGGACGCTGGTCCCATCTGGGCATCGCGCACGTTCAACCTGCCCGACCCGCCGGTCCGAAAGTCTGCCCTGTACAACAGCCTCGTAGCCGACGCCGCGATGGCATGCGTCGAGGAAGTACTGGCCAAGGTTGAAGGCGGTAGCTTCTCCCCCACTCCGCTGGACAGGGCGCACCGGCCGGTGTTGTCTGCGCGGTTGCGCCCAACGATGACGCAGGCCGATCGAGCCGTGAGCTGGGATGAGCCGTCAGCACACATCGTCCGCAGAATCCGCGCCGCCGACGGATCCCCCGGAGTTCGTACCGAGCTCCTCGGCCTTCCGGTCTACGCCCATGACGCGCACGTCGGACCCGCGCTGGAGCCAGCTGAACGTGATGGAAAGCCCGGTGACGTGCTTTGCCATCACGGCGGCGCGGTACGTGTGCGCACTGGCGACAGCAGCATCTGGCTTGGGCACCTGCGCGCAGCTCCCAGCTCCACCGGGGATCCGACCATCAAGCTGCCAGCAACTACCGTGCTCGGAGGCCGACTGGACCGGCATTCCTGCGCCGGTCACAGGCACACCCGGGCATACAGCGAGATCCACTACCGCCGCGACAGCGACGTCGGTTGGCTGACGTTCGACTTCTACAACGGTGCCATGTCAACGCGTCAATGTGAGCGCCTCCTGGCCACGCTCCGCCGCGCCATCGCCCAACCTCCGCGCGTGCTCGTCGTCACCGGCAGCACAGAGGTCTTCTCCAACGGCATCCACCTCAACGTGATCGAGGCCGCGGACGACCCCCCACAAGAAGCGTGGTCGAACATTACGGCCATCAACGCCGTCTGCAAGCAACTCCTCACCGCTCCGACGACAGTCCTCACCGCGTTCAGCGGTGGCGCTGGCGCAGGTGGCGCAATGCTGGGGCTCTGTGGCGACGTAGTCGTCGCACGAGCAGGCATCATCCTCAACCCGTACTACGACATTGGCCTAACCGGATCCGAACTGCACACCTACACACTTCCCCGGCGGGTAGGAGAGCGCACAGCCAGTCGCCTGCTGACCCAGCACAAGCCCGTCGACACAACCCAGGCGCTGGCAGCTGGACTGGTGGACGCGGTCGGGCCACGGGATCCGGAACAGTTCCGGCTCTGGCTGGACGATCTCACCCGGCATAATGCCACACGTAAGCCCCGGGTCCCCGGTTGGCCGCCGCTAGATGCAATCGAGGCCCGCGAACTTGCCGCGATGAGCCATGACATGTTCGACGACCGCCTTGGATTCGCCGCCGCTCGGCGCGCATTCGTCCACAAGATTCCCCGCGCCCGTGTCCGCGCAGCGGTCTGATCTGATCGGCAACCACGTACGCCCAGGCAGCTGGCTGCCGGCCGATACGGTAGTAACCCACCCGATCATGCCGCGTGGAGGGCGGTTACGCTCGCCCGGATCTATTGCAGTTCGAGAGATCTTGCTCCGCTTCGGTCGAGCCTCGTCGTCCGGCACGCGGGCGCTGAATCAAGCAAACGCATCGTCGTCGACCTCCTCGGGCTCGGCGTGCACGTCGGCGACGTCGACCACCACCGCGTGCATGTCGACCAGATCCCCGGGCGCGGCCGACCTCCACGACGGTACGACGGTCGCCCGCTCCTGCTGCTGGCGCAGCATGTCGAGCCGTTCGCGGACGATCTGGGCCGCGCTCTGCACCGGCTGCCCGTCGCCGTTGCCCGTGGTGTCGACCACCAGGTGCGCGGCGGCCGACAGCCTCGGAATGACCATGCTCAACAAGGTCTCTGCGGCCTTGTGCCGCACCTGCGGGTCCTTGTCGTCCAGCAGCGCGGTCAACGTGTCCACGGCGCTCTCGGCGGCGCTGGCGACCTTCTCGCGGGCCGCCTGCACACGCTCGGCTGCGGCTCGCTTGACGTTGGGCAGCCTGCCGCCGTGCATCTCGCACATCGGCGGGTCGGTGCCCGCCATGCTCCACCGGCGGCAGGGCTCGCCGTTGGTGCGCGTCTTGGAGCACTTGGGCACCAGGCCGCGCCACTTGGGCGGTCGTGGCATGTCCCGAGCATCCCGCTCCGGCCGGTACCGAACAACCCACCTCGCATGACACACATTTGACACGAGACCCGCGATACCCGGTGTCATCGCGTGTCACCGCATGCACCCGGTCTTGTCAACGTCGTGTCAACCAAATCCCTTGGTACGCAAGGGATACTGGGCACAACGGCCCAGGTCAAAGACCTGGGCCGCTGCGCACCTTGCAGGCTGTCACACGTTGAAGCGGAACTCCACGACGTCGCCGTCCTGCATGACGTAGTCCTTGCCCTCGATGCGCACCTTGCCCCGTGCCTTTGCCTCCGCCATGGAACCGGCGTCGACGAGGTCGTCGTACGAGACGATCTCGGCCTTGATGAAGCCACGCTGGAAGTCGGTGTGGATCACGCCTGCGGCTTCGGGAGCAGTCGCACCCTTGGGGATGGTCCACGCCCGCGCTTCCTTGGGACCGGCCGTGAGGTAGGTCTGGAGACCAAGGGTCCGGAATCCGACGTGGGCCAGGATGCGCAGGCCAGACTCCGTTTGGCCGATGCTCTCGAGCAGCTCGAGCGCCTCGGCATCGTCGAGCTCGATCAGCTCGGACTCGATCTTGGCGTCGAGGAAGATGGCCTCCGCTGGAGCGACGAGTGCGGCCAGCTCACCCTTCAGCGTCTCGTTGGTCATCTCCTCGTCGTCGACGTTGAAGACATAGAGGAACGGCTTCGCGGTCATGAGGTGCAGCTCTCGGAGCGGCTCGGGATCGAGTCCAGCCGCGAACACCGTACGGCCTGAGTCGAGGATCGTCCGGGCTTCCTCGACCGCGGCCACGACTGCCTGCTTGTCCTTGGCGAGCTTGGCGTCCTTCTGCAGTCGCGGGAGCGCCTTCTCGATGGTCTGCAGGTCGGCGAGGATGAGCTCGGTGTTGATCGTCTCGATGTCGTCCTTGGGGTCGATGCGCCCGTCGACGTGCACGACGTCGGGGTCGGTGAAGACCCGGATCACCTGGCAGATCGCGTCGGCCTCGCGAATGTTGGCGAGGAACTTGTTGCCCAGCCCCTGGCCGTCTGCGGCGCCCTTGACCAGTCCGGCGATGTCGACGAAGGACACCGTCGCAGGGAGGATGCGCTCGGACTTGAAGATCTCGGCGAGCGTGCCCAGCCGGTCATCGGGAACGCCCACGACGCCGACGTTGGGCTCGATCGTGGCAAAGGGGTAGTTAGCCGCGATCACGTCGTTCTTGGTCAGGGCGTTGAACAGTGTCGACTTGCCGACATTGGGCAGGCCCACGATTCCGATGGAGAGACTCACAGGGCTCAATCGTACGTGCTGGGAGGCGTGCTCCCGGCCGCCGGCGGCGCGTCACCCGAGTTCTGTCCAGGGGTCGCGGCACAGTGTCAGCCATGGAACTGATCACGCTCTTCGTCCTGCTCGTCGGCCTCGCCATTGGTGCCCTCGTGGGTGCGCTTGTCGCCGGCAGCAGACTGCGGGCCGACGCGACCGCTCGGTTCGACGCGGTGGTGGCCGACCTCCGGGCGGCCGAGTCCGAGGCAGCCGCGCTGTCCGCCACCCTCGACACCGAGCGCGACTCCGCCCGGCAGCGGGTCGACGACCTCCGGATCGAGCAGCAGCGGCTGGCTGAGCAGTTCCGTGCGCTGTCGAGCAAGGCACTGGCCGACAATGCCCAGGCATTCCTGCAGCTCGCCGACGAGCGGTTCAAGACAGCACAGGTTTCGGCAGCCAACGACCTGGAGCAGCGCAAGCAGGCAGTCGAGCACCTGGTGGCACCGCTGACCGAGTCGCTGGGCAAGGTCGCCGAGCACATCAACGTCGTCGAGCAGGCACGCACCGGCGCCTATGCCGAGCTGCGCCAGCAGGTGGAAAGCATGGGCAAAGCGTCCGAGCAGCTGCGGCTCGAGACGGCTCAGCTCGTCACCGCGCTGCGTGCGCCCCAGATCCGTGGCCGGTGGGGCGAGCTGCAGCTGCGGCGCGTGGTGGAAAGCGCGGGCATGGTCGAGCACTGCGACTTCGACGAGCAGGAGTCCGTGACGACGCCTGACGGCACGCTGCGTCCCGACCTCGTTGTGCGGCTGGCAGGCGGCAAGCAGATCGTCGTCGACTCCAAGGTCTCGTTCGCCGGCTACCTCGAGGCGATGGAGGCGCGAGACGACGCCACCCGCACGGCGCGGCTCACCGCCCACGCGCGCCATCTCAAGGCCCACATCGACGACCTTGGCGGCAAGCGCTACTGGGAGCACTTCGACCCCACGCCGGAGTTCGTCGTGATGTTCGTCCCCGCGGAGGTCTTCCTCAACGCCGCTCTCGAGCGCGACCCGACGTTGCTTGAGTACGCATTCGAGCGCAACGTGGTCATCGCGACCCCGGCCACCCTCGTGGCGCTGCTCCGCACCGTCGCCTACACCTGGCGCCAAGAGGCGCTGGCCAAGAATGCGCAGCAAGTGCTCAACCTTGGGCGCGACCTGCACGGCCGGCTGTCGACGATGGGCAACCACCTGAGCAAGCTCGGGCGCCAGCTCAGCGGTGCCGTCAAGTCCTACAACGACACCGTGTCTTCGATGGAAAGTCGCGTGCTCGTCACCGCCCGCAAGATGGCCGACCTCAAGGTGGTCGAGTCAGATCTCGAAGCCCCGGCTCAGATCGAGCTGGTTGCGCGGGAGATCCAGGCGCCAGAGCTTGTCGCCTCGGCCAACGACTCGCTGATCGCGCTCGACGAGATCGAGTCCGATGCGCGCTACGGAGTCACGTCGGCGCGCGAGCCGCAGCAGCCGACAGCGATCAGGCAGTCTGGGCGGCCTTGAGATCGCGGCGCAGCTCGGCCGGCAGCGAGAAGATCAGCGACTCCTCCGCCGACTGGACCTCCTCCGGAGCGGGGAAGCCCCTCTCGGCGAGCAGGTCGAGCACGCCGCGCACCAGCTCCTCCGGCACCGAGGCACCGCTGGTGACCCCAACCGTGTTGACCCCCTCGAGCCACGCCGGATCGACTTCGGCTGCGTTGTCGACCCGGTAGGCCGCCTTCGCCCCGGCCTCCAATGCGACCTCAACAAGGCGCACCGAGTTGGACGAGTTGCCCGAGCCGACCACGATGACGAGGTCTGCCTCGACGGCAATCTCCTTGACCGCGATCTGCCGGTTCTGCGTGGCGTAGCAGATGTCGTCGCTCGGCGGGTCGAGCAGCAATGGGAACCGCTCTCGCAACCGCGACACGGTCTGCATCGTCTCGTCGACGGAGAGTGTGGTCTGGGACAGCCACGCCACCTTGGCGGGATCGCGCACCGTCACCGAGTCCACCTGCTCCGGCCCGTCGACCAGCGTGATCTTGGCGGGGGCCTCACCTGCGGTGCCCTCGACCTCTTCGTGGCCCTCATGGCCGATGAGCAGGATGTCGTAGTCGTCAGCAGCGAACCGCCGCGCCTCGTGGTGCACCTTGGTGACCAGCGGGCAGGTGGCGTCGATCGTTCGCAAGCTGCGCACATTGGCGTCGTCGTGGACGGCCGGCGCGACACCGTGCGCCGAGAAGATCACCCGGGCGCCCTCAGGCACCTCGTCGAGTTCGTCGACGAAGACTGCACCGCGCTTCTCGAGCGACTGCACGACGTGCTTGTTGTGCACGATCTGCTTGCGCACGTAGACCGGCGGCCCGTACAGATCGAGCGCCTTCTCCACGGTCACAACGGCTCGGTCGACGCCCGCGCAATAGCCTCGGGGCGCAGCGAGCAGGACGCGTCGCGTGGTGTCAGGCATGCGTCCAGTCTACGGGCCACCGGTCGGCAGGCTCCCGGCCATGCATGACGAGACCGGTTAGCCGAGGGCCTCCTGTGCTGCCGCGAGGTCGTCGGCCGCCACCACGAGTCTGGTCCGCGTCGCGAGGTAGACGAGGCTGACGTTGACGCCCGCGTCACCGAGCCGGCGGCCGACATCGCCGAGGACCCCTGGTCGGTCCTCGACCTCGACCACCGCTACCTCCTGCTCCGAGGCGACCTGGATCCCCGCCGCCTCCAGCGCGCCGAAAGCTCCCGCCGTGTCGTCGACGAGGACGTGCACCTCGGCCTGGCCGCCTCCGCTCGTCACGCCGCAGAGTCCCTCGATGTTGACCCCCGCCTTGCCGAAGGCCTCCCCGAGCCGGGCCATCTCGCCCGGATGGTCGTCGAGATACACCGCAATGTCGGTCGCCATCTCTGCACCTCCTGTGGTGCTGGATCCTGTTGGCTCATAGTGTCCGCCGTACGGGCTAGCGTCGCCTCCGTGGCGATGCAGACCTCTCCAGAGAGCCCGGCACCCGTTCGCGTTGTGTCCCAAGCGATCGGGTCCTGGATCGACAAGCTCGGCTCGGTCTGGGTGGAGGGGCAGATCGCCCAGCTGACGCTGCGACCGGGGGCGAGCACGGTGTTCCTCACCCTGCGCGATCCGGCCGCCAATTTGTCCCTACAGGTCACCTGCACCCGGCAGGTCGTCGCGGCAGTCGACCCACCCCTCAGCGACGGGGCTCGCGTGGTGGTGCACGCCAAGCCGTCGTGGTACTTCAACCGCGGCACCCTGTCCCTGCAAGTCGACGAGATCCGGCAGGTCGGGGTCGGCCAACTGCTTGCCCGGCTCGAGCACACCCGGCGCATCCTCTCGGCCGAAGGGCTGTTCGCCGAGGAGCGCAAGAGGCCCCTGCCGTTCCTGCCGCACATCGTCGGTCTCGTGTGCGGACGCGGCAGCGCAGCCGAGCGCGACGTGCTGGACAACGCACGACGCCGCTGGCCGGCAGTGCGGTTCCGCGTGGAGAACGTCGCGGTGCAGGGCCATCTTGCTGTGGCGCAGATCACCGACGCGGTGCGAGCGCTCGACCGTGACCCTGAGATCGACGTCATCGTCGTGGCTCGGGGCGGCGGGTCGGTCGAGGATCTGCTGCCGTTCTCCGACGAGTCACTCGTGCGCACAGTCGCTGCCACCCGCACTCCGGTGGTAAGCGCCATCGGGCACGAGTCCGACACCCCGCTGCTCGACCTGGTGGCCGACGTCCGCGCGTCCACTCCCACCGACGCTGCCAAGCGGGTCGTGCCCGACGTCACCGAGGAGGTCGTGCGGGTGTCCGCGCTCCGCGATCGGTCCCGCCGCGCGGTCACGGCCCGGGTCGACCGGGAGCGAGCGGGGCTACACGCCGTACGGTCGCGGCCCGTGCTTGCCGATCCACTGCGCGACGTATCCCGCCGTACGGAGGAAGTGGCGGCTCTCCGCGCGCGCAGCCGGCGACACCTCACGCACCTGCTCGACCGTGAGGCCGTCCACCTTGAGCACACCAGGGCGCGCGTTGTCGCGTTGTCCCCAGCGGCGACGTTGACCAGGGGCTACGCGGTGGTCCAGCGCCCAGACGGTTATGTGGTGCGGGCGCCTTCTGACGTCGAGACCGGCGACGACCTACGCGTTCGCCTAGCCGATGGAGAGATCACCGCGACCGTCCAGAGCACCGCCTAGGGTTGGCGCCATGACAGCGGACGACCTCGAGGGCATGACATACGAGCAGGCGCGCGATGAGCTCGTCGATGTCGTGCGGCGGCTCGAGAGCGGCGCGACAACCCTCGAGGAGTCGCTGGCCCTCTGGGAGCGAGGCGAGGCACTGGCCAAGATCTGTCAGGACTGGCTCGACGGTGCCCGCGCCCGGCTCGCCGCAGCCGCCGCACCCGCGACGGAGTCCCCTGAAGGCTGACTCAGCGCAGCTTCTCGGCAAAGTCCTCCAGCTGCGCATAGGAGCCGGTGCCGAGCACGACCGTGGTCACTCCGTCAGCGGTGTGGACGAGCGCCCGATCAGGATTGCGCGTGTCGACCTCGACCAGGCGCTGCCAGATCCCGTTGGAGACGCTCGACGAGCCGTCCACCACCGTTGCGCTCAGCACCTCCTCGAGCAGGTCGTCAGCATCGCCGTCGCTCTGGTCAACGCTCACGTAAACGTCGTCCGGCCCCAGGAACCCCAGGTGCCAAGAGGCCTCGTCGTCGTCCTGGTCGAACGAGACGTTGGTCGCCCGCCACGCGTCGGGCAACCCCTCGGGTGCCAGAACATGGAACGCCGCAGCGTCACGGGCCGCCGCCAGCGTCTGCTGGTATTCCACGACCCGTACCCGCTGCGGCTCGTCGCGTCGGCTTGCCCAGAAGACCGCGACCAGCAGCACCGGGATCAACAGCAAGACGATCGAGCGCGTCAGGTCGCCGACAGTGCCCATGCCGCGTCGCCTGCGCGGCGGCGGCGCCGGCTCGGCGGGCGTTGTCGTCGGCGGTTGGGTCACATCAGGCAGGGTAGGCGGTCACCCTGAGTCGCCCGGACCGTGGCCCGGGCCGGCTCGCCGGGCTGCTACGAGCCGAACATATGCCTGACGACCGTGCTGATGCGGCTAGGCGATCTCACCGTGAGGTTGGACATTGCGAGGGTGCCGCAGATGCGCAACACGGGAGCGCCTTGGGTGACGCGGCCCGTCGTACGGATGGTGCGATCAGAGAGGAACGACCGTCCGGGCTCGACGCGCACGTCGATGCCGTCGGGGACGACAACTGTGAGTCCGCCCATGTAGAGCCGCGCGTCGATCACAACCTCGGGGTAGCGCACGATCGCCTGGGTGAGGTCGAGCGTGCAGCTGCCCATGACCGAGCGCACGACCAGATAGCGCGGCACCGGCCAGCGGCCGCCCCGGCGCTCGCCGCTCAGGACAGCGCTGATCCGCTCATGGTCCGCCGCGTCGATCGGCCCCGTGACGGAGTCGGACGTACGCCGCGCCGGCAGGTCCGCGACGAGAGGGTCAAGATCACCGTAGGTGCGCGCGGCGAAGGCCGATTCCAGCCGCTGCTCCAGCTCCCCCAGCGTCAACCGGCCGTCCCCGGCTGCCTCCCGCAGCCGCTCCGCCACGGACTCGCGGTCCCGGTCGGAGCAGCGCAGCGCGCGGGGGTCCGCCGTCACTGATCCAAGGCCTTCGGCTTCTTGTTCTTGTTCTTGGGACGCTTGACGTCGACTCCGCCGAAGATCGCGACACCGGTGACGCGTACGACCGCACCGCCGGGCGCGCCCTCCAGGTTGGCCCCCCCGAAACCGCCGAAGATGCCCGAGCCGTCGACGCGGACGGTGACATCCTCCGGCACCTTGATGTCGATCCCTCCGAAGATCGCGACCGCGTCGATCTGGATCTCGCGGCCCTCGAACCGAGCCTGGGTGAGGTCGATGTCAACGCCACCGAAAATGGCGACGGCGGTGAACTTGCGTGGCACGACCCACATGCCATTGCGCTCTGCCCCGCCAAAGATCGCCACCGCATTCTCGCTGGTGGCCACGCCGCCGACCCGCTCGGAGACGTTGCTGAGGGGCACGGGCTGGGTGGCGGGTGCGGCCGACGGGCGGGCCGCAGGAAGGTCGCGGACGATCGGCTCGAGCTCGCCGTAGGTCTTGGCCGCGAAGACCTGCTCCAGCCGTTCCTCGAGCTCGTCGATGTCGATGCGGCCGTCACCTGCCGCCTGCCGGAGCATCTCGGCGAAGTGCTCACGATCGGCATGCGAGGCGCGCATGTCGGATGGGCGCATCTCAGGGTCCACGAGGTGACGTTACCGGACCCCTGCGCGCAGGGTGATCGGGGCAGACGCGTCCTCGTCCGTACAAGTTCGTACCCTGGTGCGGCCGCTTGCCCCGATATCTGCGAGGTCCGCGTGAGGCTGCTCTATCCCGGCCCTGTTCCGCGCCAGGAATGGTTGGCGGAAGCGACCCGCGCGCCGTTCACGTACACGCAGGTCGGCGCCACGAGCGTCGGTGCGCTGCCGGGCGGGTTCCGGCACGTGCGAGAAGAGCGGGTGCTCGGACGTGGGGCCGACGATTTCGCGCTCTCGTCCGACGCACTGATGACGTGGAACGTGCAGCGTCGGGCAGGTTTGCGAGTCCTTCCGTCGTCTCCTTCAGTGCGCGATGGCGCCGTCGTGCTGTGTGGGATCGGGCGAGGAGCCGTCGGGATCACAGTGCCGTGTCGCGTGGTCTACACCATTGCGGACGAGCGTCGGCGCGGGTTCGCGTACGGCACTCTGCCCGGCCATCCCGCCCGTGGCGAGGAGTCGTTTGTCGTCTCGCTCGACGACGACGACCACGTGCGGCTGCGTGTCGTCGCGTTCTCAAGGCCGGCCAACCCGCTGTTCTGGCTTGGCCAACCAATTGCGCGGCTCGTGCAGCAGGGCATGACGTCGCGCTATCTCGCGGCTCTCGCCTGAGGCCGATCGTGCCGAGTGGTCGCCCGAGCAGCGGGTGGATGCTGTGCCGGCTGCTGAGCAGATCGGCGCACCGACGCCGACTGACGCGCACGGCGGCATCCCCCGTAACGTCCGAGCAACCGTGCCCAATAGGCCACACTTCTTCGGACGCAAGCGGGAAGGGAGGGGGGCTCCCAACACAGCACCACTGCCTACGATCGATGCGACGACTTCGCCTGAGGCCGGCAGGAATGACTGAGCAGACCGATCTCGAGATCCTCCTCGCGAGCATGCAGCCGGAGCTGCGTCCAGGCAGCATCGTCTACTGCACCACCGACCGCGCCCTGGAGCAGGGAGTCGACCCGCTGGCGATGATCACCGAGTCTGAGGGCACCACCTACGTCCTCCGGCAAGAGGACGCCGACCGGCTCGACCTCCCGTACGAGTTCGTCGGAGCCTGGATCACCCTCCGGGTCCACTCGGCTCTCGACGCCGTCGGGCTCACCGCGGCGGTCAGCACCGCGCTCGCCTCAGCAGGCATCGCCTGCAACGTGCTGGCCGGCTCCTTCCACGACCACCTGATCGTGCCTGCCGACCGGGCGACCGACGCCCTCGAGGTCTTGACCTGGCTCGCTGGCAAGATGACTGCATGACCGAGCAGGCTTACCGCATCGAGCACGACACGATGGGCGAGGTACGCGTCCCTGGGCACGCGAAGTGGCGTGCGCAGACACAACGCGCCGTCGAGAACTTCCCGATCAGCGGCAAGGGCCTCGAGCCCGCCCACATCCACGCCCTTGCGCAGATCAAGGCGGCCGCGGCCAAGGTCAACGCCGAGCTAGGCGTCCTCGACAAGGAGACGGCGGGCGCGATCGAGGCTGCCGCGACCGAGGTGGCCGCCGGCGGGTTCGACGACCACTTCCCCATCGACGTCTTCCAGACCGGCTCGGGCACGAGCAGCAACATGAACGCCAACGAGGTCATCGCCACACTGGCGAGCGAGCGGCTCGCCCGCGCCGTGCATCCCAACGACCACGTCAACGCCAGCCAGTCCAGCAACGACGTCTTTCCCTCGTCGATCCACATCGCGGCCACGGCCGGCGTAGTCAACGACCTCATCCCCGCCTTGCGCCACCTCGAGGGCCACCTGCGCGCCAAGGCGGTGGAGTTCGCCCCCATCGTCAAGAGCGGGCGCACCCACCTGATGGACGCGACGCCAGTCACGCTCGGTCAGGAGTTCGACGGCTACGCCGCGCAGGTCGCCTACGGCATCGACCGACTGGAGGCCTGCCTGCCTCGACTCGCCGAGCTCCCCCTCGGCGGCACTGCTGTGGGCACCGGCATCAACATGCCACCCGGTTTCGCTGCCCGTGTCATCGCGGAGGTTGCGCTGCAGACCGGCTTGCCGCTGACAGAAGCGCGCAACCACTTCGAGGCGCAGGGCGCTCGCGACGGCCTCGTCGAGGTCAGCGGAGCGCTCCGCACCATCGCCGTCGGGCTCTACAAAATCGTCAACGACTTGCGCTGGATGGGCTCTGGCCCGCGCGCAGGACTCGGCGAGATCCGCCTACCCGACCTCCAGCCCGGCTCATCGATCATGCCGGGCAAGGTCAACCCAGTGATCCCCGAAGCTGTCCGCATGGTGGCGGCGCAGGTCATCGGCAACGACGCCACCGTCGCGTTCGCCGGCTCCCAAGGCGACTTCGAGCTCAACGTGATGCTGCCTGTCATGGCGCGCAACGTGCTCGAGTCGATCCGCCTGCTCGCCAACGTCTCCCGGTTGTTGGGTGACCGGTGCATCAGCGGGATCGAGGCCGACGAGGAGCAATGCCGCGCGTACGCGGAGGGGTCGCCGTCGATCGTGACGCCGCTCAACCGATACATCGGCTACGAGGCTGCCGCCGCTGTCGCGAAGAAGGCGCTCAAGGAGCGGCGCGGCATCCGCGAAGTCGTCATCGACGAGGGGTACGTCGAACGCGGCGCCATCACCGAGCAGCAGCTCGACGAGGCGCTCGACGTATTCCGCATGACCCAACCCGGCTGAGCTCGGCCAGGTCAACGCAGCTGGGGCATCACCTGCGCCAGCGCCTCGGCCGAGGCCTGGTGTGTCACGACGTACGAGAAGCCGAACCGCTCGCGCTGCCGCCGCAGCTGGTCAGCGACCTCGTCGATCGTGCCTACCGCGATCACCGGTGTGTCGAGCAGGATCGGGACGATGTCGGGTTCACCGTACGTCTTCGCCAGCCGTTGCAGGGCGTCGTCACGGTCGTCGGTGATCTCGACGTGCTGCATCAAGATGCCAAGCTCCTGCGAGTCAGCCCGAGCGCCTGCCGCCTCGGCCGCGAAGGCCACGCGCTCGTCGACTTCGGCAGCGGACAGCAGCCGGAACGTCCCTGGCGGCTGACCCGCAACCTGCCGGATGCCGGTGTGCGCCACGATGTCTGCCTTCACCGCCGCCAGCCGCAGCAGCCGGTCGCTCGCCGCGCCGATCATCAGCGGTGGGAACCCTTTGCGGAAGCCGCGCGCCTCCGGCGCCACCTCCGGCAGCAGCCGCTGCAGCTCCGCAACGGCGTGCTCGACCCGCGCGCACCGCTCATCAAACGACTCCCACGGGAGCCCGGCCAGCTCGAACTCGTGCTTCATGTGCCCAGCGCCGAGTCCCAGCTCCACCCGGCCACCCGAGATCGAGTCCAGCGTGGCGATCTCACGGGCCAGCAGCGCGGTGTTCCAGAACGGCACGTTGAGCACGTACGTGCCGACGCGCACGCGCTCGGTCACAGCAGCGACCGCGGCGAGCGTCGTGAACGGCCCCGGACCGCCGAGATGGTCGGGCAGCAGCACGCTGTCGAAACCCGCTCCCTCCGCCCAACGGGCAAAGCCGGTGACATCGTCCACCGAGCGCAGGTTGGTGCCGAATCGGAAGGACCTCATGCGTCCAACGTGCCAGCCCACCAAGCGGCTCAGCGAGCCCTTCCTCGCAGGGCGAACGTGGTTGGCTCGTTGCGTCCGAAGATGCGTACGTCATCGCGCACGGTTGCTCGGACGTTGCGCCGGATGTGGGCGCGGCGGCCTAGACGTCGAGGATGCCGGCAACCACGAGCAGCACGCTCGTCGCCAGCAGAGCAGCCGCGGTGACCCGCGCCGCCCAGACGAGGACCCGACCGGCAGGTCCCTCGTGCGTCACGAGTGTGCATGCCACAAGCAGGCCCACGCCGACCGTGAGTGCTCCGGTGACGAGCAGGCCGCCATGGTCGGCGTGAGCGCTCACGGATAACGCCAACAGCGCCGGGCTGATCACGAGGGGGATCGCGACGGGCACGATCGCGGCTCGGAGGCCTGGCAGCGCCGGGTCCGCCGCGGGTGGTCGTCGTACGAGCTGTATTGCCCCGACCAAGGCGCCCACCACTCCAGCAGCGATCCGCAGCGCGGGATCACTCACGTCAAGCGCGTTCACGAGAGGTCCGCTGAGGAGGGCGATCGCGAGCACGATGACCGCGCCGCCAACGCCTCCAAGGGCCGCAACGCCGGCCGCTCGACGGCGGCCGCCAGCTCGTGGGACACCGAAGGCAGCCCGAGCTGGATTGAGCGCGGCGAGCAGGGCCACGATCCACAGCCATCCCGACGGCGCCGACCTCGAGCCGCCGGTGTCGAAGCTGCCGGCCTCGACGATGGGCATCGTGCGCAGCAACGCCGCAAGTGCGTGTTGCTGATCGTCCATGCGAGTCTCGCCGTCGCGAAACCATGCGCCGGACACGCGATCTGGTGCCGCATCGTTGGCCGCGTCGGTCACGGTTGACTGGGCCCGCATGGCCAGTCCTGCGATACAGCCGGCCCGCTCGGCAATCGGTGTCCGGAGGTCAGCGAGACCAGGCTCCGCCTCGGCGACGACCCACAGGCCCGTCAGCGCCTCACCGATCACGCCGTAACCACCCCCGCGCGGCTCCATCGGTCCGCGGACGAGCGCCCCCCACGGCCCGGACCGCTGGCTCACCCACAGCACCTGACCGCCGAACAGCTGCGCTTGGCGGCGAGCGTAGGTGATCTCGCTGTCGGTCAAGGGCTGCTCGGCAGCGCGCTCGGGAAAGGCCGTGGTCTCGGCAAGTCCATAAGCCGCCCAGTGATCCGGGACGGGCGGCCAGTAGCCCTCGTTCTCGTCGCGCTGACTGGCCAGGTAACCCCCCACACGGTCGGACACCTCGCCCCACCCACCGTCTGGGAACACCCGATGCAGCCGGGCCAAAGCCCAGTAAGCCTCGCCCGTGTAGTACTTCGAATACTCCCCCGGCACCGGTCCAGCGGTCGCCTCGTCGTAGTAGCCGAGCACCGCACCGGACGGCTCGGTCTGCGCCACCAGGAACCGACCCAGTCGTTGCATCAGATCGTCGTACTGCCTGTCACCTGTTGCAGAACGACGCTCAACGAGGCCGGCCACCAACAACGCACTCGCGCCCACCGGGGTCTCGCCACGAAAGCTGATGGCTGCCCACCCGTCGCCCTCGATCAGCTGATCCTGCGCCCAGGCGAGCCCTCGGTCGGCTGAGTCGAGCGACCCAGGGATGCCGGCCTTGGCCGCTTGATAGAGACCCATGGCGACGCCGGCGTGCCGAACCACGTTGTAGTCGCCGCCCGCCGTGCCCGTATCGACGTCATAGAAATACAGCCACGTGCCGTCGGTGGACTGGTTGCGGACGAACCACTCGACCGAGTCCGTCGCTGAGGTACGAAGTGCCGCGACTGTTACTGGGGGGCAGTGCTCAGGCGGCGCGAGCGCCCCGAACATGACGACGAATGTGACCGACACAGCGACGATCGTCAGGCCAAGGCGACGTCCGATCGTGGACGAAGTCAGCGGCACCCTGTCACCTCGGCCCTGGTCGTGGACCCGGCTGATCTTGCCACGGTGCGGACTCGAAGGCGTGGCGGCAGACCGTGCGAACTGCTCCTGCCCTTCGACTCGTACGCCAGCTATGGCATCCAGGTTCGCCGGCGCGCCGAACCATCCGTATGACAGCGCCCACGCAAGTCCGGCGTCAACAATTCGTGGCATCGGCCAATCCGCTTGCCAGTTCGCTCCGAACAGATCACAGGAGATCTGACGCGCAAGGAGGAGAGCATTTCTGGCAGGCTCGCCTCGTGGCGAGCGACGGTCCCGGCGTTGCGCTCGACTCGCTGAGCAGTGAAGTGCTGCTGCAGCGCGTAGGGCGCGGCGATGAACGGGCGTTCGAGATGGTGTACGACCGCATGGCGGGCCTTGTCCTGGGCATCGCCCGCAGGGTCATCCGCAACGCCGCGCACGCGGAGGAAGTGACACAGGAGGTCATGGTCGAGATCTGGCGTACGGCGGCCCGCTTCGATCCGGAGCGCGGCTCGGCTTCCGCGTGGGTCCTGACACTCGCCCACCGACGGTCAGTCGACCGCGTACGGTCCGCGCAGGCGGCCACGGCACGCGAGCACCGCGCGGCCCTGGCGTCAGGTCCGCCGGACTACGACGAAGTTGCCGAGGCCGTCATCACCGCCAGCGAGCACGAGGAGGTGCGCAATGCCCTCGATGCCCTCTCGCCGGTGCAGCGCGAGGCGATCATGCTGGCCTACTATCGCGGCCTCACCCAGCAGCAGGTCGCCGACGAGCTAGGCATACCGCTGGGCACGGTCAAGACCAGGCTGCGAGACGGCTTACTCAGACTTCGCGACGTGATGGGGGTGACGTGATGGACTCGGCGATGCACGACCTCGCCGGCGCCTACGCGGTCGATGCCCTCGATCCGGAGGAGACGCGCGCGTTCGAGCAGCACCTGCGCGACTGCCCGGCCTGCGCCGCCGAGGTGCGGTCGATGCGGGCCGCGCTGACCGAGCTCGCCGTCGCTGACGCCGTCACGCCGCCGCCCGCGTTGCGCGCCGCGGTCATGGCCGAGATCGCCCGGACGCCGCAGGAGTCGCCGGTGGCAACCGCCGTGGTGCCCGAGCCACGACCCGCGCCGGCGCACGCACGCAAACCGGATCCGGTGACGGAACCCGAGACGACTTCCGTACGCGTTCTGCGGCCGAACCGCGAGCGGCGCTGGCAGCGCTGGACCGTGGGGCTTGCCGCGGCAACGGGTCTGGCAGCAGCCGCTGCGGCAGTGTTCGGCATCCGCGCCGCCCAGCTCTCCGACGAGCGGAACGACCTGCAAGCGGAGGTGGACTCCGTACGAAGCGTGCTCACCGCGCCGGACGCCGAGACCGTCCGCGCTGATCTGGCCGGCGGAACCGCGACGATTGTCGCGGCACCCTCGTTGGGCCGGACCTTGATCATGGGGCAGTCGGTGGAGGAACCCGAGCAGGGCACCACCTATCAGGCATGGGTCATCGACGACGCCGGGGCAGTGTCGGCGGGCATTTTCGAGCCGAACTCGTCGGGTCAGGTGCTGATCGAGCTGGCGGCACCGGCCCAGCCTGGGGACACCGTCGGGATCACGGTCGAACCTGACGGCGGCTCGGCGGAGCCGACGACCGCCCCGATCCTCGCCGTGCCGATCGCCGAGGCCTGAGCTCAGCGGTGCGCAGCGCCGCGCTGCGCTCGCCAACGATCGAACAAGGCGGGCAGCTCGTCGTGCAGGAACAGGAAGAAGTCGCGTGACTCTTCAAGCCGAGCGGCGGCGGCAGAGCCGGGTCGGACGACGGAGATGCCTTCCTCCATGGCCTTGATCCACATGACCAGCACGGCGTCGCGCCGGGTCACCGCCTCGTACCAAAGGCCTGGCGGCATCGCATAGTGGTCTCGCCGCTCGCCCGGGTCGCGGCCGCGCTCGATCATGCGCACCTGGAGCAGATAACGCACGGCACCGGAGATCGCGGCCGGGCTGACCTGTAGCTGCTTAGCCAGCTCGGCGGCCGTCAGCTTGCTTTCCTCGCAGACGAGCAACGCGGCAAACACTCGCGCCGGCATGCGCGGTAAGCCAGCCTCGACAAGGGTGATGGCGAACCGCTCGACGAAGCGGTCGACCTCGCTGGCATCAGAGTCGTTAGTCACCTCAGCGGCCATCGTCGTCCACCTCGCCCTCGCGCCTAGGCATCTTAGCGTGTTCTTAACGTTCACAACTTTGTGAACTCACTGTAGGGTGCGAAGTATGACTACCGCAATAGACGTGTCGGGACTAGTCAAGACGTTCGGTTCCACGCGGGCCCTCGACGGCCTCGACCTGACAGTCCAGACCGGCGAGGTGCACGGCTTCCTAGGGCCTAACGGCTCGGGCAAGTCGACGACCATCCGCGTCCTGCTTGGGCTGCTCCGCGCCGACTCTGGTTCAGCGACCGTTCTCGGCAAGCACCCCTGGGATGACGCTGTCGAGCTCCACCGGCGCCTGGCCTATGTGCCCGGGGACGTCAGCCTGTGGCCAAGTCTGTCCGGCGGCGAGGTCATCGATCTTCTCAGTGACCTGCGCGGCGGCATCGACGCCAAGCGCCGCGACGAGCTGCTCGAGCGGTTCGACCTCGACCCCACTAAGAAGGGCCGCACCTACTCCAAGGGCAACCGCCAGAAGGTGGCGTTAGTCGCGGCTCTCGCATCCGACGTCGAGCTGTTCATCCTCGACGAGCCGACGTCCGGTCTCGACCCGCTCATGGAGGCGGTTTTCCAGGACTGCATTCAGGAGCTCAAGCAGCAGGGCAAGACCGTGCTGCTATCCAGCCACATCCTCGCCGAGGTTGAGGCGCTGACCGACCGGGTGAGCATCATCCGGCTCGGCAAGACGGTCGAGACGGGCTCCCTCAACGAGCTGCGGCACCTTACGCGCACCGCGATCACGATCGAGACGGCCCGCCCATCCAGCGGGCTCGACCAGCTGCCCGGCGTGCACGACCTCAATGTCGACGGCTCGCATGCAGCCTTCGACGTCGACACCGATGAACTGAGCAAGGTGCTGGAGCACCTGACCCAGTTCCACGTGACGTCGTTGACCAGCACGCCACCGACGCTCGAAGAGCTGTTCCTGCGGCACTACGGCGACGAGATCGCCAACGAGCGCGTCAACCACGAGAAGGCGGAGCTCCGGTGAGCGTGTTCACCGGCACTGGGCGGCTGGTGCGGCTGGCGCTACGCCGCGACCGCATCCAGCTCCCGGTGTGGATCCTGGGCATCACGTTCGTCACCGCGTCACTCGTACCAAGCATCACGGGCACTTACCCCACGGAGGAGTCGCGCGTAAAGCTGGCGATCTCGTCCGCCAACAGCCCGGTCTCACTCATGACCAACGGCCTCGTGTCAGGCACGAGCCTGGGTGCCACTGTGGCCGCCCAGGGGTTGCTGGCGCTGCTCATCGGTGCTGCTTTCATGAGCACCTTGCTGGTCATTCGCCATACCCGGCAGAACGAGGAGGCCGGGCGGGCCGAGCTCATCGGCTCGGGCATCGTCGGCCGCCACGCCAGCCTGACCGCCGCCATCATCGTGGCCGTCGGCGCCAACGTCCTTCTGGGGCTGCTCACTTCGCTTCTGCTTGTCGGCAACGACCTGCCTGCCGATGGCTCATTCGCGATGGGTGCGGCCGTAACCGGGACGGGCATTGCGTTCGCCGCCGTCGCCGCGATCAGCGCGCAGATCTTCGACGGCTCCCGGGCGGCCAACGGCGCGGCTGCGGCCGCCATTGGGGTGGCCTTCGTGCTCCGCGCCGCCGGCGACGCAACGGGCCAGGTCGTCGACGGCGGCACGCGGGTGGTCAGTGGGTGGCTTTCGTGGCTGTCGCCGATGGGGTGGGCGCAACAGATCCGCCCGTACGACGACAACGCCTGGTGGGTGTTCGGGCTACTGGTGGTGTTCTGTGTCGGCGCCGTCGGGCTCGCGTTCGAGCTCACTCAGCATCGTGACGTCGGAGCCGGGATGCGAGCGACGCGACCTGGACCCGCGCACGCTCCGGCCGGCCTGCTCAGCCCGCTCGGCCTCGCGTGGCGGCTGCAGCGCGGTGTGCTGATCGGCTGGGCCATCGGGATGGTGGTGCTCGGTGCGCTCTATGGCGGCATCGGCAACGAGATCGAGGACTTCGCCGCCGACAGCCAGGCGACGTCAGACATCTTCGAAGAGCTCGGCACTACTGGCGCCAGCCTCACCGACAACTACTTTGCTGCCATCATCGGGCTGTTCGGGATCGTGGTGGCGGGCTACGCCGTGCAAGCGCTGCTTCGGATGCGCTCTGAGGAGGCCAGTGGCGGCGTCGAGGCGGTGCTGTCCACGTCGGTAAGTCGCCCGCGGTGGATGGCCAGCCACATCCTCATCGCAGTGCTCGGTACCGCCGTGATCCTGGCCCTCACCGGCCTGGCCACCGGCGTGACCTATGGCCTCGTTATCCACGATGTCGGCGCCCAGGCCACCAGGATGCTGGGTGCCGCGCTGGTCCAGGTGCCCGCGACACTGACCATCGCGGGGTTCGTCGTTGCGGTGTTCGGCCTGTTCCCGAGACGCGCTGTCGCCCTTGGTTGGGGCGTGTTCACGGTGGTCCTGGTCGTCAGCTTCCTCGGCCCGACGCTCGGCCTGTCCCAGGCGGTGCTCGACCTGTCACCGTTCACGCACCTGCCGAGGGTGCCGGTGGTCGACGTGAGTGTGCTGCCGCTCGTGGTGCTGGGCGGGGTCGCCGCGGCGCTTGTCGCGCTCGGGATCACGGCGTTCCGTCGCCGCGACCTCGCCCTGAGCTAGGCGCTCGACGAGTGGATCATCCGACATCGGCGGAGCAATAGCACCATGGTTGTCGGATGATCCACACGGCGGTCGGCGGGCCTGTCAGTACCAGTTGGCGGCGCGGGAATGGTTCCACGCAGCGCACGGCGAACCGTACGAGTCGCGGATGTAGCCAAGACCCCAGCGGATCTGCGTGACCGGGTTGGTCGCCCAGTCGCCGCCGACGCTCGCCATCTTGCTGCCCGGCAACGACTGCGGGATACCGAAGGCGCTGGACGACGGGTTGTCGGCTGTGTAGTCCCAGCCGCTCTCCTTGGTCCAGAGCGAGTCGAGGCAGGACCACTGCCCGTCGCCCCAGCCGAACTCGGCGAGCATGGCCCGGCCGATCCCCTTGGCGCCCTGGGGCGTGCGGGACTCCTCGGCGGCGCGCGCTGCGGCTGCAGCGGCGGCCTGACGTTCGGCTTCGATGCGGGCGGCCTCTGCGGCGGCGGCAGCTGCGGCAGCCGCGGCTTGGCGCTCCGCCTCGATGCGGGCGGCCTCCGCGTCGGCTTCGGCCTTGCGCTGTGCCTCCAGCTGGGCGGCTGCGGTGAACGCCGTCGTGAGGCCGGTCACGTCAAGCGGCTGATTTGCCGCGGCCAGGGTGGCGACGCGGGCCGAGCTGCCCACGGCGTTCACGGGGTCAGAGCTGACAACGGCGGCGAAGGCGCAGGCCCCTGCAAGGGACAGGGCAGCGCCAGTGCGGGAAACAGTCTGGATGGTGGTGCGGCTGAGCAAGAAGTGCCTCTCGACGGCCGCCCGCCCACGTCACGCGCGGCTGATCTCACCCCCCGCCGCAGGTCGAGGCTCACCATCATGGCGGGCGACGTGCGTGGTCCCGGCCCCGGATCGTGCGGCGGGGCAAGCGGTCGTACGGACGTGGGCCGCGTGCGGCCCGGGACGGCGATTCAGCCGTGGCATCGCGTACTCTTGAGGTGCTTCGCCCAGCAACCATGCACAGATCGCCGCCTATATGCCAAACGGCGTTAACGTGTCGTTCATCACCTCATGTGGCAAACCGGCCAAAAGAGGCGCTAGCTGAGCGGAATCTCCTCGAGCATCTCGGTGACCAGCGCCGCGATCGGCGAGCGCTCGCTGCGAGTCAGCGTGACATGTGCAAACAGCGGGTGGCCCTTCAGCCGCTCGACCACCGCGACCACCCCGTCGTGCCGGCCAACCCGGAGATTGTCACGCTGAGCGACGTCGTGGGTCAGCACCACCTTGGAGTTGGTGCCGATGCGGGAGAGCACCGTCAGTAAGACGTTGCGCTCGAGCGACTGAGCCTCGTCCACGATCACGAACGCGTCGTGCAGCGACCGGCCACGGATGTGGGTCAGCGGCAGAACCTCGAGCATGCCCCGGTGGGTGACCTCGTCGATCACCTCGTCGGTCGTCAGAGCACCCAGAGTGTCGAAAACCGCCTGCGCCCAGGGGTTCATCTTCTCGGACTCGTTGCCGGGCAGATAGCCCAGGTCCTGGCCGCCGACCGCGTACAGCGGACGGAAGACGATCACCTTGCGGTGCTGCCGACGCTCGAGCACTGCCTCGAGACCGGCACAGAGAGCGAGCGCGGACTTGCCCGTGCCCGCCCGGCCACCCAGCGACACGATGCCGACATCAGGGTCGAGCAGCAGATCGAGACCCACCCGCTGTTCGGCTGAGCGTCCACGCAGGCCGAAGGCCTCGCGGTCGCCACGAACAAGCCGCACCTGCTTGCCGGGGGTCACGCGGCCGAGGGCGCTGCCCCGCTCGCTGTGCAGCACCAACCCTGTGTGGCACGGCAGGTCGCGGGCGCTGTCAAGATCGGCCAAGCCCTCTTCGTACAGCGCATCGAGGTCGGCGCCCGTGGCGTCGACCTCGGCCATGCCGGTCCAGCCGGACTCGACAACTGAGCCGGCGCGGTACTCCTCCGCTACGAGCCCCACCGCGCTCGCCTTGACCCGCATCGGCAGATCCTTGGACACGAGGGTGACGTTGCGGCCCTCGGCCTGCAGGTTGCGAGCGACGGCCAGGATGCGCGAGTCGTTGTCCCAGCCCTTGTCACGAGGGCGGAATCCCGCGGGGAGGACGTCGGGGTCGGTGTGGTTGAGCTCGACGCGCACGGTGCCGCCGACGGTGCCGACCGGGATGGGCTCGTCGAGTCGCCCGTGAGCGATGCGCAGGTCGTCGAGGAATCGGAGTGCGGTCCGGGCGAAGAAGCCCAGCTCAGGGTGGTGCCGCTTGCCCTCGAGCTCGGTGACGACGACGACGGGCACGACGACCTCGTGCTCGTCGAAACGCTTCAGGGCGTAAGGGTCGGAGAGCAGGACGCTCGTGTCGATGACGTAGGTATGGCGCTTGCTCTGTCCTGAGCTTGAGCTGTCACCGCGCCGGGTCGAGCTCTTCTGCGTTGCAGCCACGTCCGCCTCCTTGTGCCCGGTCACGCGCGGACGCGCTCCGGCCCTCTCGCGCATCGGATGGACCGGGACCGGGCCCTCATGGGCCGGGTGCCGGCCCACCTCCCGCGCGGACCGAGTGATGACGCGGTCTGCAGCACGTCGGACGAGCCTCCCGAGGCGACAAGCTTCCCCACCTGTCGTCACGGTAAACGCTACGCCGGACCGTACGAAACGGGCGCCGCGACTCGCTAACGGCCGATTTCGCACGCGTGAACTTCAATCCACAAGGGCCCCGCGCCTGTGAAACCCCCGAGTAGCCGCGCGTGGTTTCGCCCCGTTGACGAGGCCAGCGAAATCGCTAACGTTAGTCAGGTGTCAGGCGATCAGTCACCGCTCGGCGTGTTGGTGCTCGACGACGACGAGCGCATTCGCGCCTACGTTCACCCCACTCGCATGAGCCTGCTCGGGCTCCTGGCCCGACAGCCGATGACCGCGACCGGGGTCGCGCGCGCGCTCGGCGTTCACCCGGCCAACCTCACGCGTCACCTTCGGCTGCTCGAGCAGACCGGTCTCATCCGCATCGTCGAGCGCCGCGACACCGGGCGAAACCTGGAGAAGTACTACCGAGCGACGGCTCTGGCCTTTGAGGTCCGGCTCGCGACCGATCGCATCGAGGATCGACGGGCCACGGTGCTCGGCATCCTTCGCGACAACTTGTCCACCGCGGTCGTCACGACTAGCACGAGCTCGTCGGAGGTCGTCGGACTCCTCGAGCAGGTCCGCCTTGACCGCCGCGACATTTCGCGGTTGCGGGAGCGGTTCGACGCTCTCGTCCACGAGTTTGCCGAGCTCGATGCGCCCGACGGTGACCCGTACACCTTGTCCGTGGCGCTCTATCCGGCACCAGCCTCGGCGCCCGAGGCACCCATAGGAGAGGTGCGCCCGTGATGGCCAAACGGACAGCCGAGGAGCTGACCCACGCAGCGGTGGTGGCGTTCCCGCTGCGTGGTGAGTGGTTCGCCGTGCACTCCCCCGGAAGCCACATACCGAGCCACGGCACCGACCAGCTCGCGCAGCGTTATGCGTTCGACCTGCAGCGCCTCGACGACCATCGGCGCCTGCACGCGGCATCGAGTCTGCGCACATGGGTGGTCGGGGTGCCGATGCGCGAGTGCTACGGCTACGGGGATCCGGTGCATGCGGCACTCGATGGTGTGGTCGTCACAGCGTCGGACGGCGCCGCCGAGCGCCGCTGGCTGCATCCGTTGCGCGAGCTCTTTCACATCATCGCGACGGCGTTGACGTTCCGACCGAACGAACGCAGCGTCAGGCGAGTCGTCGGCAACCACATCATCGTGAAGAGCGAGGCAGGCTTTGCTGTCTACGCGCATCTGGCCCCCGGGTCGGTGGCAGTCACCGAGGGCCAAGCGGTGCGGGCCGGAGACGTGCTGGGTCTGGTGGGCAGCACAGGAAACTCGACAGCTCCGCATCTGCACTTCCAGCTCATGGACCAGCCTGATGCGCTTGTTGCAAAGGCGGTCCCGGCTGTCTTCGATGCGTACGAACGACGCCTTGGCAACGGCTGGGAGCCTGTCCACCACTCTGTTCCGGGAACGACGGAGCGCATCCGGTCGGTCGACCAGCAGTGACCCGCCGCCCCCCGCCCCGTCCCCGCCCCTGCCCCTGTTGATCATGGCAAAGGCGTGATCAAACTTCAGAAATGATCACACCTCGGCCATGATCAACACACGGGAGAACCTGAGCAAGCGGTGCTTCAGGTGCCGTAGCGACGGTCACGTTGTGCGTAGGCCCGCAGCGCGCGGAGGAAGTCAACCTTGCGGAAATCGGGCCAGTTGGCCTCGTGGAAGTAGAACTCGGAGTGCGCGCTCTGCCAGAGCAGGAACCCCGACAGCCGTTGCTCGCCGCTCGTGCGGATTACCAGGTCGGGATCGGGCTGACCTCGGGTGTAGAGGTGCTCGGCGATGTGCTCGACGTCGAGGATCTCGGCGAGCTCCTCGATGCTCGTACCCGCGGCCGCATGCTCCTGCAGCAACGACCGAACTGCGTCCGCGATCTCCTGTCGCCCCCCGTAGCCGACCGCGACGTTGACCTGCACGCCCTCGGTGCGGCCGGTCGTGCGCTCCTCGGCGATCTTGAGCGCCTCGACGGTCTGCGACGGTAGGACGTCACGATTGCCGACGGCGCGGACCTGCCACGGGTTGCCGTCGGCCGACAGGTCGGTGACCAGGTCCTCGATGATGCGCAACAGCGGATCCAGCTCGCCCGTCGGCCGTGACATGTTGTCGGTGGACAGCAGGAACAACGTGACCACTTCCACGCCGACCTCGTCGCACCAGTGCAGCAGCTGCCTGATGCGCTCGGCGCCTACGCGATGCCCGTCGTTGGGATCGACGTAGCCCATCTCACGTGCCCAGCGGCGGTTGCCGTCGCACATCACCCCGACGTGACGAGGCAGCCTGGCGCGGTCGAGGTCGTGCTCGACGCGCCGCTCGTAAACGGCGTACAGCAGATTGCGCAGGCCCACGGCGGGCAGTCCTCCCGGCGGACGAGGAACGGTGACAAGGGTAACGGGCACCCCAACCTACGGTTCCGTAAGTTAGCCTTTGCTCCGTGGACAAGCCGATGCTGCGCGGGTGGTTGCACGCGGGCACCTTCCCGGTGGCCGTGTTCGCGGGTCTGGTGCTCGTGCTCGTGGCGCCGGACGGCCGCACAAGGGTCGCGACGGCGATCTATGCGGTCACCGCCGCGCTGCTCTTCGGGGTGAGTGCGGCCTATCACCGCGGCCGATGGTCACCGCGGGCGCTGCAGACGCTCAAGCGCCTCGACCACGCCAACATCTTCTTGATCATCGCTGGCACCTACACCCCGTACGCCCTGTTGCTCCTTGACGGACAGGAGGCGCGCACGCTGCTCACCATCGTCTGGTCGGGTGCCGTGATCGGCGTGTTGTTCCGGGTCTTCTGGGTGGACGCACCTCGGTGGTTGTACGTGCCCGTCTACCTGCTGCTGGGCTGGGCCGCAGTGTTCTACTTGCCCGACTTCGCCAGGGGCGGCGCGGCAGTACTGACGCTTGTTATCGTCGGCGGGCTGATGTACTCGCTCGGCGGCCTCGTCTACGGCATCAAGCGTCCCAACCCGTCACCGCAGTGGTTCGGCTTCCACGAGGTGTTCCACGCCTTCACCCTGGGCGGCTTCCTCACCCAGCACGTCGGCGTGTGGCTCGCTGTATTCGGGGTCGGGGCGGCCGCGGTCGTCTAGGCCTGCGCGTCGGGGCCCTGCTCGCGCACCCGGGCGACACCTTCCATCGCGTCGCGCAGCTGGGCGAGCCAGTCGTCGGAGTGCTTGGCCACGAGTCGTACGCACCACGCGAGCGCCTCGGACCGCGACCGTGCCACGCCGGCGTCGACAAGCGTGTCGAGCACCGCCCGCTCGGGCTGCCGCAACCGGGTCATCACCGGAGCAGCAAGGTGAGTGAAAAGCTTGCGACGGTCGCCGATCTGCACACCCCAGGACACCTTGCGGCCGCTGCTGCGCTCGAGCTCGAGGGCGATCTCGATCCGTCGATCGCGCGTCCGCTCGCGGAACTCCTTGATCCGCCCATCGACCGCGGCCTCGCGCTCCACATCGGAGACGCCCTCGGCCACCTGCGGCTCGGGGAGGGTGCCGACCACGAGGATCTCGTCGCGGTCGACGGTCACCTCGGGCGGCGTCGTGAACCAGTCGTCGGGCAGCCGGCCGGTCAGCCAGCCCCGTACTCGCTCTGTCGTTGCCATGAGGAGATGGTTGCAAGGATTACGCGATTACGCAGCAACGCTCGCTAACGGCGAACGATCCCTGCGCGATGTCGAGCGCGCGGGCCACCTCGGCTGCCGGGAGTCACCTGCGGCACGCTATGTGTCGTCGTGCGGGAGGGAGCCGATATGAGCCAGGCACGGACCTACCCCGAGGGGGTGACGTCGTGGATAGACATCGAGCATCGAGACGTCGAGGCCGCCAAGGCGTTCTACGGCGAGCTGTTCGGATGGACCTTCGCGGACGCGACGACGCCGGGTGCCTCCGCGCACTATGTCGTTGCTCAGCTCGATGGCCTTGATGCCGCCGGAATTGGCGGCACTGACGAGGCCGCCGGACGCGCAGTCGAGCCACCCTCGTGGAACACCTACATCGCAGTGACCGACGCCGACGCCGCGGCCACGCGGATCACAGCCGCCGGCGGGCGCGTGTTGTTGGCACCGTCTGACGTCGGCCAGGCGGGTCGGTCGGCGGTCTGCGTCGACCCGTTCGGCGTGCCATTCCGCCTCTGGCAGGCCGAGCAACGCCTCGGAGCCCAGATCGCCAACACGCCCGGCGCGTGGAACTTCAGCCAGCTGCACGCCGCCGATCCGGAGGCGTCTGCGGCCTTCTACTCCAAGGTGTTCGGGTGGGCGGTCCACGATCTCGGGTTCGCCATGATGATCCGCAGGCCTGGCTACGGCGATCACCTCGAGGCCACGGTCGATCCGGACATCCGCACCCGTCAGGCCGGAGACCTGACGCCGCCTGGCTTCGAGGACGCCATCGGTTGGCTCGTCCCGGTCGGTCCCGACGAGCAACCGCACTGGCATGTCGCCTTCACGGTCGCCGACCGGGATGCCTCGGCCACCACAGCCGAACGGGGCGGCGGCGCGGTGCTGGGTCGCAGCGACTCGGACTGGACCCGTGACGCGCTGATCCGCGACCCGCAGGGTGGCGTCTTCACCGCGAGCCAGTTCACCCCGCCGACGGCCTGAGTCATCGTGGATAGCGAGACGAGGACCTACCGGACGGGCTCGCGCGAGGTTGTGCTGGACCTGACTAGGGACTGCGCGACGTACGTCGCCGCGCGCGGCGACGGACTCCTCCACCTGTTCGTGCCGCACGCCACTGCGGGCCTGGCGATTCTCGAGACCGGGGCCGGAAGTGACGAGGACCTGCTCTCGGTGCTCGACGATCTGCTTCCCGCCGACGACCGGTGGCGACACCGGCACGGCAGCCGGGGCCACGGCAGGTCGCACGTGATGCCGGCTTTCATCCCGCCGTACACGTCGGTGCCCGTGCTGGGCGGCCGCCTTGCCCTCGGTACCTGGCAGAGCATCTGTCTCGTGGACCTCAACATCGACAACAGCGAGCGCGAAGTGCGCTTCAGCTTTCTCCGCGGGTAGGCCGCGGCCGATCAGTGCAGCGCAACAGTGAGCAGCAACACCGACGGCTCGGCAGCTTCGATCTCGTGCCGTTGCGGGGGCACCGCGACCAGTTCACCGGCAGTGAGCTCAACATGTGATTGCCCGGCTCGGACCATGACGCGGCCCTGCAGGCAGAGCAATGAGGCGTCGCCCGGGCTCTTGTGCTCGGCCATCACACGTCCTGCCGCCAGCGCCACGACAGTCTGCCGCAGTCGTGCCCCGGTCCTGCCGTATACGGTGACCGAGCCACGGCCGCTGTCCGCCCTGGCGGCCACGGCGAGCTGACTTTCACTCAGTCCGTTGAGGGAAACGACGTCCATGGAAGTCGATCGTGGCACGACGCGCTGTAGTTTGGGTCGGGAGCGCGGCCGCGAGGAAGGGTGTTCGCAGATGGCCGACTCGCTTCGTTCCACTCAACCTCCGACCGGTGCTTCGACAGCGTTGAGTAGCGACCTGCCGCTGCCTTCGCACCCGTTCTTGGCCCGCTTGGCCGCCGTCGTCACGCTGCTCAACGTTCCGATCCACGTGGTTTGGGCAATCGGCGGGACCTTCCTGCTTCCCGGTGGCCCGAGCATCGCCGCGCTGCCGGAGACCCGGGCCGCCAATGCCGTGGTCTCCGTTGTGCTGCTGCTGGGTGCGGCCGCCCTCTTCCTCATCGGCGGGCCGTGGAGCCGACCAGCACCTGGCAGCGGGGTGCTGCGCGGCGGCGGCCGGGTGCTGCCCGCCGTGCTGTTGACGGCGATCGGTGCCGGGGCCGTGGTTTGCGCCTCGCACGGCATCTACGGCCTCGTCAGCAAGTCGCTCTTCCTGGCCGGCTTCGACACCGTGCAGTTCCCGGATATCGGCGACGGCTGGTCGGCGGCGGAGAAGCGGAGCGCCGCCGTGGCCGACGTTGCGCTGTTCGAACCGTGGTTCCTTGCGGAGGGTGTGTCGCTCGCCCTGGCCGGCTGGCAGTACCTGCGCACAGAACGCGGGCGCCGTCGCTGGGTGGCGTGCATGATGGGCGGAACGCTCGTGCTGCTGTTGTTCGGCCTAGTGCTGGCGCTCACTGGCAAGCGAGTCGCGGTCGGCTGACGATCCCCGCGGGAACGCGTCGACGCCGTCAGAAAGCGACTTGCCTGCGTCACTCCTTGACGTGGGCGTGCGGCACAACGAGCACTGGGCAGTGCGCATGCCGGATGACCTGGTCGGTCGTGGAGCCAAGCACGAGGCCGGCGAAGCCGCCACGACCGCGCGCGCCGACGACGAGCATTGACGCGTCCTTGGACGCCTCGATGAGGTGCTGGGCTGACTGGCCACGCACGACGTGCCAGCTGATCTTGACATCGGCGACGCCCGCGACCACGGTGCTGCAGTCGGCGGCAAGCTCGGCCCTGACCGCCTTCGCGAACTCCTCGGACGATGGCACATACCCCGGGCGCCAACTTTCCGGTCGCGGCGCGCTGGTGATCGTCCACGCCCGCACGATGTGCAGTGGCAGCTCATGTGCGCGTGCCTCTTCGACGGCCCGAGCCAGCGCGATTCGCGATCCTTTTGATCCGTCGCTGCCTACCACGATGCCGCCGTCGATTCCCGTCACATGGTCTGTGCTCGCAGTCATACAGCCATGATCGCTGATGCGACAGCGGCCGGCCACGAGATCCCGACACTGTCGCCGAGCGCCTTGGGATCGGACACCGGACGCTCACAGACAAAGCCACGACAGACGTACGCCGCTGCGTGCCCGTCGACGAGAGGCCGGTCAACCAGCAAGGGCACCGCGGTCGTCACGGGGTCGGCCGGGTCACCGGCCACCACGACCGCCCCGGGGGCAGTTGCTGCAAGGGCCGTCCTATGCAGCGCCCGTCGACGAGGATCCGCTTCGGCACCCACGACCGCGATCTCGACCGGCCCGGCCAGCGCCGCCTCGGCAACGGCAAGCCCCCATCCACAGAACCGGGGTGCCTGGCCCGCCAGCCGACCGGTGACGCCGAGCGCCCGCTCCGCGGCCTCGCGATGCCGGGCAGAGCCGGTCAGCGCCGCGAACGACAGCAACGCACCCGCCGCCGCGGACTGACCCGAGGGCGTCGCGTTGTCAGTCGGGTCGTAGGGCCGACGCACAAGCTCCTCCGCATCGTCGGCGGTGTCGTACCACGTCACGCCATCACCCTCGGTGAAGTGCGCGAGCACCTCGTCGAGCAGCTGCTCGGAGAACGACAACCACACCGGGTCGCCGGTGACCGCGACGAGTGCGAGGAAGCCTTCCGCGACGTCGGCATAATCCTCTAGCACGCCCGCGTTGCGCCCCGCTTTTCCGTCACGGGACGTGCGCAACAGCCGGCCGTGCTCATCGAGGTGCACCCGGACGAGCAGGTCGGCGGCGTCGATCGCCGCATCGACCCACGACGGTTCGTCGAACAACCCGCCTGCCTCGGCCAGCGCGGCGATGGCGAGCCCGTTCCAGGCGGCGACGACCTTGTCGTCACGCCCAGGTTGCGGACGTCCCCGTCTGGCCTCAAGCAACCGGTCGCGGATGGAGATCCACCGCTCGGCATCGACTGGGTCGGCGGGCAGCTGCAGGGTGGACGAGCCGTGCTCGAACGTGCCCGATGCCGTCACCGACAGCAGCCTGGCGGCGTAGTCCCCGTCATCGTCGCCCAGCACCTCATGTAGCTGAGCCGGCGTCCATACGTACGTCGCGCCCTCGACGCCCTGCGTGTCGGCATCGAGTGCGCTGGCGAACCCACCCTCTGCGGTTCCCAGGTCGCGCACCAGGAAACCGGCGGTGTGCCGGACGACTCTCTCGGCGAGTGGCGACCCTGTGGCACGCCACCAGTGCAGATAGACGCGCAGCAGCAGGGCGTTGTCGTACAGCATCTTCTCGAAGTGCGGTACGACCCACTCCGCGTCGACGCTGTAGCGCGCGAACCCGCCACCGAGCTGGTCAGAGATGCCTCCGCGAGCCATTGCCTCCAGCGTGGCTTCCACCATGCCGAGTGCTTGGCTGTCGCCGGTACGCGCGTGGTGTCGCAACAGGAACTCGCAGACCATCGACGGTGGGAACTTCGGTGCGCCACCAAAACCGCCGTCGACCGCGTCGAACTCTGCATGCAGCCGCTGGACGGCCGCCGTGAGTGCGCCCGCGTCCGGGGGCGCGTCGCCCTCGAGAGCCGGCCGTTCGGCAAGCTGTCGTACGACGTCCGCACCCACGCGGTCGACCTCGTCCCGCCGACTCACCCAGGTGTCCGCAACCGCGGCAAGCACCTGCCGGAACGACGGCATGCCCTGGCGCGGTGTTGGCGGGAAGTACGTCCCGCAATAGAACGGCTCCCCCGCCGGTGTGAGGAACGCGGTCATGGGCCAGCCACCCTGGCCCGTCATCGCCTGCACCGCCTCCATATAGACCGCATCGACGTCGGGTCGCTCCTCACGGTCGACCTTGATGCTGACGTAATGCTCATTCATGAACGCCGCGGTCTCGGCTTCCTCAAACGACTCGTGTGCCATGACGTGGCACCAATGGCAGGCCGCGTAGCCCACCGACAGCAGCACCGGCACGTCGCGTCGCCGCGCCTCGGCGAACGCCTCCGGCTCCCACTCCCACCAGTCGACGGGGTTGTTGGCGTGCTGGAGAAGGTAGGGCGACGTGCTCGCAGCCAGCCGGTTGGCCATGCCTCGACACTAGCCGCGGCGTGCGCCGGGGACGATCAGACCGGATTCGTACGCCACGACGACGGCCTGCGTGCGGTCGCGCAGCCCGAGCTTGCTCAGCACGCGGCTGACATGCGTCTTCACGGTCTCGTCGCTCACCACGAGGCGTACCGCGATCTCCGGGTTGGACAGACCCTCAGCGACGAGCCGCAGCACCTCGGTCTCCCGGGGTGTCAGGGCTTGGATGCTCGGACCGGGTGCCGACGCCCCTGGCTTCAGCCGCGCAAACTCGGCGATCAGCCGACGCGTGACACTCGGCGCCAGCAATGCCTCTCCCGCGGCGACGATACGCACGGCGTCGAAGAGTTTCTCGGCACTGACGTCTTTGAGCAGGAAGCCACTGGCGCCAGCAGCCAGTGCGTCGTACACATGCTCGTCGAGGTCGAACGTCGTGAGGATGAGGACGTGCGGCGGCGAGTCACCTGCCTCGGCAAGGATCCGCCGAGTGGCGTCGATGCCGTCCATGACTGGCATGCGTACGTCCATGACGACTACGTCGGGTCTGCTCTCGCGGCACAAGCGCACCGCAGCGGCACCCTCGGCCGCGGTGCCGACGACCTCGAAGTCTGGCTGCGTGCCCAGCAGCGCAGCGAAGGCGGCTCGCACCACGTCCTGGTCGTCGACCACCAGGATGCGGATGCGCTCCCCAGCGCTCATCGCTCAGCCCCGCTCACCGGCAGCAGTGCTTCGACCACGAAGCCGCCCGTCGGCCCCTGTCCGGTCGAGAGCCACCCGCCTACCATCGTGGCGCGTTCGCGCATGCCGCCCAGCCCGTGACCGGAGCTTGTCAGCAGAGCCTCAGTCGGCGGCGGACCCGGCCCGTTGTCGCGTACGCGGAGATACAGCGCGTCGTCGCGGTAGTGCAGCTCGACGTCGACCCCGGCGCCAGGAGCATGACGGCGCGCGTTGGTCAACGCCTCCTGGACGATCCGGTAAGCCGTCAGCTCGACACCGGGATCGAGGGCAACGACGCGCCCCTGCACGATCAGCCGCGTGCTCGCAAATGACAGGCCGCGGGTCTCGTCGACCAGCTCGTTGAGCTGCTGCAGCCCCGGCTGCGGGCGACGGCTGTCGACGGGCGCGGCATCCTCGCGGAGTACGCCGAGCAGGCGACGCATCTCAGTCAGCGCCGTCCTGGCTGTGTCGCCGATCGCGACGAGACGCTGCGCACCCTGGGCCGGCATGCCCGGCGTCGTCAGCCGCGCCGCCTCCGCCTGCACGGCAATCAGCGAGATGTGATGGGCAACCACGTCATGCAGCTCCTGCGCGATGCGCGCTCGCTCGCCGCGAGCCGCGTAATCGAAGAGCGTGTCTGCGATCTGCCGCTCTGATGCCGCACGACGGGCGGCCTCGTCTCGGGTCTGAAGGTAGAGTCCGGAGCCGACGGCCGCAGTGGTGGTGACGAGCATCGCGATCGCCAGCGCGCGACCGCCGGGCCGGTCGTCGCCGCCGGGCAGCAGCGCATACCCGACGAGGATCGCCACCAGGCTGATCGAGGCCCAGCGCGTGCCGCGACGACCGACCAGGAATGCGCTGATCCCCAGGGCCACAACGCCGGCGACCGGCGGCCGGTAGTCCGCGAGGAGCATGGCGATCGTCGCTACGGCAATGGCGCCGGCGGCAGCCTCCGGCTGTAACTGCGACAGGGCAAGGGGAAGCGTTGCGGCCAGCGCAAGCACCAAGGCCAGGGTCGAGCTCGACGGCTGGCTGTCGGGGCGGGCGGCAACTTCGATGAGCGCGACGACGCCGAGGATCGCGGCAGCGCCATATGGCCACTCGAGCCCCTTCACAGCGGCCATTGTCGCCTGATCCGCACGGGCACGGCGTCCCCCAGTCACGTTCACGTGATCCCTCCGACGGGTGACGACGCGACGTCCATTCCGCTCCTAGCCTCCAGGCATGCAGCCATCCATCGAGGTGCGCGGACTACGCAAACGCTACGGGTCGACGCTTGCCGTGGACGGGATCTCGTTCGTCATCTCCGGCGGTGAGGTCACGGGGTTCGTGGGGCCAAACGGCGCCGGCAAGTCGACAACCATGCGACTCATCCTTGGCCTGGACTCCCCCGACGACGGTGACGCCCTGGTCAACGGCCAGAGCTATCGCAGCCTGCGGACACCGCTGCGCGAGGTCGGGTCGCTACTCGACGCCGCAGCCATCCACCCGAGCCGGCGGGCCCGCGACCATCTGCTCTGGATGGCGCACAGCAACGGGTTGCCGCCGCGACGGGTCGACGAGGTGCTCGATCAGGTGGGGCTAGCCAGCGCGGCACGGCGCACGGCCGGCGGCTTCTCGCTGGGGATGCGACAACGCCTCGGCATCGCAGCCGCGCTGCTCGGCGACCCGCCGGTGCTCATGTTCGACGAGCCGGTCAACGGACTGGACCCCGAGGGCATCGTGTGGATCCGCGGGCTGCTCAAGTCGCTCGCCGCCGAGGGTCGTGTCGTGTTCATCTCGAGCCATCTGATGAGCGAGCTCGAGGGCACGGCCGACCATCTGATCGTCCTGGCGCGCGGCCGCGTGATTGCAGACACCGACGTGACCACCCTGCTCGCGGCGGCCAACGGTAGCCGCGTCGACGTGCGGACCTTCCGCCGCACGGACGCCATGACCGCACTCGCCAATGCGGGCGCAACCGTCGCGGCCGTCGATCACGAGACGCTGTCCGTCGATGGCCTCGACGGCGAGCGCATCGCCGGCCTGCTCAGCGAGGCGGGGATCCCGTTCTCCGAGCTGCGCCACCACCGCGCATCACTCGAAGAGGCCTACATGGAGCTGACGCGCGACGCCGTGGAGTTCGCGGTACCGGCGGAGCGGAGCGCCTAATGGCCACCATGACGCCCACCCGCCCTCCGACCGCGACCAAGCCGGCCGGTTTTGGCCGCGTCGTACGGGCCGAGTGGACGAAGCTGCGCTCGGTGTGGCGATGGATGGTCGCGCTGCTTGCTGCGCTGGTGATCAGCGTGCTGTTCAGCCTCTTGGCCGCCAGCGAGAGCAGCACCGATGCCAACCGGTTCATGACTGTCGTCGGTCCGGACGGCACTCCGGTCAGGGACGAGTTCCGCTTCGTCCACCAGCCGCTGACCAGGGACGGAAGCATCGTCGTACGGGTCGCGAGCGGTCCGGACAGCAGCAACGGCTTTGCCGGGGTCATGGTCAAGGAGAGCACCGAGCCCGGCGCGCCCTACGCCGCCCTGATGCTCGGCGCAGATGGCGTACAGATGTCGGCCAACTTTGACACGGAGATCGACGGCAGTGACTCCAGCGCCCCACACTGGCTCCGGCTCACCCGCTCGGGAGACGAGATCACGGGGTCGGAGTCGCCCGATGGCCGCGAGTGGACCGACGTGGGCACGCTCGAGCTGGCAGGGCTGCCGGATACGGCCGAGGCCGGATTGTTCGTGTCGTCCCTCGACGAGGTGATCTTCGAGCGGTCGGCAGGAAGCACCTCTATCTCAGAGTCGCCGACCCAGAGCACCGCGACGTTCGACAACGTCCAGTTGGACGGCCGGTCCGACGTTGACGCCTGGCAGACCGAAGACATTGTGAAGCCCGGCGATGCCGCCCCGGCGCTACCCAAAACGGGGGCGGGAGTGAACGGCGAGTCCGTCGAGGTCGACGGCACCTTCGTCGTCACCGGCGTGGGCGAGATCGGGCCTGAGAGGTCGGGCGACGACATCGTGGCGAACAGCCTGCAGGGGATTCTGTTCGGGCTGTTGCCGATCATCGCCGTGGGCGTGCTGTTCGTGACCTCTGAATACAAGCGCGGCCTCATCCGCACCAGCTTCGTCGCAGTCCCGCGCAGGGGCCGGGTGCTGGCCGCCAAGGCGCTCGTCCTGGGCGCCGCGTCGTTCGCCGTCGCGCTGCCGGCGGCTGTGCTGTCGTTCCTGCTCACCCAGCCAGTCATGCGTGACAACGGGTACGCGCCGCCCGCCTACCCGCGGCCGGACCTCTTCGATCCCACGGTCCTGCGGGTCCTGGTCGGGACCGCGGTCTTCATTGCGGTCATCGCCGTGCTGAGCCTGTCCGTCGGCGCAATCCTGCGTCACGGCGCGGCGGCCATCACCCTGGTGTTCGTCCTCGTCGTCATGCCCACAATTGTCGCGGCGTTCCTGTCGAGCACTGCGGCGATCAAGACACTCATGCTGCTGACTCCCGCTGGTGGCTTTGCCACCCAGCGAGCACAGCCGGCCAGCGAGTTGCACGTTGAGCCAGCTTCGCTGATCAACTGGTGGGCGGGCCTCGGAGTCGCGAGTGCCTACGCCGTCGGCGCGTTCGTGCTGGCGGCATGGCTGGTCCGGCGCCGAGACGCATGAACAGAGTGCTGCGCGCCGAGTGGGTCAAGCTGCGGACCTTGCCGAGCAGTGGCTGGTTGTTGCTGGCGGTCGCGACCACCATCGTGGCCTTGGGTGCGGCCACGACCAGCACGGTCGACGTCTCGCAGTGCCGCTCGCCGACCGAATGCTTCGAGGACACGATCAAGCTGAGCCTGTCGGGCGTGTGGGTCGGGCAGGTGGCCGCGGTGGTTGTCGGCTCCCTGGCCATCACCAACGAGTACGGCACCGGCATGATCCAGACGACGCTGACGGCGGTCCCACAGCGGGGCCGAGTGCTTGCCGGCAAGGCATTGATCGTCGTCGGCACCACGCTCCTGGCCGCCACGATCGGGGTCTTGGCATCGCTGTTGGCCGCCCGCAACATCCTCCCGGGCAACGGGTTCAGTGCTGCCAACGGCTATCCCCCGCTGTCGCTGGGCGACGAGCCCACCCTGCGCGCCGCTGCCGGCACTGTCGCCTACCTCGGGCTGCTAGCCGTGCTTGCGCTTGGGATCGGGACGATGATCCGTGACTCAGCGGTGGCGATCATCGCGACGCTTGCGCTGTTGTTCGGCGCTCCCCTGGTGGCGTCCATGATCAGCGACCCGGTCTGGATAGCGCGCCTGGACAAGTACTCCCCGCTCAGCGCAGGGCTCGCCGTGCAGGCGACCCGTGATCTGGACAGCCTTCCGATCGGGCCCTTGGCCGGGCTCGGGATCACAGCCGCCTATGCGGCTGCCGCGTACGTCGCGGCGCTCGTGGTCCTGCGCGTCCGCAACGCGTGACGGCTCGCCCGGTCAGGTGCCGTCGTCGATCTTGTTGTCCCAGCGGTCTTCCGGGTCGTCGGACGTGCGGTCGGTGGTGCGATGCGACCGAGTGCGCGCCTTGTCATCCTTGGCGTCCGGGTCGAAGTCGATGCGCCGCACCTGGCGCCTCATGTTGCGGATCAGCAGGAAGAGCGCCACGGCCAGGAGGACTGTGACGAGGAGTGCGGCCGGGCCGGGCTTGAGGTTGTCGTAGGTGTACGACGAGTCATCGCCCGCGGCCGCCAACGCAGCCGTCGCCGCGTGTGACGCATTGAGCAACATCGGCCGTACCTCCTGAGCAATCGTCGCACGCCCGCGGCGCTGACTACACACCCGGCCAGCACCGCCGTACGGTTGCCTCGTGGGACGGCGGGCACGCCGACAGCTCTGGTCCGACTACGGCGGCCGCGATCGAGCCGTGACGATAGTCGGGCCCGATCGATGGCCTGGCAGCGCCGGCCTCTGGGGACGGAGCCCTCGGCGCGCGGCCGTCGGGTATGCGGCCGGGGTCCTGTTGTTCGGACTCCTGCTGGCGGCCCTTTGGTCGGCCATCGTCTCGGACGCGAACGCCTGGTACCTGTACGCGCTCGCATCCTTGTTGACTGCGGGATGGTTGGCGGCACTCCTGCAGCTAGGAAGGATGTTGCGTGACGTCACCGCCCCGACAACCGTCGAGGGAAAGGTCATCCTCCACGAGTTCGTAGAGGGTTACGACGGCGGGGAGGGCCCGTCGGAGCCCGACGTCTGTCGGATCGCCGTCGACGATGGCAGGAGCGACCTTGCCCGCGCCTACAAGGTCGATGGTCGCGTGTTCGCCCATGTCCGAGCAGGCGATGTGGTCCGTCTGACCGCCGGATCAAATCACGGTTACGTGTACGCCGTTGACATGCTCGACGGCGTCGACGGGGCTGTAGGCCAAGTGGGCACTGTCCCCGAGCTACCGGGCGCACCGCTTGCAGCGATGGACGTGAGCCGAGCCGTGCACCGAGTCGTACGCTCCATCGAAGGCCCCGAACTCAGCAGTGGCGACGCGCGGGTGCATATCTGGACCTACCATCTCGGCGGCGACGACGACTCCACCGTGCGAGTGCACCTGACGGTCGGGCACGACGGGGTTCAGGTTCTGGTCGGCCTGGCCAACCGCAGCAACCGGCCACGAGTCAAGGTTGCCGGCGTCGGGGACATGGCCTGGCGCTTCGGCACCCTGCTGATCGCCACCGAAGGGGACCGCACCGTCGGCATCGAGCCCACCGACCGAACGTTCCTGCAGTCTGGGTACGTCGATGAGCTCGCCCGCCGCGCGCTGGATTCCGCGCGCAGCTCCCAGCGGTCAGCCACGTAGTCCGGCGAACAGATCGTCCTCGGGCAGGTCTGTGTCGACCGTGCTACGGGCGAGCTCGAAGTCCTCGGTCGGCCAAGCCTCCTGGTGCACCACGAGCGGCACGGCAAACCACGGCCCCTCGGGATCGATCTGCGTCGCGTGCGCGAGCAGTGCCCGGTCGCGGACCGGGAAGTATTCGGCGCACGGCACCCGCGTCGTGAGCCGTCTGTCGTGCTCGGGATCGGGCGGCCAGTTGGCGAGTCGCTCCGCGTACGGCGACTCGTACCCGCGCGCGAGCATTGCTTCGTGCAGCGCCAGCGTGCGCGGCCGGTTGAACGTGTGGTGGTAGTAGAGCTTGGCCGACTGCCACGGCTCACCCGACTCGGGGTAGGCCGTAGGATCGCCAGCCGCGTCGTACGCGGCCACCGCAACGTCGTGGCAGCGGATGTGATCCGGGTGCGGATAGCCGCCCTTCTCGTCGTACGTCGTCATGACATGGGGCCGGAACTCGCGGACCAGCCGGACAAGTCGCGGCACCGAATCCGCGAGCGGCACCCGCGCGAAGCAGCCGTTGGGCAACGGCGGCGGCGGGTCGCCCTCGGGGAAGCCGGAATCCACGAAGCCGAGCCACTCCTGCCGCACGCCGAGGATCTCGCGAGCGCGATCCATCTCCTGGCGGCGGATCGAAGCGATGTTGGCGAGCACGTCGGGGCGATCCATGTTGGGGTTGAGGATCGAGCCACGCTCGCCGCCGGTGCAGGTGACCACGAGCACGTCGACACCCTCCGCCACGTACTTGGCCGTGGTGGCGGCGCCCTTGCTCGACTCGTCGTCGGGGTGGGCATGCACATGCATTAGTCGGAGCTGATCGGCCACGGGTGACAATGGTGCCCGACGCCGAGCGACAGCCGCAGAGGAGCATGCGTGACCCACGAACTCGAGGCGCGCTACGGCCGGGCCGGCAAGGGTGGCTCCCGGCGAGTGGTGCTGTGGGTCCTGGGCGGCCTCGTTGTGGCCGCCCTGATCGCCTGGTTTGTGTGGGCGGCCCGCTTCTGGGTCAATCCGGTGGTGACGAGCGGGATGGTCTCGTTCGGCGACATCACCGACGACTCGATCACGGTCGTCTTCGACATCCAGCGGGACGCCGACACCGAGGTCACCTGCGAGTTCGAGCTGACCACACTTGGACGCCTCGACACGAGGGAGAGAGTCACCGTCCCAGCGGGGCCGGAACGGCGGCTTCGCGTCGAGCACACGTTCACAAGCGAGCATCCAGTTGCTGCTCGGCTGCTCGGCTGCACGGCGCCGGGGCAGAACCGCCCTCGATAAGAAATGTGCGGCCGGCGGCGGGTCGTTGGTAACCTGGTGTGATCCCCCGGACCTCTCCGGGCGCACCAACGCCCGGGGGTTCTCCGCACCCATACGCGGGTAGGACAAAGAGCACGACCAGTCCCGAGCAAGGAGCGATGTCACGTGACGCAGACGAGCCACGATGTGGCCTGGCTCACCCAGGACGCGTACGACAAGCTCATGGCCGAGCTCGAGCAGTTGACCGGGCCGGGACGCGTCGAGATCGCCAAGCGGATCGAGGCGGCGCGCGCCGAAGGTGACCTGAGCGAGAACGGCGGTTACCACGCGGCCAAGGACGAGCAGGGTCACCAGGAGGCCCGCATCCGACTGCTGCAGGATCTGCTGCAGCGCGCCCGCGTCGGCGAGACGCCACCCGATGACGGGGTGGTAGAGCAGGGCATGGTTGTCACCATTCGCTTCGAGGGCGACGATGAGACCGAGACGTTCCTGCTCGGTGCCCGCGAGCTCGCGTCATTCGGGTCCACCGACCTCGCCGTCTACAGCCCCAAGTCGCCGCTCGGTCAGGCGATCATGGGTGCCAAGGTCGGCGACTCGGTGAGTTACGCCGCGCCCAACGGCCGAAAGCTGCGGCTCAAGGTGATCCAGGCCAAGCCGTTCAGCGGCTGAGCGCAGTTCTTGATCCCAGATCCTCCGTGCAGAAGCACGGGGGACCGGATCCCAGGTCCCCCATGCAGAAGCACGGGGGACCGGAACCAAGAAAGATCCCCCGTGCCGGAGCACGGGGGATCTTTCCTCATATGGCCCAGCTCAGTGCGAGGTCGCGCTCTTGTACTTGCGGATCGCGAGCGGGGCAAAAACCGCCGTGATGAAGACGATCCAGAGCACCGATGCGAGAACGGGGTTCTGCATGGGCCAGGCATCACCGACGAACGGGTTTGGGTTACCGAACAGGTCACGGCACGCGGCGACCACCGCGGAGAGCGGGTTCCAGTCGACCACTGGCTGCAGCCAGCCGGGCAGGCTCTCCTGGGGCACGAATGCGTTGGACAGGAATGTGACCGGGAACAGCCAGATCAACCCGGCCGATGCGGCGATCTGCGGGCTGCCAACCGACAGACCGATCAGGGCGCCGATCCACAGCATCGCGAATGCGAAGCCGAGCAGGATTGCCACTCCGGCGAGGAACGAGAGCAGGCCCTCGTGGACCCGCCAGCCAACGAGAACGCCGCAGATCATCATGACGACCAGCACGAAGAACTGCGTGACCATGTTGGAGATCACGCCGCCAGCTATCACGCCCGAACGAGCCATGGGCAGCGCGCGGAACCGGTCGATGAGCCCCTTGCTCATGTCGTCAGCCAGGCCCACGCTCGCCGGCGCCACGGAGAACGCCATGGTCTGGGCGAAGATGCCGGCCATGAGGAACTCGCGATAGTACTTCGGGTCCGGCGGGTAGCCCTCGAGCGGGATCGCACCGCCGAACACATAGGCGAAGAGCACCACGAACATGATCGGCTGCACAAGGACGTAGATCTGGTTGTCGGGGACCCGCAGACCCCCGCGGATGTTGCGCCACGCCACGACGAGAGAGTCGCTCACGGCCTGGCTGAACCCACCCCTGGCGGGTGCGACCTGTGTCTGGGCCGTGGTCGTCACGATGCCCTCCCTTGGACGAGCTCCGAGCCGACGTCGCCGTTGCGTTGCTCCTCCTCGGAGCGATGACCGGTCAGCGTCAAGAACACATCGTCGAGCGACGGCCGCCGCAGGCCGATGTCATCGATCTGGACATCGCGCTCGTCAAGCCCCCGCACGAGTGCCACGAGTGCTTGCGCACCGCCGGCTGCCGGTCCGGTAACCCGGCGGGTGTGCTGGTCGACCTCGGCGGCGGACGGTCCGCCAAGCAGGTCGACGGCCACCTGGATGTGCGACGGGTCGTGCACGACGACCTCGATGCGGTCACCACCGACCTTGGCCTTGAGCTCGTCGGCCGTGCCCTGCGCGATGATGCGCCCATGATCGATAACCACGATGGCGTCGGCGAGCTCGTCGGCCTCCTCGAGGTATTGGGTCGTCAGCAGCAGGGTCGTGCCCTCCCGAACGCGGTCGCGGATGACGTCCCACATGTCGAGCCGGCTGCGCGGGTCGAGTCCCGTGGTCGGCTCGTCGAGGAAAAGCAGCTCGGGGTGGGCAATGAGGCTGCCGGCAAGGTCGAGCCGCCGCCGCATGCCGCCGGAATAGGTCTTTGCGACCCGGTCTGCCGCGTCGATGAGGTTGAACCGCTCGAGCAGCTCGTCGGCCCGCCGGCGAGCGGCCTCGCTCGACAGCTGGTAGAGCCGACCGAACATCCAGAGGTTTTCCTTGCCGGTGAGGTTTTCGTCGATCGCGGCGAACTGCCCCGACAAACCGACGCGCTGCCGCACCTCCTGCGGGTGGGTCACCACGTCAAAGCCGGCCACGGTCGCGTGGCCTTCGTCGGGCTGCAGCAGGGTGGTCAAGATGCGCACGGTGGTCGTCTTGCCGGCGCCGTTGGGTCCGAGCAATCCGACGACGGTGCCCTGCGGGACCTGCAGGTCGATGCCGTCGAGTGCCCGGACAGGTTTCTTGCGCCCGCCGCCGAAGGTCTTGCCAAGACCTTCAGCCACGATGGCGTTGTCGGACATGAGTCAGTGATCCTCTCATCGTCGTTACTGCGTGCCGAGGAGCCGCTCTGCATCGTCGACGCTGATCGCTCCACTGGCGAGGTCGGCGAGCACATCCTCCCGGGATGCTCTGACAGGTTCTTCGTGCTGTTCGAAGCCCAATGTCACCAACAGCTCGGAGAATCGCTGGCGGGCAGTCGGGTAGCTCACCTGCAGGTGCCGTTCGACCTCCTTCATATTGCCGCGCGACACCAGGAAAACGCGAAGCATTTCCGCCTGGGCGTCATCCAGGCCGCAGTAGGGACAGGACGCAAACCTTCCGGACAGCTCGGTGCCGCACGACTCGCAGCCGAGTCGCGTCGTGGTGAGCACGTGGCCGCAGACCGGGCAGTCCCGCGGCGGCCGGTGCTGATGGTCGTGGCTGTGGCCGTACGACGTCGCGCTCATCGGACAGTCACCTGCGCGCTGCCCATGAGCACTTCGAGGGCCATCGTAGCGGCGCCGGCCCCGACGACGATCTCGTCACCGCGTCGCGCGCCGGACGGGTGGACGGCAACCTTGCCGAGCTGCTCGTCGGTCGTGATCCGTACGTCAGACGCGGGCGAGACCTCAAGTTTCAGCGAACCCGACTCCACACGCAGCCGCGACGTGCCAGTGGTCTGCTCGAGCTGCACCGCCGCCGCGCCGGCTTGCACGAGTAGGTCGAGGGGCGCTGTCACCCCGGCGATGCGCACCGAGCCGGCCGTGACGCGCACGTGGTCGAGCGCATGCGCGCCCGTGCTCGTCAGCGATCCGGCCGTGATCTCGACGCCGACGGGAAGGTCGGGGTTGACCCGCACGGTGAGGCGCTGGTGGCGGACCGTGGAGAACCAGTCGCCCAGCTCCCGCCACCTGCCGGACTGCACCAGCTGGAACGCATCGCCGGTGAGCCGCTCGCTGTTGTCGAGCACCACCAAGGTGTCGCCCTCGCGACGGATCTGGTGCTCGCCGTCCACAGCGACGGTCGCCACCGTTGGGTCACCGACCAGATCGACGCTCCGGGATTTCGCCCGGATGAGGACCCGCGCGGTCTCGGGATGGCTGGACGACTCGCTGGTGGAGTCGCCCTTGGTGGACTTGGCGTCCTGGTTTGTGTTGAGCCGCTCCGCGGCCTCCGCCGGTGTGATCCGGCCGGCTGCCACGTCTTCAAGCAGGCTTCGCATGTCGTCGCTCATGGTTCCCATGTAAACCGGAACCTATCAATTTGGCAAGTTCCGCTTTCGACTTTACTCAGCCAAACGTGACCGTGTACCCCGCCGATCGGAGCCGTCCGACCACCAGGTCGGCGTGCTCGCTGCCGCGCGTCTCCAGCTGCAGCATCACCTCGACCTCGTCGACGTGCAGCCGAGCCGCGGTGCGCTCGTGGACGACGTCGAGCACGTTGGCGTCGGCCTCACCCAGCAGGCCGAGCAGTCGCGCCAGCGCGCCTGGCTGGTCAGGGATCCGCACGCGGACCAGCAGGTAGCGTCCGGCCGCCGCCATGCCGTGCCGCATCACCCGCATGAGCAGCAGTGGGTCGACGTTGCCACCCGACAGCACGGCGACCACCGGCGGCTCGAACGCGTGCGGGAGGTCCTGCAACGCCGCGACTGCCGACGCACCCGCCGGCTCGACCACGAGCTTGGCCCGCTCCATGAGAAACAGCAGCGCCTGGGACAGCGACTCCTCGGAGACCGTGACGATGTCGTCGACGAGGTCGCGAACGAGCTCGAAGGGAACCTCACCGGGCATGCCGACCGCGATGCCGTCGGCCATGGTGTTCATGGTCCGAAGCGGCACGGGCTGTCCAGCCGCAAGCGAGCCCGGGTAGGCGGCCGCACCCTCGGCCTGCACGCCGACGATGCGCACATCCGGCCGCAAACCCTTGACTGCCACGGCAATCCCGGCCAGCAGCCCGCCCCCACCAGCCGCCACGACGATGGTGCGCACTTCGGGGCACTGCTCCAGGATCTCCAGGCCGACCGTCCCCTGACCCGCGACGATGTCGGGGTGGTCGAACGGGTGGATCAAGACTGCACCCGTCTCCGCCGCGAACTGCTTGGCCGCCGACAGGCAGTTGTCAACGGTCTGCCCGACGAACTTGACGTCCGCGCCGTACGCCCGCGTCGCGTTCTCCTTGACGATCGGTGCACCCGCGGGCATGAAGACGGTTGCCCGGGTGCCGATGATGCTGGCGGCCAGCGCGACGCCCTGCGCGTGGTTGCCGGCGCTCGCGGCGACGACTCCGTGGGCCCGCTCCTCGTCGGTGAGGCGCGCAATGCGCGTGTAGGCTCCGCGGATCTTGAACGAGCCGGCACGCTGCAGGTTCTCGCACTTGAGGTGGACCGGGCCGCCGACGCGGGACGACAGGACCCGGGAGCCCTCGAGCGGCGTGGAACGCACCACTCCCGCGAGCAGGGTCTGGGCGGCTCGGACGTCGGCCAAGGTCACGGGATGGCGGTGCGCGGCAGACTCTGCCGTGGTCATCATGGACACACCGGGAGTCTCGCATCCCGGACCGGCCCAGGCCTTGAGTGGCCCGTGGAAATAGTTTGGTTGCATCATGCAACCTGTGGTTCACTGACCCCTCGTGAGCACCCTCGACCAGGAACGCGACGCGAGCCTCCCGCAGCAGTGGCTCGCCGACTCCGCCGAGGACGCGCTCCAGATCGCCTTCAACCGTTTTGGACGCATCTGGCGCAAGCGCCTCGCGGGCACGTCCGACTGGGCCAGCCTGGCAGTCCTGCACCATCTCGCCTGCACCACGTCGGCGCGTTCGTCCGAGCTTGCCGACCTGCTGCAGCTGGACGCGTCGACCATGAGCCGACACGTGCGCAACCTGGAGCAGGCGGGCTACGTCTCGCGCGACGACGATCCCGCCGACCGGCGGGCAGCGCGGCTGTCCATCACCGAGGCCGGTCGATCGCTGTTCCGTGCCGAGATGGCGCACCGCGCCGAGATCCTGGGTGAGGCCATGGCCGACTGGTCGCCCGAGGACCGCAATACCCTCGTCCAGCTCCTCGAGCGCCTCGGCGCCGGACTGGGCTCCACCGTCAACGGCAAGAAAACCAGGGAGATCTCGTGAGCACCCCGGACGCTCAGGCGCAGGACGCCGGCGCCGTGCAACCAGGCATCGACACCACCGACCCCGGCTACCTCAGCCACCGCCAGATCCTCGTCGTGATGTCCGGCCTCATGGCCGGCATGTTCCTCGCGGCGCTCGACCAGAGCATCGTGGGCACCGCATTGCCGACCATCGTCGGCGAGCTCGGCGGTCTCAACCATCTCTCGTGGGCCGTCACCGCCTACCTACTGACCTCCACGGCGTCGACGCCGCTGTGGGGCAAGATCTCCGACTTGTACGGACGGCGCCCGGTCTTCCAGGTCGCGATCGGCGTCTTCCTGGTCGGTTCCGTCGTCGGCGGCCTGGCGACGAGCATGGGGATGCTCATCGGCGGCCGGGCGATCCAGGGTCTCGGCGCGGGCGGCCTTATTGCGTTGGTGCTGTCGATCATCGGCGACATCGTTCCGCCACGGGAGCGCGGCCGCTACCAGGGCTACTTCGCCGCCGTGTTCGGCGCGTCCAGCGTTGCTGGGCCGCTGCTCGGCGGATGGCTCACGGACGGGCCGGGTTGGCGATGGATCTTCTTCATCAACGTGCCGATCGGGCTTGCTGCGCTGTTCGTCACGAACAGTGCTCTACGGCAGGTTCCAACGGTCCGGCGAGACCACAAGATCGACTATCTGGGTGCAGCCCTGATCGTCGCGGCCGTCACGTCGATCCTGCTCTACACCGCATGGGCCGGTGATGCCTACGGCTGGACCGCGCCGTTCCCGATCGCTCTGCTCATCGGCGGGTTCGTGCTCGTCGGGTTGTTCGCATTCGTCGAGTCGCGCGCGGAGGAGGCGATCCTCCCGCCGCGCCTGTTCCGCATCCGGGTCTTCACGACGACCTCGATCTTCGCGGCAGTCATGGGCCTCGCGATGTTCGGCGCCATCATCTTCCTGCCCATCTACTTGCAGATCGCGCAGGGGTTCTCGCCCACAAAGTCGGGGCTCGCGCTGCTGCCGATGGTGCTGGGCTTGTTCACGACATCGATCGGCTCCGGCCAGCTCATGAGCCGCACCGGGCGCTACAAGCTCTTCCCGACCATCGGCTCGGCCGTGACCGCCGTTGCCATGCTGCTGCTGTCGACCCTGAAGGCAGACACGCCGTATGGCATCGTCGCGCTATATGTGTTCCTCCTCGGTGCTGGCCTTGGCTTCACAATGCAGATCGTCATCACCGCCGTGCAGAATGCCGTTCCGCGTAGTGACATGGGTGCGGCGACCGCCGGCGTGACGTTCTTCCGGTCGATGGGTGGAGCCTTTGGCACCGCGATCTTCGGGGCCGTGCTGGGCATTCGGCTCACGCACTATCTCGAGTCGGCCGGCAGTGCTGTGCCGTCCTCCGACGGTGGTGAGGCCGGCTTCGCCAACAGTGTCGCCGCGATCCGCGCCCTGCCCGGTGACGTCCAGGCGGTTGTCATCGATGCGTGGGTCAAGGCCCTGCACGACGTCTTCCTCACCGCGGTCCCGTTCGTGGTTGTCGCCTTCATCGTGTCGTTCTTCATCCCGGAGAAGCGGTTGACCAGTCGCGAAGACGCTGAGCAGGAGCCGGTCCTCGCCGTCGCCGAGTGAGCACGCTTACCAGGCGGCTGCTTGGTGACCTGCCACGTGAGGTAGCCGTCCTCGCGGCGGTGGCCTTCGCGGTCGCCGTGGGTTTCGGCATCGTCGCTCCGGTCATCCCGCTGTTCGCCCGCGAGTTCGGCGTCGGTCGTACGGCGGCCGGGGCGGTCGTCTCGGCGTTCGCGCTGATGCGGCTGGCGTCTGCCCTGGCAAGCGGCCGGCTCGTCGACAAGGTCGGCGAGCGCGCGGTCCTCGCGACCGGACTTGGCATCGTCGCCGTGTCGAGCGCGCTCGCCGGGCTCGCGCAGACCTACGGGCAGCTGCTCGTGCTGCGCGGGGTCGGCGGCATCGGGTCGGCGATGTTCACGGTCAGCGCGGTCACCCTGCTGCTGCGGCTCGTGCGGGCAGACCAGCGCGGACGGGCCAACGGCTGGTTCCAGGGCGGCTTTCTCCTCGGCGGGGTCAGTGGCCCCGCCTTTGGCGGTGTGCTCGCGGGGATCAGCCTGCGGCTGCCGTTCTTCGTGTACGCCGCCACGCTCGGTGTCGCATTCGTGATCACGGTGACGGCGCTGTCGCGCGTACGGCTTTCTGACGAGCGCGACGCGTCCGGCAGCGGCGTCCAACAGACGACGCTCAGCGCTGCGCTGCGCCATCCCGGCTACCGAGCTGCGTTGGTCACCAATCTCGGCACCGGATGGGTGCTGTTCGGCGTACGGTCCTCGCTCGTCCCGCTCTTCGTCGCCGAGGCCCTCGGCCGGTCGACGACGTGGCTGGGCATCGGCTTCCTCGTCTCGGCACTTGCACAGGCAGTCGCACTCTGGCCGGCGGGACGAGTCACCGACCAGATCGGCCGCAAGCCGGTGATGGTCGTCGGCGGGCTGGTCGGCACCGGTTCCGTTCTGTTGCTCGCCGCGTGGCAGACGTTGCCGGGATTCTTCGTCGCGATGGCTTTCTACGGGCTCGCGGCTGCCTGCCTGGGCACGGCCCCCGCCGCAGTCGTCGGCGACGTCGTGCACGGACGGGGCGGCACGGTCGTCGCGGCGTTCCAGATGGCGTCCGACGTCGGCGCGGTTGTCGGGCCGCTGGCCGCCGGCTGGCTGGTCGACTCCGGGTCGTACGCGCTGGCTTTCAGCGTCAGCGCCGTCGTCCTCGCACTGGGCGCGGCGATGGCCGTACGGATGCCAGAGACAAGACGCCCGGCTCCCGCCCCCAGTTGATCATGACCCAGTTGATCATGGCGGAGATGTGATGCCCAGTCTGCGCTCCCTCGTCGCCGACATCGAACCGCTCAAGGTCTCCGCAGACTTCCGCCGTCTCTGGTTCGGCGTGTCCGTCGGCCAACTTGGTCAGCAGATGACGACGGTCGCGATCGCGATCCAGGTCTACGCGATCACCGGCTCGACGTTCTCCGTCGGCCTGGTCGGCCTCTTCTCGCTCGTGCCGCTGATCGGCTTCGGGCTCTACGGCGGCGCCATCGCCGATGCCTTCGACCGACGGCTGGTCGGCCTGACGGCGTCGATCGGTTTATGGGTGCTCTCCCTCGCACTGTTCGTGCAGGCGTTGCTGCGGCTGGACAACGTGTGGGTGCTGTACGCGATCGTCGCGCTGCAGTCGGCCTGCTTTGCCGTCAACAACCCCGCCCGGCAGGCGATCATCCCCCGGCTGATCCCGCTGCACCTGCTGCCGGCCGCAAGTGCGCTCAACACACTGACCTTCAACCTGGGTTTCTCACTTGGGCCGCTGCTCGGTGCGGCACTCATTTCTGTGGGTGGCTTCGAAGCCGTGTACGGAGTCGACGCTGTGCTCTTTCTCGCCGCCCTCTACGCGCTGTGGCGGCTGCCGGCCTTTCCGCCCGAGATAGACGCGCCAAGGGTCGGCGTGCGCTCGGTCCTGGAAGGCCTGCGCTTCCTGCGCACCCGGCCGAACGTGCTGATGACTTTCCTGGTCGACCTGGCGGCGATGGTCCTGGCCCAGCCGCGGGCGATCTTTCCCGAGCTCGCGCAGACCACGTACGGCGGTGGCGTGCGCACCGTCGGTCTGCTTCAGGCGGCGCCTGCCGTCGGGGCCATGGTCATGGCGGTGTCGAGCGGTTGGCTCGGCCGGATCCACCGGCAAGGCTTGGCAGTGCTGATCTGCGTGATCGGGTACGGCACGTCGGTGGCGTTGTTCGGGCTGAGCCCGTGGCTGTGGCTCGCGCTGCTGTTCCTCGCGCTCACAGGTGCGTTCGACATGGTCAGTGCGGCCTACCGGCAGACCATCCTGCTGACTGCGACCCCCGACGCGCTACGAGGCCGACTGCAGGGTGTCTTCATCGTGGTCGTAGCGGGCGGGCCGCGGCTCGGCGACTTTGTCGCCGGGTCGGTGCGGTCATTGACGACGCCGACGTTCGCGATTGTCGCGGGTGGCAGCGCCTGCGTCGGCGTGACGCTGTACCTGGCAGCACGGCATCGAGCGTTCGCCGCATACGACGCCCGCCACCCGACGCCCTGACCGTCGCGCCGCAACGATCACGCTGAGCGGCCAGCTTGTTGCTGGAACTGGCGGACACAGCCATTCCGGTGGCCAATTGCCTGCTCCAGTACGCCCCGGCGGGTCAGGCTTCCGGGACGGCACGCTCGGCCGTGAGCGCGCGGGCGGTCTGCAGCGCCGCCGCCGTGTGGTCTGCTCCACCTCGCAGTCCGGCCGCATAGCCGGCGATGAACGTGGTCAACGGTGCTGCCGGCCGGGCGATGTTGTGCGCGGCCTCGCGCGCGACGTCGAGGATCTCTTTCACGTCGACGTCGGCGGGATCCACGTCGAGCTCGGTCGCGAGCAGCCGTACCCACTCGTCCAGCGTCAGATGCGTTTCCGCCATATCGAGCTCCTCTTGGGTGTCGGCGTCGCGGGCCGCGCCGTGGTCCGGGATCGTGCGAACCCGCAGGTTGTCAAGGATGCGGGATACCGGGGCGCCGTGCACCTCACCCGTCGCCGCGATGGCCGCGCGCAGCGCGCGTACGTCGTACGCGGCGCACAGCGGCTGCGCCCTGTCGCTGGCGTCGACGAACACGACCGCGTCCGCATCCGCGATGGCACTGAGCAGCCGGTCTACGTCGGCGGCCGTGACATACGGCAGGTCTGTCGCGAGCACGACCACCTGCTCGCTGTCGAGGCGCAATCTCGCGACCCCGGCTGCGAGCCCGGCAAGGGGCCCACCACCCGGAGGCTCCTCGAGCGTCCACTGGACAGGACGCATCGTCGGACGCTCCGCACCCACAACAACGACGTCCCGCGCTTCACCGCATGCGGCAACCACCCGATCGAGCAGTGGTTTCCCAGCGACTCGCAACGCGGCCTTGTCGACCCCGCCCAGCCGGCGACCGGCACCACCGGCGAGCACGATCGCGTCAACGATCATCACGTGAGGCGTCGGTCATCTAGCTCCCCTGGCGCAGTCCCTCGTGGTAGTCCTCGGGCACAAGGTCCAGATAGTCGTCGGCATGCCGCGCGATGTAGCTGGCGATGAACGGGCAGAGCGGCACCACCGCCAGGCCGCGACGACGAACATCGGCGAGCGCGGCCTCGGCGATCGCGGAGCCCACGCCCTTGCCCTCGGCTGCCGAGTCGACCTCGGTGTGGGTGAAGACGACCTTGTCACCACGGAGCCGGTAGGCAGAGAAGCCCAGCACCTCGCCGTCGAGTCGGGCCTCGTAGCGGCTAGCTGCCTCGTTGTTGACGATCTCGACCTCGGCCGCGCTCTCCCCGGGCATGCCTCAGCCTCTCAGACATCTCTTAGGGAGTGCTCGCAGACTGGGGGCGTGCGTGTCCTCGTTGTCGACGACGAGCCGGTGCTTCGTGAGTCGCTGGCCCGGTCCCTCCGCTTCGAGGGCTACACCGTGTCCACTGCCCGCGACGGGGTCGAGGCCTTGGAGGTGCTGCCCGACGTGCGGCCGGACGCGCTGGTGCTCGACGTCGTGATGCCACGGCTGGACGGCATCGAGACATGCCGCCGGATGCGCGCGAGCGGCGACCGTACGCCCATCCTCGTGCTCACCGCCCGCGACGCCGTGAACGACCGCGTCCGTGGGCTGGACGCGGGCGCGGACGACTACCTGGTCAAGCCGTTCGCGCGCGAGGAGCTGCTTGCTCGGCTGCGCGCCGTGCTGCGCAGGACGTCGGCCACCCTCGACGACCCGCCGCTCCTGCTGGGCGACCTGCGGCTCGATCCCGGTCGGTGGTCGGTGTCGCGGGGGGGTCGCGAGATCACATTGACCCGCACGGAGTTCGGCCTGCTGGAGATACTGATGCGGCACCCACGTCAGGTGATGACGCGCGCGCAGCTCTACGAGGGGGTATGGGGGTACGACCTCGATGCGACCTCGAACTCGCTGGATGTCTACGTGGGCTACGTCCGCAAGAAGCTCGAGGCCGCCGGTGAACCGCGCATGCTGCACACGGTGCGCGGCGTCGGCTACACGCTGCGACCGGTGCAGGACGGGCCATGACGCTGCGGTCGCGGCTGGCGCTGCTCACCACGACGGCGGTCGCGCTCGCGATCCTGGCCGCATCGGTGGCGGCGTGGCTGCTGACGCGCTCGACGCTGATCTCGGAGATCGACGATCGGCTGCAGGAGCTGGTCGCCCCGGCTGGGCGGCTCGCGCAGGTGGCAGAATCGGGAGGCGCAGCCGGTCCCAGCACCCAGATCGGCAGCGGCCAGGCGGGTCGGCTGCTGGACGTGCCGATCGAGACGCAGATCGTCGGCCCTGGCGGCACGATCGTCCGCCGCTTCCCGGCCGACGGTGTCTCCGTCGACGTGGGCGCCACCGAGAGGCAGCTCCTCGAGGGCGCGGAGACCGGCACGCAGTTCCGTACGGAGACGGTCCGCGGCGAGCGCTACCGAGTGGCCAGCGCTCGACTGCCCGACGGCCTCGTGGTCCAGATGGCGCGCCCACTCGAGGACGTCGACGACGCCATGGCGAGCCTGACGTGGCTGCTTGCCGGGGTGGCCGTCGCCGGGGTCGGACTGGCCGGAGGCCTGGGCTGGGTAGTGGCCCGGGCTGGTCTGCGCCCAGTCGACCGGCTCACCCAGTCTGCCGAGCAGGTCGCCACCACCAAGGACCTTGCACACCGCATCGAGGTCGACGGGCGTGGTGAGGTCGCCCGGCTCGCCGGCTCCGTCAACGCGATGCTCGAGGCACTCGACACGGCTCGTACGCAGCAGCGTCAGCTCGTCGAGGACGCCGGCCACGAGCTGCGTACGCCGCTCACGACGCTCCGCAATGACCTCGGACTGCTCCTGCGCACCGAGGAGCACCCCGAACGAACACTCCCCCCGGAGGACAGAGCGGCGCTGATCCGCGACCTGGAGTCGGAAGCCGCGGCGCTGTCCGACCTGGTCAATGAAGTGGTCGACCTGGCTCGCGGTGAGGTCGAGCCGGAGCCCCTGCGCGAAACCGATCTGCGCGCGCTGGTCGAGCGGGCGGTTGCCCGGACGCGCCGGGTCAACCCAGCGGTCACGGTGTCGGTGCGCGGCAACGGTGGTTCCGCGCTCGTACGACCGGCGACGCTCGAACGGGCAGTCGCCAACCTCGTACGCAATGCACTGCAGGTGAGCCCACCGGGCGAGACGGTGGAGGTGATCCTGCGCGGCGCCGGCGGCTGGGCGACGCTGCGCGTCCTCGACCACGGACCCGGCCTTGCGGACGAGGATCTGCCGAGGGTGTTCGACCGGTTCTTCCGCGGCCAGGGCTCCCGCGAGCGGCAGGGCTCCGGGCTGGGACTCGCAATCGTCGCGCAGGCGGCCGCGCAGCACGGCGGCACGGTCGAGGCCGGCAACCGCCCCGGCGGCGGTGCGGTGTTGACGCTGCGGGTCCCGCTGCGCGTCACGTGATTCTCAGCAGCCTCTTAGACCGGTCCTAAGGACGTCTCACCCGTCGGGACCAGCGTGGGGGTCGACGGAGGGTCCCGGTCCCACGGATGTCGACACCCGATCCGGGACACCCTCCGTCGCCAGAACCGATCCCAACGGTCCGGAGGACGACAATGACCAGACTGCGCATCCCCGCGCCGAAGCCGCCGGGTGTCTCCCGGCATGCGGCACTGCTACCCGTACTCGCCCTGCTGCTGTTGGCCGCCCTGTCCGGCTGCGGATCGGCATCCGCTGACGAAGACGGTGTAGCCACACTGAGCGACGCTGAGACGGCGGACACCACATCCGACGACGATGTGCCGACCGATCCCCAGGAACGTGCCCTCGCGTTCGCCGAATGCATGCGGGACAACGGCGTGCCCGACTTCCCCGACCCGGAGTTCGACGAGGAGGGCAACCCGCAGTTCAAGGTCGAGCGCCGAGTCGAAGCGCCGAGCGGGGGATCCACCGACGCCCCCGCCGGCGAGAAGGGCTTCGAGGCGGACCCCGGTATGCAGCAGGCGATGGAGGCGTGCGAGCACCTGAGCCCTAGGGCGGAGATGTCCGAGGAGGACAGGCAGGCCATGCAGGACGCGGCGCTGGAGTACGCGCAGTGCATGCGTGACCACGGCGTCGACATGCCCGACCCGCAGTTCAACGGAGACGGCGGGATGCTGCAACAGGGTCCGCGCGGCATCAACCCCGACGACCCCACGTTCCAGGCGGCCCAGGAGGCCTGCGAGGACATTCTCGGCGACCTTCGAGCCGAGACCCGCAGCGGAGGGCAGGCCTCGTGACGACCACTATTCGCAACGAGTCGGCCGCGATCGACGCGTACGACCCCGCCGACGACGAGCCGACAGCTGAGCGGCACCGGGGACGTCGCGCCATCGTGGTCGTGGCCATTGCCGCTGTGGTGGCGGCGGCCGGTGGCACCGCGTACGTGCTGACGCGCGACGAGGCGGAGCCGCCGGCGGCGCAGGCCTCGACCACGACCGAGCCGGTCACCCTGCAAGATCTGTCGGAGACTGCTGCGGTCACAGGCACATTGACGTACGGGGACGCGGGCACGGTCAGAGCCGGCCGCAACGGCACGGTGACCTGGCTGCCCGACGAGACCACGGTCGTCGAGCGCGGCGGCACGGTTGCTCGCATCGACAATCTGCCGGTCACTCTGCTCTACGGGAACCTACCGCTCTGGCGCGATCTGTCGTACGGCGTCGACGACGGCCCCGATGTGAAGCAGCTCGAGGAAAACCTGGTTGCGCTAGGAGTCACCCCGTCCGGCTTCACCGTCGACGAGCACTTCAGCGCCGCGACGCGCGAGGCGGTCGAGGACCTGCAGGAGCGGCTCGGGCTCGAGGAGACCGGGGTGGTGACGGCGGCCGAGTTCTGGATTGCCCCGGGCCCCGTACGCGTCGGTGCGCATGAGGCCGCCGTGGGCGACCGGGTCGGGGCCGACGCCCCTGTCTACGCCTCGTCCTCCACCTCCCCCCTAGTGACCGCCGACATGTCGCCGACGCAGGCGCGAAACGCGACCGTCGGTGCGACGGCTTCGGTGACACTGCCGGACGGCACACGGGTCGACGGCACGATCGCGTCGATTGGCGCCACCAAGGCCAACGCCGATGGCACAGCCGTCGTACCTGTGACGGTGACGCTTGCGGATGCGGCCGCCGCCGGGCAGGTGTCGGGCGCGCCGGTCAGCGTCGAGATCGTCACTCAGGTGACCGCGGGGGCGCTCACGGTGCCGGTGACGGCGCTGGTCGCGCTGGCTGAGGGTGGCTACGCGGTCGAGGTTGTCGACAAGGCGGGCAGGTCGACCTATGTGGCGGTCGAGCCCGGCGCTTACGCCGGCGGTCGCGTTGCGGTCACGGGCGACGGCGTCGCCGAGGGCATGCAGGTCGTGGTGCCGTCGTGACCAGCGAGGTGGTGGTGTCGCTCCGCGACGTACGCAAGCGCTACGGATCCCTCGAGGTCGTATGTGGCGTCGACCTGGACATCCAGCGGGGCGAGCTCGCGGCGATCGTCGGTCCATCCGGGTCGGGCAAGTCGACGCTGTTGCACGTGATGGGCACGCTCGACCGGCCGACCTCGGGCGAGGTCGTCGTCGACGGTGTGTCGACGTCGGGGCTGTCCGATGCGGAGCTGGCCGGGCTGCGGGCCCGGCGGATCGGGTTCGTCTTCCAGTCGTTCCACTTGATGCCCGGGACGTCGGCGGTCGACAACGTGGCTACCGGATTGCTCTACTCCGGCGTACGCGTTGGTGAGCGCCGTAAGCGTGCGCGGCTGATCCTGCAGCGGCTCGGTATGGGGCACCGGCTGGGTCATGCGCCCGAACAGCTCTCCGGCGGCGAGAACCAACGCGTCGCGATCGCCCGTGCCCTGCTCGCGCGACCCGCTGTCGTGCTGGCCGATGAGCCGACGGGAAACCTCGACACGCACGCCGGTGCCGAGGTGCTGGCGCTTCTCCACGAGCTGCATCGCGGCGGCACGACGGTCGTCGTCATCACGCATGATCGGGACCTGGCGGGTTCGCTGCCTCGGCAGATCGAGGTGCGCGACGGGTTGGTGGTAGCGGACAGCTCCGCGCTCGTGCGTGAAGAGGTGGGAGTGCAATGAACGTGCCGTCGTCTCGGCTGCTTTCTGCGGACCTCGGTCGGCTCGCGATCAACGGCGTCCGTACGCGTCCACTGCGGGCCGCCCTGTCCGCACTCGGCATCGCCATCGGTGTCGCTGCGATCGTCGCCGTTCTCGGCATCTCGCGCTCCGCTCAGGCCGACCTGCTTCACCGGCTCGATGAGCTCGGCACGAACCTGCTGCGAGCGGAGGCAACGCAGGGTCTGGGCTTCGGAGCGGCGGTGTTGCCGGAAACCGCTGTCGACGCGGCGTCGCGGATCACGCCGGTGCAGTCGGTGGCATCGACTGCGGCGGTTGAGGCAACGGTGCTGCGCAGCGACCGCTCGGACACCCGCGAGACCGGCGGCTTGTCAGTGCACGCGGCGGATCCCGAGTTGCTGGATGTGCTGGACGCGTCGGTCGCGAAGGGCACGTTCCTCACCGAGGCGATCGGGCGCTACGCAACCGTCGTGCTCGGTGCAGTCGCGGCCGAGCGGCTAGGCATCGACTCGGTCGACGAGGGCGTCACCGTATGGATCGGCGGGCACCGGTTCCTCGTTGTCGGCATCCTCGACGAAGTGCCGCTCGCCGGGGAGATCGACCGCGCGGCGCTTGTGGGCTATGAGGTCGCCGAGTCACTCCTTGGCCTGTCGGGCGAGCCGTCGACGCTCTACCTGCGGTCGGCGGAGGCCTACGTCGAGGACGTCCGCGCTGTGCTGCCCGCGCAGGTCAACCCGCAGCACCCCGACACTGTGTCGGTGTCACGACCATCCGATGCGTTGGCCGCGAAAGCCGCGACGGAGGACGCGTTGACCGGTTTGCTCGTCGGGCTCGGCGCTGTGTCGCTCCTCGTCGGGGCGGTCGGTGTCGCCAACGTGATGGTGATGGGTGTGCTCGAACGGCGCAGCGAGATCGGCCTGCGGCGAGCGCTCGGTGCGACCCGGGCGCACGTACGTCGGCAGTTTCTCGTCGAGTCCATGGTGCTGGCCGGGATGGGCGGCGTGGCGGGTGTAGCGCTCGGTGGGCTCGTCACCTTCGGCTACGCCGTCTACCGCGAGCAGCCCACGGTCGTACCCATCGAGGCGATCGCCGGTGGCACTGGCGTTGCGCTCGTCCTTGGCGCGGTTGCCGGGCTCTATCCCGCGGTGCGCGCGGCTCGGCTTGCTCCGGTCGACGCGCTGCGGACGGCCTAGCGGTGTCAGCTCAGCGCCTGCTCGAGATCGGCCAGCAGGTCGTCGATGTGCTCGATGCCGACGGAGAGCCGTACGAGGTCCCCTGGCACCTCGAGCGGTGATCCGGCAGCGCTCGCGTGCGTCATGCGCGCCGGGTGCTCGATGAGCGACTCGACTCCGCCGAGCGACTCACCGAGGGTGAACACCTCTGCCCGGTTGCACACTTCGACCGCGGACTCCTCACCACCGGCGACACGGAACGACACCATGCCACCGAACCGCTTCATCTGCCGCGAGGCCACGACGTGGCTGGTGTGCGTGGCAAGCCCCGGATAGAGCACCTCGGTCACCTTGGGGTGGTGCCGCAGCATCTCGACGACCTTCTCTGCGTTGTCGCAGTGCCGGTCCATGCGTACCGCAAGCGTCTTCACGCCGCGCAAGGTCAGGAACGCATCGAATGGCCCGGCAACGCCACCCATCGCGTTCTGGTGGTAGGCAAGCCGCTCCCCCAGCTCGGCATCCCGCGCGACGAGCGCGCCACCCACGACGTCGGAGTGCCCGCCGACGTACTTCGTCGTCGAGTGAACGACGACATCCGCGCCAAGGGTCAGCGGCTGTTGCAGGTAAGGCGTTGCAAACGTGTTGTCCACAATCAGCAACGCGCCCGCGTCACGGGCGATGTCGGCCAGCGCGTTGATGTCCGCGACGGTCAGCAGCGGGTTGGTCGGTGTCTCGACCCAGATCACCTTGGTCTCCGGGCGGATCGCCGCTCGCACCTGGTCCAGATCGGCGACGTGCGCCGGGGTGTACGCCAGTCCCCACGGCTCGAGCACCTTGGCGAACAGCCGATACGTGCCGCCGTACGCGTCGTCGGGGATCACCACGTGGTCACGGGGCTTGCAGACCGCACGCAGCAAGGCGTCCTCCGCCGCCAGGCCGCTGGCGAACGCGAGCCCGCGGGTGCCGGCCTCCAGCGCCGCCAGACATGCTTCCAAGGCCGTACGCGTCGGGTTGGCACTGCGGCTGTACTCATAGCCACCGCGCAACCCACCGACGCCATCCTGCTTGTAGGTGCTCGTGGCGTAGATCGGCGGCACTACCGCGCCGGTCAGCGGGTCGGGCTCCTGACCGGCATGGATGGCGAGGGTCTCGAAGGCGTGCTCCACGTATCGGAACCATACGCAGACGACCTCGGTCACATCCGTCAGGGACCACCCGGGGTCGTCGAGCGCGCGCCGGATCTCCGGCTGCGAGAAGCCTTCCCAGAAGCGTCGATGCGCCCGTGACCAGTCACCGACGTCGCGAAAGCCCTCACCCTCGGCGTCGGCGAACTCCCAGGTGACCTCTGCGTACGGGACGATGTCGACCCGCGTGATCTCGATGACGCCGGCGTGCTGCCCGTCGTCGTCGACGAGCACCAGACGCTCGCCGACCTGCTCGAGGTCCTCGCCCTCGATCTCGTACTCCAGCAGCAGCCCAGCCGTTGCTCGCTTCCGCCCAGCGCGGACGAGAGAGCTCAGCTCGCGACGCAGCTGGCCCGGAGACCCGAGCTCGAGTGTGCGGAGTCCGTCGATGCGCGGCCATGTCACGCCGCCGAGTCCATCACAGGCTCCCGGCTCGGTTGTGGAGCAGGCCGCGCCAGCGCCTCCGGCACCGTGAACACCGGCAGCAGCACATGGATGATCGGCCCGATGAGCAGCGCGAACGCCACCGTGCCGATGCCGACGGACCCGCCGAACAGCCAGCCGATCGCAAGCACCGAGACCTCCAGCACGGTGCGCACAAGCCGCACCGACCGGCCCGTACGCGCCACCAGCCCCGTCATCAGACCGTCGCGGGGTCCGGGACCGAGCCGGGCACCGATGTAGGCCGCGCTCGCCGCACCGATGAGGAAGATGCCGCTGGCCAGGAACAGCACCCGAACCGGGAGGGCATCAGGGGTCGGCAGCAGCGCGAGCGACCAGTCCACGGACAGGCCGATGAGGATGACGTTGGACACCGTGCCGAGGCCGGGCCACTGCCGCAGCGGTATCCAGGCCAGCAGCACAACAGCCCCGACCACGATCACGACCGTGCCGAAGCTCCACCCGGTGCGCTCGGCGATGCCCTGGTGGAAGACGTCCCAAGGGTCCAGACCGAGCGAGGCCTCGAGCATGAGGGCCATCGAGAAGCCGTACAAGAGGAGACCGGCGTACAGCTGGATGAGTCGTCTTGGAAGGCCGCGCGTCCACATGGCCTCAATATTCGTGCAGATTGGTCTTTAGATCTATAGCCAATCGTGGCAGAGTGGCTTCATGCTCGCGGTGAACGCCTCGACCGTGGCCCGGCTTCTCGACAACTGGCAGGCCAGCCGCGGCCCGAGCTATGCCCGGCTCGCCACGGCCCTCCGACAACTCGTGCTCGACGGTCGGCTCGCGCTGGCCACGCGGCTGCCGAGTGAGCGTGAGCTCGCCGTCGCTCTCGGCGTGAGCCGCACGACCGTCACCGCGGCGTACGCGACGCTGCGCGACGGCGGGTTCGCCGCCAGCCGGCAGGGCGCGGGCACCTGGACCACGCTGCCGCACGACCGCGGCCCAGTGCCGGGCGCGATCATCTCCGGATTGCTCGACGACGACACGTCCGCGCTCGACCTCAGCTGCGCGGCGCCCAGCGCGCCTGAGGCCGCCATGTACGCCGCCTTCGCCGACGCGCTCAGCGAGCTGCCGCGACACCTGCCGGGCCACGGCTACGAGCTCATCGGCCTGCCCACGTTGCGGCGGGCAATCGCCGATCGCTACACGGCGCGCGGCCTGCCGACCACCCCCGACCAGGTGCTCGTCACGTCCGGGGGCCAGCAGTCGATCGCTCTGGTCATCTCCGCACTCACTCAGCCGGGCGACCGGCTTCTGGTCGAAAACCCGACCTACCCCAACGCGCTTGAGTACGCGCGGCGCGCCGATGTCCGGCTCGTCGGTGTCCCGCTCGCGTCCGACGGCTGGGACGTCGACGCCTTTGCGGCGGCGCTGCGGCAGACCAGTCCCCGGCTCGCCTACCTTGTGCCTGACTTCCACAACCCCACCGGTTTGCTCATGCCGGCTGCCGACCGGTCCCGGCTGGCAAAGCTGCTGGCCCGGGCACGCACACCGGTGATCGTCGACGAGACTCTGGCAGAGCTGCCCCTTGACCGTCAGGAGATTCCGCTGCCCTTCGGTGCCGATGTCCCGGATCCGGGGCAGATCCACGTCGGCACGGCGAGCAAGTCGTTCTGGGGAGGGCTGAGCATCGGCTGGCTGCGATCGACGCCGGAGACCGTACGACGCATCGCCGCACGCCGCGCCCTGCACGAGCACGGCACAGCGGTGCTCGAACAGCTGGCCACCGCGCGGCTCCTGGCCGACGCCGACTCGATCTTGTCTGGCCGGCGGCGCATCATCGCGGAGCAGCGCGATGCGCTCATCGCTGCTGTGCGGGAGCGGTTGCCGCACTGGCAGCTGCGCGTCCCGAGTGGCGGGCTCGTTCTCTGGTACGACATCGGGGCGCCCGTCTCGGGGCCATTAGTATTCGCGGCCGAGGCGCAGGGGGTCCGCCTCGCGTCCGGCGGGCGGTTCGGGGTCGAGGGTGGCTTCGATCGGCGCTTGCGCCTCCCGTACACACTGCCCGTGGGCTCGCTCGTCGACGTGGTCGCTCGCCTGGCCACAGCCGCGTCCAGTCTCGGCTCTGTCGGCCCCGACCGCGACGATCTCGACAGGACCGTAGTGGCCTGACGGGCGCCCCCACTGGTGGAACAGGATCCCTCCAGCCGCGGTTGACAGTGACATGGTGTTCTTTGATCGGCATAAGACTCGTCTCGTCAACGCAGAGCAGGCTCTGCCCGGTCGCGCCGTCCGGCCCTTCCGGCTCGCCGGTACCCACACCGTGCTCGGGACGCCCATCGAGGCTCCCGTCCCGGATGGCTTCGAGGAGGCGGTCTTCGCGCTCGGGTGCTTCTGGGGCGGCGAGGAGATCTTCTGGCAGGTCCCGGGTGTGTGGACGACAGCGGTCGGCTACGCGGGTGGTGTGACGCCCAACCCCACGTACGAAGAGGTCTGCACGGGTGCGACAGGTCACACCGAGGCCGTGCGGGTTGTCTACGACCCGGCAGTTGTGTCGTACGAGCAGCTGCTCAAGCACTTCTGGGAGACGCACGACCCCACGCAGGTCATGCGACAGGGCAACGACATCGGCACGCAGTACCGATCTGCGATCTACACGACGTCAGCGGAGCAGCAGAAGATCGCCGAGAGCTCGCGCGACGCATATCAGCCGGTGCTCACCAGTGCGGGTTACGACAAGATCGCCACGGAGATTGCCCCGCTCGGCGAGTTCTACTACGCCGAGGACTACCACCAGCAGTACCTGCACAAGATCCCCAACGGCTACCGCTGCCACTCGGCGACCGGCCTTAGCTACCCGCTGGCGGTCTGACCAACGTTCAGTCTGCTAGCCGACGCGTGCTGATGCAGCGTCGGTTGGCAGGCTGTCGGAACACGCCGCTACGTTATGGCCCGTCCGGAAAAGGCAGACCGAGGAGCGGCACATGGCCGACGTCATCGTGTTCCACCACGCCCAAGGCCTCACCGCAGGCGTCCAAGCGTTCGCAGATGAGTTGCGCGCCGCAGGGCATCGAGTCACGGTTCCCGACATGTACGACGGCGCGACCTACGGCACCCTCGGCGACGGCATGGCCCACGTCCGTCAGCTCGGCTTCGACGCCATCCTCGAGCGGGGCCGGCTCGCCGCCGAGGACCTGCCCAGTGAGTTGGTCTACGTCGGTTTCTCGCTCGGAGTGATGCCGGCCCAACTGCTCGCCCAGACGCGGCAGGGCGCCAAGGGGGCGCTGCTGATCTACTCCGCGATTCCGGCGTCGGAGTTCGGCGGTAAGTGGCCGGTCGACGTCCCGCTGCAGATCCACGCCATGGATGCCGACGAGGAGTTCGTCGGCGGCGGCGATCTCGAAGCCGCACGCGAGCTTGTCGACATGGTCGATGGCGCGGAGCTGTTCCTCTACCCTGGCGATCGACACCTGTTCGCCGACAGCAGCCTGCCCGACTATGACGAGGCCGCGGCGACACTGTTGACCCAACGCGTGCTCAAGTTTCTCGACGACGTCGACTAGCGATCCTTCGCCCTCGGATCCCTATCAGTGCCGCTGGCTAATGTCACGCACATGGCGACTATCGCGTTGTTCCACGCATCAATGGGTGTCCGGCCGGGCATGCACGACGCGGCCGAGCGATTGCGATCTCAGGGGCACGATGTGCATGTGGTGGATCAATATGACGGCAGGGTCTTCGACGACTACGACACGGCCGGTGCCTACGTGGAGCAGGTCGGCTTTCCGGCCTTGATGGGGATCGCCATTCAGGCGACCGCGGATCTGCCTGATCCCCTGGTCACGATGGGATTCTCCAACGGCGCTGGCATGGCCGAGTTCGTGGCAGGGCAGCGCCCGGTTGCCGGCGTCGTGATGATGGCCGGATCTCTCGACCCCGCGGTGATCGGCCTGTCTTGGCCAAGTGGTGTGCCGGGGCAGATCCACACCACGGTCAACGACCCGCGGCGCGATCAAGCGGCGATCGACAACACTGCGGCGGCAATCAGAGCGGCCGGAGGAGAGGTCGAGGTGTTCGACTACCCCGGATCAGGCCATCTGTTCGCCGATCCGAGCAAGACCGACGAATACCAGCCGGCCGAGACCGAGCTCATGTGGACGCGGGTGCTGGAGTTCCTGGCCCGCATCGACGCGCGCGGCTAGGACGTCAGGAAGCCGAGCACGTCGGTGCGGCTGAGCACGCCGACCGGCTTGCCTTCGTCGTGCACCATCACTGCCCCTGCCCTGACCAGCGCCTCGACGGCCGACTCGATCGGCTCGCCTGCACCCACCGACGGCAGTGGCGGCGACATGTGCTGCTCGACACGGTCGGCCAGGTGCGCCTTTCCGCTGAACAGCGCGTCCAGCAGGTCTTCCTCCACCACCGCGCCGGCGACCTCGGCCGCCATGATGGGCGGCTCAGCCCGCACAACGGGCATCTGCGAGACGTTGTACTCACGGAGGATCCGCACCGCGTCGGCCACCGTCTCGTTGGGATGCGTGTGTACGAGGGCGGGCAACTCGCCCTGTTTCGCGTGGAGCACGTCACCCACAGTCGCGCCACCGGCGTGGTCGAGGAATCCGTAGGACGCCATCCAGTCGTCGTTGAATATCTTGCCGAGATAGCCGCGGCCGCTGTCGGGCAGGAGGACGACGACCACCGCATCCGGCCTGGCAGCAGCGGCGACGCGCTGCGCAGCCACCACCGCCATGCCGCAGGAGCCGCCGACGAGCAAGCCTTCCTCCCGGGCCAGGCGCCGCGTCATCGCGAACGAGTCGCGGTCGGAGACAGCCACGATCTCGTCAGCGATGGTCCGGTCGTAGGCCTCAGGCCAGAAGTCCTCGCCCACGCCCTCGACGAGGTAGGGCCGACCGGTGCCGCCTGAGTAGACCGATCCCTCCGGGTCGGCGCCGACGATGCGGACGCGCCCGCCGGACACCTCCTTGAGATAGCGCCCGGTGCCGCTGATCGTGCCGCCCGTACCGACCCCAGTCACGAAGTGCGTGACGCGGCCCTCGGTCTGCTCCCAGATCTCCGGCCCCGTCGTCTCGTAGTGCGAGAGCGCGTTGTTCACGTTCGCGTACTGGTTGGGCTTCCACGCGCCGTCGATTTCGGTGACGAGCCGGTCGGACACGCTGTAGTAGGAGTCCGGGTGCTCCGGCGGCACCGCGGTCGGGCAGACGACGACGTCGGCGCCGTACGCCTTGAGGACGTTGCGCTTGTCCTCGCTGACCTTGTCGGGGCAGACGAAGACGCAGCGATACCCCTTCTGCTGCGCGACGAGCGCAAGGCCCACCCCGGTGTTTCCCGACGTCGGCTCCACGATGGTGCCGCCCGCCTTGAGCGCCCCCGTCGCCTCGGCGTCCTCGATCATCTTCAGGGCGATGCGGTCCTTGACCGACCCGCCCGGGTTGACGTACTCCACCTTGGCCAGCACAAACCCGGACACATCACCCACGACCTTCTGGAGCCGGACGAGTGGGGTATTTCCGATAAGGTCGATGACCGAGTCCGCGTAGCGCATGGGACGCAGCGTAGGCGCAGGTCACGAATGTGAGTGGCGCGGGGGAACGCCTGCGGCGATGATCAGCGTTGACCAAAATGTCCTATGAGGGGCAGCACCCGAGGAGGCGAGCACCTGCATGTCGACGGCACGACGGATCGCGACTGCGGCCGCCTACGGGGGCGGCAGCATCGGCTTGCTCGGAGCGACCCTCGCGAGCGTGCTTGCCGCCGAGGCCAGGTTGGCCAGACGCACCATCGGCATCCCGACCGAGCAGGCGCCGGTTGCCGACGGGGTCTACGGCGGCGGGCTGGGCCCGGAGCTGTCCTTCGTCGTCTTCGGTGACTCGTCCGCTGCCGGCCTGGGCGTCACCGCTTCCGAGGACACGCCGGGCGCGCTGCTCGCGGCCGGCCTGTCCGAGCTGCTCGACCGACCAGTGCGCCTGACCAACGTGGCGGCCGTCGGTGCTCAGTCCGGTGATCTCCGACGTCAGGTCGACGCGGCACTCCCGGCCGCACCCGCAGCTGCCGTGATCATGATCGGAGCCAACGACGTCACCCACCGGGTGGCACCCGCCGCATCCGTACGACACCTCGTCGAGGCCGTGATCCGGCTACGCGGGGCCGGCAGCGAGGTGGTCGTCGGCACCTGCCCCGACCTCGGCACGATCGAGCCGATCGCCCATCCGCTGCGGCTCGTCGCCCGCCACTGGAGCCGCCGGCTAGCGGCGGCGCAGACGGTGGGTGCGGTGCAGGCGGGCGCGCGCACGGTGTCCCTAGGTTCCCTTCTTGGGCCCGAGTTTGCCGCCTCCCCCCGGGACCTGTTCTCGGCCGACGGGTTCCATCCGTCGGCGTTCGGCTACGCCCGAGTGTCGGCGACACTGCTGCCCTCGCTCGCCAGCGCCCTCGGCGTCGTGCTCGCCGAGCCGGCCACCATCGAGCCCGAGCCGGGTGCCGCTGTGCCCGTCGCCGAGGCCGCAGTAGAGGCCGCCGGCGTCGGCGGCACGGAGGTCGCTGCCGCCACCGGCGCGCGAGGCGGTGCCTGGGCGCTGCTGCGCCACCTCCGCCGACTCCCGCTGCCTCGACCCGTACGACGTGGGGAGCCGCGACCGGACGGCGACCTCGCCACCGAGGTCGCGGGCGGGTAGGTTTGAGCTAACTACTCGCCGGTAACTTCCAGGAGTTCGCCATGGTCGAGGCCGTCATCGTTGCGACCGCACGCACGCCGATAGGCCGCGCCGGCAAGGGCTCGTTGCGCTCCGTGCGTCCAGACGACCTTGCCACGGGTGTGGTGCACGCCGTCCTCGACAAAGTGCCGGCCCTCGATCCGCACACTCTCGACGACATCTACCTCGGCTGCGCCGAGCCACGTGACGAGCAGGGCGGCAACATGGCCCGGCGGGTGGCGGTGCTGCTGGGCCTCGACGACGTGCCTGCTTCGACCATCAATCGGTTCTGTGCATCGAGCGTGCAGACCGCGCGGATGGCATTCCACGCGATCAAGGCCGGTGAGGGACACGCGTTTGTGAGCGGCGGCGTCGAGTGCGTGAGCCGGTACGTCGGCTTCGGCGGGGCGGGTGTCGACGCTGACGAGGTCCACCACCCCGCCTTCGCTGCGGCCAAGTCGCGCTCCCAGACGTACGCCGACAACAATGCACCGTGGCACGACCCTCGCGAGGACGGGCAGCTGCCCGACATCTATGTGGCGATGGGCCAAACGGCCGAGCACGTCGCGAAGCTGCGTGGCGTGTCACGCCGCGAGCAGGACGAGTTCGGCGTGTTGTCGCAGAATCGCGCCGAGCAGGCGATCAAGCACGGCTTCTTCGCGCGCGAGATCGCGCCGGTCCTGCTCGCCGACGGAACCGTCGTCGACAGCGACGACGGCCCGCGACCAGGGACCAGCTACGACAAGGTCGCCGCGTTGCAGCCGGCGTTCCGCGTCGACGGCACGGTCACCGCCGGCAACTGCACACCGCTCAACGACGGCGCGGCCGCTGTCGTGATCATGAGCGACGTACGTGCCCGCGAGCTCGGTCTCACGCCGCTGGCGCGCATCGTGTCCACTGGAGTGTCCGCGCTCTCCCCCGAGATCATGGGACTCGGGCCCGTCGCGGCATCGCGGAGGGCGCTCGCCACTGCTGGTCTCGCGATTGACGATATCGACCTCGTCGAGATCAACGAGGCTTTCGCGGCTCAAGTGCTGCCCAGCGCAGCCGACATTGGTGTCGATTTCGACCGTCTCAACGTGCACGGCGGAGCCATTGCGCTCGGGCATCCGTTCGGTGCGACGGGCGCCCGCATCATGACCACCCTGGTCAACGGTCTGCAGACGCGCGACGCACATTTCGGGCTTGAGACCATGTGCGTCGGCGGTGGTCAGGGCATGGCAGTAGTCATTGAGAGGCTGACGTGACGACCAGAAACAACAGATTACGACTTGATCACGGCAAGGGGTTGTGAAGCCTCCCCGGGTCAGGCACTCTCAATGACACGCCCACATTCGCGGCGTGCTCGCGACCCTCGGGAGGCAGCCATGAGCCATTCGCCGGAAACGCATCGCAACCTGATTGCCCGCATCCCTGGCGCAACAGGGCGAGAGCTTCCCGAATGGTTCAAGGCACTCGACGATGGTCCGTCATTCCTCCGCACGGAAGACCGCGTGCGCTGGCTGCGCAGTGAGCACGGCCTGGCTTTCAGCCACGCCTCGGCGATCGTGCACGAGCAGATCCTCCAGAAGGCGCAGCGCTCGTTCCGCTGACCCGAGCCAGACGACAATCGGCACCCTCGAGCGAGGGTGCCGATGTCGTTGTGCGTGCGGGTGTGCTGCTAGTTGTCGCCCCGCAGGATGGCGATGAAGCCGCAGCAACTCGATGTAGAGCCAGACCAGCGTGACGATCAGGCCGAACGCGGCCGTCCACGCGTACTTCTCCGGCAGCCCGTTGCGGACGCCCCGCTCGATGAAGTCGAAGTCGAGCACGAGCGACAGCGTGGCCAGACCAATCGCGAAGGCGCCGATCGCCAGCGCGAGCGCGGGGTTCTCACCGCTCCAGATGGACGGCCCGCCGAACAGGGAGCTCACGAGGTTGACGAGCAGAAGCACGGCGTAGCCGCTGATCGCGATGATCATGCCCCGCTGGAACTTCGGCGTGACGCGGATGCGCCCGCTGCGATAAGCAACGAGGGCGACGGCGAACAGGACAAGCGTGCTGACCACCGCTTGGCCGACGATGCCGTCCCACTGCTCTTCGAAGATTCCGCTGATGCCACCGACGAACAAGCCCTCGAAGCCGGCATAGGCCAGCATCAGGGCGGGGCTCGGCTCGCGCTTGAACGAGTTGACCAGACCCAGGACGAGCCCGACGATCAACCCGACGAACGTGAGTCCCGGGTAGATCCAACCCACCGCCGCGCCGACGATAAGGACGGCGAACATGATGCCGGTCTTGGTGACGACGTCGTCATAGGTCATCCGGCCCGTACGGACCGGCGTGGCCGACGGCTGGGCGTACATCTCCTCGAGCGTGCCCGACGTCGGGGGCGCCGTGTCGAACGTGGCATAGCCACCCGGCTTCGAGAAGCCCTCGTTCCGGTTGAACACCGGGTTGTTGCTCTGCATGACACTCCTCCGAAGGAACCCGCGTCGCGGGGACTGGTCTCCCAGCCTAACGGCGGGCCGGCCGTCCGCGTTCCCCGCTGGCGGGCAAATGTGCTGTTTCGCCCGGGGCCGTTGTGATCTAGCCGAACACCAGTCGCCGTGGGCGACATCACCGCCCCCACGTAACGTCTAGCGGTGCCGCGTGATTCCTAGGGAGAGATCACAGGGCAAGGGCCTGCCCTTGTCAGACCACCCGCCTAACGTCTGGGTGTGGTCTTCGACCTGACTCTGGACGAGCTCCGGCAACGTCGCAGCGCGAAGTGGCAGTACAAGGATCCCGACGTTCTTCCGCTGTGGGTCGCGGAGATGGACGTACGGGTCGCGCCGCCGATCCGTACGGCACTCGAACGGCTGGTGGCAGGCAGTGACTTCGGCTACGTGAGCTGGCAAGGGCTGCCCGAGGCCTACGCCGCCTTCGCGAAGCGCAACTGGGGACTCGCCACCGACCCGCGTCGCGTCGTTGCCGTGCCTGACGTCATGGACGGCGTGTTCCATCTGCTGCTCGCCGGCACGGATCCCGGCGCCAAGGTGGTCATCAACCCGCCGGTCTACGAGCCGTTCTTCCAGGCCCTCGAGCACTCCCGCCGTGAACTGGTGGAGGTGCCGCTTGTTCGTGACGCCGACGGTCGGTTTGCGCTCGATGTCGCCGGCCTAGAGGCGGCGTTCGCCGCGGGGGCGCGAACCTATCTCCTCTGCAGCCCCCACAACCCGGTGGGTCGCGTCTGGACGCGCGCCGAGCTGCAGACAGTGGCCGATCTCGCAGATCGGTTCGGTGTGCTCGTCCTCGCAGACGAGGTCCATGCGCCGCTCGTGCACGAGCCGCACACGTTCACGCCGTTCGCGTCGCTCGACGGTGCCTCGCCGCAGGAGGCAATCACTTTCACGTCGGCGTCGAAGGCGTGGAACGTCCCGGGGCTCAAGTGCGCTTTGGCGATTGCCGGCTCGGTCTCGGGATGGCGACGACTGCTGGCCATGGGTAGCGAAATGAGGGAGAGCGCCGGGCTGCTGGGTGCAGTAGCAAGCACGGTTGCGTTCGCAGAAGGCGAGCCCTGGCTCGCATCGCTTCGTGCCGCCCTCCGCCACAACCGCGACCTCCTGGCTGAGTTGCTTGCCAAGCACCTTCCGGCACTGACATGGCATCCCGAACAACTCGAGGCGACCTACCTCGCCTGGCTCGACTGTTCCCCGCTGGGCCTGGCCGACCCGGCTGCGGTCTTCGAACGGGAGGGACGTGTGGCGCTGGTGCCGGGCCACGTCTTCGGCACCGGTGGAGAGGACTTCGTCCGGCTCAACTTCGCGACATCGCCGGAGATCCTCGAGGAGGCCGTACGGCGCATGGCGAGCACGGTTCCCAATCGCTAGCGTCGGGAGGATGCGGCTCACGGTTCTCGGCGCAATGGGTGCCTGGCCGGACGCCGGCCAGGCGTGCAGTGGCTACCTTGTCGAGCACGACGGGTTCCGGCTGCTCGTGGATCTCGGCTATGCGACGGTGCCACGGCTGCTGCAACACATCACGGCCGCCGAGGTCGACGCGGTGTTCATCAGCCACGGACATCCCGATCACTGCGCCGACCTCAATCCGCTGCTGCGAGCGCGAGTAATACGCGACGACCCGCGCGGGGCACTACCGATCTTTGCGCCTCCGGGTGCGCTGGATGCCGTGCTCGCCTTGGACCGCCCCGGGATGCTCGACTCGGCATACGACCTGCACGAGTTCACCCCCGGCAGCCACTTGCAGATCGGGCCGTTCGATGCCGGGACGCGGCTGCTGCCGCACTGGCTGCCCAACGCGGGGGTGCGTCTGACTGCGGGCGGCGCGGTTCTTGTCTACACGGGTGACACCGGCCCGAGTCCCGACGTGGCCGACCTCGCGCGTGGCGCTGACCTCCTGGTTGCCGAGGCGAGCCATGTCGACCAGGTGCCGGAGGACTCGCGGAGCTTTATGTCCAGCGCCATCACAGCGGGCCAGCAGGCTGCTGCTGCCGGCGTCCGGCGCCTGATGCTGACCCACCTCATGCCCGGCACCGATCCCGGCGCCGCCCGCGCTGCCGCCGAGGAAGCGCACGGCGGAGAGGTCAACGTCGCCACCGCCGGCATGGTCATCGCGCTCCCCTGAGGCGACGCCATCGCTCGTTGCGTCCGAAGGAACGTGGCCAATCGCGCACGGTTGCTCGGACGTTGCGGGGAGGGGTGGCGACAGGTGCCCCCGGTGGGATTTGAACCCACACTGTGGCGGGTTTAAGCCGCCTGCCTCTGCCGATTGGGCTACGGGGGCCTTCCGGTCGCGAGGTTACAGGTACACCTTGCGCGGAAAGAGCCCATGCGCGCCGGCGACGCGGTCAAGGAACAGCAGCCCGGAGCAATGATCGATCTCGTGCTGGATCGCGCGCGCTTCGAACCCATCGGTCTGGATGCTGACCTCGTCCGGCGAATGCTGGCACCTGCCCCACCACGGTGACCCGGGTCGCCCGCTTGACGTCGCCGGTGAGGTCTGGCACCGAGAGGCAGCCCTCCCGCGCCTTCTCGTTGCGACTGGACTCGACCACCCGGGCGTTGGCGAGCACAACGAGGCCGTGGCTGGTCCGCGTCTTGGGATGGCCGCTGACGTCCACGACGAACAGGTCGGCACCGACCCCGACCTGCACTGCGGCCAGCCCGACGCAGCCCGGGGCATGCCGCATGGTCGCGACCAAGTCAGCCGCGAGCTGTGCGGACTCCGCCGCCAACGGGTCGACCGCTGCGGAAGGAGTGCCAAGGACTGCGTGCGGAGCGCGTACGACGTCGCGCACCCTCCCTGGCAATCGTCACAGCACGTCGGTGTCCTGCGGACGCAGGCGCACCTCGACACCGAGCCGCCGGCCGACGCCCTCCAGGTCGGCGCGCAGCGCGCCGACATCAGCGGCGGCCGGCACGTCGACCTCCGCCACGATGACGTAAAGGTCTGCGGTCAAGCGCGTCGTCAGGTCCGTGACGTTGCCGCCCACAGCGGCGAGTGTCCTGGTGACCGCCGAGACGATGCCGGGGCGGTCACCGCCATGCACGCTGAGCACGTACGGAGTCCCGGCGTGCTCTGGATCGGACTCAGGCGGCACCTCCCGCACGGAGACCTCCAGCAGCCCATCAACCGCCAAGGGTGCGAGCGCCGCCTGCACCTCGGCAGTGCTGCGCGGCGACGCGGCCACGAGAGTCATCGCGAAGTGGCCGCGCAGCAGCGTCATCGTCGTGTCCTCGAGATTGGTGCCGAGGTCTGCAAGGACCGCCGTGACGTCGGCGATGATCCCCGGCCGATCGTGCCCGAAGACCGTGATCGCCAGCAGGGTCACGGTCGGACCCGGGCCGCCGACTCGAACTCCTCACGCGGCGAATGCATGCGTCCGAGCGAGGTGACCTCGCGTGGGAAGAACAGCGCGAGCGTCCAGTCGAGCGTGATCCGCGCCTTCCGGTTGATGGTCGGCACGCGGCTCAGGTGATAGGTGCGGTGCATGAACCACGCGGGCAGACCACGCACCTTGACCCCGTAGACCTGCGCAACACCCTTGTGCAGACCGAGGCTCGCGACGGAACCGACGTACTTGTGGACGTACTCCTTTGGCGACTCGCCGCGCAGAGTGGCCACGATGTTGTCGCCAAGCCGGCGGGCCTGGCGCACCGCATGCTGCGCCGACGGGCCTGTTGTTGCACCGGGGATGTCGCTGCTGAGGTCGGGGATCGCCGCGATGTCGCCGGCCGTCCACACATTGTCCAGCCCCTCGACGCGCAGCTCCGGCGTTGCCTTGAGCCGTCCCTTGTCGTCGAGCGGCAGGTCGGAGCTCGCAATCACCGGGTTGGCCTTGACACCTGCCGTCCACACGATCGTGTCGGACTCGAAGGTCGTGCCGTCAGAGAGCACGACATGCCCGTCAACGACGGACTCAAGGCGGGTGTCGAGCCGTACGTCGATGCCGCGACGACGCAGCTCGTCGACTGTGTAGCGCCCCATGTCCTCGCCTACCTCAGGCAGGATCCGACCGGCCGCCTCGACGAGGACAAAGTTGAGGTCGGATGGCTCGATCGTGTCGTAATAGCGCGTGGCGTAACGCGCCATGTCCTCGAGCTCACCGAGTGCCTCGATGCCGGCGTAGCCACCACCGACGAACACGAAGGACAGCGAGCGCCGCCGGATCTCCTTGTCGTCGGTCGAACCGGCGATGTCGAGCCGGTCGAGCACGTGGTTGCGCAGCGCAATGGCTTCCTCGACCTGCTTGAACCCGATGCCCTGCTCGGCGAGGCCGGGGATGGGCAGGGTGCGCGACACCGAGCCCAGAGCAACCACTAGGTGGTCATAGGTGATCTCGTACGGGCTTCCTTCGTTGGGTGTCACGGTGACGCGGCGGTCGGCGTGCCGGATATCGCTCACCCGGCCGGTGCGGACCTCCGCATCTTTGAGCACCTGCCGCAACGTCACCACTACGTGCCGCGGCTCGAGTGACCCGGCCGCAGCTTCCGGCAGGAACGGCTGGTAGGTCATGGTCGGACGGGGGTCGACGACAGTGACGCGGGCCTCGCCGCGGCGCAGCTTTCGCTGCAGACGCAGCGCCGTGTAGAGGCCGACGTAGCCGCCACCAAGGATGAGGATGTGCGGTTGCTGCTCCATATCCACCAAACTACTGCTGCTTGTGAAAAATTTCACGAGCGAATCTGGCGGCCCGGTCAAGCACAGCGTCGAGCATGGGTTCGGTCAGCTTGCCGGTAAAGGTGTTCTGTTGGCTCGGGTGGTAGGACCCGATCAGCAGCACGTCACCGAGCATCGCCTCCGCCGCGTGGCCGAACCGCGGGCGGGGTCGTGGCGCAGCCAGTCCAACGTCGCCGAGGCTGCGCAGAGCGGCAGTCCAGGCGTAGCCGCCGAGCGCCACCACCGCGCGCAAAGTCGGTCTGACCAGCTCCACCTCGCGCACGAGCCACGGGCGGCAGGTGTCGCGTTCGTCCGGAGTGGGCGCATTGGCGGGCGGCGCGCACCGCACAGCCGCGACGATACGAGTGTGCAGCAGGCGCTGCCCGTCGCCGGCGTGCGTGCTCGTCGGCTGCGACGCCAGACCCGCACGGTGCAGCGCCGCGAACAGCCAGTCACCGCTGCGATCGCCCGTGAAGATGCGGCCTGTCCGGTTGCCGCCGTGCGCCGCCGGCGCGAGGCCCAGCACGAGGACCTCCGGGCGGTCATCACCCCAGCCCGGCACCGGCCGACCCCAGTACGGCTGACCAGCGAACGCCCGCCGCTTGGTGGCGGCCACATCTTCACGCCAGGCGACGAGTCGAGGGCAGGCGCGGCACACGGACTCGCGTGCGGTCAGCTCGGTCAGGCCTGCCGCGCCGCCTGCCAGAACCCGTACGTTCTCGACATCGTGCGCCACCGGCGTACGTGGCGACGCCGGGTCGTCTGGCCATCCGGTGCCCGGCGCGACTGGACTCGCGAACCGCCCGCCGACCACTGGATGCGGCAGCAGCACAGTCCGGGTCATCCCGACAGTCTCTCGGACCGAGCCGTGTATCACCGCGAAGTGATACGGGCTCCTCCCATCGACGACCGAACCGAAGGGGCTTCGGCGTCGTATTCAAGGCGGAAGGAGATCCGCCATGACAATCACACTCACTGACCCGGTCGGTGCCATGACCGACATAGACCGAGCACGTGCGCGAGCCATCGAGGCAGCCCGCGCCGAGGCCGCGCGTGAGGCCATCAACCGCCGCGACCCGACGCCGCAGCACGAGGCCGACCTGCGCGACGCGCAGCTCCGGCGCCGCGATGCGCTGCACACGCTCGAGCTGGCTGAGGCCGAGGCCGCCTAGCTCACCGGTGACTGCCAGCACCGCTGGCGGCCAAGGAGAGCGTCTGCTGCAGGCCGCGGTAAGCAGGCTTTGGCTGGAAGCTCTCATCCAGAGGTGTGGCTTCGCCCTGGTTTCCGAAAAAGCCCGGAACCCACGAGTACTTGTCAGTGAAGCCCCACAGCGTGAACATCTCGCAGCCGTCGGTCAGCAAGCAAGCCTGCAGCAGCGTCGTGAAGCTCCCGACCTGGCCGGCCGTCTTGTAGGTGTCTCCCGGCAGGAAGTAGCGCACGTCCACCTCGGTGAAGCCGGTCGTGAGTCCCAGTGCGTCAAAGCGACGCAGGTTGTCAACCGCGTCGATCGGGATCGGGTATTGCAGGTCCAGGTGTCCCTGGAAACCCATGCCGGTGAGTGGCACGCGCTGCCGCAACAGCTGCCTCGCGAACTCGTAGTAGGCCGTGCTCTTCGGATTGACGTTGTCTATCGCGTAGTCGTTGAGCCACAGCTCGGCCTTGGGGTCGGCAGCATGAGCCCACCGCAGCACGTCGGCGATGTAGGCGTCGCCCATGTGCTGTCGGAAGATCGTGTCGCGCAGGACGGGGTTGTCACCGTCGGTGAACGCCTCGTTGACGACGTCCCAGTGCCAGATCCGGCCCTTGAAGTGGCTGACAACCGTCGTCACATGCTCGCGGACGATGTCCCGGAACTCGCCGGACGTGATGGACCCGTCGGCCAGGCCCTGCGTGAGCCAGCCGGGCAGCTGGTTGTGCCAGATCAGCGTGTGCCCGTGGACGCGCTGCCCGTTCTGCCGCGCAAAGTCGACGAGCTCGTCGGCCGGACCCCAGTTGTACTGACCGCGGGCCGGCTCCAGGCTCTCCCACTTCATCACGTTCTCGGCGGTGACGGCGGAGAACTCGTCAGCGACCCGATCGCGGTACGTCGCGTCGGTGACGAGCGCGCTCATGTCGACCGCCGTGCCAACTCGCAGGTCGAGCCGCTTGGCGAGGTCGCGCAACGGTTGGTCGATCGTCTGGACCTGCCCGCCGCCGCTGTGCCTGTCCTGCGACTGCGCACCCGACTGGGCAAGCCCTCCGAGTGCGCTGGCTCCGACGACGGCGGCGATGAGGGCAATGCGTGCGGACTTCATGCGGACGTGCCTCCCTCTCGTGATTCCGAAACTTTCGGAGCAGAGACCGGAACGTTTACGCAACTTTCAGAGCGTCCTCGGGAAACATAGGGGGCGCCGCCACCAGGCGTCAATACCGCGGGTCCTGCCGAACGACGGGCTGCCGGGCGGAGGGAATGTGCCGGCGCTCAGCCGACGCAGCTCCACGCGATGCCGTCGAGGATGTCGTGCTCGCTGACGACGACCTCGGCAGCGCCGACACGATCGACGATGGCGCGGAGGACGAGGGCACCGGCTGCGATGACATCCACCCGGCCGGGGTGCATGACCGGGATCGCCGCGCGCGCATCGTGGTCGAGCGCGATCAGCCGATCGCTGATCTCGCGTACGGTCCGCGCAGCCACTCGGGAGTGATGGATGGCGATCGCGTCGTACGCCGGCAGGTCGAGCGCGATGCCGCCGACTGTGGTCACGGACCCCGCCAGTCCGACAAGCGTCCGGGCCTCGTGCATCGGCACGGCCTGCTCGACGCGCCCCAGCGCAGCCTCGATGTCGGCACGCGCCTCGGCCACCTGGCCCGCGGTCGGCGGATCGTCGTGGAAGTGGCGCTCGGTGAGCCGCACGCACCCGATGTCGACCGAGATTGCGCCCCGCATGGTGCCATTGCCGAGCACGAGCTCGGTGGACCCGCCGCCGATGTCCACGACGAGGTAGGGAGGTGTCATGTCGTCGCCCAGCTCGCGGGTCGCGCCGACGTACGACAGCTGCGCCTCCTCGCCTCCGGACACCACCTCCGGCGGCACACCGAGGATGTCTTGCACCCCGGCGACGAACTCGTCACGGTTGGCCGCGTCGCGGGTCGCGCTGGTGGCGACCATGCGTACGCGCTCGGCGCCGAGCTCGTCGATGCGATCGGCAAAGCGGCGCAACGCGGCAAACGTACGATCAAGCGCCTCCGGCGCGAGTCGGCCGGTGCGGTCGACGCCTTGGCCGAGCCGCACGATCTCCATGCGCCGGTCGAGATCGACCAGCGTGGAGTTGCCCGCCTCGACCGTGATGTCGGCGACGAGCAGGCGGATCGAGTTGGTGCCGCAGTCGATCGCGGCGACGCGAGTCACGACGCACCCTCATCGATAGCCACGCAAGGACCGCCTGCCCACCACTCCGGCAGGGCGGCCACCGCCTCGTCACCGAGGGGGTTGACTCCAGGACCGACAGCCAAGGCATGGGCGACCAGCACATGCAGGCACTTGACGCGATCGGGCATGCCGCCTGCCGTGATGCCGGCGATCTCGTCGACATGCTCGATCTCCTCGCGGCGCGCGAGGTAGCTGTCGTGCGCCGAGCGGTAGCGACGGGCCAGGTCGACATCGGAGTGCAGGCGCCCAGTCATCTCGCGCATCATGCCGGTGGCCTCGAGCGTGCTCGTGGCCGCGGTCGCGCGCGGGCAGGTCAGGTAGTAGAGCGTTGGGAACGGTGTGCCACCTGGCAGCCGTGGCGACGTCTCGACCACGTCGGGCAGACCGCAAGGACAACGATGCGCGACCGACACCGCACCGCGCAGCGGCCTGCCGAGCTGGGCTTGCATCGCCGCGAGGTCGTGCCCGGTCGCTGCCTCAGGCTGGGCCGGAGGCAGGGGCGGCAGGGCCATCAGGGCTGTGGCTCGTCGACGGCGGGCTCCGCCGCTGCTGCCTCGACGGTCCCCCAGAGTTTTGACCACCATGGGCCGGTCGCCTCGGGGTCGACGGCTGCCGGGTCGGGGAGCGCGCCGACCTGCTCGCCCTCCCCGTCGACGACGACGTAGCCCACCTCGCCGGGCAGCACGAAGTGCAGCCGATCTCGCGCCTGCTGCTGCACGTAGGCGGGATCCTCCCAGACGCTCGCTGCTGCGCCTCGAGGTCGCGGACCTGCGCCTCGAGGTCGGCCCGTTCGGCGCGGAGATCGGAGATGTCGGCGCGCTGCTCCAACCAGGTGCGCAGCGGGTAGGCGTAGGAGACCGCCAGCACAACGAGCAGCAACGCCAACAGTGCGGCGCGCCCCGTGTACGACGATCGCCGAGCGGCCTGCGCTGTGCCGTCCCCGTCAGGTGCCGGTGTTTCAGCCGGCCGACCAGCTGTCGGGCCGGGCCGCGTGCGGGCGGCCGGACGCGGAGCAGCTCCGGAACGGGGCTGCCGATCGGTGGAGCGGCGCCCTTGCGGACCACCCCCCGGTCGGCTCCCTGGGCCCCGGCGTGTCGCCACGAATCAGGCCCGGAACCGCGGGAACGCGCTTGCTCCGGCGTAGCGCGCGGCGTCGTCGAGCTCCTCCTCGATGCGCAACAGCTGGTTGTACTTGGCCACCCGCTCGGACCGGGCGGGTGCTCCCGACTTGATCTGGCCACAGTCGGTCGCGACGGCCAGGTCGGCGATCGTGGTGTCCTCGGTCTCGCCGGAGCGGTGGCTCATCATGCAGCGGAAGCCGCTGCGGTGGGCCAGGGCGACCGCGTCGAGTGTCTCGGTGAGCGAGCCGATCTGATTGACCTTGACGAGCAATGCGTTGGCAGCCGACTCGGTGATGCCGCGCTGCAGCCGCTCGACGTTGGTCACGAACAGGTCGTCGCCCACGATCTGCACCCGGCCACCGAGCTCGGCGGTGAGCGCGGTCCAGGAGGCCCAGTCGTCCTCGGCGAGCGGGTCCTCGATCGACACGAGCGGGTAGGCGGAGAGCAGGTCGGCGTAGTAGGCGATCATCTGCTCGGCGGACTTGCTTGCGCCCTCGAACGCGTACGACCCGTCCTTGAAGAACTCGGTGGCCGCCACATCGAGCGCGAACGCGACGTCGGTGCCGGACTTGAAGCCCGCTTTCTCGACCGCGACGGCGATCAGGTCGAGCGCCTCGCGGTTGCTCGGCAGGTTGGGCGCAAAGCCGCCCTCGTCGCCCAGGCCCGTGGCGAGGCCGCGCTCCTTGAGCACGCTCTTGAGCGCGTGGTAGACCTCAGCGCCCCAGCGGATCGCTTCGCGGAAGCTCTCGGCACCGATCGGGGCGATCATGAACTCCTGGACGTCGACGTTGGAGTCGGCGTGCGCGCCACCGTTGAGGATGTTGAGCATCGGCACGGGCAGGACATGTGCGTTGGGCCCGCCGACATAGCGGAACAGCGGCAGCTCGGCCGACTCGGCTGCGGCCTTGGCCACGGCGAGCGAGACGCCCAAGATCGCATTGGCGCCGAGCTTGGACTTGTTGGCCGTGCCGTCGAGGTCGAGCATCCGCTCGTCGATGAGGCGCTGCTCGCTCGCCTCGTAGCCCAGCAGCTCGGGAGCGATGTCGTCGAGCACGCCGAGCACGGCCTTCTCCACACCCTTGCCCTGGTAGCGGCCGGTGTCGCCGTCGCGAAGCTCGACCGCCTCGAAGGCACCGGTGGACGCTCCGCTGGGCACGGCCGCACGGGCGATCGTGCCGTCGTCGAGGGCTACCTCGACCTCGACGGTGGGGTTGCCGCGCGAGTCCAGGATCTCTCGCGCGCCAATGGCCTCGATGGTCGCCACGGGGCGTCTCCTTGCCGTGTGAAGCTCGTCTCAGACGGGCCCGAGCCTACCGACCAATGCCGTGAACGGACTGACGCGCCACCCTGCCGGCTGCGAGGATCGTCATCTGCGCGTTCCCGATGAAGGACGGCGAACGGTACGAGTCGCCCGACGGTGGACGATCAGGTGGAGTGGCTCGACGACGGGACCGTGTTGTACGCGCAGACGCCCCACGGCGCGCCGTTGTGCGGTGAGGCGTCACCGCTCGTGGACGAGCACCCCATCCACGTACGTGCGCGCAGTGCTCACAGAGCCAATCTCGCTGACGGGCAACGCGAAGGGGTCGGCCGTTGCCACGACGAGGTCCGCGGCATAGCCGCGCGCGACGCGGCCAACCGTGTCCAGATGGTTCACACGTGCTGAGCCGGACGTGTAGGCGGCGAGAGTGGGCGCGAGGTCGAGCGCCTGATGGGGCAGGAACGGCTCTGCGTCGTCGCCGAACGCCGTGCGGTTGACGGCGACGTGCACGGCCTGCCAGGGGTCTGGGCTCGTCACCGGCCAGTCGCTACCCATGGCAAGGGCGGCACCGCTGCGGTGCAGGTCTCCGAACGGGTATTGCCAGGTTGCCCGCACAGCGCCGAGGAACGGGATGGTCAGCTCATCCATCTGCGGCTCGTGGTGCGCCCAGAGCGCCTGCACAGTGGCGGTCACGTCGAGCGCGGCGAACCGTGGGACATCCTCGGGGTAGACGACCTGCAGGTGCGCCAGATGGTGGCGGGATGCGGATGGCCCGTTGGCCGTGCGAGCGGCTTCGAAAGCGTCGAGCGCGATGCGCACGGCCCGATCGCCGATCGCGTGCACATGCACTTGGAACCCGGCCACATCCAACGCGGTGACGTAGGTGTCGAGCTGCTCAGCATCGACGAACGAGATGCCGCGGTTGGCTCGTCGCACTGCCGTTGCCGTCGAAATAGGGGTCGAGCATCGCGGCCGTGAAGTTCTCCGCGATGCCGTCCAGCATGATCTTCACGCTGCCGGCGACGAACCGGCCGTTTCCCGCGCCGTCTCGGCGAGCGACCAGCTCGGATAGCTGCTCGAGCCCGCGCTCGCGCTCCCACCACAGTGCGCCGCGGACCCGTGCGACCAACTGGCCGGCCCGGGCAGCGTCGACGTACGTGTCGTAGGGATCGGCGTGGCCCAGATAGGCGCCCACGATCGCGTCCTGCCACGCGGTCACGCCGTGCGCGAGCAGGTGGCGCTGGCCCTCGAGCAACGCAGCCATGCGCTCGGCTGCCGTCTCCTCAGGCAGCACCTTGAACAACAGCGCGACGGCACCCTCGTGCAGCGTTCCCGTCGGCTCGCCGTCAGCGTCGCGCTCGATGCGACCGTCGGCAGGATCGGGAGTTCTACGCGTGATCCCGGCCAGGTCGAGGGCGCGGCTGTTGACCCACGCGCCGTGATGGTCGCGGTTGGGGAAGTAGGCGGGCCGCTCGGGCACGACTGCGTCAAGGTCTTCCTTGCGCGGCGTGCCTCCGGTGAACGCGGCGAGCTGCCAACCACTTCCGATCACCCATGGCGTGTCTTGATGTTGCGCTGCGTAGGCCGCGATCGCGCCCTGGTAGGCGGCGAGACCGTTCAGCTCGGACAGATCGCAGTGCAGGCGCTCGGCTCCACCTTGGGTGGGGTGGCAATGCGCGTCCTGAAACCCGGGAAGCAGCAGTCGACCCGCCAGGTCGACCACTTCCGTGCCTCCGCCCAGCAGCGCACGAGCCTGGTCGCCGACCGCGACGATCTGGTCACCGGTAACGGCGACGTCCATGACGATCGGTGGCGTCGCGGCGCCGGTGAACACCGGACCGTTGGTGAACAGCAGGTCAGCGGGCCGCACGGCCGTCGAGCCTACGCGGTGGGCGCTGGACACATCCCAACGCATGTGCCGGGACTACCCGGGTAACTTCGTGCCGCATAGCGACACCGAATTACCCCGTTCCTGACAGGGTGCTTTCAGGACTCGGCCTCGGCGGCGCGCACTGCCGCCGCAAACCGCCGGGCCGCCGCGCGCGAGTTCCTGCTCGGCGTCGACCCCCCGCGCCCGCGCGGCCGCGACGACACCCAGCAGCATGTCGCCGATGTCGCCGTCGATCGTCGACGTCGGGCACTGACACATAGACGCCGGCCTTTTCGGCACGGTGCAGCAGCTTGGACGCCAGGGACAGCGCGGGCAGGGCCAGCGGCACGCCCTCCATCGACGACACCCGGCCCTTCTCCGCCGCCTTCCGCTGCTCCCACGAGGCATCAAGGGTCTCGAGGTCGGGTGCCTCTCCATCGCCGAACACGTGCGGATGACGGCGTACGAGCTTGTCGACGATCCCGCCGGCGACGTCGTCGACCGACCATGGCTCAGCCGACCGCTCCTCCGCGATGCGCGAGTGGAAGACCACCTGTAGCAGCAGGTCGCCGAGCTCCTCTCGCAGATGCGCGTCGTCACCGATCTCGATGGCCTCGATGGTTTCGTATGTCTCCTCGAGCAGATAGGTCACCAGCGACTCGTGCGTCTGCTGGCCGTCCCACGGGCACCCGCCGGGAGACCGTAGCCGGTCCATGAGTGCGACAAGGTCGAGAAAGCGGGCGCCCGGGAGGTCGTAGGACCCGTGCACGACCTCGACCTCGGGCATCGGCTCGCCGGCCGACGCCAGCACCGCCGCCGTCAGGCCGTCAGTCAGCCCGACGTCGCCGGAAGTGCCGACCAGCCAGACGATGGGCCGCGGATCGCTGCGCGCCAACGCGAGCAAAGCGCGTACGTCGGGCGCCGCTGGCTCCACCGTGATGTCGGCTGCCGACAACGATGCGGCCAGCGGTGTCGCCTCGGACTCGGCTAGCACTCGCCCGGATCGCAGCACGTCCCACGCCGCGGCTGACAGGAGCCCGGGAGCAACCCGCGGGCTGGTGACGAGGAGTACGAGTCGACCATGCGCGCGTCGGGCACGCCGGGACTAGGCCACGGCCTGGTCGAGCACGGACGCGATGGCGCCGGTACCCTCGGCGATCTGGTTGCCCTCCCAGGTGCCGTAGCGACGGTTGACCGTCACGCCGACCTCGTCGGCCTTGGCGCTGACGGCCTCCTCGACCGCCTCGTCCGACCCGAGCTCCTCTACCAACTCCCTGCGCAGCAGCTCGTCGTGGACGGCGCTGCGCAGCGACTCGTCGGTGAAGCCTTGTTCGAGCTTGAACTGGGTCAGGTCGCCGCCCTGCGCCGTCGACAGCTCCTCGAGGAAATCGTCGACGGCAGCCTCCGACGTGGCGGCGCCCGTGTCTGCGGCGACATCGGTCAGCAGCTCGTGCCGGACGTCCTGCTGCACTATGCGACGCTGCAACGCGGCAGTGTCGACCCCAGAGGGGTCCTCGGTCGTGTCGAGGAACGTCTCGGCCTTGTCTTGCACCGTGGTCACCGTGATGCGGTCGCCCCCCACGACTGCCGCCGCACCGATCTCATCGGCGCCGCATGCAGTGGCAGCAAGCAGCGTGCCGGCGGCGATGCCTGCGACGGTGCCACGTCGGAGATTGATGCGGATCACGATGCCCTCTCTCGGTCGAGGTTGAGATCGTCGATCACCTTGCGGGCCCAGCGCAGCAGCTCGACGTCACGGACGGGCTGCCCGCCGATCGCTCGGGTCGACGGCCTCGGCACAAGGATCGTACGCACCGTGGCCTTGATCAGCGATCTCGGGTAGAGCCTGGCGAGCCGCACCTGTTGCGAGTCCCGCAGCTCCACCGGGCCGAACCGCACGTGGTTGCCGGCTTGCACCACCTCGTGCAGCCCCACCCGCCGGGCGAGCACCCGGAACCGGGCGACCTCCAGAAGGTTTTCCACCGGCTCGGGCAAGGGTCCATAGCGGTCGTCGAGCTCGTCACGGATGGCGTCGACCGCCGCTTCCGACTCAGCCTCGGACAGGCGTCGGTAGGTCTCCAGCCGCAGCCGCTCGCTCGGCACGTAGTCGTGCGGCAAGTGGGCGTCGACCGGCAGGTCGATGCGGACCTCTGGCTCCTCCGAGGGCGCTTCGCCCTTGAACTCCTCGACCGCCTCACCAACCATGCGCACGTAGAGGTCGAAGCCGACGTCGGCGATCCGCCCGGACTGCTCCGCGCCGAGCAGGTTGCCGGCCCCGCGAATCTCGAGGTCCTTCATGGCGACCTGCATGCCGGCACCCAGATCGGTGAACTGGGCGATCGTGGCGAGGCGCTGGTAGGCCTCCTCGGTCAATGGCTTGTCCCGTGGGTAGAAGAAGTAGGCGTAGGCGCGCTCGCGGCCGCGGCCGACCCGACCGCGCAACTGGTGCAGCTGTGATAGGCCTAGCCGCTCCGACCGGTCGACGATCAGCGTGTTGGCATTGGAGATGTCGAGGCCGGTCTCGACGATGGTGCTGCAGACCAGGACGTCGGCGCGCTTCTCCCAGAAGTCCTCGATCACCTGCTCCAGCGAGTGCTCGGCCATCTGGCCGTGTGCGGTGACGATGCGCGCCTCCGGCACCAGCTCGCGCAACCGTGCCGCCGCGCGCTCGATGGTGTCGACGCGGTTGTGTACGAAGAAGACCTGGCCCTCGCGCAACAACTCACGGCGTATCGCAGCGGTCACCTGCTTCTCGTCGTAGCCGCCCACGTACGTCAAGACCGGGTGCCGCTCCTCCGGCGGAGTCTGGATCACGGACATGTCGCGGATGCCGGTGATCGACATTTCGAGCGTGCGCGGGATCGGCGTCGCCGACATGGTGAGCACGTCGACGTTGGCCCGCAGGTGCTTGATCTGCTCCTTGTGCTCGACGCCGAAGCGCTGCTCCTCGTCGACCACGAGCAGCCCCAAGTCCTTGAACCGCATAGTGCCCGACAGCAGCCGGTGCGTGCCGATGACGACATCGACGCTGCCCTCGCTGAGTCCCGTCACCACGGCGTCAGCCTCGGTGTCGGTCTGGAACCGCGACAGCGCCCGCACGGAGACGGGGAACGCCGCGTAACGCTCGGCGAACGTCTGAAGGTGCTGCTGGACGAGCAGCGTCGTGGGGACCAGCACCGCCACCTGCTTGCCGTCCTGGACCGCCTTGAAAGCCGCTCGCACCGCGATCTCGGTCTTGCCGTAACCGACGTCCCCGGCGATGACCCGGTCCATGGGGATGGACCGCTCCATGTCGCGCTTGACCTCGTCGATCGTGGTGAGCTGGTCGGCAGTCTCGACGTAGGGGAAGGCATCCTCCAGCTCGCGCTGCCACGGCGTGTCAGGACCGAACGCGTAGCCTGGCGCGGTTTGGCGCGCCGCGTAGAGCTTGATGAGCTCGGCAGCGATCTCGCGGACAGCCTTGCGGGCACGGCTCTTGCGGGCCGACCAGTCGGACCCCCCGATGCGGTCGAGGGTGGGCGCGTCACCCCCGACGTAGCGCGTCACCTGCTCCAGCGCATCGGTGGGTACGAACAGCCGGTCGGCGGGCTGCCCGCGCTTGGACGCCGCGTACTCGACGACGAGGTATTCGCGCATCGCGCCCTGCACGGTGCGCTGGGTCATCTCCACGTAGCGCCCGACGCCGTGCTGGTCATGCACGACATAGTCACCGGGGCGCAGCTGCAGCGGGTCGACCATGTTCTTGCGACGACTCGGCATGCGACGCATGTCCTTGGTGGACGCGCCGCCCTTGCCGGTCAGGTCGCTCTCGCTGAGTAACGCGAGGCGGGCGGCGTCGGCGTAGAAGCCGGTCGCGAGCGTTGCGGTGGTCACGTGGATGACGCCGCGCTCGGGCGCTGCCACCAGGTCCTCGGTGAGCCGCGCCGGTAGCCCATAACTGCCCAGCATCTCGGCTAGCCGCTTGGCGGAGCCGTGGCCCTCGCTGGTGACGACGACGGCCCACTCGGCCGCGATCGCCCCGCAGGTCGGCGTTGGCCCTGTCGGCGTCGCCGCGGTAGGAGTCGACCGGACGCGCCGACAACGTCCGACTCTCGACACCGTCCAGCTCGACTGCCAGGTCCGCGTCGAATCCGAAGGGGCTAACGCTCCACCAGGCGAGCCCACGGCCGAGCGCGTGCTGTCGCACGTCGCCGAGAGTGCGGTAAGCCGCCGCCTCGAGGTCGATCGGCGACTGCCCGCCGCTGGCCGCAGCCGCCCAGGACGCCTCCAGGAACTCTTGGCTGGTCGCCACCAGGTCGTGCGCACGCGTGTGAACGCGCTCGGGGTCGCAGACCAGCACGTGCGTGTCACGAGGCACCAGGTCGAGCAGCAGCTCCATGTCGTCGACGAGAACGGGCGCCAGCGACTCCATACCCTCGACCGCGATGCCCTCGGCCAGCTTGGTGAGCATCTCGGCGAGCTCGGGATGCTGGACCGAGAGCGCTCGCGCCCGCTCACGGACGTCGTCGGTGAGCAAGAGCTCGCGGCAGGGCGGTGCCCACAGCCCTCCATCGAGCGAGGCGAGCGAGCGCTGATCGGAGACCGAGAATGAGCGGACTTCCTCGACCTCGTCACCCCAGAGCTCCACCCGGACCGGGTGCTCGTCGGTCAGCGGGAACACGTCGACGATGCCGCCTCGCACCGCGAACTCTCCGCGCCGCTCCACCAGGTCGACCCGCGTGTAAGCAGCCGCCGCGAGGTCCCCGCACGATGTCGTCGAGGCTCACCTCGTCGCCGGCTCGCAGCCGTATTGGCTCGAGGTCGGCCAAACCTTTGACCTGCGGCTGCAGGACACTGCGCACGGGAGCGACCACAACGTGGAGCGGCCCGTGCTGCGAGTCGGACGCCTCGGGGTGCACCAGCCGACGCAGCACGGCGAGCCGGCGACCCACAGTGTCCGACCGCGGCGACAACCGCTCGTGCGGCAGGGTCTCCCAGGCAGGGAACTCGGCCACCGTGCCGGGTGGCAGCAGGCAGTCGAGTGCGGCGACGAGGTCCTCGGCCTCCCGGCCGGTCGCGGTCACGGCTAGGACCGGCCGGTCAGCGGCTCGGGCGAGCGCTGCCACGATGAACGGACGCAGCGCCTGCGGGGCCGTGAGGTCCAACTCGCGCGCGCTGCCCTCCTGCGCGTCGCGGACGGCTCCGCGGAGCGCAGGATCACCCGTGGTCTCGTCGAGCAGGGCGTCGAGGACTCCGCCGAGGCTCATTGGCCCTCCTTCGAAGAGCACAGTCTTTCGGGCAGCACGGACGCCCCGGTTTGAGAGTCCCGGGGGTTCCTCCAGCCTACGTCGCCGGGCCGATCATGCGACAAGCCGACAACCAACAGCGTCCTGCCGGGTTGATTGTCGTCTTGTCGCATGATCCACCGCGACAGTTCACCCCCGCGTAGGGGCGCCGTTTACTACGTGCATGATCGGCTGCGCGCATGACTGAGTCCAGCGGCACCATTGGTCGGCGCGGGTTCTTGATCGGTGCGAGCGCCACGGCCTTTCTTGTCACGACTGCCGGCCAGGCCGAGGCCGGCTGGCATCGTCCCGGAAACCCGTTCACGCTCGGCGTAGCCTCCGGCGACCCGCTGCCGACAAGCGTCGTGCTGTGGACACGGCTCGCGCCGGACCCGCTGAACGGTGGCGGCATGCCGGACCGACCCGTACCCGTGCTCTGGCAGGTGGCGCGCGACGAGCGGTTCCGCAGCGTCGCCCGGCGCGGCCTGGCGCTCGCCCGACCCCATACCGCGCACTCCGTCCACGTCGACGTGAAAGGCCTGGACCCCGGCCGGGACTACTTCTACCGGTTCTTCGCGCTCGGCGAGATCAGCCCAGTGGGACGTACCCGCACGGCTCCGAAGAACGGGGCCGACGTCTCAGCGCTCACCTTCGGGGTCGTCAACTGCCAGGACTGGCAGAACGGCCGCTTCTCGGCCTACGCCGGATTGGCCGCCGAGGACCTCGACGTCGTGTTGCACGTCGGCGACTACATCTACGAGGGCGACCCGCAGCCGACCGCCGTACGCCAGCACACAACCCCCGAGCAGCCGGGGTTCGACCAGCTGCGCACGCTCGGCGACTACCGTAACCGGCACGCGCAGTACAAGACCGACCCGGCGCTGCAGGCCGCGCACGCCGCGTTCCCCTTCGTCGTGACTTGGGACGACCACGAGGTGGAGAACAACTACGCCAACGACATCGACGAGGTGGACGACGCCGGAGACCGCCGCCAGGACCCGGCGACGTTCCGCGCGCAGCGGGCCGCGGCGTACCAGGCCTATTGGGAGCACATGCCGATCCGCGCGTCGTACGAGATCGGCTCGGCCGACTTCCTCATCTATCGACGCTTCGACTATGGCGACCTTGCCCGGGTCAACGTGCTGGACACACGGCAATACCGCACAGACCAGCCGTGCGGCGTACCCAGCGACCTCGGCCCGGTGTTCTGCGGCACCAGCAACGCCGCCGGCACGCTGACCGGGGAGACGCAGGAGCAATGGCTGCAGGGACGGGCTCGCCGACACGCACGCGCTGTGGAACGTCCTCGCCCAGCAGACCATCCTCGGGCAGACGCGGTTCCTCAACCCGACGCAGGTCCCGCCGCAGATCGCGAACCTCGACCAGTGGGACGGCTACGTCCCGTTCCGCACCCGCACGCTGGAGCACGTCCGCGATGCCGCCGTACCCAACCCGATCGTCCTCACCGGCGACATCCACTCCACCTGGGTCAACGACCTGCGGCCCAACTTCGACGACCCAGCCTCCCCGATCGTGGGCACCGAGTTCGTGGCGACGTCCGTGACCTCCGCGTTCCCGCCGCCCTTCATCCCGATCATCATCGCGTCCAACGCCGCGCTCAACCCGCACGTGCGCTACTTCGATGGCACGACCCACGGCTACCTCCGTTGCGACGTGGACCGCTCCACGTGGCGGACGCAGTTCCGCGTCGTCGACTCGATCGCTTCGGACTCCTCGCCCGTACGCACGTCGGCGAGCTGGGTCGTAGAGGCGGGCCAACCTGGCGCCATGCCCGGCTAACCTCACCGGGTGGCGATGCAGGCGTGGGCAGTGGTGGCCCTGCTGCACGCTGCCGCGATCGGTCAGCCGGCCGAGGCGTTCCGGTTCGCCGACCCGGCGATCATCGAGTCGAGCGGGCTGGCTGCGAGCGTCGTCCACCCCGGCGTGGTCTGGACCCACAACGACAGCGGCAACCCTGCCCGGCTGTTCGCGGTCGACCAGGCCGGAGCGACGGTCGCGACGCTCGACGTCGAGGGCGCGCTGAACGTCGACTGGGAGGCGGTCGCGATGGGCCGCGGCCCAGATGGGTCGGCGGCTTTGTTCGTCGCCGACACCGGGGCCAACCTCTCGCTGCGGCCACAGCCGAGCGTGTACGTGGTCGCGGAGCCCAGCGAGCTCGCATCCGGGAGCGTCCCGGCCGAGCGGTTCCCGGTGTCGTACGCGGACGGCCGACTCCCCGACGTCGAGACGATCCTGGTCGACCCTGTGACCAACCAAGTGTTCCTGGTCGAGAAGCGGGACGGCGGCGGTGTCGTCTACGCCGGGCCGGAACGACTGGTGGCCGACCAGCCCAATGTGTTCACCCCCATTGGGACCGGTCCGACTCTCGTGTCCGACGGCACGTTCCTCGCCGACGGGCGGGTTGCGCTGCGCAACAACACCCGCGTACGGCTCTACGACCGACCGGGCGGAGTAGAGCAGGCCATCATGGAGCTGCCGCGCATGAGCGTCGGCGAGTCCGTGACCGCTGCCGTCGATGGCACCGCGCTGTTGCTCGGCAGCGAGGGCGCCGGGAGCGCGGTCTGGCGGCTCCCATTGGGCAATCGCGCCGCGCCGCCGAGCGCGGCACCCAGCACGCCGACGCCCATGCCGACGCAGGCGACGACGACTGCCACCGAGCCGGCCCAAGGTGCGCCCGCAGAGCCCGAGCCGCGAGCGACCCGTTCGTACGTCTGGCCGGTGGCGGCAGGTGCGGCTGCCGTAGGGCTGCTGGCGGCTGCCCTGGCGAGGCTGAGACGGCACGGCCGGCACCGAACTGGCTGAATCGCCTCCGAGCTCGATCACGCGCCCGTACGGTAAACGGGTGACCATGCAGGCCACGACCTCGACCGAGCCCGCAGGCGAAGCGCCGCGGAAGGGCCGGTCGCGACGGCGTCGCTGGCTGCTCGGGCTGGTCGCGCTCCTGCTTATCGCCCTCGGGCTCGCCGTCTGGGGCGCACTCGAGTCGCGCAACATCGTGGCCGCCGCCCGCGATGCACGCGCCGCTCAGGCAGACCTCGAGGAACGACTGGAGTCACGTGACTGGGTGGGTGCCCGGGCCGCCGGTGACAGGCTGCGGGTCGCTGCCAGCAAGGCGTCGGGGGCCGCCCATGCACTGCCGCTCGATATCGCGGCCTGGTTGCCGATGGTCGGCGACGACGTCGACGCGGTGCAGGTGCTGACCGGAGGTCTTGACCGGATCTCGCAGGATGCGCTCGACCCACTCCTTCAGAGCCTTGAAGGTGCCGACGGCATGTCGACCGGTGGCGGGGTCGACGTCACGCTGCTAGCCGACCTGAGTGCCCTCATGGCTCCGGCTGACGAGACGATCGCCGGCGTCGCGGCCGATGTCGCCGCGATCGAAACCGGCGCACTGGTAGGCCCGCTGCGCGAGCCGGTCGAGGAGGCTCGCGACGGCCTCGCCGAGCTGGCCGACCGCTCACACGATTTGGCGGGGCTCGTGCGGCACATGCCCGGTTTTCTGGGCGTTGACGGACCGCGAAACTACTTGCTCGTCCTGCAGAATCCCGCCGAGGCTCGACCGACCGGCGGCATCGTCGGCACGTTCGCCCTCGTCCGAGCTGAGAGTGGCAAGCTGGCGCTGGTCGAAACGCTAGGCAACGATGCCCTCCTCCAGATCGATCGGGCCGGCCTCGATTCCGTACCCGGGGCAGTCGCCCTGTTTGGTGAGCAGCTGAGCCACGTCGCCAACCTCACGATGAGTCCGGACTTCCCGCAGGCTGCCCAGCTGCTGAGCCACCTGTGGCAGCAGTCCGGCCGGCCGGCGCCCGATGGCGTGATCGCGCTCGATCCCGTGGCCTTGCAACAGATGCTCGGCGTCACCGGTGCCGTTGCCGTGCCAGGTGGCCCCGAGGTCAACGCCGACAACGCCGTCGACCTGCTGATGCACGACGCATACGAGCTCCTCGGTGGCCTCTCCGAGGTGCGCGACGACTACGCTGGAGAACGTGGTACGGGGAGTATTCGGCAGCGATGCAGCCTGGCGCCGACCTGGTGGGGACTCGGGCAGGCCCTCGTGTCCTCTGAGGCGCGCGGCCACGTGACGGTGTGGTCCAGTCGCGAGGACGAGCAGGAGTCTCCGCGATGTCGCGTACGCCGGCGAGCTGGGCGACCGCGGCGACCGTGTTGCTGTCTACGTCACCAATGCCGACGCCTCCAAGCTCGACTACTCCTCGACGCCGCCATCGCCGCGAGCTGCACCGGCGACGGCTCGAACGTCTCGATGACCCTGACCAATTCAGGCGCCGGCCGAGGTCTCGTATTACATAGGCAGCAAGCTCGACGACGCCCTGCACGACGCACCGGGTCACCGTGTCCTGGTACGTGCCCGCGAAACCGCGGCGTCGGCGGGCTCGACCGTCGATGGCGCGGCGAGCTTGTTCGTCACCGGTGACGAGGGCGACTGGCTGGTCGCTGCGCCACGAGGTCGACGTGCAGGCCGGCGGCGCTGTCCAGCTCGAGCTGAGCATTCCGGGGTCGACTCCGCTGACCCACGTCGAACTGCAACCTTTCGTCCGGAGTCCGCAGGTCGACCTAGGCGGCTGCCGTTGAAGCGCTCTCCGTGCGAAAGGCATCGCGATCCTCGTGGTTCCCTCACGTGCCTCCCTTTGGTCGGTTACCTTCGCAGGAAACCTCGGCCTTCGGAGCAAGCAACATGAACGGCACCGTCACCGGCCTGGCCAACGCGTTGTGGACCAGCGCCGAAGTGCGCCCCAGAGCGTCAAGACCTTCGGTCGAAGGGTTTCGCGTCGCGTCGGCGCCGTGACTGCCTCAGCGAGAGCTCCCGACTTCATCATGGTCGGGGCGCAGCGGGGCGGGACGACGTCGCTGTTCCGCGCGCTGATGTCGCACCCGCTGTCATCTCACTCCGCCAACTACCACAAGGGCGTCAACTACTTCGACGTCAACTACGGCCGGGGCATCTCGTGGTACCGGGGGCACTTCCCCACCGGCGCTCGTCGCCAGACGCGCAGCCGCGGCGCGGTCGGCGACCCGGTCACTCTTCGAGGCCAGCGGCTACTACATGTTCCACCCGCGCGCCGCGGAGCGGATCGCCCGCGACCTGCCCGGACGTCCAGATCCTGGCGATGCTGCGCGACCCGGTCGAGCGCGCCTACTCGGCCTACAAGCACGAGCTCGCCCGGGGCTTCGAGACAGAGTCGTTCGAGCGCGCGCTCGACCTCGAGCCGGAGCGAACCGCCGGCGAGGCGGAACGGCTGCTCGAGGACCCGGCATACCGAGCTTCACCCACCGGCACCACGCCTACGTCCAGCGCGGTCAGTACGCCGACCAGATCAGCAGACTCTACGACGCCTTAGGCTCCGAGCGCGTGCACGTCATGGAAAGCGAAGGCTACCTAAGGGCGCCGGAACAGTCCTATCGCGGGTTGCTCGAGTTCCTTGGGCTTCCCGAGCGGTATCCGCCGTCCTTCAAGCACCTCAACGGCTACGACGCCTCGAGCAGCATCCCTGCGCACCTTGCGCGCAGGCTGCACGACCACTACGCGCCCTTCGACGAGCGTCTTGCCGACTTGTTGGGCAGGCCGCCGGCCTGGCACCGCTAGGTCACACCCTGCCGGTGTCCAGCCGCTGCGAACGCTGTGCCGTCGATGTGCCTCGAGTCGGTTCGACGGATCCTGGGAACCGGGCCGCTGTCCGGCGCGGTTCCCGGACACGTGCCGTGGCCGATCGGCGACTAAGATGCCCGTGATCGACGAACCGACCGCGCACGTCACTGAGCGTCGATATGCTGGCACCGGGGATCGAGCAGGGGGCGACATGCACTTCCGTTCACGACGTGACGACGGGCTGTCGGGCACTAGTCGCACCAGCGCGTCATCGGGCGGTCGGAGCAATCCGCCTCGCCGGCTTCTTGCGCTGGTCGTCGCCCTCGCATCGGTGGCGCTGGGCGTGTCGACGGCAGGCGCGGTCCAGCCGCCACAGGCCGGTGTGGTCAGCGCCTGACCCTTCCAACTGGACGCCCCACGTCGTCGACGGCTCTGTCAAGGCACTCCTGCGGGTCGGCGACACACTGATCGTGGGTGGCACCTTCAGCCAGGTGCGCGACGATGAGAGCAACGTGATCCTCGACCGTGCCAACATCTTCGCGCTCAACGCCCGCACCGGTCGGATCTCCACGACGTTCACTCCGAGCACGGACGGCGAGGTCTCGTCCCTTGTGGCTTCGGAGGACGGGCAGTCGGTCTATGTGGGCGGCGAGTTCGCCAACGTCAACGGTGTGCGGTCCAAGAGCCTTGCCCGATCAACCTGACCGACGGCACGCCGGTGTCGGGCTTCACCGTGCCGGCCTTCGACGGGCGCGTGAAGGACATGCGCCGGATCGGAAACCGGCTCTTCATCGCGGGAAGCTGGACGCAGATCGACTCGGTCGCGCAAGGGTACTTGGCAACGCTCAACGCCACGACTGGTGCCTTCGACCCATTCGTGGGTTTGACCTTCTCCGGTCAGCAGAACTTCGGAAGTGACCCTCACCGCCAAGATCGACATCTCGCCGGACGGTAGCAAACTGGTGGCCATCGGCAATTTCACAGCTGTCGATGGCGCTTCGCGACCGCAGATCGCCGTTATCGACCTCCTGGGAACGAAGGCGCGTCTGTCGAGCTGGCATACGGCCCGGTTCGCGGCTACCTGCTCGCTCTCCTTTGACTCCTATATGCGCGACATCGACATCTCGCCCGATGGCGGGTTCTTCGTCATCACCACGACAGGCGCTTACGGGGGAACGGCGAAGCTCTGCGACTCCGCAAGCCGATGGCCGCTGGGCACCCAAGCGGCCAACCTGCAGCCGGAGTGGGTGGCCTACACCGGCGGCGACACGACCTATGCGGTCGCCGTCACTCGGTCCGCCGTTTACTTGGGTGGCCACTTCCGCTGGTGGAACAATCCGTTCGCCGCTGACAGACGAGGTCAGGGTGCGGTCGACCGGGAGGGTTTGGCGGCGCTCGATCCCGCCAACGGCATTCCCTTGACGTGGAATCCCGGCCGCGACAAGGGAGTGGGTGTCTTCGACCTGCTTGTCACCGACACCGGCCTCTGGATGGGCAACGACACCGACCGGGTCGGACGCTGGGAGTTCCACGGAAAGCTCGCGCACTTCCCGATCGCCACCGGCACGAGCATCCCACCCGGCTACACGGGCGCGCTGCCAGGCACGGTCATCCAGCTCGGTCAAGCCCTGTCCGACTCCGGACTCACCCGTGGCTTTACCGGGTCCTCCGCCGGCGAATCGACACCCGTGGATGCGGGCGGCTACGCATGGCGGACCGTCAAGGCGACGATGATGATCGACGGCAAGCTCGACGCCGCCTGGTCAAACGGGACCGTCACCGTGCAGACGTTCGACGGGACGACCTTCGGCCCCGCGTCCGTGCTGGCCCCCAATGGTCTCACCGACTTCGCCAACGAGGTCCGGCTCATGACGTCGATGAGCTATGACCGTGGTCGGCTCTACTTCACGTTGTCGGGCACGACTGGCCTCTTCTGGCGTGGGTTCACACCGCAGAGCGGCATCGTCGGTGCTCAGCGGTTCCAGTCGTCCGGCAACGTCACAGGGATCACGACGTCCGCCGTGCGCAGCGGCTTCATCGCCGGCGACACGTTCTACTGGACTCAGAGCGACGGGAACCTCCGCAAGATCGGCTTCACCAATGGCGCCTTTGTCGCGGACACAGGGTCAACGGTCAGTGGGCCATTGATCGATGGAGTCAACTGGATCGCCAACTCGACGACCCTTGTGGCTGCAGCCGGCGGCACTCCACGGGATCTTGGGCCCACGGCTGCCCTGACCTCCGTCTGCGAGGGCGCGACCTGTTACTTCTCCGCTGCAGGATCGTTCGACGGCGAAGGGGCCCTCGCGTCGGTCACCTGGGACTTCGGTGACGGCACGACAGGTAATGGACCGGTGGTCTCCCACGTCTACGTGACCGAGGGGACCCGCACCGTATCGCTGACGGTCACCGATAGCGCTGGCGCCAGCGTCATCAAGACCACGACGGTGAGCCCGGACATCGCTCCGGTCGCCTCCTTCACCGCCACCTGTGACGCACTCGACTGTTTCCTCGACGGGTCCGCCTCGACGGACGGCGGAGGCCCGGTGGCCAGCGCCATCTGGGACTTCGGTGACGGCACGCCGACAGCCTCGGGCACAACGCAGACGCATGCGTACGGGGCAGCCGGCAACTATGTGGTCACTCTTACGGTCGCAGACAACGAGGGGGCGTCCGTATCGACTACCCGGCACGTGTCCGTCGCTCCCTTCGTCCCGGACCCGACCTTCGTGAGCGCTGCCCGCACCGGGGCCAATTCTGCGTCGTACTCGGTCACCGTGCCGGCACAGGTAGCCGCTGGCGACACCATGGTGCTGGCACTCGCACTCGCGAGATCGGACCTCGCCGTTCCGGACCCGACTGGCTCGCTCTCCTGGCAACGGCTCGGCACGCAGGTGGCTGGGGACAGCGCAACCGTGTTGTGGAGGGTCACTGCGACGGCGGCCGCCGCCGGGACCACTATCGGTGTCACCCTTCCCGCGATTGCCAAGGGAGATCTAACCGTCCTGGCATACCGCGGTGTGGACGCCGCCAACATCCAGTTCCTCTCCGCAGCAGAGACGGTCGCGCGAGCCGATCACACAACTCCGTCGGGCGCGGCTGCCGTCGCCGGCGACCTGGTCCTCTCCTACTGGGCTGAGAAGTCCTCCGCGACGACGGCGTGGACCGCTCCTGCAGGAGTCACCGTCCGCTCCTCGGGCTTCGGGACCGGAGGTGGTCGGGTAAGCACGCTAGTGACCGACGCAGTCGTGTCGGTTGCCGGCCCGGTGACCGGGCTGACCGCGACCGCCAACTCGGCCTCGGCCAAGGCAACCATGTGGACCGTGGTCCTGCCGAAGCCTCAGGGCTGATGCGTAACGCGGCTCCCGACAACTGGGCGAGGTGCGAGCGGCGGAAGTAGCGCCGACTTGCAGCTCGCTCCAGTCGTCGAGTTCAAGGCCGCGACCACATGACAACGGCCGCGCCGACGCGCTGCGCGACGCGCGTCACGCGCCTTTGCTTGTGCGCGTCGTGTGGATGCAGGCACTCAAGCAGGTAGGAGAACCACCGTCCAGGCGATCGCCTTGCCGGACGCTGTGCCCGCGACGCCAGTCGACTGGGCGACTGGGCCGGCAGGGTGGTTCGCCTGCTCGCCGGTAACGCTCCGAGAGCAGGCCTCCGCCCGAGCCCACCGTGCTCGTCCGCGGCTGAACCGACTCCGGCAGTGTCCACGTGTGTGCGTGTGCTGGTCTTGTCGGCCCAATACCGCAAGACCGTCGAGCCGCTCGTGGCGACCGTTGTCTCCGGTGCGACGTGGGCGCTCGTCGAGGCGGCAGTCTCATTGGCCGAGGCGGACGTCGAGACCTTCCCCGCCCCCCGGTAAGCGACGACCGACATGCTCGTCTTGGAGATGGCATCCAGGCTCACCCGCACCGTCACACCCGCCATTCCAGCAGTCGCCGAGCGGCTGAAGACCCAGGAGCGAATGTCGACACCGTCGGACGCGGTCCCAACCAATGTCCAGCCCGTGGGTCCCGTGAGAGTGGCAGCGCGGTTGGCGGTCACGATCAGCACGAGCTGGTCGCCGGCCGCCGTCGCGGTGGGCAGGGTGACACCAGGTTGAACGGCGTTGTTGTCCGAGGACGCCGCTGCCCGGAAGGCGATGGTTGCCGGCGGTGACGTGTCGACTGTGACCTCGACGATGTGGCTACCCACTGCCCCCCATCGTCGGTCACGGTGAGCGTCACGTCGTAGGTCCCGGGCGAGGCGTCGGAGTGCGACACCGACACCCCGTCATCGCCACTGAGATCCCCGAAGTCCCAGGCATAGCCGGTGATCTCTCCGTCCGCATCGGTGGAGCCGGCACCCGAGAACGTGCATTGCATGCCCGTGCAGCCGAAAGTGGCACGCGCGACCGGATCCTGGTTCGGCTGTGGACCGGTGCCGACCAGGATCACGGAGTACTCCGAGCCACCTCCGCCGGACTTGGCCGCCCCGGTCACCCCCGGCACGAAGACGGCGCGCGTGCTGTTGGACGTCGTGCCGTCGCCGAGCTGGCCGCTCACGTTGTGCCCCCAGGTCATGACGCGGCCGTCAGCGATCACGGCCACGCCGTGGTCGCGACCCGGCCCGAGGGACACGGCGCTGCTGACCCCGAGGACCGAGACTGGCCGGGTTCGCATTGTGGTGGTGCCCTCGCCGAGGTTGGCGCGGTAGTTGCGCCCCCAGCTTGAGCACCTGTCCGTCCGAGCGGAGTGCGTAGGTGTGGTGCGCCCCGGCGGCGACGTCGCTGATGCCCGTCGTGATCACCTGGACGGGCAAGGTTCGGTCAGCTGTCGTCCCGTCCCCGAGCTGGCCGTAGTTGTTGGATCCCCATGCCCACACGCTGCCGTCGGCGCGAAGGGCGAGTCCGTGGTCCCGCCCGCCGGCGAGGCCGATGACACCGGTGAGACTACCGACGCGCACTGGCGCGAGTCGCCGTGTCGTGGTCCCATCACCTACCTGGCCCTCGTCGTTGCGGCCCCACGCGACAACCGTCCCACTCAGCGCGGACGGCCATCGACATGTCACGGCCTCCGGCGATCGCCACTGCATCGGTCACGCCGACGACCCGCACCGGTGAGCGGCGGAGCGTCGTTGTGCCGTCGCCCAACTGCCCGTCGCTGTTGAGGCCCCATGTCCAGACGGAGCCGTCGCTGCGTAAGGCCATGGTGAAGTTGTGTCCCGTTTCCACGGCCGTGACGCCCGTCAGGTTCCCGAACCTGCCCGGGGGGCCGTGGCGTCCGCCGTGGCGCCGCCGACGGCCGCGACAGCCTTGTGCCGTCACCGAGCTGTCCGAAGCCGTTGCCACCCCAGGTCCAAGCAACCCCGGGCGTCACGGCAGCCGCGGGAGCCGCGAACGAGGTCACGAGCAACGTGGCAACCGGTAGCGCAGATACAACCACCTCGCGGACGCCGCCCCACCTGCCCTGAGTCATGCTGCCTTCTCTCTCTCCACAGGCCCATGCAACCGCCCAGCCGCGACTCGACGTCGCGACTGGGCGGTCGGCGTACTCGTTCAGGGCGTCGGGACAGTCACCTGCCGGGGGATGCTGTTGAACTTGCCCCACCCGTCGGTCGTGGTCAGCGTGACCGTGTAGGTGCCCGCGACCGCGAAGGTGTGCGACGGCGACGTCGACGTGCTGTCGGCAGTGCCGTCACCGAAGTTCCACCGGTAGCCGAAGGTGTCGCCGACGTTGGGATCCGCCGAGCCGACCCCGGAGAAGTTGCAACTGAGGTTGGTGCACGCCGGCGTGTTGAATCACCGGGGTCGGCGCGACGTTGCTCGGCTGGCTCGGCGATCGTCACCGTCTGCGTGACCGTCGCCGGTTAGCCCCCACTCGTCACGGGCCGTCAGTGACACCGTGTAGGTGTTGGCGCTCGGTGTACGTCCGGGTGGGCAGCGGCCCAGAGCCCGGTCCCGTTACCGAAGTTCCACGTGTACGTCAGCGTCGGCGTGTTCTCGTCGGTCGATCCACGGGCGTCGTACGTGCACTCGTTCTCGATACACGACACCGTGAAGCTCGGCACCGGCGGCAGGTTGCCCTCCGGATGCGTCACCGTCACGTGGCGCTCGGAAGGCACAGGCGTCACCAGGTCGTGCTGGTCGATCGCCCGCACCTCGCACCGTGTAGGCGCCCGGCGGCATCACCGGTGTGGTGTAGGAGAAGTTCGACCCTGGGGTGCCCGGGCTGTTCAGGAACGCCGTGCGCCAGCTCGCGGTGGTGCTCGTGAACGTGCCCGACGAGCTCATGTACTGGCCCGCCGCGTCGACGATCGCCAACCTCCGACCTCGCTGCATCGGCCCTGGTCGTCCTCGGCCCGCCCGCTGACGAAGATCTTGCCCGTCGGTGAACACCGCGCCCTCCGTCGGCAGCCAGCAGACCCTCGGTCGAGCACCGGCGGCTGGTCACCCGGGTAGATCGGGTAGCGAGCCGTCGCGCCGAGGTCGACGTGTCCTGCTGGCCCGCAGTGTCGAAGGCGTACGCCGTGACGCTCCAGTCGCCCTGGATCGGCAGGTCGACCGGCAGCGTCCAGGTCGTGCTGGTCGCTCCGGGCGTGGCCAGCGTCGCGCGGGAGTGTTGCGAACGCCGCGGCCAGCGATCCGTCGGGCTGCAGGTAGCGGCTGGTGTCGTCCTCCTCGAGGGCCACCCGGACCTGCGCGACGCCGTGATCGTCCGTCGCCGTGCCCGGCCAGGTCCAGGTGCAGCACCTGGCCGCCGGCGCACCGTGCCGGTCACGTTCAGCCGTCCATCTGGTGGTAGCGTCGCCGGGGATCTGGGCGTTGATCGTCAGCCGGCCCTCGTTGCGACCCAGACGTGCCCAGTCCGATCTGGTCGTGTCGCCCGACCGTGAAGCTGTAGCTGCCCGGGTGAGAGGTTGAACGGCGTCGTGTAGCTCCAGTTGTAGCTTGGCCGTTCGAGGTCGATCGGCGAGACCCGGTAGGAGCCAGCGATCACGTTCGTGCCCCAGCGTGCCATCGGCAGCCAGACTCTCCCCCGTGGTGTTGTTGCGCAACGCGATCTCGACGATGTTGAGCTGCTCGTCGTCGGATGCCGTGCCGGAGAACGTGATCGGGCTGCCCGGCGCCACCACGACCGGCTGCGGAACGGCCATCGGCGGCACCATCGACACCGGCTGGCTGATCGACACCGTGGGCGCCTGGCCGTTCTCGAGCCACGATCCACCTGCGGTCCGCGGTGTCCAGGTCGGACTGGCCCGCGGTGTCGGTGGCCCGGGCCTGCGCCTACCACTCGCCCTCGGTACGGCACGGTGATCTCCTAGCGACCAGGTGGTGCTGAGTCGCGCCCGACACGTCCGGGGCGATCCGGAAGGTGTTGTAGGTGCGCGACGACGGTGCCGTCGTCCTGCAGGTAGCGGCCCTGGGCGTCCCGCAGGGTCAAGCTGACCGAGTTGACGCCGAAGTCGTCGGTCGCCGACCCGGTGATCGTGAAGGTCGAGCGAGTTGAGCAGGCTGCCCGGTCCGTTGACGCTGCGTGTTCGGTGGCTGGTCGGCCGATGCTGAAGGTCTCGATCTTCTTGATCGCCTTGGTCGTTGTCGGCGGTGTTGTTGACCGCGACCGCGCGGGCGCGCACGATCAGCTCGCGGTTCCCCGAGATGGTCAGCGGCAGCGCCAGTGCGTCGACGGGCCCGTGCCGGGTGTCGAGCGTGGCGTTGAAGGTGTTGAACGCCGTGGTGCCCCAAGTCGTCAGGTCGTCGCTGAGGTAGCGGTTGTTGTTGCGGTCCATGATCTCGAGCTCGACCCGCTGGATGCCGCCAGCGGCGGTCGCCGTGCCGGTGACCTCGAACTGCTCGTCCGTCGGCTCGATCCGGCCCTCGATCGGGTCGGTGATCTCGGTCTGCGCGCCGTTCTGCGCGGCAACCGAGTTGAAGTCGAAGAACGCGACCCGGCCGACGTTGAAGCCGCCCTGGGTGTTGCCGTCGCCGCCGACGAACAGGCCGCGCGACGTCGCCTCGATGTGCTTGTCGCCCTCGTAAGAGTTCGACCGGGGTACCACTCGAGCACCGTGCCGTCCACGGGGTCGAGCGCCGCCAAGTGCGAACGCGCTTCACAACCGCGTCACCGAGCGCGTACGCCGACAGCCCCTGGCCCGGTGCCGTAGCCCTCGTCGTCGAGGCCCGGCCACGGGATCGGTGCGGTCGGCGACTCGTCCCACTGGAAGTGACCGCCGATGTAGACGGCCTGCTCGGTGGCCGCGACGGAGTAGACGCGGTCGAAGTGGCGCGAGATCCACAGCGGCTGGGCGTTGCTGTCGTCGTTCAGCGCGTACGCGATCACGGTGTCGTTGATCGGCGGCCGGTCACCGCCGGACCCGCTGGCGACGACGAAGTACGAGTCGTCGGGACCGATGTCACCGGCGTAGACCCGCTGGATGCCGCCGACGAACTGCAGGTTGTCCTCCCACAGCGACGTGCTTCCACGGCGTCAGCTTGTTGGTGCGGGTGTTGATGATGGCCGACGCCGTAGCGGTCCTGCCCGTTCACCTGCCGCCCGGTGTGCACAACCAGCAGCCGGCCCTCGTCGTGGGTGAGCTTGAGCCGCTGAACCGCGAGCTCGCCGTTCGTGCCGATGCCCCCGGTGATGTTGTTGACGAAGTCGCTGCGCACGGCCCCGGTGATCGCGTCGAGCGCGGCCAACGCACCGCGCGGCACGTTGTTGATCGTCGTGAAGCGGCCGCCGACGTAGACGGTCGAGTTGGTCACCGCGAGCTCGTTGACCTTGCCGTTGGACTGGGCGACGAACTCGTTGATCGGCGCGCCGTTCGTGGGGCTAATCCTGGCGATCGCCTTGTGGCTGACGGTGTTCACGGTACCGAAGTTCCCGGAGATGTAGAGCCGGGTGCCATCCGGAGTGGCCTCGACGGCGTCCACGCCGCCGTTTGTGAAGACCGGCCGGAAGGCGGTGTCGACCTGCCCGGTGTTCCAGTTGTACGCGGCGAGGAAGGGCTGGTTGACGACCGCGCCGTTGTTGGGCTGGCGGATCGAGGTGAAGCTGCCCGCCACATAGACCCGCTGGCCCACAACCTCGATGTCCCAGATCTCGCCGTCCGTGATGGTGGGCTGGTTGGTTCGCGGCGCGTCCGGCACGAGGCGGGTGTGGCCGGGCGGCAGGTTCGGGGCGGCCGAGGTGGCGGTGCTGGTCGCCGTGGCGGTGTGCCCGTTTCCGTCGTTGACGGTAAGGGTGACCGTGCGGGTGCCTGCGCTGGCGTAAGTGTGCTCGGGGTTGACGCCGGTGCCTGTCTGCCCGTCGCCGAAGTTCCAGGCGTAGGTCAGCGGGTCTTCGTCGAGGTCGTAGGAGTGGTCGGCGTCGAACTCGCAGGTGAGTCCCGCGCAGCCCGTGCTGAACACAGCCACTGGCGCCTCGTTGGTCTGCGACGCGTCAACACCTGGGTCGATGACGACCGAGAGAAGCACCGAGCGGGAGACGGAGGTGCTGGTCGTGGCGGTGCGGCCGGCCAGCGCGCCGACCGGGACCGCGCCGCGCGGAGTCGCCGAGCACCGAGCTGACCTTGCCGGTGCCGGTGGACTCGTCCTGGGTCCGGGCCGTCACGGTGCCCGGGAGCGTCCAGGAGGTGGCGGTCGAGGACTTCTCGCTACACACGCTGACCAGCCAGGAGTTGCCGTGCGCCGCCGTGGTGGCCGGGGTTGTGTGGCTGGTCGCCGGAGAATCGACCCCGCGGATCGCAGAGGCTGAGATCACCGCCGGGCCGGTGCTGCGGTAGGCGGCGACGCTCATCACCGACTTCACGTAGCCGCTGCTGGCGATGTTGACCACGCTGCCGGCGTCGGCCTTGGTGGCGCTCCTGGTCCAGGCGCGGCCGCGGATGCCGTTGCCGTCGCGGGTCTGGATCTGGTCCCACCCGGGCAGCGTCGCGTCGATCGACACAGCCGTGGAGTTGAGCGTGAGGAACAGCACCAGCCGGTCACCGGGCTTCACGCCCGCGGGGATGGTCACCGAGTGGCTTTGCCGGTTGTCGGCCGTGCTCGCGGAGCCCACGTAGGAGATGGTGCCGGGCGACACGGTCTGTGCGGGGTTGACCGGGCGGGTGGTCTGCGCGGTGAGCTCCCCGTCGCTCACGGTCAGCGTGACGGTGCGCTGGCCGCCGGAGGCATAGGTGTGTTGGGCGGACTGGCCGGTACCGGAGCCGCCGTCGCCGAAGGCCCAGGCGTAGGTCAGGTCGTCGCCCTCGGGGTCGGACGACCCGGAGGCGTCGAAGTCGCAGTCCAGCCCGTCGCAGCTGGCCTCGAACGAAGCGGCCGGCGGGTCGTTGACCACCTCACCAGCTGAGATCACCACCGAGAACATGCTGGTGCGGGACACCGACGTGCTCGTGGTGGCGGTGCGGCCGGTCGCAGTGCCCTCCGGCACGTCGGCGTTCGAGTCGGCGAACACCGCGCTCACCTTGCCGGAACCGGTGGAGGCGGCCTGGCTGCGCAGCGTTGCGGTCCCCGGCAGCGACCAGATGGTGTCGGTCGAGGACTTCTCGGCCCAGACGCTCACCAGCCAGGAGCCGGCGCCGCCCACGGCTGACGGCCGGCGTCGTGTGGCTGGTTCCGGACGCGTCCGAGCCCCCGACCTCGGAGGCGGACACTATGGGCGCCGCGCCGGTGCTGCGGTAGGCCGCCACGGTGATGACCGACTTGGCGGCCGCGCTGGTGATCGCGGTGACGTTGGTGCCGGCGTCGGTGCCTACGGCGACCTTGCTCCACAGGCGACTGCGGACGCCGTTCCCGTCGCGGGACTCGAGCAGACTCCAGCCGGGTACCGCGTTGTCGATGGTGGACGTCGTGGAGTTGGTGGTGATCGCCAACAGCATGACGTCGCCCGCCTGCACAGCTGCCGGCACCCGCACCACGTGGGTGGTCCGGTTGCCTGCCGTGCTGGCAGCGTCCACGAAAGAGATCTCGCCCGGAGCCGCGGTGGCAGCAGGCGCCGAAACGGCCGCGATGGCGAGCGCGGGTGCCAGCCCAGTTAGAACTGCCAGGACGACGGATAGGATTCGACGGCGGCCTCGAGCAGGCCGATCCAACATTTGAGACACAGTCCCCCCAGATACCCCACGCGAGGACGACCCCCGCCGACCCCGTTTTCGACATTACAACTGTTCCTTGCGACTCTTGGCGGCTTTACGAAATCCGCTAACGCATCTGTATACGCTCCGGAGTCAAAGCCCTACGAGCCGTGCGACGTACGACTTCCATGGCAAGCCGGCTGACGAACACCGGGTTACCGATCAGGTAGCGGCGAGCCAGGCGTCGCGGCTCGAGCCACAGCCGCCAGCCCCACTCCAACCCGGCCTTCGGCACCCAAGCGGGTGGGCGCGGCACGTCGCCGGCAACCCAATCGAGCAGGCCACCACAGGTGAGAACCGCTCGAGCCTTCAGGTCGGGCATGTGTTCGAGGGCCCAGGCTTCTTGTCGGGGATTGCCCAACCCGACAAACAGCAGCCTTGCACCCGAGTCATTGATCCGGTCGACCAAAGCGTCCTGCTCGTGCTCCCCGATATATCCGTGACTGGTTCCGGACACGACCAGCTTCGGCTCCACGGCGAGCAGTCGCTCCGCAGCGCGGTCGGCCACCCCCGGGCGGCCACCGAACAGGAACACGCCGGCTCCCTCGTCGGCGGCCATCGAGACCAACGGCCACACGAGATCGGTCGTCGCCACCCGCTCGGGGATGGTGTAGCCGAGCGTGCGAGCCGCCCACACTATTGACTGACCGTCGGGATAGTTCAACGAGCTGTACGCCAGCGCAGCGGCGAAATCACTGTCACGGCGAGCAAGGTTGACCACGTGGGCGTTGACACCGATCGCCAGGTGCTGATCCTCTGACACCAGCCACGTCCGGACGACCTCGACGACCGCAGCCATCGAGAGGTCCGCGACGGGCACACGCAGAATGTCCGGCCACGCGGTGCGTGAAGCCGCCTCGTCGTCGACCATTGATTCCCCCCAATGCTCTGCAGCGCAGCGTAATGGGCGCACACAGGTGGCCAGGGGCGGAATGGCGGAAGTCGCAGCAAGTGGATTCTTCGGTGGCCGGCACCGGCCGGACCAGCATGAGAAGATGCGGGTCACGGTCGCGGCGGAGCCCGAGTCAGAGGATGTGATGACGCAGAGAGCCCATCCGGAAGCAGTCCCCGTCTGGTCGGCACCAGACGCCCTTCGAGGGGATGCCGAACTCCTTGCCTCCGGATTGTTGTCGCCGCTCATGTCCTTCCTCGGCATCGCGCCGGTCGTGCTGGACGTCCCGCCAGATGTGGGCGAGGCCGCTCGCGCTGTCGGCGCCCTGGACGTGGCAGACCGGCAAGGGGTTGTCAGTTGCCGCGTGCACGTCGAGAGCACGGCCCGCGTGGAAGGCACGGGGAAGATGAGGCTCTCCGGGCCCGTGACTCCCCTCTCGGCAGGCACAGCAGAGCTGGCGGATTTGGCGGCTTCCGGCCGGGTCGCCGGCACCGGCCGCGCCCGGATAGCCGCCTTCGTCCGTGGGCCCCTTCTCACCAGGCAGATCGCGGCGTTGGCAGAGGCTGCTGCAGACCTGGACAGTGACGTCCTGCTGATCGCCACAAGTGTCACCGGTGAGGGGGAGCTCCCACCCTGGTCATTGCTCCACCTCAGTGAGGCGGTGGCACGCGAGACGGGTTGGAGCTTCGTCCGCGTCCCGTTTGCCGCGCGGCGTGATGCCGGGGACGATCTGGTTCTTCGTGCGCATGTGGCGAAGAACCTCGGGGCCACGCACTTGGCGTTGGTGGGCGTGCCATCAACAACCGACACCTTGCCGATCAGCGTCGTCGACCTGCCCGATGCACCCCACGAGACAGCGCAACTGCTGCACTCGCTCGACACGGGCATAGCACCGCCGGCGGATGTCGTACCGGCGGCTGAGCTCGCCGTGCTCCGACAGTGGCGTCCGCCTCGCGTGCGACGCGGGCTCACCATCTTGTTCACCGGTCTCAGCGGCTCGGGCAAGTCGACCCTCGCGGAGGGGCTGGTCGCCTACCTGCGGGACCAAGGCAGCCGCACTGTCAGCTTGCTCGACGGCGACGAGGTCCGCCATCTGCTCTCGGCCGGCCTGGGGTTCTCCCGCCATGACCGGGACCTCAACGTCCGTCGCATCGGCTGGGTCGCGGCCGAGATCACGCGCCATGGCGGCATCGCGATCTGTGCGCCGATCGCGCCGTACGCCGAGACTCGCGCAGAAGTACGCCGCATGGTCAGCGATGTCGGTGACTTTGTGCTCGTCTACGTGGCCACCCCGGTCGACGTCTGCGAGGCGAGGGACCGCAAGGGCCTCTACGCACGTGCCCGAGCCGGGACGATCCCGGCTTTCACCGGCGTGTCAGACCCGTACGAGGCACCGGAAGACGCGGAGATCACGGTCGACACGGCCGACCGGACCGTCCAAGCCTGCCTCGCAGACATCGTCGGATACCTCCGGCGCGGCGGCTGGATCGATCCCGAGCCGGGCTGACTGTCCGTTCTTCGTCAACCCGGCACTTCGCAGGACGTTGCCCTACCTCGCGTCTGCCAGCTTGTCCGATGCCCGTAGCGTCTGGGCGAACGCCTGCTGCTTCGCAGCTGTGCTCAGCTGCCAGTTGGCATTGCTGTTGAGACTCGTGTCGAAGTAGGTGAGGGCGACACCTCCCATGGCTTGCATGTCTTGGTATGCCCGCATCAACCAGGCAGCGTCCCTAGTCGCCGCCTCGTCCGTGTATCCGGTTTCGGCCACCCCCCACGCGACGTCGTGCGCGTCGGCGAAGGCTTTCATCTTCGCGTAGTAGACCTTGAGTTCCGTGAAGTTGTCGTTCCGATCGCCGTCCTTGACTTCCCCATAGCGGTTGTACGTGTCCATCCCGACGACATCGACGATGCCGTCGCCGGGCCACAGCGCCTCCAGCGAGTACTCGGGCACTCCGGAGTAGAACTGGTTCCAGCCAGTGACGATGATCGTGAACGCAACGTTGTCGGCGCCGCTGCGGACGATCCCGGAGAGCCTGCGCTGCATCGCCGTCCACTGCTTGAGATCGCCGTCGCCTTCGGGCTCGTGGTGGAAGGCCACCCAAACCGGCCCGTCGATGGCGTTGAGGTCGCTTGTCAGGTCGCGAGCCCACGCGTCGCCCGCGCCGGCCGCCATCTGTTCCCACGAAGTGGGCAGCTTGAAGCTGATCCAGGGAAGACGTCCTGCTCGCAGGTCGCCCGCGGCGGTGGAGACGGCCGAGTTGACCTGGTCGGCACGCCAGAAGGTCCTACGCACGCCGAGCACTTCTCCGGCCAGCTGCTCACGTGGCGCCGGATCCGAGTTCGAGCCAAACGCAGAGCCGAAGAACGTGCCACCGGAGGGGATGCCGCGCGCGCTGACCGTGAACGCTCCGGGTTGGCTGGGCGCTGGTGGTGGAGCGGAGGGGGTTGCCGTCGGTGTCGAAGGCGGCGGCGTCCCTGGAGTCTCGGTCGGTGTCGGAGAAGTGGTCGGCGACGGAGAAGTGGTCGGCGACGGGGGCGTCGACGGCGTGGGCATCGGCGAGCTCACTGATGGTGTCGGGCTGACGACCGGTGGCGTCCCCTTCTCCGACGCGACCATGGAGACGTTGTCGATCTCCAGTCCTGAGGAGAGCGGAATGTTGTAAGCGACCACGTTGAGGTCGAACGTCGCGCCATCGACCACGGGAACGAAGGTGAAGGAAACCGCCTGCCAAGCGCCTGGTCGAGCGGTGAAGTACTGGGCGTGGCGTCGAGCCGGTTGGCCGTCTTCCGTCTCGCGCACACGAACGTGGCCGTTCACAGCCGTCGTCGTGGCGCGCAGCAGGGCCGTGACCGTGTATTGCAGCCGGTCGTCAGCGGACGTGACCGTGTTGGCCTTGTCATTCAGCACGGCATTGCCCCCGGACAGGGACGAGATTCGCCCAGCGTGTGGCGATTGCAGGCCCGGGGTTGACAAGCCCAGCGCCTGGCTGGCCGCGTCGTTGGTCCGCCAGCCGCTGAGCCCGGACTCGAAAGTGCCGTTGCGGACCAGCTCGATGCCCACATCGGGGAGGTCGTCCACAGCACCAACAACCGATGTCCCGGCGGCGACAGTGATGACAGAGAGCGCGGCCGCTGCCATTGCGAGTGCACCACGACGCCCTTTTCGGGCCCTTCGGCGATACCGACCAGACTCGGTCCGTCCGCGTGCATGTCCTGTCACCAAGAGGGGCTCCCGCAGTGTCATCCGCCCCTGAGGGCGGTACGGCTGCAGTCCCCCCTTCACAACAACCGCGAAGTTGCGGGCCAGCAAAGCACGGGAGAAGAGAAAGGGCAAAGGTCGTTACCCTGCGTATATGTCGGATGTGCCCTACGAAATATGGCCTTGGTGGGCTGTCGCGGCCGCTAGAAGGGCGGCACTGCCACCGTCCATTTGACTGCATGACCGCTCGCGGAGTCAGCGTTGGCCGTAAGCCCGCCGTGCGTGCCCGGAGCGAGCGCGCCGCCACTGTCAGCGATCAGACACGCATGAGGCACAGTCCCTTCCAGGGCCGGTGTGACCCCATATCTATACGTCTGCCTCACACCCCGACATGCCGGATGCTGAATATCGCAAGCAGGGCGGTCGGGGTGGCTTTCGCCCACCTTCGTACCGCCATGTCACAAGGACCAGCGCAAATAACGGCCGCATACCCAATTCGGGTTCGGCGGCCTACCAGACGACCTATCCTGGTCCGGTTAGTGGGGGTTGGGCACACACACCGGGGGGCAGCCGTGGGCACTGACGTGCTGCGCTCCGAGCTCCCTCAGGCCCGTCGTGGAGAAGATCGACTGCGGACGACCCGCCGATCTCGGACGCGGCTGCCCGCAGCGTGGCCGCTCGTCGTGCTCTTCGTGGGCTTCCCGGTCTGGTGGATCCTCGGGCTCGCCAACATCATGTTCCTGGCCATGGCAGGGGCCATGGCCTTGCAGCTTGTCCACCGTCCGCGGCTCGTCGTCCCGCGCGGTTTCGGCTTCTGGCTGCTTTTCCTGCTGTGGGTGGTCGCCGGATTCTTCATGCTTTGGGTGGACGCTCCGGGCGCTGTCCCGGGCGGCGGTGGCGGCGGCCGCCTGCTGGTCTTCACCTACCGTCTGCTCTGGTACCTCGCTGCCACCGTCGCGCTGGTGTACGTCTGCAACACGCCGAAGAAGGATCTCTCCGACCGAACGATGTGGCGGCTCCTCGGGTGGATGTTCGTCGTCACCGCGATGGGCGGGCTACTGGGGTACCTGGCGCCGACCTTCGAGATTCGCTCCCTGATGGAGATGCTTCTCCCGCGGGGTCTGACTTCGAACGAGTACATCCACACGTTGATCCATCCGCAGGCTGCGAAGGCCCAGACATTCCTGGCGTACGAGGAGGCGCGCCCAATCGCGCCATTCGCGTATGCGAACAGCTGGGGCAGCAACTTGGCGATGTTCCTGCCCTTCTTTCTCGTCTCCTGGTTCGGGAAGAGTGCGGGATGGCGCCGCTTGGTGGCGCCTGGCGTCCTCCTCGTCGCAACGATCCCGGTCGTCTATTCGCTGAACCGCGGGCTTTGGGCGTGTCTTGCGCTCGGGGCGGTCTACGCCGTGGTCCGCCTCGCTCTGATGGGGAAGATCTGGGCCGTGCAGGCGGCGGTGGTCGGCCTGGTCCTGGCTTCAGCGCTGTTCGTCGCTTCTCCTCTGAATGACCTGTTTCAGCAGCGGCTGGATACCGCTCACAGCAACGACCGCCGGGCACAACTGCTGGCGCTGACCGTGGAAAGCACCGCGACCGGCTCGCCCGTTCTCGGGTTCGGCACGACACGGGACCTGCAGGGCAGCTTCTTCTCCATTGCCGGCGGATCCACGAGCGACTGCCCGGCCTGCGGCGTGCCCCCGCTTGGCACTCAAGGCCATCTCTGGCTGGTGATCTTTGCGCAGGGCCTGTTGGGGACCTTGTTCTTCCTCGCGTTTTTCGTGCGCAGGTTCGCACGGCATATCCGCGGGCAGACGACCAACGAGCTGATCGGTATCTGCATTCTTCTCTTCTTTGCCGTCCAGCTGGTCATCTACGACACGCTGGGTCCACCGCTGTTCACGGTCATGATCGCGGTCGGGCTCATGCACCGGTCGAGGGCAACCGCATGAGCGATTCGCCGACCCCCGCCGTCGCCGGCCTCGTCGAAGCGGCGGGACAGCTGTGGCCCCCCGGTACCCAGGTTCGCGTGCTGCGTCGAGCAGGACTGGGCAGGACCTCAGCCAACAGTCGCGAGTTCCTTCTGGTGCCCCACGCCCGGCGCCCTCGGCTCCTGACCCCTGCGGGCAGCCCCAGGGCGGCCGCTGCATCGGTTCGCCGCTACAGCAGTGCCCTACGACCGACGGAGCGGGTCACCCGCGCCGTCATCGCAACAGTGCTGCGCACAGGCCTGCTCGACGCGTTGCCTCTGGACCGGTTGGCGGTCAGCTGGCCCGCCGGGGCAGACCCGGCCGACGAGGTAGAGACCGTCTTGTCGGAGGTCTACGGCCAGCCGGTTCTTGTCAGCCTCGGAGTCGGTCCTCCGCGAGCCAATCGCAAGCCCGTCCTGGCGGTGTTCGCTCGCGACGGCTCGTCGATCGGCTACGTGAAGATCGGCGAGAACGAGATGTCCAAGGCTCTCGTCCGCCGGGAGGCCGCGGCGCTCGAGGTCGTCTCGTCGCGTCCGTATCTGAACGTCCGGACCCCACAGCTGGTGACGTTGCGGACGTGGCGCGGCCTGGACCTGCTCTGCATGACGGCCCTGCCCACCAGCCCTCGCGTGGGGATGTCACGCCGCTGGTCGCCGGTGGACGCAATGCGGGAAGTGGCACGCACGACCTTGGGGCCCCAAACGCCGCTTGGCGGTACGGCCTTCTGGCGACGCCTGCGCGGCGACGCCGCACGTGTGCACGAGCCCATGCGGCGAGAGCTGTTCGATGACGCGCTCGACGCGGTGGAGGAACGCCACGGACAGCGGCACATCACAGTCGGCGCATGGCACGGTGACTGGACTCCGTGGAACATGTCCGTGGTCAAGGGCATGGTGCATCTTTGGGACTGGGAGCGCTTCGACGCCTCCGTCCCCGTCGGTTTCGATCTCCTCCACTACCGGTGGCAGTCCCGGTCGGGAAGGCGCGGTGTGGACGCGGCTCTGGAGAGCCTGGTCCGGGAAGGCGGGGACTGGCTCACGCAGACCGACATCCAGGCGACGGGTCCGGAGTCCGTTGTGGCGGCGTACCTTGCCGAGCTCGTCTCCCGTTACCTGTTGGCCGCACAGGAGCCTGCCGGACCACCACTGCGTGGCACGGCCGATAGGAGTCTCGCCACCCTGTGCAGCTCGTTCGGAAGTCTGGGCAATCGGGTGGACATCGCGGCGGGGCTCGCCTCCACAGCCTGGAGCCACGCATGATCGGCAGACGCATGCGCGGTCTCACAGGACCGTCCCGGCCGCCCGACTCCTTACCGCTCAGGTCCTATCTGAGCCCGCTTCGTCGCCACCTTGTGCTCATGGCTGGCTGCACGCTCCTGGGACTCGTGTCCGGGTTGGCCATCACGTTCACCCACGTGCCGGTGTATGAGTCGCGCGTCCGCGTTCTCGCCCCGCCGATCCCTGTCCGTGTGGTCCCACCGGGCACCGAGGCTGCCCCGAGGTCCGTCACGCCGGATACCGAGGCGCAGCTGGTCACCAGTGAGGCGGTCCTCAAACGGCTCTCCGGTGTGTTGAACGTATCGGAGGAGGGTCTGGCCGACGCCATCGCCGTCACAGCCCCGCCGAACACCCAGCTCTTGCGGATCTCGTTCCGTGCAACGAGCCCGGAAGATGCGCGGCTCGGCGCCGAAGCCGTGGCCGAGACCTACCTCGTCACCAGACAGCAGCTCCTCAACGAACAACGCCGGCTGCTCATCGAAGCCACACGTGCACGGGCGCAGCTCCTTCGACAGGAGCTTGAGAGCCTTCGCTCGTACGCCCAACAGCTGCCGGCCGGCTCGACCGAACGCGACGTGTCACGACAGCGCCGCGTCGCGTTGTTCACCGAGATTCGGAACTTGCAGTTCCAGCTCACCGAGCTGCAGAACAACGCCGTGCAGTCCGGTGAGGTCGTCAGCGCCGCCAACAATCCGCGGCGACCTATCGACCAGAATGGGCAGGTCCCCGTCGTGTCCGGAGCGGTGCTCGGGCTGCTGCTGGGAATCGTCGTCGTGCGCGCTGCAGACGGGCAGCTCCTGCGGGTCCGAGGCTCGCGATCGGTCGAACTGGCAATCAAGGGAACGGTACCCACGGTCGACGCGAGCAGTGCTGAGTCCATGAAGCAGCTCGCTCCGTTGGCACGCGAAGGCGGCCCGGTGATCCTCGTCGCGGGGTTGGGTCTGCGGCTTCGTGACGAAACCGTGGAGTCCCTGGCGACAGTCCTCGCCCGAATCCGTCCTCAGCTGCGAGTCCTGTCGCTCGACACGGATGACATCGGGACCAACGACCTCGTTCGCACGGCCTCGCTGACTGGGGACACCGTCTTGGTGTCGGCGGCCCGGCTCGATGACGTGCTGATGCATCCGGCCATCGCCCATGTCGACACGGCCGTGCTGGTCGTCGCTGCGCGACGGACGACCGTGTCGAGGCTGCGACGAGCCGCCCGGACGCTCGAACGGCTCCACCTCCGGATCGGTGGCGTCGTGCTGGACTCTGCCCGCAAGAGAGCTGACGCCCCGCAACCGCGTCCGACAGAGGAGGTGCTCGTGTGACCGAGCAGGGAGAAGACCACAGCAAGGCGGTGGAAGCAATCTTCGTGCGGCTGTTCGTCGACCCGGTGCTCCAGCCGCTAGAAGGCCCGCTTGCCAGGCAACCCTGGGTGACGCCCAACCGTGTGACGACGGCCGCGGCGGCGGTTGGGGCGCTTGCCGCCGCCTGCCTGCTTGTTGGGTGGTCCCGCCTTGGTGGCCTGCTGTTCGTGCTGCGCTTCTACCTCGACTGTCTGGACGGGCGAATCGCCCGGGCGCAGGCGTCATCGAGCCAGGTAGGGGCGGCTTACGACCTGGCGGTCGACGTCACCACGATCTCGGCAAGCTTTGCCTGCCTCGGCCTGTACGTGGTGGACGTCGCGGCGGCGCCGGCATCGCTTCCAGTCGTTCTGCTCGTGCTGTTCTGCGTGTACACGTGGAGCTTGGCTTACCGAAAGGGAGCCGCCGCTCAGGCCGGCGTGGGCGACGGCGGAGCAGGTGGACAGCTCCCGTCGCTGCCGTTCATCGCGGGCTGGCGCCGTTGGACGGCCCGGAAAGGGATGATGCAGATCCCGTACGGCGTGGAGCTCGAGATCCTCGTCCTCGGACTGCTGCCCATGGTCGGACTCCGGTCGTGGATGGTGGCCGGTCTCTACATTGCCTGTTGCTTCTACGCTTTGGCGGCCGCAGTGAACCTTCGACGGATCTGGCGCATCGCGAAGACGATGGACCACTCAGCACCGCGCACGGCCGACCTGGGGATGCACCCATGATCGAACCTCAGTTCGCGCCAGTGGCACATCGGACGTCTGGTCGGCCCACCGTGTCCGTAGTGATTGCAACCAGGGACCGGCTTGAGCTGCTGCGCAAGGCAGTCTCGGCCGTGATGAGTCAGACGTATCAAGGCCAAGTGGAATGTGTCGTCGTGTTCGACGGGACGGAACCTGACAGCAGCATCGAACGGGAACTCGAGGATCGGATAGTCCGGGTGATCACGAACGGTCGGACGGCCGGGTTGGCGGGGGCCCGGAACGCCGGCGCACTGGCGAGCAGCGGTGAACTCATCGCGTTCTGCGACGACGATGACGCGTGGTACCCCGACAAGCTCGAAGCGCAGGTCGATGTTCTCACGCGCACCGGTCACGACGTGGTCGTCGCCGGCATCGAAGTCAATTACCGCGACCGATCGGTCGAACGGGTTCCCCGAGCGGCAGACATGAACCTTCAGACAGTTGCCGCGCGGCGCATCATGGCCGCCCATCCCTCGACCGTGCTTGTCCGCCGCACGGCCTTCGAGGGGGCCATCGGCCTCGTCGACGAGGAGATCCCAGGCAGTTACGGCGAGGACTTCGACTGGATGCTCCGAGCTCTGCAACATGGCCCCGTCGATGTCGTCGAGCGCCCACTCGTGCGCGTGCTCTGGGGATCTCAATCGTTCTTTGCGCATCGCTGGCAGTCGATCGTGGATGCGATCGATTACGGGCTGGCGAAGCATCCCATCCTGTCCGCGTCCAGCGCCGGGCTTGCCCGGCTCTACGGCCGCAAGGCGTTTGCCCTGGGAGCGTTGGGCCGCCGACGTGAGGCAGCTCGATGGGCGGTCCGTGCGGCACGCCTGGATTGGCGCGAGCGTCGAGCCTACCTGGCCCTGCTTGTTGCGAGCGGTGTCGTTCGGGCGGAGTGGCTGCTTCGTTTGGCCAACTCGCGGGGCCGGGGCATCTGATGCTGCATTTTGCGATGCACCACCACCACGTCGGTCACCGGGTTACCCTTGTCGCAGTTGTTGTGCACGAGGGGGCTTTGGGGGGGTGACATGACGCTCGATGACGACGGCGAGGTCCGCCCGACACTCGTCGGCGATGCGGCTCGCCGGCACGTGAAGCTACTGGTGCTGCTGGCACTCGTGGGTGCGACTTTGGGCTACCTCTTCGCGGCCAATCAGCCCCTATCCTACTCGAGCACCGCGACGATCCTCGTCAACCCTCTGGAGGGAAACCCCTTCACCCCGTCCGGCCGTGGCGAGCTGCTGGTGAACCTCGAGACGGAGGCGCAGCTTGTCCGGACGGATGCCGTTGCCGATCTGGTCACGGCGGGGGTCGGGGCCTCTGTCGACACACTCGCCTTGCTCAACGGCGTCTCCGTGTCGGTTCCGGTCAACACCCAGGTGCTCGACATCACCTATGAGTCCAACGACGCCGAGGAGGCCCGCGAGCGGGCGCAGGCCTTCGCCGAGTCCTACCTTGCGCATCGCGCGGCACGAGCACAGAAGCTGGTCGACGACCGACTCGCCCGAGTTGACGAGCAGCGCGCCGCCGCCGAGCAGGACCTGCAGAACGCGACGGCGGAGTTGGCGGCTACAGCTCCGACGGCCTCGCAACGCGCCTTCCTCACCGAGCGCGTCAACGCGCTAGTAACACAGGTCGCTGAGCTCGACCAGCAGGTGAACCAGCTGACGGTTAACCCGATCGACCCCGGACAGGTCATCACCCCAGCGGTCCGACAGGCCGCCGACGGCAGCCGGACGATCGGCCTCTATGTCGTTGCCGGAGCGATTGCTGGCGCCATTCTCGGGTTCGGCGTGGCCCTGGCCCGCGAGCGGAGCAACCACCGGGTGCGCGACCGGCAGGACGTCGAGCACATCGGCGCACCGGTGCTGGCCCAGGTCGACTCGCGTTCGACAGTGATGCTCGTCCCCGGAGAAGACGCGGACGTCAGTGAGGACTACCGGCGGCTGCGCACCGCCGTCCTGGCACAGGCTCCACATCCTCCCGGCGTCCTGGTTGTCACGGCCACCGGACGAGACCACGCTGCCCAGTCACCGCTTCTCCTCGCGAGTGCGCTCGTTCGGTCAGGCACACGCGTGGTGCTCGTCGACGGCTGTCCGGACGGTGGACCTAGTGGCGCGTTGGCTCCGTCGGATTCCGTGGATGGCCTGTCCGAGGTGGTCCTTGGTCACCTGAAGGCAACGGCTGCCGTGCAGCCCACGGCCGGCGGCTTCGACTTCTTGGGAATCGGTCGCCAGCCCATCGAGGCCGCCGACCGGCTCCTCAGCAACGCCATGCGTGAGACCCTTGCGCAGCTGCGATCCCGCTACGACGCGGTGCTGGTGACGGCTCCACCAGTGTCTACCGCGGATGGTCAGGCGCTGGTGTCGCTTGCCGACTGCATCGTGCTCGAGGTGCCCCTCCGCAGGACTGCACTCCGACAGCTTCAAAGCGCCCTCCAGGAGCTGACAGGTGGCAGGGCCACGCTGCTGGGCACCGTCCTTGTGCGACCCACTCGTGCAGCCGGCGTTCGCGGTCTCATCGGGCGGCTGCTACCGCGGCCATCCCGGCCCGAGCTCACGACACGTGCACAGCCTGCCGCAGGCAGCGCGCGTCATGACCCAGAAACCGGCATGGGGGGTCCTTCGGACGTCCGCCGCGCGTCCTATCCTCAATGACGTCCAGCACGACCGCCAGCGTGACCTCGGCCGCCCCTGCGGGCGCGCACATCGCCTACCTCGCTCGGGGCGCTGCGGTCAACCTGGTCGGCGCGGCCGTCGCCTCGATGGCGGGCTTCGCCTTGGTGGCGCTCATAACTCGGAACGCTCCGCAGGACCTGGCCGGTTCGTTCTTCGCCGTCACGTCGCTTTTCCTCCTGCTGGAAGGAGCAGCGCTGCTGGGCGCCGACACGGGCCTGGCGCGCTACCTTCCTCGCCTCGAGGTGCTGGGTCGGCGGCACGAGGCGCCGCGCTACCTCAAGGTCGCCCTTTGGCCAGTGCTCGGCGCCGCAAGCGCGTGTGGGCTGTTGCTCTTCGCCTTCGCCAACTGGACTGCACAGCTGATCAGCGGGTCCGATCAGGCAGCCGACGTGGCGAGCGCCCTACGTGCCGTCGCTGTTCTGCTGCCCTTCGCAGTGCTGAGCGACAGCCTGCTGTCCGCGACGAGGGCGTTCGGCTTCATGGGCCCCACTGTGGTGATCGACAAGTTCGGGCGTTCGGCGGTCCAGCCGCTGGCGGTGGTGGCTGTGCTGGCTGCCGGTGCCGGCCTCACGGCAATGACGCTCGCGTGGGGCGCGCCGTACCTGATTTCTGCAGTCGCTGCCGCGTTGGTAGTCCTCGTCATCTTGCGTCGGCAGCGCGCCCAACACGTGCCGACTGACTACGTACCACTCGACGCCGGAGACGCAACGGCGGTCAGCCGTGAGTTCTGGAGCTATACCTGGCCCCGGGCCGTGGCACGACTCTGCCAGATCGGCCTTCAGCGGATCGACATCATCCTGGTGGCTGTTTTGCGGTCCCCTGCGGAAGCGGCGATCTACACGGCTGCGACGCGATTCGTCATACTGGGGCAGTTGGGAGTCCAGGCGGTCCAACAGGTGCTCCAACCGAGACTGAGCCGACTGCTGGCGGAGGATGACTCGCGTTCGGCCGAACACGTCTTTCAGGTCTCAACCGGCTGGATCATGGTCCTCTCATGGCCGGTGTACATCGTCTCCGCGGTCGCGGCCCCGATCTACCTGCTGCTCTTCGGACCGTCATACGCCGAGGTCGGCGAGACGGTCACCGTGGTTCTCGCCGTGACCATGCTCTTGGCAACCGCTGCCGGCTCCGTCGACGTTGTCCTGCTTATGGCCGGCCGCAGCCGAACAAGCCTCGTCAACAACGCGCTGGCTCTTCTGGTGAACGTCGGGCTGAACCTGTGGCTCATCCCCGAGTACGGGATCGTCGGCGCGGCGGTGGCGCACTCAGCCGCCCTTGTGACCCGGAACGCCCTCCCGTTCTGGCAAGTCTGGACCGGGCTGGGAATGACGGCTCTCGGTCCACCAGTCAACCGAGCCGCCCTCGCGTCGCTGACCTGCTTCGCGCTGCCCCTGCTGACCCTGCGCGCGACGGCGGGCCTTTCACTCACCGGTTTCGCCATTTGCCTGAGCGGCGCCAGCATCGTCTATACGCTCGTACTCTGGCGTAGTCGCCGCGTACTTGGCCTGTCCTTGGCCCTCGCGGGACTGCGTGAACGCAGAGGAGCTTGACCGCGCCCTTGGCGGTCTAGGGGGGAAAAGATCCGAATGTCTGCGCTGAAGAGAGCCACCTCCGCGGCCCGTCGGACCGCTCGCCGCGCGCGGCGGCGTGGGGTGCACGGCGCGGCGCCGACCGTACGGCAGCTTCAGCGCCTGGGGAGATCGCTTCCGGCGCCCGTCCGAAGGTCCGCCTCCAAGACGATCTTGCGTCGGCCAGGCCTTCACGAGGTTCCCGTGACGTCCCTGCTGCTCGGAGCGCAAGCCGGCCTCGACGCCGGCGGTGTCGCCGACCTTCTCGGTGATCTCTTCTGGGGTTCGACGCCGATCACCGAAGGCCCGCATGCCGAACTGCTGCGACTCGGCAAGACAGCACCCGCACAGCTTTCCGACCAGGCGATCCTGGACAGCCGATACGGGCGCATGGCGAGAGCCGTCATCGATGGACGGGGGCGGTTCTTCGATGCGATCGACGATGCAGGCATCGTGAGCCTGGCAAGAGACTTCATCGCCCGCCAGGATTCTGGCTCAGGCGCGTGGCAGGCGGGGACAGTCCGCCCAAGATCCGCGAGCACGAGCAGTGACCCCGTCCTCGTCGCACCGATCAGCGGGTCGTCGCTCTTTCAGGTGCTGGACGGTCACCATCGCGTCGCAGCCGCCGCAGCGCGCGGCGCGACACATGTCCGAGTCTCTCGCAAGCGGTTCCCGGTCACGACGCCACTGCAACGTCACCTCAACGCCATGAGCTGGATCGGCGGCACACAGGAGCTCTACCAGCCGCTGAGCGCGCCCGAGCTCGCAGAGTCGTGGGTCACCGTTCGACGGTGCACAGACCGCATGCAGAAGATCCAGAAATTCCTTGTCGACCGCGATCTCGTGCCGCCCGTGACTGCCACATCTCTCGACGTCGCGAGCTGCTACGGCTGGTTCGTCTCGGAGTTCTCCTCTCTCGGCTTCGACGCCCGCGGCGTCGAGCGTGACCCGCTCGCTGTACCGCTCGGCACGGCTGCGTACGCGCTGGACCCCCGGCAGATCACGACGGGGGACGCGGTGGACTACCTCGCGGACTGTGCTCCGCATGACGTAGTGACATGCTTCAGCCTCCTTCATCACTTCGTCCTCGGCCGGGGATCGGTGACCCCGGAGCGCCTGGTTGAGCTGCTCTACAGGAGCACGGGCCGGGTCTTGTTCGTTGACACGGGCCAGGGTGACGAGAAGTGGTTCACCACCAGCCTCAAGGGCTGGACACCAGCTCGCATCGCGGACTTCCTCGGGTCAAACTCCGGCTTTGCCGAGGTCGTCGATCTCGGGCCCGACGAGGACCGAGTCCCGCCCTACGCCAGCAACTACGGTCGACACCTGTTCGCATGCGTGCGCTGAGCCGGCCCGGCGCCATCGTCCTTGGGTTGGGTGTGAGCGGGCTGCTCGTCGCCTGCGGTGCACCACCGGCAGCGCAAACTGCCAAGCCATCTGCGGCGGCGACGACTACGGCGAGCCCAACGACGATTGAGCTCGCCCACCACGCTGGCGTCGTCCTGAGCAGCGGGCTCAACGATGGCGGCCAGCTCGGTCGGCAGGTCTCCGGTGACCGCGACGCTGTTCTCGCGCCCGTGGCGTTGGAGGGCGGCGTCGTCGCCGTCGCAGCAGGCGGGCAGCATTCCCTCGCGCTGCTGGCCGACGGCACGGTTCTTGCCTGGGGCGCCAACGACCAGGGCCAGCTCGGCGACGGCACCACCGACAGCCGCAACTCGCCGGTTCGTGTCATGGCACCTGACGGGCACGAGGGCGTTCTTAGCGATGTGACATCGATCAGCGCCAACTCCGAGTTCTCCATGGCGCTGCGTTCCGACGGCACGATCGTCACGTGGGGCAAGGGAGATGCCGGCCAACGCGGCATCGGAGACGAGTCCGCTCCGCTGTATCCGACCACAGTCTGGGCCGTCGACGGTCTGGGGCCGCTTCAGCACGCCACGCACATCTCGGCGGACGGACGCACCGAGCTGGCGCTGCTGAGCGACGGTCGCGTCGTCGGATGGGGCGCCAACGACTACGGGATGATCGGCGACGGCACGACCGAGAATCGGTCTCTCCCGACACCGGTGCTCGGCGTCGAAGGGGCGGAGGAGCTCCAACACGTCGTCCAGATCGCGATGGGCGGTCAGAACGGCCTTGCCTTGCTCAATGACGGCCGGGTGGTGACCTGGGGATACAACGACAAAGGTCAGCTCGGCCAGGGGACAACGACGTCCAGCCGGCGGCCCGTATTCGTCAAGGGGCCAGGCGGCCAGGGACAGCTGACCAGCGTCGCCGCCATCTCCGCCGCCGAGAAGCACGCGTTCGCGCTTCGCCAGGACGGGACGGTCGTTGCCTGGGGTCACAACTCCGCAGGGCAGCTCGGCGATGGGACGACGAGCCAACGGGAGGCGCCGGCCTTCGTGGTCGGAATGGCAGGCAGCTCACGGCTCCGAGACGTGCAGAGCATCTACGCCGGCGAGGCGTACGGCGTCGCAGTGCTTGGTGACGGCACGCCGGTCAGCTGGGGATCAGGCGGCAAGGGGCAGCTCGCCAGTGGCGACTTCGTCAACCGAAGCAGGCCAGGCCCGCTCGTCATGTTGGGGACGGGAGATTCGGTGCTCGGTGTGGCGGCCGGGGAACGACACCTGCTCCTCCTCGTGGACTGAGGAGCTCAGCGGAGCGTGTTCACCATTCCGGCACCAACCGTTGCGTTGGTGTCGGGGTCGATGAGGATGAATCCACCGGTCTGCCGATTACGCGCGTAGTCGTCGACGAAGACTGGCTGCTGGGTACGCAGTCGGAGACGGCCAATCTCGTTGAGGCCGAGACTGGCAGTCGACTCATCACGGTGCAGCGAGTTCACGTCAATGCGGTACTGCAGCTCCTTGACGATCGCTCGCACGGAGCGCGAGGTGTGCTTGAGGACATACTTGCGGCCGGGCTCGAGAACCGCTCGGTCATCCATCCAGCAGACGATGGCATCGAGGTCCTGAGTCGACTCCGGCTGGTTGTTTGGGCGGCAGATGAGGTCCCCGCGGGAGACGTCGAGCTCGTCCTCGAGCCGGACCGTCACGGACATCGGACTGAAGGCCTCCTCCACCGGTCCATCGGCGGTGTCGATGGCGGCGATGCGGGTGGTGAAGCCACTAGGCAGGACCACGACCTCATCACCCGGCTTGAGGACGCCACCCGCAACGGTGCCTGCGTAACCGCGGTAGTCCAGGCCACGAGAAGACCGGGGCCGCAGCACGAGCTGCACGGGAAAGCGGACGTCGGTCAGGTTACGGTCGCTGGCGACGTGGACGTTCTCCAAGTGGTACAGGAGGGAAGGTCCGTGGAACCAGGGCGAGTTGTCGGAACGCTCCACAACGTTGTCGCCGTTGAGAGCCGATATCGGTATGAACTGCACGTCCGGCAGGTTGAGCTTGGTGGAGAAGGCAGTGAACTCCTCACGGATGGCTTCGTAGATGTCCTGTGACCACCCGACGAGGTCCATCTTGTTGACTGCCACTACCACGTGCGGGACTCGCAGCAGTGACACCAGGAACGCATGCCGCCGGCTCTGCTCGAGGATCCCTTTACGAGCGTCGACAAGGACCACAGCCAGGTCGGCCGTGGACGCGCCCGTCACCATATTTCGCGTGTACTGGACGTGCCCCGGCGTGTCGGCGATGACGAACTTGCGCTTCGGCGTCGCAAAGTATCGATAGGCCACGTCGATGGTGATGCCTTGCTCTCGCTCGGCGCGGAGCCCGTCCGTCAGTAACGCGAGATCCGTGTGCTCGTCACCACGCGCCTGGCTCGCGCGGACCACCGCCTCCAACTGGTCGTCGAAGAGCGTCTTGGTGTCGTACAGCAACCGGCCGATCAATGTGCTCTTGCCGTCGTCGACCGAGCCGGCCGTGGCGAAGCGAAGCAGATCCATGGTCAGAAGTACCCCTCGCGCTTGCGGTCTTCCATTGCCGCCTCGCTGAACTTGTCGTCTCCGCGGGTGGCCCCGCGCTCAGTGATCCGGGTGGACGCAACCTCCGCGATCACCTTCTCCACGGTGTCAGCGTCTGAGTGAACGGCTGCCGTCAAAGACGCGTCGCCGACCGTGCGATACCTGACACGTGCGGTGAACGTCTGCTCACCGGCACGCGGCCGGCAGAACTCGTTATTGGCGAAGAGCATCCCACCGCGTTCGAACACCTCTCGGTCGTGCGCGTAGTAGATGCTCGGCAGCTCTAGAGCCTCTTGCGCGACGTACGACCAGATGTCGAGCTCGGTCCAGTTGGACAGCGGGAAGACACGGATGCCTTCCCCGAGATTGATCCGCCCGTTGTAGAGGTTCCAGAGCTCGGGCCGCTGGTTCTTCGGGTCCCACTGCCCGAACTCATCACGGAAGGAGAAGATCCGCTCCTTGGCCCGCGCCTTCTCCTCGTCCCGCCGAGCGCCTCCGAACAGAGCGGTGAACCCGTGCTTCTCGACAGCATCCAGAAGGACCGGCGTCTGAATCCGGTTGCGGGAGCCGTTCGGCTCCTCACGAACCATGCCACGCTCTATCGCGTCTTGGACCGACGCGATCACCAAGTTGACTCCGAGCTCGGAGACTCGTCGGTCTCTGAACTCGAGTACCTCAGGAAAGTTGTGCCCGGTGTCGACGTGCATCACCGGGAACGGAATCGGGCTCGGCGTGAAAGCCTTGCGCGCGAGCTGCAGCATGACGATCGAGTCCTTGCCTCCGGAGAAGAGCAGCACCGGCCGCTCCAGCTCGGCGGCGACCTCTCGCATGATGAAGATCGCCTCGGCCTCGAGCTGGTCCAGCTGAGTCAGCCGGTAGTCATGGAACGTCACACTGCCTCCGCTTGTTGGCCTTCGGACGGGTACGCCGCGCATGCGTTAAGGAGTCTCGGGGCTACGTCGGCCGTCGACACCAAGAGATCCGGAAGATAGGGATCCTCTCGGTTGTACCTCAAAGGCTGCCCGTCGAGGCGGGAGGTCCACAGTCCGGACGCCGCCGCCACGGCCACTGGTGCCGCCGAATCCCATTCGTACTGTCCCCCGGCGTGAACGTAGGCATCGACCTGGCCACGGAGGATGGCCATGACCTTGAACCCGGCCGAGCCCATGGGGACGAGCTCCGCGCCGAGGTAGCCCCCGACGAACGTGGCGATGGCCGGTGGCCGGGTGCGGCTCACCGCGATGCGCAGCCCTTCAGGTCCCACGCGGGGCGGTCGGACGACCGGCCGGTGGGAGCGATAGACAAGCCCCAGCCCAGGCAGCGCGACGGCTCCCGCCGCGAGCGCGCCCCGCTCCCAGAGGGCGACGTGCACAGCCCAGTCCTCGCGGCCCTCGGAGTATTCCCGTGTCCCATCCAACGGGTCGATGATCCACACGCGTGGCGAGCTGAGGCGGCGAGGATCGTCTGCGGACTCCTCCGAGAGCACCCGGTCATTTGGGCGTGACTCTGCGAGCTGCCGGACCAGGAACTCGTGCGCGCTGCGGTCGCCGATCGCGCCAAGGGTTCTCCCCCCTGGACCGTCCTCGCGGAGCCGTAGGTTGACCAGTAATCGGCCCGCGTCCTCGGCGAGGTCGCGTGCCACGATGTCATCGGCTGCTGCGTCCATGGCTTAGTACGCCCCCCGGCCCTCGAGGACAGCGCGCACAGTTCTCATCACGAGACCTAGGTCGGATGCCAGAGACCAGTTGTCCACGTAGCGCAGGTCCAGTCGAAGCGTCTCATCCCAGCTCAGGTCGGCACGGCCGCTGACCTGCCACAGACCCGTGATTCCCGGGCGAACGGCCAACCTCCGCCGCTCGACGTCGTTGTATCCCTCCACTTCGTCGGGCAGGGGTGGACGCGGGCCAACGAGAGCCATGTCGCCGCGGAGCACGTTGACGAGCTGTGGCAGCTCATCCAAGGAGTACCTACGGAGCGTGCGCCCGACGCGAGTCACCCGCGGATCCAGCCGCATCTTGAACATACGACCGTCGTTCTCGTTCAGGGATGAGAGCTCTGCTTTTTGCCGATCAGCGTCGACGACCATGGTGCGGAACTTCAGCATGGTGAACGGCCGACCATGGCGTCCCACGCGGGCCTGGCGGTACAACGCCGGACCCTGGCTGTCGATGCGTACCGCAACGGCGACGGCGGCCAGCACGGGCAGTACGATGACGAGGCCCGCCAGCGCGAGGACTCGTTCACCGATTGTCTTGACCAGGGGCTGCCAACCGGCGGAGCAGGGCGCCCTCACGGTCATCGCCGCAAGCGTCCCTGCTGTCGTAACCTCGAGCCGGCGACGCGCCACCTCTTGCAGCCCGGTGACCACGGAGAGCCGCAGGCCGGCGTCGTGCACAGCCCACATCATGCGGTGCAAACGGTCCATGGCGAGCTCGGCGCTAGGGATTGCCAGAACCTCGGTGGCATTGACCGTTACGGCAGCGGAGACCAGCACCGGGCCGTCCCCTGAATGCTCACCGGCCCGCAGCCTTCCTACGCAGTGAAGGCCCAAGGGCACATCGTCGTCACCCATGACGCACACGCCGACAACCGCGTACTTGTGGGTGGTGTGCTGGGACAGTGCGTCCACCGTCGAGATCAGCGACCTCGCGTCCCCAACGAGGAGAACCCGTTCGACAGCGATCCCGGAGCGGCGGAGCGCAACCACACGGCGGCGAACCAGCCCGCGGTAGCCGATGCTCGCGACAAGCGGAATGGTGAGAGCCGCGAGCGCGGTCGAGCCGGCCTGAGACGTCCCCACAAACAGGCCGTATGTCGCGGTGGCACCCACCCAGATGAGCCAGGCGCGTGGAATGCGGGAGCGGTCGAAGTCTGCGGCGCCTTCAACTTTGTAGTCACCGCGACACGCCAGAATCGCCGGCCATGCCAGCGCACAGAGGAGGATCCCCACGACGGGGAACTGCCCAACCCCGAACGCCAGGAACACAGCCAGAAGTGCCGCACCTGTCTCAAGAACGACCGCCACGCCGATGAAGACACGTATGCTCGCCCCAACGGACTGAGCAACGCGAGTATCCAGCGCAAGACTGTCTACTGACCCCCCGAAGACCGCCACGGTCCGGCCCCCCAACCGTTCGCGAAAACATCCGAGGGTGCCCCCCGGCAACCCCCAACGTGGTGAATCCTAGCCATGGATCAGGTGACTGCGTGATGAGTTCCGGGTAAATGACGGGAAACGGTTCGTGCCCGCCTGGACAGGGTCGGTAGCCCGAGTTTGACGCGCAGGGTACGACGCCACTGGCGGACGACTGGACGACGGCTTGCCCTGGAAAGTCATCGAAACGGTTGTGTGGCACGGCACGTGGGGCGAGGATGGGAAGTGGGGGCAGCGGCTCGCGAGAGCCGCGTGTCGGGGAGAACGCCACGATGTGGACCATTCTGCTGGCGCCCTCTTGATGTCGAGAGGGCGAAGGAATGGGTGTCATATCGGCTGCGGACTTCCGCGGCCTCCGCATGGCCGAACGCAACGAGACCCTGCAGCGCCAGTTGAGCCGTCGGGGTGTGCTCCGGGCAGCCATTGCTGGGGTCGCCGGCACGACGCTCAGCCCAACGCTGCTTGCCCGTGCCGACCCGGCAGGCCCGGCTCCGCTTGGTGGCGCCTGGCTCGGGTTCGGCACCGATGCGAGCAGCACAATGAATGTGAACTGGGAGATCCGCGGCCTCGTTCGCCGCGCTCGGCTTCGGTACGGCGTGGACACGCTCGACCAGAGCATCGACGTGGACGTAGAACCGCTGCACACCGTGCTTCCGACGGGCGAGATGACGACGCAGTACTACGCACACGCCACCTTGGCGGATCTGAACCCCGCAACGCAGTATCGGTACCAGGTCGAGCATCAAGGTATCCGCGGCCTCGTGCGACATTTCACAACCGCGGCGGCTCCGGACAGCACCGAACCGTTCACTTTCACGGCCGTCGGCGACCAGTCGATCACCGACGGGACGAAAGCGATCACGTACCTCATCGGCGCCCAGCGCCCGGCCTTTCACCTCGTCGCCGGTGACATTGCATACGCCGACAAGGACGGGCGCGGCCTCGCCACCGACGATCTCAAGTCGCGGCGTTGGACGACGTATTTCCGGACAATGGACACGGTCTCCAGCCAGGTGCCCTGGATGGTGGCCCCCGGAAACCACGAGATGGAGGCGGTGCACGGGAAGCACGGTTACGCAGGCTTCCTCGAGCGGTTCCGCCTACCGGAAACCGGGCCCAAGCAGGCACCGACGTCGTACGTGTTTCGGTATGCCAATGTCGCCGTCGTCAGTCTGGACGCCAACGACGTCTCCACTGAGATCACTGCGAACACCGGCTACAGCGGGAATGCCCAGACGGGCTGGCTGAGGGAGACACTCGCCGCGCTGAGAGCTGACCGCTCGATCGACTTCATCGTGCTCTTCTTCCATCAATGCGCATACTCGACGTGCGACACGCATGGCTCGGACTCCGGCGTCCGCAGTTCGTGGGCCCGTGTGATCGACGAGTTCTACGTGGACTTGGTCATCAACGGCCACAATCACGTGTACGAAAGGACCGACCCGTTGCGGGGAGGTTCCGTAGGAACGAGCGCTCCTCACGGCACCACCGTTGACGCTACGTCCGCCGGGACCACCTATGTCGTGGTCGGGGGCGGCGGTGCCGGCCTCGGCGCTTTTTCCGACGAGCCAACTGAGACAGCAGACCATGGCAGCGAGCCACGCAAGGCGACGCTGATCGATTCGCCTGACGAGACCACGACGGAGGAGGTCACCTGGTCCCGTACTCGTTACCAGGGCTTCTCGCTCCTCGTCGTGCAGGTACAACCAGCCGTTCGGGGCGGGGAGGCGACCATGGCCCTACGCGCTCTGGACCGGCTTGGGCGGGAGATCGACAGCGTGACGCTCACCCGTCGTCGACCGGATGAGCCAAGCCCGCTGCCCATGCGCGCCCTCTGGGTCGCGGGCGGTGCCGGCCTCGCGGCAGCGGCATCTGGTGTCACCTGGCACCGGCACCGGCGCACGAAACCCGCCGGAGCGCCCGCTGCCCTGCTCGCACACCACGAGCACAGCACCTCCGGTCGGCCTCCGACGAGTCTTTGAGCCGGTCGACCGCGGGGGAACCGACAGCACCGCATTAGGTGGCGGCTACGAGGTCCATCCGGGACTCGCGACTTGGCCGCAAGTGTGCAATCCCGAAAGCGCGACCTCGTGGCGATTCGGGCTGGCAGACTCGCCACATGTTCACGGTTACGGGGAGACACCGGTGTGAAGCAACCCATCATGACGTTCATTGATTGGCGTCCACGCACGTGAGCATCGATGTGTCGCTGGTCTTGGCCGGCCTCCTCGTGGGTGGAGTGGTCGGGCTGACCGGCATGGGCGGCGGCGCGCTCATGACACCTGTTCTGGTGTTCTTCTTCGGCGTTCCGCCGCTCGCTGCCGTGTCCAGCGATGTCGTCGCGTCATTCTTCATGAAGCCTGTGGGCGCAGTTGTTCATCTGCGTCGCGGCACCGTCAACATGCGCCTGGTCGGCTGGCTCTGTCTTGGATCGGTCCCTGCTGCTTTCGGCGGAGTCCTGCTCCTGCGCGCCCTCGGGGACGGTCAATCGCTGCAGGCTGGGGTCAAACGAGCCCTGGGCGTGGCTCTTCTGGTGGCCTCGGTGTCCATCGTCGTCAAGGCCTACCTGACACTGCGTCAACGCGTACGTGCCCAACGCCGAGGTGACCGCAGCCGGGACATCGAGCCCTCGACCCGCATGCCGCATGTCCGGGTGCGCCCGGTGCCGACCGTCCTTGTGGGTGTGCTGGGCGGGCTGGTTGTAGGCATGACGTCGGTCGGTTCCGGCTCACTGATCATCATCAGCCTCTTGCTGCTGTATCCAGCCCTGCAGGCATCGCAACTGGTGGGCACCGATCTCACGCAGGCAGTGCCGCTCGTTGGGGCCGCTTCACTCGGTCACCTTCTGTTCGGTGACTTCCAAATGAGCGTTACCACCGCGCTAGTGCTCGGAGCCATCCCCGGCGTCTGGCTAGGAGCGCATGCCTCGGCCCATGCCCATGGCGGACTCGTCCGGCGCGCGCTCGCGGTCGTCCTCATGGCGTCCGGGCTCAAGCTCGTCGGCGCGAGTACACCTGTCGTCGCGGTGGGTATCGCCCTAGCCATGGTGCTCGGCCCGCTTGCGTCGATGGTGCTACGTGTTCGAAATGGAGAACCCGCCAGGTTGCCTGCCCGGAAGACGCCTGAGCGGGTCAGCCGCTGAGCAATCAGGTGTTGTACTGCTGTTGGGTTTTGTCCAGCCCGTCGACGACCAGCGACTCGACGGAGTCGGCCGCCCGGTCGACGTACACGGGCAAGTCCTTCCGCTCGGCCGGGGAGAAGTCGCGGAGGACGAAGTCGGAGGGGTCCTGGCTGCCCGGCGGCCTACCGATGCCGAACCGCACCCGGTGGAAATCGCCGGTCCCTAGCGAGCGGCGCAGGGACTTCAGGCCGTTGTGCCCGTTGTCGCCGCCGCCGAGCTTGACGCGGAGGGTGCCGTAGGGGATGTCGAGCTCGTCGTGGATGGCGACGATGTGCGCCGGGTCGATCTTGTAGAAGTCGCGGAGCGTGGCCACTGGGCCGCCCGACTCGTTCATGTACGACCGCGGGCGCGCGAGCACTACCCGTACGCCCGGCAAGCCGCCGATCCGGCCCTCGGCGACGTCGGCGCGACCGGACTTGTGCGACCGCAGCTTGACGCCGAGCCGTTCGGCCAGCAGGTCGACGACGAGATAGCCCGCGTTGTGCCGGTGCCCGGCATAGCCCGGGCCGGGGTTGCCGAGGCCGACGATGAGCCAGACATCGTCAGCCATGGTCAGGTACCCCATCCATGATCATGAGGAATCATCCGTGTGTCATGACACGGTGTCATGACACGGGCAATCCTTCATGATCACGGCTCAATGGCGACGGTCAGGCCTCGGCGGGTGTCTCCGCCTCGGCTGCCGGCTCGGCCGGCGCCTCGCGCTCGATGCCGGCCTCGGCCTCGGCCTCAGCCAGCTCCTCCTCGAGGGCGGCCGCTGTCTGCGCCGCGGTGACGTTGATGACGAGAGTCTCCGGGTCGGCCTGGAGCACAACACCGGGCGGTAGAACGACGTCCTTGGCGAGGATCTGGGTGCCAGGCGTGGCGCCCTCGATCGACACCTCGATCTCGGTCGGGATGTGGGTCGCCTCGGCCTCGACGGAGATGGTGTTGTGCTCGTGCACGACCAGCGTCTCGGGAGCCGCCTCACCGACCGCGACCACCTGCACGTCGACGACGACCTTCTCGCCGCGGCGGACGAGGATCAGGTCGACATGCTCGATGTAGCCCTTGAGCGGGTCACGCTGCACATGCTTGGGCAGCGCGAGCTCGCTCTGGCCCTCGATGTCGAGCGCGATCAGGGCGTTGGCGGTCTTCAGGGCGAGCATCGTGTCGTGGCCTGGCAGGGTGATGTGCACCGGGTCCGTGCCGTGGCCGTAGAGCACGGCGGGCACCTTGTCCGCGCGACGGATGCGGCGTGCGGCGCCCTTGCCGAACTCCGTGCGGCGCTCGGCGGCGATCTTGACCTCGGGCACGACACTTCTCCTTGCGATGATTTGGGCGTCTTCAGAGCTTGATCAGATGCGGTGGTCGGCGTTGCCTGCGGGCGCGCTGCACGGACCACCGCGTCGATCACGGAAGCCGATTGGGCCGCCCTCGCCGAGGCAACCTGCACATCCTAGCGCCGACCCCACCTGCCGGTGAAATCCGCCCTTGTCGAGGTCGTCAGGTCTGTCCGTCGAAGAGGCTGGTGACCGATCCGTCCTCGAACACCTCGCGCACCGCGCGCGCGATCAGCGGTGCGATCGACAGCACCGTCAGGCCGTCGAACTGACGGTCCGGCGGGATCGGCAGCGTGTTGGTGACCACGACCTCGCGGATGCGGCTGTTCTTCAGCCGGTCGACGGCCGGGCCCGAAAGCACCGCGTGGGTGGCGGCAACAATGACGTCGGCCGCGCCGCTGTCATACAGCGCGTCGGCCGCCTGGCAGATGGTGCCGGCGGTGTCGATCATGTCGTCGACCAGCAGGCAGGTGCGGCCCTCGACGGCGCCCACGACCTCGTGCACCTTGACCTCGTTGGCCACGTTGGGGTCACGGCGCTTGTGGATGATCGCGAGGGAGGCGCCCAGCTTGTCGGTCCACATGTCGGCCACACGTACACGCCCGGCATCCGGGGACACCACGGTCATCCGGTGTGTGTCGTAGTGGTCGGCGATGTAGCGCGACAGCACGGGAAGCGACCACAGGTGGTCGACCGGCCCGTCGAAGAAGCCCTGGATCTGCGCGGTGTGCAGGTCGACAGCCATGAGCCGGTCGGCGCCGGCGGTCTTGAAGATGTCGGCGATGAGCCGGGCCGAGATGGGCTCGCGGCCGCGGTGCTTCTTGTCCTGGCGCGCATAGCCGTAGAACGGCATGACCACGGTGATGCGCTTTGCCGATGCGCGCTTCAGAGCGTCGACCATGAGCAGCTGCTCCATGATCCACTCGTTGATGGGCGAGGTGTGGCTCTGGAACACGAACGCGTCGCTGCCACGGACGCTCTCCTCGAACCGTACGTAGATCTCGCCGTTGGCGAAGTCGACGGCCTTGGTCGGCGTGAGCGACACGCCGAGCTGGTCGGCGATGTCCTGCGCCAGCTCCGGGTGCGCTCGTCCAGAGATCAGCATGAGCTTTTTCTTGCCCTGGACTTCCATGCCGGTCACGCGGTGGTCCCCTCGTCCGATGGCGTTGCTTCGTCGCGCTCCGTCTGCTCCTGAGTCTGCCCCAGCCGGACGCGTTCGGCTGCATCAGCTGCCTCGGCGGCCTTGCTACCTGGTCGCTTGCGGGCGACCCAGCCCTCGATGTTGCGCTGCCGTCCGCGAGCGACCGCCAGGGCCCCGGGTGGAACGTCGTCGGTGATCACCGAGCCGGCTGCCGTGTAGGCGCCGTCGCCGACGGTCACCGGGGCGATCAGCATCGTGTCGCTGCCGACCCGTACGAAGTCACCGACGACGCTCTTGTGCTTCTGGACCCCGTCGTAGTTGACGAACACCGTGGCGGCGCCGATGTTGGACTGCTCACCGATGGTCGCATCGCCGACGTAGGACAGATGCGGCACCTTGGACCCTGCGCCGATGGTCGACGCCTTGACCTCGACGAAGGCGCCGATCTTGCCGTGCGCCCCGAGCACGGCTCCCGGCCGAAGGTAGGAGAACGGGCCGACGTCGGCATCCTCGCCGATCTCCGCGCCCGTGCCGTGCGTGCGTACGACGCGTGCCCCACGGCCCACCTGGCAGTCGACGAGCGTGCTGTCCGGCCCAACCGTCGCACCTTCGGCGACCCTCGTCGCGCCGTGCAGCAGCACCCCGGGCAGCAGCGTCACGTCGCGGGCGAGCTCGACCGTGACGTCGACCCAGGTGGTGGCCGGATCGACGACCGTGACGCCGGCACGCATCCACTGCTCCAGCAGGCGGCTGTTGAGCTCGCGGCGCATGGCGGCCAGCTGGACCCGGTCGTTGACGCCCTCGGTCTGCCAGGTGTCGGCCACCCGCAGCGCGGCCACCTCACGGCCATCGGACCGCGCGATCGCGACGACGTCCGTGACGTAGAGCTCACCCTGCGCGTTGTCGGTCGACAGCCGGCCAAGGGCGTCGCGCAGCACGGCGGCGTCGAAGGCGTAGATGCCTGAGTTGATCTCGGCGATGGCGCGCTGCGCGTCGGTTGCGTCCTTGTGCTCGACGATGCCGACGACAGCACCGCTTGCGTCGCGGACCACCCGGCCGTAGCCCGTCGGGTCGGCCACCTCGGCGGACAGGAGCGTCGCCGCGTCACGATGCTCGACGTGCGTGCGTACGAGGTCGGCGAGCGTCTCGCCCGTGAGCAGCGGCGTGTCCCCATAGGTCACGACGACGACGCCGTCGAGCGGCGGCAGCTCGTCGAGCGCGCACGAGACCGCGTGCCCGGTGCCCAGCTGCTCGTCCTGGACGACCACCTGGATGTCGGGGTCGATGTCGGCAAGGTGCGCCGCGACCTGCTCGCGGCCGTGACCGACCACCACGACGAGATGCTCGGGGTCGAGTGCTCCGGCCGCGGCGACCGCATGGCCGACGAGCGATCGGCCGGCGAGCTCGTGCAGCACCTTGGGGACGGCCGACTTCATGCGGGTGCCCTCGCCGGCGGCGAGTACGACGACGGCGGCCGGGCGGGTCGAGGTCGCGGTCACGCGAGGCTCCTCGGCGTCGATGGCGAGCAACGGCCACGAGGGAACGGGCCGGAGCGGCGGGGGTGCTAGCGAGGATACCTGCGCCTCGGCACAGCGCTCCCGGGCAAGGTCGGATGCGTCCTCAACTGCCGAGAGTCGGACGGTTGATTCTTGGCGCTTCGATACTTCGATTGTGCCGCTGAGCGTCGCTCGCGCCGGCGGATGTCCCTGGTTCGATCGCCTGACCCCGATGGTTCATGAGATGGGCTGAGGGGGGCGCGCCGGGATTGTTCGATGGAAGGGGGTGGCGTCGGGGATGTCGGGGCGGCCGCTGGCGGTTGTTGGGGTCGCTGTGAATGCGTTTCAGCTGGCTCGCGGCCGAGTGGTTCGCGGCTCGGGGAGAGCTGGTGAGCATGATGCCGCCCGGGTCGCATCGCTGCTGTGGGCTGGCGGGGATTCTCCATCCACGCCGCGTTGGCGTCGAAGCTGATGAACCGCATCCGGCGGGGACATCCGCGCGGATCGGGCAACCTCTACTCACTGGCCGCTGAGAGCGATTGGGGCTAGCAGACCAGGGCCTTCGAGCGGGTGCGCCGTGCAGAGGAGAAGAGCACGCTTGGTGGCGTCGCCCGACCGCATGAAGGTCTCGCGAATGGAGATCCCGAACCACCTTGCGGCCTGGCAGGCGCCGGACCTCTGCACGACCGAGATCCGTGCTGCGTTCAGGTCGCTGCGCTTGAGGAGGCGTCATGAGCACCACCACGACCGAAATGCCGTCGTTCCAGATCGAGATCCCTCAGGAGCAGATCGACGACTTGCGCCAGCGCGTCGCGGCGACGCGCTGGCCGACCAAGGAGCTCGTCGAGGATCGGTCGCAGGGAGTGCAGCTGGCGACGCTGCAGGCGCTCGCCCGCTACTGGGCGACCGAGTACGACTGGGGCCACTGCGAGGCGAGACTGAACGCGCTGCCGCAGTTCACGACCGAGATCGACGGAGTCGAGATCCACTTCATCCACGTCAGATCGCGGCATGAGAACGCGTTGCCGCTGATCATGACGCACGGCTGGCCCGGCTCGGTCATCGAGCTGCTTGACACCGTCGACCCGCTGACCGACCCGACGGCTCACGGCGGCAACCCGGAGGACGCATTCCACCTGGTGCTGCCGTCACTGCCCGGCTACGGCTTCTCGGGCGAGCCGACCGAGCTCGGTTGGGACGCCGCCCGCACCGGGCGCGCGTGGGCGGAGCTGATGCACCGCCTCGGCTACACCCGCTACGTCGCCCAGGGCGGCGACGTAGGTGCCCTTGTGACGGACCTGATGGGTCGCCAGGCGGTCGAGGGTTTGGTTGGCTACCACCTGAACCTGCTCACGGCAGTGCTCGCGGTCGGCGATCAACTGCCCAAGGAATCCGAGCTGGAACGCGCCGCGGCCGAGGCGGTCGCGTCGTTCAGGCAAGACGGCTTCGGCTACTTCCTCGAGATGGCAACGCGGCCCCAGACGATCGGCTACGCCCTGCTGGACTCACCGGTCGCCCTCGCGGCCTGGATGCTCGACCACGACACGGACAGCTACTACAAGATCGCGGGCGCCTTCGTCGACGGAAAGCCCACGGGCAACCTCACGCGCGACAACCTCCTGGACAACATCACGATGTACTGGCTGACCGGTACCGGAGTATCGGCGGCCCGGTCGTACTGGGAGGACGCACGAGCGCTGGCAGCAGCGCTTGCGAACGGCCAGCCTCCTCCGGCGGTCACCGTGCCGGTCGGCTTCACCACGTTCCCCGGCGAGATCTGGGCATCGCCCCGGAGCTGGGTCGAGGCGGTTTACCCCGACCTGGCGTACTTCAACGAGGTCGATAGGGGCGGCCACTTCGCCGCGTGGGAGGAGCCGGAGCTCTTCTCCACCGAAGTGCGGGCTGCATTCCGCTCACTGCGCTAACGACGCCTTGTCTTCGGCTCGCGTCTGAAGGAAATTCCATGCCAGCACGACCACCGACAGCCAACAGCAGAACGAACACCTGGCGGGGCGCCGGCGGTGATCAGGACGCCGCCGGAGGTGGCCGGTCGGCCAGCTAGTGACGGGCAGCGGCTATGCCGAGGACGGCACGGCCAGGCGCGACGAGCCCCTCGGACAAGTTTCCACGGTGGACGAGCCGCCCAAGGCGCCACCATGATGCCAGCAACGGCCACGGGGAATAGCAGGAGCAAAGGAGTTGAGATCGTGGAGGGCGCGACTGTGTCTGTGGCGGTCGTTAATGGCCGCGCAGAGGCGGAACTGATCGTCGGCATGCTGCGCAGTCACGGCTTAAGAGCAGCCGTCGTGGCAGACGATGCCGGCGGACAGTACCCGCAGCTGCAATTGGAGGGTGTTCACGTGTTGGTCGCCCCCTCCGATGAAGCCTCGGCTCGTCGGCTCCTATCCGCCGCCGATGACGCCGCCGGACCGGTCGGCGACGGCTCATAGCCAACCGCGCCATCGACGAACTGCCAACGACACGACACGACCGTGCGCACACCGGTAAGAACCTTCCGCTTCTGACGCGAGTCGATCGACTTTGTCGACATGAGTACGAGTTGTGAACGCTTCCTTGTTACGCGAGGAGATCAGCAGGTCATCCTGGCCCACGGGCAGAGCCCGTCTGAGCCAACGCGAGACGCACGATGACCTCGCCGTTTCCGTCCAGTTCGCCGGTTGGCACGAATCCGAGCCGCTCGTAGAACCCGGCCGGCCCGTCGTCCTCTCGTACGTAACTGGTGAGCAGCTCGATCGCGCCCTCGGCCCGGACGAGTTCCGCGACCTGCCGCACGGTCTCGGCGCCGTAGCCCTGGTGCTGGTACCGCCAGCCAATGATTAGCTTCCACAGGAACCACGGTCCGATGATGTCCGGTGGCTGCGGCACAGCGTTCCAACTCACCATCACGAACCCGACCGGTTCGGCCCCGGCGTAGACAGCCCGGTACCACGCCTTGGCGTGCGGGTATTCGGCCGCGTCCTCCAGTGCCCCCTGCACTGACCCGACGAACCGCTCCTGCTCAGGTGCTACGCGCAGCGCAAAGACGGCTTCGCGGTTGTCGTCGGTGATCTCGCGGAGTGTCACCACCACGCCGGTCAGGCTAAACGCTCGACACTTCACCTCGTGTCATCGCTCGCGGTGGCAGCTCCCGGGGCTTCTGTGGAAGCATCCTCATCTGCCGCGATCCGCTCGGTCGTGCCGAGGACCGGGCGGCTCGCCGCGCGATCAAAGTTGCTAGCCCAGGGCGACGTGCTCGGTCGGTCCTTGGAGTCACCAAACGTACGGAATGAGCCGAGCACGGGTCCCTGCAAACTCTCGGTAGCGGTCACCCGGGGCGGCCTTCAAGGCGCGCTCTTCGATCCGAAGGCGGTAGATGAGAGCGGCTAACACCACGCCGACGGCCCCGGCGGTGCTGACCCAATTGCCCAACATGAGACCGCCTCCAGCAAGCGCCAGCAGCAGGCCGGTGTAACTCGGGTGTCGGAGGACCCGGTACGGACCACGATCCACGACGGGTTGGTCTTCACTGGTCTTCACGACCACAGTGAAGTACTCCCCAGGCTCACGAAGGACCACCAACGCAGAAGCAGGCCGAGCCACGCGATCAACACCCCGAGCGCGAACAGCCCAGGCGCCGCCGCCGTGCGCCCGGGTGACAGTCGACCGAATGGGAGAAGGAGGATCCCACCGAAGAACATCACCCTGAACAAGTCTCTGCGCGGAGATCGGCACGAGTCGCGCCGCAGCGTACGTGAAACCCCTGCCAGAGTTCGCCCACCACGAAGGCGCCGACGCTGAGTTCGAAGACAACGCGCGCGAATTCGTCTGCACGTCGTACGGCACAGGCACGCCCTCGATTGTCGCCGAGCCAGTAACGACGACGGACGCCGACCGCCCGACTTCAGTGGTGTCCAGGTCGATGGGCACAACCCAGGGGTACCCACAACGACCGCGACGGCTCCAAGGGACGCCAGCACCAGGCTCAGAGTTCGCTCATGAATCCTACGAAGACTCCTGACGCGACAGTTTGTCCAGGTCGCGTTTGCAGAACCCGTGGTGAGCCCATTCCTCGTCGAGCACGGTGCCGAGGCATTGCCGCACTGCCCGCCCCTTGGCGTACGGGGGCCATCTGTCGTCGTCGGGCACCGGCGCGGTCTGCGCGAGCTGATCAGGCGTGACCTCGGCCAGCCACGTCTCGATCTCCGAAGCCTGCCGGTTGCGCACGGCGAGCACCTCGTCGAGGCTCGGTTGGGCGGACGGGTCGAGCCCGTTCTCCTCCTGGTCCATGACGAACGGTGGACCCAGTCCCATGGCCGTGAACGGCTCGGTGAGCCCGAGCACGCAGCGTCGGAACCAGGAGTCGTGCACGAAGACAAGGTGACGCAGGGTTTCGACCATCGACCACTCGCCGTCGACGCCGTGATGTTCGCTGTTCTCGGGCATGGACCGGACTCGCTCGGTGGTCGTCGCCCAGTCGTCCCGCAGTTGCCGCCAGGCCTCTCGCAGGTCGGCCGGCTCATCGGAGCGGATCAGCAACCGTACCGGGTGGCGGCGGTCGAGCTCCGCCTCGACGTACGGCATGACCTCGACCCCGTTGACCACGAGATTGGTGACCAGGCCGTCGATCTCTGCGTCCTGCATGACCACGCCGACCAGCCGAGCTCTACTCAGGTCGCACTCGCGGAACTCTGCGCCGGTGAGGTCCTCGTCGTCGAAGCGTCGCATGCAGACAGGCTAGGCCGCACCGCACACGCAACGCGCGACTCTGCCGCTGCGAGCGCGACCTCAGGTGTGCACGTCGTGCGGCCGCTTGCGCGGCGCGCACCTTGTCCTGGGCTGGACGGCTGTCTTTCCCGGCCAGCTGGGTTCGATCATCGTGTCTGGATCTCGATCCGCATGCCCGCTAGGGTGCTGCCGCGCCGGATCCAGACCTCCGGCGTTGCCGCGGGAACGTCCGCGAGTCAGCCGAGCGAGTGCAACGCGTTTCCGCGGAAACGCCCGCACCTGCCGCCGTGAAGGTGTCGCCCGGCCAGCGAGCATGATCAACCGTCCGCTCTTGCCGCCCTGCGCGCGGACGCGCAAGCACGCCACTCCAAGGTAAGGGGGCTCCAGCGCGAGCCAGTTGAGCAGAAGCTCGACCTCCGTTCGCCGACGAGTCTCAGACGTGAGTACGCGACTTTCCGACCAAACCTTCGGCGACTCCAATGAGCAGCACGGAAGCGACTACAGCAGTGACGAACCCGAGGACGTTCAGTTCCCAGATGCTGCCGGTACCGAAGAGCTGGGCGATGAGTCCGCCGATGACGGAGCCGACCAGGCCTAGGCCCAGCGTGGCCAGGATGCTCAGGCTCTGCTTACCCGGCTTGATGAGGCGAGCAAGAGCTCCGATGATAAGACCGGCGACAAGGAAACCAACCATGAGTGCGTGCTCCTTCAGCTTGATGCTGCCCTTGGTCAGGCAGCGGTAGGGCGTCGACGAGACACCGCCTGCCGCGATGATAGGTGGCACGGATCGCAGACTCATCGGGGACAACCCCGAGGTTGACCCGGAATCGGGCCACTGGTGTCACCCAGCGCATCACAGTCGCCCGGTCATGCCGCGATGATCGAGCATCGCCTTACGAATCCGTCTCGTTCTGATCGCTTCGTCGAGCAGGCTTGGGACGGGATGTCACGGTGTCGGCGTGAAGCGAAGCCTGTGCGTGGCTGGGGTTGATCCTGGCGTCGCTGGCTGCCGCGACCGGGTGCGGGGACGGCGCCGACGGTGGCTTCGCTGCGGCTTGGATGCGTGACGGCCAGTCGGCGTCGGCCTATCAGCTGCAGGTCTTTCGCGGCTCCGGGCATTGTGGCTGGGAGCCGGTCGATTTCTTGCACGTTGGCTGGCCGCCGGGAAGCAGCATCCGTGTCGCCGACGCCGGTCGGCAATACGTACGCGACCCCGACAGCGTGCTAGATGGGCATGTTGACCGCCCACTGCTCGACGTCGAACTCCCCGATGACGCTGTCGCGTCGGGCTTTGCTGGTGAGGGCGGCATCTCTTTGTGGTTCGCCGATAGCGCTCCGGAACTCGCGTACCTGGTGGATGAGTCCGGAGGTGTAGAGGCTTGGCCCCGGTCGCAGCCGGTCATCGGTTGCGACTAGGACGAGGGAGAACTCATCAACTTCTGCCGCGCTGCGTGCGTTCGACGAATCAATGCGATCCGCCAGGGCGGGGGCTTCAGGCTCCGCTGAACGGACCTGCCGATGGGTGCATGTGCGGGCAAGGTCTCCGGCAGGGTGGACCGTTCGAGTTGTGTCACGAGAGGTTGACAACCACTTTGCCGAGGGCGCGTCCTTCACCGACGTGGGCCAGCGCGGCGGGAACTTCGCGGAGCGAAAAGATACGGTCGATGTGGATCTGGACATCCCCGGCAATGCAGAGGGCGGCGAGCGGCGCGAAGTGGGCCGGCCCCTCCTTGACGGCGAGGATGCCGATTGACCGACCGGTGAGCCGCCCAACCAGCCAGCCGACGGTGAGCACACGCAGCAGCGCGGGCACCGACCCACCAACGCATCGATACGTGCCGCCGGGCGCCAGCGTCCGCCGGTACGAGAAAACGGACCGGTGCGCGACCAGGTCCAGGACCAAGTCGTACCGCTGGGTGGACCGGGTGAAGTCGTCCCGGCCGTAGTCGATCACGTCGTCCGCGCCCACCGACCGCATGAAGTCCAGCTTGGCGGCGTTGTCGACACCGGTGACGTGAGCACCGAGCCGCTTGGCGAGCTGAATCGCGAACGATCCCGACCCACCGCCAGCGCCGTTGATCAGCACCCGGCGCCCCGCCACGGCCCTAGCCGTGCCCTGCAAGGCGATCGCGCCCGCCTGCGGGATGCTCGACGCCTGAGGGTCGGGGACGGGGTGACCAAGGGTCCGGCGAGCGGGGAAACGCAGCCCGCCGATCCGCGCGTACCCGGGCGACCCCCGCAGACCCTCCCAGTCGCTGAGGTTGACTGAGGTGGCGACGACCTTCACCCGCACCTGGCCGGCAGCGGGCGCGGGTACCGGGACATCCTCGACCCGCAGCACATCAGGCGAGCCGTACCGGTCGTAGACGACCGCCTTCACGCCCGCCTCGTCCCCCAACTCGACACAGCAGCAACGTAGCAAGCCGAGACGGTAGACCGACACGGATCCATCTAGCGAGCGGAGCTCGGACCGCAACGCTGAGTTACCGCTCTTG
>CAWCXA010000008.1:0-66263 GCA_963799425.1 uncultured Actinomycetota bacterium | reverse complement strand
ACGCATGTTCCTGAGGGCGCAGCGGTTGGGCCGGCTTGCGGTGCCGACCAGGCGTGATGGCGCTCCCGAGCTCGTGACTGCGGCCTACCAGGTGCGCGACGACGAGCTGCTTGTGGGTGGCGCGGGGTTCGACAAGACGCCGGCGTATCAGGCCGTTTCGCCGCATGCCATGGTCTCGTTCCTGGTGGAGGATCGGCATGGTGCGCTGCCCGATCGAGGGCTCGTCGTCACGGCCCACGCCGAGCCCGCGGCAGGTGCGGCCGTTCCCGCCTTGCGGCTGGTCGTCGCGACAACCCGCAGCTGGGGCCTCGATACCGCCGAATCTGCGGTGCAGGCCGTGTAACGTTTCGCCTCGCCGTGTCGCGTCGAGAGGAGCCCCGCTCGCATGACCACGATCGTCGTCGGCTACGTCCCCAAGCCGGAAGGGCGCGCGGCGCTGCGGCGTGCCGCCGAAGAGGCCAAGATCAGAAATGCCCGGCTCATCGTGATCAACTCCTCCCGCGGAGGCCGAGACTACGACGAGGACGATGCGGTGCGGTCCGAAGAGGAGCTCACCACCGTCGGCGACCAGTTGCGCACGGCTGGCATCGAGTCGGAGGTGCGCCAATTGGTCCGCGGCAACGATGTGGCCGACGACCTGATCGGCGTGGCCAAGGAGACCGCCGCCGACTTCATCGTGATCGGCCTGCGTCGCCGGTCACCAGTCGGCAAGCTGATCCTGGGGAGCCATGCGCAACGCATCCTTCTCGACGCACCATGTCCCGTCCTGGCCGTCAAGGCCGACGAGGGCGACTGAAGGGTGCGGCAATGACCTTGCGCCTGGCCCAGGAGCCGGATGCAGATGCTCTGCTTGACCGGTCTCCGCTTGCGCTGCTGCTCGGCATGCTGCTCGACCAACAGGTGCCGATGGAGCGCGCTTTCGCCGGGCCGCACGTGCTGACTGAGCGGCTCGGCCGCGATCTCGACGCGGCCGACATTGCCTCCCGAGACCCGGACGAGTTCGCGGCGCTGATGGCTGTGCCGCCGGCGGTGCACCGCTACCCGGGCGCCATGGCGGGGCGGATCCAGGCGCTGTCTCGCTCCATCGTCGAGCACTACGACGGGGATGCGGAGCAGATCTGGGCGGGCGCCTCCTCTGGCGCCGAGCTCGTCACGCGGCTCAAGGCGCTGCCCGGCTTTGGGGACCAGAAGGCGCGCATCTTCCTCGCGCTGCTGGGTAAGCAACGTGGCATCCAGCCGGCCGGTTGGCGCGAGGCGGCGGGCGCCTACGGCGACGAGGGCAGTTTCCGTTCCGTCGCGGACGTGCATGACGCCGAGTCGCTGGCGAGAGTCCGAGCGTTCAAGCAGGAGGTCAAGCGGGCAGCCAAGAGCACCTGAACCGGCCATCCTGGGCGGCCACGCACCCCGGCCAGGTATATGCGACGTAGGACACATGCTCACCGCGTCGGCTGGAAGGGCTGTCCCCGTGACAGAATGTTGAGTTGCCACATACGCCCCTGCTTTACGTACTGTAAAGCGGTCCCCGCAGCGCCATCGAGAGGTCGTTCGTGTCGTCGAGCTCGTCCCGTTCCACCGCAGCCCGGATCGTCGACCTTCCCGAGGTGGCCCAGCTCGTCGAGCAGGGAATGGCGAATGGTGGGGTGTCTGCTGACGACGTACGTCTCGTGTGCGACTCGGCCGGGCTGTCGATCACCGACAGCAAGGTCCTCGTCCGATTGATCAAGGAGGCCGGCATCAGCGTCTCGGTGAGCCATGCCGATGCTTCCGGCACGCCGCGCAAGCGGGTGGCGGCGGCGACCAGTAGCGCGCGGGCGCAGACCAAGGCCCCGGCGAAGAAGACAGCAGCCAAGTCGGCCAACTCTGCCAGCCGGCCGGCTGCCGACAAGCCGGCGGCCAAGCGAGCCGCGCCGGCCAAGCAAGCGGCGAGCAAGTCGGCCAAATCAGAGACCAAGGCCGCGAGCAGCTCCACCAAGAAGGTCTCGCCAAAGTCCGCCGACGACGCGTCCACGCCGACGGCCGCCAAGCCGACAGCGAAGAAGGCCGCCGCCGCGGCCACCAAGGCTGTGGCCACCAAGACTGCCGCCAGCAAGACTGTCGCCACCAAGACTGCGGCCACCAAGGCTGCGGCCAGCAAGCCAGCCGCGACTAAGCCAGCCGCAACCAAGGCAGCCGCGACCAAGGCTGCGCCCACCAAGGCTGCGCCGACCAAGATTGCCGCAGCCAAGCCGGCAACGGCGAAGACGACATCGGCACAGACGACATCGGGGAGGGCCGGAGCCAAGAAGGCCGCCACCGCTGAGGCAGGCACCGGCAAGGTGTCGGATGCCACCGCACCTGAGGCGAGCGCCGAGGATGTCGTCCTCGAGGAGATCGAGCTCGTCGACCTCGAAGCAGAGCTCGCGACCGGGCCGACGGCCGCCCCCGACGCCGCCGTTGCCGCGCCCGACGCCGAGCCGGCCGAGTCCGGCACCGACGAGGAAACCGGCGACGAGTTCGTGCTCTCCGAGGCGTCCGACGACGATGAGCCCGAGCAGCAGGTCATGGTCGCGGGGGCCACCGCCGACCCCGTCAAGGACTACCTCAAGCAGATCGGCAAGGTCCCGCTGCTCAACGCCGAGCAGGAGGTCGAGCTCGCCAAGCGCATCGAGGCCGGGCTGTTCGCCGAGGAAAAGCTGGCGATGGACACCCCCCGCATGGCGCCCAAGCTTCGCGAGGAACTGGAGTGGATCGCCGAGGACGGCCGCCGCGCCAAGTACCACCTGCTCGAGGCCAACCTCCGGTTGGTCGTGTCGCTGGCCAAGCGCTACACCGGTCGCGGCATGCTCTTCCTCGACCTGATCCAGGAAGGCAACCTCGGCCTGATCCGGGCAGTCGAGAAGTTCGATTACACCAAGGGCTTCAAGTTCTCCACCTACGCGACGTGGTGGATCCGCCAGGCGATCACCCGCGCGATGGCCGACCAGGCGCGCACCATCCGCATCCCGGTGCACATGGTCGAGGTCATCAACAAGCTCGCCCGGGTGCAGCGGCAGATGCTGCAGGACCTGGGCCGCGAGCCGACTCCCGAGGAGCTGGCCAAGGAACTCGACATGACCCCCGAGAAGGTCATCGAGGTCCAGAAGTACGGCCGCGAACCCATCTCGCTGCACACACCGCTCGGTGAGGACGGCGACAGCGAGTTCGGTGACCTCATCGAGGACTCCGAGGCGATCGTGCCTGCCGAGGCGGTGTCCTTCACGCTCCTGCAAGAGCAGCTGCACTCGGTGCTCGACACGCTGTCCGAGCGGGAGGCGGGCGTCGTCTCGATGCGATTCGGCCTCACCGACGGCCAGCCCAAGACGCTGGACGAGATCGGCAAGGTCTACGGAGTCACCCGCGAGCGCATCCGCCAGATCGAGTCCAAGACGATGTCCAAGCTGCGGCACCCCAGCCGCTCGCAGGTGCTTCGCGACTACCTCGACTGAGAGGCACAGAGTGTCCAGTCCGTCGCCAGTGCAGCGTCGTACGCCGCTGCGCGAGGTGGCCCTGGCGCCGCTCATCCTCGTCGCGGTTCTCTGGTTGGCCGAGATCGTCGACGCGATCTCCGACGAACAGCTCGATCGGTTCGGCATCCAGCCCAGGGAGACGGACGGCCTGACCGGGGTGGTGCTGGCTCCGTTCCTGCACGCCGGTTTCGGCCATCTGATGGCCAACACTGTCGCCCTGCTCGTCCTTGGCCTGCTCGTGGCCGTGACAACAGGACGGTTCTGGTCGGTGGCGCTGGCCATCACCGTCCTCGGTGGCTTCGCTGTCTGGTTGCTGGCCGCACCCGGCACCGTCCACGTCGGTGCGTCTGGACTCGTCTATGGCCTCGCCGCCTACCTCGTGGCTCACGGGATCTTCACCCGCAAGCCGGCCAGCATTCTTGTCGCCGTGCTCGTCGTTTTCGTCTACGGCGGCATGATCTTCGGCGTCCTGCCTGGGCAGCCCGGGATCTCCTGGCAGTCGCACCTGTTCGGAGCGATTGCCGGCGCGCTCGTCGCCTGGTGGCAGAGCCGGTCCCGCGCCTAGTCCGGCAGCCAACCCCGTGTTCAACCGAACACGACCGCCGCAAGCCAACCGACCGCGACAATCATCCCGGCGAACAGCTCGATCACGATCGACACCCAGACCGCCTTGAGCGCCTCGATGGTTGCCGGCCAGGCCTGCGCGTTGTCGCGCTGGCGCCCCAGCTCGTACAGATAGACGCCGAGCACGAACCCGAGGAACAGGCCCACGACGGGTACGACGAAGAACCCGACGATGCCGAGCACTCCGCCGGCAATAACGGCCCGTCCCGACACCCCGGCGGCCCGCATCCGCTGACCGGGCACCACGTACTTCATGACCTGGGACGCGGCGACGACCGCAGTCGCGACGGCGAGCACGGTCCACGCCAGCGGGCTGGTCTCCACCAGCGCCCACACCGCGACCGCCCCCCAGACCAGGAGCAGGCCCGGGAGGATGGGCACGAGGATCCCCGCCAGCCCGACGATGATGACGAGCCCGACGACGACCAGCCCCGCGGTGCTCATCCGCTGACTCTAGGGCGCGGCGCGAGGTCCTTCCCCGATGGCCGCGAGGTATCGTCCGGCCAGCACCCGTATCTCCTCGACCAGCTCGGGCGGACCGTCGACCTCGAAGTCGGCACCCAGCATGCCGAGATAGGCCGCGAGCATCGTTGGATCGTCCGATCCGACGCCGACGATCGAGGTGGTGGCGTCGACTGCATCGACCGTCACCCCAGGTGGCATGCGGCGGGCGACTTGCTCGTGTGAGGCGTGGACGGTGACGCGAGCGCGGGTGCGCCACGTGGCCTGGCCCAGACTCTCCTCGACGTAGGACGCGATGTCGCCCCCGTGTGGCAGCGCTCGCGTGGTGAACCGCCGTCCGACTGGCGTACGCGGCGCTAACCGGTCAAGCCGGAAGGTGCGCCAGTCGGAACGCTCGACGTCCCAGCCCACGACGTACCAGCGCTTTGCCCGGTGGACCAGCCGATGGGGCTCGATCTCGCGGCGGGTGGTCGTACCGGCGTAGTTGCGGTAGTCGACCCGCAGTCGCACCTGGTCGCGACAGGCCGCGGCGACCGTGGACAAGACCTCTGGGTCCACGGTCGGTCCGTCACCGGGAACGGCGACAGTGAACGACTGGACGGCGCTGACCTGCCGGCGTAGCCGTGCCGGGAGGACCTGGTCGAGCTTGGCGAGCGCTCGCAGCGACGCTTCCTCGATGCCAGTGACGCTGCCACCCGCGGCGGTGCGGAGCCCGACAGCGACTGCCACGGCCTCGTCATCGTCGAGTAGGACGGGCGGCATCGATGAGCCACCCGGCCCCAGCCGGTAACCGCCGGCAACACCTGGCGTCGACTCGACCGGGTAGCCGAGCTCGCGCAGCCGGCCCACGTCGGCTCGAACGGTGCGGGTTGCGACTCCGAGCCGCCGCGCCAGCTCGGAGCCGGTCCAGCTCGGTTTGGTCCCGAGCAGGGTGAGCAGTCGCAGCAGCCGTACGGTCGTCGTCGCCATGCATTGAATTCTCGCGCCTATCGAGGAACGAACCATGCCGCAATCGTCTTTAGGGTCTGGTCATGGCTGACACAGCGGAGATCCGGCCGTTCCGGATCGAGATCCCAGAGTCCGAGCTCCACGACCTCCGCGACCGGCTGGCGCGTACGCGCTGGCCCTTCGGGGTGCCCGCGGACGGGTGGAGCCGCGGCATCCCCGCCGACTACCTGTCCGAGCTGGCCGACTACTGGAGCAACGGGTTCGACTGGGGGAAGGAGCAGGCCGCTCTCAACGACATCCCGCAGTTCGTGACCGAGATCGACGGGCAGCAGATCCACTTCCTGCACGTACGCTCGCCGGAGCCGGAGGCGCTGCCGCTGATCCTCACGCACGGCTACCCCAGCTCGTTCGTCGAGTACCTGGATGTGATCGGGCCCTTGTCCGACCCGCGATCGCACGGGGGCGATCCGGCTGACGCCTTCCATCTCGTCATCCCCACTATGCCGGGGTTCGGATACTCGACTCCGATCGCGGAGGGCGGCTGGCCGATGGCGCGCGTGGGCAAGGCGTGGGCCGAGCTGATGCACCGCCTGGGGTACGAGCGCTACGGCGCGCAGGGCGGCGATGTCGGCGCAGGGGTGACCGGCGTGCTCGGCGGAGTGGCCCCCGACGCAGTCGTCGGCACCCACGTGAGCAGCGACCCGCGGACCCTTGCGGCCATCGTGGGGGAGTACGTCTTCGTCGACGAGGGCACTCTGTCTGCCGACGAGCTCGAGCACCTCGAGAGCCTCAAGGCCAAGGCAGCCCAGGGAAAGGGCTACCTGCAGTTGCAGTCCACCCGACCGCAGTCCCTCGCCTACGCCCTGTCAGACTCGCCCGCCTTCCAGCTGGGCTGGATCGCCGAGCCGTTTCGGGCCTGGACCGAGCAGACGCCATTGCGCCCGTACGGCGTAGACAGGGATCGGCTGCTCACCAACGTGAGCCTGTACTGGTTCACCGGATGCGGAGCGACCGCGGCCCACATTCTGTACGACAACGCGCATGCAACCGACTGGGTTCCGCCTGGCCCGATGCCGGCTGGCACTGCCGTTTTCGACGCTGACCCGATCGTCCGCAAGGTGCTGGACCCGGCCGGGGAGGCTGCGCACTGGTCCGAGTTCGACGCCGGCGGCCACTTCCCGGCGCTCGAGGTCCCCGACCTGCTAGTCGCGGACCTGCGCGCGTTCTTCCGGCCGCTCCGCTAGGGACAGACAAAGGCGGGCCCCGGCGACTTCGCCGGGACCCGCCTGATTGCGCTATCTGCTAACCCAGGGTCAGCGCTCGTCGTCGGGCGCGGCCTCTGGAGTGAGGGTCAGTCGGGATGTCTCGTCGACCCACTCGATCGCGAGCGGGCGCAGCTTGACCTCGTGTGCCCGGGCGTGGTGAGCGCAGAAGAGAAGCTCCCCGCCTGCGACCAGGGACACACGGACGTAGGCCTGGGCGCCGCAACGGTCGCAGCGATCGGTGGCCTTGAGCTGGCTAGCGACTGCGGTGCTCACTCGGCTCCTCTCCTCGGCTTCGTTTCGAGCCCCATGTAACCAGGCTCGTCTGACCAAACCACTTTCTTTGCCTATGTATTCGCTATGGGCGAAGCGATGGATGTCACACCCCCGCGGCAATCGGCGCGCTGCCGCCGTGAGACAGGCTCGGACGACTACCCTGGCAACGCGCCCGGGGTGTCCAGGCGCCGCCGTGCCGTGCCCACGGCGCCCCAGATCACCAGGAGCAGCAACCCCTCGTGTCCGCCGAGCCGGTCGATCTCGCGTCTGCCCTCGCCGCGGAGGAATACACCGCCCGGCACCTGTCGGTCCTCGAGGGGCTCGAGGCCGTCCGCAAGCGTCCGGGAATGTATATCGGCTCCACCGACTCCCGCGGCCTGATGCACTGCGTCTGGGAGATCATCGACAACTCCGTCGACGAGGCGCTCGGCGGTCACAGTCGGCTCATCGTGGTCACTCTGGGTGCAGATGGCTCGGTCGAGGTGGGTGACGACGGCCGCGGCATCCCGGTCGACATCGAGCCCAAGACCGGCCTGACGGGCGTCGAGGTCGTCTATACCAAGCTGCACGCGGGCGGCAAGTTCGGCGGCGGGTCCTATACGGCCTCCGGCGGACTGCATGGCGTTGGTGCCAGCGTGGTCAACGCGCTGTCAGTGCGGCTCGACGTCGAGGTCGACCGCGGCAGCAGGACCCACGCGATGTCCTTCCGCCGCGGCGAGCCCGGCGTGTTCTCCGGCCTGGGCGCCGACGCTGGCTTTGCCCCCTACGTCGACCACTCCGAGCTGCGCATCACCGGCAAGGTCAAGCGTGGCGTCACCGGCACCCGCGTACGGTTCTGGCCCGACCGGCAGATCTTCCTCAAGGACATCGCAGTGTCCATGGATGATCTCGTCACGCGCGCCCGGCAGACCTCGTTCCTGGTGCCCGGCCTGGAGATCCTGCTGCGCGACGAGCGTGGCGAGCAGGTGCGCGAGGAGCGGTTCCTGCACGACGGCGGCATCGTCGAGTTCGCCGAGTTCCTCGCCGACGACCAGGCCGTGACCGACGTCGTACGCCTGCAGGGCAGCGCGCACTTCACCGAAACGGTCCCGGTGCTCGACGCCAGGGGGCACATGTCGCCGCAGGACGTGCAACGCGAGTGCCTGGTCGATGTGGCGCTGCGCTGGGGCATCGGTTACGAGACCGAGGTCCGTTCCTTCGTCAACATCATTGCGACGCCCAAGGGCGGCACTCATCTCGCCGGATTCGAGACTGGTCTGGTCAAGGCGCTCCGTGACCAGGTCGCCGCCAACGCCCGCCGGCTCAAGATCGGCATCGACAAGGTGGACAAGGACGACGTCCTGGAGGGCCTCACCGCTGTCGTCACCGTGCGGCTGGCCGAGCCACAGTTCGAGGGCCAGACCAAGGAGGTGCTCGGCACCCCGGCGGTGCGCGGCATCGTGGCCCGCATCGTGGAGCGCGAGCTCAAGGCCTTTCTCACCTCCGGCAAGCGCGATCACAAGCAGCAGGCAGCGGCCGTCCTCGACAAGGTGGTCGCCGCGACCAAGACCCGCATCGCCGCGCGCCTGCACAAGGAGACTGTCCGCCGTAAGAACGCACTCGAGACCAGTGCGCTGCCGGCCAAGCTCGTCGACTGCCGCAGCGACGATGTCGAGCGCAGCGAGCTGTTCATCGTCGAGGGTGACTCGGCCCTGGGCACGGCGAAGTATGCCCGCAACTCCGAGTTCCAGGCGCTGCTGCCGATCCGCGGCAAGATCCTCAACGTCCAGAAGGCGTCCATCACCGACATGCTCAAGAACGCCGAGTGCGCCTCGATCATCCAGGTGGTCGGCGCCGGCTCGGGCCGCACGTTCGACCTAGACCAGGCGCGCTACGGCAAGGTTATCTTCATGGCCGACGCCGACGTCGACGGTGCGCACATCCGCACGTTGCTCATGACCTTGTTCTTCCGCTACCTGCGGCCGATGGTCGAGGCGGGTCGAGTGTTTGCGGCAATGCCGCCGCTGCATCGCATCGAGCTCACCGACCCGCGGGCGGGGGTCAAGAAGGGCTACGAGCGCTACCTCTACACCTACACCGATGCCGAGCTGCACCGGCGTCTCGCCGAGCTGGCCAAGAAAGGTTTGCGCTGGAAGGAACCCCCACAGCGCTACAAGGGGCTGGGCGAGATGGATGCCGACCAGCTGGCCGAGACCACCATGGACCCGCGGCACCGCACGCTGCGACGCATCACGATGGCCGAGGTGGCCGACGCCGAGCACACCTTCGAGCTGCTGATGGGCAACGACGTCGCGCCGCGCAAGGAGTTCATCGTCAGCGGTGCTCAGCTGCTCGACCGCGACCGCATCGACGCCTGACGGCACGACACGCTCCCGCCGGCGTGGCCGGTCGGTCGACCGGGCCGCGCCGGCGGCGGGACGCACCTGAAGAGCGGCTGATCACGGCGATCAGGGTTGTCGCCGAGGGTGGCTCGCTTTTTGCTCCGTCGGTGACCCGTCGCCTGATCGAAGAATTCGCCCGGCGTGGTCCGCGGCGGCCCATCATGTCGATCGAGACCTTGACCGCGCGCGAGCATGAGGTGCTGGAGCATGTTGCGCGGGGCCGGAGCAACCAGGAGATCGCGGGCACTCTTTTCGTCACGGAGAACACTGTGAAGACACACGTCGCCCGAGTGTTGAGCAAGCTCGGCCTGCGGGATCGCGTGCAGGCGGTTATCGCTGCCTACGAGTCGGGACTCGTCCGCCCCGCCGGGCGGTGACCGTTGAGGGCCGGCCACCGCCGTTGGTGATGAAGCTGGATCGCATCAAAGAACTTCGCCGATAGCGCCGGTGTCGACGTCGTAGATGAAACCCGCAACCTCGACCCGTGGGGCCAGGAACGGCCAATGGCGGATGCGCTCCACGTCGTGCTCGAGAGTCTTGTGCTGATCCGGGATGAGACCGAAGTCGAGGCTCGTTGCGTCGACCCCGCTCGCGTGCCTGATCTCTTCGACGACCTGGTCCTGCCGCACGCTAGCCATCTTGCAGTTGGTGTGGGCGATCACCATGATCCGACGTACCCCGAGCAGATGTGTCGCAAGCACGAGAGTGCGCAGCACGTCGTCAGAGACACGGGCACCGGCATTGCGCAGGATCTTGGCGTCGCCGGGCCGCAGGCCAAGCATCGCGAGTGGCTCGATGCGCGAGTCCATGCAGGTGACGATGCCGAGCCCTTTCGCCGCCGTAGGGGCGAGCCCGGACAGCCCGAACCGCTGCGCGTACTGGGCATTGGCGGCGAGCACGTCGGCGAACACGGGGTTCATGGCGCGGAGCCTATCGGCGCGCGGCGTCGCCGAATGCGCCTCCTACGGCGACGAACGCCTGCTTGACCGCAGTGCCCGAGCCGTCGCGCCGATCGTCGACCGCAGGCAGCTCCACAGGGACTCCGCTCGCCGCCGCCGCTCTGGCCGGCGCAAGGCCCGCCCAGGCGAGCAGCAGCCGATCCTCGCCCTTGAGAAAACGCTGGCAGCGCACGCCGCCGGTCGCCCGTCCCTTTGCGGGATAGCCGTCGTATGGGGACACCTTGACGGATCCTGAGTCGGTGCCTGGCAAGGCTCCGGTCGAGCCCGCCACCGTCACCACCAGCGCATCTCGTGTCGGGTCGACTGCGCCGAAGAAGACCACCTCTTGTGCTGCCACGAGTCGGACGCCGGCCATGCCACCCGCCGGGCGTCCCTGCGGGCGCACCGTGGCTGCTGGAAACCGCAGCAACTGCGCATCGCTCGTCACGAACACCAGGTCCTCGTCGCCGGTCCCCAGCTCGACCGCACCGACGACCTCATCGCCGTCGTCGAGGCGGATGACCTCCCACGCATCCCGGTTGCCGGGGTGGTCGGGGAGAACCCGTTTGACGACGCCGGCCCTGGTCCCGAGCGCAAGACCGCGCGAGTCGTCGCGAAGGGTGGTCAGCGCGACGACGCGCTCGCCTGGCTCGAGCGCGACGAACTCCGCCAGCGGCGCGCCGCCGGCAAGGTTGGGTGAGTTGGCGGTCGGCGGGAGAGCGGGCAGATCGAGCGCGGACAGCCGTACCAGGCGACCCCCATTCGTCACCGCGCCCAGCTCGCCGCGCGCGGTCGTGACGACGGCAGACGTGATCACGTCATGCTTGGCTCGCGGTCCGCCAGTGGGCAGCGGTTCGTCGCTCGATGTGCGGGCAAGCAGTCCGGTCGACGACAAGAGCACCCAGCACGGGTCGTCGGTGACCTCGAGCGGGACCGCCGCAGACACTGCCACGCCGGCCGACTCCAGCAGGACGGTGCGGCGCGGAGTCGCGAACTGCTTGGCCACGTCGGCGAGCTCCTGAGACACGGTGCCGCGCAGCAGTTCGTCGGACTCGAGGATCGCGGTCAGCTCGGCGATCTGGCGCTCCAGCGTGTCGCGCTCCTGTTCCAGCTCGATCCGCGAGTACTTCGTGAGGCGACGCAGCTGCATCTCGAGGATGTAGTTGGTCTGGATCTCGGTCAGATCGAAGATCTGCATCAACCGCTGCCGCGCCTGCGCGGTGTCGTCGCTTGACCGTATGACAGCGATCACCTCGTCGATGTCGAGTATCGCGATGAGCAGACCCCGGACGAGGTGCAGGCGGTCCTCGGCCTTGGTGCGCCGGAACAGTGTCCGTCGGCGTACGACATCCAGCCGGTGCGCGACATAGACCTGGAGCAGCTCGCGCAGGCCGAGTGTGCGAGGTTGGTCGTCGACGATGGCGACGTTGTTGATCGCGAAGTTTTCCTCGAGGGGCGTCAGCTTGTAGAGCTGGTCGAGGATCGCCTCGGGGTTGAACCCGTTCTTGATCTCGACGACCAGCCGCAGCCCACGCTCGCGGTCGGTGTAGTCCTCGACGTCGGCCACGCCCTGAAGTTTCTTGCTGCGCACCAGATCGGCGATGCGCTCGCGGACGCGCTCGGGGCCGACGTTGTAGGGCAGCTCGGTGACGACGATGCCCTTCTTGCGCGCCGTGATGTTCTCGATGCGGGCGGTGGCGCGTGTGCGGAAGGATCCACGCCCCGTCTCGTAGGCCTCGCGGATGCCGTCGAGCCCCACTATCTTGCCGCCGCTGGGCAGGTCGGGCCCAGGAACGAAGCGCATCAAGTCGTCGAGCGTGGCATCGGGGTACTTGATCAGGTGCCGGGCGGCCGCGATGACCTCGCCGAGGTTGTGCGGTGCCATGTTGGTCGCCATGCCGACGGCGATGCCGGACGCGCCGTTGACCAGCAGGTTGGGGAACGCCGCTGGCAGGACCTCAGGCTCCTGCTCCTGCCCGTCGTAGTTGGCTCGCATGTCGACGACGTCCTCGTCGAGGGAGCCCGTGAGCAGCATCGCGGCCGGGTCGAGCCGGCACTCTGTGTACCTATAAGCTGCCGGTCCAGAGTCCAAAGATCCAAAGTTTCCATGCCCGTCGACCAACGGCACGCGCATCGCGAACGGCTGCGCGAGCCGCACCAGCGCGTCATAGATCGCGCCGTCGCCATGCGGGTGCAGCTTGCCCATGACGTCGCCGATCACGCGGGCGCACTTGACGTGCGAACGGTCGGGCCGCAGGCCCATCTCGTTCATCTGGAAGAGGATCCGCCGCTGCACCGGCTTGAGGCCGTCGCGAGCGTCGGGGATCGCCCGGGAGTAGATGACGGAGTAGGCATATTCCAGGAACGACCCGCGCATCTCCTCGGAGACGTCGATGTCGAGGATGCGCTCCTCGAAGTCGTCCGGAGGTGGCGTCTTGGTCGTGCGGCGGGCCATGCGCGCTCCCGTTGGAGTCGGGTTGTCGCGCTCATTCTCGCCTAAGCCCCGGACTCATCCCGGCACCGCCACGACGACGTACGAGCACGACGAGAGTGCTATGCAGGATGGGCACAAGGGGGTTCGTCATGACCGACTATCGGGCGCTGCTTCAGGAGACGACCGAGTACGCGTTGGAGTGGCTCGCCACGTTGGACGACCGCGAGGTCCCCGCCCAGAAGTCGGTGGCCGAACTCGCGCCCGCGTTCGGGGGGCCGCTGCCGGAAGGGCCTATGGACCCGGCACAGGCAGTCAGAGAGCTCGCCGCTGCCGCAGAGGGTGGACTCGTCGCGATCCCGTCGGGGAGGTTCTTCGGCTTCGTCATCGGCGGCACGCTCCCTGCTGCACTCGCCGCCGACTGGCTGACGACGGCCTGGGACCAGAACGCCGGCCTCCGGCTGCTTACACCGGCCCACACCGCCGCCGACGACGCGGTGCAGGACTGGCTGCTCGACCTGCTCGGCCTTCCGACCACCGCCGCGGTTGGTTTGGTCACCGGCGGCACGATGGCCAATTTCACCGGCCTTGCCGCCGGCCGCGATGCCGTGTTGCGCACCGCCGGATGGGACGTCGCCGACCGGGGCATCCAGGGCGCTCCTGTCGTACGTGTCCTCGTCGGCGCCGAGCGGCACGACACGGTTGACCTCGCATTGCGCTACCTCGGGCTCGGACGCCCCGAGCCGGTAGATGTCGACGACCAGGGCCGCATTCGCCCCGCTGCGCTCGCCGCCGAGCTCACGGCCAGTGACGGCCCGACGCTCGTCGCACTGCAGGCCGGCAACGTACACAGCGGTGCCTTCGACCCGTTCGAGGAGTGCATCGCGGCGGCACATGAACGCGACGCGTGGGTGCACGTGGACGGCGCATTCGGGTTGTGGGCCGCAGCGGCGCCCGCAAGGAGCTACCTCACCGCCGGCGTCGCCGCCGCCGACTCGTGGGCGACCGACGCGCACAAGACGCTCAACGTCCCGTACGACTGCGGTGTCGCGATCGTGGCCAACCAGGCCGCAGTCGTAGCGGCGATGGGGGAGCACGGCGACTACCTGGTGATCGACGGTGTCGAGCCTGAGCCCATGGACAAGGTGCCAGAGTTCTCCCGTCGCGCACGCGCGTTCCCGGTGTGGGCCGCACTGCGTTCGCTGGGCCGGTCCGGCGTCGCCGACATGGTCGAGCGCATGTGCACACGTGCTCGGCAGCTCGCTGATGGCATCTCGACCATCCCGGGTGCGGAAGTTCTCAACGACGTTGACTACACGCAGGTGTGCATCTCGTTCGGCGGCGACGACCGTACGCGCGCTGTCGTGGATCGGCTGCTGGCTGATGGCACCGTGTGGATGACAGGATCCACCTGGCACGGTCGGGCCGTCATGCGCATCTCGGTGAGCAACTGGTCGACGAGCGAGGACGACGTGCGCCGCGCGCTCGAGGCCGTACGCCGTGCGGCGGCCGCGTGAGCGAGCCTCCGACTACGGCGATGCGGGTACGCGGAAGTCGCCGGTGCCCGGCGTCGGATCGAGAATCCAATGGTCCGCGACAACCGCCCGGTAGAGCCGCAACTCCGCCGGCGGTCGTACACGATCCAAGGTCCACTCACCCCCGGCGTCGACAACCGACTTCCCATTGAAGACCGCCATGACTCGGTCGAGCTCAGTTTCATCGACTGCCGTGGCAACGGCAGACATATAGACGGCCTGCCCGCTACCCACCGGGACCGTCGAGTCGAAGATCACGATGCTGACCTCGGGTCGAGCGGCGATGTTCTGCGAGTGCCTCGACCCCGGACGTGACACCCAGACGAGCTCGCGGTAGGCGGAGTGCGCGAACCACACGGGCGACACCCAGGGATGGCCGGCGGAGTCGGCCGTGCCGAGCACCATGTAGTGGTTGGTGTCGATGATCGCCCTCGAAATCGCTGCGGTCTCTTCGCTGAGCAACGCCACAGGTTCCTCCAGTCAAAGCGTCAGCTGGTGCATGCCGGCAGTCACCCCGCTCAGGTGAGGCTGCCACATCTGAGTCGTTGCTGAGCGCTGCTTCTTGTCAGGCGTCCTCGGAAGCGAAGGCCGCAAACACGCGTGCCCGGCGCGCCGCGATCCATTCCTCGGCCGACTGCATGGCGCCCCGTTCGATGTGGCACATGCGCACCCGACCAACCTTCAGCGACCGGACCAGACCGCTTGCCTCGAGCACCTGCACGTGCTGGAGGACCGCCGGCAGCGACATCGCCAGCGGCTGGGCCAGCTCACTGACAGGTGCCGGCCCTTGGCTCAGGCGCTCCACCGCTTGCCCGCAGGCCCCCGGCATGAGATCTCTTGATCGTGCAGGACTACCCCGCCCATTGGGCGACCGATGTCGTGCTGGCTGACGGCGCCACCGCGCACGTACGACCCATCATGCCGAGCGACGCCGACCGAATGGTGGCGTTCTACGAACGAGTGAGTGATCAGTCCAAGTACTACCGGTTCTTCGCGCCATACCCACGCCTGTCCGACCGCGACATCCATCGCTTCACCGAGGTCGACCACGTCGACCGGGTGGCGCTCATCGCGCTCGTGGGTGACCAGATGATCGGCATCGGTCGGTACGACCGTCTCGGCGGCGACGACGCGGAGGTCGCGTTCCTGGTGGAGGACTCGCAGCACGGTCGGGGAGTCGGCAGCCTGCTGCTGGAACAGCTTGCGCAGGCCGCTCGCGAGCGTGGCGTCGCGCACTTCGTGGCAGAGGTGCTGCCCGAAAACCGCAAGATGATCCAGGTGTTCCGGGACGCCGGCTACCAGGTGGCCAACAGTTTTCAGGATGGCGTCATGCACCTCGAGTTCGCGATCGACCCGACAGCCGACTCGTTGGAAGTCATGCAGTCTCGAGAGCATCGGGCCGAGGCGCGGTCGATCGAGCGGCTGCTGACGCCTCGGTCGGTCGCGGTGGTGGGCGCAAGCAGGTCACGGGATACCGTCGGCCAGACGCTCGTACGCAACCTCGTCGCCGCTGGCTTCACGGGGCGGGTCTATGCTGTCAACCCGCACACCGACGCCGTTGCCGGCGTGCCCGCCTATCCGTCACTGCGCGACCTGCCCGGTGCGGTCGACTTGGCGATCGTGGCCGTTCCCCCGGAAGCGGTGCCTGACATCGTGCTCGACGCCGCGCATGTCGGGGTTCGGGGGCTCGTGGTCGTATCGGCGGGCTATGCGGAGACCGGACCCGAGGGCCGCGAGCGGCAGGAGACACTCGTACGGCTCGCGCGGGCCAACGGGATGCGTGTCCTCGGACCCAATTGCCTGGGCCTCATCAACACCGACCCCGCCTTCGCCCTCAACGCCTCGCTGGCCCAGCGGCCGCCGCAGCCCGGGCGGATAGGTTTCTTCGCCCAGTCCGGTGCGCTCGGCACAGCCGTTCTCGAGCAGCTCGCGGCTCGCGGGATCGGCCTGTCCAGCTTTGTCTCCGCCGGCAACCGGGCGGACGTGTCGGGCAACGACTTCATGCAGTTCTGGGACTCTGACCAGCGTACGGACGTCGTCTTGCTCTACCTGGAGTCGATCGGCAATCCCCGCAAGTTCAGCCGCATCGCGCGCCGCATTGCGCGAAGCAAGCCCATCGTCGCGGTCAAGAGCGGCCGCGCGACGCAGGGTGTGCCGCTCGGTCACGCGGTGCGCTCGACCGACGCACCCCCGGCCGCCGTCGATGCGTTGTTCCGGCAGGCCGGGGTGATCGGTGTCGATACGCTGCCCGAGCTGCTCGACGTGGCGCAGCTGCTGGCCTTCCAGCCGCTTCCCCGAGGGTGGCGGGTCGCGGTCGTCGGCAACTCGGACGCGATCGGGCTGCTGGTCGCCGACGCCGCCGCGAGCGCAGGGTTGGACATCGTGACGCCGACCCGGGACCTGGGCGCGGCAGCCTCACCAACCGACTACAAACACGCCCTGGCCGAGCTGCTCGGGTCTCCCGACGTGGACTCTGTCGTCGTCACCTTCGCCAGCGCGGTCGTGGAGGCGAGCAGCGCAACGGCGGTCGCCGACGTGATTGCCGCCGCTGCCGCGGGGGCGGACAAGCCGGTGGTGGCGACGTTCCTCGGAGCCAGCGGTGTGCGCGGACCGCTGCGGCGGACGGACGAGCAGGCAACGGCGCTACCGGGATCCGTGCCGTCATATCCCTCCCCGGAGGAGGCGGTGCGCGCACTCGCCCACGTCACCGCGTACTCAATCTGGCGTCGTCGACCGCCGGGCGTTGTCCCCGACGTCGACGGCATCGACGAGATCGCCGCGCGCGCGCTCGTGGAGCGGGTGCTGGCCGACAGGCCCGACGGTGGCCAGGTCGAGCAGGGGCAGCTCGTCGAGCTTCTCGGCCACTACGGCATCGAGCTGTTGACGATGATGTCGGTGGCGACTGTCGGCGAGGCGGTGGCGGCGGCTGAGCGGCTCGGTTACGACGTCGTGCTCAAGGCAACAGCGCAGCACCTGCGGCACCGGCCCGACCTTGCCGATGTCTGGCGCAACATCGACTCCTCGGCCGAGATGCGGAGTGCGTGGGCGACGATGTCGCAGACCCTGGCCGACCCGGCCGAGGCCGGCTTCGTCGTGCAGCGAATGGCGCCGCCCGGATTGCCCGTCATCGTGCGTGCCCGGGAGGACCAGCTATTCGGACCGATCGTCTCGTTCGGCGTGGCCGGCATCACGACCGAGCTGCTCGGCGACCGAGCCTTCCGCATCCCGCCACTCACCGATGTTGACGCCGCCGAGATGGTACGGGAGGTGCAGGCCGCACCATTGCTGTTCGGCTACCGCGGGGCAGAGCCCGCCGACGTGACTGCCATCGAGGACTTGCTCCATCGGGTGTCTCGACTCACCGACGACCTGCCGGAGGTGAGCGCGCTCGAGCTCGATCCGGTGCTCGTCGGCGTCAAGGATCTCTCGGTGGTCAACGCCGTGCTCTCCGTCGCCCCACCGCAGACCCGCTCGGACTGGTACTCCCGACGTCTCGGTTGACGCGAACGGCCGCGAGGCACCGAGCGTGGCAGGATGACCGCTATGGCGGAAACCTCCACCCTGCGCGCGGCGATCGACCGGGCGGGCTACTACCCGGACCTCGTATCCGACTCCTTGCGTACGGGTCTGGGCGGCGAACCAGTCACCGCATTTGTCGTGCACCACGAGCCGCACTTCGACCGTGACGAGCTGCGTCGACACGTCAGCGTGGCGGTGCTCACCCCGACACGGCTCGTGGTCAGCCACACCGACGAGTACCCCACCGACGAGGCGCACCCCCTGCCGTACGCGATCACTACCACCGAGTCGGTGGCGCTGCGTCGCATTGCTTCTGTCATCGTCAGCCGCACCGTCACCCAACCGACCAGCTACTCCACCGGCGACTCCGCCCGCGAGGTAGTCCTGACCGTCGGCTGGGGTGCGGTAAGTCGCGCCGACTTCGAGCCGGCGAGCTGCGGTGACCCGCAGTGCGAGGCCGACCACGGCTACACCGGCAGCGTGACCGCCGACGACTTTTCGCTGCGCGTGAGCGAGGCGGCCGACGGTCGCAATGTGGTCGGACAGCTACTCACCTTCGCGGAGGCGCTCACCGCGGCCACCTCTCAGCCCGTGACCAGATAGGCGAGACGTGTCGATCCCCTTGACCGGCGCATTGAGCACGGCTGCCGCCAGCGGCATCATCCTGCCGAGGTACGGCGAGGCCTCCTTGGTCGACGTATTGCCCTCGGTGCTGGGTGCGATGGGTATCCGCGGTGAGCATGACGTGCTCGGGCTCCCGCCCGCCGACCGCTATTGCGTGCTGCTCGTCGACGGCATGGGCTACGAGCTGCTGCGTGCGCACCCTGCTGAGGCCCCCTTCCTCGGGTCGCTGATCGCGTCGGGCAAGGCCATCACCACGGCGACGCCGTCGACCACGGCGACGAGCTTGACCAGCCTCGGCACCGGCCTCGCCCCAGGGCGGCACGGCGTGGTCGGCTACACCTCGCGGGTGCCGGGCACCAAAGACCAGCTGCTCAACGCATTGACCTGGGACCAGCCGGTGGACGCCCGCACCTACCAGCCGCACCCCACTGTCTTCGAGCGAGCCGCGGCATCCGGCGTACGCGTCGTGACGGTCTCGCAGCGCAAGTTCCGCGACTCCGGCCTGACCATCGCCGGGCTGCGCGGGCCGTACTTCCGGGGTGCCGACACCCTGGGCGAGCGGGTCGCTGCGGTCGTCGAGGAGCTGACCGCCCCGGGACCGGCGCTGGTCTACGTCTATGACGGCGATCTCGACCCGACTGGGCACCGGCACGGCAGCGGCGCGCCGGCCTGGCGCTACCAGCTCGTGCAGGTCGACCGGTTTGCGGAGCAGATCTACGACGAGCTGCCCCGCGGGTGCGTCCTCGTCGTCACGGCCGACCACGGCATGGTCGACGTCCCGCACGACCGGCGGCTCGACGTCGACGCAGTGCCGGCCCTGCGCGACGGAGTTGCCTTGATCGGGGGAGAGGCGCGGTTGCGCCACATCTACGCGCTGCCCGGCGCGGCAGACGAGGTCGCCGCTGCGTGGACGGATGTCCTCGGCCCCCGGGCCCTCGTCGTGACGCGGGCGGAGGCAGTGGCCGCTGGCTGGTTCGGCGCCGTCGAGGATCGCGTGGCCGACCGTCTCGGAGACGTCATCGCGGTGTCACTAGGGACCTTTGCCGTCGAGGTGAGCAGCGTGTTTCCCTTCGAGAGCCAGCTGATCGGCCTGCACGGTGGCCTGTCAAGCGAGGAGGTCCTCGTACCCTTGCTTGTCGCAACCGCCTGACTGGAAGGGACCGCGTGGCCGAGCTCGTCTTCTTCACCGGAACGATGGACTGCGGCAAGTCCACCCTCGCGCTCCAGGTTGACCACAACCACCGCGCCCGGGGCTTGGCCGGCTTGTTGTTGTCCAGCCACGACCGGGCCGGCACCGGCACGCTGTCGAGCAGGCTCGGGCTGCGCGTCGATGCGGTCGAGGTCGACGCCAACACCGATCTGTGGCAGCTCGTCGTCGACCGACTGATGCAGGGCGGCACAGTCGACTACCTGATCTGTGACGAGACCCAGTTCTACACGTCGAGGCAGATCGACGACCTCGCGCGAGTCGCCGACGAGCTCGATCGGCCGGTGTTCGCGTTCGGCATCCTGACTGACTTCCGGACCCGGCTGTTCCCGGGCTCGGCGCGACTCGTCGAGCTGGCCGACCGGGTGCAGACCCTGCAGGTGCCGGCCCTCTGCTGGTGCGGTGAGCGGGCGACCCACAACGCCCGCACCGTCGGCGGCGTCATGGTCGTCGAGGGCGAGCAGGTCCTGGTGGGCGACATCGATTCCGGCCAGGAGGTCGGCTACGAGGTGTTGTGCCGGGCGCACCATCGCCGCCGCATGACCGCAGCCACCGCACGGGCGGGCGCGCTGTCCGCCACGCCGTTGCCCTTCGATTCACCCGGCGCTTGACTCCGGGGCCGCATGTCGATCGCGCGGCGATGATTCCGACGCTCCAGAGAAGGGAAGGAGCAGACCATGACAAGCACTGAGCCTCGGGCCGCCAAGAACCTCGACGGCTACGGCGCGCCGGAGATCCCCTGGAGCCGGGTGCTCGACAGCGCGGCGGCGTCGATGTGACCCAACCGGCTCATCTGCGGCGTGGTGCCCGGCTGACCTAGCTGCGGCTCAGACGCTCACCCAGCTGGTCACGACTCGCTCGCGGTCATCGGCGAACTCCAGTGAGACCCGGATCGGCCCGGTCGGGCAGTCGTCGACGCGGAACCGACCGAGGTCGTCGGCGGTCGTGGTGACGTTGCCGCCGGGGTAGTCCACCGCAACTCGCGCGGGACGGGGCGACACAATCTGCCCGAGCAGCCGACGCCGCTCGCGGGCCTCCGCCACCTCGAGCACCAGTGTGGTGACGCCAGCGGTGAAGGTGAGGATGCGCGGCATGCGATTGCCGGACCGCACGGCCATCGCCTCGAGCGCGGTGTCGGCGACGAGCTCGGCCAGCTCGGCGTCAACGGTGCGCCAGGTGTAGAGGTCCTTCACCTGCTCGACCAGCCGTTCGGGCATGGGGTCGGCTGCTGCCAGCGCGGCACCTAGCTCGACGAGCAGTGCATCGTCGTCGGCATGGCCACGGATCTCGGACTGGTTGTCACCGCGAGGCATCGTAGGCTCCCGTCAAGGTGTGACGCCCGCAGCGGGCGACGCGACGAGGAACGCGCGCAGCTTTTCGAGGCAGCGCGCGCGGGTGGGGCCGATGCTGCCGACGGGGGTCTCGAGCGCGGCAGAGACATCGGCATAGCTCGGGCTGGGGTCGGCGCTGAGCATGCGCAGCAGCACCTGGCACCTCTCGGGAAGTTCACGGAACGCGGCGACCAGCGCCTCGCGCCGCTCGGATCGGAGCAGTCGTTCCTCCGGGTCGCTGCCCTGGGAGGGCACCCGGAGCGATGCTTCCTGGCGGAGTTCCACGCTCTCGTCAGGCATCTCGCGGGCGCTGCGGCGCAGCACACGCAGGGACTCGTGCCGGCAGGTTGACGTGAGCCAGCCGCCCAGGTGCTCAGGCTCGCGCAGCTGGTCGAGGTGCTCCACGAGCCGCAGCCACACTGTCTGCACGACATCGGCCGCGTCGGCGGAGCTCAGCCGGTGCCCGCGCACGATGGTCCACACCAACCGGCCATACCGGTCGACGAGGGTTTCCCAAGCGACGCGGTCACCAGTGGCCGCGTCCTGGACCAGTTCCGTGGTTGTCGGCGATACCAACCGAATCTCCCGTCGAGGACCGACCACGCCGTCTCTGCAGTCGTATCCGGCAACGCTAGCGGTCGACTGCACCAGGGCGTGCACTGTGGACACGATCCCCCTTGCGTGTCCACAGTGCGAGCCGTTCCCCCGCCAGCGCCCGCAGCGGTGCCGCGTCATCCTGGCATCCGTACGATGCGTCGGCGTTGCCGGCGACGCGCCAACAGACCGTACAGATGCACGATCTGCGCGCGGCGCAGGCTGCGCTGGTCGGCCGCCCCCGGAGCCTGTCCCTGGCCGGACCTGTTCGCTGACCCCCGTGCCTGCGGCATGGTCCACCCCCGTCTTTCGGGTTGCTGGCTCCGGTGAGATGAGCCGTTCGGGCCCACCTAATGGAAAAGAGCGAGAGGGGGGTCCGCTGATACGTGAGCGGCCAACAATTTGGGGCGATCCCTGCCCTGGTGTCTGGTCTGGGCGCGATGGGGGTTAACAGGGGGTTAACAGATTGCTCCGCCAAGCTGGTCCCGCGGCAACCGGGATTGGCGCAGGGGCGCCCTCAGCCAACGGGGATTGGCGCAGGGCCGCCCTCAGCCAACGGGGATTGGCGTAGGGGCGCCCTCTAGCGAACCTATTGGCGCAGGGCCGCCCTCAGCCAACGCGGGATTGGCGCAGGGCCGCCCTCAGCCAGCCGGTCCGGCGTCAGTCGGTGCGGCGCCGCCGCCCAAACATGATCTCGTCCCAGGTCGGGACGCTTGCCCTTGCGCGGCGCGACCGTGCGCTGCTTGCGACCTCGGTCTGCTCGCCGCTGACCTCGATGTGGGTGGCGATGTCGCTGAGCCGCAACCGGCCGGGTGAAGTGTCGTCCATGGGATCGCCACCGGCAGCGGCCGCCGCGGGGGCTGCCGGCTCCTGCCAGGACTCGTCGGGGGGCAGCTGGGGCTCGGCGGGCGCAGCGACGACACCTTCGGGCACGTCGGGTGCTTCGACGACGCTCGGCACGACGGCCAGCCGCACTGGAGCCTGCGGAGCCGGGGTCGCGGCTGCGGGAGTCTCCCCGGCGAGGGCGCGGGCCGCATCGTCGGCCGGGCTCACGGACCGACCTGCCGGGTCGAACACCCAGGTAGCCGTCGTCATCTTGGCGCCGGCTCGCCAGGAGGTCGCCACGACCCATCGGCCGTCGTTGCGTCGCCAGGCGTCCCAGCTGATCGTCTCGTCCTCGACGCCGTCGGCACGCAGTCGATGCTCCACCGTGTCGCCGAGCAGCGGCGCCGGGCCCTCGCCGCCCTGACGACGGATGGCCGTGCGCTGCGCGCGGTCGGCGATGTGCTCGCGTTCGGCGAGCACGGGGCTGGCGAACCGCATCACTCGCTCCGCCGGAATGCCGGCCACCGCTGCCACCTGGTCGACCGACTCGCCGGCGCGGACACGGGCCTGGATGTCGCGAGGGCGCAACTGGCTGTCCATCTGGATCTCCAACTGGCCAAGCCGGGCGCGGTCCCCGCGCAGCGCGGCATGCAGCCGTTCGTCGATGCGGACGGCGAACTCGGGCTCCTGCCCGTCACCGCGCAGGAGCAGGCGGGTCCCGTCCTCGCTGACCGCGATGAGTCTCAGCTCTCGCATGCTCGGCCTCCCGGTCTCCTGGCGTCCATCCTTCCGGCGGCCGCGGGTGAGACCAAGCCGCCATGCCGAGAGGCCGACGAGATTCTCAGGGCAGCACGCGGTCGAGGTAGCTGTTGGCGAACCGCCGGTCGGGATCGACCCTGTCGCGCACCTGGATGACGTCGGCCCACCGCGGATACTGCTCGGCGAGATACGCCGCGTCCTGCGAGTGCAGCTTGCCCCAGTGTGGGCGGCCGCTGTGAGAGACGAACAGCTCCTCGCAGGCCGCGAAGTACGGCTGCCAGTCGCTCGACCGCAGCGCGTGTACGGCGACGTAGACCGTGTCCCGTCCGTACGCCGTCGAGAGCCAGACGTCATCGGCCGGAGCAAACCGCACCTGTATGGGGAACGCGATGCGCCATGGACCCCCGGCGATGAGCCGCTGCAGCTCCACGAGAGCGGGTACGGCGTGTGCGCGAGGCAGCGCGTACTCCATCTCGACGAATCGCACCAGCCGCTCGCTTGTATAGCAGTTGGGCGCCGTGTCCACGTAGTCGCGCGAGGCGATGAGCCGACCGCAGACGCGATTGATGGTGGGCGCAGCCCTGGGCACCCCCCGGCTGAGGTGCATGAGGGCGCCGAGCGCGTAGTTCTCCATCACTCGGCCCTCCCACCAGGCCCGTGTACGCGACAGGGGTCGGGGTGGACCTGCTGCGCGGTTGTATCGCTTGACCTGCACGTCGTCCGTGAATGGGAACCAATGGATGTCGACGTGCTCGTTGGCGCCGAGCAGTTCGGGCAGCGTTTCGAGGGTGGCCGCCAGCGAGCCCCGCTCCTCGTGTGCGTGCAGCAGGTAGGCCGGTTCGACGGTGAAGGTGACGGCTGTGATGATCCCGAACGCGCCGAGCCCCACCCGCGCCGCGGCGAACAGCTCTGGCTCCTGGACAGGCGAGCACGTCACCACCGAACCGTCGGCCAGGACGAGCTCCAGTGCAGTCACCTGCACGGCAAGCCCGGCGTTGTCGCGCCCGGTGCCATGCGTTCCGGTGGAAATGGCGCCGGACACGGTCTGATAGGCGACGTCACCCATGTTGGCCAGCGAGAGTCCGTGCGCGTGCAAGACCGTGTTGAGCCGGTGCAGCGGCATGCCCGCGTCGACGGTCACTGTGCAGCTTTCGCGGTCGATGTGCCGCAGCCCGGACAGCCGGCTGAGGTCGACCCGTACGCCATCGGTGGCGGCTATCGGCGCGAACGAGTGCCCGCTGCCGATTGGTTTGACGGGGAGGCCGTCGCGATTGGCGGCCTTGACCAGGTCGACGACTTCGGACACCAACTGCGGCACCTCGACACGCGCGGCCGACGCCGAGACGTTGCCCGCCCAGTTCCGCCAGCTCACAGTCACGCGCGCACTCTGTCACGACCGACCTGGGGCAGGACAAGCCGGCTAGCTGCGATGCCGGTGGCGAGTAGGCCGGAGACCAGAGCCACGCCGTACGCCGGGGAAGCGCCCGCGCTGTCGATCACCAGCCCGGTAACGCTGGCAGCGAGCGCAACGCCGGCGCCCAAGGCGGTGCTGACCCAGGCGAGGCCCTCGGTGAGGCGCGACGGTGGCACTCCCTTCTCGACGAGCGTGTTGCCCGTGATCAAGGTCGGGGAGATCGCGAACCCCGCTACGAACACCACGACGGCGAGCACCGCCGGCGACTCGATCAGTGGGAGGGGACTCAGCGCCACGGTGAGGACGGCCATGCCGATCAGGAAGCGCACGTTGGCCGTGCCACGCAGTCGTCGTATCGCACCGAACACGACGCCCGATACCAGGCTGCCGAAGGCGAACGACGCGAGCAGCCAGCCCGCCATTGCCGGCCGCCCGGCCTCCTCGCTGAAGGCCACCGTCGCCACCTCGACGCAGCCGAACATGCCGCCCATGAAGACGAAGGCAAGCACCAGAGGTGCGAGCGTCTCGATCGGCAGCCGGTCACGACGGCCCCCGTCGTCCCGCGCCCGCTGGGGGACAGGTTGGGTGCTACGCAGCGCCGCGAACGCGAGCCCACCGCCGACGCTCAGCAGCGTCGCCAGCCCGAGGCCGGCCGCGGGGACCGGCCCGGTGGTGAGAACCACCACCAGCACCGGGCCAAAGACGAACACGACCTCGTCGAACACGGATTCCAGCGAGTAGGCGGTGTGCAGCCGCATCGTGCCCGAGGTGATCCCCGCCCAGCGGGCCCGCACCATCGCACCGATCTGCGGCAGGGTCGCTCCCGCGATCGTCGTGAGGATTCCCAGCACCACGGGCGGCGCGTCGTTGAGGGTGAGCGCGATGAATGCCGTCAGCGCCACGCCGTGGATCAACACGGTGGGGACCAGCAGCCGGGCCTGGCCGATCCGGTCGGCAAGCCGCGCCTGCACCGGCCCGCCGGCTGCGGCGCCGACGATCGCGACGGCCGAGACGGCCCCGGCCACGCCGTACGACCCGGTCTCGCGCTCGACCAGCAGCACGATCCCGATGCCGAGCATCGATATCGGGAGGCGGGCGACGACCCCGACCAGCGAGAACGCCAGGGCGCCCGGTTCGCGCAGCACGGTCGCGTACGCCCCGAGCCCCTGCATGGTCAGCAGCCTCCTCCGGCGTTGGTACTGGCCTCAGCCAGGGTAGGCAACCGACGCCGCCGGTACCTGCTCCTTTTCCGCCCGGTCGCGGCTTGGTGATTGTCGCTTGGGAGGATGGCGGGCATGAACGACGCCACACCGTACGACGCGCTGCTGCTCGTGTCGTTTGGGGGACCGGAGGAGCCGGCGGAGGTGATGCCGTTCCTTGAGCGCGTCACCGCCGGCCGTGGGGTCCCGCGTGCTCGACTGGTGGAGGTGGCCGAGCACTACCAGCGCTTCGGCGGGCGCAGCCCGATCAACGACCAGAATCGCGCACTGATCGCGGCGATCGAGGCGGACTTCGGCGCGGCAGGGCTCGATCTTCCGGTCTACTTCGGCAACCGCAACAGCGAGCCGTTTCTCGTCGACACGGTGCGCACGATGGCCGCTGACGGTGTGCGGCGTGCGGCGGCGTTTGTCACGAGCGCCTACTCGTCGTACTCCGGCTGCAGGCAGTATCGCGAGGACTTCTTCATGGCGACGGTCGAGGCTGGCCCGGATGCGCCGGAGCTTGACCGGCTCAGGCACTACTTCAACCACCCGGGCTTCGTCGCTGCCAACGCGGATGCGCTTGTCGACGCGGTGCAGTCGCTTCCTGCGGCCGCCCGTGCTGCTGCGCGGGTCGCCTTCGTCACCCACTCGATCCCCACCGCGATGAATGCCGCGAGCGGGCCGGGCGGCGGGGCCTACGTCGCGCAACATGAGGTCACGGCCACCGAGGTCGCGCGGGCTGCCTCGAGCCGACTCGGCAAAGAGGTCGCCTGGGACCTGGTCTACTGCAGCCGTAGCGGCTCACCTGATGTCCCATGGTTGCAGCCCGACGTCAACGACCATCTGGCGACCCTTGCCGGCGCCGACGTTCCGGCCGTGGTGCTTGCTCCGATCGGCTTCGTCTCCGACCACATGGAAGTCGTGTTCGACCTCGATACCGAGGCGGTGCAGACCGCGGAGCGACTTGGCTTGACCGCCGTACGCGCCGGAACGGCCGGCACGCATCCAGCGTTCGTTGCGGCGATCCGCGACTTGCTCCTGGAGCGCGCGGCCGCGGAACGCGGCGAGGCGGTGGGCCGGGCGGCGGTGGGAGCACTCACCGCAGAGCACGACATCTGTCCAGTCGGCTGTTGTCGCAACCTGCGCGGGCAGCTGCCGACGCTGGGCGGGGTCGGCGACGTGCGCCCGGTCGTCGCGTCATGACGAGCGTGCCGGCCAGTCACGACGTCGCGCTCGCAGATCTCGCCGAGGCGGTGGCCCGCGAAGCGGGCGCGCTGGTGCTGGCCCGGCGGCGGTCGCGAACTGTGACGGTGGCGGCGACCAAGTCGACGGGGCTCGACATCGTGACCGAGTCCGACCGCGCGTCCGAGCAGCTGATCCGCAGCCGCCTGCTCGATGCGCGCCCGAACGACTCGGTCCTCGGCGAGGAGCAGGGCACCACGTCAGGAAGCTCGGGCATCACCTGGGTCGTCGACCCGATCGACGGCACCGTCAACTACCTCTACGGCATCCCCGCCTACGCGGTGTCGATCGCGGCCGTCGACGCCGAGGGCGGCCTCGTCGGAGTCGTGTTCAACCCGGCGACGGGGGAGCTGTGGCGCGCGGTACGCGGCGGTGGCGCCTTTCTCGACGACCGTCCCGTCGCCGCCTCGACACGCTCTGAGCTCGCCGAGTCGCTGATCGGCACGGGCTTCGCCTACGACGTGGCCGTCCGTGTCGGGCAGGGCGCGGTGGTTGCGGCACTGCTGCCGCGCGTACGGGACATCCGGCGCGCCGGCGCAGCAGCCCTGGACCTGTGTGCGGTGGCCTGCGGGCGGCTGGACGGCTACTTCGAGCAAGGGCTCGCACCCTGGGACCTCGCCGCCGGACGGCTCATCGCCGAGGAGGCCGGGGCTGTGGTCGGGGGGTTGCGCGACGAGGGGCCTGGTGCGCGCATGGTCGTTGCCGCTGGACCGGACTTGTTCGCGCGGCTGCAGCAGGTGCTGGTCGAGCTCCGCGCCTGACCTGCCGACCAGTGGATCATCCGACAACCACGGTGCGATGGCGCCGCCGAGGTCGGATGATCAACATGTTGTGCGATCAGCTGCGCGCGCGCAGGGCGTCGCGCCAGCTCACCTTCGCTCCCATACGGAGCACCGCGCCCTGGTAGACCCGACCGGCAACGACGACGAGCGCGACGATGGCGAGCACGAGCAGCCCGATCGACAGCAGCACCTCCCACGCCGGGACGTCACCGCGGGCCGCCCGCACTGGCATGGTCAGCGCCGACACCGGCGGCACGAGCGAGAGCACCTGCGACACCGTGCTGTCCGGGTTCTGCGCAACCTGGAACGTCGCGAAGAACGACACGACCGCCAGCGTCGTGACCGGGGTCGTGACGTTCTGCAGCTCTTCCTGGCGCGACACCCGGGCGGCAGCTGCGGCCATCAGGCAGGCATAGACCAGGTAGCCGAGCACGAAGAATCCCAGCACGTAGAGGACCGGCTGCAGCACCACGCCAGACAGCGAGACCGCGCCCGTGGCGCCCGCGATCGCCAAGCCGACCACCCCGATGAGCAGCAGCTGCAGCAGGCCGAGCAACCCGATCCCGAGCACCTTGCCCGCCAGGAACGCTCGAGCGGGAATCGCAGACAGCAACAGCTCGACGACGCGGCTCGACTTCTCCTCGACCACGCCGTTGGCCACCCAGAAGCCGTACCCCAACAACTGCCCGTACAGCAGGATCGAGCCGATGAAGGCGATGTTGCCCCGTGTCTCGGCCTCATCCGCATCAGGATCGAGGCGCTGCACTTCCAGCGGCGACACGTCCAATGCAGCCGTCACCGCGGCTGGATCGAGCCCTGCCTCGACAAGTGCCGCGTTGCCGGCGACCGCGCGGTGGGCGTTGTCCAGCACCGCACGCAACGTAGCGTCGAGCTCGCGCTCGACGACAACCTCCGCCTGATCGCCGTCAGTCAGGACGTAGGCATCGAGGTCACCATCGCGCACCTGCCGCTCGGCGTCGGCGGCAGAGTCCACCTCGGTCGCATCCAAACTGACGTCGGCAACCTCGGCCTGCGCCTCGGCCGCGGAAGCGACCGCTGTTGCCTGGGGGCCGACGAAGCCGACGTCGAATGTCTCCTCATCGGCTCCGATCAGCTGAGGCAGGGCGACGACGAGCGCGATGATGCCGACGGTGACCAGCGTCGAGATGGCGAACGAGCGCTCCCGCAGCCGCGAGAGGAACTCGCGTCGGGCGACGATGGTTACCGCTTCCCGGAAGCTCAACGCGCGAGTCATGCGGGCACCTTTTCGGAATCGGTGGTTGATGGGTCGGTGACTACTTCGCGGAACAGCTCACTGAGGGTTGGTTGAGCAGGGACAAACTCGCGTACGGCACCAGCGGCGCGCGCGGCGTCGAGCACCACCTGGTCGTCGAGCTGGTCAGGGATCTCCACCACGACGGCGCCGTGCCCGGTGTCGCTCACCACTCGGACCCCTGCCGTGCGCAACGACGGTCCACGGGCCCAGTCCGGCGCGCCATCCACGCGAACTTTTAGCTGGCGGGCCCGACCGGCCGTGCGGAGCTCGTCGACGGGGCCGGATGCCACGATGCGCCCGGCGCGGATGATCGCCACTTCGTCGCAGAGCCGTTCCACCAGGTCGAGCTGGTGGCTGGAGAAGATCACGCCGACGCCGGCGTCCACCTGCTCGCGCAGCACCGCGGCGAGCGCGTCGACTCCCACCGGGTCGAGCCCACTGAACGGCTCGTCGAGCACGAGCAGCTCGGGACGATGCACGAGCGCCGCCGCGAGCTGCACTCGCTGCTGGTTCCCGAGTGACAGTGACTCGACCCGGTCGTTGCCACGATCGCTGACACCGAGCCGCTCGATCAGCTCGCGTGCGGTCTCGGTCGCAGTGTCGGCAGCAACGCCTCGCAGCTGCGCGAGGTAGCTGAGCTGCTCGAGCACCCGCATCCGCGGATAGAGACCGCGTTCCTCGGGCATGTACCCGAATCCTCGTCGGGCGTCTGCTGTGACGGGGCGCCCTTGCCAGCGCACCTCGCCACTGTCGGCAGTCAGCACGCCCATGACGATGCGCATGGCGGTCGTCTTGCCCGCACCGTTGGTGCCGACGAAGCCAAGCATCGTGCCTGGTGTGACTGTGAGGCCGAGGTCGTCGAGCGCCACCGTGGCGCCGTAGCGCTTGGACAGGCGGATGAGTTCGAGCATCAGTGCGGTGACCTCCCTGGTCATGTGGATCATGGCGGCGAACGCCGGTGTCATCCGGCCAGCGAGCCGCCCGTGAGCTGCTTCAGAGCTGCGACATAGTCGCGGAACGCCTTGCGGCCGGTCCTGGTCAGCGACAGCCAGGTGCGCGCACGCTTGCCCTCGAACGTTTTCTCCACGAGCACATAGCCGGCCTGCTCCAAGGTGAGCACATGCTTGGAGAGCAGCGAGTCGCTCACCTCGATCGTGTCGCGAAGGAAGCGGAAGTCCGTCTTGTCGGTGGCGGCGAGCGCGGCCATGATCGACAGCCGTACGGGCGTATGGATCAGCTCGTCAAGCGCGTGCCGCGGGTGGTTCATGGCCGGGCCCGGAGGATGCGCCAGGCCCCGTAGACAGGCGGCACCCCGGCCGCGATGGCCAGGGTGATCACGATCGCGGTGGCGACAGGCCCGGGGTCGTCGCCGAGCAGGAGCAGCCCGGCGATGAACGTCGCCAACACCAGGCCGACGTAGGCGATCGTCACCGGCGAGAGGTTGCGGTTGACCCACGTAAGCTCGGGGTCGCGGACGCGCAGCCGCCAGACGTACGAGACGATGAGGACCGTCATGACCACCCACGCCACACCCGCCACCGTCGTGGCCGGGCGAGTGCCGAAATACATGATCAGCCAGTAGACCGGCGTCGCCGCTCCCACGAACGCGAACATCCACCCAGCGGTCCGCACGGGCCGACGAGCCCGCCGGTCGACGTCGTCGATGCGGCGCAGCGCATCCTGCGGGGTGAGGTCACCGCTCATGAAGTTTTCCGCCTCCCGTTCATGTACTCACCAACCTAACAACCACTCAACCGCCATTCAAGCACGCTGGCCGCGGAATACCACGAGCATCCCCGCCGTTTGAGGCCCAGAGTTTGGCGTGCGCTCACGGTGAGTGACGCCGGACACGTGAGGTGACGAATGCCCACCCCGATGCGGCAACAGTGTCGGGACTAGGGCACAATCTCGCCCCCGGGCGCAGTAAGAAATTGGCTGCCCACCGCGGGCACAACTTGAGAGCCTCATGCGTTAGGGCTCTGTGCGCGGCGACTTGAGTGCCGCCGCGCCGCGTAGGACGAAGGATGACGAGGGGATGAAGATATGGCGACCGACTACGACGCGCCTCGCCGCACCGAGGAGGACTTGAGCGAGGACAGCATTGAGGAGCTCAAGGCCCGACGGCAGGACAAGTCGTCCGGCGTCGTCGACGTCGACGAGTTCGAGCAGGCAGAGTCTCTTGAGCTTCCCGGTGCAGATCTGTCCAATGAGGAGCTCTCGGTCCGTGTGCTGCCGCGCCAGGCCGATGAGTTCACCTGTTCGCGCTGCTTCCTGGTGCACCACCGCAGCCAGCTCGCGTCCAGCAAGGACGGCCTGCTGGTGTGCCGCGACTGCGCCGCCTGAGGCAGCCGCAGCGCAGAACTAGACAAAGAGGGCGACGGAACCTGGGACGACCCAGGCCGTCGCCCTCATTGCTGCCTGGCCGCTTCGAGTGCCCGGGCGAGCGACTCAGGTCGCCTGGTCGAAACCAACCAATAGGGCGTGGGATCGGCGGGGTCGGAGATGTCGATACGTACGGCTGCGGGAACGTACCCACGCACGACCAGGAACGCGCGTCTGTCGGCCGCCGGCCCTAGCAGTCCGTGCGTCTCGGCGGAGTCCAGTGCGCTGACGTCGCCCATGGCCCAGTACGGAAGTTGCGCCCGGCCGGCCATGAGGCCCTCGTTGTCGAGCCGCACGGGCGCGGACCCGTAGGCAAGCAGTCCGCCGAAGACCGCCACCGCGGTGACCGCGGTCACTGGCAACGACAACCACGTGCCGCCCGCGACGTCGACGACGATCCACACCACGAGCACGGCAGCCGCTCCGAGCGCCCACCACGACCCGGGGACCCAAAGCCGCTCGGCGAAGCTCGCTTTCGACCTCGCACTCACGCGAACAGCGTGACATCCCAGCGACTGCCGAGGAACCACCGAAAGGTAGGGTCGGGCGACGTGACTGCCCCGTCCCTGCGCCTGCCGCCGGGCGCGGTCCTGCCCGAACGGCATCCGGACGCACCAGCCCCCGGACGCCTGCTCGGACCGCACTACGCGCAATGCTTTGGCTGCGGACCAGGTCATCCGACCGGACTGCACGTCCAGGTCGTCGCCGGCGAGGGACTGACCGCGAGCGGCGAGTTCACCGTGACCGAGGACCACCAGGGTGCGCCCGGCCTCGCCCACGGCGGGCTTCTGGCGCTGGCGTTCGACGAGGTCCTCGGGTCTCTTGCGTATCTGCTGCGACGCCCGATGGTGACCGGTCGGTTGGAGACGGAGTACCTGCGACCTGTGCCCGTGGGTACCACCCTGTTCATCGACGCGCGGGTCGATGGTGTCGACCGTCGCAGGGTGTTCGTTAGCGCGGCGGGCCGCGCCGGGTCCGTCGAAGGCACGTTGACGGTGCGGGCCTGGGCGGTGTTCGTCACGGTGCCGCTCGAGCACTTCCGCACGCACGGACGTTCGGAACAGGTGAGCGCGGCGCTACCTGCCCTTCTCGAGACCGTCGCGGAGTTCGAGGTGAATCCGTGACCGCGGTCGACGTCCTCGTGCAACGGCTGGACCCAGGTGTTCCACTGCCGTCGTACGCCCACCCGGGCGACGCCGGTGCCGACCTGGTGACCACCATCGACCTGACTCTGGCGCCTGGAGAGCGGGCTCTCGTCCCGACCGGGATCGCCGTGGCGCTGCCCGACGGATACGCTGCCTTCGTCCACCCGCGGTCGGGTTTGGCGCACCGGCTGGGGGTAAGCATCGTCAACACCCCCGGCACGGTCGACGCGGGCTACCGCGGCGAGATCAAGGTGCTGCTGGTGAACCACGACCTGAGAGAGCCCGCGGAGTTCCGGCGGGGCGATCGCATCGCCCAGCTGGTCATCCAGCGGGTGGAGCGGGCCATCTTCCATGAGGCCGCGACGTTGCCGGGGTCGTCGCGCGCGGAGGGCGGGTACGGTTCGACCGGCCTGGCCACAGGCATCGTGACCGTAGAGCGGCCTGAAGGAGTCTGACGTGTTCCGTCGTAAGAAGCGGCTGGACGGCGACGAGCCGGCCGGCGACGCCGAGGCTGCAGGCGAGGGTGCCCGGTCCGATACGGCCGAGCCCGCCGCCGACGAAGCGGCGAAGCCGGCCCGGCCGGACGGGCCGTTCGACGTCTCCGAGGTCGATCTCGAAGACCCGACGGTGTCGGCCAACCGGCTCGACCTGGGTGCCTTGCTCGTGCGCGGCGTGCCCAACATGCAGCTGCAGGTGCAGGTGGATCAGGCGACCAACCGGGTTCAGAGCGTGCTGCTCGTGCTCGGCGACGCGGCCGTACAGGTGCTCGCCGTCGCCGCGCCACGATCGGAGCTGATGTGGCCGGAGACCCGCGAGCAGATCGTGCAGGACGCCCAGCGCCGCAGCGGCACCGCACAGGAGGCCGACGGCCCGCTCGGCTCTGAGCTGCGCGTGGTGGTGCCGGTCACTACACAGGACGGCAAGCAGGCCACCCAGCCGTCTCGCATGGTCGGCATCGACGGACCGCGCTGGATGCTGCGGGCGACCTTCCTGGGCCGGGCGGCCACCGAGGACGCGCCGTTCCAGGCCCTTGTCCCTGTCGTCCGCGACATCATCGTCGTCCGGGGCGACAACCCGATGCCCCCCGGCGACCTGATCCCTCTGCAGCTGCCGCCGCAGGCGCAGGCCACCGACGCTCAAGGTCAGCCCGATCAGTCCGCGAAGCCGACGCTCGACGACCTGCGGCCCGGCCCCACGATCACCGAAACCCGCTGAGCCGTCCCGCTTTCGCCCGTTCTGACAACTCCGGCCGGCCGACACCTCATCAAGGGTGCGTAAAGAGCCCGCCCCGCGCCGCTAAGCGGACATCAACTCGAGTGGAGGCGCGCCAACCGCGGTAGTTAACTCGTGCAGCAACCCCGTCGGGGCTGCCAGCGCTCCCACGGCAATGTGGCGCGCGCTGAGGAAACTGCCCACGGAGCCGAGCCATGGCCGACGTCGCATACGTCGCCCTCACGATCCTGTGCTTCGCGCTGCTCGTCCTCACCCTCAAGGGGGTTGAGCGACTGTGAGCGGCGAGAGCATTGTCGCCCTGGTCATCGCCGCAGTTGTCGGTGTCTATCTGCTGGTGACCCTCCTCTTCCCGGAGCGCTTCTGATGAGCTCCACGACGGCGGCCATCCTTCAGATCCTGCTGCTGGTTGCAGCGCTTGCGGTCGTTCACCGCCCGCTGGGCAACTACATGGCCCGAGCGCTGACCTCCACGAAGCACACCCGGGTAGAAAAGGCCATCTACCGCACCGTCCGAGTCGACGCGGAGGCCGATCAGCGTTGGTCGGTGTACGGGTTGTCACTGCTCGGCTTCTCGTTCGTCTCCATCCTCTTCCTGTACGCCTTCCAGCGGCTGCAGGGCCACCTCCCGCTGTCGCTCGACTTCCCGGGCGTCAACGAAGACGGCGCCTGGAACACCGCGGTCTCGTTCGTCACCAACACGAACTGGCAGTGGTACTCGGGCGAGGCGGTGATGGGTCACCTTGTCCAGATGGCCGGCCTGGCGGTGCAGAACTTCCTGTCCGCAGCGGTCGGCATCTCGGTGGCGTTCGCGCTCATCCGCGGGTTCGCGCGGAAGAACACCGACCGGCTCGGCAACTTCTGGGTCGACCTGACCCGGGTCACCCTGCGCATCTTGCTGCCGATCGCGTTCGTCGGCGCGATCCTGCTCATCATCGGCGGCGCCGTACAGAATTTCGCCGGCGCTGAGACGGTCGACACGCTGTCGGGGCAGGCGCAGAACATCGTCGGCGGCCCGATCGCCAGCCAAGAGGCCATCAAGGAACTCGGCACCAACGGGGGCGGCTTCTTCAACGCCAACAGCGCGCACCCGTTCGAGAACCCGGTGCCCTGGACCAACATGCTGGAGATCTTCCTCCTGCTTGTGATCCCGTTCAGCCTGCCGTGGACGTTCGGCAAGGTGGTCGGCAGTCGCAAGACCGGCCTGGCGATCGTCGCCGCAATGGGCTTCCTCTGGGCGTCCGCGGTGGCCATCATCACGTGGGCCGAGATGTCCGCACTTGGCTCGGCGCCGCAGGCGGTCGGCTCTACTTTGGAGGGCAAGGAAATCCGCTTCGGCGAAGCGGGGTCGGCCCTGTTCGCAGCCTCGACAACCGGGACGTCGACCGGCGCCGTCAACTCCTTCCACGACAGCTTCACGGCTGTCGGCGGAGGAATGACGATGCTCAACATGATGCTCGGCGAAGTGTCGCCTGGCGGTGTTGGGACTGGCCTGTACGGCATCCTGATCGTTGCGGTCATCGCGGTGTTCGTTGCCGGTCTCATGGTCGGACGTACGCCGGAGTTCCTCGGCAAGAAGCTTGGCAGGCGCGAGGTCACATTTGCCGCGCTCTCCATCCTCGTAATGCCGTTCCTGGTGCTGACGGGTGCAGCGATCACGCAAGGCGTCGAGTCACTGTGGTCGACTTCACTGTTGAATCCCGGGGCGCACGGCTTGTCAGAGACGCTGTATGCCTACGCCTCTGCCTCCAACAACAACGGCAGTGCGTTCGCGGGATTCACCGCCGGCACCATCTACCAGAACACCGCGCTGGGCATCGCCATGCTGTTCGGGCGGCTCCTGCCGATCATCTTCGCACTCGCTCTCGCCGGGGCACTCGCCAAGCAGCGTCAAGTTCCGGCAAGCGCCGGCACATTGCAAACCCATGGCCCGCTGTTCATCGGGTTCTTGTCCTTCACCGTCATCGTGGTCGCGGGTCTTACGTTCTTCCCAGCGCTCGCGCTCGGTCCCATCGCGGAGGCACTCCTGTGAGCGTCACCACCGCCCCAGCCGCAGACCAGCCGGCGGCCATCGTCCCCTCGCGGGTCGGTGCGGGGCTGTTCGATCCCAAGTCGCTTTTCAACTCGTTGCCCGACGCGTTTCGCAAGCTCGACCCGCGTCACCTCTTCAGGCAGCCGGTGATCTTCGTTGTGTGGGTGGGCTCCGTGCTCACCACCATCGAGGCACTGCGCGACCCTAGCTCCGGCTTCATGTGGGCCATCGCTGCCTGGCTGTGGGCGACGGTTCTGTTCTCCAACCTCGCCGAGGCCGTGGCCGAAGGCCGCGGTCGCGCGCAGGCCGCCTCGCTCCGTAAGGCGCGCACGGAGACGATGGCACGCCGACTCCTTGACGACGGTCGCGAAGAGCAGGTGTCTGGCACCGCGCTACGCCTCGGCGACCGAGTCGTCGTCGAGGCCGGCGAGACGATTCCCGGCGACGGCGACGTCATCGAGGGCGTCGCGAGCGTCGACGAGTCCGCCATCACGGGCGAGTCGGCGCCCGTGATCCGCGAGTCCGGTGGCGACCGCTCTGCGGTGACCGGCGGCACCAAGGTGCTGTCCGACCGGATCGTCATACAGATCACGGCCAAGCCCGGTGAGACCTTCCTCGACCGCATGATCGCACTGGTGGAGGGCTCGGCTCGGCAGAAGACGCCCAACGAGATCGCGCTCAACCTGCTGCTGTCGTCGCTGACGCTCATCTTCCTGTTCGCTGTGGTGTCGCTGCAGCCGTTCGCCAACTACTCGGGTGCACCGCAGCGAGATCGGCGTGCTCATCGCGCTGCTCGTCTGCCTCATCCCGACGACGATCGGCGCGCTGCTGTCGGCGATCGGCATCGCGGGCATGGACCGTCTGGTCCAGCGCAACGTCCTCGCGATGTCGGGGCGCGCCGTCGAGGCTGCGGGCGACGTCGACGTCCTCCTGCTCGACAAGACGGGCACGATCACTCTCGGCAACCGGGAAGCGACGGAGTTCGTCCCGGTCGAGGGTGTGACCCTCGAGGAGCTGGCCGACGCGGCCCAGCTGGCCAGCCTTGCCGACCACACTCCCGAGGGGCGCTCGATCGTGGTCCTGGCCAAACGGGAGTTTGGACTGCGCGCCCGTGAGGAGGGCACGCTTCCGCACGCGTCGTTCGTGACCTTCACGGCACAGACCCGCATGAGTGGCGTCGACCTCGATGGCGACACCGGCAGGCGCGAGATCCGCAAGGGTGCTGCGTCTGCCGTCATGAAGTGGGTGCGCGACAACGGTGGGCACCCCACCGATGACGTGGGCGCCACTGTAGACGCGATCAGCGCGTCGGGCGGCACGCCGCTCGTCGTCGCGGAGGTGAGTGGTGGCGTGCCTCGCACCCTGGGCGTTGTCCACCTCAAGGACATCGTCAAGGAGGGCATGCGGGAGCGGTTCTCCGAGCTGCGCCGGATGGGCATCCGTACGGTGATGATCACCGGCGACAACCCGCTCACCGCCAAGGCGATTGCAGATGAAGCCGGCGTCGACGACTTCCTGGCCGAGGCGAAGCCGGAGGACAAGATTGCCCTCATCAGGCGGGAGCAGGAGGGTGGTCGGCTCGTCGCCATGACTGGGGACGGCACCAACGACGCGCCCGCTCTTGCGCAGGCCGATGTCGGCGTAGCCATGAACACCGGCACTTCCGCAGCGAAGGAAGCCGGCAACATGGTCGACCTCGACTCCAACCCGACGAAGCTCATCGAGATCGTCGAGATCGGCAAGCAGCTGCTCATCACCCGGGGTGCGCTGACGACGTTCTCCATCGCCAATGACATCGCGAAGTACTTCGCGATCCTGCCAGCGATGTTCGTCGTGGCCTACCCGCAGCTGGACGGCCTCAACATCATGCGGCTGAACTCGCCGGAGTCGGCGATCCTGTCGGCGGTGATCTTCAACGCGCTCATCATCATCGGCCTGATCCCGCTGGCGCTACGCGGTGTGCGCTACTCGCCGACGAGCGCAGCCGGGCTGCTACGGCGCAACCTAACGATCTACGGCTTGGGCGGGATCGTGCTGCCGTTCATCGGCATCAAGCTCATCGACCTCGTCGTGTCGCTCTTCCCAGGCCTTTAGAAGGACATTGGTGAATCTCATGATTGGTTCCTTCCTCCGTCAAGCGGGAGCTGGGCTGCGTGTGCTGATCCTGTTCACCGTCGTGACGGGACTGCTCTACCCGCTCGCTGTCTGGGTGGTGGGGCAGGGCATCTTCAACGACAAGGCCAACGGTTCGATGATCGAGCTCAACGGCGAGGAGGTCGGTTCCTCGCTCATCGGGCAGCTGTTCGAGGGTGACGAGTGGTTCATCCCGCGGCCGTCCGCGGCCGGCGACGGGTACGACCCGCTGGCGACCGCTGCATCGAACCTTGGCCCGGAGAACCCGGATCTGCTCGCCGCGATCGACGAGCGTCGCACGCAGGTGGCGGACCGTGAGGGCATTGACCCGGCGGATGTGCCGGCCGACGCGCTCACCGCCTCCGGCTCGGGCCTGGACCCCCACATCTCGCCGGAGTACGCCGAGATCCAGGTGGCCCGGGTGGCCCAGGCCCGTGGGCTCGACGAGGCGGTCGTACGCGACCTGATCGCCGACCACGAGCAGGGCCGCGAGCTCGGATTCCTCGGCGAGCCTCGGGTCAACGTGGTCACGCTCAACCTCGCCCTCGCACAACTGGAAGAATGAGAGCGTGCAGGCACGCGGCACTCTCCGGGTCTACCTCGGGATGGCCCCCGGCGTGGGTAAGACCTTCGCCATGCTCGACGAGGGCCAGCGCCGCCTGCACCGAGGCACAGACGTGGTCGTCGGGTTCGTGGAGGACCACGGGCGCAAGCTGACCCGGGAGAAGGTCGAGGGCCTGGAGGTCGTCCCGCGGCGCACCATCGTGCACCGCGGGGCGACCTTCCCCGAGATGGACGTCGACGCAGTGATCGCGCGGCGGCCAGAAGTTGCGCTCATCGACGAGCTCGCCCACACCAACGTCCCTGGTTCCCGAAATGCCAAGCGATGGCAGGACGTCGACGAGATCCTCGACGCCGGCATCGACGTCATCACGACGGTCAACATCCAGCACCTCGAGTCGCTCAACGATGTCGTCACCCAGATCACCGGCGTCAAGCAGAAGGAGACGCTGCCGGACGAGGTCGTGCGGCGTGCCGACCAGATCGAGCTCGTCGACATGTCCTCGCAGGCGCTCCGCCGGCGCATGGCGCACGGCAACGTCTACCCGCCGGAGAAGATCGACGCAGCGCTGCACAACTACTTCCGCGAGGGCAATCTCACCGCGCTGCGCGAGCTCGCTCTGCTCTGGACCGCCGACCGCGTTGACGACGCCCTTGCGCACTACCGCGCGGAACACAAGATCGACACGGCCTGGCCGGCACGGGAGCGGGTCGTCGTCGCGTTGACCGGCGGTCCCGAGGGCGAGGTCTTGATCCGCCGCGGCGCCCGCATCGCGAAACGCGCCGCTGGTGGCGACCTGCACGCGTTGTACGTCGCGCGCAGCGACGGTCTCACCGGCGCGACCCCGGAGGCGCTGGCCGCGCAACGCCTGCTCGTCGAGAGCTTGGGCGGAACGTTCCATCAGGTCGTCGGCGAGGACGTGCCCCGGGCCATCCTGGAGTTCGCCCGCGGCGTCAACGCGACGCAGGTGGTCATCGGTGCGAGCCGACGAGGCAAGGTCCGAGCGCTGCTGGGGGCCGGGGTCGGCGAGACGGTCGTCCGCGAGTCTGGCGATCTCGACGTCTACGTCGTGTCGCACAACGAAGCGCGCCGCGGCTTCCCACGGCCCGGTCACGAACGCGCGCTGGGCAGCCGCCGGATCGTGTGGGGTTGGGTGCTCGCCGTTCTCGGGCCGTTGGCGCTCACCGCCATCCTGGCCAACACCCGGGACCTGCACACCCTGCCGACGGTCCTGATGCTCTATCTGGCGCTAACCGTGGCGGTCGCCCTGGTCGGCGGCCTGTGGCCGGCGGTGGTCACCGCGCTCGCCTGTGGCTTGCTGGCCAACTTCTACTTCACGCCGCCGCTGCGCACGCTCACGATCTCCGAGCCGGAGAATGCCCTCGCCGTCGGCATCCTGGTGGCGGTGGCGGTATCGGTCGCGTTGGTCGTCGACCTTGCGGCGCGGCGGACCAAGCAGGCGGCCCGGGCCCGAGCCGAGGCCGACACGCTGGTGACGCTCGCCGGCTCTGTCCTGCAGGGCGACGACGCGTTGCTGGCCCTGCTGCGCCGGACCCAGGAGTCGTTCAGCCAGTCCTCGGTCGCCATGCTCGAGCGGTCTGCCAACCGGCAGTGGCGCTGTCTCCGGTTCGTGGGTGACGGCCCACCTGCGACGCCGGAGGCGGCCGACAATGTGGTCGCCGTTCGTGAGGGCCTCGTGCTTGCCACCAAGGGGCCGACGCTGAACGCTGACAGTCAGCGCATTCTGACCGCTCTCGCCACCCAGGCTTCCGTGGTGCTCGATCGTGAGCGTGCCCGCGAGGACGCCGCCGAAGCCCGCCGGACCCTGGAGCGATCGGGCATCCGCACTGCCCTGTTGGCTGCGGTGTCGCACGACCTGCGCACACCCCTCGCCGCCATCAAGGCAAGCGTTGGCACGTTGCGACAGGAAGACGTCGACCTCGACCCTCGCGACCAGGCCGAGTTGCTGCGCACCATCGAGGACTCCACCGACCGGCTCGACGCACTGCTCGGCAACCTGCTCGACATGAGTCGGCTGGCCGGCGGCGTTGTGAGCCCGGTGCTCCGGCCGGTCGCGCTCGACGAAGTGCTGCCGCTGGCGCTGGTGGGCGTGCCCCGAGACGATGTCCGCGCCGAGGTCGACGAGAGCCTCCCGCTCGTCATGGCCGACCCCGGGCTCCTCGAGCGGGTCCTGGCCAACGTCGTGGAGAACGCCGTCCGCTACTCACCACCAGACCAGCCGGTTGTGATCAGGGCCGGGGCTGTCAACGACCAGGTGGAGGTTCGGGTCGTCGACCGTGGACCGGGCGTGCCGCGCGGGCAGCGCGAGCGGATCTTCGAGCCCTTCCAACGAGTGGGCGACGCCCCGGGCGGCACCGGCGTCGGCCTTGGTCTGGCGGTGGCCCGCGGCTTCGCCACCGCTATGGGCGGCACCCTCGAGGCTGAGGACACCCCCGGCGGCGGTCTGACGATGGTGCTGACACTGCCGCTCTCGGCACCCGTCGCGCCGGTGACCGTCGAGACCGAGGAGGCGTTTCCGTGACCCGAGTCCTGGTGGTGGACGACGAACCAGGGCTCGCTCGCGCCCTGGCCATCAACCTCAGGGCGCGGCGCTACGAGGTCGATGTCGCCTCCGACGGCCGCGCCGCGCTCGACCTGGCGGCGCACGCGCACCCGGACGTCGTCGTCCTCGACCTTGGACTGCCGGACATGGATGGGATCGAGGTGATCCACGGGCTGCGCGGCTGGACCCAGGTGCCGATCATCGTGCTGTCGGCCCGCCAGACCGGCGAGGACAAGGTGGAGGCCCTCGATGCGGGCGCCGACGACTACGTGATGAAGCCGTTCGGCATGGACGAGCTGCTCGCCCGGCTGCGAGCCGCCGTACGCCGCGCGCAGCACACCAACGCTGGCGAGCCGGTGCTCGAGACCGAGACGTTCACGGTGGACCTGGCGGCGAAACGGGTGAGCCGCGACGGCAGGGACGTCCGCCTCACGCCGACCGAGTGGCACCTGCTGGAGGTGCTGGCCAAGAGCCCAGGCCGGTTGGTGCCGCAGAAGCAGCTCCTCAGGGAGGTCTGGGGGCCGCAGTACGAGAAGGAGACGCACTACCTGCGTGTCTATTTCGCCCAGCTGCGCCGCAAGCTCGAAACGGACCCGGCGCACCCTCGCCACCTGATCACCGAGCCCGGCATGGGTTACCGGCTGCAACCGTGACGGGACCGGGGGTTCACGGGGGGCGGAGCCCCCTGTGCGGGCGGTTACCCTGGTGGTATGAGTGAGGAGCGGTCCGGGCGCGGGTTTCTGCGCAGGGCCTTTGATCGTATTGCGCAGGCCCCTGAGGACCAGGAGGCCGAGGAGCTGCGGCGTGAGTGTGCGGCGGACGGTGTCGACCTGGTCAGCAGCACCGTCGAGCGCCGGCTTTGCACGGTCCGCGGATCCGTGCGCACCGTGACGCTCGCGCCACGAGCCGGCCTGCCTGCGCTGGAGGCCGAGCTCAGCGATGGCTCCGGCTCGCTCACCCTCATCTGGTTCGGCCGCCGACGCATCGCCGGCGTCGAGCCCGGCCGGGTGATCACCGCCTCGGGTCGGGTGGCCATGATCGAGGGCAAGCGTGTCGTCTTCAACCCCCGCTACGAGCTCCAGCCCTCGGCGGCTGCGCAGTGAGTGGCTCGCCCGCCGGGGGACTCGGTGCAGTCATCCGACCCGACAACGACAAGTTCGACCTGCGCCAGGTCATCGGGCCGCAGGTACTGCTCGACTCAGGTCTGCCGAGTGCGGTGTTCGTCCTCGCCTACACGGTGAGCGGTCAAGACCTGCAGCTCGGCATCTGGGCCGCCATCGGCACCGGCGTCCTGCTCGGCATTGTTCGCTTGCTCCGGCGCGAGCCGCTGCAGAACGTGCTCGCCGGGTTCCTCGGCGTCGTCGTTGCCGCCTGGGTCGTGTCGCGCACCGGGCGCCCGCAGGACATCGCGCTGCCGGGCCTGCTGATCAACATCGGCTACGGCATCGCCTACCTGGTATCCATCGCCGTGCGCTGGCCCTTGCTGGGCGTGGCCGTCGGGGCCATCAGTGGCGACATCGGCGGGTGGCGGCGCGACCCGCGGCTGCTCCGCGCCTACACCCAGGCTTCGTGGCTCTGGGTGGGGATGTTCGCGTTGCGGCTCGCCGTACAGCTGCCGCTGTATCTCGCCGGCTCGGAGCAGCTCGGCTGGCTCGTCACCACGCGACTCGTCATGGGCTGGCCGCTGTTCGCGCTGACTGCCTGGCTGTCGTGGGTGGTCGTCCGGCGTGCCATGCGGGAGCCCGCGCCCGCAACCAGCTAGCGGCGAGGGTGCTCGTGCGGCGAGAGCAGGTCTTCCAGCATCTGCTCGTACTCAGGTGAGGCCACGAACAACAGCTCGTCACCGGCCTCGAGTGCCACATCGGGCAACGGCGCGTGTACGTGCCCACTACGCACGACCGCGACGAGGGTGGAGTCTGTCGGCCAGGGGATGTCGGCGACGCGTTCGCCCACGATGGGCGACTCGTCGGGCAGCGTGAGCTCGACGAGGTTGGCCTCGCCCTGCCGGAAGGTGAACAACCGCACGAGGTCGCCGACGCTTACCGCCTCCTCGACCAGGGCGCTCATGATGCGGGGGGTCGACACGGCGACATCGACGCCCCAGGTCTCGTTGAACAACCACTCGTTCTTGGGGTGGTTGACGCGGGCGACAACCCGAGGGACGGCGAACTCGGTCTTTGCCAGCAGCGAGATCACCAGGTTGGCCTTGTCATCGCCGGTGGACGCGATCACCACCTGGCACCGCTCGAGGGAGGCCTCGGTGAGCGAGGAGAGCTCGCACGCATCTGCCAGCAGCCACTCCGCGTCGGGCACGCTCGCGGCCTTGATGGCACGCGGCTCCTTGTCGATGAGCAGGACCTCGTGCCCGTTGTCGAGGAGCTCGCGGGCAATGGACCGACCGACGTTGCCGGCACCGGCGATGGTGACCCGCATCAGCCCTCCTCGGGTCCGCGCTCGAACACTTCGGCCACCTTGGGGGAGTCGTCCAGCCGCATGATCACGTGGACGAGATCACCCTCCTGGACAACCGTGGCGCCGGTGGGGACGAACCCCTCGCCGAACCTCGTCACGAAAGCGACCCGCGCCCCACTGGCGGTCTCCATCTCGCGCAGCGACCGGCCGACCCATCGGGAACCCGCGTGCACCTCGGCAAGCCGGACGCTCCCGCTCGGGTCGACCCACTCGGTCTGCGACCCCTCCGGCACCAGGCGCCGCAGCATCTGGTCTGCCGTCCAGCGGACCGTGGCGACCGTGGGGATGCCGAGCCGCTGGTAGACCTCGGCCCGTCCCGGATCGTAGATGCGCGCGGCCACGCGCTCGACGCCGAAGGTCTCACGGACGACCCGGGCGGACAGGATGTTGGAGTTGTCGCCGCTGCTGACCGCGGCGAACGCCCCCGCCTCCTCGATGCCGGCATCGAGCAGCACCTCGCGGTCGAATCCCACCCCGGTCACCGTGCGGCCCTCGAAAGTTGGGCCGAGCCGCCGGAACGCATCGACGTTCTGGTCGACGACGGCGACCGTGTGGCCGCGGTTCTCGAGCATGTGGGCCAGCGTCGAGCCGACCCGCCCACAGCCCATGATCACGACGTGCACGGGGGGTCCTTCCGATGGTCCCTGTCACTGGCGAAGCCTTGCGCGGCACAGGTACGAGTCCGGCGTCGCGGGGACGACCGTACACCGGACACCTCTAGCATGAGCGACCGTGGCCACTGTCGGCGATCTGTCCAAACGCGTCCTCCTGGGTCGCAAGCTGCGCAGCGACCGGCTGCACGAGACGCTGCTGCCCAAGCGGATCGCGCTGCCGGTGTTCGCCAGCGACGCCTTGTCCTCGGTGGCCTACGCGCCGGACGAGATCTTCCTGACCCTGTCGGTGGCGGGGCTCGCGTCGTACGCCTTTTCCTGGAAGATCGGCATCGCCGTCGCCATCGTGCTGCTCACGGTCGTGGCGTCGTACCGGCAGAACGTGCACGCCTACCCCAGCGGCGGGGGCGACTACGAGGTCGCGACCGTCAACCTGGGACAGACCGCGGGCCTGACGGTCGGGTCGGCGCTGCTCGTCGACTATGTGCTGACCGTCGCGGTGTCGATCTCCTCGGCGTCGCAATACGCGGCGGCTGCGATTCCCAGCCTCCGGGGCAACGAGGTCACGGTGGCCGTGCTGGCCACCCTGTTCTTGATGGCGATGAACCTGCGCGGTGTTCGGGAGTCAGGCGCGGCGTTCGCCGTGCCCACGTACGTCTTTATGGTGGCGATGCTCGGGATGCTCGCCTGGGGCTGGCTGCGGGAGCTGACGGGCAACCTGCCGCAGGCGCAGAGCGCGCAGTACGACCTCGCGGCTGAGGGCCAGTTCGAGGCGGGCTTCACAGGTCTGGCGGCCGGCTTCCTCATCCTGCGGGCGTTCTCGTCGGGGTGCGCGGCGCTAACCGGTGTCGAGGCGATCAGCAACGGCGTACCCGCGTTCCGCAAGCCCAAGTCCCGCAACGCCGCGACCACGCTGCTGCTGTTAGGCGTCCTTTCTGTAACCATGCTGCTCGGCGTGATCACGCTTGCCAACGTCATGAACGTCCGATTCGCCGAAGACCCCGGTCAGCAGCTGCTGCTCGACGGCGTGCCCGTCGGCGACAGCTACGAGCAGGACCCGGTCATCGGCCAGCTCGCCAACGGGATCTTCGACAATTTCGAGCCAGGTTTCTATCTCGTGGCGGCGGCCACCGGCGTGATCCTGGTGCTGGCCGCCAACACCGCCTTCAACGGATTTCCGGTGCTCGGGTCGATCCTTGCGCGTGACGGCTTCCTGCCTCGCCAGCTGCATACGCGTGGCGACCGGCTGGCGTTCAGCAACGGCATCGTCATTCTCGCCGGTGCCGCGATCGTGCTCATCGTGGCGTTCAACGCAGAGGTCACCCGCCTGATCCAGCTCTACATCGTCGGGGTCTTCGTGTCGTTCACCCTGAGCCAGCTCGGCATGATCAGGCATTGGAACAGGCACCTGCGCGTGACCACCGACCCGGCGCGCCGACGGCAGATGATGCGAAGCCGCGTCATCAACGCGATCGGCCTTGCCATGACCGGCCTGGTGCTCGTCGTGGTGCTGATCACCAAGTTCACCCACGGCGCGTGGATCGCGATCGCCGCAATGGTGGTGCTGTTCTTCCTGATGCGCGGCATCCGTCGGCACTACGACATGGTCCGCGCGGAGCTCACCGTGGGCGACGGGCCGGCCGACGAGTCAAAGCTTCCGTCGCGCGTACACGCCATCGTGCTGGTGTCCAAGATCCACAAACCGACGCTGCGCGCAATCAGCTTTGCGCGGGCTTCGCGGCCCCAGGTGCTCGAGGCCGTGACCGTCGACGTCGACCCGGAGGAGACCCGCGCTCTCGTCGACGAATGGGACCGTCGCTCCATCCCCGTACCCCTCAAGGTGCTGGCATCGCCCTACCGAGAGATCACGCGGCCCATCGTCGACTATGTCAAGAGCATCCGTCGCGCGAGTCCGCGCGACCTCGTGACGGTCTTCCTCCCGGAGTACGTTGTCGGCCGCTGGTGGGAGCACCTGCTGCACAACCAGAGTGCGCTGCGACTCAAGGGTCGTCTGTTGTTCACGCCCGGGGTGATGGTCACCAGCGTGCCGTGGCAGCTGCGTTCGTCCGACATCGCCGCACGCCGACCCGAGGCGCCGGCTCCTGGTGCGGTCCGCCGCGGCGAGCCGGCGCCCGAGGCTGAAACGTCGGACGAGCACCCGACGGGTGGCTCGCCCTGACCAGCGGGATGCTCGAGCTCGACGTGGGCCCCGTCGCTCACGGAGGGCATTGCGTGGCGCGGCACGAGGGCCGTGTCGTGTTCGTCCGGCACGCGCTGCCAGGGGAGCGGGTGCGTGCGGTCGTCACCGACGGTGGTCCGACTGCCCGCTACTGGCGGGCTGACGCGGTCGAGGTGGTCGTTGCCTCTCCCGACCGGGTCACTGCACCGTGCCGATTTGCCGGCACCCGGTGCCTGCGGAGGCTGCGACTGGCAGCACGCGACACTCGAGGCTCAACGCCGGCTCAAGGCGACCGTGGTCGCCGAACAGCTGCGTCGGCTCGGCGGCGTCGAACGCGATGTGGTCGTCGAGGCGGTCCCGGGCGACGAGGATGGCCTCGGGTGGCGGACGCGGGTGACGTACGCCGTCGACGCACAAGGCAGAGCGGGCCTGCGCAAGCACCGGTCGCACGACGTCGTGCCGATCGACCGCTGCTTGATTGCACACGAGTCGTTGCAGGAGATCGGTGTCACGGAACGCCAGTGGAGCGGCGCCGAGCATGTCGAAGCGGTCGTCTCGTCGTCAGGCGAGCAGGCTGTCGTCGTGACCCCAATCGACACCGGGGCAAAGCTCAGGCTGCCACATCTCGATCCAGGCGTGTCCGTGCTCGTGCAGTCGGGCCGGACGAGCACAACGCGGGTGCGCGGTCGCGGATACGTACGTGAACAGGGCGCCGGGCGGTCCTGGCGGGTGAGCGCGGCCGGGTTCTGGCAGGTGCATCCGGGGGCGGCGCAGACGCTTGTCGACGCGGTGCTGGATTTCTTGCAACCGGCCACGGGGGAGTCGGCGGTCGACCTCTACAGCGGAGTCGGACTTTTCGCCGGTGCGATTGCGGACCGGCTCGGACCGGGAGGCTCGATCGTCGCCGTCGAGGCCGACCAGCGTGCCGTGGCCGATGCCCGGCGCAACCTGCACGGTCTTGATTCCGTACGACTCGTGGCTGCGCGCGTTGACCGGGCATTGCGGTCGTTGGGCGTTGCGTCGACTGACTTGGTGGTGCTGGACCCACCGCGCACAGGTGCCGGCGCCGACGTGGTGCATGGCATCACGCGTCTTGGCCCGCGCGCTGTCGCTTATGTCGCGTGTGACCCGGCGGCGTTGGCTCGTGACGTCGCAACCTTTGCGACCGGGGGCTATGAACTGAGGCGGCTGCGCGCGTTCGACTGCTTCCCGATGACCCACCACGTCGAGTGCGTGGCGCTCCTGCAGCCCCTGTCGACCTGAGGTCACTCCTCGCCGAAGTCGGCTCCGATGCGAACGTGCAGCGGGCTGGTCAGCCGGCGCACGTTGACGAGCTCGATTGCCGCGATGGTGCCGAGTCGCGTCGGCGAGGGACGCACGACCGTGGCCATCTCACCGTCACCGGACAGGGCACGGATGTAGACCATGCGGTCGCCGGCAAACCGGTCGACGCTCTCGTCGAGCAGGAGCAGTGTATGGCGGCGCTCCGCCATCCTGGCTTCGTCGATAGTCATGGTCGTACCCGCTAGTCGTGAGATTCCTTGCAACCATTGGACCTCAGTAATGAGCCCTCTGCAGGTATTTTCGATACAACGCGCCGGATGGATTTCCTGGCCAGCCCACGAGCCGGTTTGCGGCGGGCGGGGTCGCGGCCCGATCTGTGAGGATTGACGGGTGGACCTTCGCATCTTCACCGAGCCCCAGCAAGGGGCTAGCTATGACGACCTGCTGCGGGTGGCCAAGGCGACCGAGGACCTTGGCTTCAACGCGTTTTTCCGCTCAGATCACTATCTGCACATGGGCCGGCACTTCGACGGTCTCCCCGGCCCGACCGACGCCTGGACGACGCTGGCGGGCCTCGCCCGGGAGACCTCCCGCATCCGGCTCGGCACTCTCGTCTCGTCAGTGACCTACCGCCATCCTGGGATCCTCGCAATCCAGGTGGCCCAGGTCGACCAGATGTCGGGTGGTCGCGTCGAGCTGGGCCTCGGCACCGGGTGGTATGCCGCGGAGCACGAGGCCTACGGGATTCCCTTTCCGGACAAGCGGTTCGGGATGCTCGAGGAGCAGCTCGAGATCATCACCGGGCTGTGGGCCACACCGGTGGGGGAGCGGTTCTCCTTCTCCGGCAAGCACTACACGCTCGTCGACTCGCCGGCGCTCCCGAAGCCGGTGCAGACTCGCGTCCCCGTCATCGTGGGCGGCGGAGGCCGGTCTCGTACGCCCGCGCTGGCCGCCCGGTTCGCCGCCGAGTACAACCTGAACTTCCAGTCGTTCGCACGAGCGCGTGAGCAGGTGTCGCTGGTCCGTGACGCGTGCGTGGCGACTGGTCGCAACCCGGACGAGCTGGTCTACTCCGCGGCTCACCTGCTCTGCGTAGGCAAGAGCGAGGCGGAGTTCAGGCAGCGCGCGGCAGCGATCGGCGAACGGGCAGATGACCTGCGCCGGGGCAGCAGCTTCTCCGGGACGACGGCCGAGGTCGTCGACAAGATCGGGGGCTACGCGGAGCTCGGCATCACCCGCTGCTACCTGCAGACCCTGGACCTGTCCGACCTCGACCACCTCGAGCTCGTCGCGTCCGAGGTGGCCCCGCAACTCGGCTGAGCATGCGGTCAACTACCGCCGAACATGCGGTTGGCGACCCTTTGAGCCCGAAATCTGGCGCCAACCCCATGTTCGGCGGTAGCCAGGCGCATGCTCAGTCGCCCGGTGCGACCAGGCCGGTCTCGTAAGCGATGACCACCGCCTGCGCGCGGTCACGCAGCCCGAGCTTGGCCAGGATCCGGCCGACGTGTGTCTTGACGGTCTGCTCGGCGAGGACGAGCTTGTCGGCGATCTCGGTGTTGGACAACCCGCGTGCGATCAGCTTGAGCACTTCGGTCTCGCGTGGCGTGAGCACTCGCAGCCGGTCGGGCCGTGGCCGGTTGGCTTCCGGTCGCTGCGCGAAGTCAGCAATGAGCCGCCGCGTCACAGACGGCGCCAACAGCGCTTCGCCGGCGGCCACGACACGCACCGCTTGTACGAGGTCCGCAGCCGGCGCGTCCTTGAGGAGAAAGCCGCTCGCGCCGGCGCGCAGCGCCTCGTACACGTAGTCGTCGAGGTCGAACGTCGTCAGCATCAGCACCTTGGGATGCCGGTCGCCCGGTTGGCGCATGATGCGCCGGGTTGCTTCGAGCCCATCCATCCTTGGCATGCGCACATCCATGAGCACGACGTCCGGCAACAGGCGTCGTACGGCATCGAGTGCGGCACCGCCGTCGGCCGCGTCGCCGACGACGTCGATGTCGTCCTGTGCGTTGAGCAGCGCGCCGAACCCCTGCCGCACCATCGCCTGGTCGTCGACGATGACGACACGGATGCTCATCCGTGATCCTCCGCCTCGGTCGGTGCCGGCCCGTCGGCGGTGGGCAGTGACGCAGAGACCTCAAACCCGCCATCGGCCGTCGGGCCGGCGTCGAGCGTGCCACGGACCACATCAACTCGCTCGCGCATTCCGGTGAGCCCGTGGCCAGCCGGGCCAGGTGTGACCGCAACGTCCGGGGCAGCGTTGGCGACGCGTACGTCGAGCACGTCGTCGCCGTAGGCAACCGCGACCCGCACCGGCGCGCCTGGCGCATGGCGAGCCGCATTGGCAAGCGACTCCTGCACGATCCGATAGGCGGCGAGGCCTACCGCGGTTCGCAACTGCCGTGGTGTGCCAGTGATGTCGTAGGTCGACGTTGACACCGGCCCGACGCGCGCCCTCGACGAGGTCGTCGAGCTCGTCAAGTCCCGGTTGTGGCGCGAGCTCGACGTCCTGCGTCTCGGCCCGCAGCACGGTCAGCAATGCCCTGATCTCCGTCAACGCCTCGCGAGCCGACCCGCCGATCGAGGCGAACTCGTCGCGCGCTTCGGCTGACAGATCGGGCATGCGGTAGGGAGCACTCTCGGCCTGCACGACCACCATCGACATGTGGTGCGCCACCACGTCGTGCAGGTCGCGGGCGATGCGCGCGCGCTCCTCCAGCACCGTACGGCGGGCCCGTTCGAGCTCGCTGAGCTCCTTCTCTGCGGACAGGCGGCGTTGCGCTACGAGCCGGGCATGCAAGCTCTGGCCCACCACGGCGATGGCCGTCCACAAGACTGCGAGGCCGATCCGGTTGTCGGCGTCGACCATCAGCCACGTCAGCACGATCATGACCGCCCACACCCACACGACCACCTCGAGGTCGCGACGGAGCACGATGCGGATGTAGAGCAGCAACAGGGCAAGGAACAGAATGATCGGCCACCGGAACGTCTCGTTGTCCGTGACCTCGAACAGGACCGGGCTCAGCAGCGCGAGCGCCACCGCGATCCGCCAGCCGACAAGCTCGCGGGTGCGCGACAGGGCGTATGGCAAGGCGAGCAGCGCGGCGGCGAAAGGGACGAGCACGCTCGGACCGCGGTGCCACTCGCTGGACGACGATATGGCGACCACGAACGCAATGAGCCCGGCCGGCCACCCGAGCAGCTGTACCCAGCTCCGCCACCACCGGCCTGCTGGCGCCGGTTTGGGGTCCAGCGAGATGAATGCCTCGTGGAAACCGCGCCGTGCGGCGTCGTTGACCGCGTGCGCGCCCAGCTCCTGACCCGTATCGCTCATCGTTGCCCAAGCCTAGGCGGCGGCGGCGCATGTCTCGTCGTACCCGAGTAGCCATCCGGGGCCCTACCCAGGGGCTAGTCGCACCGCCGATCACCCGCTCCGATGGGCCATCGAACTGCCCTCCGCAGCGTGACGAAGCGCCACGTCCGCGTCCATAGCGTCCCGGCCGATGACAGCCACTGAGGCGGTCGGGACGGAGGCAAGACCATGCGTGGCAGGACGGTGCGACGAGCAGCGGGCGCGGTGGTTGTCGTCGGGCTCACGCTCGTCGCGGCAGTGCAGACAAGCCTGCCCGGGGTGGCCGATGCGACCGAGCGGTCGGTCGCGGCCGATGCCGTACGAGCCGCCACCTCGGACAGCGCCGACGACCTTGCCGCCAGTCCGCCAGCAGGCTTCGCAGCGGTGATGGGCTACGAGCCCGCGCTTGTCGAGGTGGCGGGCGAGCACCGGCTGGTCGACGAGTCGGGCGATTGCTCGACACCGACCGGCGACACGAGCTTCGACTTCGGCGTCGCCTGCCAGGCGCACGACTACGGGTACGACCTGCTGCGCTACGCCGAGCGCACCGGGCAACCGCTGGGGCAGTGGGCGAGGGCTGCGATCGATGCGCAGTTCAGCGCTGACATCCAGCAGCGCTGCGACACCTACGACGGGGCTGCGGAGTTCTCCTGCGACCGCACGGCGGACGCCTACGCCGCGGCCGTCCGGTTCAACTCCTGGCGACAGTCGTACGGAGTGCCGGGCGGCGAGAGCGCCGGCAGCTGGTTCGCGAGCCTGTTCATCGCTATTGGGCGGAGCACCTCCCCATGATCACGAAGAGCTTGCCCGCGAAAACGGACCCAAAGTCTTCGCGATCAGGGTTTGTCCAGCGTGCCGCCGATGCAATCGAGCAGGGGACACCTGCGCACCGCGAGCGCGCCATCGACGGATACCGGGCGCTGGCCACCATGGGCGTCGTGCTCGGCCACTGGCTTGTCGGGGCGCTCGTGCTGTATGCCGACGGTGCGCAGCGAATATCGAGCCCGCTCTCCGAGATGCGGTGGCTCGCACCCGCCAGCTGGGTCGCGCAGATGCTCGGCCTGTTCTTCCTTGTTGGGGGCTACGCAGCGACGCTCAGCTTCGGACGGGCACGTGAGCGCGGCGAGTCGTACGGGAGCTGGGTCTCCGGTCGGCTGATTCGCCTTGGGCGCCCCGTCGTCGTCGTCCTGGCCGCAATGACGGTCGCGATGGGGATCGGCGCAGCGCTCGGCGTGCCTGCCGACTCCCTGCGTACGTTGGTCGTCCTCGTGACGCAGCCGTTGTGGTTCGTCGTCATCTACGGGGTCATCACATCGCTGATTCCGATGGCGCTGTGGTTCAGCCGGCGGTTGGGGGTGGCCATTGTCGCTGTGCTCATGCTGATCGTGGCGGTTGGTGACCTTCTCCGCTGGGGGCCGTGGGCCGACACGATGCCCGGCTGGGTCGCCTGGGTGCAGGTGCTTCCCGCGTGGTTCCTGGGTTTCCAGCTCGGCGTCTGCTGGGCTCGCGGCCAGGTGTCGCGGCGCGCTGCCTGGCTGCTCGTCGCGATCGGCGCCAGCATCTTCGCCACGATGCTGGTGGTCTTCAACTACCCGGTGAGCATGGTCGGCGCGCCCGGCGACGCGCGCAACAACTCGAACCCCGCCTCGCTCATGGTGCCGGCCCTGGCGTTGGTGCAGTCGGGCGCCGCGATTCTGCTGCGCGACCGCGTCGAGCGGCTGATGCGGACGCGTCGCACTCTGTGGGCGGCGGTCGCGTTCATCAACCTGGCAGCCATGAGCATCTTCTGCTGGCACCACGTGGCGATGTTTGCGGTCAGCTTTGCGGGCGGTCGAGCAGGTGTGCTGCCTGGGCTGACAGACGCGCCGGACTCGCCTTTGTGGCTTGCCTTCCGGCTCGGGTGGATGGCCGTAATGGGCGTGGTGCTCGTCCTGCTGGTTGCCGCGGTGCGCCGGTACGAAGGGCCGTGGCGGGGTGTTGGGACGGCTGGCCGGGCGAGCGCCGGTGTGCTGGCCGTGGCCTTCGCCGCGTACGCGGTCACGGTGTGGTGACGCCCTCCGCTTGGACGTGCCGCGCCCGCTTGACCGGGCCATCTCGACCTCATGTATCTTGACATCGAGAGAAATCAGAGACCCCGGCGCGACCTCCCCAGGTGCGGGTCCCGCTCGGCGGGCAGGATTGGCTCGACGGCCGGTAGGAAAGGACGAATCAGTGACCAGCCAGGACAGCTTCGGCGCCAAGGGCACCCTCGAGGCCGGCGGCAGCTCGTATGAGATCTATCGCCTCGCCGCGGCCGGTGACGTCGCCCGGCTGCCGTTCAGCCTCAAGATCCTCCTCGAGAACCTGCTGCGCACCGAGGACGGCGCGAACATCACGGCCGACCACATCAACGCGCTGGTCAACTGGCAGGCCGACGCCCAGCCGAGCACCGAGATCCAGTTCACGCCGGCCCGCGTCATCATGCAGGACTTCACCGGCGTGCCCTGCGTCGTCGACCTCGCCACCATGCGCGAGGCGATGGTCGCGCTGGGCGGCGACCCGGCCAAGATCAACCCGCTGGCTCCCGCCGAGTTGGTCATCGACCACTCCGTGATCGCCGACGTCTTCGGGGCGCCCGACGCGTTCGCGCGCAACGTCGAGCTGGAATACCAGCGAAACAGGGAGCGCTACCAGTTCCTGCGCTGGGGGCAGACCGCGTTCGACGAGTTCAAAGTCGTGCCGCCCGGCACCGGCATCGTGCACCAGGTCAACATCGAGCACCTGGCAAGGGTTGTCATGGTGCGTGACGGCGTGGCCTACCCGGATACGTGTGTCGGCACCGACTCGCACACCACGATGGTCAACGGGCTCGGTGTCGTCGGCTGGGGTGTCGGTGGCATCGAGGCTGAAGCCGCGATGCTCGGCCAGCCGGTGAGCATGCTGATCCCGCGCGTCGTCGGCTTCAAGCTTTCGGGCGAGCAGCCCCAGGGCACCACGGCAACCGACCTTGTGCTGACGATCACCGAGATGCTGCGCAAGCACAAGGTGGTCGGCAAGTTCGTCGAGTTCTACGGGCCGGGTGTCGGCGCCGTGCCGCTGGCCAACCGAGCCACGATCGGCAACATGAGCCCCGAGTACGGCTCCACGATCGCGGTCTTCCCGATCGACTCGGAGACCATCGACTACCTGCGACTCACCGGTCGGTCGGCCGAGCAGGTGGCTCTCGTCGAGGCCTACGCCAAGGAGCAGGGTCTCTGGCATGACGCGCAGGCCGAGCCGACCTACAGCGAATACCTCGAGCTCGATCTCGCCACTGTTGTCCCGTCCATCGCCGGACCCAAGCGCCCGCAGGACCGCATCTCGCTCAGCGACTCCAAGGCGGCCTTCCGTCAGGCACTGGGTGACTACGTCGCGCACACCGACGGTGATGGCATCGAGTCCGCGCTGGACGAGGGCGTCGCCGAGACGTTCCCCTCGAGCGACCCGGTCGCGGTCGGCGCCGACGGAAACGGCGCTCCCCACGTGTTCAGCGCTGCCAGCGGAGCGCAAGGCAGGCCGAGCAACCCCGTTCTCACCAAGCTCTCCGACGGCACCGAGGTCGAGCTCGACCACGGCGCTGTGACCATCGCCGCGATCACGAGCTGCACCAACACGTCCAACCCGTCGGTCATGATCGGTGCCGCGCTCCTCGCCAAGAACGCGGTCGACAGGGGGCTGCAGCGAAAGCCGTGGGTCAAGACCACGTTGGCCCCGGGCTCCAAGGTCGTCATGGACTACTACGAGCGGGCCGGCCTTACGCCGTACCTCGAAAAACTGGGCTTCCACCTTGTTGGCTACGGGTGCACGACATGCATCGGCAACTCCGGCCCGCTACTCGACGAGGTGTCGGCAGCGGTCAACAAGGAGGACCTCGCCGTCGTCTCGGTGCTGTCGGGCAACCGCAACTTCGAGGGCCGGATCAACCCCGACGTGAAGATGAACTACCTTGCATCGCCGCCGCTCGTCGTCGCCTACGCGCTCGCCGGCACGATGGATTTCGACTGGCAGAACGATTCGCTGGGAACCGACCAAGAAGGTAACCCAATATTCCTTGCAGCCATCTGGCCGTCGCCGGCCGAGGTGCAGCGCGTGGTGAGCGAGGCCATCGCGAGCGAGATGTTCACCCGCGACTACGCCGACGTCTTCCACGGCGACGACCTGTGGCGTTCACTCCCGACGCCCGAGGGCGACACGTTTGCGTGGGACGAGGCGTCGACGTACGTGCGCAAGCCGCCGTACTTCGACAACATGCCGGCCGAGCCGACGCCCGTCACGGACATCAGCGCTGCCCGCGTGCTCGCCAAGGTCGGCGACTCGGTAACGACCGACCACATCTCACCGGCCGGCTCGATCAAGGCCGATTCCCCGGCGGGCAAGTACCTCACCGAGCACGGCGTCGATCGTCGCGACTTCAACTCGTACGGCTCGCGACGGGGCAACCACGAAGTGATGATCCGCGGCACGTTCGCCAACATCCGGCTGCGCAACCAGATCGCGCCTGGGACGGAGGGAGGCTTCACCCGCCTACTTTCCCTGCCGGATGCCCCGGTGACGACCATCTTCGAGGCGTCGCAGGCATACGTCGAGGCAGGCATCCCGCTCGTCATCCTCGCCGGCAAGGAGTACGGCTCCGGCTCGTCGCGCGACTGGGCGGCCAAGGGCACCGCCCTTCTCGGCGTACGCGCGGTCATCGCCGAGTCGTACGAGCGCATCCACCGCTCCAACCTCATCGGCATGGGCGTGCTGCCGCTGCAGTTCCCGGAGGGCCAGACGGCCGACTCGCTCGGGTTGACCGGCGAGGAGACGTTCGAGATCACCGGGGTCGAGGTGCTCAACAGCGGCGCGACGCCGGAGACGGTCCACGTCAAGGCCGGCGATGTGGAGTTCGACGCGCTCGTGCGCATCGACACCCCGGGGGAGGCCGACTACTACCGCAACGGCGGCATCATGCCGTACGTCCTGCGCCAGCTCGCCCGGAGCTGAGGCCATCTCCGCGACTTGTCAGACCGGCTGACTGCATCCTGCAGGTCGGCCGGGCTGACAATCTGACAAGCCGGCGGGAGCATGGAGAGGTGGACCTCAAGGCGGAAGCCCGGAGGGAGTATCTGCGCGGGGCGCTCTGGGTGCTTCCCGGAATGGGAGTCATCGCCGCTCTCGCAGTCGGCTCGCTGCTGTCCGTCATCGAGATCGACGAGGACTCACCCTTCGGCTTCCTGGCGTTCCAGGGCACCTCCGAGGACGCGAGAGCGCTGCTGATCGGCATCGCAGCAACGGTGATCACCGTCATGGCGTTGATGCTCGGTCTCACCGTGGTCGCTCTGCAGCTGGCCTCGACCCAGTTCTCCCCACGGCTGCTGCGCAACTTCTTGCAGGACCGCCCCAACCAGCTTGTGCTGGCGGTGCTCGTCACCACTTTCACTTACTGCACGGCAGGGCTGTTCACGGTCGGTGTGTCTTCGGGGGAGCGATCGGAGTCATTCCCGAGGCTCGCAGTCAGTGGTGCCCTGGTGCTGATGTTTGCCAGCCTGTTGGCGATCGTGTTCTTCATCCACCACCTCATGCACGGGATCCAGATCGACGCCATCATGACGCGAGTGGAGCGCAGCACGCTGAACGTCCTTGATTCGTGGCCCGATCGACGAGGAGGCGACGTTCCTGACGAGGTTGCCCAGCCACCCGTATGGGCGGTGGCCGTGCCAGCCAAGCGATCTGGCTACGTACAGACGGTTCATCCCGAGACCGTGATCGAGCTCGCAGAGCGCAACGACGTAGTGATCTCCTTTGTCCCACGTGTGGGTGACCATGTCGTCGCGGGGCTCCCCATCGCATGGGTCTGGCGAGCCTCGCCCGAACGCCCGGCTCCCGACCCGGCGGCGTTCCGCGACGTCGGAGTCGACGCGATACGCATCGGCTTCGAGCGGACCTTCGAGCAGGACGCCGCGCTCGGGATCCGGCAGCTCGTCGATGTCGCCTCGAAGGCCCTCTCACCTGCGATAAACGACCCGTACACCGCGGTCCAGTCGATCGACCGCCTGACCGTCGTGTTCACGACGATCGCCCGCAAGTGGATCGGCCCGGACCTGCGCCGCGACGCCACGGGCGCCGTCCGGGTTGTGGCACCGACGATCCCGTTCGACGAGTACGTCAGGCTGTGCAGCGCCCAGATCCGCCGCTTCGGCTGCAAGGAGCCCGCCGTCGTACGACGCCTCCTGCACATGCTCGAGGCCGGGGGCGCGTCCTGCGCAGCCGACCCAGGCAGGACAGCGGTCATCGCCGAGCACGTACGGCTGCTGCTCGCGGACGCCGAACGGTCGATCGTGCAGCCGGCGGACTTCGACATCATCCGCAACCAAGGGGCTGAGCTGCTCGATCGCCTCGCGGTGTGAGTTCAGTCTGAGGGTGGCGGGAGACTGCTGCCGTGACCGACCTCGTGACACCGCCGGGCTGGCCTGAAGCAGTCCGACCCCCGGGGGCGCCGGACTGGCAGCGCACCGCGGTTGCCTGGCTGCTCGACCTGTGTCCGCCTGACTACCGCGCGTACGACGTCCTGCGGCGGCACCCGGTTGTGTTGGGTCGCTTCGCGGCGTGGCACGTGGCCGGTGCCCGCGAGGCGGCACGGCGCGGCATCGGAGCAGTGCGCGTTGACCTCGCCGACGCCGTCGATCACCAGACGGTCGCCGCTGCCGTGGCCGCACTCGAGCGGGAGGCCGCCCGGCTGGAACGCACTGCCCGCGCGGTGACGCTCGTGGAATCCGCGCTGCGGGGCCAGACGTTTACGGCCAAACTGTGAGGCACCTAGCGAGGAGTCATGTCCGACGCGTTACGAAGTTGTTATGGCCAACAACAAATCTACTGCCGTGTCCCTCTTACCGGCTCGGCTCGTGGGCCATTACGTTGTGGCCCACAACATTCGAACGCCGCGCACGGGTCCCGGTTGTTGCGCGGCCGGTTAAATGGGAGGACCCATGCGTAGAACTCGTACGGGCGCTGTTGCTTGTTCGCTCGCACTCGCACTGGCACTCGCCGCTTGTGGTGGCGATGATGACGACGATGGCACCGCCGGTGCCACCGACTCGCCCGCCGCAGCCGAAGGCAAGGTCGGGGTGATCCTCCCCGACACCGAGACTTCGGTCCGCTGGGAGACCGCCGACGCGCCGTTCCTGGAGCAGGCATTTGCGGATGCCGGCATCGAGGCCGACATTCAGAACGCGCAGGGCGACGCTGGCCGGATGGCCACCATCGCCGATGCGATGATCACCGAGGGTGTCACCGTCCTCGCCATCGTCAACCTCGACTCCGAGTCCGGCGCGGCCATCCAGGAGAAGGCCAAGGCTGCCGGCGTGTCGACCATCGACTATGACCGCCTGACGCTCAATGGCTCTGCCGACTACTACGTCTCGTTCGACAACGTGAAGGTCGGCGAGCTGCAAGGTCAGGGGCTCGCCCAATGCCTCGGCGACGCGGCTGCCAACATCGTCTACCTCAACGGCGCGCCGACCGACAACAACGCGACGCTGTTCGCCCAGGGCGCGCACACGGTGCTGGACCCCATGACGAACTTCACCGTGGTGGCTGACCAGGCGGTGCCCGACTGGGACAACCAGCAGGCGGCCACGATCTTTGAGGGGATGTACACGCAGCAGGCCGGCAACATCCAGGGAGTTCTGGCGGCAAACGACGGGCTCGGCAACGCCGCCATCTCGATCCTCAAGAAGAACGGCGTCAACGGCACGATTCCGGTCACCGGTCAGGACGCGACGGTCCAGGGCCTGCAGAACATCCTTGCTGGCGACCAGTGCATGACCGTCTACAAGGCAGTCCAGAAGGAAGCCCAGGGCCTGGCCGACCTCGCGATCGCACTGATCAACGGTGAGCAAGGCGAGACCAATAACGAGGTGGAGGACACCGAGTCCGGACGCATGGTCCCGTCGCTGCTGCTGGACCCGGAGGCAATCTTCCGTGACAACGTGAAGACGGTCATTGACGACGGGTTCGTCCCCGCAACCGAGGTGTGCACCGCTGACTTCGCAGCGGCCTGCACGGAGTTGGGTATTTCGTAACGAGCGGCTGAGTGGCTCGGGCCATCCGGTCCGGGCCACTCCCGCAATGTCACCACAGTGGTCATGGCCGCCGGTTTGGGCCACGATTCCGGCATGAACGCACCCTCAGGAGCCCTCGTGACCGAGACACCGCTGCTCGAGCTGCGCGACGTCAACAAGAGCTTCGGCGCTGTGCACGTGCTGCACGACGTCAACTTCGTTGTGAACCCCGGCCAGGTCATGGCACTCATCGGCGACAACGGCGCGGGCAAGTCCACCCTGGTCAAGTGCATCGCCGGGATCCACGTCATCGACTCCGGCGAGTACCTCTTCGAAGGCAAGCCCGTGACGGTGCACACGCCGCGTGACGCAGCCGCCTTGGGCATCGAGGTCGTCTACCAAGACCTGGCGCTCGCCGACAACCTCGACATCGTCCAGAACATGTTCCTGGGCCGGGAGCGTCGCAACGGGATCATCCTCGATGAGATGTCGATGGAGGAGCTGGCCCGTAAGGCCCTTGCAAGCCTGTCTGTTCGGACCGTGAGATCCGTACGGCAGCACGTGGCCAGCCTCTCCGGTGGACAGCGCCAGACCGTCGCGATCGCCAAGGCGGTGCTGTGGAACTCCAAGGTCGTGTTGCTCGACGAGCCTGTTGCCGCGCTTGGCGTCGCGCAGACGCGTCAGGTCCTGGACCTCGTCCGACGCCTGGCCGATGCCGGCCTGGGTGTCGTGCTCATCTCGCACAACATGAATGACGTCTTCGAGGTCGCCGACCGCATCACCGTGCTCTACCTCGGTCGAGTCGCGGCTGATGTTGCCGCGGCGGAGGTCACCACGAGCCAGGTGGTCGAGCTGATGACCGCCGGCCGCTCAGGTGAGCTCGGCCTGGCCCCGCAGACCGCCGCAGAGTCAGCTTGACCGGCACACCAGACCTCCGGGAGAGACCACGCCATGGCCACTGACACCAAGATCTCCGAGCCCTCGGGCGGCGGCTCCCACTTCGAGCTGGATGAGCGTCCCCAGTCCATCCGCGAGGCGTTCACCGATTATTGGCAACGCGTCCGTGGTGGTGACATCGGGTCGTTGCCGGCGATCCTCGGCCTGCTCGTGCTCATCGTGATCTTCTATGCACTGCGGCCGGAGACCTTCCTCAGCGAGCGCAACATCGCCAACCTGTTCACGCAGGCGGCCGCGATCTCCGTGCTGGCGATGGGTCTGGTCTTCGTGCTGCTGCTCGGCGAGATCGACCTGTCCGCGGGTGTGGCAGGCGGCGTCTGCACGGCAGTGATGGCCAAGCTGCTCACCGACCAAGGGACCGTGTGGTGGGTAGCCATTTTGGCGGCGTTGGCGACCGGTGTCGTCATCGGCTTGTTCACGGGGGCGCTGGTCGCGTGGGTGGGCATCCCGTCGTTCGTCGTGACGCTGGCGCTCTTCATCGGTTGGCAGGGCGTGTCGCTGTGGCTCATCGGCCAGGGCGGCACCATCCCGGTCAACGACGATGTCGTCTTCGGCATCGCCAACAACAACTTGTCCCCAGCGTGGGGGTGGGTGCTCTGCGGGGTTGCCGTCGCCGGCTACGCCGCGGTGGTGCTGCTCGAACGCCGTCGCCGGGCGACAAGAGGCGTCTCCCACAACGCACTCTCCATCGAGCTGCTCAAGATCGCCACTGTCGCTGTGTTGCTGTTCGGCGCCACGTCCTACCTGAACCGTGACAGGGCACCATCTCCAACCATCGAGCTGGCCGGGATCCCGTATGCCATACCTCTGGTCGGGCTGTTGCTGATCCTGTGGACGTTCGTCCTGGGCCGCACCCAGTACGGCCGGCATATCTATGCCGTCGGTGGTAATGCCGAGGCGTCACGTCGAGCCGGCATCCAAGTGCGTCGCGTCCGAAATTCGGTCTTCGTGATCTGTTCGACGATGGCGGCGATCAGCGGCATCCTCGACGCCTCGCGGATCGGCTCGGTGACACCGGGCTCCGGCGGGGGAAACACGCTGCTCTATGCCGTGGGTGCCGCAGTCATCGGTGGCGCCAGCTTGTTCGGCGGCAAGGGCAAAGCCATCAGCGCTGTGATCGGCGCCCTGGTCATCGCGACCATTGCCAACGGCCTCGCCCTGCTCGGCCAGGCGGCCTACATCAACTTCCTCGTCACCGGTGGTGTGCTGCTCGTTGCGGCGAGCGTCGATGCCCTGTCGCGCAGGCGGGCAGTCTCGACCGGAACCGTTTGACGCAGTCGCAAGGACGGCCCGTGAACACCGGTGTCACGCAGGAGGAGCTCCGCCGCCACAACCTGAGCGCGCTCCTGACGCACGTGCACGTGCACGGGCCGATGACCCGTTCGGAGCTCACGGCCCGCATGGGGCTCAACCGCAGCACCATCCGTGCGCTCACCGCCGAGCTAGCGAGCGCGGGATTGGTGCGCGAGCAGATCACCGAGGGTGGCCCCCGAGTCGGGCGGCCGTCGCACCTGGTCGTCCCTCAGGCCACGCAGGTCGGAGTGGTCGCAGTTGACGTCGGAGTGGAGAGCATCACTGTGGCGCGCGTCGGCGTCGGCGGCACCATCCTCGACCGCCGCGCCTCGCGGCACGCCCGCATGGACCACGACGTAGCTGCGGTTGCCGACGTCGTGGCGCGGATCACCGACGAGCTGTTGCGGCACGACGAGGCGTTCGCCGAGGCGTGCGTCGGCCTCGGCGTCGCCGTCCCAGGGGTGGTGGGCGACGACGGACACGTACGGTTCTCGCCCAACCTGGGCTGGGCCGACGTGCCCTTCGGGCTCGAGTTGGCCAAGCGCATCGACCTACCGGTGGTCATCGGCAACGACGCCGACCTCGGTGCGCTGGCCGAGCACCGCCGTGGCGCCGGGCTTGGTGCGGCCAACATGGTCTACATCGCCGGTGACGTGGGCGTCGGGGGCGGCATCATCTCGGGCGGTCAGCCACTACGCGGCGGCAGCGGCTACGCAGGTGAGATCGGACACATCACGGTCAACCACGCAGGCAAGCGATGCCAGTGCGGGTCGCGAGGCTGCCTCGAGACCGAGGTCGGCGAGAATGCGATCCTGATCGCTGCCGGCCGGCTCCCAGGCGGCGGGATCGACGGGATCAGGGAGGTCCTCGTCTCCGCCGTCGCTGGTGACCGCAACTGCATGTCCGCCGTGTCCTGGGCTGCGATCTGGCTGGCTCGTGGGCTGGCCAACCTCATCAATCTGGTCAACCCGTCGGTCGTGGTCCTCGGTGGCGCGCTCGCCGATCTGTTCGCGGCGGTCGGAGACGACGTCTGGGCCGAACTACGCAGGTGGGCACTGCCAGCCACACTCGAGCAGCTGCGTCTGACCACTCCCGCGCTCGGCACCGACTCCGTGCTGCTCGGTGCGGCCGAGGTCGCGTTCGCCCCGCTGCTGTCCGACCCGATCGGGCTGATGGGCGCATCCGCCCGCGTCGTGTCAGGATCGTCCACGACCGCGCACTAGACTCGGCGCTGCCCGTGAAGCCACCGGTCGCCACACGAGCAACAGACGGGCGGAGGAGGGATCGACGAATGGGCCTGCTGGACGTCGTCCAGAGCCCGCGGGACCTGCGCCGGCTCACCGACCCGCAGCTCGACGACCTCGCCGTCGAGATCCGCCAGCGGCTCATCTCCACGGTTGCACGCACCGGCGGTCACCTCGGTCCCAACCTCGGTGTGGTGGAGCTCACCCTGGCCATCCACCGGGTGTTCGACTCACCGCGCGACCCCGTCGTGTGGGACACCGGTCACCAGGCCTACGTTCACAAGCTCCTCACCGGTCGCGCCGGCCAGTTCGACGGGCTGCGTCAAGAGGGCGGTCTGTCCGGCTACCCGTCCCGGGCCGAGTCGCCGCACGACTGGGTGGAGAACTCGCACGCCTCGACCTCCCTCTCCTACGCCGACGGGCTCGCCAAGGCGTTCACCGTCCGCGGTGAGCATGACCGCACCGTGGTCGCCGTCATCGGCGACGGGGCTCTCACCGGTGGCATGGCGTGGGAGGCACTCAACAACATCGCGGCAGCCGGCACCACACAGCCCGACCGCCGCATCGTCATCGTCGTCAACGACAACGGCCGCTCCTACACGCCGACCGTCGGCGGTCTCGCAGAGCACCTCAACTCGCTGCGCACCAACCCGCGCTACGAGAAGGTGCTCGACATGATCAAGGCCGCCCTCGGCCGCACGCCGCTCGTGGGTGCGCCGCTCTACGAAGCGCTGCACGGCATCAAGCGCGGCCTCAAGGACGTGCTCGCCCCGCAGGGCATGTTCGAGGACCTCGGCCTCAAGTACCTCGGCCCCGTTGACGGGCACAACCGGCAGGCCGTCGAGCAGGCACTTCAGCAGGCCAAGCGGTTCACCGGTCCGGTGCTGGTGCACGTCGTCACCCGCAAGGGCAACGGCTACCTCGCTGCCGAGCAGGACGAGGCCGACCAGATGCACAGCCCGCGGCCGTTCGACCCCGAGACCGGCATGGCCACCGGTCCGGCCGCCCAGGAGTGGACCGGCGTGTTCCGCGACGAGCTCGTCGCGATCGGTGCCGAGCGGCCCGACATCGTGGCGATCACGGCCGCGATGCTGCATCCGACCGGCCTGGACGCGTTCGGCGCCGCCTACCCCGACCGCTGCTTCGACGTCGGCATTGCCGAGCAGCACGCGGTCACCTCGGCGGCGGGCATGGCCATGGCTGGGCTGCATCCTGTTGTCGCCGTCTACGCGACCTTCCTCAACCGCGCCTTCGACCAGGTGCTGACCGACGTGGCCCTGCACGGGTGCGGCGTCACGTTCGTGCTCGATCGCGCGGGTGTTACCGGTGACGACGGCGGCTCGCACAACGGCATGTGGGACATGTCGCTGCTGCAAGTCGTGCCCGGCCTGCGCATCGCGGCGCCGCGCGACGGTGCTCGGCTGCGCGAGCTGCTGCGCGAGGCGGTCGACGTAGCCGATGCCCCCACGGTCGTGCGCTTCCCCAAGGGAGCGGTCCTCCCCGACATCGAGGCGATCGAGCGTGTCGGAGGCTGTGACGTGCTCGTCCGCGCAGCGACGAACGACGTGCTCCTCGTCGGTGTCGGTGCGATGGCCGCCGTCGGGGTGGAAGCCGCGGGGCGCCTGGCGGCCCAGGGCATCGGGGTCACTGTGGTCGACCCACGTTGGGTCAAGCCGGTCGACCCGGCGCTGGTTGCGCTTGCCGGCCAGCATCGCCTCGTCGTCACCGTCGAGGACAACATTCGGGTGGGAGGCGTCGGCTCGGTCATCGCAGGCACGCTGTCCGATGCGCGCGTGACCGTGCCTGTCCGCGAGTTCGGCATCCCGCCACAGTTCCTCAACCATGCCAAGCGGCAACGGGTGCTCGACGCTGTCGGGCTGACCGGCCGGCATCTCGCTCGCGAGATCGCGGGCGAGGTCGCCCGGCTCGACGCGGAGACCGACGCCGCCAGTCACGCACTGCCCTAGCCGCGGAGGACACGGCGTGCCGGACGAGACGACGTACAAGGTGTCCAGGCTGTACGGCCCCGCCCATGTGCGCCGCTATCGCGAGACGGATGGCCAGGAGGGCTACGTCTGGCAGCGGCGCGGCGTCACAACGCTCATCCTCACGACCACCGGCCGGGTGTCGGGGAAGCCGCTCGACAAGGCCCTGATATTCCGCGAGATCGACGGCAACCTCGTCGTCGTCGCGTCCAACGGCGGCTCCAAGAAGCAACCTGACTGGTACCTCAACCTGCAGCACAACCCGGATGTCGACGTACAGGTGCTCGGTGATCGGTTCCAGGCCCGGGCTCGCACCGCGTCGGCGACGGAGCGCCCCAAGCTCTGGTCGCTGATGAACGAGGTCTGGCCCTCCTACGCCGACTACCAGACCAAGACCGAGCGGGAGATCCCCGTCGTCATCCTCGAGCGGCTCGGGCCCTAACGATCACGCTGAACAGCCACCTGGTGTCGTGAAGGGGCGTGTACGCCTGTTCCGGTGTCCAACCGGCTGTGTCGGGGTCGCTACCCGCTGCGTTGGCCCTCGGTTGCGCGTGATCGCTGGACGCGGGACCGTCGTGGGGAGGTTCGGCTGCCGACTCCAGGTGGGAGGACGCGACGATGTCGGTCTGCGAGGTCTGCGGTAACGACTACTGGTTGTCGTTCGAGGTCACGGCGCAGGGCAACACGCACACCTTCGACAGCTTCGAGTGCGCGATCCACCGGCTCGCACCGATCTGCGAGCACTGCGGAGTCAAGATCATCGGGCACGGCGTGGAGGCCTCGGGGCACTTCTACTGCTGTGCCCACTGCGCGCACGACGCCGGGCTCGTCATCTCCGGCTCACTGCGTGACTCCGTCGGCGAACACCCCGGCCAGTCGTGAGCGGCGACGACTTCCCGCCTCCGGCGTCAACACCGGAGGAGATGCTCGCCGAGCCGCCCGGTGGCGTGCTCCGTACCAAGCCCATCGAGCAGTCGCTCGCCGACGCCGAGGAGCCGGAGCACCACCTCCGCCGTGATCTGTCGGCGCTCGACCTCACGGTCTTCGGCGTCGGCGTCATCATCGGCACCGGCATCTTCGTGCTCACAGGCCTGGCCGCGAAGAACAACGCCGGACCGGCGGTTGCGCTGTCGTTCGTCGTCGCCGGCATCGCGTGCGCCCTCGCTGCCGTCTGCTACGCCGAGCTTGCGTCGGCGGTGCCGGTGGCCGGCAGCGCGTACACCTTCGCCTACGCCACGCTCGGTGAGCTCGTCGCCTGGATCATCGGCTGGGACCTGCTGCTCGAGCTCGCGCTCGGCGGTGCCGTGGTGGCAGTCGGCTGGTCGCAATACCTCGTGAGCTTGCTCGACACCATGAACATCACGCTGCCAGAGTCGATCTCGGGTGGCGACGACTCGGTGGTCAACCTGCCCGCGGCACTCATCGTCATCGTCCTGGTGTGCATCCTGATCGCCGGGATCAAGCTCTCGGCACAGTTCAACGTGGTCGTCGTCACCATCAAGGTCTTCGTGGTGCTGTTCGTCATCGTGGCCGGGTTGTTCTACGTGCAGCGCGACAACTACTCGCCGTTCATTCCCGACGCGGTTCCGACGGAGGGGGAGTCCGGCGTACAGCAGACGCTGCTCGAAGCGATCTTCGGGGTCGTGCCAAGCAACTTCGG
>CAWCXA010000007.1:0-678306 GCA_963799425.1 uncultured Actinomycetota bacterium | reverse complement strand
GAAGATCTTGAAGATCGGCATGTACAGCGCGATCACCATGAACCCGACGATGCCGCCGAGGAAGAGCATCATCACGGGCTCGACAAGGGTCGTCAGCGACTCGGTGGTCGCCTCAACCTCCTGGTCGTAGAAGTCGGCGACCTTGGACAGCATGTCGTCGATCGACCCGGAGTCCTCACCGACCGCGATCATCTGCACGGTCATCGGCGGGAAGATGTCCTCCTTGGCCATCGGAGCGGCCAGCCCCTCACCCGTACGCACGGCATCGCGCACCCGGTCCAGGGCCCGCGAGACGACGACAGAGCCGGTGGTCTCCGAGACCACGTCGATCGCCTGCAGCATCGGCACGCCGGCACCCAGCATCGCCGATAGGTTGCGCGTCGTCCGCGCCAGATAGACCTTGCGGAACAGCTTGCCGAACACCGGCACCTTGAGCTTCAGAGGATCCACGACATCGCGGACCTTCTCCTCGCGACGGAACTTCGCCCACAGCACCCCCGCCGCGATGCTGAGCACCACGAAGATCGGCGCGAGGAACTTCGCCATATCGCTCATCCACACCACGACTCGCGTGGGCAGCGGCAACGTGCCACCGAGGTCGGCAAACAGGTCGCGGAAGGTCGGAACGATGAAGAGCAGCATCGCGGTGACAAGCAGCACGGCGACAACACCGACGACGACAGGGTACGTCATCGCGGACTTCACCTTGGCGCGGAGCTTAACCTCGGCCTCGAGGTTGTCGGCAATGCTGATGAGCGCCCGATCGAGGAAGCCGCCAACCTCGCCGGCCTGCACCATGCTGATCATCAACGGTGGGAAGACCTTCGGGTGGCGCGCGAGTGCATCCGAGAGGGCCGACCCGGTTTCCACGTCACCGCGCACGGTGCGCAACGTCTCGGCAAGCCTACTGTTCTCGGTCTGCTCGGCAAGGACACCCAGCACGCGCAGCAGCGAGAGGCCCGCGCCGATCATCGTCGCGAACTGCCTCGACATGATTGCGAGGTCCTTCAGCCGGACTCGCTGCGGCATCAGCGAGAGTTCTTTGTGCAGGCCACCCGTCGGCTTCTCAGTCACCGACAAGGGTGTGTAGCCCATGCGGTTGAGCCGCGCGACAGCCGCCGCCGCCGAGTCGGCCTCGAGGGCACCGGAGCGCACGTTGCCGGACGCGTCAAGCACCTCGTATTGGAAGGATGGAACAGTGGCGGTCGTGGTCATGTCGATGCCTCGCCTCACATTGCCGGGAAGTCGCTGAACCGCATGCCCTCGCCGGCGCCGCTGTAGCGACCCCGCTCGCCGTCGATGAGCTTGTCCAGCTCGACGCGGTCGCGGGCGACCTCGCGCGCGGCCTCGCGGGTGATCTTCCCTGAGACGACCAGTCGCGCCAGGCTCTGGTCGAGCGTCTCCATGCCGTGCTGCGCGCCGGCTTCGATCGCCTGGCCGATGTGCGCGATCTTGTTCTCCCGGATCAGGTTGCGGACCGCGGGCGTGGCGACCAGCACCTCGACGGCAGGGATCCGGCCGAGACCGTCAGCCGTGCGAACAAGGGTCTGGCCAATCACACCTTGCAGGGACGAGGCCATCTGGGCACGGATGGTGGCCTGCTGCGCAGCCGGGTAGGAGTCCACGATGCGGGTGACGGCCTCTTCGGCCGAGCGCGTGTGCAGCGTTGCGAACACGAGGTGACCGGTCTCCGCCGCGGTCAGCGCCACCGAAATGGTCTCTGGGTCGCGCATCTCACCGACGACGATGATGTCGGGGTCCTGCCGCAGCACGTGGCGCAGGGCATCAGCGAACGACTCCGTGTCCTCCCCCACCTCGCGCTGGTTGACGATGCAGCGCTTGTGCTCGAAGAGGAACTCGATCGGGTCTTCGATCGTGACGATGTGTCCGGCGCGTGATCGGTTGGCGATGTCCACCAGCGTGGCAACGGTCGTCGACTTGCCCGAGCCGGTCGGCCCGGTGAACAGCACGAGCCCGCGCGGGAGCGTGGCAAACATCGCCAGCCGCTCCGGTATGTCGATGTCCTTCAGGCTCTTGATCTCCCAGGGCACTACGCGGAAGACGCCGGTCACCGCACCGCGCTGACGCATCACGTTGACGCGGAACCGCGCCCGGCCGGGCAATGTGTACGCGCAGTCGAGCTCGCGCCGTGCTTCGAACCTGTCGCGTTGTTGGCTGGAGAGCACCGCAAAGATCGCCCGTTGGATGCTGTCGGGGTGCAGCGGCCCGTACCCCTCAAGTGGTTCCACCTCACCGTGCACACGCACGCTGGGTGGTGCGCCGGCCGAGAGGTGCAGGTCGGAGCCACCTAGCTCGAGGGTCTTCTCGAGCAGCTCGTCGAGCAGCACACGAGTCTGACTCTCGGCGAGTGCTGCCGCGTCGGTCCCCAGCGCGCCGCTGGTGACCACGGGGGCAGAAGTGTTCCTTGGCTGGGTGTCGAGCACGATCGTCCTCCTGGTGCCGGTGCCCCAGATATCGGCACAAAGACCGGAGGCCTTGACCGACTGCGACGTCCGTGTGACTGGCGCCGTCAGACGACGACGCGCAGCACCTCTTCGATCGAGGTCTCACCCTGGGCGACCTTGAGCCAGCCGTCCTGGCGCAACGGCACCATGCCCGCCGAACGGGCCGACCGAGCGACGTCCTCGGTCGACGAGCGCGAGATGGTCAGCCGCTCGATCTCCTCGCTGATCGGCATGACCTCATGCAACGCCATGCGTCCGCGGTAACCGGTGCGCGAGCAGGCCGCACAGCCGATCGGGCGGTGCAGCGTGGGCAGCGGCGCGCCGGGCTCCCACGGGAAGCCCACGTCCAGCAACTCCTGCTGCGACGGCACGTACGCCTGCTTGCACTTCGAGCACAACCGGCGGCACAACCGCTGCGCGACGACGCAGTCCATCGCCGACGCCACGAGGAACGGCTCCACGCCCATCTCGACGAGCCGGTTGACCGCGCTCGGTGCGTCGTTGGTGTGCAGCGTGGTCAGCACCAGGTGTCCGGTGAGGGCCGCCTCGACTGCAATCTTCGCGGTCTCGGCGTCGCGGATCTCACCGATGAGTACCACGTCGGGGTCGGCGCGCAGGATCGAGCGCAGAGCCTTGGCGAAGGTGAGACCCGACTTGGCCTTGACCTGCATCTGGTTGATGCCAGGGATCCGATACTCCACGGGATCCTCGACCGTGATGACGTTGATCTCCGGACGGCTCACGATGTTGAGGGTGGCGTAGAGCGTCGTCGACTTGCCGGATCCCGTGGGGCCGGTGACGAGGATCATCCCGTACGGCTTGGTGTAGGCCTCCTGGAACCGCACCATGTTGGACGGCGAGAAGCCGAGCTCCCCGAGGCTGAGCAGAGCGGTCTTGTTGTCGAGGATGCGCAGGACGATCTTCTCGCCCCACACCGTCGGCAACGTGGCCACTCGCAGGTCGATCTTGGCGCCGTTGAGGGTGACTGAGATGCGCCCGTCCTGCGGCACGCGGCGCTCGGCGATGTTGATGTCGGCCATGATCTTCAGGCGGGAGATGACGCCGGCCTGGATCTTCTTGGGCGAGCGCATGATCTCGTGCAGCACGCCGTCGATGCGGTAGCGCACGCGGACGTCGCTCTCCGTCGGCTCGACGTGGATGTCCGAGGCGCGGTCGGCAACTGCCTGGCTGATCAGCAGGTTGACGTAGCGGACGACGGGTGCGTCATCAGCCGAGTCACCCACCGCCGAAAGGTCCTCGGTGACCTCAGCTGCGGTACCGACCATGTCGTCGGAGATGTCGCCGAGCTCTTCCTCGGCGCGGTAGACCTTCGCAAGCTTGTCTTCGATGTCGCGCCGAGATGCGTACACGACCTTGATCTCGACCCCGGTGAGAACCCGCAGGTCGTCCAGCGCGATGACGTTGGTCGGATCGGACGTCGCCACGACCAGCCGGCCGTCCTCCCAGACCACCGGCACCACACCCATGCGGCGGGCGTGGTCGGCCGGCACCCGCGCCACAGCACTGGGGTCGAGCTGGATGTCGCCCAGCTCGACGAAGTCGAGGCCGGCCGCCTCGGCAAATGCCCGGCCCGCGTCAGCGCGCTGCACGACGGACGACTCGATCAGCTCCCGCAGCAGGGGTACGCCCCGGCGCTCCGCCTCGATGCGGGCTCGCTCGACCTGCTCGAGTGTCACGAGCTTGCGGTCGACGAGGACCTGGACGGTGTTGCGTGGAACTGTGTCGATCGTCACTGGAACCTACCTGTCGTCTGGTGCGCCTGTTGCGCGCTCGAGTGCCTGGCTGACTGAGCGGAGCTGGTCGCGGGCGTCCCGCCAGCGGTCCTCGAGCCGGTCAGCCACCCGATCGGCTTCGTCTGCGAGCTGTCTGCTGGCTTGGATGTCGCGGGGATCGGCGACCGTGTCCCACAGCTCCCGGGCCGCACGCAGCACGTCCTCGGTGTCGTCGCCCACGAGGCGGGGCGTCGGCGTACGACGACCCTGTCGAGGCGGCGAACCCTCTGCGGCGAGGGCTGTGGCGAGTGATCGTGGATCGAGCGAGCCCGGCGCGAGTGGATCCGGCGTCGATCCGTACCGGCGGTTGGTTTGGTGGGGTACGGCGGTCACCGCACGCAGCGCAAGGGCCTTGTTGCGCAGCAGGTCGACCCAGACACGCAGCTCGCGGACCACCTCGTCGAGCGCCACGCGCAATCGGCCGAGTCGCTTGACATCGGCCTGGTCGACAGCATCGGTGCGGGGCCGGGGCACGTTGGTCATCCCGACATTGTGAGGCTTAGCAAGCCGGCCCGGCGCACGTCCACCTCAAGATCGTGCGGATCCGTCGCCGCGGCGCGGGCGTCCGACCAGGAAATGACGCCCTCAGCGAGGAGTCGCACCAGGTCCTGGTGGAAGCTGTGCATACCGTGATAGTCGCCCTGGACGACGAGATCGCGGATGATGCCGGTCTTCTCCGGATCGGCAATCGCCTCCGCGACCAGGCCCGTGTTGACCGCGACCTCGGTGGCCGCTACCCGTCCGGGACCATCTGCCCGCGGCACGAGCCGCTGGCAGACGACACCATTGAGTACGGCCGCAAGCGTGACGCGGATCTGCTTCTGCTCCTGCGGCGGGAAGAGGTCGAGGATGCGGTAGATGCTGGACAGCGCATCGGTGGTGTGCAGCGTCGAGATGACGTGGTGGCCGGTCTCAGCCGCGACGAGTGCCGCCCGTACCGTCTCCTCGTCCCGCATCTCGCCGACGACGATTACGTTTGGGTCCTGTCGCATCGCGGCCCGCAGCGCCGCGCCGAACGTCTCCACGTCCGAGGCGATCTCGCGCTGCGTGACGACCGCGGCCTTCTCGGGGATCAGGATCTCGATCGGGTCCTCGAGGGTGAGTACGTGCACCGGCCGCGAGACGTTGATCTCCTCGGCCATCGCCGCGAGTGTCGTGGTCTTGCCCGAGCCCGCACGCCCGGTCACCAACGTCAGGCCGTGGGGCCGGAGCGCGAGCGAGCTGAGCACCGACGGCAGCCCGAGGCTGTCGAGGCGCAACGGCGCCGGCAGCACGCGGCGCAGCACAGCTGCCGGCCGCCCGCGGAACCGGAAGGCGTTGACCCTGTATCGCTCCCCCTCCGTCGGCTCGAGCGCGTAGTCAACGTCGTGACCGTGCTCGAAGCGGGCTCGTTGCCTGTCTGGCATGGTCTCCAGAAGGACGGCGAGGGTCGCGCCCTCGTCCATGGAGTCGCTCTCGAGTCTGCGGAGCACGCCGTCGACTCTCATTGACGGAGCGGCTCCGGCGCGTATGTGCAGGTCCGACCCTCCGGCGCTCACCAGCGCCTTGAGCAGCGGCGCGATCGCCATGGGCACAATGACCTCTATTCCTCCGCCTGGCCCCGTCCACGACGGGTCGTTGTGCTCCCGTTTTCGGCAGTTGGCGGCCACGCCTTGACCCACCTCACGCGTGCGGGGCACCACTCAAGGCCCAACGACGCCCTGCCGATGCCAGGAGTGAGCGGCCGGTCAGCGGTCGGCCCGGCAAACAATCCAGGGAGCAGCAGGTGGGACGAACAGTCGTCGGCCTCGACATCGGGCACACCAGTGTCCGCGCGGTCGGCATCACCGCGGGTTCGAAGCCGACCATCAATGCCGTCGGCTCGGCGCCGATCGCGCCCGGCGCTGTCAACGAGGGCGAGGTCCTCGACGTCAGCAGCGTCACAGACGCGATCAAGCATGCCTGGGGAAAGTCGGGCCTCGGCAAGGATGTGGTGCTCGGCGTATCCGGGCGGCACGTCATCGTCCGCCAGGTGGAGCTGCCGTGGCTGGAGGAGAAGGCGTTCCGCCAGGCCCTCCCGTATCGGATTTCCGGCCAGCTGCCGGTGCCGGTCGAGGACGTCATCCTCGACTACGTCGTGCTCGGTGAGGGCGCGACCAAGGATGCCGGCGGCGGCCGTACGGTGAGCGTGTTGCTTGTCGCCGCGATGCGACAGCCAGTTTTGCGCGCCGTACAGGCGGTCGAGAAGGCCGGGCTGCGGCCCTTCCGCGTCGACCTCGCAGGCCTCGCTCTGCTGCGTGTCGCTGGCCGGACTACTGCCCCGCTCGGCGTGGCGGAGGCCCGGGTGGACATCGGCGCCGAGGTCACCACAGTCGTCGTTCAGGTCGACGGCGCTCCGCGGTTCGTTCGCATGCTGGCCGGCGAGGGCGGACTCAAGCTGTCCCGCGCGCTGGTCGAGCGGCTGCAGGTGACCCTGCAGGACGCAGAGGCGCTCAAGCGTCGGATCGGCACCTCCGCCGCCATACCCGCCGGGGGCCTTGTCGGACCGGAGGACCACGCGGCACGGGTTGTGATCGATCGCGTCACGGACAGCACGCTGTCGGCCGTGCGCTCATCGCTGGACTACTTCCTGGGCAACTCCCCCGATGTCGCCGGCCTCGGTGGCGTGGTGATGAGTGGTGGTGGTGCCAGCCTGCCGGGTCTCGTCGAGCGGTTTGGTGACGCGCTCGGCATCCCCGCGAGGCTCGCGGATCCGCTGGCAGGGCTCACGATCTCACGGCGGGCGAGAGAGGCGACGGCTCATCTGCAGCCAGTCCTCGCCGTTGCCGCCGGTCTCGGTCTGGCGGAGGTGGCGTGATGGCGATGCTCACCCGTTCGGCGGGTAACCGCAGCCAGCAGGAGGCGAGCCCCGCGCTAGCCGTGAATCCGTCGGTCAACCTGCTTCCGTCCGAGACGATTGAGCGCAAGCGTGCCCGCGCACTCGTGCGGCGCTTCGTGTTCGCGGGTGTCGGCATCGCGGTTGTCGGCACCGGCATCTGGTTGGCTCAAGACTCCGCGATCAGCGGAGCCGAGAGCGAGCTGGTCGCTGCCGAGTCGGCGCACGCCGACGCTCAGGCCCAGCTCACGCCGCTGCAGCCGGTGCGGGCGTTCTCCGCCTCGCTGCAGCAGCAGCAAGAGGTAGTGGGTACGGCGATGGCTGGGCAGACATCGTTTGCCCGGACGCTCGACAGCTTCGCCGCGTCCTGGCCGGCGGGCAGCAGCCTACGTACGCTCGATGCCACACTCGGAGCTGGCTGCCCCGGCCCAGATCCATTCGCGCCGGCGCCGAGCATCGGCTGCCTTACCTGGGCCGTCACGGTGCCCGGTGAGCAGCAGGTGCGCGATCTCACGGCCGGGCTGGCAGCAGTTCCTGGGCTGGTGTCCCCGTACCTCACTGGCGCGGCCAGGAACGAGGCGGCTTTTGAAGCCAACGGCACCGTCAATCTCGATCCGCAAATGTTGACCGGCCGGTTCGCCGACCTGCTCGGAGAGGTGGCGCAGTGACTCGGGCCCGATTGATCACCGTCTTGGGATCGCTGGCATTGGTCGGCCTGGCGGCGGTGGCCTGGTTTGTAGTCCTGTCGCCCAGGCTCGGTCAGGCTGCCGAGATCGAATCGCAGAGCGAGTCGGTGCGTGGGCAGACCTCCAAGCTCGAGCGAGACATCGTGCAGCTGACCGCACTGCAGGAGGAGCTGCCGGCTCGGATGGCACGGCTCGAGGGGCTGAAGGCCAACTTCCCGAGCACGGCTGAGCTTCCCGGCGTGCTGGACCAGATCCGTGCTGCCGCGGCGCAAGCCGGCGTCACCGTTCAGACAGTTGAGACGCTGCCGCCCGAGCTGCTCGCCCCTGCCGCGGAGCCCGTGGCCCCCGTCGAAGGCGAGACTGCCGCACCCGCCGATCCGGCGGCCGCGCCAGCGGTGCCAACCGATGGCTCGGTCGGCCTGCCCGCAGCAGGTGCTGGCGACGGAACCCTGGCCACCATGGCGACGTCGATCACCGTGAGTGGCTCGTACGCGAATCTCAGCGGCTTCCTCCGGTCGGCCGAGGCACTACCGCGGGCGTGGCTCATCGACTCGATCAAGGCACAGGGCGGCCAGCAGGGCGGCCAGGAGATCACGCTGACGGCGTCCGGCAGCATGTTCGTCCTCGACACCACCGGCATCGCGGTTCCGCCTGCGGTTGCTGGCACCAGCGGGTGAACGGGGTCGCCGGCCTGACGCCGGCACTGGCCGTCCTGGCCGGAGTGCTTGGCCTGGTCGTCGGGTCGTTCCTCAACGTCGTTGCCGCAAGGGTGCCCGCCGGTGCGTCGGTGGTGCGTCCAAGGTCGGCGTGCCCGCGCTGCGGTCATGAGATCCGCAGCCACGACAACGTTCCAGTCGTCTCCTGGGTGCTGCTGAAAGGCAGGTGCCGCGACTGCGCCGAGCCGATCAGCGCACGCTATCCCGCCGTTGAGCTGGCCACCGGCGTGCTGTTCGCCGCAACCACGCTTCGGTTCGGGGCAGCCGCAGTGCTGCCCGCGTTCCTGTTCCTGGCGGCCGTTTCCGTCGCACTCGCTGTGATCGACCTGGACACGATGCGGCTGCCGGATGCCATCGTGCTGCCGTCCTACCCGGTCGCTTTCGGCCTCGGTCTCCTGACCGTCACCAACGGCGGCTGGGAACCGATGGTTCGGGCGGTCATCGGTGGGCTGGCGTTGCTGCTGGCGTACGGAGCACTGTGGTTCTGCACCAATGCCATGGGCTTCGGTGACGTCAAGCTCGCCGGCCTGGTCGGCGCGTACGCGGCCTGGCTCGGCTGGGGGCACCTCGTCATCGCCGGGTTCGGTGCCTTCGTGCTCGGCGGCATCGTCGGCGTGGCGCTGATGGTCAGGGGCATGGCCGCCCGGCGCACGGCCATCCCGTTCGGGCCATTCATGCTTGCGTCCACCTGGGTCGCGGTGTTTGCCGGTGAGGCGATCGTCGGACTGTACCTCAGCGTTTCCGGGCTCTCCTAGCTCTCGGCTGCTGCCTGCTCGAGCACGGCCGTGATCTCGTTGCCGACAAGCTCATGGCGGGTCAGCAAGGCGTCGCGAAGAGCAGCGACCAGGTGCTTGTGCCGTCTGAGCAGATCGTGGACATGCTGCTTCTGCTCCTGCAGCACCGCTTCGACTGCCGCTCGACCCTGCGTGTCTCCCAGCACCCGTCCGACGATGTTGGTGTCGGACAGCGCCGCACCTTGTACCGCCTGGAAGGACACCAGGCTGTCGCCCATGCCGCAGACACCGATCATCTGCGCGGCAACTGTTGTTGCGGTGAGCAGGTCACCCCCAGGTCCGGTTGAGACGTCCGAGAAGAACAACTCCTCGGCAACCAGCCCGCCCATCGCGATCTGGATGAGGTTGAGCATCTCGGTGCGGGACCTGGTGAAAACCTCGTCGCGGTCGCCGTGCGCGAGCAACCCCAGCGCATCGCGGCGCTTGACGATCGTCAGCACCTCGAGCCTGCGCTCGGGCGCGATGAGCCAGGCGACTGTCGCGTGGCCGGCCTCGTGAGTCGCGATGAGGCGCTGCTCCTTCTCCGTGTACGTGACCGGCTGTCCGAGCCCGATCTCCTCGGTCAGGCGCGCCTTCTCCACGTCACGTACGGTCATCGCGTCACCGCCGCGGCGCAGCGCATTGACCAAGGCCTCGTCCAACAGGTGCTCGATCATGACCGGGGTGTAGCCCTGGGTGAGTGCGGCGACCTGCTGGCGCACCGCGTCCTGGTCGAGCTCGGGCTCATGTGACTTGCGGGCCAGGAAGTGGTCGATGAGCTCCCGTCGCGCTGCGCGACTGGGGCGGTCGAACGTCAGCCTCCGATCGAAGCGCCCGGGGCGCAGCAGCGCCGGGTCGAGATTCTCGGCACGGTTGGTTGCCGCGATGACGAGCACATTGGTCGCCACCGGAGCTGGTCGGCGGATTTGTCGATGTGCGGGAGCCAAGGCGTTGAGGTGCTCGACGACCCACGCTCGCACCTTCTGGCCGCCAGACGGCTCGTCGAACGACTGCATCTGGACCAGGAGCTCGTTGACCACACCGCCAGTGCCCTCAGTGATCGAGGAGCCGTTGATCGCGGTGGCCGGCGTGGCGTCGTACGGCTCGGCCATCGCGGCGCTCCAAGCGCATCCCGCGATCGGTAACCAAGAGTCGGGGGCAGCGAGCCAAGGCTTGAGCGACGACGCTGCGCCGTCCTGAGCGAGCGTGGCAGGCATGCCACGCCGAGTCGTCGCAATCGCGTCGATCTCCTCGATGAACCCGATTGCTCCACCCTCACGTCGCGCAGCCTTGCGCAGGGCGCGGAAGTAGGAGCGGATCTTGCGCGCCGTCGCTCCGTAGTACATGGATTGGAACGCAGTCGCCGACACGAACAGGAACGGAACGCCGGCCTCGCGTGCCATGGCCTTGGCCATGTGCGTCTTGCCGGTGCCGGGGATCCCCTCGAAGAGCAGCCCTCGCCGAGGCGTCCCGCCCATCTCGCGGGTAAAGGTGCGATGTGCGAGGAAGAGGTTGAGCGACCTGATGACGTCTTCCTTGACGGCGTCCACCCCCTTGACGTCGTCGAGGGTCACGTCGATCTGCTCGGGACGGTACGTCGTGTGTGGCGAACGCCCCGCGCCGATTGTCGTGCCGAGCAGGACCACGACCATCGTCAGAAGGAGCAGCCCGGCCATGGCCAGGAAGGGATCTGGGGTCGGCAGCCGCCAGGCGATGACGTTGATCGGATCGCCGGTCACTAGTCGCCACCAGAGCCACACCATGGGTACGGCCAGAAGTAGGGCGATCCGTCGCAGGCTGCGCTGTCGACGTCTCTCGCGCGACGCACCCACATCGGCCTGGCTGGCCACCAGGCGCCCTACACCCGCTAGCGCAAGCATCGAGCTCGGTGCGGATGACGTCCTGGTCTCGCGATCCATGGTGACCCCCAAGTGCCCCAGGATTTGACACTAGGCGATTGGTCAGCGGCGTACGGGGGGTTTGCGGTCAGCCGAGGTAGCCGAATGCCCCCTGGTAGAGCGCGCTGATCAACAGGCCGCCAAACAGCGCGAAAACGAACGCCCGGCCCCCACGGAGTCGCCGGTCCTCCGGGCGTAGGTAACGACCGCCTCGGCCGGGATCAGGTCGCGCCATCGCGGCTCGGGACCAGGGAGCGTCGAGCACCATCCACGCGAGGAGCCCCACGCAACCCGGCAGTCCGAACAGCCAGAACCAAGCCCACTTCGTCGCCCGCCGCGGCTGCGGCCCGGCGAGAAGCACGAGAACGGAGGCCATGGCGATGAGCGGCAACGAACCGGCGAGGCTCCGCGCCAGCGACCTCTGGGGCACCACGTCAATGCCATCAGCACGGGCGGCGTTGACAAGCCGAGAAGCCTCAGCATCGTTCATGTACCGCACATCACGGTAGCCAATACCGACAGACCAGGTGACTTGGTTGCCGTCTGGGTCACGCCTCCACACGCTCAGATGGTCCGATGCTTGGACCTCTCCGGTCGCGACCCATTCGACGCGCCCAGCCCGAAGATCAGCCTCGTAGTCTTCGAAGCTGGTTTGCCGCGGAGTGGTCCACACCAACGCCAGCATCGCTGCGACGACGTACGCAACTACCAGCCACCGGACGACCTGAAAGACGTCGCGCAACACAAACCCGAAGCGCGTCAGCTCGGGCGAGGAAACCGGCGGTGTCATTGCCGTCACGGGATGTGATTGTGGAGGTCCGTCGAAACGTTGGCAATGAGCCTCACTAGATGACCTTCACCCATGGCACAGATCCGCGCATGGCTGTAGGAAGAGAGCGCAGGGGTCCCACTCCGGTAAACGGCTAGGGAAGGGTGCTCGATGAAGAAGATCATCAACGACCCAGAGACCGTCGTCGACGATTCGCTGCACGGCATGGCCGCAGCACACGCCGACCTCATCAAGGTGAACTACGACCCGGCCTACATCGTCCGCGCGGGCGGTCCAAGGCAGGGCAAGGTGGCCGTGCTCTCTGGCGGCGGCAGCGGCCACGAGCCGATGCACGGCGGGTACGTCGGGCTCGGGATGCTCGATGCGGCGTGCCCAGGTGCCGTGTTCACCTCGCCGACACCCGACCAGATGGCCGAGGCGACCAAGGCCATCGACGGCGGTGCCGGAGTCCTCCACATCGTGAAGAACTACACCGGCGACATCCTCAACTTCGAGACCGGCGCCGAGCTTGCTTCCGCCGAGGGCATTCAGGTCGAGTCGGTCGTCATCGACGACGACGTCGCCGTGAAGGACAGCCTCTACACGGCCGGGCGCCGCGGCGTCGGTGGCACCGTCCTCGCCGAGAAGATCGTCGGTGCTGCCGCTGAGCGCGGTGACGACCTCGCGGCGGTCAAGGGCCTGTGTGAGCAGGTCAATGCCAACGTACGGTCGATGGGCATGGCCCTCACTTCCTGCATCGTGCCGCACGCGGGCAAGCCGACTTTCGAGCTTGGCGAGCAGGAGATGGAGATCGGCATCGGCATCCACGGCGAGCCCGGCCGTGAGCGCCTGCCGATGGAGCCGGCCAACGCGATCGTCCAGCGGTTGCTCACGCCGATCGTGGAGGACCTACCGTTCGCGAGCGGCGACCGTACGCTCCTGTTCGTCAACGGCATGGGCGGAACACCGCTGATCGAGTTGTACATCGCTTACAACGAGGCCGAGAAGTTCCTTGCCGAGCGCGGCATCAACGTTGAGCGCCGGCTCGTGGGCAACTACATCACCTCGCTTGAGATGCAAGGCATGTCCATCACGCTGCTCAAGCTCGACGACGAGATGGTCCCGCTCTGGGATGCACCGGTGCACACGCCTGCGCTGCGCTGGGGAGTCTGATTCTCGATGCCGCTCACGACTGACGACGTGCTCGAGCTCGTACGGGCATATGCCGGGGTCATCCACGAAAACCGGCAGTACCTCATCGAGCTCGACTCGGCCATCGGCGACGCCGACCACGGTGAGAACATGGACCGCGGCATGAAGGCCGCCGTTGCCAAGCTCGACGGCGAGGTGCCCGCCACCCCGAGCGATGTCCTCAAGTCGGTAGCGACCACGCTCATCTCCAAGGTCGGAGGGGCGGCGGGACCGTTGTACGGCACGGCGTTCCTGCGTGCGGGCACTGCGGTGCAAGGCAAACCCGAGCTTGACTCGGGCGACGTGGTCGCCCTGCTCACCGCCGCGCGCGACGGGATCGTCGCGCGCGGCAAGGCCGAGCCCGGCGACAAGACCATGGTCGATGCCTGGACGCCCGCGATCGTCGCGGCCGAGAAGGTGGCCAACAATGGCGGGGATGTCGCGGCCGTGCTGGCCGCAGCGGCCGACGCCGCCGAGCAAGGCATGCGCGACACGATCCCGCTGGTGGCCAGGAAGGGTCGCGCGAGCTACCTCGGTGAGCGCAGCGCCGGTCACCAGGATCCAGGTGCGACATCGACCGCGTTGTTCATCCGTACGGCTTCCGACGTGGCCAGTCGCTCACGATGACTGTCGGCATCGTCCTCATCTCTCACAGTGCTCGACTCGCCGAGGGCCTCCGCGAGCTTGCCGCGCAGATGGCGCCCGATGTGACGATCGTGGCAGCCGGTGGCCTGGAGGACGGCGACGTCGGCACCAGCTTTGACAAAGTGTTGGCGGCGGTGGGCGGGGCCGAGTCCGGCGATGGTGTCGTGCTGCTCTATGACCTGGGCAGCGCTCAGATGACGGCTGACCTCGTACTCGAGACGCTCGACGACGCGCAGCGCGTCTCGAGTGCTGGTCGCCGACGCTCCGCTCGTCGAGGGCGCCGTTGCGGCAGCGACCACGGCGCAGGGCGGCGCGTCGGTCTTGGAGGTTGCAGCCGCTGCTTCAGCGGCCTGGGGTCGTCCGCTGCCGGGCACACCCGACGACGTCGCCGGCCCGGCCGGCGACGCGCTCACCCATCCGCCGCCGGAGGAAGCGGCGCTTGAGGCTGTCCGCGCTGCTGCCGTGCTGCCCAACCCGCTCGGCCTGCATGCCAGGCCCGCAGCGATGCTTGCCCGATCCGTCAGCGAACTCGACGCCGACGTCCGCATCGGCGCGCCAGGGGCCGCCACCGTCGATGCCAAGAGCGTGCTCGGTGTCATCAGCCTCGGCTTCGCGGGCGGACAGGAAGTCGAGGTCACCGCGACCGGCGCCCAGGCGCAGGAGGCCGTCGACACCGTCATCGAGATGATCAAGAACGGCTTCGGCGAGTCTTAGCTGCGCCTGAGCTGCGACTTGTCAGGTTGTCAGAGACACAAGCTGTCAGGCCCGCCGCCTGGATCGCTCCAGGTCAGCGGGCCTGACAACCTGACAACTCGCCCCGTTCGCAGCTCGCCCCTTCCAGGGTCAGCCTTCGTCCGACTCGTCGACCCAGTCGAACGTCTTGGTGACGGCCTTCTTCCACTTCGCGTAGAGCTTGTCGCGCTTGCCTTCGTCCATCGAAGGGCTCCAGCGCTTGTCCTCGAGCCAGTTCTGCCGCAGGTCGTCCTGGGTGGCCCAGTAGCCAGTGGCCAGGCCGGCGGCGTAGGCGGCGCCGAGCGCCGTCGTCTCAGCAACCTTCGGGCGGACGACATCGACACCGAGGATGTCGGCCTGGAACTGCATGAGCGCTTCGTTCTGCACCATGCCGCCGTCGACCTTGAGCTCGGTGAGCGCGACGCCAGAGTCGGCGTTCATGGCGTCGAGCACCTCGCGGGTCTGGTAGGCCGTGGCCTCCAAGACGGCCCGCGCGATATGTCCCTTGTTGACGTAGCGGGTCAGGCCGACCAGCGCACCGCGCGCGTCGGAGCGCCAGTAGGGCGCGAACAAGCCCGAGAACGCCGGCACGAAGTAGGCACCGCCGTTGTCGTCGACCGTCTCGGCGAGCGCCTCGATCTCGGGCGCGCTATTGATGATGCCGAGGTTGTCGCGCAGCCACTGCACCAGCGCGCCGGTGATGGCGATGGCGCCCTCCAGCGCATAGACCACCGGCTGGTCGCCAATCTTGTAGCAGGCGGTGGTGAGCAAGCCGTTCTCGCTCGCCACCTGCTCGGTGCCGGTGTTCAGGAGCATGAAGTTGCCAGTGCCGTACGTGTTCTTGGCGTTGCCGACGTCGAAGCAGACCTGGCCGAACGTCGCGGCCTGCTGGTCACCGAGGTCGCCGGCGATCGGGACGCCCGGCAGCAGGCCACCCTCGCGGCCCTTGCCATAGACCTCGGAGGACGCGCGGATCTCCGGGAGCATCGCCAGTGGCACCCCCATTTCGGCGGCGATGTCGGCGTCCCAGGCAAGGGTGGACAGGTCCATGAGCATGGTCCGCGATGCGTTGGAGACGTCGGTGACGTGCACGCCCCCCTCGGGACCGCCGGTCATGTTCCAGAGCACCCAGGTGTCCATGTTGCCGAACAGCAGCTCGCCGTTCTCCGCCTTCTGCCGAGCGCCTTCGACGTTGTCGAGGATCCAGCGGATCTTGGGCCCGGAGAAGTAGGTGGCCAGCGGCAAGCCAACCTTGGCCTTGTAGCGCTCCTGGCCGCCGCCGAGCGCGGCCAGCTCGTCGCAGATCTTCTGGGTGCGGGTGTCCTGCCAGACGATGGCGTTGTGGATGGGCTTCCCGGTCGACTTCTCCCAGACGATCGCCGTCTCGCGCTGGTTGGTGACGCCTGCGGCGACGATGTCCTTGCTCGTCACGTTGGCCTTGGCCAGCGAGCCCGCCACGACCTTGCGCGTGTTGTCCCAGATCTCTGTGCCGTCATGCTCGACCCAGCCCGCCCGAGGGAAGATCTGCTCGTGCTCGACCTGCTCAACGGCGACCACCGAACCGCTGTGGTCGAAGATCATGGACCGAGTGCTCGTGGTCCCCTGGTCAACCGCGAGGACGTATTCAGCCATCGCCCGTTACCTCCCTGTCACGTGTACCAGTTGGCGGCAAGACCGCCCAGGATGCCGCCGATGATGGGTCCTACGACCGGCACCCACGCGTACCCCCAGTCGCTATCACCCTTGCCCTTGATGGGCAACACGAAGTGCGCGATACGTGGCCCTAGGTCACGAGCCGGGTTGATTGCGTAACCGGTCGGACCACCGAGGGACAGACCGATGCCGAGGACGAGAAGCGAAACCGCGAGGGGGCCCAGGCCGGTGGCCGGGTTCTGGCCGAACATGAAGATGACGAAGACCAGCACGAACGTCCCGATGATCTCCGTGATCAAGTTCCAGGTGTAATTGCGGATCGCCGGGCCAGTCGAGAAGACGGCCAGCTTGCCGCCTGCGTCGTCGTGCTGGTCGAAGTGGTCCCGGTAGGCCAGCCAGGCGACGACGGCACCGATGAACGCGCCCAGGAACTGAGCCGCCAGGTAGACGAGCGTGTTGCCAAAGTTGACGTCGATCCCCGCGGTGAACTCGTCGTCACCGCGTGCGATGGCGCCGAAGGTCACGGCTGGGTTGATGTACGCCCCAGACTTGAACGCCACGTAGACACCGGCGAAGACCGCCATGCCCCAGCCCCAGGTGATGACGATCCAGGCGCCTCCGCCGCCGCCACCGAACCCCTTGTTCTTGCCTAGCACCACGTTTGCGACGACACCGCACCCGAGCAGCGTCAGCATCGCCGTCCCGAGCAATTCGGAGACGAACACATCACCGAGCGACACGACTTGCACCACCCTCCCCTGAACAACCAAGGCAGGAAGCCACGTGCCCCGAACGCCCGGCTCCCTTGCCGACTCGGGAGAAACGTAGTCCTGATCTTGGCGCAGCAACAGTCGGCGCACCGAATCGATTGCATCCGGCCATGCGCTCAACTACCAGTAGCCGTACGGTGGAGGGCGTCCGCACGACATGCCCGGAGGTGCAGGGTGAAGGCGTCGGCCGTGATTGGTCCACAGCAACGCCATGAGGCTTGGCAGCAACTCGCCGCCGAAAAGTTCGACCTCCTCGTCATCGGCGGTGGCATCACGGGAGCTGGCGTGGCGCTTGATGCGGCGACGCGCGGGCTCAACGTGGCGCTCGTCGAAGCCCGCGACTACGCCAGCGGCACGTCGTCGAGGTCGAGCAAGCTCTTCCACGGTGGGCTGCGCTACCTCGAGCAGCTCAACTTTGGCCTCGTCCGCGAGGCGCTGCACGAGCGCGAGCTCATGCTGACCACCATCGCTCCGCACCTCGTGAAACCCGTGTACTTCCTGTATCCGCTCACTCACCATGTGTGGGAGCGTCCTTACGTCGCGGCCGGACTCACGATGTACGACCTCATGGCCGGACACCGGTCCGGTCCGATGCACAAGCACCTGACCCGCACGGGTGCCCGCAAGCTTTGCCCGGCCCTCAAGCCCGATGCCCTCGTTGGAGCGATCCGCTACTACGACGCCCAGACCGATGACGCACGGTTCACCCTCACCGTCATCCGTACTGCCGCCCAGTACGGCGCCGTAGTGCGCAACTCAGCCGAAGTGGTCGAGTTCCTGCGTGCGGCCGAGCGCGTCACTGGGGCGCGCGTCAAGGACACCGATACCGGCGAGGAGATCGAGGTCCGGGCCGAGGCCGTTATCAACTGCACGGGTGTCTGGACCGACGACATCCAGTCGCTGACCAAGGGCCGTGGCCGGTTCCACGTGCGAGCGAGCAAGGGCGTGCACATCCTCGTCCCACGTGACCGCATCAACAGCGAGATAGGACTCATTCTGCGCACCGAGAAGTCGGTGCTCTTCGTCATCCCGTGGAGCAATCACTGGATCGTCGGCACTACCGACACCGACTGGTCGCTCGACAAGGCACACCCGGCGGCGACCCGTACCGACATCGACTACATCCTCGACCACGTCAACCAAGTGCTTTCGGTGCCGCTGACGCATGACGACATCGAGGGCGTCTACGCGGGTCTTCGCCCACTGCTGGCCGGCGAGAACGAGGGCACGAGCCAGCTGTCCCGCGAGCACGCCGTGGCCCGTCCGCTACCCGGGCTGTACTCGATCGCCGGCGGCAAGTTCACCACCTACCGCGTGATGGCCGCGGACGCGGTCGACGCGGCGGCGCAGGACCTGCCACGTCCGATCCCACCGAGCACGACCCAGCTTGTGCCACTGGTTGGTGCCGACGGCTATCACGCGCTCATCAACCAGACCGGCCACCTGGCCAGCGAATGGGCCATCCCGGGGTGGCGGGTCGAGCACCTCCTCAACCGCTACGGGTCGCTCTCGCACGAAGTTGTCGAGCTCGCCGCCGACGACCCGTCGTTGCTAGAGCCGGCGCCGGGCGCGGAGGAATACCTGCGCGCGGAGCTTCGGTACGCGGCCACGCACGAGAGTGCGGTGCATCTCAACGACATCCTGACGCGGCGCACCCGCATCTCCATCGAGACCGTGCATCGTGGCACCGAGACAGCCTCGGACGCCGCCGCGCTGGTGGCAGACGTCCTCGGCTGGGACGAAAGCGCCAAGCGCGCCGAGATCGACGCCTACGCCGCCCGCGTCGACGCTGAGCGCAAGTCCCAGGAGGTCGCAGACGATGAGTCAGCTGACGCGGCGCGTGTGGCGGCCCCGGAGTTGCGGCACGTCACGGTGACGCGTCACGCCAGCTGAGCTCTTGTCGAAACCAGCAGAACCTAGCTGCCGTCGCTGCCGTCGCGCTGTTGTGGCAGCTGACCGGTCAGCAGTGCGCGCACCTCAGACTCGCGGTAGCGGCGGTGCCCACCAAGTGTGCGGATGGAGCTGAGCTTGCCAGCCTTGGCCCACCGGGTCACGGTCTTGGGATCAACACGAAACATGGCCGCGACCTCAGCAGGTGTGAGCAGCGGCTCGGCATCGGCGGTACGCGTCGTCATGGACGCCTCCAGTAACTCTGGGAGCGAGCCCCGTTCTCGCTCCTTTCCGATATTTCACCCCAGACGGGCAGATCTGGCCACCCGAATTGGATGATCATCGTCGATTCGGTCCCATTTGGGCTAGATCGTCACGCTCAGGTGTTTTGTTGGCTACGAAGCGTGTTCGAGGGCGAGGACGCCCTCCCAGCGCGCGACCAGCCGGGCATAGGCCGCCTCCGCGGCGTCCTGGTCGTCATCGGCCAGCGCGTTCAGCGCCGCCATGACCTCCCGGGGCGAGTCGTCGCCCGCCAGCGCCTCGTCGGAAAGGAGGTCGACGAGCCCTCCGTAGTCAAGCTCGACGACCGCGTGCGGATGGAAACTCTCCAACCAGCGGCCGATCTCCTCGACATGTTCGGCGACACCCTCCTCACCGAAAGCCTTGCGCAGCACGCGAAGTGCACGCGCGAGCCGGCGACGGGCGTCGGCCATCTCGGTGCGGTAGACGAGGCTGCGCCGTGGCGGTTCGAGATCGAGTCGCCGCTCGGCTGGATCGACCACGACGAACCAGCGGGCCGGCACGTGCCACGTCGCGGTCAGGATGCGGGGCACCGCATCGGGATTGGTGTCGCGCCATGAGGCGTACGCCTGGTCGACCGCTCCGATGATGTGGGTGGGAAGGAGATGGCCGACGACGTGGTCGGGGAGCTCCCCGACGAACTCCGCGAGCGCCACCCATGACCGCAGGCGGTCCTGGCGCGGGCAGTAGAGGACACCACGGCGAGTTCGGAGCACGTACGCCTCGTCCGGCTCGTCACCTGGCACCACCCGGGGTGCGACCCCCGTGATCCGGCGGAGCGCGTCGGCTCGTTCGGCAGCGAGCACGGCCTCGCGTGACGTGGACTCGTCAGTAGGCACAGCAGCGAGCCGCGCCCGCTCCGGCTCCGGGAACGCGGCCAACGGCTCATAGACCCGCAGGAATGCGGCGTACGGCTGCCGACGCGGCCCCCTCACGGTTTCATCGTGACACGATGCGGCGGCAACGGCTCGGCACATGCGCCCTGCCTGCGGCGCATCAGGATGTCGTCGACTGCCTGTGATCGGATTTGGGCGCTCTGTGCCTAGAGTGAGCCCTGCCCGCAGCACCCCGCGGGACGTCACCACTGTCACCGCACGACCACAAGTCGGGCTCTTGCAGGAGGGTTAACCGTGACCGAGATCTTCGGCACCGGACATGAGCAGGTCGTCTTCTGCCAGGACGAGGCCAGCGGCCTGCGCGCCGTGATCGCCATCCACTCCACGGCGCTCGGTCCGGCGCTCGGCGGGACCCGTTTCTACCCGTACGAGTCGGAGGCGGCGGCCGTCGAGGATGTGCTCCGGTTGGCGCGCGCGATGACGTACAAGAACGCGTTGGCCGGGCTGGATCATGGCGGCGGCAAGGCTGTGATCATCGGCGAACCCTCGCACGACAAGACCGAGCCGCTGCTTCGCGCGTACGGCCGGTTCGTCCAGTCGCTCGGCGGGCGCTACGTCACTGCGTGTGACGTCGGCACCTACGTCGACGATATGGACGTCGTCGCACGCGAGTCGGCGTACGTGACCGGGCGGTCGCCGGCCGACGGTGGGGCGGGCGACTCGAGCGTGCTCACGGCCATCGGCGTCTTCCACGGGATGCGCGCCTCGGCGCATCATGTCTGGGACACCCCGACCCTGCGCGGCCGGAAGGTCGGCATCGCCGGAGTCGGCAAGGTCGGCTTCAAGCTGGCGGGTCTGCTGATCGAGGACGGCGCAGACGTCGTTGTGACCGATGTGTCCGAGGCGGCCGCGGACCGCGTACGCGCGGCGCACCCGCAGGTCGCGGTCGTCCCCGACGTGGCGGCGCTCGTGCGCTCCGACATCGACGTCTACTCCCCGTGCGCTCTGGGTGGCGCGCTCGACGACGACACGGTCGCCGCACTGCGCGCCAAGATCGTCTGCGGCGGCGCCAACAACCAGCTGGCCCACCCCGGCGTGGAGAAGGCGCTGGCCGATCATGGCGTGCTCTATGCCCCCGACTACGTGGTCAACGCCGGCGGCGTGATCCAGGTCGCGGATGAGCTCCGCGGGTTCTCCTTCGAGCGCGCCCGGGCCAAGGCGGAACGGATCTTCGACACGACGACCCGGGTCTTCGCACTCGCGGCCAGCGAGGGGGTGCCGCCTGCGGTGGCCGCCGACCGGCTGGCCGAGCAGCGCATCGCTGCCGTGTCGCGGCTCCGTACGGTCCTGGTGCCGCTGCGAGGCTGATCTGTCGGCACCGACCCTGTACGCTTATCAGTACGAAACAGCTGTCATCGATTGCGTGGGCGTCCGGCTGATCTGGTCGCCCCGATTTGTGCGAGGGGGTCGACCCTATGGGGCGCGGCCGTGCTAAGGCCAAGCAGACGAAGGTTGCCCGCCGTCTGAAGTACGACACGCATGACCCGGATCTGACCCAGCTCCAGCGCGAGCTGGGTGGTGGCTCCACCGAGTCTGCGATTGCCGAGGTTGACGAGAGCGACGAGCTCGAGGACGACGACGATCCTTACGCTGCCTACGCCGACTACGTCGCCGAGCAAGATGACGACGAGGACGAGGAAGACGAGCGGCCGGAGCGCCGCCGCGCTTAGAAGAGGTTCCTGTCCGCTTTTTCGCCAGTTCTGAGTCCCTCGGCGATCGCGGGCGTCTGCTCTCACCACCGCTGCTGCTGCCGCCGCCCCGCCGCCGCCGACCCCGCCGAAGTTGATCATGGCGGAGGCGTGATCATTCTTCACGAATGACAACGCCTTCGCCATGATCAACTCTCATGGCTTGGCTGTCCTGCGGGGTTGGCTGTCCCGGGGTTGGCTGTCCCGGGGGTTGGCTGTCCAAGGGGCCTGTGGACAACGCGGCGCACGCAAGAGCCGCGATCGTCCAGGATCGCCGGATGCGCCCGCCTCGACCTGTCCCTACCCCCATCGCGGGGCGTCCGTTCCGTCTCGCCGAGGCGACTGACCTGGGCGTTTCACCAAACGAGCTGCGCGGGCCTGCGTACCGACAGCTCTTTCGCGATGTCTACGTTGCCGCCGATCTCCATGACTCGATCGAACTTCGCTGCGATGGCTTGACGCTCGTCCTGCCGAAGTCGATCGCCTTTTCGCATCACACCGCGGCGTCTCTGTTCGGTCTCCCGGTGCCCGACGAGGACTGCATCCATGTCACGGCAACCGACCCACGCCACGTCCCGCGGAAACGCCTCGGGCTCATCCCGCACGAGTCGATCGGCGAGAGCGAAATCCGCCTGTGGAACGGAAGGCGCACCGCAACGCCCGAGCGCACCTGGCTCGACCTCGCCCATCCGCTAGATCGAGACGATCTTGTAATCCTGGGTGATGCAATGCTGCGCCGAGAGCTCACCTCGACGGCGGCACTCGCCGAGGCTGTCGCAAGATCGGGACGTCGGCGAGGTGTGCAGGCCGCCCGCAACGCGCTCCCGCTGATTCGCCCACGCGTCGACTCGCCGATGGAGACCCTCGTACGACTGATCCTGGTGGATGCCGGCCTGCCGTGTCCTGAGCCGAACATCGACGTTTACGACGAGTATGGCGGCTGGATCGGCCGCCCCGATCTGCAGTACCGAGAACTCAAGATCGCCATCCAGTACGAGGGTGACCATCACCGAACCTCTCGCAGGCAGTGGAAGCGGGACATCCAGCGCGACGAGGCGATGAGTGACGACGGCTGGGAGATCATTCGCGTGACCAGCGACGACGTCTTCTACCGGCACAGGCTGTTTGTTCACCGAGTCAAGACGAAGATCGCCGAGCGCAGCTGATTAGCGCGTCCGGTACGCCCACTCGCCCGGCCTGATCGCGGCGACTCCCACCAGTTGATCATGGCGGAGCCGTGATCATTCCGCACGGATGATCACGTCTTTGCCATGATCAACCTCATGGGGGTGGTGGGCTCGTCCGGCTTCCGGCGACTTCAGCTGGCGTAGACCCCGCTCAGGGTCGCCGAGCCCTCGCCCGCCACGATCTCCCCCGCAACCCAGGCGCTCACCCCTCGGCCACTCAGCCGCGCCACCGCGGCGTCGGCCGCGTCGCGCGCGACGACAGCGACCATGCCCACTCCGAGGTTGAGCGTGCGCTCGAGCTCGGCCTGCTCGACCTCCCCGAGCCGCCCCACCAGACCGAAGATCGGCTGCGGGGTCCAGGTCGCCCGGTCGAGCCGTGCCGAGACCTCACCCGGCAGCACGCGCGCAAGGTTGGCGGCCAACCCGCCCCCGGTCACGTGCGCCATGGCATGCACCTCGACCGCAGCGATCAGGTCGAGGCAGTCGAGTGCGTAGATCCGAGTCGGCTCGAGCAGCTCCTCCCCCAGAGTGCGGCCGAGCTCGTCGACGTAGCGGTCGAGGGACCATCCGGCCCGCTGGAGGATGACGTGCCTCACGAGCGAGTAGCCGTTGGAGTGCAGGCCGCTGGATGCCATGGCGATCACGGCATCGCCCACGCGTACGCGCTCGGCCCCCAACACCTCGTCAGCCTCGACGACGCCTGTGGTGGCCCCCGCGACGTCGTACTCGTCAGGGTCGAGCAACCCCGGGTGCTCGGCCGTCTCGCCACCTACGAGCGCCGCGCCCGCGAGCCGGCAGCCCTCCGCGATGCCCGCGACGATCGCCGCGATACGTTCGGGTACGACGCGGCCGCAGGCGATGTAGTCGGTGACGAACAGCGGCTCAGCCCCGCACACCACGAGATCGTCGACGAGCATCCCGACGAGGTCCTGGCCGATGGTGTCGTGCTTGTCGAGAGCCTGCGCGATCGCGACCTTCGTACCCACTCCATCTGTCGATGTCGCCAGCAGCGGTCGCCGGTAGGCCTTGAAGGCGGACATGTCGAACAGTCCCGCGAACCCCCCGAGACCTCCCACCACCTCCGGGCGCTGCGCCCTCGCCACCGACGCCTTCATCAGCTCGACGGCCCGCTCACCTGCCTCGATGTCAACTCCGGCGGCGGCGTAGGAGGCGCTGGGCTGCTCGGTGGTCACGCCGACATTCTCGCGCACCGCGACAGGCGGCTCGGACACTCACCTATCTCGGTGAAATGGCACCTACGGGCGGCTGAGCGCGTCGGCAGCGCCGCCCGAGCCGACGAGCGCGGTCAACCCGTCTGCATCGACCAGGGGAAGCGTCGGCTGGTCGCTGACGATCCGCTGCGCGGCGACGGTGTCGGGAACCCCGACCGGGTAGATGCCGTCGAAGCACGCCCGGCAGAGGTTGTCGGCCGGGAGGGTCGTCGCCTCGATGAGCGCCTCGAGAGAGGTGTAGCCCAGCGAGTCGGCACCGATCGAGCGGCAGATCTCATCGGTCGAGAGGCCATTGGCGATCAGTTCGGCCCGGGTCGCGAAGTCGATGCCGTAGAAGCAAGGCCACTTCACGGGTGGCGAGGAGATGCGTACGTGCACCTCGCGCGCGCCGGCCTCGCGCAGCATGCGCACAAGGGCCCGCTGGGTGTTGCCGCGGACGATCGTGTCGTCGACCACGACGAGCCGCTTGCCGTCGACGATCTCGCGCAGCGGATTGAGCTTGAGCCGGATGCCAAGCTGGCGCAGCGTCTGCGAGGGCTGGATGAAAGTACGACCGACGTACGAGTTCTTGACGAGCCCGAGGCCGTACGGGATCCCGCTGGCCTCCGCATAGCCCACCGCTGCCGGGGTGCCCGATTCCGGCACCGGGATCACGAGGTCGGCATCGGCCGGCTGCTCCTTGGCCAGGCGGCGCCCGATCTCGACCCGCGTCTGGTGGACATTGCGCTCGGCGATGCGGGTGTCGGGGCGGGCGAGGTAGACGTATTCGAACAGGCAGCCCTTGGGGTCGGGCATCGCGTATCTCTGGCAGCGCAGGCCTTCGGCGTCGATCTCCACGAGCTCGCCGGGCAGGATCTCTCGGACGTACGACGCACCAACGATGTCCAGCGCGGCGGTCTCGCTCGCCACGACCCAGCCGCGCTCCAGCCGGCCGAGCACGAGTGGCCGAATGCCCTGCGGGTCGCGGGCGGCGTACAACGTGCTCTCGTCGGAGAAGATCAGCGAGAACGCCCCGCGCAGCCGCGGCAGTACCTGAAGCGCGGCCTCCTCCAGCGACAGATCGGGAAACGCGCCGAGCAGCGCCGTCACGAGCGCGGTGTCGGAGGTGTTGCCGTAGCGCAGCTCGCCCGTGCGCTCGCCGCCCGTACGCTCGTCGAGCCAGCCGAGCAGCTCACCCTGGTTGGTGAGGTTGCCGTTGTGGGCGAGCGCGACGGTTCCGGTCGCGGTGGCACCGAGAGTCGGCTGGGCGTTCTGCCACACGCTCGCGCCGGTCGTGGAATAGCGGGTGTGGCCGACCGCGACGTGCCCGACGAGCGAGCTGAGGGTGGTCTCGTCGAAGACCTGCGAGACCAGGCCCATGTCCTTGTAGACCAGGATCTGCTCGCCGTTGCCGACGGCGATGCCCGCCGACTCCTGCCCGCGATGCTGCAGGGCGTAGAGCCCGAAGTAGGTCAACTTGGCGACCTCTTCGCCGCGGGCCCACACGCCGAAGACCCCGCAGGCGTCCTGCGGGCCCTTGTCGTGTGGATTGATCTCGTGGGTGAGTCGCCCGTCGCCGCGTGCCACGGGGTCAGTCTACGTACGCCGGGTCCGCGCCAACCCGCTTGAGGTGATCCACGACCCGGTGGCTCATCGCTGCAAGGCTGGCCACCTCGTCGGGTGTCAGGTGGTCGATCAAGTGCCGCCGCACCGACTCGACGTGGCCGGGGGCGGCGGCCACGATCGCCCGCAGCCCAGCCGCAGTCAGCACGATCATGGAGCCGCGGGCGTCGTCGGCGCAGGCTTCACGGCCGACTAGCCCGCGCTGCTGCATGCGCGTGATGTGGTGGGACAGCCTGCTCCTTGACCAGAGCATCCAGTCGGCGAGGTCACCGAGGCGCATGCGCTGGCCCTCGTTCTCCGAGAGCGTCGACAGGACGTCGTAGTCGGACTCCGACAGGCCGCTGTCCTGCACGAGGTCGCGGGCGAGCTGGAGATCAAGCAGCGCGCGCATCCGCCGGTAGCCCGTCCAGGCGAGCATCTCGTCGTCATCGAGCCATCGAGGCTTGGCCATACCCCGACACTAGCCGAGTTGTTGACACGTCACCAAGAGAACCTCTAGGTTGATGACATGTCAACCAAACGCCTGGCCATCATCATCGCTAGCACGCGCCCGACTCGGGTTGGCCGCCAGATCGCCGACTGGTTCATTCCGATCGCCACGCGGCGGTCAGAGTTCGACGTACGCGTCGTGGACCTCGCGGACGTCGGGCTCCCGTTCCTGGACGAGCCGCACTCGGCCATCGACGGGTCTGCCGTACGTGCACGAGCACACGCGTCGATGGAGCGAGACGATCGATGCGGCCGACGCGTTCGTGTTTGTCATGCCGGAGTACAACCGCGGCTACAACGCGCCGCTGAAGAATGCGCTGGACTTCCTCTACTCCGAGTGGAACCACAAGCCAGTCGGGTTCGTGAGCTATGGCATGTCCTCGGGGGGACTGCGCGCCGCCGACATGATCAAGCCGGTCGTGGTGGCCCTGAAGATGGTGCCGATCGCGGAGTTCGTACACATCTACCTGCGCCAGGCGCTCGACGAACGTGGCGTCTTCGTCCCGGCAGAATCGATGACCGACGCCGCGATGGAGCTGCTTGACGAGTTGAGCCTGCTGACCACCGCCCTGGCGGAGATCCGGCCCAAGGCCCTTCGCTAGCGCTCCGCAGCAACGAGTCCGACGGAGCGGCAACGCGAGCCCCCGGGTCGCAAGTTCCTGCAGCAGTCGGCCTAGCCGTGCGTGGTCGAAGCTGCCGTACGCGGGCCGCTCTGAGTCCGGCAGACCGAGGGCGTGCGCGGCCTGGGTGGCCCGGTCGGTGATCGCGGCCTCGAGAAGGCGCAGCCGCCAGCCGCGTATCGGCGTGAATTCCGACCGCGCGAACATGTCATGCTCCCGCAGCAGTCTCCCCAGGTCCGCGGCAATCTGCCTCATCGGCGGATTGCTGAGCTGCACGAGGGGTCTCGCACGACGGTGTCCGGCGAACCAGCTGCTCAGGGCGGTCCAGGAAGCTGTTCTCTCGGCCAGTCCGACGCTCATGGTTCCGCTCCTCCTGGGGTGGCCACGCTGCCTCTTCCACCATCGCCCATCCCCGTACTTGGGTCAGCACCGCCAGCGCCCAACCGGATTACCGGTCAGCCTCAATCTGTGGCCTACCGCCTGCTGGATAGGGTCGCCGTCGTGCTGCAGCCGACAACCGCCGCCCTGCTGTCCACCCTCCTTCGAGCCGAACAGGCCTCGTCACGGCTGCCGTCGGTCGCAGCCGGGGTGATCCGTCACGGCGCGCTGGCGTGGGCAGATGCTGTGGGTTACCTCGACGGTCGTGCCGATGGCCGCCGGGCCGATGTGCAGGCGCAGTACCGCATCGGCTCGATCACCAAGACGTTCGTCGGGGTCGCCGTGATGCGGTTGCGCGACGAAGGCCTGCTCGCCCTCGACGACCAGCTCGACGTACACCTGCCCGGCACAGCGTTCGGGCGCGTCACGATCGCCCAGCTGTTGTCGCACGCCGCCGGACTCCAGGCCGAGACGCACGGCCCCTGGTGGGAGCGCACAGCGGGCGGCGAGTGGGACCCGCTGGCTGCGTCGATCGCCGGTCTGCGGCACCGGCCGGGCCAGCGGTTCCATTACTCCAACGTCGGATTCGCCGTGTTGGGAGAGTTGATCGCCCGGCTGCGCGGAACCGCGTGGGACGAGGTCGTACGACGTGAGCTGCTCGAGCCGCTGGGTATGCCGCGGACGACACCGCGGCCGGTCGCTCCGTACGCGCCAGGTTTCGCCGTCCACCCGTACGCGGATCTCGTCCTGGCGGAGCCAGAGCACGACGCCGGGGCGATGGCACCCGCGGGGCAACTGTGGTCGACGGTTGCCGACCTTGGCACCTGGGCGGCGTTCCTCGCTGGCGACACCGGTGATGTGCTATCCGGCGACACCCTCGCGGAGATGCGCGAGCCGCTCGTCATCGAGGACAACCCTGGCGCCGCGTGGACGGGTGCCTACGGGCTCGGTCTGCAGGTCTGGAACGTCGACGGACAGCGGTTCGTCGGGCACGGCGGCTCGATGCCTGGGTTCCTCGCCGGTCTCCGCGTGGACGTGGCCTCGGGCGACGGCGTCGTCATCATGACCAACACGACGGCGGGCCTGTCTCGCTCGATCAGTGCTGACTTGTTGGACACGCTCGCGACCACTGAGCCGATCGCGCCGCCGACATGGCACACGACCGAAGTGGCGTCGGCCGTGCTCGAACTCGCGGGTGCCTGGTTCTGGGGGCCAACGCCGTTCACCCTGCGAACGGGCGTCGGTGGCTGGCTCGAGCTAGTGCCCGACAACGGCGGCCGCGGATCACGGTTCCAGCCTCTAGGGCGCGATGAATGGGTTGGGCTGGACGGCTACTACTCGGGCGAGGTGCTTCGAGTCGTACGAGACGATGCGGCAGCAGCCCGCCACCTCGACCTTGCCTCGTTCGTCTTCACCCGTACGCCGTACGACCCGTCAGCCGAGATCCCTGGCGGGCTCGATCCCCGCGGCTGGCATTGACCGGCGCACCTCACGGAGCGACCCGCCAAGCTCGGCCAGCTCGCGGAGCCTTGGGCCAATCGTGTGCCAGGCCCACAACGTAGGCAGGACCAGGACCGGCAGTGTCACGAGCGACATTCCCACGAACGGCGACCCGGTCACGGGCCAGGCAATCGCGGCCACGATGAGCCGGAGCATCGCCAACGCGGTGGCCAGTGCCAACCCGATCGAGGCCAGCAGGGCCGATGTGCGCCCCCCCATCCCGGTCGTCGGCGGCATCAGGAGTGGCACCACGGCAACCATGACGATCAGACCCGCCAGCGCGATGCCGGATGCGAGTAGGACGTCGAGCGCAGTCAGGGCGACAAGCACATACCTGACGATGCTCCTGGAGTCGGGGTTGATACATCGGGGCATTCCCCCGAGTTGACCCTGGGGCTATCCCCCCGATCCCGGAATGACCACGTTCAGCAGGTTTCTCCCCGCACCACCAGGCTTACAGGCCTAGTGGTGCGGGGACAATCCTGGCGGTGGCCCGGGTCAGAGCGCCGCGCACTGGCCCGTACGCGGGCCGATCACCGCGTTGGGCACGCCCTCGTTGCTCGGCGTGACCGCATTGCCCGAGCAAGCCAGTGACCCAACGACCGTGTTGCTCGAGACGACCGCCGCCGCGCTGCTTGTCGAGCCGGTAATCGACACCGGCCCGGTCACAGTCACGTTGGTCAGCCGTACGACACCAGCGGTTGCGCTCACCCGCAGCGGACCGGTCACCCGGCCGCCGTCGAGCAGGACGTGCCCGGCGCCGGTAGTCGTCACCGACCCCACGACCGAGCTGTCCACCACGACCAGGGAGGCGCTGCCGGACACCCGCACCGGCCCGACCACCGCCGCGTCGATCAGGCAGAGCACGCCGGTCGACTCGGTGAGCGGCCCGACGCGTCGGCCGGTGACCGTACGGTCGCAGCCGTCGGCTAGGCCGAGGACCTCCGGGTTGTGGTCGCTGGAGCGGTACGGACTGGCGGGGTCGACCAGGCCCTGATCGCCCGCGGTGTACTCGAACGCCCGCGACTCGACGGCGTTGACGAGCCAGAGGTCGAGGTCGACAGCGCGCTCGTACGCGGAAGGCGTGGCGAATATGTGGTCGAGCGATCCGGACTCGCCGGAGAAGACGTACGAGTGCTTGCCCGTCTCCAGCTTGTCGGACGCGTTGAGGTCGACGTACCCAGCGGCGCGCAGCACGTCGATCGGGTCCTCGTTGCGGTAGGCGTTGAAGTCGCCGACGAGCAGCACGTCCGACACACCGGTCGACGTGGCCAACGCGCCGGCGAAGTCGCGGAGTGCCTGCGCCTGCACCACGCGAGTCGCGTTTGAGGCACCCTGGCCGTCACCGCTGTCCTGGTCGCCAGGCAGGCTGGCCGCGGAGCCCTTGGACTTGAAGTGGTTGGCGATGACCGTGTACGGAGTGCCGCCCGCCACCGGCACGAACGTCTGGGCGATCGGCTCGCGCGCCTCGGCGAAGGCCTCGCCCGGGTCGCTCTGGTCGCCGAGCGCCACAGCCAGGCCGTGTGGCGTAACGGCCGCGGGCTTGTAGATGAGCGCGTTGCTGATGAAGTCCTGCAGTGCGGTCGGTGGCAGGTTGGCCGGGGAGCGCACGTAGTCCCACGTGCCGGCGCCCGCTTCGGCGTTCAGCGCGGCGACGAGCGCGCCGAGCGCCTCGTCGGCCGGCTCGCCCAGCCGCGCGGAGTTCTCGATCTCGGACATCGATACGACATCGGCGTCGAGGCTGTTGATCGCCGCAACGATCTTCGACTCCTGGACGTCGAACTCAGCCGCAGTGTCCGCCCCTCGCGCGTTGGGGTTCTCCGACGTCAGCGTCGTGAAGTAGTTGAGCACGTTGAAGCCGGCGACCTTGATGTCCCCCGCCACCTTCGGTGCTGCGGGACGGTCCTCACCATCGAACTGCGTGCGGTCAGCGGCCGCCGTCTCTGCCGTCACCGGGACGGTCGGCTCGAGTCGCCACGCGTTGAAACCGAAGTGCAGCACGGTCGGCGCCCACTGCGTGACGCTGTCGCCGACGCGTACGGGCTCGTCGCCGAGGTAGGGCGGCTCGATGTCGTTGTTGAACAGGTTGGCGGTCACGCCGTCGTCGAGCAGGATGCGCCGCAACGCGTTGTCGGCCACGACCGCACGAGCCGGGTCGCCGGGCTCCGCGACCTCGGTCGGGGTCAGCGCCGGGTGGTCGCCCGCGTGGAGCATGAGCTCGCCGAACGAGCCGAGGTTGAAGACCTCGGTGACGGTGAACGGGCCCACCGGCGCGACGAGCATCCCCTCGAGCGCCTCGCGGCCGGCGTTGTCCAAGGGCAGCGCGAGCGGGGCCGCCTCGGGCAGCGTGCCCGGCCCGAGCACCTCCACGTCGGCTCGCGCGTCGATGCTGACCTCGGTCACGCCGCCGAACTCGCTGACCACGCCAGTCACGCGCACCTTGTCGCCGATGGCCACGTCCGGGTGGTTGGCCGGATTGCCGGTGAGGAAGACGAAGATGCCGTCAGATGGGCCGGCCTGCGTGGCCCCGCCGGAGCCTTCAGTCTGCACGTACAGCCCGTCGAACCCGCCCGTCCGGTGGTCTGCGGTGACGACGCCCTCGAAGCGGACGAGGTCTCCCACGAGGGGGCTGGTCGCGCCGGGCCCCTGTACATCCGAGATCACGACGTCCTGCGGCACGTCGGGCACGGGGCAACCGCTGCCGAACGTCTGCGGCTGTGGGGCCGTCCACACGCCGTCGATCCGCTGCAGCGACATTCCTGGCGCCTCAGTGCCCGCTTCACGCACGCCGATGTCGCTGCTGGTCATGCCGTTGGCCGGACCGCCGACCGCGGTGAGCGTGCCTTCGTACGACAGAAACTCGGCGACCGAGCCGTCGGGGCGGACAAGCGCAACGCCGTCGGGGTCACCGTTCTGGATGCCGTTGCTCGGGTAGCTCTGAACCAGGAGTCCGCTCGCCGGAGCCGCGCAGCCAAGAACCTTGGTGTCATAGGCCGCGCCGTTGGCCCCGTTGTAGAGCACGATCTGCCAGCCGGTGAGATCGAACCCAGCGGGTGCCTCGACCTCGATCGCCTCACCGGAGTCGGTGCCCGTGTTGTCGTAGTGGATCTCGCTCAGCCTGGGGCGCCGCCACTTGGCCCGAGGCCGGAAGAGTCATCGCCGTGGTGGCGCCGGCGATGAGTGCGGCAGCGGCGAGGAACGGGACGAGCGGATGGTGCGTACGCATCACAAGCCTCCGGGGTCACAGCGCATCGGCCGCAACGTACCCCAGCGATCATGAACCAGGTAGGTCCAGCCGGCGAATTCGAGAGACCGACTGGCCACGTAGGCTCCGCCCATGGTCGAGAAGGTTGTTCCGCAGCGCGCCCGGGTGGTCGTGATCGGGGGCGGTGTCATCGGCGCCTCGGTGGCCTACCACCTGGCTCACTTGGGCTGGCGCGACGTGGTGCTGCTGGAGCGAGATCGGCTGACCTCAGGCACGACATGGCACGCGGCGGGGCTCGTGGTCACCTTCGGCTCGACCTCGGAGACGTCCACGGAGTTCCGCAAGTACACCCGCGATCTGTACGCCCGGCTGGAGGCAGAGACCGGGCAGGCGACCGGGTTCATGCCGGTCGGGTTCATCGAGATCGCCACCGACGCGGACCGGCTCGAGGAGTACCGCCGGGTCTCGGCGTTCAACAGGTACTGCGGGGTCGACGTGCACGAGATCTCCGCGCGCGAGGTCGCCGAGCTGTTCCCGCTTGCGCGTACGGATGACATCCTCGCCGGTTTCTATGTCGAGGACGACGGCCGCGCCAACCCGGTCGACGCCACGATGGCGCTTGCTAAGGGCGCTCGACTCGCCGGTGCCACTGTCCTCGAGGGCGTGCCGGTGAGCGACGTCCTCATCAAGAACGGTGCGGTCCAGGGCGTACGCACGCCGTACGGCGACATCGAGGCCGAGTACGTCGTCAATTGCGCCGGCATGTGGGCTCGGCAGCTCGGAGCCAAGTCCGGGGTGAGCATCCCGTTGCAGGCGGCCGAGCACTACTACCTGATCACCGAGCCCATCGCGGAGATGTCAAAGGCATGGCCGGTGCTGGAGGACCCCGCGTCGTACGGCTATTTCCGCGAGGAGGGCGGCGGCCTCATGGTCGGGCTCTTCGAGGAGGTCTGCGCGCCATGGCAGGTCGGCGGGGTTCCCGAGGACTTCTCGTTCGGCGAGCTCCCGCCGGACTGGGACCGCATGGCGCCGTACCTCGAGAAGGCGATGAACCGAGTGCCAATCTCGCTCGAGACGGGCGTGCGGAAGTTCTTCTGCGGCCCGGAGAGCTTCACGCCCGACCTTCAGCCGGTCGTGGGTGAAGCTCCCGAGGTGAAGAACTACTTCGTCGCCGCGGGGCTCAACTCGATCGGCATCCTGACCGGCGGTGGACTTGGGCGTGCCCTGGCGCACTGGATTGTCAACGGCCGCCCCGACATCGACGTCACCGGACTCAACATCGACCGGCTGCATGCTTACCAGGCCAACCCCGAATACCTCGCCACGCGCACGGTCGAGTCGCTCGGGCAGGTCTACCAGTGCCACTACCCGACGAAGTCGATGAAGACGGCGCGCGGTGCGAAGAAGTCCGCGTGGCACGACCGGCTCGCGGGAGCTGGGGCGTTCTTCCGCGACGTGAGCGGGTGGGAATCGCCAGACTGGTACGCGCCGGAGGGCGTCGAACCGGTGGTCGAGCGGTTGTCGTGGGGACGGCAGAACTGGTTCCCCTACTGGGCAGCCGAGCACCGGGCCGCCCGCGAGGGCGCGATCTGCATGGACATGTCCTTCATGTCGAAGTTCCTGGTGCAGGGGAGCGACGCGGGGCGGTTCCTGGACCGGTTGTCCGCCAACAGTGTCGACGGCGACCCCGGTGTGATCACGTACACGCAATGGCTCAACGAGGGCGGCACGTTGGAGGCCGACCTCACCGTCACGAAGCTCGACGACGATCGGTTCTGGGTCGTCGCCTCCGACACGGCCCACCGGCACGTTGAGACGTGGATGCGCCGGCATCTCGGCGACGCGCACGCATTCGTGACGGATGTGACCGGTGGCTTCGCACAGCTCAACGTGCAGGGCCCGCGGTCGCGTGAGGTCTTGCAAGCGGTAACGAGCACTGACCTGTCCAACGACGCATTCCCGTTCCGTACGGCGAGGGAGATCGACATCGGGTTTGCTCGCGCCCTGTGCGTTCGCATCACTTACCTGGGGGAGCTCGGCTATGAGCTCTACATCCCGGCCGAACAGGCGACGCAGGTGTACGACCGAGTCATGGAGGCAGGTCGGCCCGCCGGGATGCGGCATGCCGGGCTGAAGGCGCTCAGCAGCCTGCGGATGGAGAAGGGTTACCGCGACTACGGGCATGACATCGACAACACTGACTCGGTGCTCGAGGCCGGCCTCGGCTTCGCCGTGGATCTCGCGAAGCCTGACTTCATCGGGCGCGAGGCGGTGCTGGCCAGGAAGGCGCAAGGCCCGCTGACCCGGCGGCTCGTACAGATCCTGGTGCAGGACCCCGAGCCGATGATGTTCCATGCCGAACCGGTGTTCCGCGACGGCAAACCCGTCGGCTATGTACGCGCGGCCTCGTACGGTCACACCCTCGGTGGTGCGGTCGGTCTGGTCATGGTCGAGGCGAGCGAGCCCGTGACGTCCGCGTACGTAGGCAGTGGCGACTGGCAGGTCGACATCGCCGGACGGTCGTACCCTGCCGTCGCATCGCTGCGCCCGCTCTACGATCCGGAGATGGTGCGCATCCGCAGCTAGAACGGTGGATGCGCCTCGTGAATGGTGACCCGTCTGCCGGCGGTCGGATCCACTCGCTGCTGCCGAATTGAGGACGTGCGGATCAAGGTAGCGACATCGACGATCCGCTATGGTGAGGACATGTCCGTGAACACTCCGTCGGCTGGTGCCTTGATTCGTGAGGCGCGTCGCCGGGCTGGGCTGTCGCAGGCAGAGTTGGGTCGGCGGGCCGGGGTCACGCAGAGCGTCGTCAGTGCCTACGAGTCTGGCGCGCGTCAACCGTCGGTGCCGGTGCTGACCCGGCTGGTCGAGGCCGCCGGACTGCGGCTGGACCTTCGGGTGCAACGCAAGATGTCGCCGCTCCGGCGACTGTCCGGACCGGTGGGGCTGCGGGTCCGTGCACATCGGGCGGAGATTGTGCGGACGGCGGCTCGGCACGGTGCTGCCAATGTGCGCGTGTTTGGCAGCGTCGCCCGCGGTGACGACACGGACACCAGCGACGTCGACCTGCTCGTCGACCTTGCCCCTGGTACCGGTCTGTTTCGGTTGGGTCGGTTACAGCGGGAGCTGAGCACGATGCTCGATGCCAAGGTCGACGTGGTGCCCGCCGATGACCTCAAGGCGGGTGTCGCGACCGATGCGTTGGCCGAGGCCGTGCCGCTTTGAGCCGCCGCCATCGGCAACGACTCAACGACATCCAGGCCGCGATAGCCGCGATCGCCGCTCACCTGGAGCGCGGCGATCTGTCCGACGGGCTGGTATTCGACGCCGTCCGTGTTCGGCTGATCGAGATCGGCGAGGCGGTTAAGGACCTGCCTCCCACATTGCTCGCCCATGAACCCGGCATCCCCTGGATCGAGGTCGCGCGGATGCGCGACCATCTGGCGCACCGCTACTTCGACACCTCGCACGCGATCGTGCGAGGCACCGTCGACCACGACCTCCCCGAGCTCGCCGCTGCCGTGAACCGACTCCTTCAGATCAGCTCCAACGATTGAGCACATCACACCCGGCGTTCCCGCGGGAACGTCCGCAATTGCCGCGACAGCGTGACCGCTGAGGCGGCCACGCTCACCGCAAGCGTGTCCTTCCGCCCACTAAGACGTGCCCTGCTGTGCTGTCGTTCCGTCCGCACCACCGATGTCAGCACGCTCGGCGAACACTTGGGCAGCAATCGCATAACTGTCGAAGGCCCTGGCAACGCCCGCGTACACCGCAAGGTGGATAAATGCCTCCACGATCTGCTCCGGCGTCACCCCGCTGTTCAGAGCAATCCGTAGCTGCCCACGTAGCGGCTCATGGATCCCGAGCGCGGCAGTCGCCGCCACTGAAACGAGCGCCCGGGACCGCGTGTCCAGCAGGTCGGTTCGCGGCCATGAGTCTCCGAACGCGTGGAGGGTGGCGATTCGCTTGAAGTCCGCCGCGTTCGCTGGCTCACCGCCTGCAGCCTCGAGGAAGGTCTCAAGACGGAAGCCGAGCAACTGTTCGGCAGTGTCCAAGGCTCGGGCGTAGTTGTGATCGTTGCTTGACGCCGCCATTGTCATGGACGCCTCCTGTCGCGCGAAAGTACACAGGCAATCTTCGGCACTCTCAGCACATACCAAGACCGACGCCGGCGCCATGTCAACCCACGGATACGCCGCGCACACCGCCCGCCCGAGTCTTCGGCGAACCGGGCGTCTAACGGGGCGTCGTTCGCGTGGTCTTGAAGATGCGTCCTACCGCCGCGTGCCGGCCCCGTGCGAACCCACTTTCTTGCCGGGGAGCGGACGTGCCTCCCTGGTGCATCGTATTGGGCGCGCAGCCAGCGCCTGGGGCCTCTCAGTCGGCTTTGGGGGACGGTGCCCCGTGCTCCGCGTCCTTGAGGGAGCGCGGTGGGTGGAGGTTGGCGGTGGTCGCGGCCCAGCTGGCGAGCAGGTTCAGGGCGTCCTGGGTGGGGGATCCGGGCTCGGCGGTGTAGGTGAGGAGGCTCTGGCTGGGGTCGGCGGGCAGGGGGAAGGACTCGAAGGGCAGGTCGAGGTCGCCGACGACGGGGTGGTGGAGGAGCTTGACGCCGCTGGTGTGGATGCGGACGTTGTGCGCGGCCCAGCGGCGGCGGAACTCCTCGCTGCGGGTGGAGAGCTGCCCGATCAGGTCTGAGAGGTCACGGTCGTAGGGGTCGCGGCCGGCTTCGGCGCGCAGCAGCGCGACGGTGTCGTTCGCGGCCTTGTCGTAGTTGCGGAAGAACTCGGTCGCGTGCGGGTCGAGGAAGACGAACCTGGCGTTGTTGGCCGGTCGGGCGGAGTCGGCGTAGATCGGTGAGTACAGCGCGATCCCGAGGTCGTTGGCGGCGAGGATGTCGAGGCGGCCGTTGAGCACGAATGCCGGTGCCAGGGTCATCGAGTCCAGGATGCGTTGCACGGTGGGGCGGACTCGCTGACGGGCGGGGCGGCGGCGCGGCGGGCGGGTGCTGCCGGCGGTGCGGAGCAGGTCCTCCAGGTGCGCTCGCTCCGCCTCGTCGAGCTGTAGGGCGTGGGCGAGGCCGTCGATCACGCTCGTCGGAGACGCCGGTGGCATTGCCGCGCTCGAGCTTGGTCATGTACTCCGGGGAGATCCCGGCCAGGCTGGCGACCTCGGAGCGGCGCAGCCCGGGCACCCGACGGCGGTCTCCGCCGTACACCGGCAGCCCGGCCTGCTCAGGGGTGATCCGTGCCCGGCGGGTGGAGAGGAACTCGCGGATCTGGGCACGGACGTCGCCTCGGACGTCGCGGTGGTCGTTCCCCTCTGCCATGCCTCGACTCTACGGGCGGTTCGGACGGGCCGGGGGTCCCTGTTGGTACCCCTCACGCAGGGTCTCCCACCCTCCGGATGCGGCTGGTTCCGTAGTGGGTGCCACCGCCGACGAGGCGGTGGTCCTACAGGCAGAACCCCATCCCACCCAGCCCCATCCAAAGGAAGAGCACCCACATGAGCGAGAAGAAGGTTTGGTTCATCACCGGCGCCGGTCGAGGCCTCGGTGTCGACATCGCCAGGGCGGCCCTGGCCGCCGGCCACGCGGTGGTCGCCACCGCCCGCAACGCCGAGTCGCGTCACCAAGGCGCTCGGTGAGCACGACGACCTGCTGGCCGTCGACCTCGACGTCACCGACCCCGCGGCCGCCGGGCCGCCGTCGCCGCCACCGTGGAGCGGTTCGGCCGGCTCGACGTGCTGGTCAACAACGCCGGCAACTTCCAGGCCGGGTTCTTCGAGGAGATGACGCCCGAGGCGTTCCGCTCCCAGATCGAGACCACCCTGTTCGGGCCGGTCAACGTCACCCGCGCCGCCCTGCCGCAGCTGCGCGCCCAGCGCTCCGGCCTGGTGATGACGATCTCCTCCACGGCCGGCATCGCGGCCGCCGGTGACTTCCTGACCGCCTACGCCGCCTCGAAGTTCGGCGTCGAGGGCTTCATGGAGGGCCTGGCCCCCGAGGTCGCGCCGTTCGGCATCCGCACCATGCTCGTCGAGCCTGGCTTCTTCCGCACCGAGCTCCTCACCCCGCAGTCCACGCAGTACGCCGCGCCCTCCATCGAGGACTACGCAGAGCGCACGACAGCAGACCATCGAGGCCTGGCAGGGCATGGACGGCAAGCAGGGCGGCGACCCGGCCAAGCTCGCCGACGCCCTCGTCGAGCTCGCCGCCCTCGACGAGCCGCCGGTGCGCTTCGCCGCCGGCGCCGACGCCGTGGCCACCTTCGAGCAGAAGGCCAACGAGCCTCCTCGCCCAGGCCGACGCCCACCGTCGAGCTGTCCACCAGCCTCGCCCACGACGACGCCTGACCCCACCCGCAACCCAGCCCGCACCCCGAAGGAAGAGACGCAGCACCCATGACATCGAAGCTGACCGGAACCGTCGCCCTGGTCACCGGCGCGAGCAGCGGTATCGGCGAGGCCACCGCCCGCCGGCTCGCGGAGGACGGCGCCTCCGTCGCGCTGGTGGCGCGCCGCCGGGACCGACTCGCAACCCTCGCCGCCGACATCACGCAGGCCGGTGGCGCCGCGCTGGTCGTGAAGGCCGACATCACCGACCGCTCGCAGGCCGAGGCAGCCGTGCAGCAGACGATCGACGGTTCGGACGGCTCGACACTCTGGTCAACAACGCCGGCCTGATGCTCCTAGGACCCGTCGTCGGCGCGGACCCCGAGGAGTGGGACCGCATGATCGCCATCAACGCCCAAGGCCTGCTCTACACCACCCACGCCGCTCTCCCCTACCTGCTCAAGGCAGCCGAAGACGGCCTCCGCCAGGTTGCCGACATCGTCAACATCAGCTCCATCGCCGGCCGGGTCGCGTGGGACGGCTACGGCGTCTACAACATGACCAAGTTCGGCGTCAACGGCTTCACCGAGGCCCTGCGCCAAGAGGTCACCAAGCGTCATGTTCGCGTCGGAGTCCTCGAGCCCGGCGGCGTTACGACCGAGCTCGGCTCACACAACAGGGGAACGGTCCGCGAAAGCATCGACGCCTTCTACGAGACGACCGAGACCCTCGCACCCGAGGACATCGCCGACGGCATCGCCTACATGATCACCCGACCCCGGCACGCCTCTGTCGGCGAGTTGTGGATCATGCCCACCGACCAGGTCTGACCAGCTCCATCGGAACGCATTCGGAACCCAGGGACCCGGTCAAGCCGAACAGGCCCAGCAGATGCTCCACATGCACCGGCCCGCGGCGGCTGGCCAAGGTGCGTCCTACCGCCGCTTCAGAGCACTCGTCTGAACGCCGAGCGATCTCCTCTACTCACGTCCGATGCTCAGCCCCACTACCAGAACTTGGTCTACCTCGATCCCTGCGGACTTGCGGACCACGTCCTTCAGGGGAAGGAGGTAGCGGCCGTCCTTGGGGAACAGCGCAGTCGTGAACTCAACATCGTTGATGCGCACCATCACCGGCACCTGGCCCCAGTACTCCATCCCCTTGGCGGCGAACTTGATGTCGGCGCTCTCGTCCTCCGGGATGGCTACGAAGTAGAACGGCGCGGGGCCACGCCACTCGACGACGGGACCTTCGAACCCGAAGTCCATCGACCGCATGTGCCTAGTATCGGGGACAGCTGGACATCTTCCTCCCGCTGTGGACGCAGGCCGACAGGCACGTCTCGGTCAATCCACAGGCCGCACTTGCTTGCCTCGCTCGACCAGTGGGCAGAGCGCGTCATACCGCCGCGATTGATGCGGATCGCGAACTCGCTGGGAGAGACGGCGACGAACGCACTGATCTGACCCGACCAGCATCATCCACTTACCGGTCATGCCGCTCTCAGGACACCTGGGGTCCTCGTCTGACCCGAATCATTAGCTTCCACTGTCCAACTAGGGCTTATAGCCGGGGTGATGCCTGGCGGCTTTGACCCGATCGGACGTTGGCGACGTGCAGGCGGACGGCTGTCAGCGTGTCGCCGCCGATCGTGTCGCGGGTGGGCGTGCTGGTGCCTAGGACCCGTCCCGCCCTGTCCAACAAGGGACCGCCAGACTGAACGGGGCCGGCGTCCGCAGAGGTGTGGTACGAGCGTTCCGTGACGCCGAGGAGCACTCCCGTGCTGGCGCTTGCCGCCCCCCCGTGGAGCGATCCGATGGCAATGACGGGGTCGCCGACGTTCGCCGGCGGGGCCGGATCAAGAGCGGGAAGCGCAGGTCCGACGAACAGAAACGCCAGATCGTTTGCGACGTCCCATGCCCACAGCTCGGTTCTCAACTGTTGGCCGCCCTGGGTCACCGACGCTGATGGCCCGTCCACGTACGTGCATGCCCGCACCGTGTGATGGCTCGTCAGGATCGCGCTGCGAAAACCCGGCGCGAGCGCCGTGTGGATCACAAACCCGGATGCCGAACGGTCGGCGCAGTGCACGCTCACGATGGACTGGGCTGTCTTCTGGACAACCGCGTCGATGGCGAGCGGCGCTGTCGGCGTCCGTCCACTTTCGGCCCTCAGATCGTCCATCTGGTCGACGAGCTCGTCGACCTGCTTGTCGACCTGGCGCAGGCGGCTCTCGGCTGCCACCAGCACAGCCTGCGTCTTGTCGAGGTCGCGCCGGATGGTTTGCCCGTCACGCAGCATGAGACCGACCGCAACAATCTCGGCAGCCAACAGGAGCGCAATGGCCAGGCCGAGCAGGGTTGCCCAGTTGGCGTTCCTGCGGCGCCTCGACGCGCTCATCGATCGGCCGATCTCGACTACGTCCCGCGCTACCCGGGGCTCGACCTCGGTCGCCTCGCTCACACGGTTCCCCCTGACCGTCGAGGCTGCGGAATCTACCCGGTGCGGCCGCCTAGTGTGGCGCGAATCCCGGGAGTGTCCTCTTGCGGCGACGCAATCGACACGGCCCGTGTTCGCCAGGCAAACGGTCGCTGGAACGCCTCACTTTGCTCCGAGAGCGGCACGGATTCCTTCGACCCCCATGAGGACCACAAGATCAACCTTCCGCCACTGCCGCCGGTCGAAGGTTTCATAGCGGCTTGACCAAGGGCGGGGCTCGGCGGTCGTGGTGGTGGTCACCTCATGACGCGGTACTTGACGTGTGCAACGCCGGGCGCCTCGACGGCGCGGACCTGTTCCAGTCTCACGCCCGGGCCGACGCCGTCGAACAGACGAGCACCGTCGCCGAGCAGGATCGGGACGACGTGCAGCTCGATCTCATCGACGAGCCCCGCGGCCAGGTACTGGTTGATCACATCGGCACCACCGCCGACGAACACGTCCCTGCCGCCAGCGGCCTGCCGCGCTTGCTCGAGCGCCGACTCGATCCCGTCGGTGACAAAGGTGTACGTCGTGTCCGACAAAGTCAGCGGCTCACGCTCGTGATGGGTCACGACGAAGACCGGCTTGTGAAAAGGCGGATTCTCACCCCACCATCCCGGCCACGGTTCGGCTGCCCAAGGCCCGCCCTCCGGGGGGCCGAACTTGCCGCGGCCCATGATCTCGGCGCCGATGTTGGCCAGCTCCTCCTCCACGATCGGGGTGCTCGCGTTAACCGCGCCGCCGTCCATCCCCTGGGCCCCGCGCCACACCTGGAGCTCGACGACCCAGTCGTGCAGGCTCTCGCCGCCCACGCCGAGCGGGTTCTCCAGGCTCTGACCTGGGCCCGCGACGAAGCCGTCAAGCGAGGCCGAGATGTGGACTCTTAGGTTGCTCATGTCACCACAGACCGCCAATCGGCCATCAACTCATCGCAGCGGTCGTTCACGCCATCCCGTTCCAAATGCAAAGGATGCCCCTCTCCCGCGCGCCAGACTTCTCGTCTGATCATGCCAAAGGCGGCGCTGCGCTCGCCGGCGGTCTGACTCGTGCGCGCAGCAGTGCGTTGAGGCGTACTGTCTGCTCATCGGAGCCTGCCGGGCTCCCGGCAAGGGAGCAGCCATGGCCGACAAGTCGCCCCGCCAGCACATGTCCAAGAAGGCGGGCAAGAGTCTCAAGGAGAAACGCGCCGAGAAACAGGCGAAAACGCAAGCGAAGGACCGTACGGGAATCTTGCCGCCGGAGAAGAAGCGCTAACCCTTGTAGCCCTCGCCGCTCCTGGCCAAGCGTCGGTCAGCGTCATGGCTGGGCGTTGTTAGGGTTCGGCGAGTGCTGACTGATGCGGGGCTTGCTGTTGCTGCGGCGGAAGCCGGCGCGCGATTGTGCGCGAACGGTATGGGCGATCGTTCACCCGTACGGAGAAGTCACCGACCGACTTTGCGACGGATGTCGACGTGGCAGCGGAACGGGCCATCGTTGCCGTCCTGTGCGCAGCGCGTCCGACGGATCGCGTTGAGGGTGAGGAACTCGGCACGCTGGGGGCTGGATCGGCGCACCAACGTGGCTAGTTGATCCTCTATGCGGGACGTTGAACTTCGCCGCTCACACACCCCTGTTTGCCGTGAACGTGGCCTTGCTAGCCGACGAGGAGGTCCTGGCGGCCGCCTCGGCCAATCCGCTTACCGATGAGGTCTTCTGGACCGACGGGCGACAGGCATGCGTGCGTCGAGGCGGCACGGACGAGGGTCTCGTCCCCTCGTCGAGTTCACGACTGATCGACGTCAATCTCGATCCGCCGTATCCCAACGGCGATCACTTCCGCGCCGCGCGAATGCTGGCCGACTCGGTGTTTCTGGCGTCCTTCAGCCCGCGGGTTGTGTCCACCACCCTTGCGGTGGCGTGGGTGGCGGCTGGTCGACGCGCCGGGTACGTTTCCGACGGACGGTTGCAGGGGAGCGTGCATTTCGCCGCTGGCATCGCCCTCTGTGAGGCCGCAGGGTGCATCGTCACGGGCTTGCGCGGGCAACCCGTTCATACCGGGGTCGGCGGTCCGCGCAGACGAACAGACACGCCGCCCTCATCGCGATCATCGACGGCCAGTTCATGGGCGATGCGAGGAGATATCTGTGAGCACGGGCGCGGCCCGCACCTGAACTGGATCATGGAGCTGTCCCAGATCCAGTAGCACCTCGTGAAGTCGGTGCCGCCAGGTCGGAAAATGGCTTCATGGTCGATATCGACCCGGAGCGGTTCGAAGACATGGTCGCCGAGGCACTCGATGGGTTGCCCCCGGAACTGGGCAAGCTGATGAGCAATGTGGCGGTCACCGTCGAACACCGACCGGGACCGCCCGGGTTGCTCGGGCTCTACCGAGGCATTCCGCTGACCCGCCGCACGCCGAGCTATGCGGGCGTCCTGCCCGACCGGATCACGATCTACCGAATAGCGATCTGTGCCGTCTGTCGCACGGATCGAGAGGTTGTGGAGCAGGTTCGCCGGACCGTCGTTCACGAGGTTGGTCACCACTTTGGGATCGACGACGCGCGCCTACGTGAACTCGGCTGGTGAAGCTTGGGCAGACGGTCAGACCCGGGTGGCAGGATCACGGCCGTGAGCAAAGCAGGATCCTTTTCCTCCGCCGAGGTCGTTGAGATGTCGACCAGGCTGCCTGAGGTCGTTCTCAAAGAGGGCCTCAACTGGACCAACATCACGTTCAAAGGAAAGGGCTTCGCCTGGGTGAACCACCCGGAGAATCAGGCGATGATCAAGGCCCGTCACGACGAGCGCGCTGCACTGCTGGCGACCGCGCCCGCGGTCTACGAGGCCGGGTGGTCCACCAACTCCTCGGCATGGGTCACGGTAAACCTCGAGCTCGCCGATCCTGAAGAGATCTGGGAGCTCCTTGAGGAAGCTTGGCGCATGACGGCGACGAAGCGGGCCATCACGACGTACGAGCAGACCGGATGACTCTGCACGGGTCCCGGTTGGGGCCGGCGAGGACGGATCGACGTCCTCGCCGGCCCCCTGTCAGGATCGCGCGTCACAACGGGGACGGGCACAACCTGCAGGGGCGGGGCACAGGATCACGGGGCGGCGGGGGCGGCGGTGGCGCAGGCGCCGCGACGGACAGGTCAGGAAGCCATTGCATGCGTGGCACTGATCCACCGGTGCTGACGGGCTCCTCGTAGACCGCGAGCACCTGGTAGGTGCCTGGGGAGAACACGGTCGCGCCGATCGTCATGTACTCCTGGTTGATCACGCAGTTGTCGTTGGCCCAACGCGTCTGGTAGTAGGTCACCTCTCCGCCATTGCGGAAGAACTTGAACTGCGCGACCGAGTCGGGCATGACGCCTGCGGCGATAACCAGCAGTTGCTGGCCCTGAGTGATCGTCTGGTTGTGGCCGGGCGTCTGGTACCAGGCCGTGGCCGGCTGGTTGCACAGAGTCGACGGTGGCGGCTCATGGGCCATCGCCATCGTCGCGAGGTCGAGCCACTTGTCGCGGATGACACCGGCATCGCCATCGCCGTCACCACGGCTGCCTCGGAAAGGCACCGGTGACCAGGCGTACTCGCCTGGGAACTGGTGGGCCGACAGCTCGTCCACCCGAGGCGCGTGCGGCTCGCCGACGTTGACGACATTGAACGGCAGCCAGAAGCTCTCCGAGCAGTGGTCCAGCCCGCTCAGTCCTGCGTCGCAGGACGCGAGCGAGACATAGTTGGCGTGCTTGTTCTCCGATGCATAGATGCGCGCGACCTGCGGGGAGCCGCCGGCCTCCCGACCCCACGTACACGAGTTGCCGAGCAGCCTCTGCTCGGCGTGCTCCCCGACACCGCGGTAGTGGGCGATTGTCTTGAGCGAGAAGGCGCCGTATCCGTAGGGACATGCACCGTTGGGTGCAAGCGTGAGTGAGAACGGCTCCACGTCACCGTTGTGTGCAAACGATCCGGCGAATTCACCGCAGTCCTTGAAGTAGAGCAGGTTGTACTGCACCGAGATCTTCGATGGGTCGTTCGGATGCGGAATCACTCGAGCGAGTGCGGTGCCCGGATTCCACGACGTGGCTGGGTGCGTGCAGCCCCAGTCCTCGCCGTTGTCGTACCACACGTACGGGAAGAACCGAGCCGCCAACGCGTCCTCAGTCGCGTCGTCGAGCCCGTCCGCGTCGACGTCCGAGATCGCCGAGGCCGGCGGCGGGGCAACCACCACCGCCGCACCGATCGCCAACACAGCGGCCAGACAGAGCCGCACCACCCGTCGTGTCATTCTCGCCGTCCCTCCGCATAAACCCGCTGGTGCCTCGAGTTCGGATCCAGAGGGCCGCCGGATGGGAACGAGGGCGAGCCGGTGGCGCTGGAGTTTGTAGCCGCCTCCACACTGCGGCAGAAGGTCGTCAAGCAGGCGAATAGCGCGAGTACGTGATGCCTGAGCGGAACGCCTTCGCTTCGATCAGTATCAGCTCCGGCAACTCGAACCCGTCCGGAAACAGCCGACGGCCGCGGCCCTGCACCACTGGGTACACAAACAACCGGTATTCGTCGACCAGCCCGGCCCCGATCAGGGCGTGGCAGAGCATGATGCTTCCCGTGACCACGATGTCGCGGCCGGGCATCGCTTTCAGCGCACGAACTTCCTCGACAGGGTCACCGGTCAACACCGTCGAGTTCTGCCACTGGGGGTCAACCATTGTCGAGGAGATCACGTATTTCTGGACGCGGTTGAGATAGTCCGTGATGCCTTTAGCGTCGTCGGACTGCTTGGGCCAGAAGCAGATCTGAGGTGTCCACATCGGTCCGACCCTGAGGTTCGAACCAGTCTCCCAGCAGCTCGATCGAACCGTCGACTGTGATGTTCTGCGTGATGGCGAGCGTTCGCAACGGTCGCCTCCCTGTGTCGATGACCTTGGCTGCATCTTCCCGATCTAGGTCAGACAATCGACACTGGCCGAACTCATCGGCGGGAATTCAGTTGAGCTCACGCTGACGCTTCGCGGAGCCTACGGAGGAAGTGGACGCTCAGCGCGGCGACCCAGATCGGGAACGCGAGCTCGACCCATGGGATGAAACCCGCGGTAAGCAACAGCAGGGCCGCCGAGGCATAGCCCGCCACGACAAGCCATCGAGGGACGATCCCCAGTGTGGCGACGATGGTCGTGGTTGCCATGGTGAAGACGGCGGCCATCCGGACCGCGTAGACGTTCGCAAGATTGAAAACGATGCGACTGCCGAGCGCCCAAAGATCTTGCGACTCCTGGTTGGACGACGCATCGGCCGCCGTCGTCACGAGCGCCGATGCAATTGCGGCTGTCGCAAACAACATGGCGACATACAGCAGGCCGCTCCCGAGGAACACCGAAGACAGGAACCGGTCCTCGCCCTCGCCGATCCGATCACGGATCACGCCGATGAACCACAGGAACGCAATACCGGCAATCGGCGTCAGGTTGAGGCAGACCACGACGACCGAGCGCCGCGAGTCGTTCGTGATCCACGAGCCGGCCTCCCCCTCGTCCGTGACCGCGAGGCGGATGAGAACCAACGACGACGTGAGCAACAGTGCGAAGAGGAGACCGGCTAACGCGGCGGCCCGCGGTGTCCGGATGGCTCGCCGCGTTCGACGCATCGTGCGCCCAAGTCGCGGCGCGGGCACGCCGGTCGAGGCCATGCCTGGCATATTGCCCTGTACCGCCGCCGACCGCGCTCCGACGTGCGCCCATTGCGACCTCGGGACCGACAGGGAAGCTCCAGTCAGGCGCCGAGCTTGGCCAGCAGCAACGCCTCGGCCAGGCAAGCCTTGGCGAACTCTCCGAGGTGCAGGCTCTCGTCGGCGCCGTGCGCGCGCGCGTCCGGGTCCTCGACGCCGGTGACGAGGATCGCCGCATCGGGGAAGAGTTCTGCGAACTCGGCGATGAACGGGATCGTGCCGCCCACGCCGATGTCCACGGGGGCGACACCCCACGCCTCTTCGAACGCCGCCCGGGCGGCATCATGTACGGGACCAACAGCGTCGAGCGAGGCGGCGGCGGCCGACTCGACAAGTCGTACGTCGACGTTGGCTCCCCAAGGGGTGGCCGCGATCAAGTGGTCGCGCAACGCCTCGAAGGCACGATCAGGATCCTGCCCCGGCGCGATCCGCATGCTCACCTTGGCCCTGGCGACCGGCAGCAGCACGTTGGCGGCGTCCGCGACCGCCGGGGCGTCGATCGCGAGAACGCTCACGGCGGGGCGGCGCCAGAGTCGGGAGGTCAGCGATCCGCTGCCGACGAGCTGTACGCCGTCTAGCAGGCCGGACTCGGCCCGATACCGCTCCTCGGTGTAGTCGAGCGGGTCCGCGTCGCCTACGACGAGACCAGACACCGCGACGTTGCCATCATCGTCGTGCAGGCTCGCCAGGACCCGGGACAGCACGGTGAGCGCATCCGGCGCGGGGCCACCGTACATCCCCGAGTGCACGGCACCGGCGTGCGTCCTGACCTCGACAACGACTGCTACGAGGCCGCGCAGCCCGGTCGTCAACGCGGGCAAGCCGATCGACCAGTTGCTGGAGTCGGCGACGATGATCACGTCGGCGGCGAGCTTGTCGCGGTAGGTCTCCAGAAATACGCGGAAGGTCGGCGAACCGATCTCCTCCTCGCCCTCGATGAACACGGTCACGCCGACCGGCGGCTCGCCGTCGTGCGCACGAAGGGCCGCGACGTGCGCCATGATTCCAGCCTTGTCATCGGCCGCGCCGCGACCGTAGAGGCGGCCATTGCGCTCGGTCGGCTCAAACGGTTCCGACGTCCAGTCGTCCTTGTCGCCAGTGGGCTGTACGTCGTGGTGCGCATATAGGAGAACGGTCGGCTTTCCGGTCGGCGCCGGGTGCCGGGCCACCACCGCGGGCGCGCCACCGTCCACGGCGAGGATCTCGACGTCGGGGAAGTCCAGGTCGCGGAAGAGCTGGGCGGAGGCCTCGGCGGAGGACTGGACGTCGCCTGCCCGGGCCGGGTCGGCACTCACCGACGGGATGCGGACCAGCCGCTCCAGGTCGGCCTTGACACCGGGGAGGGCGCGTTCGACAGCGGCACGCAGAGCATCGGTCACGACGCCGAGCGTAGCCACCTGCAAATACTCGGTTGACACCACCTGGCGAGGGGCGCACCGTCCGATGATGGTGACACGACCTACGTCCGCAGCGGCCGCCCGACCGGATGCCCGAGCCATCGACGAGCTCATCGACTCCCTCAACGGCGAGGTGGTACGCCCCGGCGACTCCATGTACGACGAGCGTCGCGCCATCTGGAACGGCTCGATCGACCGGCGACCTTCGGTCATCGCGCGCTGCACCAGCGCAGCCGATGTTGCTGGCGCGATTCGCTTCGCTCGGGCGGAGGACCTGGAGATCGCCGTACGAGGTGGCGGGCACAGCTTTCCCGGCCATTCGGTCTGTGCCGACGGGGTCGTCGTCGACCTTTCGGCCATGAAAGGCATAGCCGTCGACCCCGACGCACGCACGGCCCGGGTCCAACCTGGCGTGCTGATCGGGGAGCTCGACGCCGTGACGCAGCCGCACGGTCTGGCCCTGCCGGCCGGGATTGTCACCCACACCGGCGTCGCCGGCCTGACACTCGGGGGCGGACTGGGCTGGCTGATGCGGCGCTACGGCCTGACGATCGACCATCTGCTCGCTGCCACGGTCGTCACGGCTGACGGTGAGACGGTCCGCGCGAGCGAGTCGGAGAACGCCGACCTGTTCTGGGGACTGCGTGGCGGTGGCGGCAACTTCGGTGTCGTCACCGAGTTCGAGTTCCGGCTCGAGGCTGTCGGGCCGACGGTTCTCGCCGGGCCGATCTGGTGGTCGATCGACGAGGCCCCCCGGGTGCTGCGGTTCTACCGCGACTGGGTGGCTGGCGCGCCCGACGACCTCATGACGATCGTCGTACACCGAAGGCTTCCGGCGTTGCCCACCATCCCGGCCGAACTGCACGGGCGCCTTGTCGTGGGTGTGATCTGCTTCTACTCCGGCTCCGTCGACGACGGGCGACGCATGATCCAGCCACTGCGAGACTTCAGCGCTCCGCTGCTGGACATGTGCGAGCCCAAGCTGTTCGTGCAGCACCAGGCGACGTTCGATCCCAGCTATCCGCACGGCTGGTGGTACTACGTGCGTTCGTGCGATGTCGCCGAGCTCAGCGACGACGTCATCGATACCACGGTCGAGCACGCCCGGCGCATGCGGTCGCCGCGGACCGCCTTCCCGATCTGGCAGTGCGGCGGCGCCATCGCCCGGGTGGGCGACGACGAGACGGTGTTCAGCTCGCGGTCGGCGGGATTCACGTTGAACCTGACGGGAATCACCGAGGGAGAGGACGGTTTCGCGGAGGAGCGAGAGTGGGTGCGGGACCTGTGGGACGCGTTGGCACCGCACCACGCCGGCGTCTACGTCAACTTCCTCATGGACGAAGGCGAGGACCGCATCCGGCAGGCCTACGGCGATGCGAAGTTCGAGCGGCTGCAGGCGCTCAAGCAGAAGTACGACCCCGGCAACGTCTTCCACCTCAACCAGAACATCCCGCCGGGGTAACAATCTCCGAGTGCGCGAGGATGAATGCGTGGCTCGTCCGCGCGTCCTCGTCCTTGCTCTGTCGCTGGCATGGGCGTGCGCGGCCTGCAGCCCGTCCCATGCCGATGATGCGTCCCTGCGCGAGCTCGGTGCGCTGCCCGGTCAGTCTCCGGTCGTGCTGTCAGTGGCATCGAGCGAGAACGGGTACGTGGCGGTGGGCACCGCTGGCGGCGACTCTCGACCGGCCGCGTGGCGATCCGCCGATGGCGCGACCTGGAGCGAGGTGGTCCTCGAGCAGCCCAAGGATCTTTACGGGCGCATTGCGCCTCTCACGCAGGTGGCCGTGCACGACGGCACGGTAGCCACGCTTGGCGTCACGAGCGGCGGCTCGCATGGCAACCCGCGTTATGCGACGTGGTCGGGCCCCGCGGGCGGGCCGCTCGTTCAGACGCTGCAACCCTTCGCGCTCTTCGGCGGACTAGAGGCAATCTCCGTCGGGCAGCTCGCGGAGTGGCAGAACGGCTTCGCGATCGCCGGGCGGTGGGACCGCGGCGAGGACGGCGGCGGCCCGGGTGCGGCGCTCTGGCACTCGGCCGATGGTGCCGCCTGGACTCGTGACGACTCCGATGCGGCGCTGGCCAGCGATGCCGGAGGGCAGGTCGGAGCGGCGGCCGCCGCGGGCTCGGCAGCCGGGCTTGTGGTCGCCGGTGACCGACTCACGACAGGCTCCGGCAGCGCCAGCTCTGTCGCCCAGTTCTGGCTCGTCGAGCCGTCCGGGATAGCTCGCCGCATCGACCTACCCGATGACCCGGGCAATCCATCTCGGGCCGCGTGCGCGGGCGAGGAATGTGTGGCCGTCGGTACGCGCTCGGCCGACGGTGACCTTGCGTACGCGGTCTGGTGGGGTCGGCCCGATCGGTGGAATGAGGCAGCGGACGGCCCGACCGGGGTCGCTGAAACGGGTGCGATCCAGTCCCTTGTGCTGACGAGTGACCATACGGCCTACGTCGTGGTCGGGCGGACGACGGCGTCGCTCTGGCGCGGTGACCCTGACGGTTGGGAGGAGTTGTCGTTGCCTGCGGGTACGACCTCAGCGCGACTCGCGGCAAGCGGCGATGGGGTCATCGCTGTTCTCACGACCGAGGGGACGGCGACGGCGTACGCGGTCGAGGAATGAGCTCAGAGCAGCGGCAGGTACGGCGACAGGTCTGCCCGTTCGCCGCTGGCGCTGACCGCGTCACGCGCGGCACTCCATGTGGTGCGACCGGCGGCCAGTCGTAGCCAGGTCAGCGGATCAGTCTCGACGACATTGGGTGGGGTGCCACGTGTGTGCCGCGGCCCCTCGATGCACTGCACGACGCCATGCGGCGGCACGCGAACCTCGACACTGCGGCCCGGTGCCCGTTCGGCAAGGACACCGAGGAGCGCGCGCACCGCGATGCCGGTCGCGTTCCGGTCGAGCGGAGGTGGTGGCCGGTCCGGGAGCGACCGTGCGAGGTCGTCGGTGTGCACCACGAGCTCGACGGCTCGAGTAACAAGATAGTCGGCAAGCCGGATCGGCCCGCGTGGAGCACGTACGACATCCGTGGGCAGGAAGCTCTCGAGGTGCTGCCACGCACCGTCCTCGTCGGCGTCCAGCAGCGCCAGCGTTTCGCCGGGAGCTCGGTCGTCGCGGTGGGTCGTTGCGGCCGCGGCGATGTCGGCGGCCGCGGGCGCGTAGCCGGCAACGTACGCGCTGATCGTCAGGGGTCGTTCGCTGGTCAGCTCGAGACGTGCCATCGAGTCGAACACCCTCCCGAGATGCCGGACGAGATCCGCCACGGTCCACCCAGGGAGCGCGGAGGTTTGCTGCCACGCGTCCACCGGCAGCTCCCGCAACCACGCCCCGGTGAACCGCCACTGTTGCCGGACGGCGTCGCGGGTTGCCGCGGGATCGGCGCGTCGGCTGGTCGGCACGACCTGAAAGCGTATTCAGGTGGCGCGATGATTTCGCGGGTACCGCGCCGTCTAGTCATGAGACCCGCTTGTGTCTCGCGGAGGAGTGCGCCATGGCCAAGGTATTTTCGTTTGTAGTGACCTCGCTCGATGGCTATGACGAGGGCCCGAACGGCGAGTTCGACTGGCCCAACGTCGACGCCGAGTTCTTCGAGTTCTCGGTAGAGCAGCTGCGGGACATCGGGACGCTCGTGTTTGGCCGGAAGACGTACGTCGGAATGGCGGAATTCTGGCCGTCGGCACTGGCGCAGGAGAGCACCCCGGCGATCGCGGACTTCATGAACTCGATGCCCAAGGTTGTCTTCTCCACCACGCTGGCCTCGGCTGACTGGAACAACTCAACCGTGGCCAACGGCGACCTCGCGGAAACGATCTCGGCCCTGAGAGCCAAGAACGACAAGGACATCGCAGTCTTCGGCAGCGCACACTTGACGGCAGAACTGCTCGAGCGCGGCCTGATCGACGAGCTCCGCATCATGGTGCACCCGATCCTGTTGGGTGCCGGCCGCTCGCTGTTCGGCTCGTTGACCGGCCGAGTCAAGGTCGAGCTGCTGCGAACGACGATCTTCAGGTCAGGCAACGTGCTGCTCTGCTATCGGCCCGCCTGAGGTGGCCAGCGGGCAGCGGTACCCACGGCATCGGTTCCCGGCGTATGCGCATCTGCTGGTTTTGAGGCCAGCAGATGCGCGTACGCCAGGAACCTAGACCCTGCGCTGCTTCTCGAGCCCGCGCTAGGCCGACTTCACCTCGGCGCGCGTCAGGCGGATCACCCCGGCGACCAGCGGTAGGGCGATCCAGATGACGGAAGCGACCCCTAGGTGCGCCCACTCGGATCCAGTCAACGCCTCGTCGAACTCGAACAGCGGCGTCTGCGCCGTGCCCAGCTCGATCCATGGCCCGACATCCTCCAGCGCGCTGACCAAGCTGAACACGATGCCGAAGACAAGCGGCAGCACGAAGTAGGTCACGATCGCGGCCGCGCTGTTCATCAGGATCATGCCGAAGGCGAGGCCCTGGATGATCGAGCTGACCTGCAGGATGAGCACATAGCTCAGACCCTGGCCACCGAACGTCCACGAGCCGTTGCCGTCCTGGATCGCGGAGCCCGAGCACGTTGCCCAGCGCTGCCACCGAGAGCAGCACCGCAACAGCGATAAGCCCGACGATCACAGCGGCCAACACCTTGGCGAGCACCACGCGGGCCCGGTTGGGCTCCAACGTGAACGTCACCAGTCCGGTGCGCTGCCCCCACTCACTGGTGATGAGCAGGATGCCGAGGATCGGCAGCAGGAAACCCTGCGGCGTGAGCGCAATGCCGGCGAAGTTGACGAAGGTCAGGTCCTGGGGCTCCGCGAAAAAGAGGAACAGCGTGACCGCCGCGACGGTCACCACGCCGATGGCGATGAAGAGCCACATGCCGGCACGGGTGTCGATCATCTTGCGGAGCTCGACCCGGACCAGTCGGCTGAGCGGGACTCCTGGCGCCGCCCTCAGGTCTTCAACGGTTGTAGCCATGGCGGTCATGCCGCCACCTCCTCGCGTGCATCGGCGGCCGTGAGCTGCAGGAACATCTCCTCGAGACCGGTGCTCTCCGCAGGCCGCAGCTCGCTGAGCACCACACCTGCGGCTGCCGCGGCACGACCGACTTCGAGCGACTCGGCATCCACGAGGAAGCCTCCCCCGGCCTGCGCCGTGAAGCTGAGCTCCGCCCGCTTCAGCGCCGCGGCCAGCGCCTCTGACTCCGGCCCGCGGACCAGAGTGCCCGCGCCGGCAAGCAGCTCCGCCTTGGTGCCGCGCGCGACGATGCGACCACGACCAATCACCAGAAGCTCGTCGGCGATGACCTCGACCTCGTGCAACAGGTGCGATGACAAGAAGGCCGTGCCGCCACGGTCGGCGAAGTCACGCAGCAGGCTGCGCATCCAGTGGATACCGGCGGGGTCGAGCCCGTTGGCCGGCTCGTCGAGGATCAGCACCCGTGGGTTGCCGAGCAGCGCGTTGGCAATGCCGAGTCGCTGCCGCATACCGAGCGAGTAATTGCCCACGCGACGCTTGGCCTCGACCTTCGTCAGCCCCACGAGCTCGAGCATCTCGTCGACCCGCTTGTCGTCCAGGCCCATGACCCGCGCGCTCAGCGTGAGCACCTCGCGACCCGTACGGCCGGCGTGCTGCGCCGAGGCGTCGAGCAGGACACCGACGTGGGTGCCGGGGTTGGGGATCTGGGCGTACGGAAGCCCGAAGATCGTGGTGCTGCCTGCGGTCGGAAGCGTGAGGCCGACCATCATGCGCATCGTGGTGGACTTGCCGGCGCCGTTGGGACCGAGGAACCCGGTCACCGTGCCCGGCGCCACTGAAAAGGAGACGTCGTTGACGGCGACGTACTTGCCGTAACGCTTGGTGAGTCCTGTGACTTCGATCATGGCTTCCATCTTGGCCACACCGACGGGGCCGCACATCCGTCCCAGGGCCGCCAAGGGATAGCCGAAAGTCGCTGTCGCCGTCGACTCCCGTCGGGTACGCAGACAGCCGACAGCGCGCCTAGCCTGACGAAGTGAACCTTCGCGCACCGTCTACCGAGCCGGTGCCGCCTCCTCCGTTGAACAGGTGGCAGTCGACCTGGCGCTACCTCGTGGCCGTGCTGATCGGCCTCGTGACCTGGGTGGAGGTCGTCGAGAAGCAGGCGGAGGAAACGCCACTGCTGTTCTGGCTCGAGCTGCTGGTGCTCGCGATCAGTCTGATCATCGTTCACTATCGCCGCCGGTACCCGCTGCCCGTCGTCATCGTCCTCGCCTGCCTGTCCAGCTTCTTCGCTCTTGCCACCGGGGCAACGGCACTGGCCATAGTGTCATTAGCAACGCGTCGGCTGTGGCGCGAGATCATCCCGGCCGCGGCATTGTCCGTCGTCTCCGGGAGCATCTACGCCTACGCCCACCCGGTGGACGACGCCCCGTGGTGGGTGCTCCTTGCGCTCAACGTGTTGATCACAGGTGTGCTGGTTGCGATCGGCATGTACATCGGCGCTCGCCGCGAGCTGGTCGCAACCTTGCGCGACCGCGCGGAGCGGGCCGAGGACGAGCAGGCACTGCGTGTCGCGCAGGCCCGTACGAACGAACGCGCCCGCATCGCCCGGGAGATGCACGATGTGCTGGCACACCGCATCTCGCTGGTCGCCATGCACGCCGGAGCGTTGGCCTACCGCACCGACCTCAGCTCGGAAGAGACCGCCAAGGTCGCGGGCGTCATCCAAGACAACGCGCACCGTGCACTCACCGACCTGCGCGAGGTCCTTGGCATCCTGCGGGACGGTGAGCAGCACGCGGCGCCAGAGCAGCCGCAACCCACGCTGCACGACCTCGACGATCTGTTGGCCGACGAGCGCCGCTTCGGGGCGCGGATCCGGCTGCGCAACCGCGTGGCCGAACACGTCGACGAGCTGCCCGACTCGATCGGGCGCAATGCCTATCGCATCGTGCAGGAGAGCCTCACCAACGCCCGCAAGCACGCGCCGAACACCCAGGTCGACGTGATTGTCTCGGGCAAGCCCGGCAAGTCATTGATCCTGGTGGTGTTCAATCCCCTCCCCGTCGGCTCGACGAACGGCACGCCGGGAGCGGGGCTTGGGTTGGTCGGCCTCGCCGAGCGGGCAGAGCTGAGTGGTGGACGGCTCGACCACCGCGTCACACGGTCCAGACTGTTCGTCGTACGGGCGCGGCTACCATGGCCGGCGTGACGTCGGGTCAGTCGTCTGCGGCGATCCGTGTCGTACTCATCGACGACGACGCGCTCGTCCGGGCCGGGCTGTCGATGATCCTCGAAGGAGCCCCCGACCTTCTGATCGTCGGCGAAGCCGGCAACGGCGCTGAGGGCCTCGACGTCGTACGCGCCACGGCCCCCGACGTGGTCCTGATGGACATCCGCATGCCGCGCATGGACGGGCTGGAGGCCACGCGTCGACTGGTGGCAACGCCGGGCGCTCCGCAGATCATCGTGCTCACGACGTTTGATGCGGACGAGTACGTCGCCCGCGCGCTGGCCGACGGGGCATCGGGGTTCCTGCTGAAGGACACCCGGCCGGAGGACATCGTCGACGGCGTACGACGGGTGGCCCGCGGTGAGCCGATCCTGTCGCCGAGCGTCACGGCTCAGCTGATCCGGAAGGTGACCGCAGCCGACCGCACGGATAGGTCAGCCGAGGCGCAGGCACTGCTGAATCAGCTGAGCGACCGCGAGCGAGAAGTAGCCGTCGCCGTCGGCCAAGGCAAGTCCAACGCCGAGATTGCGGCTGAGCTCTACATGAGCGTGGCCACAGTCAAGGCCCATGTCTCCCGGGTCATGGACAAGTTGGGTGTCACCAACCGCGTGCAGGTCGCGATCAGCGTGCACGAGGCCGGGTTGGTCTGACACGGGCTAGCGTGTGACGCATGGGCCGCAATGATCTAGGTGTCAGTGACGAACTAGCCGCGTACGCGACTGCGCACAGCAAGCCACCCGACGAGGTGCTGCGGGCGCTCGCCGAGGAGACGCAAGGCACGGGTCGCGCCGCGGGCATGCAGATAGGTCCGGACCAGGGCGCACTGCTGACGATGCTGGCTCAGCTGGTGCAGGCGCGCTTTGCGGTCGAGGTCGGCACGTTCACCGGCTACTCGTCGATCTGCATCGCGCGCGGACTCGAGCCCGGCGGGCGGCTGCTGTGCTGCGACGTCAGCGAGGAGTGGACGTCGATCGCGCGTCGCTACTGGGAGCGGGCGGGGGTGTCCGACAGGATCGAGCTGCGGCTCGCGCCGGCGAAGGAGACGCTCGCGGCGCTGCCGGCCGAGCCGACGGTCGACCTGGCGTTCATCGACGCCGACAAGGGTGGGTACGCGTCGTACTGGGAGGAGCTCGTACCCCGGATGCGCCCCGGCGGTCTGATCGCGGTCGACAACGTGCTGTGGAGCGGACGGGTTGTCGACCCGGCGACAAGCGACCAGGACACCCTCGCCATCAGGGCGTTCAACGACCACGTCGCTGCAGATCCGCGGGTCGACGCGGTCGTGCTCCCGGTTGCCGACGGCTTGACGCTGGCGCGGCTGCGCGGGCCCGCGTGACTCCCTAGGTAACGGTGATCTGCACCTCCATGCCCATTGCTCTGTGACCGTCGACCGGGCAGTACAGGGTGTAGTCGCCCGCCTCGAGCGTGACGGTCAGGGAGCCGGAGTCACCGGGCGAGAGATCGTCGGTCTCCTCCTCGAGCCCCTCGCCCTCGATCTCGAGCGCGTGAGTCGTCTCTCCACTGTTGGTGGCGACAAACGTGTACGTGCCAGCGCTGAGCTCCATCGTCGAGAGCTCGATGCTGAAGTCCCGCTCGTCGACGTTGATGACGGTGCCCGTTTCGGCGCCGGCACCCGTCCCGGCCGACGTCTCTGGACTCGGTGCCGCGGCCCCGGACGACGTCGTCAGCGCCGGCCGGTGACCTCGAACACCTGCAGCGTGTTGCTGAGCTCGTACGTGACGACGACCAGCGGCCGGTCGGTCGGGCTGTCCTTGGCGTCGATCACGGTGAGCCCCTCGGGGCCGCGGTCGCCCTCGACGTTGTTGAAGTCGAAGGTCGAGGTCTCCCACTCCAGCCACTGCGGCGCCGTGGGTCGGGTGACGTCGAAGGCCATGATCCCGCCGATGCGCTCGAGGCCCACAAATGCGAGGTCGCGGCCGTACGCGTGGAGGACCGTCGCACCCTCCGGCTCGGGGCCCTTCGCGTCGCTTCGTGAGTCACGCTCAGGCGCATCCTCGTTGCTCACGTTGAAGAACGCGGGCAGCAGGTCGGCCGTGAGCCGCTCGAGGGTGTCGCCGGAGTCCCAGACGAGCTGACCCTTCGTGTCGCGGATGGAGAACGACCGGGCGCCGAAGCTGTAGAGACCGTTGGCCGGGTTGCCGTCGTACGGCACGGCGTTGGTGACGGCGAGCCGGCCGTACGTCTCGTCGGGCACGTTCTCGTCGAGGTCGTTGACCCGCTCCTCCTCCTCGACACAGCCCTCCCACTCGCGAACATCACCTTCGTTGGCGCTGACGGTGTACGTGCGGTGGTCGCGCGCCTCGAACGCCGCGATGGAGTCGGGCTGGTACATACCGAGCACCGGGTGCGGCACGATGATGTTGCCGCCGTCGCGGTCGCTGGCGTCGAGACCATTACCCGGCAACGAGTGGTCCTTGAACCCGAGCGGGACGATGTCGGTGAACTCGCCATTGCGCAGGTCGAGCAGGCCGATGGCGTTGTTCTCCTGGAGAGTGACCCAGGCCTTGCGGGAGTCCTCGTCGACGGCGATGTACTCCGGCTCCAGGTCGGCGGCCGCGCTGGCGGCGATGTCGAAGATCCGTACGCCCTCGGCGCGCAGCGCGGCCGCGTCGAATGCGCCAAAGTCGGCCGTCGTCACGTCATCCTGATCGAGCCGCTTGATGCCATGGTCAACGTCGACGATGCTCACCGAGCCCTCGGGATCTACGTACGTAGTCTCGTCGACGCACTCGGGCTCGCCCTCGTTGGCGACAAGGATGGTGTCACCGTCAGGTGTCCACGCCACCATGTCGGGGTTGGCTCCCACCACGATGTCCTTGAGGATCCGGCCGTTGAGGTCGATGAACACGAGCTTGCCCGGCTCGGTCTTCGGTGAGTTGATGACCGCGATCGCGGCCACACCGTCGCGGATGGCCACGCTCGACAGCGCGCCGCCGAAAGCCGAGAGGTCCACAGTCGTGATCAGCTTGGGGCTCTTGGGTCTCGATAGATCGACGATGCTGGCCAGGGTGGATGTCCCAGCGACGACGACGGCGCGCTCACTGCGCTTGTCGTAGGCGGCAATCTCCGAGCCGGCGGGCAGGTCGATGCCACCGAGCGGCTTGAGCTGCACGTCCGGGAGCCCGCCTTTGCGGACGTCGACGTACAGGTCGGCCTGCGTCGTGAGCCCGCCGTCACCGGCTGCGAGATGCAGGGCCACCGTGCCCTCGAAGCCGCGATCGGGCGTGACGACGGCCTTCTCCAGCGCCTTGTCGAGCGCCGCAACTGGTCCGGTGGCGGTGACCGCGTTGGTTTTGTCGCCGGTGATGGTGAGGCCGGGTTGGTCGGCGAGGTCGAGGGTGCCGCCGCTGACGGTGACGGTGAGGTCCGGGGCCCGTACGACGCCGTCGTCGCTCAGGCCGGCGTCCAGCTTGATGGGCTTGTTGACGTCGGTCGTGAGCAGGGTCGGCCCGTCGATCCGTGGCGCGGCGTTTGTTGGGTCTTGCGCGTGAGCGGGGACAACCGCCACGCCGAGGAGCCCCGCGACCGCGGCCGCCGTCAGAGCCATCCGACGACGGTGGGGGCAGGGCGAGAGTGCGACATTCTTTTCCTTCCGATGAACGTGCCGGCATTGGGCATGCACGCCTAGTCGGAGGGAACCTAAGGGCGGGTGTTGAACGGCAGACGCCCACGTGGCAAGCGATGGGTAAACGAGCCCGCAGCCGGAAGCCAGCGGCCTGAGCCTCGCGCCACCTCGCGTGCTGAACGTGCAATTTGCGCCTCACGGCAGCCGAAAACGCACGTACAACACGCGAAGTTGAGCGCATCCAAGCAGGACGACTCAGGCGAAAGCTGCGGGCAGCGTGCCGGTCCAGGCAGCGCGCAGCTCGTCGAGCGGGATGCTGAACTGCTCCTGCACGTCGAGCGCTCCCCCGTCGTCGATGACGCCGATGCGCTCGTGCGGGAACCGCCGCGCCGTGCACATGTCGGTGAAGCGGACCTCCTCCGAGCGCGGCACCGCGACGATTGCGCGCCCCGCCGACTCGGAGAACAGGAACACGAACGGCTCGATCCCGTCCGGCACCCACACCCGCGCGCCCGCGCCGTAACGCAGCGTCGACTCGACCAGCGCCTGCGCCAAGCCACCGTCGGACAGGTCGTGTGCGGCGTCGATCAGGCCGTCGCGCGAGGCGTTGATGAGGATGTCGGCGAGCTCGCGCTCGACCGCCAGGTCGACCTGCGGCGGCAGACCGCCGAGGTGGCTGTGTACGACGTGCGCCCACTCCGACCCGGCCAGCTCGTCACGGGTGGTGCCCAGCAGGTAGATGACCTGCCCAGGGCTGCGGAACCCTTGCGGCGTACGGCGTGTGACGTCGTCGAGCACTCCGAGCACACCGACGACCGGGGTGGGCAGGATCGCCGTCTCGCCGGTCTGGTTGTAGAAGCTGACGTTGCCGCCGGTCACCGGTGTGCCGAGCTCCTGACAGGCGTCGGCGAGCCCCCGTACGGCCTCGGCAAACTGCCACATCACATCGGGGTCCTCGGGCGAGCCGAAGTTGAGGCAGTCGGTCACTGCAAGCGGGCGCGCGCCAGTGACCGCGACGTTGCGGTAGGCCTCGGCCAGGGCCAGCTGCGCCCCTGCATAGGGGTCGAGCTTGGCGAACCGCCCGTTGCAGTCGGTGGAGATCGCGACACCCAGGCCGGTGGACTCGTCGACGCGTACGACACCTGCGTCCTCAGGCTGGGCCAGGACCGTGTTGCCGAGCACGTACCGGTCGTACTGGTCGGTCACCCACGACTTGTCGCAAAGGTTGGGTGACGCGGCGAGCAGCAGCAGCGTCGCGCGCAGCTCGTCACCGGACGACGGTCGTGCGAGCGCATCCGGCGTCGCCGCTTGCAATGCGTCCTGCCAGGACGGTCGGGCGTACGGACGCTCGTACACCGGGCCCTCGTGCGCCACCGTGCGCGGCGGCACGTCGACGACCACCTCGCCGCGCCACTCGATCGTGAGTCGGCCCGAGTCGTTGACCTCGCCGATGACAGCGGCGTCGACGTCCCACTTGCGGCAGATCTCGAGGAACCGGTCAACCTTGGCCGGCTCGACGATCGCCATCATGCGCTCCTGCGACTCGCTCATGAGGATCTCCTCAGGAGCGAGCGACGCGTCGCGTAGCGGGACGGTGTCGAGCACCACGTGCATGCCGCCTTCGCCCGCACTCGCGAGCTCGGACGTCGCGCAGGACAGGCCGGCACCGCCGAGGTCCTGGATCCCGAGCACGAGCCCTTCGCGGAACAGCTCGAGCGTGCACTCGATGAGCAGCTTCTCCATGAACGGGTCGCCGACCTGGACGGACGGGCGCTTGGCTGGCCCCGTGGCGTCGAACGACTCCGAGGCGAGTACGGACACGCCGCCGATGCCGTCGCCCCCGGTCTTGGCGCCGTACAGGATCACCTGGTTGCCCACCCCGGCCGCCTTGGCGAGGTGGATCTCCTCGTGCCGCATGACTCCGACGCAGAGCGCGTTGACGAGCGGGTTGCCGAGGTAGGTCTCGTCAAAGACGACCTCGCCGCCAATGTTGGGCAGACCGAGGCAGTTGCCGTAACCACCGACACCGGCCACTACACCGGGGAGTACGCGGTGGGTGTCGGGGTGGTCGAGCGGGCCGAACCGCAGCGGGTCCATGACCGCGATGGGGCGAGCACCCATGGACAAGATGTCCCGGACGATGCCGCCGACGCCGGTAGCGGCACCTTGGTACGGCTCGACGTAGGAGGGGTGGTTGTGCGACTCGACCTTGAAGGTGACGGCGTACCCATCGCCGATGTCGACCACGCCGGCGTTCTCGCCGATGCCAACCATCAGCGCGGCCGTCTGCGGAGCCTTGTCGCCGAACTGCCGGAGGTGGACCTTGGAGCTCTTGTAGGAGCAGTGCTCGCTCCACATCACGGAGTACATCGCGAGCTCGCTGCTCGTCGGGCGGCGCGCGAGGATGCCGCGGATGCGGTCGTACTCGTCCTGTTTGAGGCCAAGCTCGGCCCACGGTTGGGGGTGGTCGGGGGTCTCGGCGGCGTGCTTCGTGGTGTCGATCACCGCGGGTCAGGATCTTCCTGTACGGCCGGAAGGACGTGTCAACCGTACTCGGGCGGGTACGCTCCGGCTGCATCGGCTGCGTCGGCGACGGCCGCTCGACTGGAGGTCGCAATGGCGCGTCCGTCCCGGATCATCGGCATGGTCATCTCGTGCGTCGCGGTTCTCGTAGCGACGGCCGCTCCGGCGAGCTCGGCAACACCCGACGAGGGCCACGGACGGACCACCTATTACGTGGCGCTCGGCGACTCGCTCGCTCAAGGGTTCATGCCGGGTGTCGGCGACAGCGATGAGGGTTACGTCGACCGGCTGTACGCGGACCTGCATGCGGACAACCCAGGCCTAAAGCTGATCAAGCTCGGCTGCAGCGGCGAAACCGTCGTGACGATGGTCAACGGTGGGCGCTGCGACTATGGCGACGCAGGCAATCAGCTTGGTGCGGCCGTCGAGTTTCTCCGCGAGCACCGCGGCAAGGTCGAGTACGTCACCTTCGACATCGGCGCGAATGACGTGGCCGCCTGCGTGCGCGGCGGCGTGATCGACATGACCTGCATCGCTGGCGGCCTCAACGCCATCAGCGACCTGCTGCCTTCCGCGCTGAGCGATCTGCGCAAGGCGGGCGGCGGGCGGCCGACGTACGCGGGCATGACTTACTACAACCCGTTCCTTGCGGCTTGGCTGCTCGGTCCGGCGGGGCAGGCGCTGGCCACGCAGTCACTAGGACTGCTCCGTCAGGTCAATGGGATCGAGACCGCTGCCTTCGAGGCCAGCAAGTTCCGGGTCGCGCGAGTTGACGAGGCGTTCCAGAGCGAGGACTTTACCCCGGTAAGCGTGCCGGGTCTTGGCACCGTACCTGTCAACGTCGCCACGATCTGCGGGCTGACGTTCATGTGCTTGCGCAACGACATCCACGCCAACCCGGCGGGCTACCAGCTGATCGCCGACACGTTCGCCGAGGTGATCACGCCACGCGGGCGTGGGCATCATCGGCAAGACGCGGCTTGACGCGACTACCGGTCCGCCGACAGCACCGCAACGCGGCCACCGCCACCGGCGGCCCAGCACGCCTTTTGCGTGGTGCAGTCCAGCGTGTGGTAGCCAGACTCGCTGAAGACCGTCCAGGTGCGGCCCCCGTCATGGCGGCGGCTTGGGTGTGGTGGTCCCAGGCGGTGTGTTCGTCGTAGGTGGTTCCGGTATTCAGGCAGCCGTGCAGGATGCCGACGAGGCGGTTGGCGAGTTGGCGCAGCGCCGGTGCTCGACGACCAGGTCGACTGGAACGATGTGGCCGGGCTGCTCACCGAGGGCTACCGATTCTGCGATCGTCCGAAGCGGGAGCGGAACGTCGGCCGATGAGTTCCCGCCTCGAGGACGGTCGTACACGGCATGAGCCAATACCTGCTGTCCGTTCCGCACGACTCCGACGAGGAGCCCACCATGGAGACCATGGACCCGGCCGAGCTCGAGGCGGCCATGGCTGCCACTGGTGCGATCATCGAGGAGCTGACGGTCGACCGGCGCCTTCGTCTTCGCGGGCGGGCTGATGCCGCCCTCGAGCGCGATCACTGTCGACAACACCGGCGAGTCGCTGAGCACCGTCAACGGCCCCTTCGTCGAGGCTCCCGAGTACCTTGGGGGTTTCTGGGTGATCGACGTCGCTGACGAGGAGGCCGCCCTTGGCTGGGCTGCCCGGGCGTCGAAGGCCCTCGGCGGCCGGATCGAGGTCCGGGCCTTCCAGGTGCCGCCGGGCGAGTGAGTTCAGTTCTCGAGCTGGCCGTCCCGGCAGGGGCGCTCGTCCGCGCCGTGTTCGGCTGCTGCGCGGAGCCCTCGCGCGTTGGGAAGTCCTCGGTCGAAGTCGCCGAGGATGGTGGCCACGTCGCGGACCGAGTGGTGACGATCGTGGCCAGCGTCATGGGCCGCACGTCGTCGCGACTCGTCTCCGGCCGTGTTCGGGTTCGTCCGGACATCGGCTGACCAGTGCGGCTGCGCCACCCGACAGGGACACGTCCGGCTAGAAGCCGCCGCCCATGGCGCCGGGCGTCGACAGGTTGCTTGTGTCCTCCTTGCCGCACCGCTGACACACGCGATATTGCACATGGTCGTCAGTGAAGCGTTTGAGCCACTTGTGCCAGCCCACCCGGCAGCGCAACGCCTTGGCCATGTTCAGACGGTCCTCCGCCACGGTTTGGGCGTCCATTGGCGGTTGCTCTAGGTGTTGCAGTGATGACGCAGCGGAAGCTCCCCATCGAGTCCGTACGAAGCCCGCCGCAGGCGTTCCCGCGGGAACGGCGACTGCTCACGTCGCCCTCGGTCCCAAGGTGTCAGCCGAAGCGGCCGTGCACGTAGTCGGAAGTCCGCGGGTCCCTCGGCTGGGTGAACAGCTGCTGCGTGCCGCCCGTCTCAACGATGTGCCCAGGCGTGTCGTGGGTGGCGAGGAAGAACGCGCACTGCTGCGAGACGCGGGCAGCCTGCTGCATGTTGTGCGTGACGATGACGATGGTCACCTCCGACACGAGCTCGCCGATGGTCTCCTCGATGCGCCGAGTCGACGTCGGGTCGAGCGCCGAGCACGGTTCGTCCATGAGCAGCACACGAGGGCGTACGGCCAGCGAACGCGCGATGCACAGGCGCTGCTGCTGGCCACCGGACAACGCGCCTCCCGGTTGACGCAGCCGCTCGCGGACCTCCACCCAGAGCCCGGCCTTGATCAGGCACTCCTCGACCAACGCGTCCTTGGCATCGCGGTTTGCGCGGATGCCGGTGAGCTTGAGGCCCGCTAGGACGTTGTCGTAGATCGACATGGCCGGAAACGGGTTGGGCTTCTGGAAGACCATTCCGATGTGCCGGCGCGCGTCCGTGAGCCGTTGGTTGCGCTCGTAGATGTCGACGCCGTCCAGCCACACCTCGCCGGCAAGTGACGCAGACGGAACGAGCTCATGCATGCGGTTGAGGATCCGCAGAAAGGTCGACTTGCCGCACCCCGACGGCCCGATCAGCGCAGTCACCCGTCCGGGTTGCATGGTCAGCGACACCCGATCGAGCACTTTGCGCTCGCCGAACCAGGCAGAGAGGTTGCGCGCTTCGATCGACGCGAGTGGTACGGGCTGCACAGGGACGACCGGCAACACCGAGGTGTCGGTGGGCGGGGGTGGCACAGCGTAGGCGTCGACTGCGGACATGTGTGGTTCCTCCATGAGGCTTAGAACAGGTTGGGGAGGAGACGGGTGGTCGTGTGGGCGATGGTGATCCCGAGCACCACGAGCACTGGGACACCGACCGTCCATGCTTGCCATCTGCCCCATTTGGCGAGGGCGAAGACCATGCCAGCAGCCGCCAGGAAGAGCGCCTGGCACCAGAACACGAGTGGGATGAGCGCGGTCTGATCGGTCTGCAGTACCTGCTCGGATTCCGGCAGGGCGTTCGCTGGGATCGCGCGAGCAGGTCTGGGCTGCGGCTCGCTGACGAGCTCGGCATCAACGCGAACGACACCGGTGGGCATGAACCACGGCCCGTCGGCCGTGACCAGCGTCAGTCGCCCCTCGTTTGCCTCGAGTGGAGGCAGCTGGAGACTGCCGGCCTTGCGGACCTTGACCACTTCATACCTGGCCTGGCCCTGGCCTGTGGTGACGAGGATGCCATTGCCCTGTACCAGCTGGTCGATACCGCCGAACGGTCCGCCGTACGCGAAGTTGCGGCCCATCAGCACGCTTGCGCCCGGTTGTCCGGGCAGCACGGTGTCGCGCCGATGGCCGGGGCCCATCTGCAATACGCCTGAACTCGTCCCCTCGCGCACCACCTCGGAGACGCCGATCGTCGGAATCTCCAAAAGCGCGATCGGCGTACCTGGCACTACCAGCTCACCACGGAAGTCCTTCTGCCCAACTGGCGTCGTGGCGCGCGCCATCGTCGCGCGCAGCTCGTCGTACCCGATCTGCTGCTCCCGTTCGTGCATCAGGTGGCTAACAAGTGCCAGGTGAGCGGCGAACCCCAGCAACAGCGCGCCCAAGATCGTCAGTGCCGTGCCCGCGACCACCCAGCCGGCCGATGCCGGACGGCGCTGCGGCTCAGGCGGCGGCGGAGGTGGCAACGCTGCCGCGGGGGGCGGCAGCGCAGTCGGAGGCAGGGGCGGCTCCGGTCGCGAATCGATGGTCAGGGTCATCCACTGGCCTCCGCAGGAGGCTCGCCGACGTCGCTGGACCAGGAAGACGGCCGCACCTGCCGCCGCCATCACGGCGGCGCCGGACGCAGCCCACTGGCCGGTGTTCGATCCGCCCTCGTCTGCTTCGACGTTGGGGCCAGTCTCGTACGTAGCCGTGTCGAGCGGTTCGTTCTCGCCTTGGCTGATCGCCACCGTCGAGCTGTACTTGGTGAGCGTCTCGACTCCGAACTCATCCGTGCAGATGACGTCTAGCGTGTAGTTCCCATCCAGCCGCTGCAGATTGGCACGCTGCGCGAAGTTGTACAGGTTGTCCTGCAGCGGCAAGATCATGGGCTCAGAGGTGGAGACACCGACTGCCGCGTTGGGGATCACGACCATCCCAGCCGAGTCGAAGCCGGGGCCGGTGAGCCTGGCGTAGACATTGGTCGCCTCCTCGGCGCACGGGCCATCGGTCTGGAGCCAAATGCCGGCATAGACACTGCCCGCGGCCGGCTCCCATGTCATCGAGCCGCTTGACTCAATTTCCCCGGCATGCACGGGAGTCACGGCCAGTGCGGTGAAGCCGGCGGCAAGGCACGCGATCCAAGGGCTACGCATCCGGGACTCCCGCCTTGTTGGGCCCGAGAGACCGGGCACCAGTTCCTGCCGGAAGCTGCGCCGCAAGCGCGGCATAGGCAGCCTCGACCTTGCCAATGCGCTGCCGGCGGCGACGCCTCAGCCACCAACCCAGAGCGATGAGCCCGATCACAAGAAGCAGGAGCAATATCCATGTCCACACCCAGACGAACGTGCTGCGAGTGAACGCCGGCGGATCGTTCGCAGCATCCTCGGCCGTGACCACAACGGGGTCGACTCGGACGTTGGCGCGCAGCAGGAACGCCAGCGGAACGTCCTCGATGGTCGTGTGGACGGTGTAGCTGTTACCGGGTAGCAACTCCGGCACCCGGTCGAGCTTCGGGCCGTCGACACTGACGCCCAACCCCGAGATGGTCACTGTCTGGTCGCCGGCAAGCCGGATGTTGCCTGTGTTGCTCACGCTGTAGGTCAAGTCGATGTCACCACGCAGGCCCCAGATGCCCTTGACGCGGTGCTTGATGTTGTCGACCTCAAGTTCGGGGATGAGGTCGCCAGAAATCCGGGCGTGGATGCGGGTCCCAACGCGCTGGTCGAGTGCGATGCGGTTGCCGTTCGCGTCTGTCTGGTAGGAGCGCAATGAGGCGACGATGCCGCCATCGTGGTCCCCGGGCTTGACTTCCTCCTGTGGGGGCACAGTCACGGTGAAGGGAACGATGACAAACCCCCGAGCAGGCACAGTCACGGTGGACTGTGCGAGCGAGACCCAGGTGCCGATGTCTGTTGGCTCGACGTTGGCAGCGTTGAGGTCGTATCCGCCGTCATCGGTGTTGAACGCGTCGCTGGCGTAGACCTGCAGCTCGAGCGGCTGCTCGCTGTAGTTGCGGATGGCGATCTCGTCATTGAAAACCGCGCCTGGGGTTGCGCTCAGCGAATAGTCGGGTCGTTCGTCAGGTGAGCCCGCCGTCGCAGGCTGCGTACCGAATGTCAGCGTTTCTGTCGCCTGGGCAGGCGCAACCGCGGCGGCTGCCTGCGCGACTGGCGGGGATGTCGTCGTCAGGAAAGCGGCAAGAGCGGTGACGAGCGCGAGAAGGCCGGCGAACCGGTGGACGAGGCGGCGGGTCATGTGTGGGATCCGATCCTTGCGGTGTCTCTGTCTAGGGAGGAAGGGCGAGCCAGCAAATGGCTCGCCCCACCCCATGTGAGCTAACTCAGATGGCGGTCAGCGTCAGGATGGACGTGTACGTCCCTGCGACCGTCGTGGTCGGCGCGATGAGCTCGAGGCTCGCGGTGAGGTGCGCCGTACCGAGGCTGGACCCAGCCGGGCTGGAAGCCAGCGTGCGGGATGCCGCGAGACCGGCCCCGCTCGTGTCACCCACGGGCAGGCCATCGCCCGCAGGAACAATGGCACCGGCGTTCACGGTCTGGCCCGGGTTGAAGTCGACGACATCAGGGTCCCAGCCCAGGTTGCCGGCGTTGATAGCTCCGCCGGCACCGTTGTCGAACGCAGTTGCCTGACCGGAAACGGTCCACCCCGCGTTCCCGGCGCGGGTGTCGGTGACCGTCACCGGGTTGAGCCGGTTGGTCGGAGCCGACAGCGGCGACACGAACCGGGTTGCCGCCGGGTTGAGCTCCGCCGTGGCGAGGACGACTGGGTTGTTGTTCTCAACCGTGATCGTCAGAGCACCGGCCGGGATCTCGACCTGGATCTCCTCAGTGGCCTGGTTGCTGCCCGCAGGAGGGCTCACCGTGCGAGGCACGGTCAGCGAGTCGGACGCCGTGAACTGCGTCGGGTCGTCAGGAACGAACGATGCAGAGAAGTTGTACGAACCCGCAGGACGTCCCGTCGGCTCTGAGAAGGTCGCCTGACCACCGGTCACGGGAACCGTGGCGAAGGTCGTGCCACCCTCCTTGAACTGCACCGAACCCACCGCGCCACTCGGCGTGACGGTCGCGGTGTAGTTGATGGGCTGGCCCTCGAACTGGCCACCCGATACTCCAAGCGACGTGCTAGTCACCGTCGCGCCAGGAGTCACCTGGTACGACACGGGAGCCGAGGTTGAGCTCTCGAACCCGCCCGTACCCGTGAAAACGGCCGTCAGCGAGTTGGTGCCTACGGGCAGCGAGGTGGTCGTGAGGACCGCCTGGCCGCCAGCGACCGCGACGGGGCTACCGAAGTCGGTTCCGTTGTTCTGGAACTGCACGTCACCGGTCGCCCCAGCCGGAGTGACATTGGCCGTGAGCGTTACCGAGGTGCCGGCCTGGACCGGGCTCGCCGGCGCCGCGTCCAGCGTCGTCGTGGTCGGCGTCGCAGCCACAACCTGCTGCCAGGTGATGGTGTCGAGGTTGCCCGGCTGCTGAACGCTCATCTGCGTGTCGTACGTGTCGTGAACAGTGATGCCGAACACGTCGACGCACTGGTACTCGATGTTGTAGGTGCCTGCGATGTTGGTGATCCCCTCAACCGTCGCAATGTTGAAGAGGTTGTCGCGCATCGGCAGCGTGACGGGGTCGGTCAGGGAGAAGTTCGCCGTCGTCTGGAGGACGATCAGCAGACCGTTGGGGAACTTGGTCGTGAACTCGTTGCTCCCGACACCAGTCATGTTGATCCGGTGGGCCACCGCCGGGTCGAAGCACGGCCCGTCCGTGTTGAAGCTCGGCGCCAGAACACCCGCTCCGGAACTGTGGACGTCATCGTCAAGTTGCCGCGGTCAGCGGCATTCGCTGTTCCAGCGGTCAGAATGACCGCACCCGACGTCGCGACAAGCGCTGGCTACGCCAGTCGCGAACCAGGCGTGAGAGCCTTTTCCTTAACACTCGTTTGTCTCCTCTGTGAGAACGAGAGCTTCGCTGTTGGCTCATGGAGCGGGAGTGCGCTGCGCAGTGCTGCCGCAGTTGGCGTTCGGGCCGAAGCCGTAGCGCTGGATAACGGCGGTCTGCTGGCAGATCGCGGAGTTGGCGCCGACGAATACGGTGCTGGTCGGCGCTACGCCCTCCTGCGAGGTCGGGATGACGTTGTAGACGTCACGCTTGGCCGTCGAAGCGGTGTTCAGAACGAACGCCGACTGACCGTCCATCACGCCGAGCTCGGAGCGACCGCGCATGTCCGCGATCGTGTTGGACTGCTGCGAGATGTACTGCGCGACCGAGAACGGCACGATCTCGTTCGCCGCAGTCGAGAACTCGGCCGTCGTGCTCCTGGATCGGGCCGACGCCCGGCTTGTTGTCCTTGATGCAGGGGAAGGTCGGGAGCTGGGCTTCCGTGATGCCCATCTGGCCGAGCCAGAAGGCCCGGGTTCCCGAACCGGCCTGCGGGATGTAGGGCTGGAAGCCTGGGATCTGGCACTTGTAGATGGCCTGGAGCTGCGCCAACGTGAGCTGCCGAGGGACGGAGCTCGTGTCCGTGGTTGCGTAGGTGACGGCGTCAACCGCGAACGGCACGTAGGTCAGCTGCACCGGAGCCGCCGCCAGGTTGAGCGCAGACGACCTCGACCACTGCAGACAGTTGGCCGGGAGCTGGAGCTGCTGGAGCAGAGCCGTGCGGCCTGCGCCGGATCCGTTGGGCCGGTTGATGACGCATGCCGGGTCGGCCTTGGTTTGGATGGTCGCCGAACCTGTCGCGTCGTACGAGGCGAGCGGCTTGGTCCCGCCGATGGAGATGGCGTCGGCCAGGCCGTTCATCACATCCTGCGTCGTGTCCGAACCCACGCCGGCCAGCTGGCGCGGGCCAGGGGGGTTCGTCGGGTCGGCCTGCGCCGGGGCGACCATCACCGTGACTGCCATGAGGCAGGCGGCAACGGCGCCCAGTGGGGCAAGCAGTGCTCTTGCGCACTAGACTGTCCTTTCGTCTGGTGGTCTTGCTCTGCACGTGCGGGTCTGCCGGATAGCTGCTGGCATCACCTCCTTCGCCCATGGGCGACCCTCAGGAGCCCTGGCCCAGCCAAGGCAGTCACGGCTCCGAGGGCGAGGGATGCCAGCAGCACGTATCTGGTCATCCCGAGTTTTTCGTCGGGCGTACGCAGGGAGCGTGCGCTGATGTCTGCGGCCGGCAGCTCGCCGGGCGAGGTCGGGCGAGCCGGACGCGGGCGCGGCGGCCAACGGTGGTATGGCGGTGCCGTCACCGGCGTCCGGTGATGAGGGGTCGCCGTCCCCGTCTCCAGTTCCGTCACCCGTGCCGGATCCGCCACCCCCGCGCCACCGCCACCACCGCCGGGATCATCCGGTGGGGCGACATAGTTTTCGATGGCGTCGGCTGCGGCGAGGGTCTGTGCGCGGAACGCCGGAGGCAATGGGGCGTACCCTTCCGGGAGCTGACCCGGCCGGACTCCGGGCTCCTGACCCGGACCAGCCGCGTAACGGAGGAACGTCGCGTAGTCCCGCCGGGTCTGGACGTCCAGGGCGCTTGGGACGGTGGCCGCGTACGAGACATTGGTCAGGGGGTATGCGCCTGCCGGGTAAGTCTGCGGACTCGGCTCGAGTACGCCATCGGCGTCGCTCTCCGACATTGCGCCGGCAGCTGCCAGCAGTGCCTCGTTCGTCGGGGCGACGAACTCACCTTTTGCGTTCCGCAATTGCGCGGTGGCCAACCCGAATCGAGCCGCAGTCGCCGTGTCGACGATGGCCACCACCGAACGCTGACCGTTGAATTGCGGTGACTCGCGTCGCCAGGTGGGCGGCACGGACTCCGGGCTTCCGAATGTCTGGGCGAGCGTCTCCCCCGGCTCGCTGCCCTGCCAGCCTCACCGAGGTCCGCGGCGTAGGGGCTGGTGTCCAGGGCACACCGTTCGGGAAGCGTCGGGTAGCGAGAGTCCAGGTAGCAGAACGGATCCTGTTTGGGGAAGAAGTCCGTCGGCAGCGACAGCGCATCTCCCTTGTAGAAAGGGTTGACCTTCATCCCATTCGGGTCGGCCACACCATCAAGGAAGGATCGTGCGTCGGGGTCGCTGTCGATCCACGCCCACAGCGCTTCTGTCGCGTCGGCGCTTTGCAGGCTCACGACAGCCGTCGCCACCACGTTGGGAAAGAACTGTTGCTTGAAGGAGACGGGGTTGAGATCCAGGAACTCCTTGTCCTGGGTGAGGTCGCTCGGGTTGCCTGCCACGTGATCGGCCTGGCCGAGGCCGACAGCGCGTCTATAGGAGTGCGTGAGCAGCTTGGCGACGAGACGGGCGTTCAGCTTCACGTCGGTGATGCGGCGACCCTCCCGCCGGATGACTTCCGGGTCAGTCGCGTTGAAGGCCGCCTGGCTCTCGATGTTGACCGCGATGGTCAAGCCGGAGATGGCGACCGGCGCATAGACCGGTTGCTCGTCCTCCGCGAACGCGTCCGGCGGGACCGGCTTGGCGAAGATCGCCAGGTCCGGGTCAGTTGAGGTCACCTGTCCGCGCGCAAGATTGTCCGTGATCCGCGTGAAGCTGAAGATCGTGCCCGAGTCGGCGCACAACGTTGACTGCCAGCGACCTACCGCCTCGGTGATGAGCTCATGCCCGCTGACGGGACGCTCCGCGATTCCGATTGGGCAGTTGATACCGATCGGCTCGAACTCGAGCGGGACGACGATGCGGTTGACCCAGTTGGTCGCAGACAGTGCCGAGGACAACAACGGATCGGAGAGACTGCGGAGGCTGCCGTCGACCTCGCGATCGTTCCTCGGGCACGATGACCAGCCAGCACGGACGACCCGTAACCGCACCGCCGCCGTCAGTAAGCCGCTCGCCGCAACCGATGCCAGGTGCCTGCGTCGCAGTCTGCACCTCGAAGGTCTGCTCACCCGTGCCGTCAACGCGCGTCCGCGTGACGGAGACCTCGTTTGTCGTGTTGCCATCGAAGAACTCGTTGGAGTTCCGCCCCTTGATCTCCTTGCCCGTCACCGATCTGAATGGCACGAAATTCTCCACGTCGGTGCCAGCCGGTGGATGCCTGTACGTCTCCGCCTGATCATCGATACCCGGGTATTCGAGCTGACGTGTCCCGACGGCGAATCCGGTGTCGTTGCGGAACGGGGTGGCACCGAACTGGCACTGCTCTCGCGTGGGCTGCTCCCAGCCGCCAGTCGCCGACGGGCTGCTCCAGCACTGCATCAACTGGAGAAAGTCGGTTCCGTAACGCGCGGAAGGCGGCTGCGTCTGCTTGCCACCCGTCCAGGTCACGAGGACGACCTGGTTGATGAGGTTCTTCGTCTGGCTGACCGTCACCTCGAGGTCGGCGAACGCACCTGTCCCACGAACGGTGACCGTGGATTCCGTAAGGTCGCCCGCAGCGGCATGCGCTGCTTCCGGGTCGCGTCCGGCGGCCGTAACGGCCACAGAAATAACGAGGCAGGCCAGCAGGACGCGAGCGCCGGCGCGGTTCACCACGGCTGCCTCCGCTGCGCCAAGGCGCGTGCAATGAGCGGCGGGACCAGTGTGACCCCGACGAGCAACGTGACCGCCAGCACGATGAGAGCAGTGTTGAGCGTGCCGCCCTGGTTGGACGCGAGCTGCACCGGCACGCCGGCCACGTTCGTCGCAGTGCCGCCATCGCCCTCTGCGCCGATCACCTCACCGGTGTCCGGATCGATGATCGCTCCGTCAACCGCAGCCGCAGCGGGGTCGGTGGCCGCGCCTCCGGCACAGCCTCGGGGTTAGTTGCGGGGTCGGCGGCCGGGTCGGCGGCCCCGCCGCCGCCACCTCCGCCGCCTTCGCCACCCCCGCCGCCAGTGACCGGTGCGCCCGCTGCGTCGCACTGCACGGTGGCACCCTGTCTTGTCACACGCAGGCGGCTGGGGCGCGGTAGTTCGCAAGCGTGTTGGTGCCGTCGGTGGAGAAGGTCGGGTTGTTGCAGCCCGCAATGTTGATCGACTGCGCGATCGACGCCAGGAATTCGTTGCACCTGGGCGAACCCGGCTTGCACGAGGTTGATCGGAAGCGGCGAGTAGCCGATCCGGTCGACCTGCTGCTGCCCTTCGCAGAGGAAGTAGTAGGCGAACCTGCCGAGGGTTCGACCCTTGTCCAGGCTGAAGTTCCCAGCCACCGCGGTCGGCAGGATCATGTAGCTGTAGCTGGACAACGGGTAGGTGCGGTTGTCCGCGTCCGTCGTAGACCTGCGCCGAGATCCTGAGTGAGGTCCTGGGCGGATCGCTGCGCCTTGGTCAACGCGACCGCGACGTTCTGGGCCGTCGGTGCGACGTAGTAGCCCGCCTCGTTGAGAACCTTGGCCACCGGGAAGTTGTCGGCCAGAGCGTACGAGTACTCGACGTAGGTGATCGAGCCCTCCGAGCTGCGCCTGCTTGACGTAGCCGGCGACACCGTCCGATCGCGCCTTCGCGATAAAGCCCAGCGCCGGGTCCACCGGGTAGTTGGAGGTGAAGCCGCAGGGGTTGCGCCCGGTCCGCTGGCAGTAGGCGTTCCAGATGCTCTTGTGCTGAGAGTCGAGCCACCGGGTGAACTGCGCGGTGGTGCCCGAGCCGTCGGCGCGGACCACCGGAACGATCTTGCGAGCCGGTAGTGCGATCGCAGGGTTGTCGGCCTTGATCTCCTGGTGGTCCCAGGTCGTGATCTGGCCAGTGAAGATCTTCGCGACCGTCGCGCCGGACAGCCGCAGGTTGCGCACACGCTGGCCGCCGACCGTGAGGTTGTACATGAACGCCGTGCCGCCGGCCACGATTGGCATGTAGGCGAACTGCTTCTGCGGCGGCGTGTCCGTGACGCCCGCGTCAGTGAGGCCGTACTCGATCTCCGACACGGCGAAGTCGACCGTGTTGCTCTTGAACTGGTTGCGACCATCGGACGAGCCGGTGCCGGAGAAGTTGACCTGCATGCCGTAGTTGGCCTTGACGTTGCGGATCCACTGCTGGACCGCGTTCTCGCTCCACGTCGAGCCGGCGCCACTGATCGGGACGTAGCTTTGCGCGACTGCGGTGTCCGCACCTGGCCCAATCACCTGGGTGGCGACCAACGCGAGGGCGGCTGCACCAGCCAGCAGCCGGAGCGGGACTCTGAATCGGCCGGATGGCATCGTCACTCTGCCTTCCGTTGTGCGGGTGTCATCGAGGTGCCCGGCTGCTGGCACCCCGGCGAACGAGCGCTCGACGTAGCGAGCGAGGTCACGACGGGACTGCGCCGCCCTGCGGCGTTGCTGTCGGGCGGTGAGCTGCCCGGGTCCACGGCCGCCGAACGTACGGGCGAGGACAAAAAGGATGAGCACGAGAATCATGAGCACCGCGGCGGCACCAAAGCCACGCGTGATCATCACCGACTCGGGGGCACCGACGAGGGTGAACGCGGCGAGCGGCAGCGAGGTCTGCGGTTGGCCAAACGGGCTGGTCTGCATGAACTGGGTGTAGCCCGACGTGAGGAGCACGGGCGACGTCTCGCCGATGCCGCGTGCGGTGCCCAGGATGACCGCGGTTGTCAACCCGGACTTGGCGGTCGGGAGGACGACCGTGAGCACCGTGCGCCAGCGCGGGGCTCCGAGGGCGTACGACGCCTCCCGAAGTGTTCCGGGTACGAGGCGGAGAACAACGTCGGCGGCCCGGATGATGATTGGCATCATCATGATGGACAGTGCCATGGCTGCAGCAAATCCGGACTTCTCGACACCGAAGATGACAATCAGCGTTGCGTAGATGAACAGCCCGGCAACGATGGACGGGAGTGCCGTCATGGCCTCGACCACGGTGCGGGTGAAGCTTGCGAACTTGCCCGGCACTTCGCTCATGAAGACCGCGCAGGTCAGGCCCAGAGGGACGGTGACGAGCAGCGCGATGGCAATCTGCTGAAGCGTTCCGACGATGGCGTTGCGCACGCCACCGGAGGTCGAGCGGGTCGGCCCCTCCAGCGGTCGACAGGTCTTGGGTGAAGAAGTTGAGGTGGATGATCGCCGCCGCGCCGCGCCAGAAGGTGTAGCCCACAACGACGACGAGGGCCGTCAGCAGCAGGAACGCCATGCTGTGGATGAAGGCCCCGGCCAGCCTGTCTCGGACTGCCGGCCCACGCTCATCAAACGACACTAGGAAGCCGTAGATGGCGAGGAAGAACACGTACGCCACGAAGACGAACCCGAGCAGGCCGTTCCATGGGGTTAGTGCGGTAAACAGCAGCGCGGACAAGCTGAGGGCAGCGATTCCCGCACCGGCCGCCGCGAACACATCCGTGTCGCGTGCGCCGCGCGACTGTCGACGACGCTCCGGGATGTCACCGGGCTGTGGTGGGGGTGGGGAAGCATTCGTCTCCGCTGGCGGAGCAAGCTGCGTGCTCATGCATCGCTCACCTCCCCCGACCGGCTGCGGGCGATGATCGACGACGCGCCGAAGTTGATGACCAGAGTGATCAGGAACAGTGCGAGCCCAGCCGCCATGAGCGCCGAGAGCCCGAACGGTGATGCGGCACCGTAGAGCAAAGCGATCACCGACGAGACGTTGGACGAGCCGGTCTTCAGGATGTGCCAGTTGATCTGGAAGATCGGAGAGATGATCATGTAAATCGCGATCGTCTCGCCGAGTGCCCGGCCAAGGCCCAGCATGGTGCCGCCGATCATGCCGCCCTTGCCATAAGGAAGGACGACAGCGCGGATCATTCCCCAACGGGTCGCACCGAGCGCGTAAGCGCCCTCGCGCTCGCCGACCGGAGCCTGCGAGAAGACCTCACGCATGATCGAGCAGATGATCGGCGTCACCATCATGGCTACGACTAATCCGGCGATGAAGGTCGACGATGTGTAGACGGTCGCCGTGGCGTTGGGGTCTCGAGGGTCGGCGCCCGGCACCTTGAGGAACGGAATCCATGCGAAGTAGGTGGCCAGCCAGCGCGGCAGCCCGTCCCCGTACTCGCCACGGACGAGGATCTGTGGCTGGAGCAGGTAGGCGCCCCAGAGGCCGTACACGACGCTCGGTATCGCCGCCATCAGGTCGACGAGGCTGATGAGGCCGCGCTTGAGTCCGACGGGTGCGTACTCGGAGATGTAGAGCGCAGTGCCGACGGCCAACGGGATCGCGACCGCGATCGCCACGAGTGCGATCAGGATGCCGTTCACCATGATGCCGGCGATGCCGAAATTGCCTGAGTCCGGCTGCCAGTCCTGCGTGGTGATGAATGACCAGCCTGCCTCGCGGAGCGCCTGCAGCCCGCGGTAGCCCAGGAAGACGCCAACCAGGGCCATGATCACGAGGACGATGGCCCCGGCGGTGCGGGCAATGCCGCGGAAGATGACGTCGCCGATGCCCGAGCTCGACCGGATCGGGCGAGGTTCCTCGGTGTCCTCCTCCGGCTCGAGGACGACGACCTGCGTGTCGGCGTTCGGTCATACGCTGGCCCGCCGCAGGAAGTCGCTGGGGAGCAGGTCACGGCGACGCCGCAGACCACTTGCGACTGGCTGGACGACGATCGCGCGCGGCAGTGCCCGCAGGAACCCGGCCACGCTCGCGCCGCACTCGCGGCCCCGGTCGTACCCGCGGCTGCTTATCGCGACCGGCTGGCCGTCCAGTCCGATCGACCACCACCAGTGAGACCGACGTGCGTCCAACGACATCTTCGGTTCCAGCCGCTCGTGCGCGCTCTGCACCTCATCGATGCCGGCCAGACAGCTGGTCAGGTCCTCGAAGACCACAGCGCTGCGGCCCATCTCGCGGTTGTTGCCCGAGACGAGGCGCCAAGCGACCCAGCTCCCAAGACGCCCCCCACCGGGATCCTCGATCCCGGAAAGCACGAGGACGCGCGCCGCCACCTCGTCCCCCACGACCACGGTTCACTCTCCTGGCGCCTGACCGGTCGGGTGCCGGTCGAGCAGCCAGCGAGAGACTCTTGGGCGTTTCGGGCCAAGGCCGGTCAGATAGGTGAACTACGCATGCACGACGTGTGAGCAACGCCTTCTGTGGAAAACCGCCTCTTAGCGGACGTGACCGCCTAGAGGTGTGCGGCGATCGCGCGGGCGAGGCGGTTGGCGGCTGCCGGGTCCAGGTCAAGGAAGAGGTACGGCTCCGTGAGCTCGAGCTCGAGGAGCGCGTACGACCCGTCGTCGAGCGTCACCAAGTCGACGCGCGCGTAGAGCAGGTCGTCCTTCTCGTCCACAGCGGCGAGCACCTGGTCGGCAACCGACAGTTGCTCGGCCGTCGGTTCGAACACCGCCGTCGTGCTGTTCGGCCGCGGGCCCTCGGGGGTGAGCGCCGCCGCTCGCCGCACCGCGTGGCTGAGCTCGCCGCCGAAGTAGAGCAGCGACAGCTCCCCGATCTCGTCGAGGCTCGTCACGTACGGCTGGATCATCGCCGTGCGGCCGGAGGCATGGATCGCCGCGATGTGCTCGGCGGCGGCAGCGGCGTCCGCCGTACGGATGGTGTCTGCCGCGGCGGCCGAGACCGCGGGCTTCACGACGCTGTCGCTGTAGTCGAGGCCGGGCGGCGCATCGCCTGGTGGCACCCACATCGTCGGGACGACCGGAACCCCACGGTCGGCGAGGACGCCTAGGTAGGTCTTGTCGGTGTTCCACGTGAGGACACCGACCGGGTTGAGCAGCCGCGTCTGGCTCGCTGCTCGGTTGGCCCACGCCAGAAACTCGTCGCGGCGCCCGTAGTAGTCCCAGGTCGACCGCACAACTGCCAAGTCGAAGCTTGCCCAGTCGACAGCGGGGTCGTCCCAGACGACGCGGTCGCTGTCCACACCGATGCGGGTCAGCGCGTCGACTGCCAGGGGCGCGTCCGCGTCGTCGTCCGGTCCGGAATACCCGATGTAGGCGACCCGCCTGTCAGCGCGCGACAAGGCTCTCGAGCACTGAGGCGAAGAACCCCAGCCCATCGGTCGTCGGGCCGGTCAACGTGTCGACACTGTGCTCGGGGTGGGGCATGAGCCCGACGACGTTGCCCCGGGCGTTGCTGATGCCCGCGATGTCGCGGTAGGAGCCGTTGGGGTTGTCGTCGAGGTAGCGGGCCACCACTCGGCCCTCGTGCTCGAGCTCGTCGAGCGTGCGCTCGTCGGCAACGTAGCCGCCCTCGCCGTTCTTGAGGACGATCGTGATCTCCTGGCCGGATTCGTAGCCGCTGGTCCAAGCGGTCGATGTGCGCTCGATGCGCAGCCGCTGGTCCTTGCAGACGAACTTGCGGTGGTCGTTGCGGATGAGCGCGCCCGGCAGCAGATGCGACTCGCAGAGGATCTGGAAGCCGTTGCAGATGCCGAGGACGGGGAGGCCGTGCCGCGCGCCTTCGATCACCTGCGTCATTACCGGAGCGAAGCGGGCGATCGCGCCACAGCGGAGATAGTCGCCGTACGAGAAACCGCCCGGCAGGACGACTGCGTCGACACCCCGCAGGTCGGCATCGCCGTGCCACAGCGCGACCGCCTCGGCGCCGGCCAGCGTGACGGCGCGGCGCGCGTCGACGTCGTCGAGCGAGCCTGGGAAGGTCACCACTCCGATGCGGGCGGTCACAGGTCAGCCTTCCACGTGGATCGTGAAGTCTTCGATCACCGGGTTGGACAGCAGCGTGCTCGCGGCGTTCTCAATGTCGGTGAGGACATCGACGTCGGCGTCCCCGGCAAGCTCTATCTCGAACCGCTTGCCCTGGCGGACGCTCGTCACCCCGTCGAACCCGAGCCGGCCGAGGGCGCCGAGCACGGCTTTGCCCTGAGGGTCGAGGATCTCCGGCTTGAGCATGACGTCGACGACGACGCGGGCCACTGGCGCGCTCCTGCTGTGATGTCGGACCTGTGAGGGCTCCATGCTAGCGGCCGCCGAAATGTCAGAGGGCGAGCCTTGCGCCGGTCAGGCGCTCGTACGCCTCGAGGTACTTCGCCCGGGTCGCCTCCACGACATGCTCCGGCAAAGGCGGCGGCTGCTCACCGGATGCACGGTCCCAGCCCGAGTCTGCCGACGTGAGCCAGTCGCGGACGAACTGCTTGTCGTACGACACCTGCGCGTGCCCGGGCTCCCACTCGGCCAGCGGCCAGAAGCGCGACGAGTCGGGCGTCAGCACCTCGTCGGCAAGGACGATCGTGCCGTCGGTCCGCGCCCCGAACTCGAGCTTGGTGTCAGCGACGATGATGCCGCGGTCTCGGGCGACGGCCTCCGCGCGCCGGTAGACCTCGAGGGTCAGGGTCCGCAGCCGCTCGGCAACGTCAGCGCCGACGACACCAGCGACGTGCTCGAAGGTGACGTTCTCGTCGTGCGCGCCCAAGTCAGCCTTGGTCGCCGGCGTGAAGATCGGCTCCGGCAGCTGCGATCCATCAGTCAACCCGGCCGGCAGTGGTACGCCGCACACGGCGCCGCCAGCGAGGTACTCCGCCAGCCCCGACCCGGCCAGGTAGCCACGCGCAACACACTCCACGGGGAACATCGACAGGCGCTCGCACAGCACTCCCCGGCCACTGACTGCGTCTGGCACGTCCGTCGAGACGATGTGGTTGGGCACCAGGTCCGTGAGCTGCTCGAACCACCACAACGAAAGCTGCGTCAGCACGACGCCCTTGTCGGGGATCGGAGTGTCGAGCACGAAGTCATAGGCCGAGATGCGGTCGCTCGCCACGAGCAGCAGCCGCCCGGAGTCGTCCTCATAGATGTCGCGCACCTTGCCCGAGTAGACGTGTCGGTAGCCCGGGAGCGCGGGCGGTTTCGCGAACAGCACGTCCGCAGGTTAACCCGCCCTTCGGCCTAGGATTTGACCATGTCCGCGCCCACAACGGGAGGGTCCTCATGCGCCGCCCCCTTTTCATCGTCCTGACCGCGGCAGTGATCGCCCTTGTGGCCTGCACGGAGGAAGACGAACCAGAAGCCACCACCAGCGGGCCGACCACTGGCGGTGCCTGCCTCGAGGGCAACACGGTCACGGACGGCAAGCTCACGATCGCCACCGATGAGCCGGCGTTCGAGCCGTGGTTCATCGACGACGACCCCACCAATGGCCAGGGGTTCGAGGGCGCAGTGGCGGCCGAGATTGCCTCACGCCTTGGGGTCGACCCAGCTGACGTCGTGTGGGTGCGGGTGCCCTTCAACGCAGCGATTCAGCCCGGCCCTAAGGACTTCGACTTCGACATCAACCAGTTCTCCATCACCCCGGAGCGGGCCGAGCAGGTCGACTTCTCCTCGGCGTACTACGACGTGCAGCAGACCGTCATCACGATCGAAGGGTCGCCGGCGGCGGATGTCACCAGCCTCGACGACCTCAAGGACCTCACGCTGGGCGCCCAGGTCGGCACGACGAGCCTGGCCGCGATCGAGGAGGTCATCCAGCCCACGAGTGACGCGCAGGTATTCAATACCAACGAGGATGCCAAGACGGCGCTGGAGAACGGCCAGGTCGATGCCATCGTCGTCGACCTCCCGACCGCGTTCTTCATGGTTGCGGCGGAGCTCGACGCGGGCGTGCTCGTGGGGCAGCTCCCACCGACCGAGGGCGACACGCCGGAGCAGTTCGGGCTGGTGCTCGACAAGGGCAGTCCACTGACCGCGTGCGTCAGCGCCGTCATAGACGAGATGGACACCGACGGGACTCTGGGCGAGTTCGTCGACAAGTGGCTGGCGGCCGACGAGGGCGCACCGCTGCTGGCCTGACGCCGCACACATCGTGACACTCTCATCGAGCACGATCGAGCAGGAGCGCCAGGCCTATCGGCAGTCCCGGGCCAGGCGCTCCACGCTCGTCGCCCTGCTCAGCACACTGGTGTTCGCGGCCGTCATGTGGGCGGCGATCGTCAACTCGCCAGGTTGGCCGCGCGTACAGGAGTCCTTCCTCGACTGGGACGTGGCTCGTGAGTCGTTCCCCCGCATCATCAAGGGTTTCTGGCTCAACGTCCGCGTCCTCGTGGTGGCTGAGCTGTTCATCCTGGTCGTCGCGCTGACCGTGGCCTTGCTGCGCACCCTGCGTGGGCCGGTGTTCTTTCCCGTACGTGCGCTGGCTGTGGCCTACACCGACTTCTTCCGCGGGATGCCGCTCATCGTCCTGCTCTACATCATCGGCTTCGGCGTTCCCGGGCTCCGACTGGAAGGGGTGCCCACCTCACCAGTGGTCCTCGGAACCATTGCCATCGTGCTGACCTACGGCGCCTACGTCGGCGAGGTGTTCCGCGCCGGCTTCGAGTCCGTACACCCCTCGCAGCGGGCCGCAGCAAGGTCGCTCGGCCTGTCGCATGCACAGACGATGCGGCTGGTTGTCCTGCCGCAGGCCGTCCGCCGCGTGCTTCCCGCGCTGCTCAACGACTTCGTCGCACTGCAGAAGGACGTGGGCCTCATCTCTGTGCTCGGGGCTGTCGACGCCGTACGCGCCGCACAGATCGAGTCCGCGCGATTTGCCGACTTCACGCCGTACGTGGTCGCGGGCCTGCTCTTCGTGCTCCTCGCCGTTCCCACAGCGCGCCTGGCGGACTGGGTGACGATCCGGGCAGCGCGACGGCAGCAGGCGGGAGGTGTCGTGTGACGACGCCGGTGCTCTCATGCTCGGGTGTGGTCAAGCACTTCGGCAGCCTCGAGGTGCTGCGCGGCATCGACCTCGACGTCGCCGAGCACGAGGTGATCGCGCTGATCGGCGCCTCCGGCTCGGGAAAGTCCACGCTGCTGCGCTGCATCAACCTGCTGGAGACGGTGACCGACGGTGTCATCCGGCTCGACGGTCGGGACATCACCGACCCGCGCGTCGACCCGGACGAGGTCCGGCGGCGTATCGGCATCGTCTTCCAGTCGTACAACCTTTTCCCGCACATGACCGTGCTCGACAATGTGACACTCGCACCGCGCAAGGTCCATGGCGTGGCGCGGCGAGGGGCGGAGTCGCGAGCGCGTGAACTCCTCGCCCGCGTCGGCCTCGCAGACAAGGCCGACGAATACCCCGACCGGCTCTCCGGTGGTCAGCAGCAGCGCACCGCGATCGCACGAGCGCTCGCCTACGACCCGCGGTTGCTGCTGCTCGACGAGGTGACGAGTGCGCTCGACCCCGAGCTTGTCGGCGAGGTTCTCGAGCTGGTGCGCGAGCTCAAGCAGCAGGGCATGACGATCGTGATGGCTACGCACGAGATGAGCTTCGCGCGGGAGGTGGCCGACCGCGTCGCATTCCTCGACGACGGTCTGGTCCTCGAGATCGGGCCGCCAAAACAGGTGCTCGGTGACCCGGTCCAACCCCGCACGCGCCAGTTCCTCGCACGCATCATCGAGGCGGGCCGGCTCTGACGTTCTTCGCGACTTGTCAGGATGTCGACCTCTAGGGGGTGTCGATCGGAACGTGCAGCCCGGCAGTCGAGGCGACCAGAGCCACGTTGAGGTCGGCGAAGCGATCGTTGTCTGTGAGCACGTCGGTGTATTGCCCGAAGACTTCGAGGCTCACCGACCCGATGAGCGCAGACCAGAGCGTCAGGACCCGCTCGCCCATGTCGTCGTTCGGGGGATCAGGCAGCGCACCCGCCGTCTCAACGGCCTGCTCGCTGAGCAGTCGAGGCCCTGGCAGCGGAGTCTCTGGTGCGCCGATCTCGCCCGAGGCCAGTCCGCCCAGCAGGATGCGGATGAGCACCCGCTGGACCCGAGTGGCGGGCTGAATGGTGTCTTGTGGGGCCGCATACCCCGGAACCGGCGTGCCGTAGACCAGTGCCCACTCGTGCCGATGGCTGAGCGCCCAGCGCCGCACCGCGCGGCAGACTGCGAGCCAACGTCCGCCAGCGGACGCGCCTGTCTTGACGGCCTTGGCGTCGGCCTTCTCCGCGACTTCACCGATGGCGTTGTACGAGTCGATGATCAGCGCCGTGAGCAGGTCGTCCCGGGACGCGAAGTAGCGGTAGAGCGCAGACGACGACATCCCAAGGTCCCGCGCAACGGCGCGCAGCGACAGGCCCGCGGCGCCCTCCCGCGCGAGATGCCGGCGGGCGGTCTCCTTGATCTCGCTGGTCAGCTCGAGCCGGGCCCGCTCGCGGGCGGTGCGGGGTGCGCTCATGACAGAGCAGCGTGGCAGCCGAGAGCGGCGTGCGCAAACGTGAGCACTGCTCTTGACAATCATGCAAGGAACGCGAACACTAGTCACAGACGAGATCACTGCTCTCGGAGGAGACGCCATCATGGAACGACACGTCGTCATCGGCAAGGGAGTCATCGGCTCGGCCACCGCACGCCTGCTCGCCCAACTCGGTCATGACGTCCGGGTGATCAGCCGGAACGGCGGCACCGGTCAGCCGGGCATCGAGCACGTGGCGCTCGACATCACCGACGCCGCCGCGTTGCGCGCCGCGACCGCTGACGCGTCAGTCATCTACAACTGCGTCAATCCCGCCTACCATCGCTGGCCCACCGACTGGCCGCCGATGGCCGGACCGATGCTCGACGCAGCCGAGGCGGCCGGAGCGGTCTACGTGATGATGGCCAATCTGTACGGCTACGGTCCCGTCGACCGCCCCATGACCGAGGACATGGCGCTCGCGTCCCCGGCCGAGAAGGCCCAGGTGCGAGTGCGCATGTGGGAGGACGCGCTCGAGCGGCACAACGCCGGGCGCGTCCGGGTGGCTGAGGCGCGTGCGTCTGACTACTTCGGTGCTGAGGCGCTGGGGACCAGCCATCTTGGCGAGCGGTTCGTGCCCCCGCTTCTTGCCGGCAAGACCGTGCGGGTCGTCGGTGACCCCGATGCGCCGCACTCGTTCACCTACGTGCCCGACATCGCGCGCACCCTGGTGCGGCTCGGCCACGACGAGCGAGCCTGGGGCCGGGCGTGGCATGTCCCGACGGCCCCTCCGCTGAGTCGTCGTGCGGTAGCGGCGAGGATGGCTAGAACCGCCGGAGTAGAAGTCCCGCCGGTGAAGCAGACCCCGTGGTGGGCCATTCGTGCGACGGGGCTGGTCATGCCGTTGATGCGTGAGCTCGAGGTCGTCCGCTACCAGTGGGACGCACCGTTCGTCGTCGACTCGACGGCCTACACGACGACCTTCGGTGAGCAACCGACCGACCTCGACACCGCCTTCGCCGAGACCATCAGCTGGTGGCGCGGCCGCGCTCAGGCGACTCCCGCTGCCGCCTAGCAAGCGTCTCGAGGATGTCGCCGAACTCCTCTCGTACGCGGCGGTCCATGCTCAACGCGAAGTCGACCTGGGCCACGTCCCCCGCCAGCGGGCGGAGGCGCGCGACGACCTCGGCCACCGAGGTGAGCGACGTGGGGGCCGGCAGCAGCTCGAGCTCGTCGAGGACATGCCGGCGCACGAGGCCGACGAAGATGTCGGCGATGGCTCGGTGTGCGTACGCATCTGACGTGCGGTGGCGAGGACGGTCATGAGTGGAATGCCTTCGCGTACAAGCGCGACACAGGCCTCGAGCAGGCGGCGGCTGACATGCACGACATCGTCACCACGCACGTCCAGATAGCCCAGCGCCGCCGCCTCCAGCAGCGACTCAGCCGAAGCCTCCGAACCGAACAGCTCGACCATCTCGTACAGCTGCAGGGTCATCGGCTCCTCGTCGAGCCACTGCTCGGTCACGGCCCGCTCGACTCCGATGAGGTCGGCAACGTCTGAGCCCTGTTCCCACGCATCGAGGAGCTCGGCGACGCCGCTGAGCGTGTGTCCGCGATCGAGCAGGTGCGAGATGAGCCGAAGCCGCTCGACATGCTCCTGGCCGTACCAGGCGATGCGCCCCTCACGGACCGGCGCCGGGAGCAGACCGCGCTCCCGATAGAAGCGCACCGTGCGGGCGGTCACGCCGCCTGTCGCGGCGAGCTCCTCGAGCCGATACCTGGACATTCGTCAGACCACCGTCAGCCGCAGTGCACCGTAGGCGTCCTCAGGCACCAACGGGTTCTTCGGCGCGATCGATGCGATCCGTTGGTAGCCATCCCCCTGCGGCGGTCGCGGGTCGGCCTCCCCCACGTTGGGCCACATTGCCATCGCCCGCTCAGCCTGGGCGGTGATGGTGAGCGAGGGGTTGACGCCGAGGTTGGCCGACACCGCTGATCCGTCGACCACGTGGATGCCGGGGTAGCCAAACAGCCGATGGTAAGGGTCGATGACGCCCTGCTCGGGGTTTGCGCCAATCGGACAGCCACCCAGGAAGTGCGCGGTCATCGGCACGTTGAAGACGTCACCGACGGTGCCGCCCGGAAAGCCGTCGATGCCCTCGGCCAGAAGCTCGGCAGCCTGCTGCGCCTCCGGGATCCAGGTCGGGTTCGGCGCCCCGTGGCCTTGGCGGGAGGTCAACCGGTGGCGGCGAAGGACGCGGCTCTTCGCCCGCAGAACCTGCAGCGAGTTGTCGCGCGACTGCATCACGAGCCCGATGACAGTGCGCTCGGACCAGCGCCGCACAGAGAAGGATCGTACGGCCACGGTCGGGTGCCGCATCGCGAGTCCGATCCACCGCGCCCATCGCGGGACACGGCTACCGCCGCGGACCTGCATGGTCGACAGCAGACCCATCGCGTTGGAGCCCTTGCCGTAGCGCACCGGCTCGATGTGCGTGTGATCGTTGGGGTAGATCGATGACGTGATTGCGACTCCGCGCGTGTAGTCGCTGCCGGCGCCAGCGCGAGTCATGGCACCGACCAACGCCTCGGAGTTAGTGCGTGTCAGGCTGCCGAGCTTGCTCGAGATGCGTGGCAGCGCACCGCTGTCTCGCATCGTGTGCAACAGATCCTGCGTGCCGTAGGTGCCGGCTGCGATGACAACTTGGCCGGCGCGGATCGTACGTGTGTCGCGGGGCGGGCCGTCCGTACGCCTGACCTTCACCAGGTAGCCGCCGTCGGACGATTCGCGTAACCCCGTCACCGTCGTCATCGCGAGGATGACCGCACCCCCGCGCTGGGCGAGGTACAGGTAGTTGTCGGTGAGCATGTTCTTCGCACCATGCCGGCAACCGGTCATGCAGGCGCCGCACTCGATGCACGCACGACGCGCGGGGCCGACGCCTCCGAAGTATGGGTCGGCAACCTCAGCCCCAGGCTTGGCCGACGGGCCCGTGCCCTCGCAGTCCTCTCCGTCACCAAAGAACACGCCGACCGGTGCACGCTGGAACGTGTCGGCGACGCCCATGCGCTCGGCGACCTTACGGAGTTCGACGTCGGCCGGGGTCGTCGTCGGGTTGACCCGGACGCCGAGCATGCGCCTCGCCTGGTCGTAGAAGGGCGCCAGCTCAGCTCGCCAGTCGGTGATGTCGCACCACTGGGGATCGTCGAAGAACTCCTGAAGTGGCTGATACAGGGTGTTGGCGTAGTTGAGCGAACCGCCGCCCACGCCGGCGCCGGCGAGCACGACGACGTTGCGCAACACATGGATGCGCTGGATGCCATAGCAACGCAAGCGGGGCGCCCACAGGAACGAGCGCAGGTCCCAGGACGTACGCGGCAAGGTCTCGGACGTGAACCACCGACCGGCCTCGAGCACGGCGACTCGGTAGCCCTTCTCGGTGAGCCGAAGTGCCGCAACGGAGCCGCCGAAGCCCGAGCCGACCACCACCACGTCGTAGCCGAGCTCGTCCATCATCACCTCCGACCCTGCCAGCATCTGCTGGCAGTGGCTTGGATTACACCCGATGCGCTGACGACCGCCACCACGCTGACCGTGGATGGCAACGTCACGTTCTATTCGAGTCGGTTCGTGGGGACGCTGCTTGGTTGCAGGTTCACCTTCCAGCCGGGCAGTCCGCCGCCAGCGCTCCCGTTGCCCGAGGTGTCGTTCGATGATCCCGACATCCAGCTCGTTGACGTGGTCACCGACCGGCTGACTGCGGAGGACATGCACCTCGCCTTGACCGGCTGAGACACCTTGGCTTCCGTCAGTCTTGCGCCGGCTCGTCCAGGTTGAACGTCGACTCTCCGACACCGGCTCGCACGACGATGACGTCGGCAGACTTCGTGGTCGGATTGCTCTCCCGGTGGACAGCGCCTTTTGCCACGTACAGGAAATCGCCAGGCCCCGCGTCCACGCTGCTGACGCCATTCGGTCCGAACTCCATCCTCAGCGCGCCGCTCAGGACGTAGATGACCGTCTCGTACTCGCCGTGATGGTGCCAGCCGGACACCATGCCGGGCTCGGTACGCACCAGGCCTGACCACGTCCCGTCCGTGGCGAAGGCCTGCTGCCGGTCCAGCCCTGGTGTAACCGGCCCGGGCGTACGGTCTGCCGGAGTAACAACCAGGACGGAATCCTGTCGGCTCCCCATATTTCACTCCTCGCACTCGGCCGCGACCAAGAACACGCCCGGCGGCGGCGTACCGTCGTTCCTCGGTGGGGCCGGGCTAACGTCCGCGCAGGCCGATCGGGTTACCGTCGGCGTCGGCGAGCACGCACACCCGCGCCTCGGGTGCGACCTGACGCGGGGCAACGCGCTCGCTCGCACCAGCCTCGAGCAGGGTTGCGCGGGTCGCGTCGAGATCCGCTACGTCGGCGTAGGCCACCGGTCCTCCGGCGACGTCGCCCGGAGCCAGGCTGACCTCGAAGCCGTCGACGTTGTACCCGACGTAGTAGGGCTGGTCGGTGTGCGGTGCGCCGAACAAGGCGGTGTAGATCGCCTTGGCGGCGTCCAGATCGGACACCTGGATCACCAGGCTGCGGATCGTGGCACTCATGTTCGCCTCCTCAGCGGTACGGCGCTCACATCCAAGTCCCTCTCCCCATCTTCGGTTGCCCGCTGCGCTGTTGGCGAACGGACGTGCTGCGCGGTTGACGCCGCCAAGGTCGCCGTGGTCACCCTAGACGTGCATGGGAGGAGCGCGCATGTCCGCAGACCCGCTCAGCACCTGGCCACCAAGCTGGCCTCCGGAGGTCCCGCCGACCCGACCACCGTTCCAGCCGCCGACGCCAGCGCCGCCAAGTCCTAACCCGCCGCCGATCCTCCCGTCGTGGGTGGAGGCGGTCACCGACAGCCATGACACCGTCGCCGAGAGGCTGCTCGACCAGCGGGTCATCCTCACCGGCGGCCACCTCGACGACGCCCTGGCCAACCGCACCGCTGCACAGCTCCTGCTGCTCAGCCGCGCCGACTCCCGGCCGATCGAGCTGCACCTCGCCTGCCCGACAAGCGACCTGGACGCGGCGCTCGCGCTCGCCGACGCGATCGACCTCGTCACGGCGCCCGTACATGCCGTGGTCCGTGGTTCGCTAGGTGGTCCTGTGGTGGCCGTGCTCTGCGCCGCCGACGAACGGGCCGCACACCGAAGCGCCGTATTCGTGCTCTCGCTGCCGCGCACCGGTGGTCAGGGCACGGCCGCGCAGCTTGCCGTCCAGGCTGAGCAGTACGAACGTCAGGTCGGACGGCTGCGCGAGCGCCTCGCGGCGGTGTCCGGCCGTGATGCGGACGCCCTTGCGGCAGATCTGGAGGCGGGGCGGGTGCTGAGCGCCGAGGACGCGCTGTCGTACGGGCTGCTCAACCGCCTGCTCTGACCGCGGACGGCGGGAATGACCACGTCCAGCAGGGTTCACCTCGCATGACCAGGCCTGTAGGCCTAGCGGTGCGTGGGAAATCCTGGTCGTGGCCCTCCGATCGCGCCGGTCGACCTGGACCGTCGGCCGTCAGCGCAACGTGGCGCCGGAGATGGCCCGCGCGATGACGAGCCGCTGGATCTCGGACGTGCCCTCGAAGATGGTGTAGAGCTTGGCGTCGCGGAACATGCGCTCGACCGGGTGCTCGCGGCTGTAGCCCGCGCCGCCCAGGATCTGCACCGCCTTCTCGGTGACCGCGACCGCCACCTCGCCTGCCTTCAGCTTGGCCATCGACCCCTCGCCGGCCACCAGCGGTTGCCCAGTGCGAGCGAGCCAGGCCGCCCGCCAGACCAGCAGCCGTGCGGCGTCGATCTCCATCCGCATGTCCGCGAGCGCAAACGCGATCGCCTGGTTCTCGACGATCGGGCGACCGAACTGAACACGTCCCTGCGCATAGTCCAACGCGTACTCATATGCCGCCCGCGCGATCCCCAGCGCCTGCGCCCCCACGGTCGGTCGGCTGACCTCGAACGTGGCCATCGCCGCCTGCGATCGCGCAGACTTGCCCTCGCGTCCGCGGGCGAGCCGCTCGTCCAGCCGCTCCTTGCCACCGAGGACACAGCGACCCGGGACGCGGACGTCATCGAAGTACACGTCCGCCGTGTGCGATGCGCGCAGGCCGAGCTTGCTGATCTTGCGCCTGCTCTCGACGCCGGCACTGCCCGGTGGCACCACAAACGCGGCCTGGCCCCGCGATCCGAGTGTGGGCTCGACCGACGCCGTGACGACGTGCACGCTGGCGATGCCACCGTTGGTGATCCACGCCTTCTGACCGCTGATCACCCACTCGTCGGTCGCCGCGTCGTAGACGGCGCGGGTGCGCATCGAAGACACGTCGGAGCCGGCCTCCGGCTCCGACGTGCAGAACGCCGCCACTTTGGGCGAAGCCGCGTCACCGAAGCACTCCGGCACCCACTCGGCGAGCTGGTCGGGTGTGCCCGAGGCGAATATCCCCGCGACCGCAAGCGACGTCCCCATGATCGACATGGCGATGCCGGCGTCGCCCCAGAACAGCTCCTCATTGAGGATCGGCAGCGAGAGTCCCGTGGGATCGGACCAGGTCTCGGCTAGCGATTCGAAGCCGTATAGCCCGATCTTGGCCGCCTCCTGCAGGATCGGCCACGGCGTCGCCTCCGCCTCGTCCCACTCCCGCCCCGCCGGGCGAAGCACCGACTCGGCGAAGCCGTGGACCCAGTCGCGCAGCTCGCGTTGCTCGTCGCTGAGCGCGAGCGAGAACGGCGTCACGTCAGCCGCGCGGGATGTCGAAGTAGCGGGTGAGGCTCGCGGCCAGGCCGACGTCACCATCGGCGCGCAGCTTGCGGGTCATGAAGAGCATCGGCCCGTTGGCATTGCCGGAGACGAGCTTGAGGAAGTCGGTGTCGTCGATGCCCACCGTGAGCGTGGGCTCGGCATCCGTACGCCCCTTGGTCGACACGCAGTTCCCGCCTGCGATGGCGAGCTCGTACGTCGTCGCGGCGCCGCTCGGTGAGGCAAGCTGCCAGCGGATGACCGCATCGAGGTGACCACCGACGTCAGACTTGAACGAGCTCCCCATGCGCGCAAAGACCTCGTCGAGCACGCGCTCGCGATGGGGGCCGGACATGAGGTCGGCGAGATCCTGCTTGCTCGCGGACTTGACCAGTGCAGCGAACTCGGATGGCGAGATCGCCGTGAAGTCGAGCGAGCTGAAGTCGGACATGAGCAGCTTCTCCCTACCAGTTAGTAAGTTTACTGACGGGTAAGATTACGGAACCGTAGATAGACTCGCAAGGGTGACGATGCAGGGGGGCCAGAAGCGTTTGCCGCGCGCGGTGCGCGAGCAGCAGATGCTCGACGCCGCAGTGCAGGTGTTCTCGCGGCGCGGGTATCACGCTGCGTCGATGGACGAGATCGCCGAGGTCGCCGGGGTCTCCAAGCCGATGGTCTACCTCTACCTCGGCTCCAAGGAGGAGCTCTTCGTGGAGTGCATCCGTCGCGAGGCGTCCCGCCTGGTGCAGCGGGTGACCGGTGCGGTGGGTGGCGCTACGACTCTCGAGGAGCGGCTCGCGTTCGGGCTTGAGGCGTTCTTCTCGTACGTACGTGAGGAGTCTGACAGCTGGGCTGTCCTGTATCACCAGGCCCGCACCCTGGGCCCACCGTTCGCCGACGAGGTCGACGCCGCACGGCGCGGCATCATCGAGGCGGTGACCGGGCTCGTCCGCCGGCGTGGCCGGGCGGCCGACCGCGACGGGGAAGCGCTGGCGTACGCCCTCGTCGGCGCGGCCGACGCGCTGGCCGAGTGGGCGGCGGACGTGCCTCGGGAGAGCGCGCGAGCGACCACGTCCCGCCTGATGAGCCTCATGTGGGTCGGGATCGAGCGGCAGGCGCGCGGTGAGCGCTGGACCGCCGGCTAGCCGATCGCAGCCACCCGCGGCGCGATGTGCTCAGCCACCTGCTCGGTGAACTCGACGGGATGACGGTCCGGCATCACCTGGAGTGTGGTGATGCCCATCGCCGCGTAGGCCTCGGCGTCGGCGAGGAATGCGTCGATGTCGGCTAACGGCGACCGGACGTACGCGGCAGTCTTTTCTATCGTGTCGTAGTCACGGCCCTCCGTCGCACAGTGCTTGCGCAGCACGTCGAGCTTGTGAGCCACCTCCTCACGACTGGTGGCGAACACGTTGCTCGAGTCCGCGTAGCGAGCAACCAGCCTGAGCGTCTTCTGCTCGCCGCCACCCCCGATCATGATCGGTGGACGATGCGTGAGCGGGGCGGGCGCGCAAAGCGTTTCGGCGAGCCGGTAGTGCCTTCCGTTGTACGGGCCGTTGTCGTCGCTCCACATCTGCAGGCAGATCTGAAGGGTTTCCTCGAGCCGCTCGAACCGTTCGGCGAGTGGGACCACTGGCACGCCGAGGCCGTGCTGCTCTCGCTCGTACCAGGACGCGCCGAGCCCAAGCACGGCTCGGCCGCCGGACAGTACGTCCAACGTGGCGACGGTCTTGGCGAGGATGCCTGGATAGCGGTACATCACGCCGGTGACCATCAGCCCGAGTGTCATCCGCTCGGTCAGCGCCGCCACATAGCCGAGCGTCGTGTAGCCCTCCAGCATCGGCTCGTCGGCCGAGCCGATCTGGAAGAAATGGTCCATCACCGTGAATGCGGAAAACCCTGCCTCTTCAGCGATCCGTGCTGACTCCGCCAGCGTTGGAGCGATGAGCGCCGGGTCGGCCGGTGTCGAGTAGTTCCAGTAGTGCAAGCCGAGCTGCACGTCGATCCTCCTGTGAGTTAGACCGCGACGACCCCGATCAGGTGCGGCCTAGCTCCATCATCGACTAGAACTACCTCGAAGCGCTGGGCGTCCGCAGCGGCACGCAGTTCGACGGTTGCCGGCAGCGGCAGTGGCGCGACGAAATCGACGCCGACTTCGAAGGAGTCGGGCAAGCGATCCTGCAGCTCGGCCAGGGCGCGCGCCTTGGTCCACATGCCGTGTGCAACCGCCGATCGAAATCCGAACATCCGCGCGGTCAGTCCTGACAGGTGGATTGGGTTGTAGTCATCGGACACCCGCGCATATCGACGACCTTGGTCGGCAGGCACGGACCAGCGCGCGAATTCCACAGCGCCGGCGATCCAGGGGGCCTCCTGGACCGGTCGATCAAGGAAGTTTCTGGCATCGAGGGCGCGCACAGTGCCGGCTTCTTCCTTGATCGACGGCGGTGAAGGGTTCGACGGGGTGGCGGTCGCCCGGTCGCGTCGGAGGTAGGTGCTCCGCTCGAGCCACACGAGCTCACCGCCACTGCGCGTCTCGGTGGTCAGCTCGACGGTGCGCCCCTTGGCATGCTCGTACGGCCCCTCGGCCCACACCGCCAGGTCGAGCGGTTCGTCGAGCGCAAGTGTCCGGTGCTGTCGTATGACGTTGCGTACGTGCACCAGGCCGGCCGGCCGAAACGGAAAGTCCCGACGCGTCATCAGCCGCATCGCGAGGGGGAAGCCGAGCACGTGCGGGTATGTGATTGGCAAGGCGTCGCTGACTCGGAAGCCGCAGACGTGCGCGTACGCGGAGACGTCAACCCGGCTGGCCCGGACAGCGCCAGACCGGAGCACCACCTCAGGCGCAGCCTGCGCTCGATGCGGAAGCAGTGACGCGAGCGCCGCCCGTGCCATCAGCAGCTCAGGCACCGAGCATCGCCTGCCCGCACACCCGAACGACCTGACCTGTGACGCCTGCGGTGGCCGGCGCCGCCAGCCACGCCACGGTCTCCGCAACATCGATCGGCTCACCGCCCTGGCCGAGGCTGTTCAACCGTCGGCCGGCCTCGCGCACCGCCAGGGGAAGGTGAGCGGTCATCTGTGTCTCGATGAAGCCTGGCGCGACCGCGTTGATGCGCAGGTGCTCCGCGGCCAGGGTCGGCGCAAGCGCCTCGACCAAGCCGATGAGACCTGCCTTGCTGGCCGCATAGTTGGTCTGACCGCGGTTGCCGGCGATCGCGGAGAACGACGACATGAGAGCGATGGATCCCCCGTGCCGCATGACCTTGGCCGCGGCGTGCAGAGCCTCGGCCTGAGCCGGGACATCGAGGCACAGGACGTCTGCCCCGTCGCAGGCGAGCACGGCTGCGACCTGCTCACCGATGCCCCGCGCGGCACCCGTCACGAGGGCGACAGCTCCCGCGAGCGGGTGCGACCAGTCGTCGGGGGCGGCGGTCGGCGCGCCCGCTGCGACGCGTACGACCTGGCCCGACACATAGGCCGATCGCGTCGACAGGAGAAACCGCAAGGTCGACTCGATCGCGTCCTCGGCGCCTGGGTTGACGTACAGCAGGTTGCACGTTGCCCCGGCACGGAGCTCCTTGCCAAGCGATCGGGTGACGCCTTCAAGGGCACGCTGCGCGACGGCTTCGCCGACCGAGGCTTGCAGCGGTGGGTGGAGTCCCGAGGACGATCACGCGCCCGCTTGCGACCAGGTTCGGGAGCAACGGTGCGAGCAGTGTCGGGATCGCCACCAGCTCGGCGCTGTTGCGGATGCCGGTGGCGTCCAGCACGATCGCCGCGGCGGGCTGATTCGACGCAAGGTGGCGTTGCGTCGAATCGTGCAGGCGGCCGCCGGGCGCAGCGACAACGGCGACCGGACCATCGACGACCGGCTTCCCGAGGTGATAGCGCTGCAGCGGAACGGGTACCGGAAGAGAGAGTCTGCGCATGACCGCCCGGCCGGGTTTGCTCGCAGCGAGACGAAGATAGCGGTCGGGCATTGCGCAACTCCTTACCGATGAGTAAGTCTACTGCACAGTAGAGAACACCACCTGCCTCCGAGGCAACCTCCGCAGAGGAGCAGAGCGATGGCCGAACCAGCACGACGAGCCGCGATCCTCGGCGGCAACCGCATTCCGTTCGCGAGAGACGGCGGGCCCTACGCGACCGCTTCGAACAGCGACATGCTGGCCGCGGCACTCGACGGGCTCGTGACCCGTTTCGACCTCGCCGGACGGCTGCTCGACGAGGTCGTCGCGGGAGCGGTCCTCAAGCACTCGCGCGACTTCAACCTCACGCGCGAAGTCGTGCTCGGCAGCAGGCTGGACTCGCGGACGCCGGCCTACGATCTGCAGCAGGCGTGCGGCACCGGCCTCGAGGCGGTCATCGCCGTTGCCAACAAGATTGCCCTCCGCCAGGTCGAGGTGGGTGTCGCAGGAGGCGTCGACAGCTCCAGTGATACGCCGCTCGGCGTCAACGACGACCTGCGCCGCATCGTCATGGACCTGCGGCACGCTCGCGGCGTCGGCGATCGCGTACGGACCCTCGGCCAGCTGCGACCGCGCCAGGTTGTCCCTGACATCCCTCGCAACGCCGAGCCACGCACGGGCCTGTCGATGGGTGAGCACGCTGCATTGACTGCGCTGGAGTTCCACGTCACTCGGCAGGAGCAGGATGAGATCGCGGTTCGCAGCCACCAGCGGCTCGCGAAGGCGTACGACGACGGGTTCTTCGACGACCTCCTGACCCCGTACAAGGGTCTGAGCCACGACCAGAACCTGCGGCTGGACACCAGCGTCGACAAGCTCGCCAAGCTCAAGCCTGTCTTCGGCGACCCATCGACAGGGACGATGACCGCGGGCAATTCGACGCCGCTGACCGACGGGGCGGCGACCGTCCTGCTGGCCTCGGACGAGTGGGCGGCGGCGAACGGGCACACCCCGCTCGCACATGTCGTCGACGCGCAGACGGCGGCTGTCGATTTTGTGTCCGGACGAGACGGGCTGCTGATGGCGCCTGTCTATGCGGTGCCACAGCTGCTCAATCGCCACGGCCTAGCGCTCGCCGACGTCGACCTCGTCGAGATTCACGAGGCTTTCGCGTCGCAGGTGGCCGCGACTTTGCACGCTTGGGCCGATCCGGCGTTCTGCAAGGAGCGACTGGACCTGCCGGATGCGTTCGGCACGATCGACGCGGGCCGGCTCAACGTGGCCGGATCGTCGCTGGCGACGGGGCATCCGTTCGCGGCCACCGGCGCACGCATCGTGCCAACGCTCGCCAAGTTGCTGCGCCGGCGGGCCGATGAGCTCGGCCGACCGGTGCGAGGCCTCGTATCTATCTGCGCCGCCGGTGGTCAGGGCGTGGTCGCGCTGCTGGAGGCGCCTTGATCAACGATCTGCGCCGTGCGCGTCGCAGGGTCGCCGAGCCGCCGGTCGAGGTAATCGTCGAGGACGGCCGGGCCCGCCAGGTGATAGCGCCAGCGCTCGACACCGTCTCGCTGCCGAGCTCCGGCAGCCTGGCCGACACTCCGTACGTCAACGCGGCCGAGGCGCCCGAAGCGGTCGTCGTGCGCCGCAAGGTCGCCGGGCACTGGGTCGACGTCACTGCTGCGGCGTTGGCCGAGGACGTCACCGCGGTTGCTCGCGGGCTCCTGGCGCGCGGGCTGCCGCGCGGCGGCCGGGTCGCCCTCATCGCACGAACCAGCTATGAGTGGATGCTGCTCGACCTCGCTGTGTGGGCGGCGGGCGGCGTCACCGTACCGGTCTATCCCACGTCGTCCGTCGAGCAGGCGCATTGGATCCTGTCCGACAGCCACGCGTTCTGCTGTCTCGCCGAGAACGCCGAGCTCGTTGGCCTGGTCGAGGCGACGGGCCTGTCCGTGCCGGCATGGAGCATCGAGTCCGGCGTGCTCGACGCGCTCCGTGCCGAGGGTGCGCAGGTGCCGGAGCAGGAAATAGCTGCTCGCCGCGCCGCGCTCAAGCCCACCGCGCCGGCGACGATCATCTACACATCTGGGACGACCGGCGTCCCCAAGGGCTGCGTGCTCACGCACGGCAACCTGATGGCCGAGGCCGACACACTGGTCGCGCTTTTGTTGCCGACGTTCAAGGCGATCACGGGCGTACAACCGTCGACGCTGCTGTTCCTGCCGCTTGCCCATTCGCTGGGCCGTGCCGTGCAGCTCGCGTGCCTGCGCGGCCGGGTGTTGCTCGGCCATGCGCCATCAGTGAAGCCGGATGAGTTGCGGCCGGAGCTCGCATCATTCCGGCCGACGTTCCTCGTCGGGGTGCCTTACCTGTACGAGAAGATCCGCGACACAGGACGGATGCAGGCGGCCGAGATCGGCAAGACCGGCGCGTTCGACCGTGCGGCCAAGATTGCGGAGCGGTACGGGCGGCTGGCGCTCGAAGTCGACGACCGCGGCTCCGTTTCGAGGTTTGGCATGCTCGGCCTGCGTGCCGCGCACGGGTTGTACGACCTGCTGGTCTACCGCCGCATCCGAGCCGCGCTCGGCGGCCGCGTATGCCACGCGATCTCCGGCGGCTCCGCGCTGTCGCCGCAGCTCACCCACTTCTTTGCTGGTGCGGGCATCGCGATCTATGAAGGGTACGGGCTAACAGAGACGAGCGCGGCGATCACGGTCAACCCGCCGCTGCGGCCGCGTCCAGGCACCGTCGGGCGGCCGCTGCCCGGATGTGCGGTACGCGTCTCCGACGAGGGCGACGTGCTGCTGCGCGGGCCTATGGTGTTCCCCGGCTATCACGGCGACATGTCCGGCGGGCCCGACGAGGAGGGCTGGTACGCCACTGGCGACCTCGGCTCGCTCGACTCCGGCGGCTATCTCACCATCACCGGACGGGCTAAGGAGATCCTCGTGACGAGCGGCGGAAAGAACGTCTCGCCGGGTTTGCTCGAAGACCGGCTCCGCTCGCATCCGCTGGTCAGCCAATGCATCGTCGTCGGTGACAATCGGCCGTTCGTCGCAGCGCTTGTCACGCTGGATGAGGAAGCAGTCGCTCACTGGCGCAAGCACGCGGGCGACGAGTCGGACGATGCACTGCGGGCCGAGCTGCAAGGCGCCGTCGACGCCGCAAACGCCGCCGTGTCGCGGGCTGAGTCGATCCGTACGTTCTCAGTCATGACTGACGATTTCACCGAAGACAACGGGCTGTTAACTCCGTCGCTCAAGCTCCGCCGGGCCAAGGTTGTCGAGCGCTACGCGGCTGAGATCGACGCGCTGTACACCCACGCCGCCGCCGCCCGCCACGTTGCCGAATGACCACGTTCAGCATGGTCGCCCCCGCACCACTAGGTCCGTGGCCCTGGTGGTGCGGAGTTAGTCCTAGCGGTGTGCGCCGTCGAGAGTGCTCAGAGGATGGTGGCAGGTGAGTACGCGGCCGCCGCGGGATGCTCAGCTGCGATCGCCTCGACGCGACGTACGACCTCGGCGACCTGTGCCTGCGCCGCACCAGTGAACGTCAGCGGCTCGGCCACCAGCGACGCGAGGTCAGCCCGCGACAGCTGCAGCCGAGAGTCGGCGGCGATCCGGTCGAACAGCTCGTTGCGGTCGGTGCCCTTCTCGCGCATCTCAAGGGCGACACTGACCGCGTGCTCCTTGATCGCCTCGTGCGCGGTCTCGCGCCCGACGCCGTGGCGTACCGCCGCGATCAGCACCTTCGTGGTCGTGAGGAACGGCAGGTAGCGGTCTAGCTCGCGCTGTATGACCGCAGGGTAGGCGCCAAACTCGTCGAGCACCGTCAAGAACGTCTCGAACAAGCCGTCGACGGCAAAGAACGCATCCGGCAGTGCAACACGTCGCACGACCGAGTCGGAGACGTCGCCTTCGTTCCACTGGTTGCCGGCAAGCTCGGACACCATCGACTGATAGCCGCGCAGGACGACCGCGAGCCCGTTGACACGCTCGCAGGAACGTGTGTTCATCTTGTGCGGCATCGCCGACGAACCGACCTGGCCCTCCTTGAACCCCTCCGTCACGAGCTCGTTGCCGGCCATCAGCCGGATCGTGGTCGCGAGCGACGACGGCGCGGCGGCTACCTGCACGAGCGCCGAAACGACGTCGAGGTCGAGCGAACGCGGGTAGATCTGACCGACCGACGTCAATACGCGAGAGAAGCCCAGGTGCGTTGCGACCCGCTGCTCAAGGTCGGCCAGCTTGGCGGCGTCATCACCGAGCAGGTCGAGCATGTCTTGCGCCGTGCCCATCGGTCCCTTGACGCCGCGCAGCGGATAGCGCTCGATCAGGTCCGCCAGCCGCTCATACGCGATGAGCAGCTCGTCGGCCGCGGAGGCGAACCGCTTGCCGAGCGTGGTCGCCTGTGCCGCGACGTTGTGCGAACGGCCAACCATGACCAATTCCGAGTACTCAACGGCCAGCCGCGCGAGCCGCGCGAGCGTCGCCACCACGCGATCGCGCACGTGCAGCAAGGACAGACGCAACTGCATCTGCTCGACGTTCTCAGTCAGGTCGCGAGACGTCATCCCCTTATGAATGTGCTCCTCACCAGCCAAGGCGGAGAACTCCTCGATGCGCGCCTTGACGTCGTGCCGGGTCACCCGCTCGCGGGCTGCGATCGAGTCGAGATCCACCTGGTCGATGACCGCCTCGTACGCCTCAACCACGCCATCTGGCACGTCGATCCCGAGGTCGCGCTGGGCCTGGAGCACTGCGACCCACAGCTGCCGTTCAAGGACGACTTTGCGCGCCGGCGACCACAGTGTCGCCAGCTCCGGAGACGCATATCGCGCGGCGAGAACGTCGGGGATCGCGGGCTTGCTCATGCGTCCATTGTCACGTATTACCGCCGCTGGATGGCGGGGCAAGCTCGGTCCAACGAGCGGTAGGGTGTGCTCGCTCAGACCAAAGAGCGATCCCGCGGGCCGAAGTGACCCGCGGCCAGGCCACTGGTCAACCGACTTGCCGGTTCAATCCTTCTTCGCAGCGGACGCGTCGACGCAGACGATTCCCTTGTTGCCGTCCTGGTCGGCGATCACGGTGAGCGAGGGCGCGTCGCTGTCATCGACGACAGTCCCACCCGCGGCGACGGCAGCGGCGATCCGTTGCGCGGCCACCTCGGGCGCCACATAGATCTCGATGTGGAACCGCTGACCCGGGGCCTCGTGTTCCTCGGCGTCCCCAAACCACAGGTTTGGCACCCGTCCCGTGGCATCCCGGATCTCGTCGCTGGGGGTCCCGCGGCCCTGGGCATCGGCGCTCCCGGTCAGTAGGGCGGCCCACACCGGGGCGATGGTCGCGGATCGCGCCGTGTCGAGGCCGAGCTCGATGTCGCTGACCGAGGCCGGGTCGGCGTCGACCTTGTGGTCAACGGCGATCTCGGTGATCCGTCGCGCGAGGTCGACGTCCTGCTGGGTCACCCATTCAACAACGTGTTCGGTGCCTTCGTCGTCGCGGTAGATGGCGTCGTCGCTGACCAACTTGAAGTCGACGTATCGCTTACCGATGGACGCGCTCGGGTGGTGGCCGAGCGCGTCGCCCGCCTCGCCCACCGCGGCGACGAACCGTGCGCCGGTGGCGAAGTCGTCGATCACGTAGCGCGCATGCAGTCCCTGGGCCAGCTTGCGCCAGTCGGTCAGGTTCGCCTCGGCGATCTGTTCGCCTTTCAGCATGTCCATGGACGGGGACCCTATCCCTGAATAAGCCCGCAGCACTGGCGCAATGAACAACCGGATCTGCCGCCTTTGCGCGGGCGGCGTTCCTCTTCGGGATCGCGCTGATCGGCTTTCTACTGGCGCTGTCGGCGTTCACTGTCGGTGAGCTCGACGCGTTCGGTGTCGTACTGTTCGCCGTGGTCGGCGCCTGGTCGACGCTCGTTCTGGTGCAGGCGTTCCGCGTCGCGGTGATCGCAACCGAGCAGGATGTGATTGTCAGAAACTGGCTGACCACCAAGCAACTTCCATGGGCAGAGGTAGCCAAGGTGCGAAAGCCGCCGCCATACCCCGCGTTTCGCAACGCTGGCCTGCAGATCGTGACGCGCTCCGGGAAAGTCGTGAGTGCCGCCGCGTACGTTCGTGGCCCGCTCGACGGGCCGAACCTCGCCGTCGATGTAGTGACGAAGTTGGAGCAACTTCGAAACGTGGCCACACAAACCCGGATCCACCGACCAATGAGCACCAGAAGGGCTTGATCATCCCTTCCGCCTTTGCCGCGTGTAGGGCGGCTACGCTCGCCCGGATCTGCCGTATGGAGTTGTGCCGACGGTCTGTGGTGTGGGGAAGAATCGATGCCGGTAGGTCGATGAGCAGGTGGCGATGGTGAAGGCGGACTTCAAGAAGACGTTGGACGCCTATCGCGCGCGAGCCGGCAAGTTCCGCATTGTGGAGGTGCCGCCGCTGCAGTACCTCATGATCGACGGGCATGGTGACCCGAATACCGCGCAGGAGTATGCGGACGCGATCTCTACGCTCTACCCGGTCGCCTACAAGCTCAAATTCGCCAGCAAGCGAGACCTTGGCCGGGACTATGTGGTCCCACCGCTGGAGGCGCTGTGGTGGGCATCTGACATGGACGCCTTCACCTCGGCACGCGACAAGTCCCACTGGGACTGGGCCGCGATGATCATGTGCCCCGACTGGATCACGTCCCAGATGTTCGACGACGCCATGGCGAGGGTCGCGTCGAAGAACCGCCCCGCCAGCCTCGACAAAATTCGCCTGGAAACCCTCCACGAGGGAACCGCAGTCCAGACTCTGCACGTCGGCCGATATGACGACGAAGCCGAGACGCTGGCCGAGCTCCATTACAGCTTCATCCCGAGCGCCGGACTTCGTATGACCGGTAAGCATCACGAGATCTACCTCAGCGACGCTCGGAGGGTCGATCCGTCGAAGCTGCGCACCATCCTGCGACAGCCGGTCGAACGGAACTAGCAGTTCCCTCGTGGCGTGCGAACCGCACTCACTGCCGCCGGTCGAGCGCCTGCGAACCTTACCGCGGCAACGCCCTGCGTTGCATGTGTTCGCGCATAGCGACTAGGAACGGCCGTCTCAACCGAATCGCGTTAGTCGCGTAGGCGTCGTGCCAACTGGTCGGCGACCGTGCGGAGCGTTTGCTCCGGTTGAGGTGGTGGTTGGCCGTTGACGTAGACCTGCTCCGCACCGGTCTCCTCCGCCAGAACGCGGGTAACCCGGGCCAAGACTGGCCCGAGCGTCGTGGCCTCAACACCGTCCAATTCGGTGATGTAGGGGATCTGCCGCTTGCGCTCGAGGTAGGAGAAGCCCACGACCGGTGCGCTCAGGCTGACGGTGACCCGCCACAGGCCGTCCTCCCATGCCTGCACGCGCCCAAGCTCGCGATCGCCATCCCGGCCGCGGCAGATCACGCAGTCGTCAGCAAAGCGCATGCCCTCAGCGTGCCCGACCATCACCCACTCTGAAGGACAGCACCAGCGAACTCCACCAGCCGCCGAAGCCACAGGTTCACTCCGATGACTGCGGCCACTCGCCGGACCATGTCGACGTTCCCGCGGGAACAGCCTCAATTGCCGCTCTGCGGGCGGGCGCACGAACATGCCGGTCCAACGTAGGGGCCTGCCTGTTGCGCGCTGACAGCATGGCTGTTGAGCCGCCATCCGCCAGGTCTCCAGCGCGAGCCAGTTGACCGACAGAAGGTCGACCTCCGTTTGCCGACGAGTCTCAGACGTGAGTACGCGACTTTCCGACCAAACCTTCGGCGACTCCAATGAGCAGCACGGAAGCGACCACAGCAGTGACGAACCCGAGGACGTTCAGTTCCCAGATGCTACCGGTACCGAAGAACTGGGCGACGAGTCCGCCGATGACGGAGCCGACCAGGCCTAGGCCTAGCGTGGCCAGGATGCTCAGGCTCTGCTTACCCGGCTTGATGAGGCGAGCAAGAGCCCCGATGATCAGACCGGCGACAAGGAAACCAACCATGATTTCGTGCTCCTTCAGGTGACGCTGCCCTTGGTCAGGCAGCGGTAGGGCGTCGAACAAGACACCGCCTGCCGCGATGATAGGTGGCACGGATCGCCGACTCATCGGGGACAACCCCGAGGTCGACCCGGAATAGGGCCACTGGTGTGCACCCCAGCGCATTACAGTCGCTCACTCACGCCGCTGACAGAGTCCTTAGCCGACCCGCTCAATCCACGAACTCCGAAGATTGTCGGCAGGGCCGCGAGAAGGGGCCTGTCGAGGACAAGAGGCCGTGACCTCCACCTGCCCGCCGGACCATATGACGCGCACCCTGCCGGAAGCAGGCGTCGCCGCCCAACCACCCCATCCCACGGCCGCTCGTGCCCTCCCACCCGGCTCCAAGATCACATGGCCGGGTGGTCGAAACTCCGCCGACACGATTGTGGTCGGCTCTAGCGGGTAACCATCGCTGCCTAGTGGTGCGAGCGTTGGCTTTCCAGAGAGCCGGATCGGGTGGTCGCTGGTGTTGCATGCTTCGAGTTCACCAATCAACTGCCCGGCCTCTGTTCGCCATGCAAGGGAGAACTCGACGTCGCCGGGTTGAGCCTCGGCTGGCAGCGATTCATCCAAAGGCAAGGGATGTCCCTCTCACGCGCGCCAGTCTTCCCGTCTGATCATGGCAAAGGCGCGAACCCGTTCCGCGGTACACGCACTCATTTGCAGCAGAGCGATTGCCACGCTGCGTAGCCGACATGCGCCGGGTTTGGGTGGCGGGGGCGGCTGAACTCGCCTGAGCGAGCGAGCAGCGGAGTAGCCTGCGGAGTCGGTGAAACCCCCTAAGAGGAAGCGGTGACTACAATGGCCGGTGAGACCCCGACGATCGTCCTCGTCCACGGTGCCTGGGCCGACGCGACGGGCTTCGACCCCGAGATTCGCGCCCTGCGCGATCGTGGGTTTACCGCCATCGGGTTCGGCAACCCGCTTCGCGATCTCGCTGGCGACGCCGCCTACCTGGCCGAATTCCTGCGGACGCTGACTGGTCCGATCGTGCTTGTCGGCCACTCCTACGGCGGCAATGTCATCTCCACCGCCGCCATCGGCAACGACCAGGTGCTGGCGCTCGTCTATTTCAACGGCTGGATGTGCAACGTAGGCGAGAGCCAGCAGCAGCTCCTCGAGAAGTTCGAAGGTAGCCTTGTGGGGCCTTCGATCAGGCCCGTGCCGTTCACCAACCCCGACGGGAGCGAGGGCACCGACCTCTACCTCGCTCCCGAGGCGTTCCGCGAAGCCTTCGCCGCTGACGTCGATCCCGAGACGGCCGCGGTGATGGCCGCGGCGCAGCGGCCATACGCGGCCGCCGCGTTCGCAGCCACGCCGTCGGCCCCGCCGGCGTGGAACACGCTGCCGTGCTGGTATTTGGTCGGTACTGAGGACAAGGCGATCCCGCCGGCGCTCCAGCGATTCATGGCCGAGCGCGCGAAAGCGACGATCGTGGAGGTGCCGGCCTCTCACGTCTCGTTCGTGTCGCAGCCCGAGGCGGCTACCCAGCTCGTCCTGCAGGCCGTTGAGGCGACAAGCCACAGCCAGACGTGAGCCGCTGCTCGTGGACCCGCGCGGCGGCGCAGAGTTAGCACACTGACTGTCGCCGCCAAACCGCTCAGCGCCAATGAGTTCACCATCGGTCTGGGAACTATCCAGGCGGCCCAGCACATCCATAGTGTCGTAGCTGCCCCGGGGACCCCGGCCATGTCGTTAGTCGAGTGGACTGACGACGTCGATGTGGCCTACGCGCAGCTGGTGGCCGCAGGGGTGCCTGTGGTCCAGCCTCCTCAAGACACCGGCAACAACAACCGCCATGCCTTACTGCGCGATCCCGATGGGAATCTCGTGGAGATCGTCGCTAAGACCTCATGAGCCGGAGCGTCCGCTTTGCCGCGGATCGGCTGCCAAATGCGGCGAACGTACGCGGTGGATGTGGGTAAGACGGCACGGCTCTGACCTGACGGTAATTGTGCGTACGGTGTCGTGGTGACTCATGAAGCAATCTGGCCGGAAGCGGAGGTAATCGAGACGCTGCGGTTGGTTCTGGAGCCGTTGCGACCCGATCACGCAGCCGAGATGGCTTTGGCCCTCGATGATGAACGTTTGCACGCGTTCATCGGGGGTCGGCCGGCAACGCGCGAGGAACTGCGCGCACGCTACATCCGACTGGTTGTCGGGCACTCCGCAGACGGGTCGCAGGGATGGCTGAACTGGGTTGTCCGTCACCGTGACAGCGGGGTTGCCGTGGGCACTGTTCAGGCGACGTTGACCAGGAACGGCGCAGTGACCGCTGAAGTTGCTTGGGTGATCGCAACCCCACATCAACGGCAGGGATACGCGAAGGAAGCTACCGCGGCCATGACTGAGTGGCTCCGGAGCCGCGGCGTAGAGGCCTTCGTCGCGCATGTACATCCGGCTCATGAGGCGTCAATCAGCGTCGCGCGATATCTGGGGTTGACTCCAACCGGCACGGTCGAAGACGGGGAAATTCGGTGGATCGCTGACACGGATCGCACGGACAGTTCGTAGTCATCGGGAGTGCACGTGAGGCGAACGCTGGTGATCATGACGCGGAGTTGCCCTGTTCGAGGCGCTGGAAGACGTGGAAGTCGGGCTCGCTGAAACTACCCTTACCGACCCATAGGAAACGCGCTTGACGACCCACAACGCCGGCGGGCAGATCGACCTTCACCAGGTAGAAGCCGGGCTTGACGTCGACGAACCCGAACCAGCCGGAACCATCGGTCAGCCGCGTCTGCTCAGCCCCACCGGGAAAGCGCTTGAGAGTGACCCCGACCTGGTCGAGCGCCCTGCCGTGGGGCAGGGAGACCGTGCCGGCCACGTGCCCGGTAGCAGGGCGGGACTTCCACGTCATCTCCGGCACCGACGCCTTCTCGGCGAAAGGCGCGTTCGGTCCGGTCGTCAATGCTGTGACCAGCTTCTGCTGCTCGGCCCGTTTGACCTGAGCTGTTGCGCCAGTCGCCGCGGCAGTCTGGCTCTGGTTTGCGTACGAGTAGCCGCTCCAGCCGACCGCGACGTTTCCGGTCGCGGTGGGCGTCAGCGTGTCGCGGAGCTGCACGACGCTGTCTTCGACCTCGTTGAGGTAAAGCGCCGGGCCGTTGACCGCCTGCCGGTCGCCCTGCCAGTCGGCGACAACCTCGGTCCACTCGTCGAACATCCGCTGCTGGTTGTTGGCCGGGCCGATCAGCGAGTCGCGCTTGTAGTTCATCGCGATGACCGTGTCGATGATCCCCTCGTCCAGCCAACCCTTCCAGTCCTGCAGCACCTCGGCGTACGCGCGGGTGTTGTCCCAGCCGCCGACCGACTGCGGGCCGTGGCCGTACGTGATGGCGTTGTTCGTCAGTCGCACCTTCGGGTCGACGTCGTAGATGCCGAGGTAGATCCGGCGCACCAGGTTGGTGACCTGATCACGCCGCCAGTCGCTCCACTGGTGGTCGAACGGCGCCGGAACGTCCGTCCGCCCAGTCGCCGCCTGGAACCGGGCGATGGCCACGTCGGTGTAGCCCCAGTCGCTGTAGGTCCTCGTGGAGCTGCCGTCGGGGTAGCGGATGTAGTCGAGGTTGACGCCGTCGACGTCGTACTCACGCACGATGCTCTGGACCGCGCGGACGATGTAGTCGACCGCCGCGGGGTTGGCCGGGTCGACGTACGCGCTAGTGCCGGCCAGCTCAGTGCCGTCCACCTTGCGGTTCAACCAACGATCGGCACCGGTCGCAGACGGCCCGTGCCGGTTGAAGACGTGGTTCGGCGACGTCGGCAGGCCCACTGCCGGATTCCACATGAAGCCGACGTTTACCCACGCGTGCACCTCGAGCTCGGCGTCGTGCGCCTGCTCGAGGAGCTCGTCGAGCGGGTCGTACGGTCGGGTAGCGATCGCGGCTTCCGTTCGCGGATACACCGCCCGGTTGCAAAAGCAGTCGTAGCGCCGCGACACCTGGACGACGAGCGCGTTGGCATTGAGCTCCACCGCGTCGTCGACCAGCTGGGTCACCTGGTCCGGGCCATAGATGCCGGGGTTGAACGAGTCCACCCAGACGCTGCGCCACTGCTCGGGTGGCTCGTCAGTCGCTCTCGCCGCTTCCACCGTCGAAGCGACAGCACAGGTGGCCAGAACCGCCACAACCACCCGCTTGACCATCGTCCAGGCCTCCGCCTGACATCACATCAGAGGATCTGCTTTCCGCGCGCGTTGGGAATGGCTCTACAACGGCCGCGCTGTTGATCTGGCCCGGCACCGCGATCGGCAGCGCATCGCCCTGCGTATCGTCGCCCCCGGCGGAATCGCCGCCGTCATTCCCCTCCGCTTCCCGTTCCCCGATCCGCACCCCGCGACGTCTCCTCATCCGCTTGAGCGAAGGACCTATCCTTTGACCACGATCACCCCCGCCGTGGTCAGCCTGCCGGCGCGCAGCCCCGCCTTTCCGGTGATCGGCTTCGTCGGTGTGTCACCCGCACACCGGGGCAAGGGCTACAGCTCGTCAGTCGTGGCGCACGGAACCAGCATCCTGGCTGACAACGGTGCCACCGAGATCCGCGGCGACTGCGACGCGCAGAACATCGCGATGTACAAGGGCTTTCAACGCGCCGGCTATGCCAACTTCGACAGCCGGCTGGAGTTCACCCTCTTGGTCTGACCCAATTCGCGCCCGAGCCGGGGCATCCCCAGTCGCCTGGTTGACAACCGGTCACCGCCAGGCATAGTTTCCGTATCGGCTAATTAGCCGTGCAGGAAAATACGGAGGTGTCGTGGCGGCGATCGACGAGGACCGGCTCAGCGAGGTGTTCTTCGCGCTGGCCAACCGCACGCGCCGTGCGATCCTGGCCCGGCTCGCGGAAGGCGAGGCGACCGTGAACGAGTTGGCAGAGCCGTTCAGGATGACACTTCCGACGATCTCCAAGCACATCAAGGTGCTGGAACGGGCCGGGTTGGTCGTACGCAGTCAACGAGCCCAATACCGGCCGTGCACCCTCGATGCCGCACCACTGGAGGAGGTCTCGACGTGGGCCGAGCGATACCGACCGGTGTGGGAGGCACGCTTCGACCGTATGGACAGCCACCTCAGGCAACTGCAACGGCAACGAAGGAAAGGATGATCAGGTGAGTGACAAACGAGATGCCGAGGACGCGGTGGTCATTGAGCGCACCTTCGACGAGCCGGTGGATCTGATCTGGCAGATGTGGACCGTTCCCGAACACTTCCAAGCCTGGTACGGGCCAGACGCTGCAACCATCCCCGTCGCGAGCATGGACGTGCGCGTGGGCGGCCGGCGTTTGGTGTGCATGGAAGTGCCTTCCCCGCACGGCCCGGTACAGATGTGGTTCAGCGGGGAGTACCGCGAGGTCGTGGAGAACGAACTACTCGTGTATACCGAGTCCGTGTCCGACGAGGACGGCAACGTAGCTACCCGGCCGAGCATAGGCATGCCCGGCGGCCATCCGAGCACGACTGTGGTCCGCGTTGAACTTAGCGACCTCGGTGGCCGCACAAGGATGCGGATGACCCACACCGGGATTCCTGGCGACTCCGCCGGGGCGGCCGGATGGGCGGCCGCACTGGACAAGCTCGCTGCCCACGCCACAGCACGCGCATCGTGAGTTGACGCCACGCCACCAGCGAAGCGTTCGGGTTTCCGTACGGCCGTGTCGGGCGACGTGCTCGGCGGAGAGCGCGTAGATGTGGCGTTGACGAGGGCGAACGGGGCTCCTACGCTCGGCTGCGTCGCCTCCGTGGGAGAGGGCTCCAATGCGTTCGTCGTTAAGCGACGTCCCGGAGCCGGTGAGGTACGCCCTGAGGCCAAGGTGCGGGGCCGTCTGCGATTTTGGCGACGAGGACAGGGACTGAGGTTGTCCACCCATCGCTCAAGGAGGTCCAGTCATGTCCGATCAGCATCCCAGGGGCCATGTGTGGGGGAGAAGGAAGGTCGTACTCGCAACGGCTGCAGCTGTCGGGGCATTGCTGGTTGGGGGCCTTTCAGCAAGCCAAGGCGTCGCCGAGTCCGGCCACAAATCACGGGGGGCGCCATGGCTCGACGCGGACAAGCCGATCAAGACCAGAGTCAACGCTCTTTTGGGCGCGATGACGCTGGAGGAGAAAGTCGGCCAGATGGATCAGCAGCTGGTGCCGACTGTGACCGGCGATACCGGCAACTGCGGGAACAGCGGGTTCGCCATTCCGAACCCTGACTGTATGAAGCAGGTCCTCATCGACAACAAGGTCGGCTCCCTGCTGGCGGGTGGCACCGACAACCCGATCGACCAAACCGGTCAAGGTGGCGTCGGCAACACCGGATTTGACTGGGCCGACTCTTACAACGTGATCCAGCAGTACGCGATCGCGAACTCGCGGTTGCACATTCCGCTGATCTTCGGGATCGACGCCGTACACGGGTTCGGTCACCCCTGGGAGGCTCCGCTGTACCCGCACTCGATCGCCATGGGTGCGACCTGGGACCCGGCCCTCGCGCAGGCAGGTGGCGAGGCCACGGCGAAGGCCCTGCAGGCCACGGGTTGGGTCTGGGACTTCGCCCCCGTGCAGGACCTGCACCGCGACAACCGCTGGGGACGGACGTACGAGACATGGGCTGAGCAGCCCGTACTGGCCGGCGCGATGGGGGCGGCGAACGTCAAGGGTCTGCAGCTCTCGGCAACCGAAGACGCACTTGGGGTCGCAGCAACGGTGAAGCACTTCGCCGGCTACTCGCAGGCGGTCAACGGGCACGACCGCAACGAGGCGCTGCTTCCGCTGAACTACCTGCAGAGCACGATCCTGCCGCCGTACGCCGCCGCTCTGGACGCAGGAGCGCTCACCGTCATGGCGAACTCCGGCTCCATCAACGGTGTCCCGGCAACGGGCTCCCGCTACCTGCTCACCGACATCTTGCGCAAGCAGCTCGACTTCAAGGGTGTGGTGATCAGCGACTACCTGGATGTGCCAGCTCTTCAGACCGCGTACCACATCGCTCCGGACCTGGCAGGCGCCATCACCGTGGCAGTCAACGCCGGTATTGACATGAGCATGCAGGTCTCTGGTCCGGACCAGTGGCAGGCAGCCATCCTGCAGGCCGTAGACGAGCACGACATCTCCCGCAAGCGGATCGACGAGGCCGTACGGCGGATCCTGACGCTGAAGTTCCAGCTCGGGCTGTTCGACCAGCCGTGCGTCGAAGACCCAAGCGTCCCCTGCGTGGATGCCAACGCCGCGAATGCTGCCGTCACCGCTGGACGGGACGCCACGCTGAAGGCAGCGCAGGACTCGATCACTTTGCTGCGCAACGAGAACAACGCGCTGCCGTTGGCCGCCAACAGCAGCGTGGTCGTCACCGGTCCAAGTGCCGACTCGATGACGAACCAGCTCGGCGGCTGGAGCGTGAGCTGGCAGGGCGTGTTCGGCGCAGGTCACGTCTGCTGCATGGGCCCGGCCAACCAGATTCCACCGGGCACCACGGTGTTGGAGGGCATCCAGGCCGCCAACCCGAACGCGGTGTTTGCACCGGATCAGGCATCCGCCGTGGCGGCGGCGGCCGCAGCCGACGCAATAGTCGTGGCAGTGGGTGAGAAGGCGTACGCCGAAGGCCTGGGCGACAACCCAGCGCCGGCGCTGCCGCCTGACCAGCAGGCTCTGATCAGCGCCCTCCAGGCAACGGGCAAGCCGGTGATCGTCGTCGTCATTGCCGGTCGTCCGGTCGGGCTCGGCCCCGCCAAGAGCGCCAACGCCGTTCTGATGGCCTACCAGGGCAGCACCGAAGCAGGGCAGGCTGTCGCCGACGTCATCTTCGGCGAGGTGAACCCGAGCGCCAAGTTGTCGGTGAGCTGGCCATCCGATGCTGCGACCGTCGGCGGCGACTTCGACGGCGACTGCCCATCGCCGTTGGGTGACCAGCCCAAGTTCTTCGACCAGCTTCCGAACACCGGCTCGGGGCAGGGGCACTCCTACAACCCGACGTATCCCTTCGGGTTCGGGCTGTCCTACACGACCTTCAGCCGCAGCGGCTTGACGGTCACGCCGAGCGTGTCCAGAAGGGGCACCGCAACCGCTGAGTTCACCGTGACCAACACGGGAAGCACGGCGGGCACGGACATTGTCCCTGTCTACGTCGCCCAGCCGGTGAGCGGAGTGGTGGTGCCGCCGCAACGGCTCGTCGGATTCACCAAGGTGACCCTCGACGCCGGTCAGTCGAAGGTCGTGCAGGTCGCCTTCCCTGCATCGGCGCTGGCCGTTTCACAGGGCGACATCAATGCATCCGGGCCGCCCAGCGTTGAGCGGGGCTCGTACATCGTGCAGATCGATAGGAATACGACTCAGCCCTACAACGTGGAGGTGTCGGCGCCGTTCACGATCCGCTGATCCACAGGAGGTCACCGATCTAGGACAGAGGGAATCGTCGGGCCAGATCCTGGCCCGGCGATTCCCCTTGTCGGGCCCTCAGAGGGTCAGAAACGTTCCCGCGGGAACGCCTTCTCGGGGCCGTCCTCGTACGGCCTACGGCCACCCCGCGCGTCGCGCGGGCGCTGGAGTGGTCAACACCTGACCGGTTCGTCTTGCGGTCGTGTCGTCCACGCCCTCGAGGCCACCCCATTCGGCGGCCAAGATGAACAGCGTCTGCCCGTCCGGACCACCGAGCATGCAAGCGAACGCGCCCCGGTCCAGGTCAATCGTCTGGAGGACCTCACCGCCCTCGCGTACGCGTGTGCACCTCTTGTTGGGCACGTCGGCGTACCAGACCGCGCCGTCGGCATCCAGGCAGATGCCGTCTGGATATCCGCCTTCGAGGTGCGCCCACACCCGCCGGTTCGACAGGCCGCCGTCCGGTCGATGTCGAATGCGGTGAGCCTGCTTGCCGTACGACTCGGCGACGATGAGTGTCGCGTTGTCGGGAGTCACGACCATGCCGTTGGGGAAGGCAAGGCTGCCGGCAACCTGCCGAGCCGAGCCATCCGGCGTGACGAGCGCGATGACCCCAGGAGGATCGCCTTCCGTGGGCTCGAAGTCGATCCCTCCGTTGACGTAGACATTGCCACGCCCGTCCACGACGACCTCGTTCCAGTTGTCCGAAAGCCCCGCAAGGTCGGCATGCGGCACCATCGAACCGTCGGGCTCCTGGCGCGTGAGCCCTTGTCCGGTCATGAGGAGGCGACCGTCGGGCGTCCACTCGATGGACCAGCCGAACTCGGGAGGCCCCTGCGAGACGATCTCGCTGGTGCCGTCGAGGGCGACGACGACGATTTCCCCGGCGCCCCAGTGGGCAAACCACAACCGGCCCTCGTGCCAGCGTGGCGATTCGACGTACACAAGGCCGCTCAGCAGGACTCGCGGCTCAGCGACGGATGTTTCGTGCGACAGCATAGGAGCACTCCTTCGAACCCATCGGAGAAAGGCACACTCGTGATGACGCCCGGGCAGCAGCGAACTCGTCGATTGCCGGCTGACCACTCGGACGCAGTTACGACTCCAGGAACGACTTCAGGTCGGTCAACCGCGCTCGCCATGCCGCCTTCGTCGTTTCAGCCTCGTCGCTGTCCGGCAGCCGCTCGTGCGCAACCTCGACCGCCGATTTTGACGGACCCTTGTCGACGAACCAGGCGTTGACGCGTGTCGAGCCGTCAGCCCAGCTGAACCGTGCCGTCTGGCGCGGCTGCGATGCGCGGAGCGACATCGTCGCGTCGGCCAACCACTTCCTTCGCGTTCGTGAGTTGGTGAACGCGTCGAAGAGAACGTCGACGGGTACGGCGATCGTCCTCGTCGCGTAGACCGTGAACCCATTCGCCTGCTGGTGCTTAAGACGCATCCCGCGAGCCAGCTGGTACCAGTAGGTGATGGACTGCGCCCACCAGCTCGGGACGCCATGGTCGCTCGTCAGGAAGCCGACCGTGTCTCCACGCTTCTTCCCCTGAGCGCCCCACCCATCCAGCACCGAGAACCACGCGTCCCACGTCCTGCCGGTCACTTCCGCGATCCGGTCCTCCGAGGGACGATCGGTTGGAGCGGCCAACCTGCTCTGGGCCGCCTGGACCCGACCGCGCTTCTGGGAGACGTGGCTGCGCGCGGCCGTGTAGCTCTCACCGGTCTTGGACATGCGCTCACGAACGCGGGCCTTGAACAACCTTTCCTTGGTCATCGCAACCACCTTCGTCACGCCGCGACCGAGAGACTCACGCTCCCTCGGGCACGACCCGAAGGGGTGCCGCCAAGCAATCCCGAGAGCTGAACTCCCTTTGCCTCGCAGATGCCGGTGGCGTGAGCGCCGGTGCCGAGGTTGGGCGTGGGATCCGCCACATCTGAAAATACTCGGGCTCCCGCTCGGCTGTACAGACCCGGAAGCACCTGGCATGACTCGCGCCCCGCACGCGAGGACTCTGCGCCCGCCGATCTGGTTCCAGCCGGTGCCGGAGCCAAAGGCGGGTAAGAACCGGCTCCACCTGGACCTCTACCCCACTGGTCGCGACAACGCCCTGCCGCAGCAGCAACGGATCGAGATCGTCGAGGCGATGGTCGCGGAGCTCGTCGAGCTGGGGGCAAGACCTCGCGCCCAATAGAAAGCCGATCATGAGACATCGCCGGTGCCCCGGCACCACGGATGTCTCATGATCGGCGTTGTGGGGTGCTACCAGTCGATCTCGGTCACCCGTCCACCGACGACCGCGATGAGCTGGTGGCCGCCGGCGGCCAGCCCGTACGGCTTGTACACCCCTGCCGGCAGGTCCGGGAACACGGCCGCGTACACGACCTGTGACCCGGCCCGCCGACGCCGCACCACGTTGTGGACCGGCCCAGCGATGGCTTGTTCGGCCCCGATGGACGCGATCTCAACCTCGCGGCCGACGAGTTCTTCGCCCGCGTAGACCACGAGCGCCCCGAGCTCGCCGCCGATGTCGATGAGCAGGGACTCGCTCACCTCGTCGGCTGCCCGCTCCGGCTCCGGCTCCGGATGCGGGTGGCCGTGGTCATGACCGTGGTCATGCCCGTGGTTGCCATGCCCGTGGTCGTTGCTCATGTCACGCCGCCGGCACGTTGAAGCCGCTGTACGCCGTACCGAGGTAGGGGAACCTGTTGAGGAACGGCGTCCCAACCGAGTCGGGCCCAAGCCCGTCGTCCACGGCGGGGATTGCGGCGTCGGGCGTGTACGTCGGGTCGACCAACGGGAACGTCGCACCAGCGACGGCCTGCAGCTCGATCTTGACCACGTCGTCGAACACCCGCCGGCCGTTGGGGAAGCCGGCCAGGTCGCCGCCGAGGAGGCCGAGCACGTTCGGCTTCGACGAGGGCGGGATCGCCGTGTTGAGCCGCATCAGGTCGGCGGGCCGGTCACCGGTAAAGTTCTGGAACCCGGGGATCAGACCGGACGGGATGCCGGTGAGCAGGATCGCCACCAGGTCTGCCCGCTTCTTCTGCAGCGCCGCCAGGTTGGGGAACACTCCCGGGTAAAGCACCGGGAGCAGCGCCTGCAGCTCTGGCCGCTCGACGAACTTGACGTACCTGCTGTCGTCCTTCGGCTTGCGGGTGTTCCACTCGTCCTTCTCACCCATGGGCACGATGACCTCGTTGAACAGCGGGTTGGCCAGGCGGGACACCTGCACCCACGGGCCGACGCCACGGTCGTCGTCCTCATCGCGGACAAGGACCTTCTGCCGGCTCGCCGAGGTGTAGACGCCGATCGTCGCCGCCGGGTCGTTCACGTCGGTGGGCCGCTTGCCATTACGGGTCAGGTCCGTGATCGGCACCTGGATGGCAATGGCGTGCACGTTGAGGAACTTCGTAGCGTTGACGCCGGCCGCGGACGCGAGCGGGATCAGGTGCAGGTTCTGCACCGGCCGCAGCGCGCCCAGGTCGAAGATCGAGCCGAGGTCGACGTAGAACATCTCGGCGCACTGCCCGGCGAAGACCTTCTCACCGCTGCGCAGCGTCGTTATTGCGGCGTCGCGCAGCCCGTCGAAGTTGGGCGTCGAACGCGGCCCAATGTTGCACGGCGGGCTTGGCACGTTGTCGGCCAGACGACGGCTTCGGCCGTTGACGACCTTGGTGACCGAGTAGGTCTGGACGCGGTTCCAGTCCGGGTCATCGAGCGTGTTGATCGGACCGGTGTTGTAGAGGAAGCTCCGCGGGTTGCGCACCTTGGTGTCGAAGCGGAACTGATAGGTGATGTCAGCCTTGGCGTCGCCGTCGTTGTCGATGTGGATCTCGTACAGGACATCCTCGCCGAACTCATAGAAGTTGGGTCCACCAGCGGGGCCCTGCAGCGGGATGTAGTTGGCGATGATCGTGACGGTGTCGGGCCGGTCCGGACTGACAAAGCAGTAGACGTCTGTGCTGTCGCACACGGGATCCTTGGAGATCTCGGGCGCTTCACGGTGGGACGACATGTGTGCTCCTTGGTGGTCAACTGCGGGCGGCCGCGCGCACGAGGCGGCGGGCCAGCGTCTTGTCGGTGTAGCTGATCTCCTCGGTGCCGAGGTAGAGCGACATCTCGCCCGTACGTGCGTTGCGGACGCGCACCATGACCGGCCCGCTTGTGGCGGGTGCGTCTCGGTCGTCCTCGTCGTCCTTGGGTGCGGCGGAGGCAACGCCGGGCAGTGCGCTCACGGTCGCGGCAGCAGCTCCGGCTGCGGCGGTTCCGATGAACGCGCGCCTCGTCAGTCTGGCCATGGGTGTTCCCCTCTCGATATGGAAAGGCCACCCCAAGTTCGATGCAGATCCGACGGCAGATTGCGTGGCGTCCCGTAGATTCCTTCGACATGACGGTGCTCGAGCGCGCGGAGCTTCGGCGGGTGGTGGCGACGCGCTACACGTTGCCGCTGCGCGAGGGGGGCTCGCTGCCCGGGCTCGTGGAGGCCGACGACCTCGGGATGTACGTCGTCAAGTTCCGCGGCGCCGGCCAGGGGCCGAAGGCGCTCGTCGCGGAGGTCATCGCGGGTGCGATCGCGCGGGCGATCGGGCTGCGCGTGCCCGAGCACGTGCTCATCGAGGTCGACGGCGAGCTGGCCCGTGCAGAGCCGGACTTCGAGGTGCAGGCGCTGCTACGGGCGAGCGCAGGGCTCAACCTCGGCGTCGACTACCTGCCAGGCTCGCTGGACCTGAGCCCGTCGGTCGACGACGTGTCGCCCGAGGAGGCGGCTGCGGTCCTGTGGTTCGACGCCCTGACCCAGAACGTCGACCGGTCCTGGCGCAACCCCAATCTGCTGATGTGGCACCGCCAGATGTGGCTCATCGACCATGGCGCGGCGCTCTACTTTGCCCACAACTGGGCCGGTCAGGAGGCAGCGCCGACACGGCCGTACGCACAAGCGGGTGAGCACGTGCTCATCCGGCGAGCCGGCTCGGTGCTCCAGGCCGACGAGCGGTTGGCCCCGCAGGTGACGGCCGACGTGCTCGACGCGGCCGCTGCCGCCGTACCCGATCTGTGGCTCGCCGACGAGCCGGGGTTTGCCGGCCCCGACGAGGTGCGCGGGGCCTACGTAGCGGTGCTTTCTCGTCGCCTGGAGCAGCGCGATACCTGGCTGCCGGATGTGGAGGCGACGCGTGCATCCGTTTGAGTGGTCGCTCATCCGCGTCGTGCCGCGGATCGAGCGCGGCGAGTTCGTCAACGCGGGCGCCATCGTCTATTGCCAGGCGCTCGGCTTTCTGCAGGCGGCGGTCGAGCTGAGCGAAGACCGGTTGCGCGCGCTCGACTGGGAGGTCGATCTCGACCTCGTACGCCGTCATCTGGCAGCTGTGAGCGACCTGTGTGCCGGCTCCACCGACTTGCCCACGAGCGTCGCTCGCTCCCCTGGCGAGCGGTTCCGCTGGCTGACCGCACCGCGCTCGACGATCATCCAGACCTCCCCGATCCACACCGGGCTGACTGACGACCCAGCCGCCGAGCTTGAGCGGCTGCTCGTTGTCATGGTCCGCTGAGAGGAAGCCGTGTCCCGTCCCGTACGCATCGCATTTCAGCTGCAGCCGCAGCACTCCGACTACCGCGAGATCCGCCGGGCCGTTGCCGAGGCGGAGGACGCTGGCGTCGACGCGGTCTTCACCTGGGACCACTTCTTCCCGCTGAGCGCCGGACACACAGGCAAGCACTTCGAGTGCTGGTCGATGCTGGCGGCCTGGGCCGAGCAGACGTCGAGGGTGCAGATCGGGGCGCTGGTCTCGTGCAACAGCTATCGCAACCCCGACCTGCTTGCCGACATGGCCCGGACGGTCGACCACATCAGTGACGGCCGGCTGATCCTCGGCATCGGGTCCGGGTGGTTCGAGAAGGACTACATCGAGTACGGGTACGAGTTCGGCACCGCCGGCAGCCGGCTCGACAAGCTCGCCGAGGCGTTGCCGCGCATCAAGGCACGCTGGACCAAGCTCGATCCGCCCCCGACGCGCGACATCCCCGTGATGATCGGCGGCGGCGGCGAGCGCAAGACGCTGCGCATCGTGGCCGAGCACGCCGACATCTGGCACAGCCTCGCTGACCTGGAGGTCTTCCGGCACAAGTCTCGCGTGCTGGACGAATGGTGTGCCCGAGTGGGACGCGATCCGGCCGAGATCGAGCGGTCGGCGCATGTCATCTCGCAACGGCCCAGCGAACGCGGTGACGCGATGGTGACGGCCGGCGCCACGCTGTTCACCGTGCGCGCGTCCGGCCCTGCGCTGGACCTGGGCCCCCTGATGGAGTGGCTGGCCTGGCGCGACGCGATCAACGGGTCGGGCTGACAGACGGGGCGAACATGCGCTTGTCGCCCGGCGAGCATGTGGCTGGCGACCGATTCCGGGCCGAAAAGGGGGCCAGCCGCATGTTCGGCCAAGGCGTCGGCTAGGCGTCGACTAGGCGTCGCGGCGTTTCATCAGGATCGCGGCGATCGCGAGGATCACGACCCACCAGGCAGTGAAGACGGCGTACCCCACCCACGGGCTGAGCACATCACCGCTCTGGCGCACGATGAGGACCTGCTGGCCGGCGTTGGTGGTGAAGTACTTTTGTACCGTGTCACCCCAATCGCCCGGCAGCAGGTTGGTGAGCCCGGGCAGCACAAACAGACCGGCAACTGCGGCGGTGATCGCGCCCGCGCTGTGCCGTAGCAAGGCCCCGATCGCAAACCCAAACATGCCGCTCGCCGCGAGGTAGAGCCCACCACCGATCACGGCGCGCAGCACGCCCTCGTCACCCAGACGGGTGTCGAGGTCCTCGGCAGCCAGAAAAGCCTGACCGACGAAGAACGCAGCGAACGAGGTGAAGGTGCCGACGATCAATGCGACGACCACGAACACCAACGCCTTGCCGAACAGCAGCCGCATCCGCTGCGGAACCGCCGCCAGCGAAGTCTTGATCGCGCCGGTCGAATACTCGGTGCTGATCACGAGCACCCCGAGCACCGCGATCACGAGCTGGCCGAACGCGATGCCTCCAGTGGCCACCGAGGTCGGATCGAGGGTTGCGCGCTCCTCGGCGGTGAAGTCGTCGATGTTGGAGGCGACGCCCCAGCTGAAGAGTGCCGAGAAACCGACCGTGACGACCACGAGGATGAGCAGGCTCCACATGGTGGAGCGCACGGACCAGAACTTGGTCCACTCCGAGCGGATGACGTGCCACAGGCTGTCGTCGTGACGCGCCGAGGTCGGCGCCGGCTGAGCAACTGTTGTCGACATGGTGCTCACTGCTCCGATCCGTCCGCCGGGTAGCGTGTCCCGATTTCTGCGTGGAACTCGACGCTGTCGCGCGTCATCTCCATGAAGGCCTCCTCCAGGGAGGAGCGTTGCAGGAAGATCTCGTGCACCCGGATGCCGTTGTCAAAGGCGAGGTCGGCCACCGCAGCGGGTTCGACGCCGGCCACCTGTAGATAGCCGTCGACCGGCTCAACCTTGATTCCCTGCCGGCTGAGCAAGTCGGCGAGCTCGGTCGCCTGCGGTGACTTCACGCGTACGTAGTTCTCCGAACTCTGCGCGATGAACTCGCTCGTGCTCACGTCGGCAAGCAGACGCCCCCGCCCGATGACGATGAGGTGGTCGGCTGTTTGCGACATCTCGCTCATCAGGTGGCTGGAGACGAAGATTGTGCGACCTTCGGCCGCGAGTGCCTTCATGAAGTTGCGGATCCAGAGGATCCCCTCGGGGTCGAGCCCGTTGACCGGCTCGTCGAACATCAGGATCTGCGGGTCGCCGAGCATGGTCGCTGCGATGCCGAGCCGCTGAGACATGCCAAGGGAGAAGCCTCGGATGCGCTTCTTGCGCACCGACGTGAGGCCGGTCATCTCGAGGACCACGTCGACCCGCGAGCCTGGAATGCCGTTGCTCTGGGCCAGCGACAACAGATGGGCGTGTGCGGTGCGACCGCCGTGCACGTTCTTGGCGTCAAGCAGCGCGCCGATCTCGTGCAGCGGCTGAAGCGAGTGGTCGTACGGGTGCCCGTTGACCAGCGCGCTGCCCGCCGTAGGTCGGTCAAGCCCGAGGATCATGCGCATCGTCGTGGATTTGCCTGCGCCGTTGGGGCCGAGGAATCCCGTGACGATACCTGGGCGGACGGTGAACGAGAGATCGTCGACCGCAACCGTTCCGCCGAACCGTTTGGTGAGCGAGCGTGCTTCGATCACGACAAGCCTCCTGTCGGTGTTGCTATCTCGCCGTGGAGGGCCTTGCTGGCGATGTCCGTTCGATAGTGCGATCCGTTGAGCGTGATGCGCTCGACGGCGTCATATGCCCGTGCGCGCGCCTCGGCGAGGTCGCTGCCGACGGCAGTGACCGACAAGACGCGGCCGCCGTTGCTGACCACGCCGCCCCCGGCCTGCAGCGCCGTCCCGGCGTGGATGACGTCGACCCCCTCGACCTTCGCAGCATCGTCGAGGCCGCTGATGACGTCGCCCTTGCGTGGTGAGGCCGGATAGCCCTCGGCCGCAACAACGACGGTGACGGACGCGCCGGCCGCCCAGGTGGGGGGTACGTGGTCGCGCAGGTGGCCGGTCGCCGCGGCATGCAGCAGCGATCCGAGCGGCGAGCGCAGCAAGGCGAGTACGACCTGGGTCTCGGGGTCGCCGAAGCGGCAATTGAACTCGACGACTTTGGGTCCCATGCTCGTCAGGGCGAGCCCGACGTAGAGCAGCCCGGCAAATGGTGCGCCGCGGCGGCGCAGCTCGTCGACGACCGGTTGCGCGATGCGCTCGACAACGTCGTCAACGAGGTTGGCAGGAGTCCAGTCGAGCGGCGCATAGGCCCCCATGCCGCCAGTGTTCGGCCCGGCGTCGTTGTCGTACGCGCGCTTGAAGTCCTGCGCGGGCAGCAGCGGCACGACGGCCTCGCCGTCGGTCACGCAGAACAGGCTCACCTCGGGGCCGTCGAGAAACTGCTCGACGACGACCCGCTCGCATCGGGCGGCGTGGGCCACAGCCTCGGCGCGGTCGTCAGTGACCACGACACCCTTGCCAGCGGCGAGCCCGTCATCCTTCACCACGTACGGCGGGCCGAACGCGTCGAGCGCGACCGCGACCTCCGCGGCCGTTTCGCACACGTGTGCCATCGCCGTCGGCACGTTGGCGGCGGCCATGATCTCCTTGGCAAACGCCTTCGACCCCTCGAGGTGGGCGGCCTCTGCCCGCGGGCCGAAGCAGTCGATGCCCCGGGCCCGTACGGCGTCGGCAACGCCCCGTACCAACGGATCCTCGGGGCCTATGACCACGAGATCGGCGGCTAGTCGCTCGGCGAGGTCAGCAACGGCCACGCCGTCGAGCGGGTCGACCGCATGGACGGTGGCCTCGGCGGCGATCCCTGCGTTGCCCGGGGCAGCGTGGACCTCGGTGACCCCCGGGTCACGGAGCAAGCCCTTCACGAGGGCGTGCTCCCGGGCGCCGGAACCGATCACGAGGACGCGCACGGAAGTCGACCCTATAGCGATGCGTTCGCGGCCTCTCGTCGTGAGGGCGGTGTGGAGCCTCAGGTGCGGGGTGAGCCGCGGCTAGCGCGGGCCGCCGAACTGCTGCCACAGCCGCCGCAGCTGTCGCTCGACGTCGCGCATGGTCTCGCGAATCTCCGGACTGGCCAGCTGCTCGGAGATGCGGTCAGCGAGGGGGGTGTCGGTGTCACCCGACTCGATGGACGGCGCACCGCGCAGAATACGAGACTTGTCCACGTCATAGCCGGGCAACCCCGTCTCGCGGATCACCGCAGAAGCCAGCTCGTATGCCCGGTCGCGCGCGTCGATGTCCGCCGCGTCGATGATGCGAATCCGCGCCGCGTCCGGCCAAAGGCTCAGCTGGACCGTGGTCGAGGTGATCTCGTGCGTGTCGGGCGTCGCGAAAACCTCAACGTCGCCGAGGCGCTCGCGGGCGATCACGACAAGCCGATCCCACTCGGCCAACCGCGTGGTGCTCAGCTCGCCGCTGCGCTCCGCCGCCTCAAAGGCGTCCTTCCACGTCTGGCTGCCCTGCCGCTGCACAAACCAAAGGTCGTAGTTGCTCACGGGATCGAGGTTACGCGTTAGAGCGTCGCGAGCGCCTCGTCGAGGATCCGCAGGCCCTCCTTGGCCTCCGCGTCGCTGACCGTGCAAGGCGGCACGACGTGCAACCGGTTGTAGTTGGTGAACGGCAGGAGCCCGCGCTGCTTGCAGGCGGCGACGAGCGCGTTCATCTCGGGCGAGGTGCCGCCGTACGGGGCCAGCGGCTCCTTCGTCGCACGATCGCGGACCAGCTCCAGCGCCCAGAACACCCCGAGGCCGCGCACTTCTCCCACGACCTCATGCCGCTGCGCCATCTCGCGCAGTGCGGGGCCGATGACCTCGTCGCCCATGCGCGCGGCGTTCTGGACAATGCCCTCGTCCCGCATCGTCTCGATCGTGGCGACGGCGGCCGCGCACGCCAGCGGATGCCCGGAGTAGGTCAGGCCACCTGGGTAGACCCGCTCTTTGAAGAACTCGTAGATGTCGTCGGAAAGGATCACGCCGCCGAGCGGGACATAACCCGAGTTGACGCCCTTGGCAAAGGTGACCAGGTCAGGTCGCACCTCGAAGTGGTCGAGCGCGAACCACGCGCCCGTACGACCGAAGCCGGCCATCACCTCGTCGAGGATGAGCAGGATGCCGTATCGGTCGCAGATGTCCCGTACGCCGCGCAGATACCCCGGCGGCGGGACCATGATCCCGGCAGTCCCCGGGATCGTTTCCAGCACGATCGCCGCGACCGTCGCCGGCCCCTCGAGCTGGATGGTCCGCTCCAGGTGCTGCAGCGCCCGCGACGACTCCTCCGCCTCCGTGGTCGCGTGGAACTCCGAGCGATAGCGGAACGGCCCGAAGAAGTGCACAACGCCACTGCCCCACTGGTCGTTGGCCCACCGCCGCGGGTCACCGGTGACGGTGACAGCGGTCTGCGTGCCGCCGTGGTAGGACCGATAGCGCGCGAGCACTTTGTGCCGGCCGGTCTGCAGCCGCGCCATGCGTACGGCGTTCTCGACGGCCTCGGCGCCCCCGTTGGTGAAGAAGACGTGGTTGAGCCCCTCGGGAGCGCGTTCGACGATCAGCTCAGCGGCCCGGCCGCGGGCGTCGTTGGCATGCTGCGGCGCGACGGTGCACAACCGTGCGGCCTGCTCCTGGATCGCCGCGACGACGCGAGGGTGCTGGTGCCCGATGTTGGTGTTGACCAGCTGGCTGGAGAAATCGAGGTATCGGTTGCCGTCGTAGTCCCAGAGGTACGACCCGCTGGCCCCCGCCACGGCGAGCGGCTGCAACGCGCCCTGCGCTGCCCAGGAGTGGAAGACGTGTGCCCGGTCGAGCGCGACGACACGTCGGCCCTCGGCCGGGTTGGCGAGCGGTGCGGCGGGGGTGGTGGCGGCGTCCATGCGGCGGACGCTAGCCGATGAGCTCGACAACGGTGGCGCCGAGCCAGGTGTCGAAGTCACCGGGGTAGTCATGGGCAAGGCCCTCGACCACCTCGATGCGGGCCGTGGGACCCAGTCGCTCGACCGCCGCGCGTGCCTGGTCAGTCAGGGCGTCCTCCGCACCCAGGAGGACCACGCCCGGCACCGAGACCGGCTGCTCCGGTAGCCCTTCGAGGCGGATCGAGGGCGCGACCGCCACGTACGCGGAAACCGGCACGGGATCGGCCGAGAGCGCCCAGAGCAGCGCCGCCCGCCCGCCGGCCGAGAAGCCGGCCGCGATCACGGGGATAGTGGTCGCCTCCGGGACTCTCCGCAGCGCCGCGGCGACGTCGCGGGCGGCGACCGCCTGATCGGGCCAGGTGCGAAAGCTCGGACTCGACTGCTGCGTCGACCGTACGGCCAGGATGACAAAGCCCGACTCCACCGCGGCCTGCCAGTCGGCTGCGGTCTGCAGGGCCTCCTGCTGCGCCCCGTGCAAGACGACGATGACGCCGCGCGGCGGGCCCGCCGGCTGTACCGCCACCGTGACGGGCTCGAGCTCCTGGTGCTGAGCGGCGCGGTGGCCGGACTCTGCGACGAGCTCCTCCCAACCCTCGAGCGACCGCACCGACGCCAGATCGTCGTCGTCAAGAACCCGTGGCGCCCACCAGAACCCGTCGTGCAACGCGGCACGCAGCTCACGCATGGCGGCGGTGGGATCACCGTCGAGAGCGAGCAGGCAGGCGGCAAGGTGCGCGGTGTCGGCCCGATAGCCAGGGAAGGACGGCGCAGCCTCGTGCAGGATGGCCAACGCCTCGCGGTAGCGCTGCTTCTCGTAGAGCCGGGTGACTTCGTCTTCGGCTGCCTGGAACCGTCGCTGCTGTGCGGCGAGTCGGGACATGAGGACATCTGATCAGAGCCACCTACGCCGTTTGAACACCAGGTACAGCGAGACGCAGACCGCGGCCATGAGCAGCAGCGCGAACGGATAGCCGAGCCGCCAGTCCAGCTCGGGCATGTGCTCGAAGTTCATGCCGTAGATGGTGCCGATGAGCGTCGGTGCGAAGAGGATAGCCGCCCAGGCGGAGACCTTCTTGATCTCCTCGTTCTGGTCGAAGCTCGCCTCGGTCAGCGCCCTGACCTCCTCGTTCTGGGCCTGGGCAACCAGCGTCGCATTGAGGGCCAGCACGTCGGTGATCATCTGACGGAAGCTGTCGACCCGCTCGGCGGCGGTCGTCGCGTGGTCGGCGACATCCCGCAGATAACGCTGGAGTTCCTCCTCCACATGGTATTTCGCCGACCCAGCACTGAGCCCCCCGAGGATGTCCAGCAGCGGCCGGGTGGCACGCTGAAGCTCGATCACCTCGCCGGAAAGCTCGTACGTGCGGCGAGACGCCTCGGGGTCGCCGCTGAACACCTGGATCTCGATCTCGTCGAGGTCGTTCTGCACGCCGGCGACCACTGGGGCATAGCCGTCGACGACGGCGTCGAGGATCGCATAGAGGACGGCTTCCGGGCCTTGTGCGAGCAGCTCAGGATCGGCCTCCATCCGGCTGCGGACCGCAGCGAGGTTGGGAGCGTTGCCATGCCGGACTGTGAGGACGAAGTCCGGCCCGGAGAAGACGTGCAGCTCGCTGAACTCGACAGTCTCCGTCTCGTCGATGTAGCGGGCCGCGCGGAGCACCACGAACAACGTGTCGCCATAGCGCTCGAGCTTTGGCCGCTGATGGGCGACGATCGCGTCTTCGACCGCAAGCTCGTGGAGCTCGAACTCCTCGGCTGCCTGCAGAAGCTGCCGATCCGTGGGGCGAAGAAGTCCGATCCATGCCATGGCCCCAGGCTTGTCGCGCAGCTGCTCGCGGATGCGCGACAAACTCGCCGGCGTATCGATGCGGCGACCATCTACATAGATCGCCGCGTCGACCACGCTGCGCTCGACGGGTGGGTTGGCCGCACCGGCACGCGGCTCCATCGACTCCTCGGGAGGTGGCTCGCTGGCGCGGCGTGGTGTATTGCGGCGAAAAGTGGACTGGATCGGGCGACGGAGTTCTGGCACGGCGACTACCTCCTGCGAGGTGCAGCGTCGTGGTCACGGTAGCGCGCCGAGATGGCCCCGGCTGGTCGAGCTGCTAGGCGACGCCGACGTCCCAGAGCGACTCCGAAGCCCCGCGGCGCAGCAGCTCAGTGAGCCGCGCCCGCACATGCAGCCACTCGGGCGCGATGATCGAGAAGACCACGCTGTCCCGCCAGCTGCCGTCGGGGCGCAGCATGTGGTGGCGCAGGACGCCCTCTTCCACCGCACCTAGTCGGGCGATCGCCCGCGCGGATCGCTCGTTGCGAGTGTCGGTCTTGATCATGACCCGTTCCAGGCCGCAGTCCTCGAAGGCGTGGCCCAGCACCAGCTGCTTGGTCGCGGTGTTGACCTCCGTGCGCCACCAGGCTCGGCCGAGCCACGTTGCGCCCACCTCGACGCGGCGATGCTTGGCCTCGATGTCCAGGAACGAGGTGGTGCCGACGATTCGGCCGTCGACGTGACGCCGGATCGCCCACGTCGCATGCGTGCCGTGGTCGGCGAGCCCGAGCAGCTCGTCGATGGTTGCCCGCGTGTCTTCGACGCAGCGAGGTGCCTGCCAGATCCCGGTCCACTCGAAGATCTCGTCGGCGTCCGTGTGGGCGACCTCGAAGAGGTCCTCGGCATGGTCGTGCCGCAGCGGCTCCAGGTGGACGTACAGGTTGTGCAGGGGTACGGCAACGATCATCGGCGCATCCTTCCGAGCAGCACGCCCTGCGAGCCCTGTGCGGTCTCATGCGCGCGGGAGCACGCTAGAGCAAAGCACCACTCTTTGGGCAGACCTGGACGGACATTTACTCATCAGCCGATGGGAACCCTCCCGACGATGGACGAACATGGCGACAACCGTTGCCCACGACAACGTACGGATTTCGCGGTCCGTGCCCGCAAACCCTTGCCTCATCGAGCGATGTCAGGGTGAGATCTGACGAGATCCGTAGAAATGGGAGCGAACTGACATGGGCGATCTGCGCCAGCTAAAGAATTTCGTCAACGGCAAGTACGTCGACCCGGTGGACGGCCGGAGCAGCGACCTGGTGAACCCCGCCACCGGGGAGGTGTTCGCCCAGGCTCCGCTGTCGGGGCCGGAGGATGTCGACGCGGCCTATGGGGCCGCGGCCGACGCGTTCGAGTCGTGGCGCGACACAACGCCGAGCGAGCGCCAGCTGGCGCTGCTCAGGCTGGCAGACGCCGTCGAGGCCCGCGCCGAGGAGTTCATCGCCGTCGAGGTGGAGAACACTGGAAAGCCGATCGGCTTGACCCGCTCCGACGAGCTGCCCCCGGCGATCGACCAGATCCGGTTCTTCGCCGGTGCGGCACGCGTGCTGGAGGGTCGGTCGGCTGGTGAGTACATGGCTGGGCACACGTCGTTTGTTCGCCGTGAGCCGGTCGGGGTGGTCGGTCAGGTGACGCCGTGGAACTACCCGCTGATGATGGCCGTCTGGAAGATCTCCCCCGCGCTCGCCGCGGGTAACACGGTCGTCCTCAAGCCATCCGATACGACTCCGGCCTCCAGCCTCCTGCTCGCGGAGGTCGCCGCCGAGTTCCTGCCGCCGGGTGTGCTCAACGTCGTGACCGGCGACCGTGACACGGGGCGGCTGCTCGTCGAGCACCCGACTCCAGCCATGGTGGCAATCACCGGCTCGGTGCGGGCCGGCATGGAGGTCGCCAGGTCCGCAGCGGCCGACGTGAAGCGTGTCCACCTGGAGCTCGGTGGCAAGGCGCCGGTCGTCGTCTTTGACGACGCCGACTTGGAGGCTGCTGCCGAGGCGATTGCCGTGGCGGGCTACTTCAACGCGGGACAGGACTGCACCGCGGCGACTCGCGTCCTCGCCGGGCCGGGCATCTACACCGACTTCGTCGCGGCGCTGTCCGAGCAGGCCCGCAACACGCACACCGGGGCGCCGAGCGACCAGGACGCCCTATACGGCCCGCTCAACAACGCCAACCAACTCGATCGTGTCCGAGGCTTCGTCGACCGGCTGCCCGACCACGCCGCCATCGCTGCTGGCGGGTCCGCCGTCGGCGAGGCTGGGTACTTCTTCGAGCCCACAGTGCTGGCTGGGCTGCGTCAGGACGACGAAGCGGTCCAGAACGAGATCTTCGGCCCGGTCATCACCGTGCAGCAGTTCTCCGACGAGGGCGAGGCGCTCCGCTGGGCCAACGGCGTCCCGTACGGCCTGGCCTCCTCGGTCTGGACCCGCGACTTTGGCCGGGCGATGCGGATGGCCCGGCGGCTGGACTTCGGTTGCGTCTGGATCAACACGCACATCCCGCTGGTCGCGGAGATGCCGCACGGCGGCTTCCGCCACTCCGGCTATGGCAAGGACCTGTCGATGTACGGGTTCGAGGACTACACCCGCGTCAAGCACGTCATGGCCAACATCGACAGCTGACCGCGGGGCCGGGAATGACCACGTGAAGCAGGGCTGACCCCGCACCGCGAGGCATGCAGGCCTGGTGGTGCGGGGAAAAGCCTTGTGGTGAACGGCTGGTCAGAGCAACGACCGGACCTGGATGACTTCGTCCCGAGCCGGCCCGACCCCGATCGCCGAGAATGGCGCGCCGCTGATCTCCTCGATCGCGGTCACGTACGCACGAGCCGCCTTGGGCAGGTCGGACAGCGTGCGAGCAGCGCTGATGTCCTCGTCCCATCCGTCGAAGAACTCATAGACGGGCTGCGCATGGTGGAAGTCGGTCTGCGTCATCGGCATCTCGCCCTGACGCATGCCCTCGACCTCATAGGCCACGCAGATCGGGATCCGCTCCCAGCCAGTCAGCACGTCGAGCTTGGTGAGGACGAAGTCGGTGACGCCGTTGATGCGTGCCGCATATCGGGCGATGGGCGCGTCGTACCACCCGGTGCGTCGCGGACGGCCGGTCGTCGTACCGAACTCCCAGCCGGCCTGCCGCAGCCGCTCCCCATCGTCGTCGAGCAGCTCGGTCGGGAACGGGCCCTCGCCCACGCGCGTGGTGTAGGCCTTGACCACGGCGATGACCCGGTCGAGGCGCGTCGGTGGGATGCCCGAGCCGGTGCACGCACCACCTGCGGTCGGGTTGGAGGAGGTGACGAACGGGTACGTGCCGTGGTCGACGTCGAGCAGAGTTGCCTGGCCGCCCTCCAGCAGCACGGTATCCCCGGCGTCGAGCGCCTGGCCGAGCAGCAACGCGGTGTCGGCGACCATGGGCCGGATGCGATCGACGTAAGACAGCAGCTCGGTGACCACGTCGTCCACCGCGACTGCCCGGCGGTTGTAGGCCTTGACCAGCAGCTGGTTCTTCTGGACGAGTGCTCCCTCGACCTTCTGCCGGAGGATCGACTCGTCGAACAGGTCCTGAATGCGGATGCCGACGCGGTTCATCTTGTCGGCATAGGTCGGCCCGATGCCGCGTCCAGTAGTGCCGATGCGCCGACTGCCGAGGAAGCGCTCGACCACCTTGTCGACCGTGCGGTTGTAGGACGGGATGATGTGCGCGCTGGCGCTGACCAGGAGTCGGGAAGTGTCGATGCCGCGCGCCTCGAGCGCCTCGATCTCCTCGAAGAGCACCTCGAGGTCGACCACGACGCCGTTGCCGATAACGGGTGTGACCCCAGGGGTCAGGATGCCGGACGGCAACAGGTGCAGCGCGTACTTCTCGTCCCCGATGACCACGGTGTGGCCGGCGTTGTTGCCACCGTTGTACTTGACCACGTAGTCGACCGAGCTGCCGAGCAGGTCGGTCGCCTTGCCCTTGCCCTCGTCGCCCCACTGGGCGCCGAGCACCACGATCGCGGGCATGCGAGAGTCCTTCCCGTACGGGGTCGCGACAGCCGACGACCCGGCTGATCAGGCAGCGAGGCTATCGAAAAGACCCGGCAATGACCGACCGGAGTCACCAATCCCCTGGCCCTAAGCGGGTCGGCAGGAGCATCATTAAGGCAGTACGTGACCATCGAAACCGCGTCAGGGGACGGCTTCGATGGTCACGTCGGTATTTGGCGGCCTAGCGCTGCTCCAGCACCTCGACTGCAGTTGGACTGCAATCCCTGAGGAACTCTGCGCACCGTGCAGCTTCGTCGTCCTCACCGATCGCCGCGGCCGCCAGTCCAAGCGCGTGCAAGGCCCGCAGGAAGCCCTGGTTGGGCGCGTGCTCCCACGGGACCGCACCTTGGCCACGCCACCCACTGCGCCGGAGCTGGTCGAGCCCGCGGTGGTAGCCGGTGCGGGCAAATGCGTACGCCTCGACCGACCGTCCTTCCGCCAGCGCCCACTCCGCGAGCGCCGCCCACGCGAGCGAGCTCTCCGGGTGGCGGGCGGCGACTTCAGCGGGGTCGGCGCCGGCGGCGAGCTCGGACCTCGGCCCCGGGTCGTCAGGCAGCTGCGTGGGTGGCGGACCCGCGAGCAGGTTGTCCGTCACGACGTGCCGAGGGTCTTGCCGGCGCTGCGCAGGACCTCGGCGGCTTGCTGGACCCGCTCGGCCATGCCGGCTTCGGCGAGCTTGCCCCAGGAACGCGGGTCGTACGCCTTCTTGTTACCGACCTCACCGTCCACCTTGAGCACGCCGTCGTAGTTGCGGAACATGTGGTCGGAGACGGGCCGCGTGAACGCGTACTGCGTGTCGGTGTCAATGTTCATCTTCACGACGCCGTAGTCGAGCGACTCGTTGATCTCTTCGAGCAGCGAGCCGGAACCGCCGTGGAAGACGAGCTCGAACGGCTTCTCGATGCCGTACTTCTCGCCAACGGCGTGCTGGATGTCCTTGAGGATGCTCGGGCGGAGCACGACGTTGCCGGGCTTGTAAACGCCGTGCACGTTGCCGAACGTGAGAGCCGCGATGTAGCGCCCCTTCTCGCCCAGACCCAGCGCCTCCGCTGTCTTGAGGCCATCGTCGACGGTCGTGTAGAGCTTCTCGCCGCTGCCACCAACGACGCCATCTTCCTCGCCGCCGACGACGCCGACCTCGATTTCCAGGATGATCTTGGCCTTGGAGGTCTGCTCGAGGAGCTCGGCGGCGATCGAGAGATTCTCGTCAAGGGGCACGGCCGAGCCGTCCCACATGTGCGACTGGAACAGCGGCTCCTCGCCGCGGGCGACTCGCTCCTGCGAGATCGCAATCAGTGGACGGACGTAGCTGTCGAGCTTGTCCTTGGGGCAGTGATCCGTGTGCAGCGCGATGTTGATCGAGTAGTGGTTGGCGACGTGGTGGGCGTACTCGGCGAGCGCCGCGGCCCCCGTCACCATGTTCTTGACGGTCGCGCCTGAGGCGTACTCGGCGCCGCCGGTCGAGATCTGGACGATGCCGTCGCTCTTTGCTGCCGCGAAGCCCTGCAGCGCGGCGTTGAGCGTCTGCGACGACGTGACGTTGATTGCGGGGAAGGCGTACGCGCCGACCTTGGCGCGATCGAGCATCTCCGCGTAGACCTCGGGGGATGCGATGGGCATCGTGGTGCTCCTCAGGGGCGGCTCTTCGGTGTGCGCCCCAGTATTCACCCACTCGTGCCGTGGTCAGGAGGAGAGTCCTGGAGGCGTCGCATAGGCTGGCCCGCACACCTGAACCCAGGAGGAGACCGGTGCCAGAGCGTCGCATCACCATTGCCAGCAAGGTGGGGCTGCACGCCCGCCCGGCTGCCCTGTTCGTCAAGGCTGCGGCGGCGCAGCCGGTCAAGGTCACCGTCCGTAAGGAGGACAAGGCTCCAGTAGAGGCCGCCTCCATCCTCGGGATCATGACGTTGGGCGCGGAGTTCGGTGACGAGGTCATCCTCGAGGCGGAGGGTGACGGTGCGGAGGAAGTGCTAGACACCTTGGCCGCCCTGCTGGCTACCGACCTCGACGCCGAAGACGCCACACCCGACCCTGGCCGCCAAGGCTGGTGAGCTCACAGCCCGAGCGTGAGCTGCTCCGGCTGGGTGGGAGGCACCACTGCCGGGGCTGCGCGCACACGGCGGGCTGCACGTGGGGTCGTACGCCCCACGCCGTAGAGCTCGGCCAGCGCGAGCACACGTTCGGCGACCCACTGTTGGTAGGCCTTGGGCGCGTAGGCGCCTCGGCCGTACAGGCGCTCATAGTCGGGCAGCAGGTGCGGGAAGTGCTCGCCAAGCCACTGCAGGTACCACTCGCGAGCGCCCGTGCGCAGATGCAGCACGATCGGCGTGACCGACCGCGCGCCGGACTCCGCAATCGCTCGGACGGTTTGCTCCAGTGCTGCGTCGGAGTCGCTGAGTCCGGGCAGTACCGGCGCCATCAGGACTCCGCAGCCAACGCCCGCGTCGGTGAACGCGCGTGCCACTTCCAGCCGTTTCTGCGGAGAGGGTGTGCCGGGCTCGACCAACCGCCAGAGCTCACGGTCCACGGAACCAACTGACACGTTGACGCCAACGTCGAAGAGCTCGGCGCACTCGGCGATCAACTCCCGGTCGCGCAGTATCAGCGAGCCCTTGGTGAGGATCGAGAACGGGTTGCGCGCATCGCGCAACGCCTGGATGACACCAGGCATCAGCTGGTAGCGACCCTCGGCCCGCTGGTAGGGGTCGACGTTGGTGCCCATCGCGACGTGCTCGCCACGCCACGAGCGTGCCGCCAGCTCAGCTCGCAACCGCTCGGCCACATTGACCTTGACGATGATCTTGGAGTCGAAGTCGAGCCCCGCATCGAGGTCGAGGTAGGTGTGCGTGTTGCGGGCGAAGCAGTTGTGGCTGACGACGCCGTTGGCGACGAAGTCGCCTGTGCCGGTCGTGATGTCGTACATCGGAAGGATGACCCCGAGCGGCTCGACGGACTCGACGCGGAGGTCCGCGCCAACCGCGACTCGCAGCCCATCGACGCTCGTGTCCTGCGGCTTCAGTGCGGCTAGACCAAATCCGCGGAGTGCGTCTTCGACTGTGAGGTGTGGCCTGCGGCCTTCAGCGTCTGGTGCGACATGCTTCCACCCCCGATCCGTTAGGAATCGGTGGTCTCCGCTTGCGATGAGGGTGGTGCCGTCGCGCAGCCGCACCCGATATGCCGCCTTCTCGGTGCGCCAGTGAGCCAGAACGGTGGTCCGCACGTATCGCCGATACCGACCAACCACCTGAGTGCCGATGATCTCGTCGCCGATCCGAAGGTCGGCCAAGTCGCGGACTGTTCCATCGGCCATGAGGATCTGTGTGTCGCCGACAAGGCAATAGACACAAGCATGGCTGCAGCCGCGGTAGGGGTTGACGGTCCAGCGGAACGGCACCCGCGAAGCGTCGGGGACACGGTTGAGCGCCGACCGGCTGCGGACCTCGTAGAACGTGATGCCACGGAAGCCAGGTGTGTCGAAGGTGCGGACAACCGCGTCACGGATCGGCAGTGGCAGGGCAGGCTGCGACGAGTCGGGCGGAGTCTCGAGGGCCGAGTCGAGCGTGAGGGAGTCCCAACGCATCTCCCCAGGCTAGAACAGATGTTCGAGAATGGCCAGGCTGTGACTCACCGGGCCGCGAGGAGGCCGCACGACCTAGGGTGCGGCCATGACCGTCGTCCGTTCGATAGCGCTGTTTGCCTTGGCCGCCGTCGCGGAGATCGGCGGCGCCTGGCTCGTCTGGCAGGGAGTACGCGAGCACCGCGGCCTGCTCTGGGTCGGCGCCGGAGTGATTGCGCTCGGCCTGTACGGGTTCGTCGCTACCCTGCAGTCCGACCCGCACTTCGGGCGGATCCTGGCGGCGTACGGCGGCGTGTTCGTCGCGGGCTCCCTTGCCTGGGGGATGATCTTCGATGGCTTCCGCCCCGACCGCCTCGACGTCACCGGTGCCGCCATCTGTCTGGTCGGCGTCGCCGTCATCATGTACGCACCCCGGCCATCATGAACACGCTCGAGGAGAACAAGCAGATCGTGCGCGAGCTCGTGGACGAGGTCATGAACGGCCGCAACCTCGACGCCATCGATCGGCTCTACGACGCTCATCTGGCGCCGGCCGCTCGCCGCTGGGTCGAGCCGTTCCTGGCGTCGTTCAGCGATGTTCAGATGCGCGTGGACCAGTTGGTCGCCGAGGACGACACGGTCGTCGGTCGATTCTCCTGTTCCGGCACGCAGACCGGGACCTGGCTGGGGCATCCAGCCACCGGCCGCCCCTTCACCGACGTCGCAGAGGTCTACTTCTTCCGACTCGCCGAGGGCCGCATCACGCGAGCCTGGGGACTGGAGGACACCCACGCTCGGCTCCGCCAGCTCGGCCTGCGCTCCAGAACACGCTGACTCTTCGGTGGGCAAGGATGGTTTACGGCTCGCGGTCGCCGACCACGACCCGGTCGGGCTGCCCCGGTTCCAGGAACTCACTCTCGACCGGCTCCGGCCGGTGCTCGGCGACTCCGGACGGACCCGGCTTGGGCCGTCGCGGCTCGCGGACCCCGCCGTCGCCCGGGCGGCCGCCTGAGCCGTCATCAGGCCGCGGGCCGGGACCGCCTGGCTGCGGGCCGCCTGCCGATCCGCCGCCAGAGTCGAAACCCGGCGGGGCGCTGACGGGTGTGCGCCGGCCCGCCAGCTGCCGGAGCACCACCACCGCAACGGGGAGCAGCAGCAGGAGGGCGCGCAGCCATCGCCTCGGTCGACCACTTCGACCCACGGCTCGCCTCACAGTCCTAGCTCTTCCAGGACGGGCAGCATCGTGCGTACGGCTTCCCGCGCGCCTCGCGCGGTCTTCGCCGCCAGGGCCACCCGCCCAAGCTCGGCGCATTCGGCGCGCGTGACCGTGGCAAGCACATCCGCCACATCAGGCAACGCTCGCGGAGCCATCGACAGGCTCGAGACACCGAGCCCGACGAGCACGCACGCCAGCCCCGGGTCGGACGCGGCCTCGCCGCACACCCCGACCGGTCGGGCATGCACCTCGGCGCCACGGCAGGTCAGATCGATCAGCTGGAGCACCGCGGGCTGCCACGGATCGCTCAGTGTGGCGAGGTCGCCGAGCAGTCGGTCGGCCGCCATGGCGTACTGCGTGAGGTCGTTGGTGCCGATGCTCGCGAAATGCGCCACCGAAAAGATGTGCTCGGCGCGCAACGCAGCGCTCGGCACTTCGATCATCACCCCCGCCATGTCCAGCCCATGCCTGCCACAGGCGGCGACGAAGTCGCGTGCTTCGTCGACCGTGGCCACCATCGGCGCCATGACCCAGACCTCGGCCGCCTCCGCCTTGGCCGCCTGCGCGATCGCCTCCAGCTGCTCAGCCAGCACCTCGGGTGAGCGCCACGATGTGCGCAGCCCGCGGACGCCGAGCGCAGGGTTGGGCTCTGAGACATCCGTGAGGAACGGCAACGGCTTGTCGGCGCCCGCATCGAGCGTGCGCACGACCACCTTCTTGCCAGGGAACGCCGCCAGTACGCGCCGGTAGGCCTCGACCTGCTCTTCGACAGTTGGTGCGGTGTCCCTGTCGAGGAACAGGAACTCGGTGCGGAACAGGCCGACCCCTTCAGCGTTGGCCTCGGCTGCCGCCAGCGCACCCTTGGCGTCGCCGACATTGGCCAACAACGCCACGGCGTGCCCGTCCTTGGTCGCGCCACGGCCGTTGAACGTGCGGCTGCGGGCCGCCACGCTATTGACTCTCTCGATCTCCTCGCCCGACGGGTGCGGGTGCACCCGACCAAGCGCACCGTCAACCAGCACCAGCGTGCCGTCAGTCAAGGCGGTCGACCCCTTCGCGGCGACAACCGCAGGGATGCCGAGCGACCGGGCGAGGATCGCGGTGTGACTGGTCGGCCCGCCCTCCTCCGTGACCAGCGCCAGCACAAGCGATGGGTCGAGCGTCGCGGTGTCGGCGGGAGCCAGGTCGTGTGCGACGAGAACGTACGGCTCGCTCCGCTCCGGCACGCCAGGTGCAGGTCGACCGGTGAGCGCTGCAACCAGGCGGTCGCGGACGTCTTGCACATCGCGTACGCGCTCGGCCATGTAGCCGCCGAGCGACGCCAGCATCGCGCCGACCTCGTCGGCCGCATCCCAGACCGCGCGCTCCGGGCGGAGGCCCGCGTCCGTGACCTTCTTGGCCGCCGACGACACCAGCGTGGGGTCGGCCGCCATCATCGCCGTGGCCTCGAGGACCTCCTTGCCCTCGCCACTCGCGTGTGCCGCGCGCGCCTCGAGGTCAGCGCGCACCTGATGCGCCGCGGCCTCGATGCGGGCCGACTCGGCCGCCCGGTCTGCGCCTCCTGGGAGCAGGCTTTCCGGTGCGGGTTCCTCGACCGGGTCGGGCATCCGTACGACCTGACCGACCGCGCGGCCCGGACTGACTCCGACGCCAACAATCTCGGACACGGGTTCCTCCGCGAACACGTACGGCTTGTGCTGGCAGCCTGCCACGCGGGTGCGGCGCTGGCCTGCCGGGGCAACCCCGCAGACACAGCGCCGCCGCGCGTCACGTCAGCAGGATCAGGCCTTGAGGACCTCCTCCTGCACCTCGTCGGCGTCTTCCTCCCGTCCCGGCGTTCGCAGGTTCCACTTGCGGATCACGAACCGGAACAGGAAGTAGTAGATGACCGCGTAGCCCAACCCGATAGGGATGAGCAGCCACGGCTTTGTCGCAATGTTCCAGTTGAGCACGTAGTCGATCAATCCGGCCGAGAAGCCGAACCCGTCCCTGATGTCCAGTGCATTGACCAGCGCCAGCGAAGTGCCGGTGAGGAGCGCGTGGATCACGTAGAGCGGGAACGCCACGAACAGGAACGCGAACTCGAGCGGCTCGGTGACGCCAGTGATGAAGGACGTCAACGCTGCGGCGAGCATGATGCCGCCGACGACCTTCTTCTGTGACGGCTTCGCCTCCTGCGCGATGGCCAGCGCGGCCGCGGGCAGCGCGAACATCATGATCGGGAAGAAACCGGTCATGAACGCGCCCGCTGTCGGGTCGCCGTTGAGGAACCGGGCGATGTCGCCCTGCACCGTCTCGCCAGCCGCGTTGGTGAACTCACCCAGCTGGAACCACGGGAACGAGTTGAGGATGTGGTGCAGGCCGAGCGGGATGAGCAGCCGGTTCGCGGTGCCGTAGACGAAACCGCCCAGTACGTCGTTCTCGGCCACCCACTCACCGAGGTTGGTCAGGCCGGAGTCGAACGGGCGGTAGACGAACGACATGAGCACGGCCAGCACGATCGCCGCCACCGCGGTGATGATCGGCACGAAGCGGCGGCCGCCGAAGAACGCGAGCCACGGAACGAGCTTGATGCGGTGGTAGCGCTCCCAGAGCAGTGCCGTCATGATGCCCACGAGAATGCCGCCCAGCACGCCCCAGTTGATGAGCTCCTGCACCTCGCCCTCCGCGGCCTCGTCCAGGATGTGCGGCGAAAGCGCGTCGCCCACACCCTTGAACACGAGGTAGCCGACGACGGCGGCCAGTGCTGTCGAGCCGTCGGACTTCCGGGCGAAGCCGATCGCGACGCCCACCGCGAAGAGCAGCGCCAGGTTGGCGAACAAGGCGTTGCCCGCGGCGCCGATCACGTCCGCGACGGCACCCCAGTTCCAACCATCTACACCGAGCAAGTCCGGCTGACCGAGCCGCAGGAGTAGTGCGGCAGCCGGCAGCACGGCGATCGGCAGCATCAGTGAGCGTCCGATGCGCTGGAGCACGGCGAGGGTGGCGGGCCAGAACCCCCCGCCGCTCTTGGTTTCTACAGTTGCCGTAGTCACGCGGATCCTCCTGTATCGATTGGTTGTTTCGTCCGACGTGCGGACCGGTCGAGCGACATGTGCACCTGGTACCGGTCGGCCCGGTAGTACGACGTCATGTGCTCGATCGCGCGGTGCCCGGCGTACGACGTGCGCCGGAAGACGAGCAGTGGTGCAGCCGTGTCGACTTGCAGAAGTCGCCCGCGGCGATGACCTGCGGCCTCCGCCCACAGGGTCTGCTCGCCGGAGTCGACCGTGAGGTCGTACTGCTCGGCGAACAGCGAGTAGAGCGAGGCGGCGAGATCGTTCTCCAGCAGGTCCGGGAGCGGCTCGATCGGGTACCAGCCGATCTCGAGAGCCATCGGAATGCCGTCTGCGATGCGGAGCCGTTCGAGCCGGTAGGTGTGCTCACCAGGGCGCAGACCGAGACTCGTCGCCGCGAGAGCGGGCGGCGCCTCCAAGACGGCTGCGAGAACAACGGTCGTGGGTACGTGTCCGCGGGCGCGCATCTCGTCGGTGAACGACGCCAGATGCAGCTGCGACTCGACGCGGGGGGCCGCAACGAAGGTGCCCTTGCCGCGGACACGATAGAGCCGACCCTCGGCGACGAGCTGGCCCAGGGCCTCGCGGACCGTGGCGCGGCTCACCCCGTACCTCGCCATGAGCTCCCGCTCCGACGGGATCGGCCGGTCGGGCGCCAGGACATCAGCAATCTGCTCGAGCAGAATGCCGCGAAGCTGTGCGTGCTTGGGGACTGGGCCATCGGTGACAACACCCACCGCCTCCGCCTCCCCGGCCTCGCCGCCTGGTACGCACTGGTCCGGTCCGGTTAGGACCAGGCAGGAGACTGGCCCTACGGACTAACGGTGTCAAGACCCCAAAAGCGTGGATTCCGCTCAGGCAACTAGGTGCAAAGCGCGTCGCAACCTGGCACGCTCATCGGCATTGCGCCGCTGCGGCATCCAGACATCACGAGGAGAAAATGTGAGCCAGGCCGAGGACATCCTGACCGCGCTGGGCGGCAAGGAAAACATCATCGAGCTGGAGCCGTGCATCACCCGGCTCCGGTGTGAGGTCGAGGACCCCGGCCTGGTCAACGAAGCTGCGCTCAAGGCTGCTGGAGCGATGGGCGTCATGCGGGCCGGCAAGCTGGTGCAGGTCATCGTCGGCCCACAGGCCGACGTCATCGCCTCGGACATCGAGGACTTGATGTGACGCAGACGGTGCGGGTGCTCGCCCCCGTCCCGGGTCGCGCGCTCGCGATGGCTGACGTCCCCGACCCGGTCTTCTCTGGTGCCATGGTTGGCCCCGGCACCGCGATCGATCCGCTGCGCCAACCGGTCGAGGCTGTCGCTCCAGTCAGCGGCACGATCGTCAAGCTGCACCCGCACGCGTTCGTGGTCACGACCGCTGACGGTGCCGGAGTGCTCGTACACCTCGGCATCGACACGGTGCAGCTCAAAGGCGAAGGCTTCGAGCTGCTTGCCGCGGAAGGTGACACGGTCGAGGCCGGCGCTCCTATCGTGCGCTGGGACCCTGCCGCGGTCGAGGCAGGTGGGCGGTCACCGGTCTCGCCTGTCGTCGCGCTCGACGCGTCGGCTGACGCGTTGTCCGACCTCCGCAACAGCGGCGACGTACAGGAGGGTGACCCGATCTTCACATGGCAGCGCTGACGCTGCCGATGCCCTCGGCGGTTCTGCTGGACCTCGACGGCACACTCGTCGACTCCGAGCCGGCTCACCGGGCGGCGTGGTACGCGTTGTTCAAAGCGCACGGCTGGCACGTCGACGACGACACCTACCTGAGCAACTTCGTCGGGCGGCGCGGCACCGACGTGCTTTCGACTTTGCGCGGCCCCTGGGAGCCACGGAACGCCGAAGCACTGACCGCGGAAGCGATCGGCTACCTACCCCGGTTCCTCGACCGGGCGACGCGCACAACCGGGGCAGTCGACCTGCTCCACGAGCTACGTGCGCAGTCAATTCCCACCGCGGTCGTGACGTCGGCGTCCAGGGAATGGGTCAGGCATGTACTCGACCGTGTGCTCGAGGCGCAGCACCTGGTGACGACGATCGTGACTGCAGAGGACGTCAAGGAAGGCAAACCGCATCCAGCGGGCTACCTTCTCGCTTGCGCTCGGCTGTCGGTCCCGCCGAGTGAGGCGGTGGCGTTCGAGGACGCGCCTGCCGGAATTCAGGCAGCGGTGTCTGCAGGTGTTCGGACAGTAGTCGGTGTGCGCTCGTCCTATGCCGAGGATGCGCTCCGGGCGGCTGGCGCCAGCTACGTCGTGGCGAGCCTCGCCGACGTGAGTCTCGTCACTGAGCGATAGGCGCTGTCAAGTGGCAGGCAACCTCCGCGCAACACAGCGCCCGTACCGTCGAGGCATGAAACACGCCTATGAACGCAAGCAGATCGACTGCTGGCTGACCGACATGGACGGCGTGCTCGTGCACGAGGGGCACATCGTTCCCGGGGCTGACGAGTTCATCTCTCGTCTGGCCCATTCGGGCAAGCGGTTCCTCGTACTGACCAACAACTCCATCTACACACCGCGTGACTTGCGTGCGCGACTGCTCAGTTCCGGCATCGACATCCCCGAGCAGTCGATCTGGACCTCCGCGTTGGCGACGGCCAAGTTCCTCGGCGACCAGGCCCCGAATGGCAGTGCGTACGTCATCGGCGAGGCCGGGCTGCTGACGGCACTGCACGACGTCGGGTACGTCCTGACCGATCGGGCTCCGGACTATGTCGTGCTCGGGGAGACCCGCACGTACTCCTTCGAGGCGATCACCAAGGCAATCCGGCTCGTCGACGCGGGGGCGCGGTTCATCGCCACCAACCCCGACCCGGTCGGCCCGTCGCCAGAGGGCTCGCTACCTGCCTGCGGGTCGGTGGCGGCACTGATCACCAAGGCGACTGGTGTGGACCCCTACTTCGTCGGCAAGCCCAACCCGCTCATGATGCGAAGCGCGCTCAATCAACTCGAAGCACACAGCGAGACCACGATCATGATCGGTGACCGGATGGACACCGACATCATCTCGGGCATGGAGGCCGGGCTCGAGACGGTGCTTGTGCTGACCGGTGTGACGAAAGCCAGTGAGGTCGAACGGTTCCCCTACCGACCGAGCCGCATTGTCGACTCCGTTGCCGATCTGATGGACCTCGTCACCAACTAAGGCGGGTCAGACCGGGGGCTGGCGAAAGACGTGCTGTCGCACCCATGCGTGCATCGCAATGGCGGCGGCCGCACCGGCGTTGATCGACCGGGTGGATCCGAACTGCGCGATCGAGAGCACGGCAGCGCAGACTTCGTGTGCCTCTGGTGACAGCCCAGGGCCCTCCTGGCCCAGGAGCAGCACGCAGGCGCGCGGCAGCGCGTACGTCTCCAATGGCAGCGCACCCGGCAGGTTGTCGACCCCGAGGAGCGGCATCCCCTCCTGGTGAGCCCACGCGGCAAGCGCGGAGACATCGCCATGGTGGCGGATGTGCTGATAGCGGTCGGTGACCATGGCGCCGCGGCGGTTCCAGCGCCGCCGGCCGACGATGTGGACCTCGCCGGCGAGGAACGCGTTGGCCGTCCGGACGACGGACCCGATGTTGAAGTCGTGCTGCCAGTTCTCTATCGCGATGTGGAAGTCGTGTCGGCGCGTGTCGAGGTCGGCGATGATCTCCTCGAGCCGCCAGTACCGATAGCGGTCGATGACGTTGCGCGTGTCGCCCGCGGCCAGCAGCTCGGGGTCCAGGCGCGGGTCGTCCGGTGGATTACCGGGCCACGGTCCGACCCCCACCTCCAACTCGCCCACAAGCGGCAAGTGTTGCGTATGGCGTCAATGGACGAGCGTGTTGAGCAGGATCAAGATCATCCCGAGGGCGCCCGCCCCGAGGCCGACCGCAATGTCAGCTGCCCAGCCCCGACCGCCCCGGCGTCCCGCGGCGACGCCGGTCACGAACAGCACCACAACCCCCATCCACAGTGCCAGCGTGACGGCGGTGTCGTCATCGATCCATCGGGCTACGCCAGCAAACACGCAAGCGAGGGGAATGATCGCGGCGACGATGATGCCCCGGTGGTGGGCGAATGAGTGAGCGAGCGCGGCACGCGGGCCCAGGTGCCCCAAGGACCAATGGGACAGCCAGGTTGCGTATACGTGGGCGGCATAGAACACCACGACGGAAACGGCGGCGATCGCCAGGACGTACGTCGCGGGCTCGCCGTGACTCGACGCACCGGCGATGACGGCTGATACCAGAATCGTCCCGTAGATGCGGTCGGAAGCCTCGGTAGCCTCGATGTTGATGATCGCAAACGGACCGAGCGGTGATCGGCGCTTCGGCTGAGTTTCGGTCATTGACCCTCCCCGTGGACGAAACGCTACGCGGCGTGGATCACAGTGCCAGTCGGTTGCCGCCCGGCTGGGGCGCAGCGCCGACTACCCTGTCCGCGTGGACGTACTCGCACTGCTCCCCGACTGGCTCGACGCCGAGAAGCTCCTCGACTCGTTCGGGCCGTACGCATTCTGGGCGGCGGTCGCGATCGTCTTCGTCGAGTGCGGGCTGCTGATCTTCTTCCTGCCCGGAGACTCACTGCTGTTCGTCATCGGCCTGCTCATCGCCCAGCAGAGCGAGGGCATGCCCGGCATCGTTGCTGCCTGTCTGATCCTGACGCTGGCCGCGATCGCGGGCAATGCCGCCGGTTACGGCATCGGCTATCGGGTCGGCCCCAGGCTGTTCCGGCGACCCGACTCGCGACTGTTCAAGCAGGAGTACATCGACAAGACCCACGCGTTCTTCGACCACTACGGCGCCCGGGCGATCATCCTCGCCCGGTTCGTGCCGATCGTGCGCACGTTCATCACGGCCACCGCCGGTGTGGGGCGGATGGGTTTCCGCCGGTTCATCACCTACTCGGCCATCGGCGGTTTGCTCTGGGCGACCGGCGTAACTCTGCTGGGCTACTGGCTGGGCAACGTCAGCTTCATCAAGAACAACATCGAGGCCATGGCGATCGTCATCGTCGGTGTCTCGGTCATCCCGATCGTCATCGAGCTGCTTCGCGACCGGTCGAGGCGGCGGCTGGCCGCGTACGACGAAGAGGCCGAGCGCGAGCGGGTCTGGCAGGAAGACGTCCGCGGCGACGGCTGAGCACGGACCGCGGAATGACCACGTCCAGCAGGGTTGCCCCTGCACCAACAGGCCTTAAGCCCTAGGCATGCGGGGACAGTCCTAGCCGGACATGGTCATTCGGAGGAGCTGGGACGCCAGCCCCCGTCTGTAAGCCCTTCGAACCGTTACCGGTCGCCGCACCATCGAGCGCACCAGCTTTCGCAGGCTGGTCTGTGTTTCCAGGCCGGCACGTTGGGCCACCACCAGGACTTCCCCTGCACCACCAGGGCTACAGGCCTGGTGGTGCAGGGGAAACCCTGCTTGACGTGGTCATTCGGAGGCTAGCCCTAAATCGGCCTGATCGTAGGCAAATCGGTACGAGAGCCCCTCGGCTTCTACCCGCTGGCGAGCCCCGGTGTCCCGGTCGACGATGACGGCGACCGCGACGACGTCGGCCCCGGCTTCGCGCAAGGCGGCCACCGCGGTCAACGCGGAGCCTCCCGTGGTCGAGGTGTCCTCGACGGCCAGCACGCGTCGTGCGGCGACCTCGGGGCCTTCGATTCGCCGCTGGAGACCATGCTGCTTCTCGCTCTTTCGGACGACGAACGCGTCCAGCCGGCGACCCCTCGCGGAGGCGGCATGCAGCATTGCTACGGCAACGGGATCCGCCCCAAGAGTCAAGCCCCCGACAGCGTCAAACTCGAGGTCCGCGGTGAGGTCCAACATCACTTCTCCGACGAGCGGCGCCGCCGTGCCATCCAGAGTGATGCGGCGCAGGTCGATGTAGTAGTCGGCCTCGCGCCCGCTCGAAAGCACCACACGCCCATGCACGATGGCCTTGTCCTTGATCTGCTGCCTGAGTTCATCGCGCGCGTTCACGACTGGTGAGCGTACGGCCATGGCTGCGGCCGATCGCTCCTGCCTGGCAGGGTGGGCCGCGTGCGCCCCGGCTGCCTCGTCCTCTGCCACAGTCCGCTCACCACCCCCGCGGCATGGGGTGAGCTGCCGGAGGCGCTCGCGGCCGAGGGACTACCGAACATCGTGCTCGACGTGCGACGTGATGATCAACCGCCGTACGCCGCTGCGTACGTCGCGGACGCTGCTGGCCAGCTGGCCGCCGCGGCGCCGCCCGACCCGGTCGTACTCGTAGGCCACTCCGGAGCCGGACCGCTGCTGCCGCAGCTCGGGTTCGCCCGGCGCGCGGCGACGCACCCGGTCAGGGGGTACGTCCTGGTCGACGCGATGCTCCCGCGCGCCGGACTGGCCAGTCGACTCGACCTGCTGCACGCCGAGGATCACGAGCACGCGCACGACCTCGCCGCGCTGCTCGATGCCGGTGGCCGCTATCCCAACTGGGACGACACCGACCTCATGGCGCTGGCCCGCCCGCGAGCCAAGGACTTCTTCACCGAGCCGCTCCCACACCCGCCCGAGTGGCCGGAGGCGCCGGTCGCATTTGTGCAAACCTCGGCCGTGTACGCGTGGCACGCGCGGGTTGCCCGCGGCCGCGGTTGGCCGGTCGTCGAGCGCGATCTCGGCCATTTCCCTGGCCGGACCGACCCACACGCGGCGGCACACCTGATCGCAACGGCCGTCGCTGCCTTGCCGGGCTGACGGCCAGCGGGATCAGATCTTCGACCGCACCGCCCGGCGCACCAGCAACCGCCGCGGCGCGACCCGAGCGAGCGTGCGCGCCGCCTTGTATCGCAGGCTCGGCACGGATACAACCTTGCCGCGCTCGAGGTCCCGCAGGGCAGACACGACAAGCTCGTCCACGTCGAGCCAGGCCCACGACGGCACGCGATGGGGATCTCGGCCGGCACGCTCCCAAATCTCTGTGCGCACAAAGCCTGGGCACAGCGCCATCACACGTACGCCCCTGGGTGCCAGCTGCGCCGCCAACATCTCGCTGAAGAACGTGACCCACGCCTTGTGCGCACTGTAGGTACCTCGCGGGACGAATCCCGCGATCGAGCTGACGTTGACGATCGCGCCGCGACCGCGATCGGCCATGGCCACTGCGGCCGCGTGGGACAGTCGCAGTACGGCGCGTACGAGGACGTCGAGCATGCGCTCCTCCTCGTCGGCTGCGTTGGCGATGAAGGGCTTGCGCAAGCTGAAGCCGGCGTTGTTGACCAGCAGGTCGACGGGTCGTGCCCCGTCGGCAAGGCGCTCCTCGACGACGAGGCACTGCTTGGCGTCGGCGAGATCGGCTGGCAGCACCTCGACCGCCACACCGTGGGCCGCGGAAAGCTCGGCGGCCAGGGCTTCGAGCCGAGCCGTGTCGCGCGCGACCACGACGAGGTCATAGCCCGCGGCAGCGAGGTGGCCGGCAAAAGAACGGCCGATCCCCGACGAAGCCCCGGTTATCAAGGCGACAGACATGCGAGCGACCCTAACCGGCTCTGTGCGAGGCTTCCCATCAAGGACCCCCGCGGTCTAGCGTCGTGCGCAATGCCGCAATGGAGGTGTCGTGCTGACCCGCCGTAGTCGACTGGTTACAGTCGTGGCCCTGGGGTCATTCCTTTTCGGCACCCCCGCGGCCATGGCCATCCCCGGTGGCGGTGGGGAGCCTGCGCTGACCGCCGACGTACTGCCCGCGTTGCGCGACTCCGACGCCGACAAGATCGACGACGTGCTGGAGGCCCAGCTCGCCGCAGGCGCGGCATCGGTACGCGTCCTCGTCGGCGGCGCGTCGTCAGTCACGGCTGGCCGCACCGTCGAAGGTCTTGCAGTGCACCGGGAGTTCCGACTGGTGCCCGGCTTCGTTGCGACCGTCACCGCCACCGGCGTGGCAGAGCTCGCAACGCTGCCGGGGGTCACCCGGATCGAGGTCGACGCGACGGTTACCGCCCTCGATGCGGCTGGCGCGCGCGACTTTGGGTTGGAAGCTGCGCAGCGAGACGGCCGCTTGCGTCCCGCCGACGGGGGACTCGACGGCACGGGGGTCGGCCTGTGCGTGCTCGACACCGGGATCGACCCGCGACATGAACAACTTTCAGGGCGCTCGGTCAGTTTCCTCGACCTTGTGGGTGCGCGGCGCCATGCGTACGACGACAACGGCCACGGCACGCACACCGTGAGTGTCGCAGCGGGCGATGGCGCGGGCGGCTCCCTCGCCGCCGATCATGCCGGTGTGGCCCCGGCCGCCGATCTGTCCGTGGTCAAAGTGCTCGACGCCCAAGGCAACGGCCGCGAGTCGAACGTCGTGGCCGGCATCGAGTGGTGCTCCGAGCAGCCTGGCGTCAAGGTGCTGCTCGTCCCGCTCGGTGGCGGCCCCAGCGATGGCGGGGACCTCGTCAGTGCAGCGGCGGCCGCGGCTGCGGCGGCGGGCAAGGTCGTCGTGACGGCCGCTGGCAACAGTGGTGACGCCTTGACCGGGCTGGTCGCTCCTGCCGCCTCTCCCGCCACGATCGCCGTGGGGGCGGCCGCGGACGCGTCAGCACCGACCGGCTCGGACTCGCAGGACCCGGGGATCTTCCTCGCGCCGTGGTCGTCGCGCGGCCTCGCCGGCGGCCGGCTGCCAGACTTCGTCGCTCCCGGGGTCAGCGTGCGCGCAGCGGCCGTGGGCACCCGCGACGGCTATGTCACGCTGTCCGGCACCTCGGTGGCCGCGGCCTACGTCGCGGGTCTTGCCGCGCTCGGCCTCGAGCGAGTGCCAGCGGCCAGTGCGCAAGACATCCGTGCTGCCCTGACCACCGGCAGCATCGACCGCGGCGCAGACGGGCCCGACCCGGACTGGGGCGCAGGCACTGTCGATGCGCGACGATTCCTGACCACGCTCACCGAGACGTGGGTGGGTGCGCCGTCCGCGTCGCTCGTACGCACGCCGGTTACGGTCGCCGACACGCCTCAGACGATCGAGGTTGCGGTGCTAAGGCAGGGTGGCGCCCTCGCCGCGACTGTGCTGCTCGCCGGTCAGCGAGACCTCGACGTCGAGCTCTATTCGCCGTCCGGAGTGCTGACCTCCGAGTCGCGGTGTCCCGCGTACGGAGATATCGGCTGCGGCTCGGGACGCCAGGAGACCCTGGGCGTGCCATGGGCCGAGGCGGGCACCTGGCGGCTTGTCGTCAATCCGGTCGAGGCAGGCGCCCCACAGGTCGCCTATGTGGACGTCATTGGCGGCGTGCCCAACCCGACGATCCCGCGGAGTGGCGGCCGGTGACGGCAGCGACCGCACGCATGGCGGCGCGGCTGGAGGGCCTCGGTACGACGATCTTCGCGGAGATGTCGGCGCTCGCCGCCACGACCGGTTCGGTCAACCTCGGTCAGGGGTTTCCTGACACCGACGGCCCGGACAGCCTGCTCGAGGACGCCGTCGCGGCAATACGCGCCGGGCACAACCAGTACCCGCCCGGCGTCGGCATCCAGGCCCTACGCGCCGCGATCGCCGAGCACCAGCAGCACTGGTACGCACTCTCGTACGACCCCGACACCGAAGTCCTCGTGACGACGGGAGCGACGGAAGCCATCGCCGCGGCGATGCTGGCCCTCGTTGAGCCCGGCGACGAGGTGGTCGCGCTCGAGCCGTTCTACGACTCATACCAGGCGACCGTTGCCATGGCGGGTGGGCGGCTGGTCCCGGTGACCCTGCGCCCACCCGCGTTCGCGCTCGACGTCGATGCACTCCGTGCTGCAGTGAGCGAGCGCACCAAGGTGATCCTGCTCAACTCGCCGCACAACCCGACCGGCGCCGTGCTGTCGGCCGTCGAGCTTGCGGCGGTCGCTGCCGTTGCGGTCGAACACGACCTCATCGTGGTCACGGATGAGGTCTACGAGCACCTGACGTTCGACAGCGTCGCGCACATCCCCATCGCGACGCTGCCCGGCATGCGCCAACGCACGCTGTCCATCGGCTCCGCCGGAAAGACGTTCTCGATCACGGGATGGAAGATCGGCTGGACCTGCGGCCCAAGTGAGCTGGTGACCGCGGTGCGCACTGCCAAGCAATTCCTGACGTACGTGTCTGGGGCACCGTTCCAGCCCGCGGTTGCGGCCGCCTTGGCGATGCCGGACGGCTACTTCGCCGGGGTTGCCGCAGCTCTGCAGGAACGACGCGACCTCCTGTGCGATGGCTTGCGGTTACTGGGTTTTGAGGTCTATGCCCCGTCGGGCACCTACTTCGCGACGACCGACATTCGCTCGGTGGGCTACGCAGACGGCGTCGAGTTCTGCCGCGACCTGCCGCGACGCGCAGGGGTGGTGGCGATTCCACACCAAGTCTTCTACGCCGACCCCGAGCGCGGTCGACACCTCGTGCGCTGGGCGTTCTGCAAGCAACCTGACGTCCTCTCGGACGCTCTGGGGCGGCTCGGGAAGGCGTTCGGTTGAGCTCAGTGCGTTGGACCGACCCCTTGTTCCTGGCCGGTGCACTCGAGTGGGTTGACGAGCGGCTTTCCGAGCATGGGATGCAACGCACAGGGGAGATCGAGCAGCCCCACGTCTATCCGTGGTCGACGGCGGTGCGTATCCCGGCTAATGGCCGGGTCGTGTGGTTCAAGGCGGCTGCCAGCGGCGTCGCATACGAAGTTGGGCTGCTGGAGGTGCTCGTCCGCGTCGTCCCTGAAGATGTCCTCGAACCGCTCGCGCTCGATCGCGAGCGGGGCTGGTCACTGATGCCAGATGGCGGCACAACGCTGCGGGCTTCACTAGAAGGGCAGCCAGCAGAGCACCGCATCACGGCATGGGAGGCAGTCCTCCCGATGTACGCGGATCTCCAACGGCGCACCGCCCCTGCGATCGACGAGCTGTTGACCGCGGGCGTCCCCGATCTGCGCCCGCGTGCGGTGCCCGAGGCCGTACGACTTGTGCTTGGCTTCCCCGACCTACCCACCGACGTGGCCGAACGCCTGATCGCATTGCAGCCGCGCATCGACGACGCATGCGCGCGGCTGGCGGCCGACGGCTTGCCCGCGACTTTGCAACACGATGACCTGCACGAGGCCAACGTCCTGCTGGTCGACGGTCTGCCGGGACACTATCGGGTGTTCGATTTCGGTGACGCTTCCGTCGCGCATCCGTTCGGGACGTGGCTGGTCACCAGCCGCTCGCTCGCCTATCACACGGGGTGGTCGCCAGACGGGCCCGAGCTCAGGCGACTCCGTGACGCCTACCTCGAAGGATTCTCAGACCTCGCGCCGCTAACCACCCTCCGTGAGTCGCTGCGCATTGCGTATGACGTCGCATCGATCGGCCGAGTGCTCTCTTGGCAGCGCGCGCTACGCGACGCCACGCCGGAGGAGGCGGCACCGTGGCGCGAAAGCGTCATCGGCTGGGTTGAGGAGTTCGTTGACGGCTGGGCCGCTTGAGGAGCACGCGCGTCAGCGGCTCTAGGCGGCCCGCTGGTAGATGAGGATGTGGACGCCGTCACCCACCGTGCGCGCCTCGACGAGCCGCAGCCGCTTCGTGTTGCTTGTCTCCGCGAAAAGACGCTTGCCGGCACCGACGATCACGGGATAGACCTGCAGGTGCAGCGCATCGATGAGGTCATGCTCGATCAGCGTCTGCGCGAGCTGCGGACTGCCGTGGACGACGATGTCGCCGTCGTGCTGCTGCTTGAGCCTCGTGACTTCGTCGACCACGTCGCCGCGCAGCACGATGGTGTTGTTCCATTCCGGGTTCTCGAGGGTGGCGGAGATGACGTACTTGGGCATGGTGTTGAACTTGTCCGCAACCTCACCCTCGGAGAGCGGCCAGACTGGAGCGAAGCCGTCGTAGGTGACGCGGCCGAGCAGCAGCGCGTCTGCGGCCATGGCCTCGTCGAGCTTGAACTTTTCGCCTTCCGGACCACGCGAGAAGGCGTCGATCCAGCCGACACGCTCGAAGTCCTCGGTCCCACTCGGCGCCTCGACTACCCCATCGACGGAGACGTACTCGGTCACGACGATCCTGCCCATCGGCTTCTCCGCTCGTGCTGGTCTTGACGTGGCAGATGCGGACGGGTCGAACGTAGTTCAGCTCAGCGGCGCGGTCTTGTACAGGAACGACAACTGCTCAGCGTTCCTGCCCAAGATCTGGGCCGGCGTCTGGCCGATGAAGTGCTTCAACGATCGGGTGAGATGCGGCTGGTCGAAGTAGCCCGCCTCGTGCACCGCGTCGAGAATCGGCATCCCCTGCTGCAAAAGGTTGGTTGCATAGCGGGCGCGCTCGATCCGGCGCGCGGCGCCGTGCGTCAACCCGGTCGTCCGCACAAAGTGTCGCTGTGCGGTGCGCAGGGACCGCCCGTTCAGCTCACCGTGCAACACCGCGTCGACGACGGGCACCCGTACGAGGAGACTGTCACGCACGAGCCGGTTGACGAACGCCTCGACATTGTCGAAGTCCGGAACCTCCCAAGCCGAGCCTTCGAACCAAAAAGCCCGACGCCCCAACTCCGGCAGGTCGGTGTCCGCATCGACGAGAGCGCGTGCCGGCAGACCAGGCATGGTCGTGCCCAGCGGAAACCGGATGCCGAGCCACTCGCCGCCTGCGGGGCAGCGCAAGGAGGTCGCCTTCGTCTCCGGTCCCCGCACCGTTACCGTCGTCCTGCCATTGAGCTTGGTCACGACCATCTCCCAGTGGCTCATGGCGATCGACAGGAAGGGGCCGCCGCGCTCGCTTCTGGCACGCCAGATCCGTTCGACGAACGGCGAATCCGACGGTCGGTCGTCAAGCGCGTAGATCATGGGCCTCCTCCAAGCTTTTCAACTTGATGAGGCTGACCCGGCGTGACCGAATTTCTCATCGGCCCGCCGGTCCTGCGGGGAGGCTTGGTCGTCGGGTTCCCAGCGGAGCAGGTCGCCTGGTTGGCAATCGAGCGCATCGCACAGCGCCGCGAGTGTGGTGAAGCGCACCGCCTTGGCGCGGCCGTTCTTGAGTACCGACAGATTCGCGGGAGTGATGCCTACGCGTTCCGCGAGCGTGCCCACGGGCATCTTGCGCTTGGCGAGCATCACGTCGATGTCGACGACGATCGGCATCAGATGACCTCGTTCAGCTCGGCCTGCAGGTGCTGTGCCTCGGCGTCGCGGGCGACAGCCTGGGCCAGCAGAGTCCGCAGTACGAGGACGAGCAGGGCCACCCCGGCGACCATCACGCCCAGCCCGCCGATCAGAAGGACGACGCCCGGCGCGACCGCCTCGCCGGGTGCGAGCGTGACCCCGAGCGCGAACGTCAGGAGGGAAGCCACCGCGGCCGCACCGATCACGACGTCGACATACCGGAAGGCGGAGTGGGAGAACACAGTGCCCCGACGCACCATCGTCAGCAGGCGCCATACGCAGACCATGGTGACCTGTGTGGTCGCGATGCCCAGCAGCACGATGATGACGACCGGAATGCGTACGGCGGCAGGGGCATCGTCCAGATCGATGGCCAGCAGCGGCACCATCACCGCCTGGACGAACAGCGAGCCGGCGAGCCCGATCGCGAGCACGATGCGCAGCACACGTACGGCCACATTTCCCATCGGCGACTCCTTCGATCGAGTGTCGGTAGGAATATATCGATAAACGGTAAGGGAGGCAAGCTAGCGCGGGGACGCCACTCCAGCGGCCATAGGCAAGCCCAACCCATGCGTCGCGTTGCTCACCCGGTTGCAAATCGTTTGCAAACCTCCTTTGCAAGTTGGCTTTGCAAACGTAGGCTCTGTGGCATGGCCGCGAAGCGCAGGACTGTTCGGATCACCGACGAGCGGGTCCTTGAGGTGCTGGCGCATCCGTTGCGGGGCAGGCTGCTTGCGCTACTTCGCGTCGAGGGCCCGGGCACGGCCAGCATGCTCGCCCGGCGCGTCGGCGAGTCGAGTGGGGTCACGAGCTATCACCTGCGAAAGCTCGCCGGAGCCGGGCTGGTCGAGGAGGACGTCGAGCGTGGCACGCGCAAGGAACGATGGTGGCGCTCGGCACACAAACTGACGTCCTGGTCGCCTGCGGACTTCCTTGGCAACCCCGCAGCGCATCGGGCATCAGCGGACCTGCGCCGCAACTATTACCGCTGGTTGTCTCGGCTGCTCGAGCAGAGTCTCACGCAGGAAGCAGAGTGGGACAAGGCGTGGGTCAAGGCAGCCAACGACTCCGATGACTACCTGACGCTGACGCCAGCTCAGGCCAAAGCGATGGCCAAGGAGATCTGGGAGGTCGTCCAGCGCTACCAGGCCGAGGGTGACATCAACGCACCCGGGGCGGCCCGTGTGATCTGGTGGCAGCACGTGGTGCCGATCTTCGGCGAGCTCACGCTATGAGCCCACTGAGCGCCCCCGCGGCGTTGCGCCGATTCCTGGTCCTGACCGCACTGCGGTGGCTGCCGGGCGGGTTCTTGATCCCGGTCTTCGTGCTGCTGCCGCTCGACCGCGGCCTCGGACTGGCCGAGATCGGGCTGGCGTACGCGACGCAGGGCTTCGTCGTACTCGCCCTCGAGCTTCCCACCGGGGGCCTCGCCGACACCATCGGCCGGCGCCGGGTGCTGCTTGCCTCCACGGTGTTGTCGTTCGCCGCGATTGCCCTGTTCACCGTGACCGACAGCTTCGCCGAGCTCGCCGTGGTCGCGGCACTGATGGGCGTCTACCGCGCGCTGGACAGTGGCCCATTGGAGGCGTGGTACGTCGACGCGGCTCTTGCCGCCGATCCGGACGCCCCGATTGACCGCGGTATGAGCGCCCACGGCACGGTGCTCGGCGTCGCGATCGCCGCCGGCGCGATCACCAGCGGCGTGCTTGTCGCGCTCGACCCGGTGCCGGGCGTGAACCCTCTCGTCGTACCCGTCTTCGCCGCCCTTGTTCTGCAGGCAATCGGCGCGGTAGCCATCGCCCTGCTGATGGTCGAGCACCGCCCAACGGTCGCCGGCACGGTCTGGGCACAGGTGAAGCAGACGCCGGGCACCATCGCCGCGGGCGTCCGGCTGCTCCGTGCCTCGCACGTCCTGCTCGCGCTGGTGTGCGTCGAACTCTTCTGGGGATTCGGCATGGCGACGTTCGAGAGCCTCCTGCCGGTCCGGTTGGCGGAGGTCAGCGGCGGGACCGAGGCCGCCGCCGCGATCACCGGCCCAGCCGCATCGGTTGCCTGGCTCGCCTCCGCGGCGGGTGCGGCCGTGACCGCCACGTTGGGCCGGCGGATCGGGCTGGCAAGCGTCGGCGCACTGACACGAGTGCTGCAGGGCCTCACGGTCGCCGCCATGGGTTTGCTTGGTGGCGTCGTCGGCATCCTGGCGGCCTACCTCGCCTGTTACGCCGTCCACGGGTCGTCGAATGCGGCGCATGCGACGCTGCTGCACCGTCAAGCCACCGGCCAGGTGCGCGCCACCGTCGTCTCGCTCAACTCGATGATGTCCCAGCCGGCAGGTGCGGTCGGTCTGATCGTCCTCACCGCGATTGCTGAGGGCGTCTCCGTGAGCTTTGCGATGTACGTGGGCGCTGCGGTTCTCGCTGCGGCAGCACCGCTCTACCTGCCGGCGTGGCGGCAGGAACGCAACCGAGCACCGCAGACCGTCTCGTTGCAAGCGAGTAGGGGCGGCTGAGCCGCGCGTACCGTCCATGGCATGCAGATCCTTGGCCTCGTCTTCGTGGGGACCGCCACCGACCAGCGCGGGGCGATGGCCCGATTCGTCGAGGACACGCTGGGGCTGTCACGCGTACATCCCGGTCGCATGGATGCCGACATGTTCGAGTTTGCGGATGGTGCTCACTTCGCCGTGGCGGATGAACGAGATCGGGGTCGCGGCACATCGCGTGTCGTCGGGTTCCTGGTTGCCGACCTCGACACGGCGATCGCGACGTTGCGGTCGGCGAGGGCGCCGGTCGACGAACCACAAGAGAGTGATCGCCACCGCTACGCGCGCTTCACCGCACCCGACGGGGAGATGTACGAGCTGATCCAGGAGCGCTGAACGGGCGGTCCAACGTGGACCTACCGTCAAAGCAACCGGCTATGGTCACTTCCTGGCGGAGAGTCCGGTCGAACCATTCGACCACCCGGCCGTGTAGAGGGGTGCAGCCGTGCTAATCCTCGGGATTCTTGTGTGGGGTGTCCTGGTCGGCGGACTCGCGTGGCTGATCTTGCGTGGCGGCCCGATGCGCGAAGTTCGCTGGTCGCAGGCGATGCTGGCCGGGATCCTTGGCTCCTTCGTCGGCGGCCTGGCGGTGAGCTTGCTCAGCGGTGACGGACTGGCACTGCGCCCGTCGGGCATTTTCGGCTCGCTGGCGGGCGCCATCGTTGTGCTGGCGATCTGGGGCACCGTCGAGCAACGTCGCGCGACCTGAGCCACTCCGATCTACTCCTCGTCGCCCGGGGCCCGAAAGGTTCGGCCAGAGTCACCCCAACTGAGCCGGCGCCTCTTGCAGGATTCGCTCGAAGACACCGATGTCTGCAGCGAACAACGAGTCCGGAACCGGCCAGTGCATCACCATCTCGTCGAATCCCACTGCGGCCACGCCGCTGGCAAAATCGACGAACGCGTCCAACGAGTCAAGGGGCGCGATTGTCGACGTGCCGGTGAGCAGCAGCCTGTCGATCGTGGCTGGGTCGCGGCCCGCGTCGGCACAGGCGTTGTCGAGCCGTGTCACCTGCGCACGGAGTTCGTCCGCGCGCTCGGCCACCGTCGCGCTGCCGGGCAGCCGCGGATCCCCGTACGTCACCCATCCTTCTCCGTACGCGGCAGCCAGCCGCAGCGCGCGTGGCCCGGCGGCGGCCACGATAAACGGCACCCGCGGTGACTGGACGCAGCCCGGCAGCATCTGCGCTTCGGAGGCGGAGTAGTAGAGCCCCGAAAAGTTCGTGAGCGGTTGGCGCAGCAGCGCATCCAACAGCTCGACGAACTCTGCGAACCGGTCGGACCGCTCCCGAGGCGACCATGGATCTTGACTCAGCACGGTCGCGTCGAACCCCGTGCCACCCCCTCCCAACCCCAGCACCATGCGGCCGCCGGACACGTCGTCCAGCGTCATGACGTCCTTGGCGAACGGCACCGGGTGGCGAAAGTTGGGACTGGCGACCATCGTGCCGAGCCGCATCGTGCTCGTGACGGTCGCAGCTGCTGTCAGCGTGGGAACCGTCGCGCCCCACGGCCCGTCGCGGAAACTGCGCCACGTCAGATGGTCGTAGGTGTAGGCGGCGTGCGCGCCGAGCTCTTCTGCGCGCCGCCAGATATCGCGGGCCTGTGGCCATGGGTAGATCGGCAGGATCACTACGGACAACCGCATGACCGTTATCCAATCGCAATCCCTTCGTATCCCTCGCGCGTATATACGGACGGAGATTCGTCGCGCCCAGTCTGAGCGCCCGTCAGAAGGGACCGGATCGATGCACGTACGTCCGTTACGCCGGAAAGTGCGGGTCTTCGCGGTCCTAGCGTCAGCGCTTGCTCTCGGGCTCGCGATCAGCGTGCCCGCCTCCGCGTGGCCGTTCGGCGACCGCACTCCCCCAAGCACGCCGGGCAACTTCCGAGTGGTGTCTGTGGGGCAGACGACCGCGACGCTGTCCTGGAGCCCGTCCACCGACAACCGTGCCGTCGACAGGTACACGGTGGTCGCACACGGGGTCTATGGGTCGGGCAGCATCGTCAAGCACCCGGGGACGTCGACCACCCTCACCGGGCTGCCTTCGGGGTCGACGTTCACGTTCACCGTCCGGGCTTATGACACCTCCGGCAACCAATCATCTGACGCGAGCACGACGGGGACCACAGCAGTCGACCCAGCGCTGCCGACGACCCCGAGCAACCTGCAGGTTGTGTCGATCACCCACGCCAGCGCCACCATCGCCTGGGACCCGTCGACGGATGCAGACGGCATCGACGGATATTTGGCATGGCGTGCCAACGACCCAGGTCACCTCTTCTGGGTCGATCACCCCGCGACCAGCGTCCTCGTGCAACCGCTTGAGCCGAACCTGACCCAGACGCTCAGCGTTCGCGCCAAGGACAACGCCGGCAACTACTCCAACATTGCGAACATCTCGGTGACGACGCCGCCGAATACCGGCGAGCCGGACACCACGCCACCGTCGACGCCGGCCAACGTGAGGGTCGTCGGCGTCACGGCGTCCACCGTTCACCTCCAGTGGAATTCCAGCCTCGACACGATCAGCCAGGTGAAGTACGACGTCCTCGTCAACGGCGTACCGACACCCAACGCCCTATCGGAAGTGGCCGCAGGCACCTTCCCTCGGCCCTCGGGCTCGGGCGCGGACGTACGGCAGCTCGACCCGGGAACGTCCTACCAGTTCACCGTGCGGGCGCGGGACACGGCGGGGAACCTGTCCGGCCCAAGTAACACGGTGAGCGCGACAACCGGACCGGGGAGCGGCGACACGGTCGCACCCACGACGCCGACGCTCACGAGCGCCGACGATGGCGGTGACGGATCCTGCCCGGCGGAGTTGCACCTGAACGGGACGCCGTCGACCGACAACTCCGGGTTCGTCCAGTACGAGATCCGCGTCAGCGGCACCATCATCGACGTTGCCTCCGCGCCACGATGGATCACCTACACCGAGGCTCTGGGGATCCACCCGGTCACACTCGTGGCGGTTGACAGGGATGGCAACGCGTCTGCGCCGAGCAGCCCGAGAAACGTGAACATCCGCTACAACCCCTGCCCGACATAACCCAATCCCTCGCCCATCGACGGGAGCATGCCAAATGCGTCGACCGTGGCGGCCGGGACACCGAGTTCTCCGGACCCAACGTCGTCACGATCGTGGCCGTCGACGTCGCCGGTAACGCCTCGACGCCTAGCAATGCCATCTCGGTGGACGTCGGCTTCATCGGCTGCGGGACGTAACGCGCCAGGCCAGAGGTCACAGACTGAAGCGCTGCGCTCGACACTCCACGAGCGTGTCGCGCACAGCGCTTCAGTCTTGCTCCCTGGGCTCTAGCGGGACAGGCGCTGGTACTTGCGGACCGCGAGCGGCGCGAAGATCGCCGCGATGATGATCGGCCAGACCATCGCCATCATCATCGCGTTCTGCTCGATCCAGCTGTCGCCGAGCGGGACGGGGTTGCCGAACAGCTCACGGATCGCATTGGCTGTTGACGAGACGGGGTTCCACATCGCGATCGCGCCCAGCCAGTCGGGCATGAGCGACGGCGGAGTGAACACGCTCGAGATCATCGCGAACGGGAACGCAACGGCGAACAGGCTGCCTGCCTGCTCGGTGTTGGGCACAAGCAGACCCAGATAGATCCCGATCCAGATCAGCGCGAACCGCAGCCACAGCAGCAGCACGAACGCGAAGAGCGTCTCCATGAGCGCGCCGTCAGACCGCCACCCGATGACGAGCGCGATCGCCGCGAGCACAGCGAGGTCGACCGCCGCGCCAAGCACATCCGATACGCTCCGCCCGCTGACCACCGCCGAGGGCGACATCGGCATCGAGCGGAATCGGTCAGTGACCCCCTTCTCCTTATCTAGGGCGACCGCGTAGGCAGTGTTCATGAAGCCGAAGGCCATGGTCATCGCGAACATGCCCGGCAACGCGAACGCCTTGTAGTCGCCACCCCCGATGTCCATCGCGCTGCCGAAGACGTAGACAAACAGCAGCACTGACACGATCGGGAATCCGAGCTGCCAGGCGATCGTGGACGGCATTCGCACGTAGTAGAGCAGCCCTCGGCGGACCATCGTCCAGCTGTCGACCATTGCCCAATACATCCGGGCCTGACGGGTGTCCGGTGCACTCTGCGCAAGCGCAGCGCTGTCGATCGCAGTGCTCATCGGTTCGCCCCCTCCGGCTCCTTGGTCTCGGTCTCTTCCTCGGCACGGTGCCCGGTGATACGTAGGAACACGTCGTCCAGGCTCGGTCGGCGCAAGCCGATGTCCTCGACCGAAATGCCCTCGTCCTGCAACCGGCGTGCCACGTCGGTCAACGCGCCCACGCGGTCGGTCACTGGACCAGTGACCCGGCGTCCCTCGTCGTCGATCTCGGGCTCCCCGTCGCAGACTTGGCTGACTGCCTTGACTGCCCGTGGGATGTCGGCCGGCTCGTAGACGACGACCTCGATCTGATCGCCGCCGACCGTGCGCTTGAGCTCGGCCGGCGTGTCGTCGGCGATCGTCCGCCCGCGATCGATCACCGCGACGCGGTCGGCCAGCCGGTCGGCCTCTTCGAGATATTGCGTCGTCAGCACCACGGTGGTGCCGGCGCCGACAAGCTCGCGCACCGAGTTCCAGACCTCGTTGCGACCGCGCGGGTCGAGACCCGTCGTCGGCTCGTCCAGGAACATCAGACGCGGCGTAAGAATCATGCTCGACGCGAGGTCGAGCCGCCGCCGCATGCCGCCGCTGAACTGCTTGACTCCCTTGTCACCGGCCTCGGTCAGGTCGAACTGCTCGAGCAGCTCCACCGCACGCTCCCGCGCCCGCCGGGCACCAAGGTGGAACAACCGGCCGAACATCTCAAGGTTCTGCCGGCCGGTGAGGACCTCGTCGACCGCGGCGTACTGCCCCGCGAGGCCGATGTTGCGGCGTACATCCATCGGCTGCCGTACGACGTCGAACCCGGCGACCCGTGCCCGGCCACCGTCGGGGCGGATGAGCGTCGACAGGATCTTCACGGCAGTCGTCTTCCCCGCGCCGTTAGGCCCGAGCAGCCCGTAGACCGTGCCGTAGGGGACAATCAGGTCGAACCCGTCGAGGGCCCTCACCTCGCCGTACCGCTTCTCGAGGCCTTCCACGAGGACGGCCACGTCTGCGCTGGTCATGCGCTCTCCAAAGGCTAAACTGAGTGCGGCGTACGCTTTAGAGCGTACACCCTACGCAGATTGCCTTCAAGACTTTTTCGAGAGGCTCAGCGATGACGACGGAGCACAGCGGCAGCGGCGACATCAACCGCAGCCTCGCGCTGATGTGGGACATGGATGAGAAGGCGACCCGCGGTCCCAAGCCCACCCTGACCCTCGACAGGCTGGTGGCCGCGGCGATCGGCATTGCCGATGCCGAGGGATTCGAGTCGGTGTCCATGCGTCGGATCGCCGAGGCGCTCGGCGTGGGCACCATGTCGCTGTATCGCTACGTTCCGGGCAAGGCCGAACTGCTCGACCTGATGCTCGACCGGGTGATCGGCCCGCCCGACGTCGACGAGCTCGGACCCGGCTGGCGCGAGGCCCTGGTCGCCGTGGGCCGAGACATGTGGCAGCTCTACACCGACCACCCATGGCTTCCGTTCGTCGACCAGAGCCGGCCCTTGCTCGGGCCCAACTCCTTCGCCGGACTCGAGTTCATCCTGCGATCTCTGACGGACTGCGATCTCTCGGACAAGGAGAAGATCAACGCCATCTCCATGATCGAGGCTTATGCAGGGTCGATGGCCCGCACGCACAACAGTGCCCAGATGGCAGAGAAGCGCACCGGCGTGAGCAGCGACGAGTTCTGGGAGACGCAGGCGCCAGTGCTCGAGAAGGCGCTGAGCACAGGTCAGTTCCCCACCCTGGCCGCCCTCGCCGACGACGCGTTCACGGCATACGGCGAAGAGCTGTTCGAGTTCGGGCTGCAGCGCATGCTCGACGGCCTCGAGGTGATGATGCAGCAACGGAGTGTTCAGCCAGCGGGATGATCAGGCGCTCTGTGCGATCCGCACGCAGCAGTGGTCGGGACCGGGATCCAGGGTGACGGCGCGGTCTTGACCCGCGCCCAGCACAATGCCCTGAACAAGGCTCAGGTTCATGCCACAGATGACTTCGGTGTAGCTGTGGGCAAGCTGGTGAAAGGGGCAGTTTCGCAGCAGGACAGAGCCATCGGGCTCGCTGCTGGGATCGAAGCCGTGCTCGCGAAGAGCTGACTCAGGCGACTCCGCCGCCCGCCCGATGGTTTCACCCGCCGCTGCCGAGTGCCGAGACAGCACATCAACCACAGGCTCGCCGGATCCAGCCGACTCGTCGACGGCACCCGCCAATAGCGAGCCGGCCAAGTCGTACCGCCGCTCCGGCATGCTGGCGGCGAGCTCGCGGCTACTCCGTCGGTAGAGCTTTGCCGTGCGCCCGGCGCCGGGCCCGGTCTTCCCGGTGAGGCGTCGGTAGTCGACGTCCAGTAGGCCATCGGCGGCAAGTCGGTCCAGATGGAACGCGGCCGTGCTGCGGCTCAGGTCGAGCGCCTTGGCAGCTTCGTCACGGCTGACCGGGCCGGCGCTCCGGCTCACCAGCTCCAATAGCGCGCGGCGTACCGGCTCCTGCAACGCAGCGAGAACTTCCAGGTCATCGCGCTGGTGCGGGTCCCCCATCATGGGTCCAATTCTATAACGCATGCCCATTGACGATAGACCTCAGGCCGCTCTAACGTCCATCCAAGTCGTTTTTAGAGAGGACGGATCATCATGACCGACCAACGCTCGTCTCGGCGGGCAGCACCATCGAGCTATACGGGCGATCCATCCCGACAGGCGTTCGTGCTGCTCCGCACGGTCTATACGGTGGCGCCCATCCTGTTCGGTCTCGATAAGTTCACCAACTGGCTCGTGGACTGGCCGATCTACCTGGCGCCGGAGATCAATGACCTGGTGCCGGGCACGGCACAGCAAGCTATGTACGCGGTGGGCGTCATCGAGATCGTCGCCGGCATAGTGGTGGCAGTGGTCCCGCGCTACGGCGGGCTGCTCGTCGCTGCGTGGCTCGCTGGCATCATCGTCAACCTGCTGCTCATCGGCGACTTCTACGACGTCGCGTTGCGCGACTTCGGCCTGCTGGTCGGAGCGGTCGCACTGTCCCGGCTTGCCGTGGCGCATCAGCGCGGTCGGCTCGCCTAGCCGCCGCCACCACCACGGTGTTGATCATGGCGAAGGTGTGATCATCCGCGAGGAATGACCACGTCTCCGCCATGATCAACGGCACCGGGGCGGCGTCCGCCATGATCAACGGCACGGGGGCGGCGTGTTGGACGTGCCCCGTCAGGCCTTCGTGACGTCGAGCGCGTCCTTCTCCTCGTTGAGCTCGACACGCACGGTGTCGCCGTCGCGCACCTCGCCGGACAGGATGGCCCTCGCGAGCTGGTCACCGATTGCGCTCTGTACGAGGCGGCGCAACGGCCGAGCACCGTAGACCGGGTCGTATCCCGTCAGCGACAACCACTCCCGTGCGGCCTCTGTGACGTCGAGCGTGAGCCGGCGATCACGGAGGCGTCGGGCAAGCAGGTCGACCTGCAGGTCCACGATGCGTCCAAGGTCCTCCATGCCCAACGGGTGGAAGAACACGACATCGTCGAGCCGGTTGAGAAACTCCGGCTTGAACGACGCGCGGACCACGCCCATGACCTGCTCGTGCTTGGCGTCCTCGGACACGGTCTGGTCGGCGAGGAACTGCGAGCCGAGGTTGGACGTCAGCACCAGGATCGCGTTGCGGAAGTCGACGGTGCGGCCCTGGCCATCTGTCAGCCGGCCGTCGTCGAGCACCGCAAGCAGCACGTCGAAGACCTCCGGGTGCGCCTTCTCCACCTCATCGAGGAGAACGACGGTGTACGGGCGGCGGCGGACGGCCTCGGTGAGCTGGCCGCCCTCCTCGTAGCCGATGTAGCCCGGCGGCGCGCCGACAAGTCGAGCAACGCTGTGCTTCTCGCCGTACTCGCTCATGTCGATGCGCACCATCGCTCGCTCGTCATCGAAGAGGAACTCCGCGAGCGCCTTGGCGAGCTCGGTCTTGCCGACGCCGGTCGGGCCGAGGAACAGGAACGAGCCCGTGGGCCGATCGGGGTCGGACACGCCGGCGCGCGCGCGACGTACGGCATCACTCACCGCCGTAACGGCCTCGCGCTGGCCGACCACTCGGCTGCCGAGCTCTTCCTCCATCCGCAGCAGCTTGCCGGTCTCGCCCTCGAGCAGCCGACCAGCCGGAATGCCGGTCCATGCGGAGACGACGTCGGCGACGTCGTCGGGGCCGACCTCCTCCTTGACCATGGGAGCATCCCGCTCGATCGCGGCGGCTGCCTCCTGCGCGGAGGCAAGCTGCTTCTCGAGCTCGGGCACCTCGCCGTAGAGCAGCCGGGACGCCGTCTCCCACTCACCGTCGCGCTGCGCCCGCTCGGCCTGTCCACGCAGCTCGTCGATCCGCTCCTTGAGCTCGCCGACGCGGTTGAGCCCGGTCTTCTCCTGCTCCCAGCGGGCGTTGAGCGAAGTCAGCTGCTCCTGCTTGTCGGCAAGGTCCTTCTGCAGGCGCTGCAACCGCTCTCGGGACGCTGCGTCGTCCTCCTTAGAGAGCGCCAGCTCCTCCATGCGCAACCGGTCGACAACACGCTGCAGCTCGTCGATCTCAACCGGACGGGAGTCAATCTCCATGCGCAGCCTGGATGCAGCCTCGTCAACGAGGTCGATTGCCTTGTCGGGAAGGAACCGCGCCGTGATGTACCGGTCAGAGAGTGTCGCTGCTGCCACGAGCGCCGCATCAGCGATCTGCACCTTGTGGTGCGCCTCGTAGCGACCCTTCAAACCACGCAGGATTGCGATCGTGTCTTCAACACTGGGCTCGCCGACGAGGACCTGCTGGAACCGGCGCTCTAGGGCCGCGTCCTTCTCGATGTGCTTGCGGTATTCGTCGAGTGTGGTCGCACCGACCATGCGCAACTCGCCACGAGCCAGCATGGGCTTGAGCATGTTGCCGGCATCCATCGCCCCCTCGCCAGTGGCGCCGGCGCCGACGACGGTGTGCAGCTCGTCGATGAAGGTGATGACCTGGCCGTCGCTCGCCTTGATCTCGCTGAGAACAGCCTTGAGCCGTTCCTCGAACTCGCCGCGGAACTTGGCGCCCGCGACCATCGCGCCAAGGTCGAGGGCGACCAGCCGGCGGCCCTTGAGCGACTCGGGTACGTCGCCGGCGACGATGCGTTGGGCGAGACCCTCGACGACCGCCGTCTTGCCCACGCCGGGATCGCCGATGAGGACCGGGTTGTTCTTGGTGCGACGTGACAACACCTGCACGACACGGCGGATCTCGGTGTCACGGCCGATGACCGGGTCGATCTTGCCCTCGCGGGCACGCTCGGTGAGATCGATGCCGTACTTGTTGAGCGCGTCGTAGGTGCCCTCCGGATCGGGGCTGGTCACGCGGGCGCTCCCCCGCACCTGCACAAAGGCCGCACGTAGCCGTTCGGCGGTCGCGCCGAGTCGCGTCAGCAGCTCGCGGACCGGCGATTCCACGTGGGCGAGGCCCACCAGCAGGTGCTCGGTTGAGACATACTCGTCGTCCAGCTCCCGCGCGACTTCGCCGGCGTGCTGGAGCACCGCGTAGGTCTGCCGGGCAAGTCCGGGCGCGCTGACCGACGCACCGCTCGTCGCGGGCAGCGCTTCGGCCAGTCGCAGCGACTCGGACCGTACGGCGCCCGGCTCGACACCCACGGACTCCAAGAGAGGCCGGGCGATGCCGTCGGTCTGGTCGAGCAGTGCTCTCAGCACATGCACCGGCTCCACGGCCGGGTTGCCCGCGGCGGCCGCCGACCGCACGGCAGCCGAGAGTGCCTCCTGGCTCCGGGTGGTGAGCTGACCGGCTTCCATCCTTGTGTCGTCTCCTCGGCCTTCGTTCTTACGCAGGGTCTGCCCTGCAACTCCTGTCTTTGGCAACGCTAGTCAAAGTTGAGTCTATTCCGCTCAACTCTCCTGGCTCAGCCCGGAGTTTTGGGATCTCGCAATTGCCTGCGCCGCCGCCAACCCGGTGCCTATTCTCGCGCCACTGCGTATCGGCAAGGGGGCCGGTCGAGTCTAGAAGGGGAAAGCATGCGCAAAGCACGGGCACTAGCGGTGGGGGCGGGAGCGGCACTCATGGTGCTGCTCCCGGCGGGCAGCGCCTTCGCGCACGATTGCTTCATCGCCAACCGGGGCGCGAACGGGGCGGTCAATGCAGGCCACGGCGGCTGGTTCACGGTGGATGTCGACGCCGATATCACAGCGTGGGTGGAAGCCGGTCTTGTGACTGCGGAGGGCGGCGACTGTCTGATGGACGCCTTGCCGTCCACGATCGCGATCAAGGGCAAGGGCGCCAACGGCAATGGGGGGGTTCTCGGCACCAACAACCCGCACGACGCCAAGCTGGCTGACGGCAAAGGCGTCGAGAACGCGGAAGCGTACTTCGCTGCCTGCGGCGTTGAGTTCCCAGAGGAGTAGCTAGCGGGGACAGCGACGGGGGCGCCACACGCAGGTGCGGCGCCCCCGTCGTTGTGTCTAGTCAGGCCGCAGCGAGGCTCAGCTCGGCCTCTTCGGCGGGCGCCTCCTCCGGCTGCACCGCCACGGTACGGCGCAGCGGCGCCTCACGAATGAACAGAGTGGCAACCAGGCCGACGGCCGCAACCACCGCACAGAGGAGGAAGAGGTGACCGGTCACGTCACCCTGCACCGCGCGGTAAAGCTGCTCGACGGGAGCCGGCAGGGCGGAGATGTCGAGGTCGCCGCCCGTGATGTTCGCTCCCGATGAGACCCCCGTGGCCGCGAGACCTTCGGTGATCTTGGTCTTCATCTGCGTCGCCAATAGCGCTCCCAGCACGGAAACACCGATGGTGCCTCCCAGGGAGCGGAAGAACGTCGCGGTCGAGCTTGCCGCACCTATGTCGCGTACGTCGACGGTGTTCTGCACCGCCAGCACAAGGTTCTGCATCGAGGCACCGACCCCGAGCCCGACGGCGAGCATCGCCATGCTGACGAACGGGATCGAGGTTTCGTGGTCGATCGTGGCGAGCATCGCAAAGCCGCCGACCAGAACCGCCGACCCGCCGACGAGCCAGGGCTTCCACGTCCCGGTCTTGGTAATCATGCGACCGGAGATCGTCGATGCGATGAATACGCCGAACATCAAGGGGACGGTGAGCAGACCAGCCACGGTCGGGGAGTAGCCGCGAGCGATCTGGAAGTACTGCGCGAGGAACACCGCCCCGCCAATCATGGCGATGCCGACGGAGAGGCTAGCCACGATCGCCAGCGCCGGGGTGCGTTGTACGACGATGTGGAGCGGCACGACCGGCTCGATGGCGCGGCGCTCGACACGTATCGCGAGGCCGAGCAGCAGGAGCCCGCCGCCCACCATCGTGGCCGTTTGCCAAGACAGCCATCCGTATGAGCTACCCGCAAACGACACCCAGACGAGCAGCAGGCTCACTCCGGCCATGAGGAGTGTTGCGCCCGCGTAGTCCACGTTGACGTCGCGGCGGATGGTGGCGACGTGCAGCGTCTTCTGCAGGATGTAGAGGGCGGCGACCGCGAACGGAACGCCGACAAAGAACACCCAGCGCCAGCCGAGCGCTGACTCGACGATCGTGCCGCCGATGAGCGGTCCGGCCACCGTGGCGACGGCCATCACTGCGCCCACGTAGCCGTTGTACCGGCCGCGCTCACGCGGTGGGATCATCGCGCCGATGATCGTGATCGCCAGCGCCGAGATGCCACCGAGCCCAATGCCCTGCACGGCGCGGAAGGCGATCAATGTGCCGAGGCCGGTGGCGAACCCGCTGGCGACCGAACCAGCCGCGAAAATCACGATCGCCAGCTGGACAAGCAGCTTCTTGCTGAACAGATCCGCCAGCTTGCCCCAGATCGGCGTCGTCGCGGTCGATGTGAGCAATGTTGCGACAACGATCCAGGTGTAACCGGTCTGCGATCCGTGCAGTTCGGCGATGATTGTCGGCAGTGCGGTGCTGACGATGGTGCTCGAGAGCATGGCAACGAAGAGCGCCAGCAGGAGACCCGAGAGTGCCTCGAGGATCTGCCGGTGGCTCATCGCGCCGCCGCTGCCGGCGTCGGGCGTCAGGCTGCCGCGGATGGCGGCAGCAGGTGTAGCCGAGGTCATGGAGTCCTTTCGAGGACGGGCGCGGCGTGGTCAGAACCGGATGTCGCTGCCGCATTGAGGTCGTGGGCGAGTCTGGCGAGCACGGCGGCTGCTGAGGCGCCTTCGTCTTCAGTCCAGTTGTGCAGGGCGTCTTGCAACCAGCCGGTGATCTGAGCCCCAATGCCCTCGACATGCGTGTTTCCCGCATCAGTCAGTGACAGCAGGGCAGCGCGACGGTCATCGGGGTCATCGCGGCGTGTGACGAGGCCATCGCGTTCGAGCGCTGCCACGTGCCGGCTCATCACCGAGACACCCACGCCCGCAAGCTCGGCCATCTCGCTCAACCGGCACTCGCCGCGACCGGCGAGCAGCATCAGCACGCTGGTCGGCGCCCGCGCCACGTCGCCCGGACCGTCCAGAAAGAGGCTCCTGACCCGATGGGCCAGGGAACGCCGCAAGCGCGTGATCGCCCGCAGCTCTTCGTTGACCGCCGCTGCGGCCTGCGTGGAGATGGGCACGGATGCCCCCTCTTCTCGTCCAACAGTTAGTTGCCGAACACAACCATATGCATAACAGGTTGCCTGGTGCAACTATTTCCGTGGGCGAGCGGCTGGGACAGAAAGGGCCGAATCGGCGCCCCAGACAGCGCCTTCAGCTCGACAGGTCGGCGTTGAGGCGGCGCAACAGTCGCACCAACTGGTCAAGATCCTCCTCGGGCCAGGTGGCGAAAGAGGCGAGGAGGCGCTTGTGCTGCTCGTCCCTCGCGGACGCGATCCAACGGTCACCGGCAGGGGTGACGCGCAGCAGTCGCGCCCGCCCGTCGCGATCGTCGGGCGCCACTTCGACGAGTCCGAGCTCGACGAGGCGACCGACAAGACGGCTCACGGTGGACTTGTCCAGCCGTAGCCGGTCGGCAACATCACTTGCCCGCAGCTCGCCCGACTCGTGGACCGAGACCAGAGCGGCGTACTCGGTCGGCGTCAGGCCGGGGCTGACCAGCGAGGCCCAGTCGTAGAACAGCGCCCGACCGCGGCGCAACAGTAGGCGAATCTCCTGCTCCACCTCGGTGGTTCGACGGGCCTGGCTCGGGGTCCCCCGGTTCACTGCGCTCTCCCGAGTGATCAGTCGCGCCGTGGGCGCCACACTGCCAGGGCGCTGCGCTCGACCGGGACCGGCAGGTAGGTGTAGTCGACCTGCTGGCCATGCGCCGCCGCGAGCTCAGTCACGAGATCCTCGACCTGCGTGTGGAGCTCGTCCAAGGCGTTCTCCAACTCGAGGATGCGCTTGATGCCGGCGAGGTTGACACCCTCCTCCTGGGAGAGCCGTTGGACCTCGCGAAGCTGCGCGATGTCACGCAGCGAGTAGCGGCGGCCGCCGCCGCCAGTGCGCCCAGGGGTGACGAGCCCGAGCCGGTCATACTGCCGCAACGTCTGCGGGTGCATGCCGGCCAGCTCGGCCGCGACGGAGATGACGTAGAGAGGATCGTCGTCGTGAACGACACGTGCAGTGCCGGACATCGCGACGATGAAGCGGGTGCCGCTGTCCATGGGTTCAGCCCTTCGCCGCGGCCTTGATGAGCTCGGATCGGACGTCCTCGCCAGCGGTAGCCGATCGGTAGGACTCGAGCGCCAACCGTGCCTCGGCGTCGACGCGCTGCGGCACAGCCACCTCGACGTTCACGAGCAGGTCGCCGCGCGTGCCGTCCTTGCGGGTAGCGCCCTTGCCGCGCACCCGGAGCGTGCGGCCATTGGGCGTGCCGGCCGGCAGCTTGACCTTGACAGGCGGCCCGCCCAGCGTGGGCACCAGGATCTCGGCGCCGAGCGCCGCCTCCGGGAAGGTCACCGGGACGGTCACGGTCAGATGCTCGCCGCGCCGACCGAAGACGGGGTGCTTGCGCACATGAACGGTGACATAGAGGTCACCCGCCGGACCGCCCCGCTCGCCGGGCGCACCCTTGCCCTTGAGCCGGATGCGCTGGCCGTCGTCGACGCCGGCAGGGATGCGGACGTTCATCGTCGTGCTGGTCTTGGCGCGGCCCGAGCCGTTGCAGTCGGGGCACGGGTCGTCGACGATGAGCCCGCGTCCCTTGCAGTCACGGCACGGCTCGGAGACCGCGAAGCCGCCGCCCGACTGAGCCGTCGTGTGGCCGCTGCCGCCGCAGGTCGGGCAGACGCGCGGCATCGTGCCCGCCTTGGCGCCGGTGCCGGCGCATGTCGGGCAGGCCGCTGAGCTCGTGCGACGCAGCGGCACCGTCTTGCCGTCGACGGCCTCGATGAAGTTGAGGGTCACCTCGGTCTCGACGTCGCCGCCACGACGCGGGGCCTGTGCGGTGCTCCGATTGCTGCGCTGGTTGAAGATCGATCCGAAGATGTCGCCGATGCCGCCTGACCCACCACTGCCGGAATTGGCGAACAGATCCCCTAGGTCGAAGTTGAACCCTCCGCCCTGGTTGCCGGGGGTGCGGATCCCGCCATTGGCAAAGAGGGTGCGCGCCTCGTCGTACTCCTTGCGCTTGGTGTCGTCGGACAGCACGGCGTAAGCCTCGGAGACCTCTTTGAACTTGGTCTCCGCGGCGGCGTCGGCGCCGTTGGCATCGGGGTGCAGTTTGCGGGCGAGCTTGCGGTAGGACTTCTTGATGTCGTCGCCGGAAGCGTCCTTGGGAACGCCGAGCGTCGCGTAGTAGTCCTTCTCCACGTAGTCCTTGGTGCTCATCGGCGTCCCCTCCTCTCCGCAGTCTGCAAAATCGTCTGGCGTCAGTCTGCCTGGTCGGCGGCTGGCTCGTCGCCGTCGTCAGCCGACGACTGCTCCGGTAGTCCAACTGTTGGTTCGGCGACCGCAACTCGCGCCGGCCGGACGATGCGGTCGCCGTAGCGGTAGCCGCTCATCAGTACACGTACGCAGGTCGGCTCGGTGACCTCGTCGGAGTATTCATGCATGAGCGCCTCGTGCATCGTCGGGTCGAACGGATCGCCCACGGCCCCGAACGGCAACAGACCCAACTTGGCCACTCGCTGCTCGAGCTCCTCGCCGACCGCCTTGAACGCGCCCACCAGGTCGCCGTGCTCGCGTGCCCGCCCAATGTTGTCGAGCACGGGAAGCAGCTCAGTCAAGGCCTGTGCCACCGCCGTGTCGCGAACGACCTCGCGGTCGCGTTCGACACGACGTCGGTAGTTGACGTATTCGGCCTGCAAACGGCGCAGGTCCTCGAGCCGCTCCGCGGCCTCGGTCTGCGCCTTCTCGAGCTCGGCCATGGGCGCCTGCGCGTCGGCCACCTCGGCGGCGAAGCCCGACTCGACAACGTCGCGCTCCTCCGCTGCGGCTGGTCTGGGGGTCACTCCACGGCCCGCCGTCGGACCGCCGCGGACGGCCCCTGTGTCGGGGTCGATCCGTCGGCGGTCCCGGACGATGGGCTCGTCGCCCTCCGGACGGTCGGTCACTTGTCGTCCTTCGGCTCGTCATCGACGATCTCGGCCTCGACGACATCCTCGTCGGCCGAGGCGCCGCCGGTGGCCGCACCCTCACCCGCGAAGCCGGCGTCGTCCGCGCCGGTCGGTCCGCCGGCCGCCTGCGCGGAGGCATACATCGACGTGCCGAGCGCCTGGAAGGCAGCCCCGAGCTTCTCCGAGCCGCTCTTGATCGCGGCGTCGTCGTTGCCCTCGAGCGTCTTCTTCAGCTCGGCCAAGGCCGACTCGACCTCTGCCTTGTGCGTCGCCGGCTCGCCCTCGGCGAGCTTGTCGGCATTGTCGGCGAGGAACTTCTCCGCCTGGTAGGCGAGGGACTCGGCCTGGTTGCGCGTCTCCGCGGCCTCGCGACGCTGCGCGTCCTCCGCGGCGTACTGCTCGGCGTCTCGAACCATGCGCTCGATGTCGTCCTTGGGTAGCGCGGAGCCACCCGTGACCGTCATCGACTGCTCTTTGCCGGTGCCGAGGTCTTTGGCGGTGACGTGCATGATGCCGTTGGCGTCGATGTCGAACGTGACCTCGACCTGCGGCACACCGCGCGGCGCCGGCGGCAACCCCGTGAGATCGAACGTGCCGAGCGACTTGTTGTCACGAGCCATCGGGCGCTCACCCTGGAAGACCTGGATGCCCACGGACGGCTGGTTGTCGTCGGCCGTCGTGAACACCTCGGAACGCTTGGTCGGGATCGTGGTGTTGCGCTCGATGATCTTGGTCATCACACCGCCCTTGGTCTCGATGCCCAGGGACAGCGGCGTGACGTCGAGCAGCAGCACATCCTTGACCTCGCCCTTGAGGACGCCGGCCTGCAGGGCGGCACCGACGGCTACGACCTCGTCGGGGTTGACGCCCTTGTTGGGCTCCTTGCCACCGGTCAGCTCGCGGACCACGTCGACGACGGCGGGCATGCGCGTCGACCCACCGACGAGGACGACGTGGTCGATGCTGGAGACCGAGATGTTGGCATCCTTGATGACCTGCTGGAACGGCGAACGTGTGCGCTCGAGCAGGTCGGCGGTCATCTGCTGGAACTGAGCGCGCGAGAGCGACTCGTCGACGAAGATCGGGTTCTTCTCAGCGTCCTGCGCGATGTAGGGCAGCGAGATGGCCGTCTGCGTGGCGCTGGAGAGCTCGATCTTGGCCTTCTCGGACGCCTCGCGAATGCGCTGCATCGCGATCTTGTCCTTGGACAGGTCGATGCCGTGAGCGGCCTTGACCCGGCCGACGAGCCAGTCGAGGACGCGCTGGTCCCAGTCGTCGCCCCCGAGGTGGTTGTCACCGCTGGTCGCCTTGACCTCGACCACGCCCTCGCCGATCTCCAGGAGAGACACGTCGAACGTGCCACCACCGAGGTCGAAGACGAGGATCGTCTGCTCCTTGTCGCCCTTGTCGAGGCCGTAGGCCAGTGCGGCCGCAGTGGGCTCGTTAACGATGCGGAGCACGTTGAGGCCCGCGATCTCGCCGGCCTCCTTGGTGGCCTGGCGCTGCGCGTCGTTGAAGTAGGCAGGCGTGGTGATCACGGCGTCGGTGATCGTCTCGCCGAGGTAGGCCTCGGCGTCGCGCTTGAGCTTCTGCAGGATGAACGCGGAGATCTGCTGGGCGGTGAACGTCTTGCCGTCGATCTGCTCGTGCCAGTCAGTGCCCATGTGGCGCTTGACCGACCGGATCGTCCGATCGACGTTGGTGACGGCCTGGCGCTTGGCCACCTCACCGGTCAGCACCTCGCCGTTCTTGGCGAAGGCGACAACCGACGGCGTCGTGCGGGCGCCCTCGGCGTTGGCGATGACGGTGGGCTCGCCACCCTCAAGGACGGCGACGACCGAGTTGGTCGTGCCGAGGTCGATTCCGACCGCACGTGCCATGAGTGGATCCTCCTGATTTGCGACGTGAGCGATGCAGACTCAACTCTTGTCCTGGCCAGCTTGGCTGTCAAGCCGAACCTGAGTCTTACTGACTCAACTTCTGGCTCGCGTCAAAATGTTCCCACGACCCCGACGAGATGTTCAGGGGGCTCTCAGCCACAGCCGGGTGCGCTTCGGGCAGCATGACTCCGTGACCGCCCGCACGCTGGCCGCCACGTGGGCCGCCAAGACGACCCGGCTCGGCACGGGCCGGCGCCTGCTGGGCGTCGACGCCGCCCGTGGCGTGGCGCTGCTCGGCATGATGAGCGTGCACATCATCCCGCGCACCGAGGCGGGCGAGATCACGACCGCGTACGAGATCGCGGCCGGCCGGTCCGCGGCCCTGTTCGCGACCCTCGCGGGCGTCGGGCTTGCGCTGGCCAGCGGTCGGCAGACACCGCTCACCGGCGCCGCCCTGTCTGGGGCACGCAGAGCGACATTCGGCCGAGCGCTGGTACTACTCTTCGTCGGCCTCGCGCTCGGCGGGCTCCATCCGCCCGTGGCCGTGATCCTTGCCTACTACGCGGTCCTCTTCGTCGTGGCGATCCCGCTGCTCGGACTGCGAGCCCCCGCCCTGGCCGCGATCGCGGTCACCTGCGCGCTGGTCACTCCACAGCTCAGCTACGTGCTGCGCCAGGGGCTGGAGCTGCCCTCGCCGGCCAATCCCGACCTGACAAGCCTCACCGAGCCAGTCGATCTCCTTGTCACGATCGTCGTGACCGGCTATTACCCGGTGCTGACGTGGACGACCTACCTGTGCGCGGGGCTGGCCGTGGGACGCCTCGCCCTTGGATCGGCTCGCATCGCTGCCTGGCTGCTGGGCGGCGGGCTGCTGCTGGCGGGCGCCAGCAAGGTGATCTCTGCCGTGCTGCTCGACGCCGGCGGGCGGGATGCCATCGAGGCCGCGGGCGCCCAAGGCTCGTGGGTGCAGGGGATTCCGCTCGACAACCTGCTCGAAGGTGGGCTCTACGGCACGACCCCGACTACCTCCCCGGCGTGGCTGCTCATCTCGGCACCGCACTCCGGCACGACATTCGACTTGATGCACACCACAGGCACCTCGCTGGCGGTCCTGGGTGCGGCTCTACTGCTGACCCAGCACGCCGGTCGGATCGTGGCGCTGCTGCTGTACCCGTTGGCGGCCGCTGGGTCGATGACCCTCACGCTCTACACCGTGCACGTCATCGCGGTGGACGCCGCGGTTGGTCCCGCTGATCCGTACGACTTGTATCTGCTGCACGCCGTCCTCGCACTGGTCGTCGCGACGGTATGGCGTACGGTCGTCGGCCGCGGCCCACTCGAGGCGCTGGCAGCCCGAGTGGCGGCCATCTTCCGTGGCAGCTGAGCGCGGCCCGCCGGTGTCAGACTGCGACCGGCCCGGCGTCGTCGAGGATCCGCACCTCGGTGACATCCGGCGCCATGCGCTCGAACAACCCGTAGACCATGGCGGGGTCCTTGAGGAGCGCTTCGTGGATCGGGACCGCGATGCGCGGCGCCACCTCACGTAGGTAGTCGATTGCCTCCGCGGACTTGAGCCACGGCGCCGCGGTCGGGAGCCCCAGCACGTCAACCGGGATATCCGGGACAGTCAGCGAGTCGCCGGGGTGGAAGAAGCGGGCGCCGACGAGGTAGCAGACGTTGGGCACGGGAGTGATGTCGGGATGGATCGCCGCGTGCCACTCGCCGAACACTCGGACCGGGATGCCCAGGTCGAGCTCGTCGCCGGCGTGCACGACGTGCGCCTCCAGCCCCTGCTCCGCAAGGACTCCGGCGGTGCCCTCGTCTGAGCACAAGCTCGCCCGCGGGTTGCGCTCGAGCAGCGATCCCAGCCGGTCGATGTCGACGTGGTCGGCATGCTGGTGCGTGATGAGCACCCCGCTCAGCCCGTCCAAATCCTCGAAGCCGCGCGAGTAGGTGCCTGGATCGATGAGGATGCGTGCATCGCCTTCCTCGACGAGGACGCAAGCGTGCACGAACTTCGTGAGCCGCACGCGCCAACCCTAGAGCGGACGGCCGTCCTTCCACACTTCGAGCACCAGCGGCACGCCGGGACGATAGGCGAGATGCACGTACGACGGCGCGTCGAGGATGACTAGATCGGCCCGCCCCCCGGGCCGCAACATGCCGACGTCGTCGCGCCGTAGTGCCTGCGCACCGCCGGCGGTCGCGGACCACAAGGCTTCGGCGGGGGTCATACGCATCTCACGGACCGCGAGCGCAATGCAGAACGGCATCGAAGACGTGAAGGAAGACCCCGGATTGCAGTCGGTGGCGATCGCGACGGTTGCGCCCGCATCGATAAGGCGCCTGGCGTCGGGATAGGTCGAGCGAGTGGAGAACTCTGCACCCGGCAACAGCGTCGCCACCGTGCTGCTTGACGCGAGTGCGTCGACATCGGCATCGGACAGGTGCGTGCAGTGATCCGCGCTCGCCGCGCCGAGCTCGCAGGCGACCTGCACACCTGGGCCGGGTCCGAGCTGGTTTGCATGGATGCGCGGCAACAGGCCCCGGGACATGCCGGCCGTCAGGACTGCTCGTGCCTCATCGCCCGTGAATGCGCCCGTATCGCAGAAGACGTCAACCCACCGTGCATACGGTGCCGCCGCCTCGAGCATGGCACCGGTGACCAGCGCGAGATAGTCGTCGCGTGCCGCGTCTCGGGGCACGACATGCGCACCGAGGAACGTGGTCTCCTGGGTCAGCTCCCGTGCGATCGCCAGCGAGCGAGCCTCGTCACGCACGGTGAGGCCGTACCCGCTCTTCACCTCGATCGTGGTCGTGCCCTGGCGGTGCATCTCAACGAAAAGGCGGACGAGGTTGGCCATCAGTAGCTCGTCGGTGGCGTCGCGCGTCGCGGCGACAGTGGTGTGGATGCCCCCTGCTGCATAGGACTCGCCAGCCATCCGCGCGGCGAACTCCGCCGCCCGGTCGCCGGCGAAGACGAGGTGCGCATGGCTGTCGACGAACCCGGGGATGACGCATCGACCGCCCGCATCCACGTGCGCGTCCGCGGCGGGCGCTGCGGCAGACGGCCCGACCCAGGCGATGCGGCCGCCGTCGATGACCAATGCGGCGTCGACGATGTCGGCGAGCTCGGCATCCTGCGTCGCGAGCAGCCCGATCCGGTCAATGAGCGTCGCGGTCACGACAACGCCGTCAGCATGCCGACGTACTCGTATGGCTCACGCGCCCTCCCAAAGCGATCTGATGCTGGTGCTCAGCATCGCGCCCACGTCGCCGAGGACGTGCGCGCCATCCCGGACGACCTCGCGCCCGGATACGACGACCGTGTCGACATCTGCGGCGGCCGCCGCGTAGGCAACCTGCGCCGGGTCGACACCTGCGGAGCGCACCGTGTCGAGCCGTACGGCGACGAGGTCGCACGGCGCGCCGACCGCAATGCGCCCAGCCCCCGGCCAGCCAACCGAGACGTGTCCACGCCAGGTCATCGCGTCGACCAGCTCGCTTGGCGTATAGGCACCGCGCTGGCCACTGACGAGCCGCTGATCCATCTCGAGACCGCGGGCCTCCTCGAACATGTCGATCACAGCGTGCTGGTCGGTGCCCAGTGAGATCGATGCGGCCACCGCGTGCAGCGCGCGCATCGGCCCGATGCCGTCGGCAAGGTCACGCTCGGTCGTGGGGCAGGCGCAGACGTTGGTGCGTGTGGCGGCGAGAAGCGGGATGTCCTGGCCTGTCAGGTGCGTCGCGTGCACCGCAGTCGTGAGCGGGCCAAGCACCCCGTGCTCGTGCAGCAGCCGTGTGGGGGTGACGCCGTAGTGCTGCAGACTCGCGGCGTTCTCCGCCTTCTGCTCGGAGAGGTGTACGTGCAGAGGCAGGCCCCGCGCAGCCTCCACGACAATAGGAAGCACGTCGGCCGGCACCGCTCTGACCGAGTGCACGGCGGCACCCACCCGGGTGCCGGCGTCGTTGGCGAGCTTGTGCAGCCGCTGCGCCCACGCGTGTACGTCTGCGTCGCCGAACCGCAGCTGTTCGGCTGCGAGCGGCTTGCCGATGCCGCCCGCGAGATAGCACGTGTCGAGGATCGTGAGACGGATCCCGGCGCGTCGAGCAGCCTCTCGCAGCGCGTCGCTCATCGCGAGCGGATCGTCGTAAGGCCGGCCGCCGGGCCGGTGATGCACGTAGTGGAACTCACCGACGCAGGTGATGCCGGCTAGCGCCATCTCGGCGTAAACCGCCGTCGCGAGCGAGAGGTAGCTGTCGGGATCGAGCCGGGCCGCCACCTGGTACATCTGCTCGCGCCAGGTCCAGAACGTGCCCTTGCCAGCGTGGGTGCGCCCGCGCAGCGCCCGGTGGAACGCGTGCGAGTGCACGTTGGCGAAACCTGGCAGCACGACGCCGGCGAGCCGAGTCGCTCCCGCGGGGTCAGCATCCAGCTCGACGAGTGCGACAGTGCCGTCGTCGGCAGCCTCGACCCGCACACCGGCCGCCACACCGTCGGGCAGCCAGGCCTGCTCACACCACCAGGCGGTCATGCTCGATGGTCTCCTACAGCGTGGGTGGTCCGGCGATCAGGCGTTCACGAGACGCCGCCAGGATCTGGTCCTCGGCAGCCCCCCAGTTACCTTCCAGCCACCAGGTCGCTCCCGCGTCGACCCACGGGCGGACCGTCTTCAGCACCTGCGCCGGCGTCTTCCGATAGGTGTTGCCCTCCATGACGATGTCGTAGGGTTCGTCGGCCAAGCCTTCTTCGGCACGCCGCTTGGTGATCCATGCGATCCCGTCGTGCAGATGCTGCGGACTGAACTTCGCCTGCGCTGCCAATACGTCCGCGGTGCCAGCAGGGACGAAGTTGGGCACCCACCCGTCAAAGCGTGCCGCCCTCGCCATCGACTTGGGACGCGGCCACGCACCCACCACCCAGATGGGGATGCGCGGCTGCTGGATCAGGGGTGGCGGAAGCATCGAGTCGGTGGGCGTGGCGCGGTAGTGCTTGCCCTGATAGGAGAACGGCTGCCCGCGCCAGAGCCCCGTCAGCATGTCGAGCCCCTCGTCGAGCAGGTCGGCCCGCGTCACGCGGCCGGGATCGTCCTCAAAGAGCCAGAACCTCGGCTCCTCGGCGCTGACTCCGAGGCCAACCGACAGGATGACCCGGCCGCCGGACAGGTTGTCGACCGTTGTTGTCTGCCCCGCCAGCTCCCACGGTCGGCGGCGCGGCACTGGCGTGAGCATCGTGCCGAGCCGGATGCGCTCGGTGCGCATCGCGGCGGCGCCAAGCATCACCCATGCGTCGACGGCCCAGATGCCCTCCCACACGAAGAAGCCGTCCCAGCCGTGCTCTTCGGCCAGGGCGGCGAGCTCCGCGGCGCGGCGCGCGTCGCCACCCGTCATGATGAAGCCGTATTTCATGGCCGCGACGCTAGCCGCGGGGTCTGACAAGGGGGCCGCCGCTAGTCGGGTAGGTCGCTCTCCGCCTCCAGCGCGGCGATCTCGAGCGCGATGCCCAGACTCTTGACCATCTTGCCCGACGCGGAGACAACGCGAGGGGTGCCGACAATCGGGGCGATGGCAGTGAGGACACCTCGGACGTCCTCGACGTCCAGGTCGAGCTCGCTGGCGACGCCGAGGTTGACCAGGTAAGAGGCTGGCGGTGCGTCGACTGCGACCAACGCTGCGATGCGGACGAGCATCAGAGTTGCTGGATCGAGTGTCGATGCCTCCAACGAGTCCTCCGTCATGCTGGTGACGAGGTCCAGGACCGGTGTGTCGCTCGTGCTGTCTGTCACGGCATCCCCCACTCTGCGAACTACCCGAATGTGTTGCCTGCGACGCTAACCAGGCACGTGGAGACCTGCCACCGGAGCAAGGCCGGCCGGCTAGACCAGCAGATAGCCGACCTCACGCCACGCCGGGTCGCGCGACACGAGGATTCGGGCATTGCCCGCACTCCAGGCCTTCAAAGTCGGTCGGACCGCCTCGGGATCCACCTCGAGGCCGTCCACATAGAGATGCACGGTCGACTGACGCGGCGTGATCACATAGCCGACGAGCACGGCGTGCGGGCCGTCGCCGCCGAGCGCAGCCAGCGCCGCCTCACCTGCCCCTCGAACCTTCTCCTCCGTGGCTGCACCGGGCAGCAGCAGGGCAACATGAGTGTCACAGAGCGGCCGGTCAATGCGGGAGAATGGTCGCCGCACCGTCCCAGTCACCTCGCCGTCAGGCGAGGTCCCCTGCAGGACGGCCCAGCCGCTGCTGCCGGGATGCAGCTGGTCCACCACGGCCGGCAGCATAGTCAGGGCGATCGGGTCGAGCGGCGCATCAGCCGAGACCTCTACCTCGCCGAGCCAGCGTTCGACGTCGTCTTCGCCCAGCACCAGGTCGAGCGAGCGGAAGGCGGCGTCGAGGCGGTGCTCCTTGGCAAGCAACGGGAACAGCGGGTGGTGAACCACGACGTCGAGGCGACCACGCTGGCCGTCGACGCGTGTCGCGGCCACGGCCTCGGCCAAAGGCAGCTCATAGTCGTCAACGTGCAGGACGGCCGCGGCCGGATCCGGGTGCTTGGGTCGACTGGATGCGTACATCACGTCGGGGTCGTCGCTCGGGGCCGCCAGCCGCCACCGCTCGGCAATCGCCTGCCGGTCGACCGAGCCGCTGCCGGACACCACCATTAGGTATTTCGTGGTGTGGCCCGGCGACAGGTCCCACGCAAGGTCCGGGTCGAGGCCGGCAATTGCCGGGCCGAGCCGCGCCTGCACCTCGTCTAGGCGGCCGGCGTCGGCCGCGGCCAGCACCTCGTCACGATGCTCCGCCCACCATCGCCAGAACTCCGCCACGGCCGGCCGCGGATCGTCTGCCGGCTGCCTGTCCCTGCGCCCGAAGAGAGCCATAACCCCTTCTTACCCGAGCCGTGCCAACACCCGGGTCAGCGCGCTGACCCCGGCGACGCAGTCGGCGTCATCGGCATGCTCAGCGGGAGAGTGCGAGATGCCCGTCGGGTTGCGTACGAAGATCATCGCCGTCGGGATGCCCGCGGTCGCCAGGATGCCCGCGTCGTGACCAGCAGCGGTGGGCAGCTCGGGTACGTCGCCGAGGACCTCGCGAAGCCGGTCCCTCAATGTCGCGTCGAACGTCGTCGCCGGCGTCCACGACTCTTCGGTGATCTTCGCGTCCAGTGTTTCCAGGTCGTGCACGACGGCGCGCACCGCATCCTCGGTAGCACCTCGGGCATCCAGCCAGGCGGCAACGTGTGACGGGATCGCGTTGGTGCCGTTGGGTTCCACGTGTACGCGGCCGAAGGTCGCCACCGCGTGATGCTGCTCGGCCGCGCGGCGTGCCGCCAGCACGGAGGTGGCGAACGGCAGCATGGCGTCTCGTCGGTCTCCTAGCCGAGTCGTCCCGGCGTGGTTGGCCTCACCGGGGAAGTCGAACCGCCACCGCCCGTGCGGCCAGATCCCGGTGCCGACGCCAATCGGAGCGCCCAGATCGACGAGCCCGCGCCCCTGCTCGATATGGAGCTCCACGAACGCACCGATCCGCCGCAGACCCTCGTCGTCTCGGCCAAGCATGTGCCGTGTCGTAACCGGCCGCCACCATCGCCTCGGCCATCGTGACGCCATCCGCATCGCGAAGCGCAGCGGCTCGATCCGCCGCCAGCTGCCCGGTCATGAGTCGCGAGCCGGCGCAGGCCACGCCGAACCGCGCGCCCTCCTCGTCGGCGAACGCGACGACCCCGATCGGCCGCGAGCGACGAAACCCGTTGTCCCGCAAGGCATCGAGCGCTGCGAGTGCGCTGACGACGCCAAGTGGACCATCGAATGCGCCACCGTCCGGCACCGAGTCGAGGTGGCTCCCGACGACGACTCCAGGGCCCTCGGTGTCAGGGTCGCCGAGCCACGCCCACAGGTTGCCGTTCCGGTCGGCGTAGGAGGTCAGACCACGAGCCTCGGCGGCCTCGCGGAACCACTCGCGGCACGCCAGGTCGGCAGAGCTGTAGGCGAACCGCCGGTACCCGCCGGTGTTCGGGTCGAGCCCGATCGGCAGCAGCTCCCGCCAGAGCACGCCGAACGTCACCGCGGCCGACCCTCACGAGGCCTGTGGGGCCTTTGCAAGGGGTAGCAGCCTTGCACGGGCCACAATGACCACGTAAACGTGATCATTCTGGTCCACCCTCGCGCATGGGCACCCGTACGCCGGTCCGCTCGGCCACCTCCACGGCGAGCTCGTAGCCCGCGTCAACGTGCCGGATGACTCCCATCCCCGGGTCGTTGGTGAGCACCCGCCGGATCTTCTCGCCCGCGAGCGGGGTGCCGTCGGCGACAGTGACCTGGCCTGCATGCTGCGAACGCCCGATCCCGACCCCGCCGCCATGGTGGATCGACACCCAGGTCGCACCCGATGCGACGTTGACCATGGCGTTGAGCAGTGGCCAGTCGGCGATCGCGTCGGAGCCGTCGGCCATGGCCTCGGTCTCGCGGTACGGCGACGCGACCGACCCGCAGTCGAGGTGGTCGCGGCCGATGACGACCGGCGCCCGCAGCTCGCCCGAGGCGACCATGTCGTTGAACCGTTCGCCGGCCCTGTCGCGCTCGCCGTAGCCGAGCCAGCAGATCCGCGACGGGAGCCCTTGAAACTGCACCTTCTCGCGCGCCAAGCGGATCCAACGGGCCAACGGCTCGTTGTCGGGGAACAGCTCGAGCACGGCCCGATCGGTGGCTGCGATGTCGGCCGGGTCCCCCGACAGCGCGGCCCAGCGGAACGGCCCCTTGCCCTCGCAGAACAGCGGGCGGATGTAGGCCGGCACGAACCCCGGGAACGCGAACGCCCGGTCGTACCCAGCCAGCTGTGCCTCGCCCCGGATCGAGTTGCCGTAGTCGAACACCTCGGCGCCGGCGTCCTGAAAGCCGACCATCGCCGCGACGTGGCGGGCCATCGATGCGCGGGCCCGCTCCGTGAAGCCGGCCGGGTCCTTGGCGCGTTCGGCCCCCCAATCCTCGAACGCCACGCCGACCGGCAGATAGGCCAACGGGTCGTGCGCCGACGTCTGGTCGGTCACGATGTCGATCTCGGCACCGCCCACGAGCAGCGCTGGTACGAGATCCGCGGCATTACCGAGCACCCCGATCGACAGCGGCCGCCGCGCGTCGCGGGCTTCGGTGGCCAGCCGCAACGCGTCATCGAGGCCGTCGGCCTGGACGTCGAGGTAGCCCGTGTCCAGCCGCCGCTGGATGCGCGATGGGTCGCATTCGACGACGATCGCCACGCCACCATTCATCGTGACAGCGAGCGGCTGCGCGCCGCCCATGCCACCGAGCCCCGCGGTAAGCGTGATGGTGCCGGCGAGCGACCCGCCGAACTTCTTGCTGGCGACCGCGGCGAACGTCTCGTACGTCCCCTGCAGGATGCCTTGCGTGCCGATGTAGATCCACGACCCGGCGGTCATCTGGCCGTACATCGTCAGACCCAGCGCCTCGAGCCGCCGGAACTCCTCCCAGGTGGCCCACTCAGCGACGAGGTTGGAGTTGGCGATGAGCACACGTGGTGCCCATTCGTGCGTCTGCATGACCCCGACCGGCCGACCGCTCTGCACGAGCAGCGTCTCGTCGTCGCGCAGGGTGGTGAGCGTGCGGACGATTGCCTCGTACGACGGCCAGTCGCGCGCGGCCTTGCCGCTGCCGCCATAGACGACGAGCTCGTCCGGGTGCTCGGCGACGTCGGGGTCGAGGTTGTTCTGGAGCATGCGCAGCGGCGCTTCGGTCTGCCACGACCGAGCGGTCAGTGTCGTACCCCTGGGTGCGCGGATCACTGGAGGTCTCCTACCACCGCTGTTGCGGCCTCGACGACGGCTTCGCTGCGGACAAGGGTCACCATCGCTTCGATCTCGGGTGACAGATAGCGGTCGGGGCCAGGACCGGGGATCACCGACCGTACGACGTCTCGTACGGCACCCGTTGCGGCGGCCGGTTTGAGCGGTGCACGCAGGTCCAGGGCACGTGAAGCGGTCGCCAGCTCGATCGCAAGCACGCGCGCCAGCCCATCGATCCCCCGCCGCAGCTTGCGGGCCGCCGACCAGCCCATCGACACATGGTCTTCCTGCATCGCGCTTGACGGGATCGAGTCGACGCTGGCTGGTACGGCGAGTCGCTTGAGCTCGGAGACGATGCCGGCCTGCGCGTACTGCGCGATCATGTAGCCGCTGTCAACCCCGGCGTCGTCTGCGAGGAATGGCGCCAGGCCCTGGTTGCGCGCTACGTCGAGGAACCGGTCGGTGCGGCGCTCGGAGATGCTCGCCACATCGGCGACGGCAATCGCCAAGAAGTCCAACACGTAGCCGAGCGGCGCACCGTGGAACGAGCCGTTGGACTCGACCCGGCCGTCGACCGTGACGATTGGGTTGTCGACAACGGCGCGCAGCTCGCCGTAGGCGACGTCCATCGCGTGCAGGAGCGTGTCACGGGCCGCCCCGTGCACGCGCGGCGCGCAGCGCAGCGAGTAGGCGTCCTGGACCCGCGTGCAGTCCGGGCCACGGTGGCTCTCGACGACGCCTGAGCCGGCGAGCAGCACGCGCAGGTTGTGGGCGCTCTCGGACACACCGCGATGCCCGTGCAGCTGCAGATCCTCGGCGAACGGGCGATCGGTGCCGAGGAGCGCCTCGACACTCATCGCCGCGGAGATGTCAGCGGTCTGCAGCAGGAGGTAGAGGTCGCGGATGGCGAGCACAAGCATGCCGAGCATGCCGTCGGTGCCGTTGATGAGGGCGAGGCCCTCCTTCTCGGCAAGCTCGACGGGCTCGATCCCGTTGGCGCGCAAGGCGTCTGCAGCTGGGACCAGGTCGCCGTCAGGCGTACGTACGTCGCCTTCGCCCATGAGGACGAGCGCGCAGTGCGCGAGCGGCGCCAGATCGCCGGAGCAGCCGAGGCTGCCGTACTCCCGAACGACCGGGGTGAGCCCGGCATTGAGGATGGCCGCGTAGGCCTGTGCCGTCGTCGGCCTTACTCCGGTCCGGCCGGTTGCCATCGTGTGCAGCCGGAGCAGCATCATGGCGCGGATCACCTCGCGCTCGACCTCGGCCCCCGTACCGGCGGCGTGCGAACGCACGAGGCTGCGCTGCAGCTGGGCACGGCGAACTCTGGGGATGTGGGTGGTCGCCAGGGCGCCGAAGCCCGTCGAGACGCCGTAGTACGGCTCGTCCGATGCGGCTAGCGTCTCGATCACTTCGCGGCTCTTGGCCATCTCCGACAACGCTTCGGCGGTGAGCTCGACAGGCGCGTCCTCGCGGGCGACGGCCACGACCTGGTCGAGATCGAGCGGCGGCGGCCCCACGGCAACGGTGTGCGTCATGCAGGCCATTTCACGCTATCCGCGGACTTGGCGAAAACGCGGCACCCGTGGATCTCGACATAGGGGGCAGTACGCGAGATCGTTTGCGGCAGAGACCGCGCCGTCACCGGGCTGCGCCGGTAGCCGCGCATCACTGGAGGACCGTGTGTCCGTTGGATCTGACCTCGCCGCGTTGTCGTTGGCTCGCAAGCTGGCCCTGGTTGGTGGCGTTGGGCTCTTCATCGTGCTGTTCTTCCCGTGGGTCGGGGTCGATTTCGGCGATCTAGGTGATCTGGTCGACCTGGACAACTTCACCGACAACGGCTGGGACGGCGTCGGAGTCTTGGCTGGAGTGTTCGCAATCGCTCTGGTCGCCTGGGAGCTGATCCGGCTCTTCGGGCAGGCTCCGAAGCTCAACGTCTCACCCGACTACGTCACCGCAGGGCTCGCTGCGCTCGCCGCACTGTTCGGCCTGATCCAGTTCTTCAGGGCGCTGACCTACGGCGGGGACCTCGAAGATGACTTCGAGTCGCTGGGCATCGAGGGCCCGAACGCGGGCCCGCGCTTCGGCGCGTTTCTCGGGCTGCTGTTCGTGCTGGTGCTGGCGTACGCGGCGTTCTTGGCGTTCCAGTCCGGTAGCCGGCGGCCCGTCGCGCCAGGCGATGAGGAGCCAGCCGCGGGCGAGTCTCCTTGGCCGCCGCCGGCGGACGCTGGGACGGGGGGTGCGGCGGCCGGGGGTGCTGCCGCTGGGGGTGCTGCCGCGGGCGAGCCCGCAGCCGACCCGTACACGGAGGGCGTGAGCGCGGACCCTGCGGCGGCACCGGACGCGACTAACCCGCTCGACGCGGTGAATGACGAGCCCGGCAAGCAGGACACACCCCCGACCGATCGCTGACGCTCTCCCTTTCGTAGGCGGGCCGGCGGGCCGCGGGGGCGCGACCGTAGATGGGCGTCGAAGTTACCCGCGGGTAGTATCTCGCTCACCCGCCACCCTGCGGCGGTCGGAATGCCTGGACCTAGGCTGCGCCTGTCGTCGCATGGAGGGGCCACATGCAAGCCGCCGCAATCGTCATCTCGCTCGCGATCACGCTGGTCGCCCTTGCTCTGGCTGCGCGCACGGCCACCCAGATCGTGCGCGTGATCAGAGTTGGTCAGCCGACCAACCGCACCGACGCACCGCTGCAGCGCACGGCGACGATGCTGCGCGAGACGCTCGGACATACGCGGATGCTCAAGTGGAGCCTGATCGGTGGGGCGCACTGGTTCGTGTTTGTCGGGTTCGGGCTGTTGTTCTTCACGCTTGTCACGGCCTACGGGCAGTTGTTCGACCCGGAGTTCGCGCTACCGCTGATCGGGCATTGGTGGCCGTACGAGTTCGTGGCCGAGGTCATCACCGCGATCATGCTCGTGGCGATCACGACGCTGATTGTCGTACGGCTCGTCAACCACCCGGCCAGGCTGCAGCGGCGCAGCCGGTTCGCGGGATCGACGATGTGGCAGGGCTACTACGTCGAATGGACGATCGTCGGCGTCGGCGTGTGCATCCTGTTGCTGCGCGGCCTCGAGGGGGGGCTGGCCGGCGAGACGTCGCCGAGCCTGCACTTCCCGGCGAGCTGGCCGTTGGCGGCTGCATTCGACGGGATGAGTGTCGAGTCGCTAGAGACCACGATCTACGTGGTGGCCACGGCCAAGATCGTGATCTCGATGGCGTGGGCCATCGTCATCGCGCTCAACATCACGATGGGCGTTGCCTGGCACCGGTTCACCGCGTTCTTCAACATCTTCTTCAAGCGCAACGCCGACGGCCGTACGGCGCTGGGCCCGCTACAACCCCTGACCGTCGGTGGCAAGCCCGTCGACCTGGAGGCCCTGGAGGAGCTCGACGAGGACGCGACGCTAGGTGTCGGCAAGGTGGAGGACTTCACCTGGAAGAACCTGCTCGACTTCACCACCTGCACCGAGTGCGGCCGCTGCCAGTCGCAGTGCCCCGCGTGGAACACCGGCAAGCCGCTGTCCCCCAAGCTGCTCATCACGAGCTTGCGTGACCACACCTACGACAAGGCGCCAGCCCTGTTGGCGTCGTCGGCCGAGGAGCAGGCGGCACAGCTCAAGAGGTTCCACGAGCTGCCGCTGGTCGGGGCCACTGGCGTCATCGACCCCGATGTCCTGTGGTCGTGCACCACGTGCGGCGCATGCGTCGATCAGTGCCCGGTCGACATCGAGCATGTCGACACGATCGTCGACCTGCGACGCAACCAGGTACTGATGGAGTCGGAATACCCCTCCGAGCTCAACACCCTGTTCAAGAACCTGGAGAAGTCCGGTAACCCGTGGGGTGTCAACGCTTCCAAGCGCATGGACTGGGCCGCGGAGCTCCCCTTCGACGTGCCGGTGGTCGGTGACGACGTCGAGTCGCTCGACGGGGTGGAGTGGCTGTTCTGGGTCGGCTGCGCAGGTGCGTTCGAGGACCGGCAGAAGAAGACCACCCAGGCCGTCGCCGAGCTCCTGCACACCGCGGGCGTCACGTTCGCCGTACTCGGCCCCGGCGAGACCTGCACCGGCGACCCAGCGCGCCGTGCCGGCAACGAGTTCCTCTACCAGATGCTCGCGGCTGAGAACGTCGCCACACTGCGCGAGGCCCGCGCCGTCAAGGTGATCGCCACCTGCGCACACTGCTTCAACACCGTGAAGAACGAGTACGCCCAGCTCGGCCTGACACTCGAGGTCATGCACCACACGCAGGTGCTCAACCGGCTCGTGCGCGACGGCAAGCTGACCCCGGTCGCGGCTCCCGAGAGCTCGCTTGCGGGCACGCCGATCACCTATCACGACCCGTGCTACCTCGGTCGCCACAACCAGGTGTACGAGCCCCCGCGCGAGCTGCTCGGCGCGCTGCCCGGGGTCGAGCTGCGAGAGATGCCGCGCAACTCCGACCGCTCGTTCTGCTGCGGCGCCGGCGGTGCCCGGATGTGGATGGAAGAACGCATCGGCACCCGCATCAACACGGAGCGCACTGCCGAGGCGCTGGCGACCGGCGCCGAGCAGATCGCAGTCGGCTGCCCCTTCTGCCGCGTCATGCTCTCCGACGGCGTCAACGCTGCCCAGCAGGACGGCGCGGGCGAGGGTGTCGAGGTGCTCGACGTCGCACAGATGCTGCTGGACGCGGTGAAGAGAGGCGTCCCCGCCGCCCCCACCGCCCCCGCCCGGTGATCACGAAGACTTTGCCCTCGAAAACGGGCCTGAAGTCTTCGTGATCTTCGGGTTTGCGACCGTCCACATGCTGCACGTGGCGAGATGGGCCTTCCACACATCCGCCGCCCTCGCAGCCGCGCCGGCGACCGTCGGCGCAGCGTGTGCGGATGACCACTCTCCCCGACGGCCTTGACGCACTCCTCGACCTACAGCGCGGTGCGCTCACGCGACGGCAGGCCCTGGAGCATGGCTTGACCGGTCCCCGCATCGACCGGCTCGTCCGAGCGAAACAGTGGCAACGCGTCCATCGAGGCGTGCTCGTTGCCTTTTCCGGCGCGATCCCCTTCGACGCTCGCGCCTGGGCCGCGGTGCTCTACGCGGGGACTGGCGCCTCGCTCGTACTGCAAACTGCGGCATTCCTGGACGGGCTCTGTGAAGAACCCGGCCCGGTACTTCATGTGGGCATCCCTGCGGCGCGTCGCGTACGGAAGACGGCCGGGGTGCAGCTGCACATCGACTGTCACCTCGAAGAGAAGGTGCATCCCGCCCGCCTGCCACCACGCACCATCACCGAAGCCACCGTCGTGGATCTGGTCGACGCCGCCGCGACACCGTCGCTGAGGGCGCACATTCGCCGCTCGAGATCGAATACCTACGAAATGTCGAGCGCGGCCACGGGCTGCCACGAGGCGGTCGACAGCGACGACTCGCCGGACGGCGAGTGATCTGGGTCGATGTGGACTACGAGACCTTCACGACGCGCGTCGAGCTGGACGGGCGAGTCGGCCACGTGGGCGAGGGTAAGTTCCGCGATCGCCGTCGCGACAACCGCGCGGCGGTCAGCGGTCGAGCCCCACTTCGATACGGGTTCGAGGAGGTGTTCGGTGACGCCTGCGGCGTGGCCACCGAGGTGGCCGCTGTGTTGTGGCAGCGGGGCTGGACGGGCCGGCTCAAGCCTTGCGGGCCGGGGTGTTCTGCGGTCACTGCGTGATCACGAGACGGGGTCTTCCGCGGACCAGGGGAAGTCGACCCAGTTCTGGGTGCGCCGCCAGACGTACTCACACTTCACGACACTCTGTGGCTTCTCGTAGAGCACGGCTGTACGCACCGCCGCGACATGCTCGCTCGCGAAGCGCTTCACCAGCTCGAGCGTCTTGCCGGTATCGGCCACGTCATCCATGATCAGGAGCGTCGCGCCGGCGATGTCGGTCACGTCGAGCACCGGCGGCAACATGATCGGCACCTCCATGCGCTCCTCGACGCCGGTGTAGAACTCCACGTTGACGGTGGCGACGTTGTGCAGGTCGAGCGCGTATGCGACAGCAGCCGCAGGAATGAGCCCGCCTCGGGCGATCGCCAGGATCACATCGGGCTCATAGCCACCGTCGACCACCTGTTGCGCGAGCTCCCGGGCCGCCACCCCGAACTCCGACCAGCTCAGCGTTTCGCGCTCGATCAACCGACTCCCCTTCCGGACGAGCGCAGCCCCCGTGGTCCCGCGCCAACGTACTCCGACCCGGTCACCTCGCAACACGAGGGACCGGGCCGGGCGTTGCGTCGAAAGGATCAGGCGTCTCGGCGCTGGAAGCGCCAGAACCCGAACGCGATCAGCGCCAGTGTCTCGGCCACGAAGACCGCGAACCCGTTCCACGGGCTCAGCAGGATGGGGTTGAACGATTCCACGGATGCCAGCGTCGATCCGGCGTTGCCCGGTGAGAGCTTCATCAGCCACTCGCCGGTCGCGCCGGGGATGATGCCGACCAAGTTGCCGATGACGAAGACCATCGCGATACCGACGGTGACGGCGCCGGCCGTGTGACGCATGAGCAGTGCCAACCCGAAGCCGAACAGGCCGAGCACGGCGAGGTAGAGCCCGCTGCCGACGAGCGCTCTGAGCACCCCGTCATCGCTGAACGACAGACCGATGCCCTCCGCGGACAGGAACGCGTTGCCCGCAAGGAAGCTCGCGAACGCGGTGATCGTGCCAAGCACGAAGAGCAGCCCGGCGATCACCGACTGCCTTGGCGGCGATGACTTGCCCTCGCCGCGGCAGCGCCGAGAGAGTCGTACGGATCATGCCGCTCGAGAACTCAGCGGACATCACGAGCACACCGAGCACCAAGGCGGCGATCTGGCCGAACAGCAGGCCCCACGTGACGAACGCGCCGACCGGTTCGGACTCCGTCCCGTTGGCAAGGTCAGCGGCGGCAACAGCGCACACCAGCGCGGTGAGGCCCACGCTCGCCACGACCATCGTGATCATGGTCCAGAACGTCGATCGGACACTGCGGATCTTTGTCCACTCGGCGTCGAGCGCCTCGCGGATGCCTACACGTGGAACGGGGGCACTTGCTGTGCGTGGGCGAGGGGCGACTTCAGTCAGTGTGGTCATCGGTTCAGGCTGCCTTTCCCGGAAACGCACCGGCGTGGTACTCGACGCTGTCCGCTGTGAGCTGCATGAACGCCTCCTCGAGCGAGGCGTTCACTTTGCCTAGCTCGTGGACGTAGAGCCCGTTGCGGCCGGCAACGTCGCCTACGTGGTCGGTGGTCGTGCCGTGCACCGCCAGCGCACCATCGTCGAGTCGCTCGACGTACAGGCCGCTGACCTGCAGGCGATCGGCAAGGTCGGTGGCGTGCGGAGACCGAACACGTACGTACGACGCGGAGTTCTGTGCGATGAAGTCCGCCACAGTCGTGTCGGCCAGGATCCTGCCGCGCCCGATGACGAGCAGGTGATCGGCCGTCTGCGACATCTCCGACATGAGGTGGCTGGAGACGAAGACCGTGCGGCCCTCACCGGCGAGGTGCTTCATCAAGTTGCGGATCCACAGGATGCCCTCGGGATCGAGGCCGTTGACCGGCTCGTCGAACAGCAGCACCCCCGGGTCGCCGAGCAATGCCCCCGCGATGCCGAGCCGCTGGCCCATGCCGAGTGAGAACCCGCCGACCCGCTGGGCGGCGACCTCGCCCAGTCCGACAAGCTCTATCACCTCGTTGACGCGCTGGCGCGGCAGGCCGTTGCTCTTCGCGAGCCACAGCAGGTGGTTGTACGCCGTACGGCCGCCGTGCACTGCCTTGGCGTCGAGCAGCGCACCGACCTCGCGCAACGGCGCCGGGAGATCGGCATATGCCTTGCCATTGACGGTGACGGTGCCAGCCGTTGCTCGATCCAGGCCAAGCACCATGCGCATAGTCGTGGACTTGCCGGCGCCGTTGGGTCCGAGGAATCCTGTCACCCGGCCGGCCGGGACAGTGAAGTCGATCCCGTCGACGGCGGTCTTGTCTCCGAACTTTTTCGTCAGCCCTCTCGCTGCGATCATCCTGGAGCTTCCCTCATCTCGTCCTGCTCGCCGCCATGCGGCGCGGTCGTCTACTCGCTTCCTTGTCGACCGTACGGACAGATGGGGTTCGCTTCGGCGGTTGTGCGGGCTATCCCAGGGGTGCATTCAGGGATGTGCCAGGGCGTTCCCTCAGCTCAGCTCGAGATGGGGGCGGTGGAAGCCGAACTCATCGAGGACGATGCCGGCCGTCGCACCGGCGAGGCGTGCCGCCACGGCGGCCTCCAGAGCGTCATCGGAGGCGGTGGCGTCGTAGGCGACAAGGTGCTTGCCAAGGTGACGTACGGCTGGCGGTCGCTCGTCGTCGTCGATGCGATCCGCGACGACGGACACAGACTCATTGCTGAGCAGCCAGAAGCCGGCCTCGGACACCAGTTCCTGGTCGGCTTTCTCGGCGAGGCCGGGAAGCAGGTCCAGCAGGAGCGGCAACGCTTCTTCGGGGGTGAGCGCGTGCGCGGACCAGACGACGGCGCCTGGACTCTCGTCTTCGGACGGGGTGTACGACGGGTTGCCCGGCAGCAGCGCGATGCCGCCTAGTCCGCGGGCGATGCCGCGGACGAGGTTCCAGGCGTGCGCCTCGACGCCGGTGGGCAGGCCACCGGGAAAGTCGCGCTCGAGGTCGCGATCTGCCTCGTCCGTCACGGACGGATCGAGCCCGATGCTCGAGTCAGAGAAGCGTTGCGCCCAACGCATTACCCGCCGTGAGAAGCCGGTGCGCAGGATGCGGTCGGACTCGCTCCGGGCGACGTAGGCGGCGGCGTACCCCGCAGGCAGGTCATCGAGCTCTAGCCGCTTGTCGTCAAGGGGGATCGGGCCGTACCAACGGATGCCGGGCGCGACCTCCTTGCCCTCGCCCGACGTATTCGCCGTCGGGTTCCAGGTGCGCACCAGGTCAGCAACCAGCTCGGGCGAGGCCAGTGCCGGAAGCAACACGGCGGGATGGTGTGTCAATAGCTCGGCTGGGTCGTCACCCTCGCCATGGATCAAGTCGAGCAGGCCCATCGGGTCACACCTTCGTTCGGTGGAAGTTGAGGTAGGAACGACTCGGTGTCGGGCCGCGCTGGCCCTGGTAGCGGGAGCCGTACCGCTCGGAGCCATACGCGTGCTCCGCCGGGCTGGACAACCGGAAGAAGGCCAGCTGACCGATCTTCATGCCCGGCCACAGCTTGATCGGCAGGGTGGCGACGTTGGAGAGCTCGAGGGTGAGGTGGCCGCTGAATCCAGCATCGATGAACCCGGCCGTGGAGTGTGTGAGCAGCCCGAGCCTCCCCAAACTGGATTTGCCCTCGAGCCGACAAGAAATGTCGTCAGGGAGGCTAACCACCTCGTACGTGCTGCCGAGAGCAAACTCGCCGGGGTGCAGGATGAACGGCTCGTCCACGTCGGGCTCCACGAGCCGCGTGAGATCGGGCTGCTCGACCGACGGATCGATGTGCGGATAGCGATGATTCTCGAAGACGCGAAAGAACCGGTCGAGCCGTACGTCCACGCTGGACGGCTGAACCATGCCGGCGTCATACGGATCGAGGATGACCCGCCCAGCCTCGATCTCTTTCCTGATGTCCCGGTCCGAGAGGAGCATGTGCCGGACCTTACCGATCCGGGCGCAGCTCGTGATAGGCGAGTAGGAACCGCCACCCGTACAGCAAGGCCAGCACCCGGGAACGGGACAGCCACGACGGACGCCAGTGCCCGGTGAGCCCGGTGCCACGCAACCGCCGAAGCGGCGGCCGCGTGGCACGGCCTGACGGGTGTATTAGGTATGCTCCTGCCGATCGCCGCGATCCTGAGCGATCACGCGGGTGTAGTTCAATGGCAGAACATCAGCTTCCCAAGCTGACAGTGCGGGTTCGATTCCCGTCACCCGCTCCAACTACACAACGGTAGTGCGGATCAGTCGCACGCCAGGCCGGAGAGCGCCTGGCCGCTAGTCGTCCAGGCTGCCCATGGTCAAGTTCACAATCGTGCCCGTCATCCCGCTCGCCTTATCGGAAGCCACGAAGACCGCCACGTTGGCCATCTCTGCCAGCGTCATGAGCCGTCGCGGGTGGGTCCTGCTTGCCAGCAGCCCCTGAAACTGTTCCCAGGTCATGCCCAATGACTCGGCGCGAGATTCGTAGAAGCGTCTCCTTGATCCGACCGATTCCGGCATCGCCTGCGGTCGCAGCCCGACCACGCGAATGCCCTCAGGTGCGAGCTCGGCGGACAGCTCGCGAGTGAGGGCCTCCTTGGCGGCCTGCGCCGGACCGTAGCCTCCCGCCAATGGGAGACCGGTCCGCGAGTGGAGCGTGGTGACGGTCATGATCACCCCGGATCGGTTCGGCAGCATCCGCCGGGCCGCCAGGCGCGCGGTCAGGAAGTACGACGTCGCGTAGACCATGATCGGCAGGGAGAACTGCTCAACCTCCAGTTCGATCAGAGGCACACCGACAATCCTCGTATCCGGGATCCCGATCGCGTTGAACGAGATGTCGACGCGGCCGGCCTTGTCGATCACGGACTGCAGATGCTCGTCCACTGCCTGCTCGTGGGCAGCGTCGACCTCCGCCGCCTCGGCGAACCCGCCGGCGGCAACGACTTCCTTGGCGACAGCCTCTACGGGTGCCAGGTGGCGCCCGGTGAGAAACAGCTTGGCGCCCTCATCAGCGAAGGCGAGTGCGACAGCGCCTCCGATGGCGCCTCCGGCTCCGTAGATCACCGCAACCTTGTCTTTCAGCATCATCTCTGGTTCCCTTCGCGTTTTCAGGTGTTCACACCCGTCGAGCTGTCGATGATGCAGACACTGGGGCGTCGGGAAAGTGGGCGCCGACCAACCGCCCAGTTCGCCCCTCGGCCGGTGTCTATACGGGATGTCGTGTCTGTAAAGGATGCTGGGGGCGACAAGGTGCAGGAAGCAGGTGACGCGACGGTGAACGTGGTGACACCCGACCTGATCTCAAGGGCGCGGGCCGGGGACGGCGACGCGTTCCGAGAGCTGACTGAGCCGTATCGCCGGGAGCTTCAGGTGCACTGCTACCGGATGCTCGGATCCCTCCAAGATGCCGAGGACGCCCTTCAAGACACGCTGCTAACCGCCTGGCAAGGCCTCGAAGGCTTCGAGGGACGCGCCTCGCTCCGGACCTGGCTCTACCGGATCGCAACCAACCGGTGCCTCAACGCGCGCCGCTCGGCCAACCGACGCCCGGCCAAGGAGTGGGACATGCGCGAGGTGCAACCGCCCGAGCCGACCCGGCTCGGCGAAGTCGTGTGGCTCGAGCCGTACCCCGACTCCCTGCTCGAGGGCGCGATCGACGTGCCACTCGGGCCGGAGGCCCGCTACGAGCAGACCGAAGCCATCTCCCTGGCCTTCGTGACCGCGCTTCAGGTCCTGCCGCCTCGACAGCTCGCCGTCCTCATCCTGCGCGACGTCCTCGGATTCCACGCGAGCGAGGTTGCCGACATGCTGGACTCGACCGTCGAATCGGTCAACAGCGCCCTGAAACGGGCGCGCGCCAATCTCCAGCGCCGGCAGCCGTCGACCGACAAGGGGGAACCGGCTCCCGCCTCCGACTCACCCACCGAGCAAGCGCTCGTGGCGAAGTTCGTCCGCGCCTACGAGTCCGGGGATGTCGACGCGCTGGTCGCCCTGCTGACCGACGATATCTCCCTCTCCATGCCACCAATTCCGCTCGAGTACCAGGGCCGAGACGTCGTGGCCCGCCTCTTCGCCAGCATTTTCGGCTCGGGCAGGAGGGTTGACCTCGTACCGACGCGAGCCAACGGTCAGCCCGCTTTCGGGGCCTACCTGCGCGCTTCTTCCGGCATCCGCCACGGAGCCGGCCTGTTCGTCCTCACCCTCACCGGGGACCGGATCTGCGCGTTCACCCGCTTCGACAACAACGTGCTCCCATGGTTCGGGCTACCGCGATCGCTCCCAAGCCGATAGACCGAAGCGCTCAGGCAGGGGTGGGTTGAGGGCGTCGGCATCTTTTGTGCTCTTGTGCGCGGCGCGGCATGCTTACGCAACAAATGGCCGGTCCGAGCCTTCCCTCGGGCGGTCCTGGGGGTCGGGGCCGCCGACTGATTGCCGCCCTCGCAACTGCGGTGATCGCAGCCGGCCTTGTGACGATCCCGGGCCCGACGCCGCCGGCGGACGCGGCCTTCCAAGGCCAGCCCTGGCAGACCAACTTCGAGATCGAGCCCTTCCCGACCGCGAACACCGTCGTCAACGGCCCGACGCCACCTGCCGGCGGAGCCGGCGTCGACTGGGCCAACGCGTCGTCGTTCCTCCAGGACTTCGGGAACCCGCCTCGACGCCTGCGGTCCCGGCATCGACCCGACGACGGTCAGCGGGAAGCTCGACGACTTCAACGTCTTCGCACCGAACCCGGTGCCGGACCAAGTGCTCAACAAGGGCGACCTCTGCCAGGCCTTCAGTGGCTGGGAAGTCGTCAACGCGACGATCGCCGGCGCGACGGAGCTTCACTACATCCTCTACGGCGGCTGGCGCCGGGGGCTGAGCATTGCGGGGGAGATCTCGGTCTATTTCCCACTGATCGGCGGTCCTACCCGGGACCAGGTCACGCTGGTCAAGTTCAACTACGACAGCGCCGGCGGCGGTCGCACGTTCGTCACCCAGCTCGAGTGGAACGGATCCACCTGGATCGAGTCGCCGATCCTCCCGATCGCGTTCAACTCCAGCGTGAGCGCGGCCCAGTCTCCGGCGTTCGGTGAGTTCGCCGTCGATCTCACCGCCGCAGGCATCCTGCCGTCGACTCCGTCCGCCTGCCAGTCCTTCGTTTCTAGCTACGTCTTCACGCAGACCGGGAACGCGGCGTCGGCCGAGCTCAAGGACTATGTCGGCGTCCCACCCGTCGAGATCTCGAACTGCTCCCAGGTCGAGATCACCAAGGTGACCGACCCGCCGGTCCCCGAGCCGCCTGCGACCTTCCTCTACGACCTCGACCAGGTCGACGGCGGCCCGGTCCAGCCCAGCAACCCCGTCACGCCGCCCAACGAGGACCTCGACCCGTTGCTCACCAACTTCAGGGGCTCCCTGACCGTTCCCGGCACACCCACCGACCGCATGAGCGACATCGTCGCTGCCACCGGCTACCGCCTGCGAGAGGTCCTGCCGCCGCCGACGCCGTGGTCACCCGTGTCCGTCGTCTGCAACTACTTCAACCCGCTGTTGCTCGGCCCCGACCTGAAGGCCACGCCCGCGACCGTCACCCTCACCAACCCCGACGGCACGTACAACGGTCAGACCTTCGCAGTCGCGCCCGCCAGCCTGCTGCCCGTCGGTGCGACGAACGCGGTCGAGTGCACAATGAGCAACCAGGCGCCGTCCCTGACGCTGGTGAAGCAGGTCGAAAACCAGGTCCGCGGTCCGCCGGCCACACCGGACATGTGGTTGCTGTCCGCCACGGGACCGGGCGGCACTATCGCCTACGGCCCGGGGACGGCCGAAGGCGTGTCGCGCGTCGTTGCGCCCGGCACCTACGCACTCGCGGAGACGCGCAACACCAGCCCCGTGCCCCCGATCGATTACACGGACGGGACGCAATGGTCGTGTTCCCCCGTGCCTGTGGTCGGGTTGAATCAGGTGACGCTGGGACCCGCCGACGACGTGACGTGCACGATCGCGAACACTGCCGACCCCGCGCAGCTGACGCTGGCGAAGGTGGTCGACAACACTGCGGGCGGATCCGCCGACGTCGACGACTTCACGCTCACTGCCACATTCGCGACCCCGGACGACCCCGGTTCGGTCGATGGCCAGCCAATTACCGGCGTCACCGGCGCTCCCGCGGTGACCGACCGGCTGGTGAAGCGGGGCGTGTTCGATCTGACCGAGACGGACATCCCCGGGTACGCCGCCTCGTGGGCTTGCGTCGATGCAACCGGGACGACGATCTCTGAATCGAACCAGGTGAACGTTCCCGTCGATGTCACGAGCCTCGCCCAGCTCGATGTCACGTGCACCGTGACGAACACCTTCGCCGCACTCGACATCGGCATCAGCGGCTCGGCGATCAACCCGGTCGGCCGTCCGCACACGTTCACGCTGACGGCGACGTCAAGCACCGACGGCGTCAACTTCACGCCGCTGACAGGTGCGCTGCTGGATCTCGACTTCGTCACCGAGAGCGGTCTCGACATCGGTGACGTCACCGTGCTCACGAACACGTGCGAGACCGCGCCCGGCACCGACGCGAACGGGCAGTGCACGGTAACCGTGCAATCGAGCGCGTCAGGTGTTCTGAATGTGATCGCCAACGGCTTCACGAACCAGGGACCCAACGGTCCCAACCCGGGAGCAGCCTTCGAGCTGGAGAACCCGGTGTCGTCGAACAAACGCTGGCGTGAGTACCGCGTCGAAGGCGCAAGCGTCCGACATCAACCTGATCGGCGAACCGCACACCTTCACACTCTCCGGAACCCAGATCGCCGGCACTATCGACGGCGCGCCGAACGAGGGTCCGCTGCAAGAAGGGCGCGCTGATCACCTTCACGTGGAACGGCCCGGGCACGCCGACGGGGCCGACGGTCACTCCGTCGGGTACCGGGTTCCAATGCATCGTGGGCGCTGACGGCACGTGCGACGTCACGGTCACGTCGACCGCACCGGCTACAGGAACGCTCACCGTGACGGGCATCGTCGTCGAACTCCCGAACGGTGAGACGACCACCAGCACGACCACCTTCCCCTTGACGTACCCGGATGTCGCGCTCCAGGAGCCGGCACGCCGAGCTCACCAAGTCGTGGGCCGCGTTCAACGTCGCGGTCACGCCCAGCGCGGTGAACCTGATCCGTCAGCCGCACGACTTCACCATCACGGTCACGCAGGACCTCGGCGCCGGTCCGGAACCGGTCGAGCGACGGCACGATCGTCGACTACGATCTGGGGCGGCGATGGCGTCGCTGAGCCCGGCCGCGTCGTGTATCACAGCCGGCGGCGAGTGCACCGTCACGGTGACATCGGACGCCCCGGGCGCCGGCACGCTGACCGTGGTCGGCCTGCGCGACGTTCCGATCAGCGACGGCGTGACGACCATGATCATTCCGAGCGTCACCGTCGATGCGTCGGGCGCGCTGACCGTGCCCGCCACCGGTGGAAAAGCGGTGGGTGCTGATCGACGTCGCCATCACTCCCGGCGAGGACAACCTGGCCGGTGAGCCGCACACCTTCACCGTTCAGGTCACCGCCTTCGACGGCGACGGCGGCTTCCCCGACGGCACCGGTGTGCCCGGTGCGATCGTCGACGCCAGCGCGGTCCACCGTCGGGGGCGCCACGCTGACGAGCGACGGGACGTGCGACGAGGGGACCAACGCCAACGGCCAGTGCACCCTGATCGCTCACCAACGCGACCTCCGGCTCGATCGTGGTGCAGCTCGACCAGGTCACGGTGACCGTGAACGGCCAAGAGTTCGTCATCGACCTGGTTCCAGGCGCGCGGGGCCTTCGCGCCGACGCGATCCTGCCCATCCAGTCCGACAAGGTGTGGTGGCAGTACCGCGTCATCCTCTCGGACTCGTCGACCAATCCGCTCGGTGAGACCCACACGTTCACTGCGACGGTCCAACGTACGAACGACGGCGGCACGACGTGGCTCCCAGTGCCCGACGGCGCCTTCCTCGATCACGTCTGGGTCGATCCCAACGGCGGTGAGCACCGTCGACCCCGCTTCAACGTGTCTCACCTGACCCGGAACTGTCGGCGGCACCTGCACCTTCGTCGTTTCGTCCACCGGTCCGACGACCGGCACGCTCGCGGTCAGAGGTATCCGTGACACGTGGCTCGACCGCAACCGCGACGGTGACGCCGGCCGCGAGGGTGAGCTCACGCCCGATCCGGTGGAGCTGGCCGCGGAGATCGTCGACATCCCGGCATCGGCCTTCGGTGCCGGCTCGGTGCTCGACGCGACGAAAGACCTGGTGGGACTTCACGGTCGACGTCGACGGTCCGGCCGAGAACCCGGTCGGCGAGGACCACACGTTCACGCTCACCGTTCAGTACTCCGACGGCGGTCCTGCTGGCTTCCAACCGGTCTCGCCGGGCACGACGCTCACCTACACATGGACCGGCCCGGCCGGCTCGGCCGAGATCACCGGCCAGAGCACGTGCGATCCCGCGAACGGACCGGGCACGACTCCAGCGGTGTAGTGCACCGTCGTCATCGGCACACCGACGGTGCCGGGCACCGGCACGCTGACGATCACCGGCATCGACTCAACGACGATCCAACAGCCGACGCGCACGATCAGCTTCACATTCGACGAGCCGGCCACAACGCAGAAGACGTGGATCGCGTACGAGACGCTGATCAGTCCCGACGCCACAAACCTGGCGGGCGCCGAGCACACGTTCTCGCTGACCGTGCAACAGGACCGCGGCGATGGCGCCGGATTCATCGCCGTGCCCGACGGCACGCAGGTGGCAGTGACCCTGTCCAACCCGTCGACGCTCGTCAGCGACTCGTGCGCGACGGGCACAGTCGGCGGGACATGCACGATCGTCGTCGACTCCGCCGATCCAGGCACGACGACAGTGACACCCGGTGCGATCACGGTGCAGCTGCTCGACGGTTCCGGCGCAACGGTGCCCGTCGTTGTTGAACCCGGGAGCCCAGCGTATGAGACTCCGGACAGCGCGACGAAGACCTGGGTCGGCTTCCGACTCGGCGTCTCTCCGGATGGCGCCAATCTCGTGGGCGAAGCACACACATTCACAATCACGGCCGAGTACGCCGTCGAGCAAGGGGTGTGGCAGCCGCTGACCGAAGGCGAGGTTGAGTTCGACTGGACCAGCACGGTCGGAGAGATCGTTCCTGCCGACACGACATGCCCCACGCTCACGACCGCTGGCACGTGCACCGTCACGGTGTCGTCGACCGTTGCCGGGAGCGGAACGATAGAGGTGACAGGCCTCGCGTCAGCCACCGTGACGGTCGACGGTGTCGAGACGACGTTCACCGACGTCAACGCGACCAGCGCGCCCGACGCAGTCGAGTTCACCACGGCGACCGCGACGAAGACCTGGGCCGCGTACCTCGTCACGATCACGCCGTCCGCGAGCAATCCCGTGGGCACCGCGCACGTCTTCACCATCACGGCGACAACTGGCGGGACACCCGTCGAGGGCGCGGTGATCACGTACACGTGGTCGGGTGCTGGCGTGGCGACACCGCCCGACGAGTGCACCACGACTGCAGCCGGTACGTGCACCGTCAGCGTGACCTCGCCATCGTCCGGTACGGGCACCCTGACCGTCGAGAGCCTCACCCACGGCGACCTGATGGTGGACTTGACGGAGGACGGTGCGCCCGGTCAAGACCCAGACCAGGACGTGCCGCTGGAGGCGTCCAAGACGTGGCTGGCGTACCGGGTGCTGCTCGAGGACGACGCCACCAACCTGGTCGGTGAGTCGCACACGTTCACGGCGACGGTGCAACAGACCGACGACGACGGCGTGACATGGGCGGCGGTGCCCGACGGCACGACGTTGACTGCCACGACCGCAGGAGAAGGAACGCTGAATGGTCCGGCGTCGACGTGCGTGACTGGCGGGACGGTCGACGGGATGTGCACGTTCATAGTGACCGACGCCGGACCCGGCACTCTCGACCTTACGGTGACGGCAATCGCGGGCACCGATGTCGACGGGACGCCGTTCACGAATATTGCGCTCACCACCCCCGCCAGTACAGCAAAGACGTGGGTGTCGGTGGCGGTGACAGTGACTCCGCCTACAGCGACCAACGTCGTGGGTGAGCCGCACACCTTCACCGTCGACGTGGACATGCTCGACGGCGACGGCGACCCAGATGCTGGCCCGGTTGCCGACGGGACGATCGTGGCGTGGGTTTTCGACGGTCCGGGCATACTCGACGCGGCTGGCACGACCTGCGACGAGGGCACGACCGGCGGGACGTGCGAGATCGTGTTCGACAACAGCGCCGCAGGTGTTGGGACCCTGACGATCACCTCAGTGACCCTCACGATCCTTGACTCCAACGGCGAGCCCCTCACGGTCGACTTCACCACCGCCGGGCCGGGCCAGGCCCCGGGCCAGGCGATTCCCCCGACCGCCGAGAAGTCATGGGGTGTGAACCTGACGATCGTGAAGGAGTCGTCCGCTGACTCGCCACAGACCTTCTCCTTCGAGACAACTGGTTTCCTGCCGCCCGACGACCAGCCGTTCGACCTCGCCATCGGCGAGAGCCAGGAGTTCGCGGGCCTCTTGCCGGGTGTCTACACGATCGCGGAGCTCGTGGATGCCGCAAACCTGCCTGTGCCGTGGCGGTTCGAGTCGTTCGAGTGCACCGGCTTGGACGAGGGTTCGACGGTGACTGGTGATGGCGCCGTAGCAACGCTAACGATCGGCGGAGAGCAGAGCGCGGCGGACATCGTCTGCACGTTCACGAACGAGCTCTTCAACCTCGTTGTGGACAAGGACGACGGCGGCGCAACCGCCGTCGGCGGCGGGCCGCCCTTTGACTACACGATCACGGTGAGCAACATCGGTAGCGTGGCGACGGCGGCGCCGATCACGGTGACCGACACGCTTCCGACAGGTCTGTCATTCGCGGGCGCGCCGACGCTGCCGAACGGCGTGAGCTGCGACGCCCCCGCCGGCAGCACGCTCACCTGCATCATCACCGCGTCGATCGAGCCCGGCGGATCGGTGCAGCTTGTCGTGCCGGTCCGGGCCGCGGTCGGCGCGCCCAGCCCGGCGATAAACTCGGTGACGATCAACTCGTCCGAGGATCCGCTGTGCCCTGACTGCCCGCCGCCCCCACAGTGTGTTCCCGCCGCGTCCCTTCCGGCCGGTGCGGTCGGTGCCCCGGTCGTGTTGGCCGCCATTGCGGGCGGCGACCCCAACGACAACCAGGATTGTGAGTCGACACCGATCGTCGGGACCACACTGCAGATCCTCAAGAGCGACGGCGACGTGACCGCCACACCCGGCGGCACGTTCCGCTACACAATCACAGTTACGAACCTCGGCCCGGGCGCGGCCACCGGCGTAACGATGACCGATGACATCCCGAATGAGCTCGCCGTCGTCGGCATGCCGACGGGTGCAGGCTGGGCCTGTGCCGTCACCGGTCGCGACGCGCAGGGTTTCGACGGGATCGTGACGTGCACCCTTCAGGAGCCGCTGGCCCCGGCGACTGCCGCGCCGCCGATCACGGTCGAGGTGAGGCTTGGCACCGGAGTTACAGACCCCGTGACCAACTACGCCGTCGTAGTGTCGAACGAGACCCCAACACCCGTCGGGTCCACCGCCACCACGCCGGTACAGACGCCGCCGAACCCGACGAGTCCGATGATTCCGTTCACCGGCGCCAACTCGGCGCGCCTGCTCGAGGTCGCGTTCCCGCTACTGCTATTCGGTGGTTTCCTCGTGCTGTACAGCCGAGGGCTGCGCAGAAGGACGCGCGATTCACTGACGCGGTAGCCGGCCCGCAGACCATCGTTGTGCGACCACCCTCGCCACAACCACCGACGACTTGTGGTGGATGGACTCGCACGTCGCGACTGAGATCGTCGGCTGGATGCACTCGAAACCGAGGTCGTCCGGGGCAAGCGTGCAAGGCGCCGGTGAGCCGGAGCGCTTTACGCCACGGTCCGAGCGGGCAGCCAGCGCCCGTTCACCCGATGTTCACCCATGTCGGTGTCGCCAGGATGCGAGCATGGGTCTGGCACTGCTTGGCCACTCGTGATTGTGGGGGATGACCGTGAGCCCGTCGCCCGAGGATGTGGGGTCGCTATCGCTGTTCGCCGCGCTGCGACCTGAGGAGTTGAAGCAGGTCGCTTCCTGGTTCAACGTCGAGGAACGGGAGGCCGGCGCGTTTCTCACGCGTGAAGGCGCATCCGGTTACGTGTTCTTCGTCCTCAAGGACGGGACAGCCACTGTGCTGCAGGGCGACAAGGAGATTCGGCATCTCGGGCCGGGGGATTTCTTCGGCGAGCGATCGATCATCGGCGATGGCCACCGTACGGCCACCGTCAAGGCAACGTCGCACGTCACGGTCTGGAGCATGTTCGGAACGGATTTCCGGAGCCTGGAGCAGCAGTTCCCCGACCTGGCCGAGAGGATTCGAACGGCCTACGCCTAGGCCCCGTCGGCGTTCCCGCGGGAACGCGTGAACGGCTGGATTTCACTCCGGTATCTTCAGCCGATCGATCTCCATGACAACGCGTCGCGCGCACGCTCGTGCGGCAGGAAGCGCGTCGGACCACGGGTGTGCTGCTGGAGCGCCCAGGTAGTCGTCACGCGCCATGGCCATCACCGGTCGGTGTTCCGCAGGAAGCCGATCAAGCACCCAACCGGCTGCACCGTCCTTCGACCAGATGTCGCCCGTCGCCAATGTGGTCCAGATGCGGGCCAATGTCAGGAGCGCATTGCGAGTGTCGGTGTCGAGGTCGTCCAGCAGCGCTGGCACGCCCGCCACCGTGGCCCTGCGGACGTCACGTGGCGGCACGGGGTCGAGAACGTCTGCCAGTGGCGGGCCGGCCAGCGGCTCACCGCCTCGTAGCGCCACGGTGACGATCAAAGCCACGTCGGGATCGACCTCCGGACCGGGTGTCACGCCACCCTCGTAGTCGTCGCGCAGCCACTCGCCGTACTGGAATTCCACTGCCGGTGGGTAACGCCACGGGCGTACGTCTGACTGCACGACGATCGTCAGCTCGACCGGCCGGCCTGGCACCCGACGTGCCCGGCGGCCGGAGACATCCAACAGTCCTTCGACAAGGGATCGCCGCTCCGCAACCGTGGAGGATCGCCGACACACGGCCAGCAGATCCACGTCACTGGTAGGGCGCATCTCGCCGAGCACCGCCGAGCCGTGCTGGTACACCCCCACCAGGCCTTCTCCGAAAACGCCACGGAGAAGGCGCAGCACGGCGGCTACCTGATCCGGCGCGGTGTTCGTCATGCCACGCAGCACCCGGAGTCTCCTTCGCCGCTCCTGGTCGACGCGTTGACGCTATCCGGTACCCACGTACCATCAGAACGATATTTCCGCGGCCGGGCGCGGGGATCACAGGTGTCGGAGCTGCGCGTTACCGTCGGCATATGTCGAGAGATGCTGACGCCGATGAGGCCGGCTCCATCGCATTCCACGACGCCGCGGAGTTCGAGGAGTGGCTGGCCAAGCATGTTGACCATACGCCGGGAGTTTGGCTCAAGATCGCGAAGAAGAGCTCCGGCATCGCGTCTCTGACGGACGACGAGGCCGTCGACGTCGGCCTGTGCTTCGGCTGGATCTCCGGCCAGCGGAAGGCGTTGGACGACGTCTATTACCTGCAGAAGTACGTTCCGCGCCGGCCGCGGAGCCGCTGGTCGCAGGTCAACGTACGCAAGGTCCAAGCGCTCATCGCGGCTGGGCGGATGCAACCGTCCGGCCTCGATGAAGTCGAGGCGGCCAAGGCCGACGGCCGCTGGGACGCCGCGTACGAATCTCAGAGGGAAGCCACCGTGCCGCCCGATCTCGCTGCCGCGCTAGCCGCGAGCCCACGCGCTGCGCAGGCCTTCGAGACGCTCAGCAAGACCAACCGCTACGCGATGATCCTTGACTTGGGCACCACCCGAAACCCCAAGACAAGGGCGGCGCACCTTCACAAGGCCATTGACACCCTAGAGGCGGGCGCGGACGCAGGCGCCGGCCAGGTCACAGCGGCCCGGGACCGTGGGAGTTCCGATACTTGATCGCGTCGGACATTGTCTTGGCTTGTTCCGCGACACCGCCCACCTCGTGGTCGATGGTGCCGGTGTTGCCGCGGCGGATGAGGGCGACCGTGCACCAGATCCCCAGCAGCGCAGGGACGATCAGGAGCCAACCCCACATGCCGACCGCCTCGTTGATGACTCGCCGCATCGCGAGTGGGTCGGATCGTACCCGTACGGACGGATGCCACGCATGGCTCAACGCTCCATGAGTGCGAAGAAGACGGTGCGATGCCGCTGACTCGCTAGATGTCAGAACTGAGGTCGGTAGGCCGAAGCCGGAACACCTGGAGCCGCAGGTCGTAGTACTTGTCGGTTTCTCCGACCCACTGCATGCCCAGTCGACGCGCGAGCTTTTCCGCGGGCTCATTCGCTGGCCGAACAACAGCGAACAACTCATGCGCAGACTGCCGGAACGCCCACGCGGCGACCGCTCGCGAGGCCTCGGTGGCGTAGCCGTTCCCCCAGTGCTCCGGAGCGAACTGCGAGGCGAGTTCGAGGTCCTCCTGGAACGGCGGCATCCGACGCAACGTGATCGATCCGACGAGCGTGTCATCCTCAGCTCGCTTGACCGCCCAGTGGCCAACCGGCGGCTCGACCTCGGAGTCCTCCTTGGTCCACTGTTCGAGTGCGGCTCGCATCTCGGTCTCGTCGTGGATCGGGTCGACCGCTGGGGTCAGCCAGCGTGCCACCTCCTGGCGTCCGAAGATCGTGAGCGCAGCCGGCGCGTCATCCGGAGCCCATGGTGCGAGCAGCAGCCTCGGCGTGGTGAGCACAACGTGTGTCGGCATCAGCAGCTCCCAGTCAGTCAGCCTCTCAACTGTCCAACCGCCAGCGTGGCGCTTTGCTTCCTCCAGGGCGAGATGCAGCCGGGGCGTCCGAGTTGTGCACTCGGGCGCCCCGGAGGCAGCTCCCCTGCCGGTCTAGTAGACCATCACCACGGCGACGGCGCAGGAGGTACGACGACCGGCGGACGGTCGTCGCAGGTGATGGTGTTCGGCAACTCCCACGCAGCCATCCATGGCCCAGTGGTGCCGCCGCCATCGTTGCCGCCGAGGTCCGTCAGCGAGAACTCTGAACCGGCCGGCGTGAAGTGGAACGACCCACAGTTGTTGATACCGACCGCGCCGACATTGCGCGCATCCACGTTCTCGAACGAAGCAGACCCAGCCACCCGGGCACTGACAACCGAGGTGCCCGTGCCATCGACTCGGACGTCCTTGAAGTGGACGTTCGTGATCGAATACAGATCCTTCACCGGGAAGTCGCTGACGAGCATGATCGCGTTGTACGTGTTATCGAGGAAGTGGTCCCCCACCACCTGGATGTCCGCGTCGATGCTCTTGTCGAGGGCGTAGATCCAAATGGCGCCCAAGCCAATGTTCCAGTTGAGCTCGAATGTTCCAGCGCGGACGGTGGTGTTGTCCGTGATCCACAGGTGCCCGGTGAACGCCTCGGCACCGAAGCGGGACCCCGCGTGGATGCCGCTGCCCTCACGGATCGGGTCAGCGATGAGGTTGTTGGAGACCGTGTTGTCCGTGCCGCCGTAGATGGCAATGCCGTTGGCGAGCGTCGGTGTTTGCACGGTGTTGTGGTCGAACGTGTTGTTGGCATTGGCGGTCTTCTCCGACCACATGGCCAGGCCGTCGTCGCCAGTGTTGCGGACGAAGGTGTTGGAGACAACCGAGTTCGTGACGCCGATGTGGAAGTTCAGCGCGTCGGCGATCTGATCGACGATGACGCTGTTGGTGACCCGTACGTTGGTCATCGGCCCGTCGAACCACAGTCCGACCTTCGTGTGGCGGATGTAGAGGCCGTCGATCGTCGAGTTGCTCATTGCGCCGCCGATGCCGTTCACCTGGTCGGTGTCGATGCGCTCGCGTACGTCACCCTCGATTGCGAAGCCGGACAGGTGGACGTTGTTGCTGCCACCAACCGACGCATCCTTCCCGTAGAACCCGACCCCGGTGTGCACCGAGCCGTCTGGAGTGGGCGTCGCGAGCGCGACCTCCTTGCCCTTGATGATCGTGTACCAGCTGCCTGCGCCGACGATCGTCACGTTGTCGACGATGATGTGGCGGTTCACCTGGTAGGTGCCCGGCGGGACGTACACCTTGAGGCCGTGTCGCTGCGCGAACGCGATGGCTCTGTCGAACGCGTCGGCGGAGTCACGCTTGCCACGAGGGTCGGCGCCGAAGAGGAGCACGTTGGCCGCCTTCAGGACAATCTTCGGCGCGCCGACCAGCTCCGAGTCGAGCAGGTCGATGACTGTCCACGCCGCGTTGCTCCCGGCGGGAGCCGTCAGCCGTACGGTGTCACCGGCCTTGTACGTACGCCCAAGCAGGAGCCGCTGCTCGTCGTAGAAGTGCATCGGGCGGAACGGCTTCGTGATGGTCGGGAACGGGGTCGTGAATGCTGGCACGCACTGGCACTCCGTGATCCACCAATCAGGGTGCAGCAGGTCGGCGTTGGGGTCGTTGGTGAACGAGTACTGGTTGTATAGCCACGCGTACTGCGACGTGAGGGTCATTGTCTTGCGATGCTTGCCGTTCACGGTGACATCAAGCGGCGCAGTGATGCCGCCACCATTGGGCGCATCGGGGATGCTGTAGCGCACGTTGATCGCGTTAGCCGTCTTCGGCAGGGTGAACTCCACGTACTGTCCTGGCGTCAGCTGGACCGCTGTCCGGCCCGACGCCTCCGCCGGCAGTGTGTAGGCGGTACGGCTGGGGCCGATGACCGTGCCGTTCGTCGCAGCGTTTTCCGCCTCCTGCTCGAGGAAATTGACGCTGGCACCGCGATCGGCAACAAGTGCTGGGTCAAGCGCGGCTCGGGTGACGACCGGAGCCAGTGCCTTGCCGCCGCCGCTGGCGACTGCGGTGCCAGCTCCACCGCTGACCACGACACTGACGCTGACGGCAGCCGCCGTCCCCGCCACAGCCACTCTCCGTGCCAGAGATCCTGAAGTGCGCCGTTTCATCGGACGACTCGTTTCTGTCGGGAGGCGGCATTGCCTCTGCTGCTCGAGCTAGAGCGAACGCCGTGCGGTGAGGTGACATTAGGACCCGAGTGCCCGGGTCCACAAGAGTCTTGTGAAGTATCTGCGCCAAATTGTTTCAGTGGTACGTCCATCAGTCTCGTCCTTGCGCAAGCGACCGCAAGTTTTGGCCAGGTCCATGCAAGTCGCGACGTCGCCACGACGGCTGGGAGGATGACGGACATGGCCAAGCTGATCTACTCGGCGATCACGTCTCTCGATGGGTACGTGGCGGACGACAAGGGCGACTTCGACTGGGCCCAGCCTGACGAGGAGGTGCACACCTTCATCAACGACCTCGAGCGATCGGTAGGCACGCATCTGCTCGGACGACGAATGCACGAGGTGCTGGTCGTCTGGGACACGCTCGACGTCGCCGACCAACCGCCCTACATTCGCGACTTCGCGGACATGTGGCGCGCGGCGGACAAGGTTGTCTACTCGACGACATTGCCGGCAGTCTCCAGCGGCAGAACGCGGATCGAGCCATCCTTCGACGCCGAGGCGATCCGGCGGTGGAAGGCGGAAGCTGAGCGTGATATTGCCGTCGGCGGCCCCAACCTCGCCGCCCATGCCCTCCAAGCCGAGCTCGTTGACGAGATCCATTGGTTCACCGTGCCTGTGGTCGTGGGCGGCGGCCTGCCGGTCTTCCCCGACGGAATCCGTCTGCAACTGGACCTGCTGGACGAGCGTCGCTTCGGCAACGGCACGGTCTACCTCCGCTACCGGACTTTGCTGTGACGGCGCCTCAGGTGGTGAAGATTGCTTCGGGCAGGAACGCCGAGACGAGGAAGCTGGGTACGTCGACAAGCTGGCTGACTTTCAGGTCGACGGCGACGCTGCAGATCACGTAGGCCTGCTGAGGGGCGAACCCTCGTTGGCCAAGATGGTCGATCATGTTCAAGAGGGCGTTGCGCGCCGCCAGGGTGGCGTCCTCCGCGCGCACCTCGTCATCCCGGGTGACCGACATCCCTGTGGTGGCGAAGAAGCTCTGCGGCGCGGCGTACTCGGGCGCGACCCAGTAGTCGGTCCGGGAGAACTGTGGGTCCCGGATGGCCTGCTCCCTCGCCCTTCCCGAGTGCACAGCGAAGCGCACGCGCAAGGAGGCGCTCATCTCGATTGCCGTGCCGCAGGTTTCGTTGTCGCCCTGTGCGAAGTGGGCGTCACCCGCGGAGAAGAGCGCCCCCGGTGTGTCCACCGGGATGAACAGTCGCGTCCCTGCTCCCAATTGTTTGATGTCGACGTTGCCCGCCTGCTCCCTTGGCGGGATTGTGCGCAGCGCCTCCGCAGCGATCCGCGGATCCGACGGCACGGCAGATGCCGTCGATGGCGGGAGGGCGAAGCCGCCGCGCGCCGCCGAGGTTTGCTCGCGCGCCGTGATGCGCCGCACGGCTTCGTGTCCCGGGCTGAGACCTATCGTGCCCATGAACGGTGCGCCGGGGATGCGTACGCCGGGAAGGTCCGTCGAGGTTGCCCAACCGTCAGCAATGTCCCACCGCACCATGAACGGGTCGGGGAACACATCGCGAAGAAAGCCGAACCCGGGCACCTGCACGGTGTATCCGTAGCTGTCAGGCATCACCTCGAGGATCTCAACCTCAAGGAGATCGCCCGACTCCGCGCCTTCGACGTAGACAGGACCGGTGAGCGGGTGCACGACGTCCAGGTTCGGTGCCGCAACGGTTTCCAACGTTGCCTGCGGACCCATCTGCCCGTCGAACGCATCGCGCGTGTCGAGCACGACCTCATCACCGGGCGCGCAGCGCACTAGCGGCTCGATGTCGGGATGCCATCGGTTGTGACCCGTCGTTGGTTCCTCGAGCAGCGTCTTGGCACGGTCGATGCGGATCTCGTGGTTTGCCATTGCCGACCTCCGTGTGTTGATCAACTGGCGATCGGCAGGCTGCTCCCCCCAGCGCTCGACTGTCAACCGAAAACGGTCGCGACGTGGCCACAGCGGCGTTGGCGCTCAGGCGGCGAGGTCGAGGTGCCAGGGGTCGGCTATCCAGTGCAGGACGTGCTCGGTCTGGCAGGGATCGTCGATAGTCATGTCGGGTGGTGGATCATCGCCGGATCTCGGGCCAGTCGGGCTGGTGTGGGAGGGGTTCGACGTGGGTGGTGTAGACCCGACCCAGGGGGCTGGTCATGGTCAGGGTGCCGTCGGGTTCGAGGCGGGTGGTCCACCCGCCGTGCGTCTTGGCGTTGTGGTGGCGTCGGCAGAGGCTGGTCAGGTTGCATTCGCAGGTCGGACCGTCGGGCCATGGAACGTCGTGGTCGGCGTCGCAGCGCCACACCGGGGCGTCACACCCGGGCGCCCTGCAGTGCCGGTCGCGGTCGAGCACGCGTTGACGCATCGCCTCGCTGGGCCGGTATCGGATGCGGTCGTGGCGGTGCGGCGTGCCGGTGGCGGGGTCGGTGAGGATGCGTTCCCAGACGTCGGCGCCGCCGGCCAGCCTGCGGGCCACCGACGCGGGGACCGGGCCGGCGCCGTCGAGGTCGCCGGGCGCCTCGGACAGCCCGAGCATCGTCTGCACGGGCACGGTCAGCCGGACCAGCACGCCGCCCGACTCGTGCTCGGTATCGCCGCCGGTGAGCAGGTCGATCGCGGCGTCGAACCGCAACACACCCAGCGGAGACTCCTGGCCGGCGCGGCGCGCCCGCAACGCCTTGGCGGTGATCGCGGTGTAGGCGGCGGCCAGGTCCTCGGTCGGCCCGTACAGCGAGAGCCAGCCCATCGCGTCCGGGCCGGGCTCGAACTCCACGCATCGCGTCGGCCTGCTTGGTCTCGCGGCGTTTCCGCACCCCGTCGGGGTCGAGCTCGACGATCAGCCGCTGCGCGCGGCGGCCCAGCTCGGCCACACTCCACCGCCCGGCCTTCGCCGTCAGCTCGGCGTCGACCACCGCGGCCACCGCGTCGTCACAGCATTGTGTCTCCAGGATCAGTCGCCGCACCCGCGACAGGGTGATCTGCCCGGCCAGCAGCGCTTCGCGTGCCATCGGCAGGCGGCCCAGGCCCCACGCGAAGGATCCCTTCGCCGACCCGGTGCGGATCGACGCGCCCAGCGCGGCGCCGATCTCCACCGCCGCGTCGAACCCGGCCGGGCAGTCGTCGGCGTCGAGCAGTGGGCGCACCGCGTCGGCCTGCACCGCGTGTGCCCAGCCGATCAACCGCTCCGCGGCGACCACAAGGTCCACCCGATCACCGAGTGCCAGCCCGGCGGGTCTGCGGCGGCCGCGGCGATCGCGGCGGCCAGCTCGGCACCCGTCAGGTCTTCGAACATGTGTCCATAATAGCAGGTCAGGCAGACAAATGGTGGCGATCTGTGCACAAGGTGATGGCCCATTTGCGCGCTCACGCGGGCCCGGGTGAGTAGGCCACCACGAGACCCAGATGATCATGGCAGGCGCGCGGCAATCGGCCCAGACAAGCCGAAGGGCACGCACAGAGGGCCCAGCATCTAGGAACCGGTTCAGGACCACTCGATGAAGTCTCTTCGCACGCGTCACTGCGGGGGCGCGACACCTACACCTCGCGCCTAGCGTGGAGAGCGGTCCGGCGGTGCGTCCGGTGCCGCCACTGTCAGGGACGGTGGAAGCTATGGACCCCATGGAGGTCGGTGACTTCATCACCAAGCTTCAGACCGCGGTCATCGACAATCCGGAGCGCGCAAAGGAAGTGATCGCCGAGATCAAGGAGAAGGTCGCAGGGCTGGACCCTGACTCGCGGGCCAAGGTGGCCGACGCGATGGACGACCTACGAGCAAGGGCCGCCAACCTTCCCGAGGACCAGAAGGCCCAGCTGCAGGACGTCGTAGCCACCCTCAGGAGCTGATCCGTCCCACATTGGAGTGTCCACGCCGACCAACGGCGTGGACACTCGCACGTCCAGGTGGCGACGTACGGCTGCTCAGTTCGCCACCCAGATGACGATGATCACCACCAGCACGACCACGACTGCAACCACCGGGATCAATCGCTTCGCAAGAGCCGGCCCGGCCGCACTGAGCAGATCGATGGCCTCGGCCTCCTTCACCTCGGTCGTCGCTGGCTCTGCAGGCCTCGCGACCTCAGGTTGCACGACAGGCGTTTCCATTGGCGCACTCGCGCCAGCAGGAGTTGGCGACGGCTCGGCGGAAGCAGCGTCCGCCACACCCAGCTTCCCGGCCAAACAGTCGGCAAACTGCCCAATGAGCTTGTTGCCGACGTCGACCATGACGCCACGACCGAACTGTGCCGGCTTCCCGGTGATGTCGAGATCGGTGAGCACGTCGACCTTGGTGCCACCTGCGTCGCCGCTTGGCTGCAATGACGTCGTGATGGTTGCCGCGGCCGTGCTGTTACCGCGCGCGTCCTTGCCCTGCGCGCGGATGACCGCGCGATGGGCGACGTCGTCCTTCTCCAGCCATTGCGCCTTTCCCTTGTAGGTCAAACCAATCGGCCCCAGCTTGACTTTGACCGATCCCGTGAACTCGTCGCCCTCCACGCTCTCCAGGGTGGCGCCAGGCATGCACGGCGCCACGCGTTCGATGTCAGTGAGCGTCGACCAGGCGTCGTCGACACTGGCCGGGACGGAGAAGGAATGCTCGAGCTTCATCAGATCCCCGCCGCCACGCTGACAGCCCGCCTGGTCAGCACGCTTGCCAGATGAGTGCGGTAATCGGCTTGCCCTCCGAGGTCGCTGGGTGGGTGCGTCCCATCAGGCGCGTGCGCGCTCGCCACCGCCACTGCGTCAGCCGACGCGGCCACCCCGGCCAGCGCCGCCTCGACTGCCGATGCCCGCAGCGGTGTCGAACCCATGTTGCTGAGGCCGATGCGCGCCTCAGCGATCGACCCGTTGTCACGACGTACGGCCGCCGCCACACCGACGATCGCCCACGCCTGCGCCGTCCAAGTGAATTTCTCGTAGTGAGTGGACCACCCGTCACCGAGCTTAGGGATGCGCACGGCCGTGAGGATCTCCCCCGCGCCGAGCGCCGTTGTCAGATAGTCGGTGAAGAAGTCCTTCGCCGCGATCGTCCGTTCCCCACGGGGGCCGGTGACGAGCATGGTTGCGTCCAGTGTCAGCGCGACCGAAGGCATGTCTCCCGCCGGGTCAGCGTGCGCTAACGATCCACCCAGCGTGCCGCGGTGCCGCACCTGTCGGTCACCGACGGTCGCCGCCGCCTGCCCCAACAGTGGCACGTGCTCCTTGACGAGCGCGTCGTTCAGCACCTCGTCATGTGTCGTCATGGCCCCAATGACGATCGCGTCAGCGTCGTCGTGCACGCCCCGAAGCTCGGCGATGCGTCCAATGTCGATCAGAGTCTCGGGGTAGGCGAGCCGCTGCTGCAGCACGGGCAGCAGCGATTGGCCGCCGGCCAGAACCTTGCCGTCCTCGCCCGCGTCCGCGAGGGCACTGACCGCGTCGGCGACCGATGACGGGCGTAAGTAGTCGAACGCCGGGATCATTGCGCACCTCCCTGTGCAGTCGAGATCGCCCGCCATACCCGCTCCGGGCTGCATGGCATATCGATGTCCCTGACACCCAGCGGCCGCAACGCATCGAGCACCGCATTTACCACTGCCGGCGTCGCGGCAATCGTGCCCGCCTCGCCCACGCCCTTGACGCCCAGCGGGTTGGTGGTGGACGGGCTCACCGTGTGGTCGGTGACGAACGACGGCAGGTCGGCGGCGGACGGGATCAGGTAGTCGACCAGCGTCCCAGTGGTGAGGTTGCCGGCGTCGTCGTAGACCGCCTCCTCGAACAAGGCCTGCGAGATGCCCTGCGCCACACCCCCGTGCACTTGGCCCTCGACGATGAGGGGGTTGAGCACCACCCCGCAGTCGTCCACGCAGACGTACTTGCGGATCGTCACCCGACCGGTTTCGGTGTCGACCTCGACTGCACACAGATGGGTTCCGTGTGGGAACGACAGGGCGAGCGGGTCGTATGTTGCGTCGGCGTTGAGATCGGCCTCGACGCCCTCCGGGTAGTCGTGCGCGGCGAATGCTGCGAACGCGACCTCCTGGATCGTCTTGACGGGCTCCGGCGAGCCCTTGACGCGGAAGACACCGTCCACGAACTGGACGTCGTCAACGCTCGCCTCCAGCATGTGCGCGGCGAACGTACGAGCCTTCTCGGCGACCTTCTCTGCCGCAAGCAACACCGAGATGGCACCGACCGCGACGCCGCGTGAGCCGTACGTGTCCCAGCCCTTCGCGGACGCCAACGTGTCGCCGTGGAACACCTCGACGTCTTCGAACGGCACGCCCAGCCGGTCGGCCACGATCTGGCTCCACACTGTCTCGTGTCCTTGACCGTGCGGGCTGGTTCCTGTGACGACCTCGACCTTGCCGGTCGCGAGAACGCGTACGGACGCGCTGTCCCATCCGCCGCCGACGTAACGCAGAGCACCGAGGAGCCGCGAAGGTGCCCACCCGCACAGCTCGGTGTAGGTGGAGATCCCGAGCCCGAGCTGGACCGGGTCGTTGCGCTCGCGGCGCTCAGCCTGCTCGCGTTTGAGCTCGTCCCAGCCGATCAGGGCGAGAGCCTTGTCGGTAGCCGCCTCGTAGTTGCCGCTGTCGTAGGTGATGCCGGAGACGGTGGTGAACGGGAACTCCTCGTGGGTGATCCAGTTCTTGCGGCGCAGCTCGAGCGGATCCATACCGAGCTCGACCGCCATCTCGTCGACGATGCGTTCGATGGCAAACGTGGCCTCGGGACGGCCGGCCCCACGGTAGGCGTCTGTTGGCGTCGTCGTTGTGAAGACGCCCTCGCAGACGAAACGGTAGGCCGGGAGCTTGTAGATCGCGTTGTACATGAACGCGCCCAGGATCGGCGTGCCAGGCGTGATGATGCGCAGGTAGGCGCCCATGTTGGCGTAGATGTGCACGTCCAGCCCGGTGAAGGTGCCGTCGCGCCTGGCGGTCAGGGTGATCTCTTGGACGTGGTCGCGGCCGTGGTGACAGCTCATCATGCATTCGCTGCGCGACTCGGTGAATTTCACCGGCTTGCCGAGCCGGCGGGCAACCATGATGCAGATGTACTCCTCCGGAGGGACCTGTAGCTTGCCGCCGAACCCGCCCCCGACATCAGGCGCGATAACCCGGATCTTGTTCTCGGGTATGCCAAAGTTGAGTGCCGCGAAGACCCTCAGGATGTGCGGGATCTGGGTCGACGACCAGATGGTCACACCCTCGCCGACCGGCTGCACGACCGTCGAGCGCGGCTCCATGAAGGCCGGGATGAGCCGCTGCTGGCGGATGCGCCGTTTGACGGTTACTTCCGCATTGGCGAGCGCGTCGTCGATTGACTCGCCGGTGCCGGCGGCCCCGGACTCGAAGGTCCAGGTGTAGGACCTGTTTGACTCGGTGTTCGGGTGCACGAGCGGCGCACCATCGGCGACAGCGGCCTCCATGTCGAGCACCACCGGCAGCGGGTCGTAGTCGATCTCGATTGCCTCGAGCGCGTCCTCCGCGCTGGCCTTGTCGCGGGCCACGACGATGGCCACAGCCTCACCGACATGGTTGACCTGGTCGACAGCGACAGGCGGGTGGCCCGGGTTGACAGTGTCCTCGGTGACTGGCCAGGCGCATGGCATCGAGCCCTGCACGTCGGCGAAGTCCCCGCCGGAGAACGCAGCGATCACCCCAGGCCGTTGCAACGCCGGCGAGACGTTTATCGATGTGATCTTGGCGTGCGCCATCGGACTGCGCAGTATCGCGAGGTGCAGCAAACCGGGCAACGTGATGTTGTCAGTCCAGGTGGTGCGTCCGGTGAGGAAGTGCGCGTCTTCTTTGCGCCTGCGCGCCCTGCCGATCTCGCGCGGCGTCTCGGCGGCGGACCGGCGCTCGGCAACGGTCGTCATGACGTCCTCCCCGACATCTCGGCGGCCGCGGCCTGCACCGCGCGCACGATGTTCTGGTATCCAGTGCAGCGACAGAGGTTGCCCTCGATGCCCTCGCGGATCTCCGTCTCGCTGGGCTGCGGGTGCTCACTCAACAGATCGCAGGCGGCAAGCACCATGCCCGGTGTGCAGAAGCCGCACTGCAGCGCGTGCTGCTCGTGGAAGGCTCGCTGGACTGGATGGAGCTGCCCGTCGGTTGCCAGCCCCTCGATGGTCGTGATCGTCGACCCGTCGGCCTGGACAGCCAGCACCGCGCAGCTCTTCACGCTCTTGCCGTCGAGCAGGACCGTGCACGCACCACAGTTGCTTGTGTCGCAACCGACGACCGTGCCGACCTTGCCTAGGCGTTCCCGGAGGTAGTGGACGAGCAAGACCCGAGGTTCGACCTCGTCCTCGTAGGCCACCCCGTCGACCATCACACTGATCCGTGCCATGGATCCTCCCCGCCGACATGAAGTTGTGGGCACAACGAAAGTCCGAAATCAGGGTCCCCGCAAGAGCACGATCGCGACAGTCGTCAGCGGGGGACGGCGGCTGCCGTGGAGACGTCGTGGTGGATGGCGCCTTCGGTCGCACGCAACGGCTCACCCGAGCCGCCCCAGCGGGCCGCGATGATCTCGCTGGCGATGGACACCGCCGTCTCCTCGGGCGTGCGAGAACCGATGTCGAGCCCGATCGGTGCGTGCAGCCGCGCGAGCTCCGCTTCTGAGACGCCGCGCTCACGCAGCTGCGCGATACGGACGTCGTTGGTGCGACGCGACCCCATCGCACCGATATACGCCAACGGCAACCGAAGGGCGAGCTCGAGCAGCGGGACGTCGAACTTCGGGTCGTGGGTCAGCACGCACACCACCGTGCGCTCGTCGACCTCGGTGCTGGCCAGGTAGTCATGTGGCCACTGGACCACGACCTCGTCGGCGAACGGGAAGCGCTTGGCCGTCGCGAACGTCGGCCGCGCGTCACACACCGTGACCCGGTAGCCCAGGAACGAGCCGATCCGCGCGACCGCCGCGGCAAAGTCGATGGCGCCAAAGACGATCATGCGTGGGCGTGGGGCGTAGGACGCGGCGAACACTGCCACGTCGTCGAGGCGCCGCTCCCCGTGCCGTCCGTAACGGATCAGTCCCGTACGACCCTGTTGCAGCAGCCCGCGGACGTCGTCACGCACCGCCTCGTCGAGCCGCTCGGAGCCCAGCGTGCCGGTCGTCGAACCCGGCCGTACGACCAACCGGGCGCCGCGCTGGTCGTCGGGCACACCATCCACGAAGGTCGCCACGGCGACCGGCTGACCGGCGTTGATGTCGGCGGCAACCTCGTCGAAATCCGGGAACGAACGTCGACTGATGGGCTCGACGAAGATGTCGATGATGCCTCCGCAGGTCAGCCCGACCGCGAACGCGTCGTCATCACTGACGCCATAGCGCTGCAGGCGAGCGGGACCCCCCTCGCGGACCTCTGTCGCCAGCTCGTAGACGGCACCCTCGACACACCCTCCCGACACGCTGCCGACGACCGTGCCGTCGGGCCCGACCGCCATGGATGCACCCGGCTGGCGAGGCGCTGACTTCCAGGTCTCGACGACGGTGCCGACTCCGACGGTCGCTCCGGACTGCCACCAGGCCAGGAGCTCGGCTACAACGTCTCGCATCAGCGATCGCCTCCGTTGCCGTTGCTGATCGTCGGGCGCCGGGCACGCAGCGCCCGCAACGTGCTGTTGCGCCGTTTGCGCACGAGCGCGCGCAGGGTGCCGGCGTTGCGGTAGCCGACCGCGGCCGCGACCGCGTTGGCCGACATCGAGGAGTTGCGCAGCAAATAGGTCGCCTCGTCCAGCCGCACCTCGTGCACGAAGTCGAGCGGGCTCATGCCCACCACCGACGACGTCGTCCGCTGCAGTGTCCGTTCGCTGATGCCGAGGTCACGCGCCGCCACGGAAATCTGCAGGGGCTGGGTGAGCCGCTTTCGTACCCATCGCTCGAACGCCGCCATCGTGGGGTCGGCCTGGGCGAGCAGCGCCGGCACCGCGAAAGCCGACTGCGACGGTCGGTCGCCCGTGACGAGGTAGCGGGCGGTGAGCTCGGCCAAGGTCGGGCTGCGGCGGTGCACGATCGACAAGGCAAGGTCGATGTGCGCGAAGGCTGCCCCCGCCGTCGTCACCCGCGAGTCGCGCGCAACGGTGCGGGTCTCGTCCAGGATCACCGCAGGGTAGCGGCCGCGAAACACCGGACCCAGCCACCACGTGGTGGTGGCCAGCAGCCCGTCGAGCACGCCCGACTCGGCCAGAAAGAAGGTGCCCGTGCAGGCGCCGGCCAGCTCCGAACCGTGCGCCCGTACATCGCGGATGAGCTCGAGTGCCGGGTGGTCGCACACCGTCTCGATGATCTCGTCGGAGCTCTTCAGCCCCAGCGCGGGCATGACGAGCAGGTCGGGCCGGTGCGTCCCTCGGCCGGCTGGCTTGGTCTCGACGAGCAGACCGTTGCCGGTGCGTACGCGGTCGGCCAGGCCCACGATCGTGACAGCGAACTCCGGGGGCGGGGCAGGCACGTCGTGCCGCAAAGCATTTGCCGTCGCAAGGACATCGACGACTGCCGAGAGTCCGGAGTCGAAGCAGCCATCCACGGCGAGAACCGCGACCTCCACGTCGGAAACGGTACCCAACGTGGCGGGTCCGCCACTAGCCGTCCGGCCTTCCTATTTCTTACGGTGGACTCATCCGGGAGGGAGTGTCCGTATGAGCCCGACATTAGGTGTTCTTGCACTACTCGACGCAAAGCCGGACAAGGGGCCCGAACTTGGCGCCTTTCTCGAAAGCGGACGAGCACTCGCCGCAGCCGAGTCCGGCACAGTGACCTGGTACGCCTTCAAGATCAGCGACACCCAGTACGGCATCTTCGACACCTTCGACGATGAAACGGGGCGGCAAGCGCACCTCGGGGGCCAGATCCCGACGGCATTGGGCAACGTTGCCGACGACCTGCTCGCCAAGGCACCAGACATCCGCACCGTCGACGTCTTGGCGGTGAAGTGATGCAGCTACCGCCCCCCTTTGACTACGAGCGCGCGACGAGCATCGACAACGCGATCGCCCTGCTTGAACAGCATGGCGACGAGTCCCGACTGATCGCCGGAGGGCACAGCCTGCTCCCGATGATGAAGCTGCGGCTGGCATCGCCCGAGGTTCTGATCGACATCAACGAGCTCACGGATCTACAGCGCATCTGGGTAGATGGTGAGACCCTCCACATCGGCGCCATGACCCGGCATTCTGATGTGCTCGCATCCGCGGTCGTCGCCGAGCACTACCGCATCCTGCACGACGCGGAGCGCGTCATCGCAGACCCGGTCGTGCGCAACCGCGGCACGGTCGGCGGGTCGATTTGCCATGCCGACCCCGCCGAGGACATGTCAGCGGTGCTCGGTGCGCTACGCGCAGATGTCGTGATCCGCAGCTCCAGTGGCGAGCGCATTGTGCCCGTACGGGAGTTCCAGACCGGGCCCTTCGAAACAGTCGCAGGCCCGGCCGAAATCGTCACCGAGATCCAGATCCCGATCCGAGCCGGAGCCGGCAGCGCCTACACCAAGGTCGAGCGGCGAGCCGGCGACTACGCGGTCGCGGCCGCCGGCGCAGTGGTCTGGCTGGACGGCGACACCATCAGCGAGTCGGGCATCGGGCTGGCCGCAGTCGGAGCTCCGCACTCGGTCGCCCCGCAGACCGAGGACGCAATCCGCGGTCGCGTCGCCGACGACGAGACACTCGAGCTGGCCGCACAGACAGCCTCGGCCGAGTGCGACCCCTACACCGACCAGCGCGGGCCGGCTGACTACAAGCGCGTGCTTGCGGGAGAGTTGGTCAAACGGGCGACTGCGTTCGGCCATCGCCCGCAGCCGCGGACAGGAGGCGTGAACGATGCAGGTCTCGGTGACCGTCAATGGCACGACCTACACCCGCGACGTGGAGCCACGGCTCTTGCTGGTTCACTTCCTGCGCGACGAGCTCGGGCTGACTGGCACGCATTTGGGCTGCGACACGTCCAACTGCGGCGTGTGCGTCGTCCAGCTCGACGGACTGCCTGCCAAGAGCTGCACCGTGCTGGCCGCAATGGCAGATGGCCACGAGGTGTTGACTGTCGAAGGGCTGGAGCGTGACGGCGAGCTAGACCCCATCCAGCAAGGCTTCATGACCGAGCATGGCCTTCAGTGCGGCTTCTGTACTCCGGGCATGATGCTCACCGCTCGTCGCCTGCTCGATGACAACCCGCACCCGAGCAATGACGAGATCCGCGAGGCGATCTCGGGCAACCTGTGCCGCTGCACCGGCTACGAAAACATCGTGCGTGCGATCCAATGGGCCGCCGAGCACCCGGCTGCCGCGTCCACTGCTGTCGATGCGGAGGTGACCTCGTCATGACTGCCGTCGAAGAGCAGGCGACTGTTGGTTTCGGACGCCGACACCGCAAGGAAGACGCCCGCTTCCTTCGCGGGCGCGGCAACTACATCGACGACTTCGCGCTACCCGGCATGCTGCATGGTGCGGTGCTCCGCAGCCCCTACGCGCATGCCCGCATCAACTCGATCGACACATCGGCGGCGGAGGCCCACCCCAAGGTTCGCGCCGTCATCACGGGCAAGCTCCTGGAAACGCTCAACCTCGCGTGGATCCCGTCGCTGTCGCATGACGTCGTGGCGGTGCTTGCCACCGACAAGGTGCGGTTCCATGGCCAGGAGGTCGCGTTCGTCATCGCCGAGGACCGCTACTCTGCGTGTGACGCGCTCGAGCTCATCGACGTCGACTATGAGCCGCTCCCGCCACTGATCGACGCCCGCAAGGCACTCGATCCCGGTGCGCCCGTCATCCGCGACGACATCGAGGGCAAGGCCGATAACCACATCTTCGACTGGGAGGCGGGCGACAAGGCGGCGACCGATGCCGCGTTCGCAGCCGCCGAGGTCGTCGTCTCCGAGGACATCCTCTATCCGCGCGTACACCCAGCGCCGCTGGAGACGTGTGGCGCTATCGCCGACATGGACAAGGTGACCGGCAAGCTCACTATCTACTGCAACACTCAGGCGCCGCACGCGCATCGCACCCTCTACGCGATCGTCGCCGGGCTTCCGGAGCACAAGATCCGCGTCGTCAGCCCCGACATCGGCGGCGGCTTCGGCAACAAGGTCGGCATCTACCCCGGATACGTGCTCGCCGTTGTGGGCTCGATCGTCACCGGGAAGCCGGTCAAGTGGGTCGAGGACCGCGCCGAGAACCTCATGTCGACCTCGTTCGCCCGCGACTACCACATGCACACGGAGATCGCGGCGACGCGCGAGGGCAAGATCCTCGCGATGCGGGTCAACGTTCTCGCCGACCATGGGGCGTTCAACAACACGGCCCAGCCGACCAAGTTCCCAGCCGGTTTCTTCCACATCTTCACCGGCAGCTACGACTATCCGGCGGCGCACTGTGCGGTCACCGGCGTCTACACCAACAAGGCGCCCGGCGGGGTCGCCTACGCCTGCTCGTTCCGCATCACCGAAGCGGCCTACGCAGTCGAGCGCATCGTCGACTGCCTGGCGCACGAGCTCGACATGGACCCCGCCGAGCTGCGCATGAAAAACCTCCTCAAGCCGGAGCAGTTCCCCTACACGACACCGACCGGTTGGGAGTACGACTCCGGCGACTACCCGCGCGCCCTGCGGAAGGCCATGGAGATCGCCGGCTACGACGAGCTCCGTCGTGAGCAGGCCGCCAAGCGCCAGCGCGGCGAGCTCATGGGCATCGGGCTCAGCTTCTTCACCGAGGGCGTTGGGGCCGGGCCACGCAAGCACATGGACATCCTCGGGCTCGGCATGGCCGACGGCGCCGAGGTGCGCGTGCACCCGACAGGCAAGGCCGTCGTACGACTGTCGGTGCAGTCCCAAGGCCAAGGGCACGAGACCACGTTCGCCCAGATCGTGTCCGAGCTGACGGGCATTCCCTCAGATGACATCGACGTGGTGCACGGCGACACCGACAACACGCCGTTCGGGCTTGGCACCTACGGCAGCCGCTCCACCCCGGTGTCCGGTGCTGCTGTTGCTGTCGCGTCGAAGCGCGTCGTCGACAAGGCCAAGGTCATCGCCGCGGCGATGATGGAGGTCTCGCCCGATGACATCGAGGTCGGACGCGGCACCTTCTCGGTCAAGGGCGACCCGTCAGTGTCCAAGACGATCCAGGAGGTGGCCCTCGCCGCCCATGGGCCGCTGGAGCTGCCTGAGGGCGTTGAAGGGCACCTGGATGCCGCCTGCGTCTACGACCCGCCCAACCTGACCTACCCGTTCGGTGCCTACATCTGCGTCGTCGATGTCGACCCCGGCACCGGCGAGGTCAAGGTGCGCCGATTCATCGCGGTCGACGACTGCGGCCCGCGCATCAACCCGATGATCGTCGAAGGGCAGATCCACGGCGGCCTGGCCGACGGCATCGGGATGGCGCTCATGGAGGTCATCGCGTTCGACGAGGACGGCAACAACCTGGGCGGCTCGTTCATGGACTACCAGCTGCCGACGGCGATGGAGTGCCCGTCCTGGGAGCTTGGCGAGACGGTCACCCCGTCGCCGCACCACCCGATCGGTGCCAAGGGAGTCGGCGAGTCGGCGACCGTTGGTTCACCGGCCGCCGTGGTCAACGCGGTGCTGGATGCGCTCAAGCCGTACGGAGTCCGGCACGCCGACATGCCGTTCACGCCGGCACAGGTGTGGCGCACGATCCAGGGACGGCCGTTCCGCACCGACCTGGCCATCACGGACGAATGACCACGTTAAGCAGGTTCTCCCCCGCATCGCCAGGCTTGCAGCCCTGGTGGTGCGGGGCAAAGCCTGGTGGTGTGAGGATTACGTGATGGCGGCACGCCCTGAGCTGGCAGGACAGGCTGCCACCCTCGCCGCTGCCGGCACGCCGTTCGTCTGGGCCACTGTCGTCCGCGCCGAGCGGCCGACCAGCGCCAAACCCGGCGACGCGGCCCTCGTCCTCGCCGACGGCAAGATCGAGGGCTTCGTCGGCGGCGACTGCGCCGAGGCCACCGTGCGCGTGCAGGCGCTCGAGGTGCTCGCAACTTCAGAACCACGGCTCGTCCGCATCACTCCCGCATTCGCCGAGTCGACCGACGTGGATGCCGACGGGGTCGTCACCGTGCACAACCCCTGCCTGTCCGGGGGCACGCTGGACATCTTCCTCGAGCCCGCAGTGCCGTTGCCCGTGGTGGCGTTGTTCGGGCACGCACCGATCGCCACTGCACTGCTGCGTGCGCACCGGATGTTCGGCTTCCAGGTGTTGGCCTTCGACAAACCGGACGACCTGCCGGCGGCCGGTCTACGGGCCGTCATCGTCGCCTCACACGGCAACGACGAGGTGCCGGCGCTGGAGTGGGCGCTGCGCGCTGGGGTCCCGTACATCGGCCTGGTTGCGAGCCGTCGCCGTGGCCCGGCCGTACTCGACGCCTTGTCCATCGATGAGTCGCAGCGTGCCCTGGTTCGCACACCAGCCGGTCTCGACATCGGCGCCCGCACCGCTCCTGAGGTCGCACTGTCCATCCTCGCCGAGATCGTCAGTGTTCTGCGCGAGGGCCAGCAGCAGACGGCCGAACCGCCGACAGCAGCGCGAGAGGTCGCCACATCAACCGACCCGGTGTGTGGCATGACGGTGGCGGCCGTGACCGCGTCGCCACACGTGGAGACCGCCGCGGGAGTCGTCTACTTCTGCGGTACGGGGTGTCGCAACGCCTATCTCGACAACCCGATGGCCTACGCATCGTGACTGAGAGCACGTCGAGCGTCGCGGAGAAACTGCCCGACCTCGAAACCTTGAGCGCCGCCCTCGACTCGGTCAACTACCTCGCCGACGACGGCACTGTGACCGCGTTGTACTGCGCGGCACGGCTTGCCCAGCCAGTGCTGATCGAGGGCGAGCCTGGCGTCGGCAAGACGGAGGCCGCGAAGGCGCTGGCCGCGGTGCTCGACACCCCGCTCGTGCGGCTGCAGTGCTACGAGGGGATCGACATCGCAGAGGCGCTGTACGAGTGGAACTACCCGCGGCAGCTGCTTGCGATCAGGCTCGCCGAGGCGCGCGGCGCCGATCTCGCCGAGGATGCGTTGTTCGGCCAGGAGTTCCTCATCGAGCGGCCGTTGCTGGCCGCTCTGCGCCACCCCGGTCCACGGCCGGCGGTGCTCCTGATCGACGAGGTCGACCGCGCCGACGACGACTTCGAGGCGTTCCTGCTGGAGCTGCTCGGCGAAGGCGCCGTGACAATCCCTGAGATCGGCACCGTACGCGCGACGCACCGCCCCATCGTGGTTCTCACGTCCAACCGCACGCGCGAGCTGCACGACGCGCTCAAGCGGCGATGCTTGTTCCACTGGATCGACTACCCACCCGCCGCGCGCGCTGCCGAGATCGTCCGCCGCCGCGTGCCGGGCAGCTCCACGTTGGTCGCGGACCAGGCCGCCCGCGTTGTCGAGCGGATCCGGGGGCTCGACCTGCAGAAACCCCCTGGTATAGCCGAGACGATCGACTGGGTGGCCGCGCTCGAGCTGCTGGGCTTCCGCACAGTGGACCGCGCTGCCATCGATCGGACGTTGGGCTCGGTGCTGAAGTACGTCGACGACCAGCAGCTCGTCCGCGCCGCAAACCTCGCCGACGAATGATCACGGAAGAGAGCAAGGCCGACACAGCAACGCTGCTCGCCCGCTTCAGCGACCGGCTGCATGCGTCGGGCGTGGCCGTGTCCCCCGACCAGACGATTCGCCTTGCCCAGCTTGTCGAGCTGGGCGTGCCACGCACCGTCGACGAGCTGTACTGGTGTGCGCGGGTCAGCCTGCTGCGCTCGCACGCAGACGTACCCGTCTTCGACGCGCTCTTCGCGCTCGTGTTCCGCGGCATGGCGGACGACGCGGGATCGCGCGGCGACTCGAACGAGGTTGCTCCGCAACTGCCTGACGTCGTCCGCAAGGCACCCGAGGACGATTCCGCTGCCCGGTCGGGGGCAAGGTTCGAGGCGGGCGAGGGCGACGACGAGGACGACGATGCCCGACCGATCCCGACACTGGCCAGCGCAGACGAGCGGCTGACCGATGTCGACTTCGCGCGGCTGACTGCCGACGAGCTGGCCGAGCTCGCCCCGTTGCTGCAGCTGCTCAAGGTCGAACCACCGCTGCGGATGTCGCGGCGACGTCGCCGGCATCCCCGTGGCGACCGCTTGGACGTACGTGCCTCGCTGCGACACAGCATCCGTTCGGCGGGGGATCCAGTCGCGCCGATCCGGCGCTCCCGCAAGCGCAAGCCGCGTCGCCTGGTCGCCATCCTCGACATCTCCGGGTCGATGGAGCCGTACGCCCGCGCCTACCTGCATCTCCTGTGGGGTGCCGCGACCCGGGCGCGGGCCGAGGTGTTCGTGTTCAGCACACGACTCACGAGACTGACCCGCGCGCTGCGCCACTCGGACCCCGACCGGGCACTGACGCACGCGGCGACGCTCATGCCCGACTGGTCGGGTGGAACGCGCATCGGCCTGGCACTGCGCGCGTTCCTGGACGGATACGGCCGGCGCGGCATGGCGCACGGCGCGGTCATACTGATCGTTTCCGACGGCTGGGAGCGCGACGACCCCGCACTGCTCGGGCGGCAGATGGCCGACCTCGCCGGGCGTGCCCACCGGATTGTCTGGGCAAACCCGCGATCTGCCGCGCCCGGCTTCGAGCCGCTCGCCGGCGGCATGCAGGCGGCGCTGCCGCACATCGACGCGTTCATCAGCGGTCACTCGGCGGCCGCCATGACCCAGGTCGTCCACGAGATGTCCGCGAGCCTGCGCAGGGCCGACCGCTTGCCCGGGCCGTTGTCACGCACCATGATCGACTGAATGGGCGCGGGAGGCGATGCACCATGACCCAAGGCCAGTCACAGCCGCCGGTGGACGCAGCGGCCTTCAACAGGTTCGAGGCTGCGGGGTGGGAGACCAAGGCCGGGACCTACGACTCCTTCTTCGGTCAACTGACGAGCCGCGTCGTGGAGCAGCTTCTCGATGCCGCAGGTGTCAGCGCAGGCAAGCACGTCCTCGATGTTGCGACAGGGCCGGGATATGCGGCCGCGGCGGCCGCGGAACGAGGGGCCTCCGTCGACGGTGTGGACGTTGCCCCGGCGATGATCGCCCTCGCTCGAGCCAGGGTGCCGTCAGGCGAGTTTCACGTCGCAGACGCTGAGAACTTGCCCTACGCGAACGACTCGTTCGAGGCGGTCGTGGCCAACTTCGGTGTCCTGCACTTTGGCCGGCCGGAGCGGGCGGTCAGCGAGTTGGCTCGCGTCTTGCGCCCAGGTGGCCGCGTAGCACTGACTGCCTGGGACCAGCCCGATCGGATGCGCCTGCTCGCCGTACTTCTCGATGCCTTGGCAGACGCGGGTGCCGCCCCGCCCGAGTCGATCCCCGTGGGCCCACCGTTCTTCCGGTTCGCCGACGACGATGCGTTCTCGACATTGCTGCTCCAGGCCGGGCTCGTCGACGTGCGGGTCGAGCGCCTCGCCTTCGACCACCCGGTGCCGTCGGGGGATCATCTCTGGGACGGGTTCATGGCCGGCACCGTCCGCACGTCGTCACTGGTGGCGGGCCAGTCCGCCGAGACGCAACAACGCGTACGGGCTGCGTTCGACACGGCACTCACCGCGTACCGCAGTGGAGACGGCTACCTGCTGCCGGTGTCTGTCAAGCTGGCATCAGGGCGCTCCTGAACGACCCAGGTGTTGCCGTCCGGGTCGCTGAAGAACACGAAGGAGTTCCAAGGACCGCCGCGGCCCTCCGCATACCCGCCTTTGTCGACGTCGAAGTGCCGCACGGACGAGGCATTGACGCCGCGCGCGATGAGTTCGTCACGGGCGGCTTCGATGTCGTCGACCACGATCTGGACGCCGCGCAGCGATCCGGGTGCGCTGTCGATGTCGGCGCCGAGCATGATCGAGCAACCCGAGCCGGTCGGTGTCAGCTGCACAATCCGTACATCATCACCGACCGTCGAGTCGAGGTCGACGTTGAACCCGCACTTGTCGGCGTAGAACGCCTTGGCCCGATCTATGTCGGTGACCGGCACCGGGATGACCTCGATCTTCCAGTCGATGTCACTCACGGCTGCGCGGCCCGTCGCTTGGCCAGCACCTGCGGCGCGAGTTGCTCGAGGACCTCGTCCGGTGGCTCGTCCATGGCGGCGCGCACCTCCACGGGTCCTTCGATGACCTCGACGATCTGGCTCGCGATCTCGAACGCGCGTGCCTCGCTGGCCACGTCGACGATCCAGAAGCCGGCTAGCGACTCTTTCGACTCCGCGTACGGGCCATCAGTCGGAAGTGCCACTCCGTCGCGGTAAGTGACCAGCTTCGCCGTGGAGGGATCTGCGAGGCCCTGCTGGAAGACGAGCTCGCCAGTCTTCGCCAGGTCCTCGTCGATCTGGAACATGAACTCGATCATGCGTGAGATCCATTCGGGTGACTTCTCCGCGACGCCCGACTGGTCGCCGAACATGAGGATCATGTACTTCATCAGGTGACTCTCCTCGTCCTGTACGCCCCCTCGGAGCGTTTCCCCGTGGTCGGAGCGGTCGGGCGGTTCTCGACATGCGGCACCAGCCTCGACCCCTACGGCGTCGCCCGCCAGCCGATCCATCGGGTAACCCGCGCCCGGATGACCGCTCCGGTCGGCGGTGTCGCGGCGTACTGGGGGTGCCGCTCCACCAGCCACGCGACCGCCCGCTCGTGCAACGGTCCGGACGTGAGCACGCGCGCGATGGCGTCAGCTCGCACCCACCAGAGCGCCGACCAGTCCTCGTCGTACACGTCCACCAGGAACGCCACTCGCGGCTCGTGCTCGACGTTGATCAGCCGCTGCAACCGCGGTGTGGTCTTCGGCTTGTCGTCGACCGCAGTCACGATGACGTCATCGACGATCGCGAAGGTGACCGGTATGAGGTGCGGCCGGCCGTCGGGGGCAACCGAGGCGAGGCGGGCAACCCGCGCGCTCGCGAAGCGACCTCGGGCCTCCGCGACGCTGAGCTGCACGAATCAACCGTAAGTCGGGTGCACCGGGATCCCGTGGCTTGAAACACTCGGCGGGTCCGTGGCCTGCTGGCTGAAGCGCGCGAGCCGGGCACGGAGCAGGTCTCGCACGCTCGGCCATTCCTCGGAGACGATCGAGTAGTAGGCGGTGTCCCGGATCACACCGTGTGCGCGGGCCGGCATGTGCGCGCGGCGCACACCCTCGAACTTCGCGCCGATCTTGGCGATGGCCGTGCGGCTGCGCTCGTTGCGCGCATCGGTCTTGAGGGTGACGCGCACGACCTGCCAGACCTCAAAGGCATGCGTGAGGAGCAACAGCTTGGCCTCGACGTTGAGCCCGGTCCGCTGCACGGACGCCGCGTACCACGTACTTCCGATCTCGCCCACTGTCGGCACGCCGTCAGTGCCTACGACGTCCAGGCCCGGCGTCCAGTACTCGAGATCGAGGAACCGGCTCGAGCCGACCACCCGGCCATCTGACGTACGAACGGTGAACGGCAGTGCCACCCCGGCTGCTTGATCGGCGAGGGCGGCCTCGACGTACGAGCGGGCGTCGCCCTCGGTCGCGGGCACAGTCGTGAACCCGTAGGTCGTGCGGTCCTCGTTGGCCGCGGCAAGCAGCTGAGGCGCGTCGTCGCGCGCCATCGGGGTCAGCCGCACGCGGTCGCCGACCAGGGTCACGGTGGCAGCCATGCAGCGGACTGTAACAACGCGGAAGTCGGCCACCGAACGTTAATGTGGATCACGTGCCACCCAAGTACGTGCTGGAGGCGGCCGGGCGCGAGGTGACGATCACCAACCCCGACAAGGTCATCTTCCCCGCACTCGGCATCACCAAGCTCGATCTCGTGCACTACTACCTCACCGTCGCTGATGGTGCCTTGCGGGGCATCGCGGGCCGACCGATGATCCTCAAGCGGTTCGTCAACGGGATCGACGAGGAGGCGTTCTTCCAAAAGCGCGTGCCGAAGAACCGGCCTGACTGGCTGCAGGTCGCCGAGCTGAAGTACGCGTCGGGCACGTCCGCCGAGGAAGCCGTGGTCCGCGACCCGGCCGGTCTCGCGTACGTCATCAATCTCGGCTGCATCGACCTCAACCCGCACCCGGTGCAGGCCGAGGACCTCGAGCACCCCGACGAGCTGCGCATCGACCTCGACCCGGTGCCCGGCGTCGACTGGCAGCAGATCGTCGACGTCGCGTTCGTTGCCAAGGGCGTCCTGGAGGACCACGGACTGGTCGGCTGGCCCAAGACGTCCGGGTCACGCGGCTTCCACATCAACACGCGGATCGAGCCGCGCTGGACGTTTCGGCACGTACGCCTCGCCGCTGAGTCACTCGCCCGGGAGGTGGAGAACCGCGCGCCCGACCTGGCGACGGCACGGTGGTGGAAGGAAGAGCGGCAGGGTGTGTTCGTCGACTTCAACCAGAACGCCAAGGACCGCACGGTGGCCTCGGCATATTCAGTACGACCCACACCGGACGCGCGAGTGTCCACCCCGCTGTCATGGGACGAGGTGCATGACAGCCGGCCGGAGCTGTTCACCATGCCGACCGTGCTCGAGCGCTATGCGGACATCGGCGATCCGGGCGCGGGCATCGATGACGCCGTCGGCTCACTGGAGCCGTTGCTGGAGCTTGCCGAGCGGCTCGGCCCGGCAGAGAAGCCGCCCAAGGGCACCGGCCGCCGGCAGCAGACCATGCCGCTGATCGAGATCGCCCGAGCCAAGTCGAAGGAAGAGGCACTGGCGGGTCTCGACCGCTGGAAGGCACGGCACGGCAGTGTTGTACGGCATCTGCAGCCGGCCGACGTCCTGGTCGACGGGATGCGGGGGCGGAGCTCGGTCTGGTATCGCATCCGTGTCAATCTGCAGCACGTGCCGGAACCTGAACGGCCGGAGCAGGAGCCGTTGGAGGTCGACTACGACCCTTGGGCCAGCACGCCGTGGTCGCGCGGCGAGGCGGACTAGGACTCCCTTGGCATCAAGGCCCTACTGGGGACGGGCCGATTCCTCAGCGTGGCGCGACGCGGCTCCCGGTTGGCGCGTGGGTATGGCACGCGAGAAGGCCAACGCCAGCAAGGCGAAGATTGCCAGGACCGACAGCGCGGCCCGTAGGCCGGCCAGCCTGGACTCCTCGTTCTCCTCGATGATCGCGTCCGCGGTCTCAGCCGGCACTCCCGCATCCTCGAGTGCCTGACCGAGGTCGGCGTCGGAGACGAATGGAATCCCACTGGCCAGTTCGACCTGGGCTGCCGACGACAAGTCCTCGGGGATGGCTGGATTGTTCTCGATTCCAGTGAGAAAGGACGCTGAGAGCGCGGATATGAGGACGGCTCCGGCCAGTGCCGTGCCGATGGATGCGCCGAGGTTTGTGACGGTGTTCTGCAAGCCGCCGACCTCGCCGCTCTCCTCGTCCGGGACAGCCGACACCGTCACGCTTCCCAGCTGTGAAGCCAGCGCGCCGACACCCAACCCGGCGAGCAGCATCGGCCACGTGACGATCTCTGGCCCGGCTCCGATGTCGAGGAGCGCGATCATGACCACGATGCCCGTAAACAGTGCCAGGAAGCCGAGCCGCACCACCCGGCGAGGCGAGGCATTCGGGAACAGCTTCGGGACCCCTACCGCGGCCAGCAGCAACGTGACCGACAGCGGCAGCAACCGTACGCCCGTCGCGATGGCCGACAACCCGAGCGCGACCGAAAGGAACAGCGGCACCACGAAGAACAGGCCCGCCTGCAGCAGGTACTGGAAGAAGAACGACGTGAGGCCCCCGCGCAGCAGCCGGTTGTTCAGCATGGCCGGATCGATGAGCGCCGCCTGCCCATGATCGAGGCGGCGCCGCTCCCAACCTAGGAAGCCGACCAGGACGCAACCGCCCGCCAGGATCAGCCAGATCACCGGTGAGAGGGTCAGCCATTCGGGAGCGCCGGGCTTCGGAAGCACGAAGCCCCAGCTACCCGAACGGATTACTCCGTAGACCACCAATCCGAGACCGAGCGCCGATAGGCCCGTGCCCACCAGGTCCATCCGCGCACCTTGCTCCGCGGGCGTGTCTGCCATCCGCCGGGCCATGCCAAGAATGATCAGAACAACCAGCACTTCACCGGCGAACACCCACCGCCACGACGCATACGTAGTGAACAGACCACCGATGAGCGGACCGGCCGCCACCGCGATCGCGCCGGCGGAGGCGACCAGGCCGTACGCCCGCGGACGCTGTGTCCGATCAAAGTTCGAGGCCACCAGAGCGACCACCGCGGGCATGATCAGCGCGGCGCCGACTCCCTCGAGGAACGACCAGCCGATCAGCAGCATCGCCAGGTTCTGCGAGATTGCAGTGACAAACGAGCCGACGCCATAGATCACGCACCCGATCGTGAAAGCCCGCTTTCGGCCCACGATCGCCCCGATCCTGCCTCCAGTGATCATCAGGGACGCCATGACCAGCGTGTACAGCGTGATCGCGGTCTGGATGCCGGTGACCGTCGTGCCCACATCCTTGGCGACGGTGGCGATCGACACGTTCATCACCGAGCTGTCCAGCGTCATGAGGAACTGCGCTGACGCAAGCGTGATAAGCACGGTGCCCGAAGCAGACTCGGATCGCCCTGGCGTCGCTGTCACGACGTCGATGATCGCAGCAGCAGCCCCCAATGACGGCGCAAACGCGCGCACCCGATCGGCCCCCGTGGCACGCGTGGTCGCGGGTTGGGACCAGGGGGTTCCGCGGGGGCGAACGGCGTGCCGAGCGGGCAGTCTCGGTACATGGCAATCCGCCCAGTCGACCCACGGAGGTAACGATGAGCACGACCCAGCTGAGCGGCAACACCCCTGCGGAGGCGTCTGGCGGCGCGACCGTCACTATGAGGTTCGAGGTCACGACGTTGCCGGTCGCCGACGTCGACCGCGCCAAGGCGTTCTACCAGAGTCTGGGATGGCGTCTCGACATCGACTTCAAGCCAACCGAGAAGACGCGTGGGGTGCAGTTCACCCCACCGGGCTCGACGGCGTCGATCCAGTTCGGGGAGGGGACGACGACGATGTCGGAGCCGCTAGAGCGCCTGCTGCTGATCGTCGATGACATCGAGGTGGCCCGCGCCGACCTGATCGGGCGCGGCGTCGACGTCAGCGAGATCGTCCACACCGAGCCCGGCAAGGGCCCGGTGCCGGGTGTTGACCCGCAGCGTCGCTCGTACCTCAGCTTGGCTACGTTCGCCGACCCCGACGGCAACACGTGGGTCCTGCAGGAGGTTACGGAGCGGCTTCCAGGCAGGGGTGGGACCAAGGACGGCGCCGGTCTCGCCGATCTGCTGCACGAGACCGCCATCCATCACGGCGCGTTCGAGAAGGCCGCACCCCCGCACGACTGGTGGGACTGGTACGGCGCCTACATGGACGCGCGCCAGGCCGGCTCCACATCCGAGGAGGCGTCCGCGGCCGCCGGACGGTACATGGCAGACGTCAAACACGTCGTGGTGTCGCCCGCCTGACGCCCCGTATCCGCCGCTTCGCCGGAAGCCCCGCCGATCCCGGCGGGGTCTCCGCCGTATACCGGCTAGCGGTAATTGCTCGACTGCAGCCAGCAGTAAGCCGACACGGCGGCTGGCGTCGATGCCCGGCGGTCCTGCCGATGCCAACGTGTGGGTGGCCACTCAAGCAGGCGGAGGGAACCCGATGAACCGGACGGCGCCCGTCCTCAATGACGGCAGGCGCAGCGTTCGGCGGGCCCAGATCGTCCAGCTGCAGCGGGTGTTGGCGCGCCGCCGTCGGCGTCGGCGAATCATTCGAGCCGTCTGAACTACCGAATCTCCGGACGCGCTTGCGCCACGTTACCCGCGAGTAGCAAGATGGGGTTACCAGTGAGTAACCCGCGGCCGCCGGCCGCTGCGACCCCGGAGGACCGATGGGGCACTACAAGTCCAATCTCCGCGATATCGAGTTCATGCTGTTCGAGGTACTGGAGCGCGACGAGATCCTGGGGACTGGTCCATACGAGGAGATCGACAGCGAGACTGCGCGCAGCATCCTGGCCGAGGTCGAGCGTCTCGCGACCGAGGAGATAGCTGAGTCCTACATCGACAGCGATCGCAACCCACCGGTCTTCGACCCCGCGACCAACACCGCCACCCTGCCGGCGTCCTTCAAGCGGTCCTACCAGGCCTACATGGACGCCGAGTGGTGGCGGCTCGCCGTGCCCGCCGAGCACGGCGGCACTCCGTGTCCGCCGACGTTGCGCTGGTCGATCGCCGAGCTCGTGCTCGGCGCTAACCCGGGCGTGTGGATGTATGCGTCGGCTGCAGATTTCGCGCGGGTCATCTGGGAGCTCGGCACCCTCGAGCAGCACAAGATCGCGCGGCAGATTGTCGACCACGGATGGAACACCACCATGGTGCTCACCGAGCCCGACGCAGGCTCCGACGTCGGAGCGGGCCGGACCAAGGCGGTGCAGCAGCCCGACGGCACCTGGCACCTCGAGGGCGTCAAGCGGTTCATCACCAGTGGCGAGAGCGACCTGGCCGGCAACATCATCCACTACGTGCTGGCCCGCCCGGAGGGTCATGGCTCCGGCACCAAGGGGCTGTCGCTGTTCCTCGTACCCAAGTTTCTCTTTGACTGGGAGACCGGCGAGCTCGGCGAGCGCAACGGCGTCTACGCCACCAACGCTGAGCACAAGATGGGCCTCAAGGTCTCGACGACCTGTGAACTCGCGCTCGGCGAGAAGCACCCTGCGGTCGGCTACCTGCTTGGCGACGTGCACGATGGCATCGCGCAGATGTTCAAGGTCATCGAGTTTGCCCGCATGATGGTAGGCACCAAAGCCATCTCGACGCTCTCGACGGGCTACCTCAATGCGCTGGAGTACGCGAAGTCGCGCGTGCAGGGAGCCGATCTGTCCAACCCGGCCAAGGACGCGCCGCGCGTCACGATCACCCACCACCCCGACGTACGCCGGTCGCTGCTCACCCAGAAGGCCTATGCAGAAGGCATGCGCGCACTCGTGCTGTTCACCGCGAGCATCCAAGACCGCATCACGCTGGCGCAGGCGGCGGGTGAGACGGACGAGGCGGCCGAGGCGCTCAACGATCTACTGCTGCCGATCGTGAAGGGGTTCGGCTCCGAGCGGGCCTGGGTGCTGCTCGGCACCGAGTCGCTGCAGACGTTTGGTGGCTCCGGATTCCTGCAGGACTACCCGCTCGAGCAGTACGTCCGCGACGCAAAGATCGACACGCTGTACGAGGGCACTACCGCAATCCAGGGCCAAGACTTCTTCTTCCGCAAGATCGCCAAAGACGAGGGCCGGGCACTGCTGCAGCTGGCCGGCGAGATCTCGGAGTTCGCCGACTCGCAGGCGGGCAACGGCCGACTGAAGAACGAGCGCGCACTACTCGCCGGGGCACTGGCAGACGTGCAGGGCCTCGTGAGTGTGATGACCAACTTCCTCGTGTCGGCCCGCCCGGGCGTCGAGGGCGGCGACCCGCGCAACCTCTACAAGGTCGGCCAGAACACGACCCGACTGCTGCTGGCCGCCGGTGAGCTGGTGACCGCGTGGCTGCTGCTGCGGCAGGCCGAGGTTGCGCTCACCCGGCTGGACGGTGAGGTATCCGAGAAGGACGAGGCGTTCTACGAGGGCAAGGTCGCGGCGGCACAGTGGTTCGCTCGCCAGGTGCTGCCCAAGCTGCGCAGCGAGCTCAAGATCGCGGAGGCGACCGACAACGACCTGATGGACCTGCCGGAGGCGGCGTTCTGAGGGCGGGAATGACCACGTGAAGCATGCGCCACCCCGCACCACCAGGACTTGAGGCCTAGCGGTGCGGGGAGAAACCTGCTGGACGTGGTCATTCCCATCGCCGCAATAGGCTCGGCGGCGTGACTCAATCGCCCGTACGCCAGATGCGGCTCGTCGTCACCACGGACAACTACGACGAGGCGGTGCGCTTCTACCGCGACGTCCTCGGCCTGCGCGAGCAGCTGGCCATCAACGCGCCCGAGGGCAGAGTGACGATCCTCGAGGCCGGTACTGCGACATTGGAGATTGCTGATCCCGCGCAAGCCGACTACATCGACGACGTCGAGGTGGGTGAGCGGGTCGCCGGGCACATCCGTGTCGCGTTCGAGGTCGACGATGCCGATGCTTTGACCGCCACGCTGGCCGAGGCGGGGGCGACGGTGATCGCCACGGCACGACGTACGCCGTGGGACTCGTTGAACGCACGCCTAGCCGCGCCGGGCGACCTGCAGCTCACGCTGTTCGAAGAGCTCGTCGACGACTGAGCCGGGCCGGCATCGCACCGCCCCGCCCCGCAGCGCGGGGCGCCCCAGCGACCTCAGTCGAGGATGTTCTGCGTGACCTCTGCGAAGTAGGCCGCGCGCTCATCTCGCGTCGCGGGCCGGCCGACGATGCCGGGCCGCTCCTGCCAAGGCAGCGGGCCAGTGTCGCGGCGGTACTCGACTCCGATCGCGTCGAGGCGTCGCAGATGCTGGTCGAGCCGCGTGTGGAACTCGGCGAAGTTCCCCTGTCCAGACGACCAGATCGCCTCCGCGAACGCGCAGAGCCTCGGGAACGCCATGTAGTCGATGACCCGCGGCGAGTCCATGTGCTCGGTCCAGATGTTGCACTGGCCGCCCAGGATGTGCGCGGCCTCGTCTGCGGACAGCTCGGCGGGCACAGGGTCGAAGCCGTACACGTCCTGCAACGTCAGCGGGATGCTCACCGGGATCGGCTCGGTTGGCAGCTCGGACTGGCGATAGTCGAGGTACACCAGGTCGTCCGGGCACGCGACCACGTCGTGGCCCTTGCGCGCAGCCGCGACAGCGCCGTACATGCCACGCCACGACGCGACGGTCGCACCCGGGGCGAGCCCGCCCTCCAGGATCTCGTCCCACCCGAACAGGCGCCGCCCACGCGCGGTGAGGTGCGCGTCGAGCCGGCGGACGAACCAGCTCTGCAGCGCCTCCCCGTCGGCGACACCGAGCTCGCGCATGCGCTCCTGCACACGCGGGCTCGACTCCCACTGCGTCTTGGGGCACTCATCGCCACCGATGCCGATGAAGGTCGAGGGGAAGATCTCCATGACCTCGTCGAGCACGTGGCGGAAGAAGTCGATGGTGGACTCCTCGACGTTGAGAACGTTGTCGTTGATCCCCCAGCGGGTCCACACGTCGAGCTGCTCGCCAGTGACGCCGAGCTCGGGGTAGGCAGCGATGGCCGCCTGTGCATGACCGGGCGTCTCGATCTCGGGCACGACGGTCACGTGCCGCTCCGCGGCGTAGGCGACGATCTCCCGCAGGTCGTCCTGCGTGTAGAAGCCACCGTGTGGGCGACCGTCGCCGGGTGCGTCGGCAGCGGCGCCGATCTGCGACTCGCGTCGCCAGGCCCCGACCTCGGTCAGCCGCGGGTACCGCTTGATCTCCACCCGCCAGCCCTGGTCGTCCGTGAGGTGCAGGTGCAGGACATTGAGGCGATGCATGGCAAGCAGGTCGATCAGACGCAGGACGTCGGCCTTGGGAACGAAGTGGCGTACGACGTCGAGCATCGCGCCACGCCATCCAAACCGCGGCGCATCCTCGATCTGGCAAGCTGGCGCGGTCCACGCCACCCCCGTCACGTGGGCGCGGCGGAACACCTGCGGCGGCAACAGCTGGCGCAACGTCTGCGCGCCGTAGAACACGCCTGCCGCGCCACCGCCGTCGATCTGCACCGCCTCCGGAGTGACGGTCACTCGATATCCCTCGGCCGGGAGAGCCCTGTCGATGGCCAGCCGTACGACATCGGCCTCGCGATCTCCCTGGTGCAGCGCGAACCCGATCGCGGGACCGAGTGCGGCACGCAGCCACTGGGCGACCCCTTCGAGCTCTGGGGCGGCCGCGAGCACGGTGTGCTCGGACAGGGTGAAATGACCAGCGGCGGGCGCGTACGAGGTGGGGCGAGGCAACAGCACAGCATCTCCAGGCACGGTCTGCGATTCGTAAAGTTCGTTTCCAATAACACTAGCGGCTGGCACGGCCCGTTGCTTGAACGACCCCCGGCGGGTAGACCTTGACCAGGCGCGGACGAGGAGGACACATGGACCCGAAGAAGACCGCCGTCGTGCTCATCGAGTACCAGAACGACTTCACCACCGAGGGCGGGGCGCTGCACGGTGCGGTGAAGGACGTCATGGCCGAAACCGGCATGCTCGACAACACGAAGAAGGTCGTCGAGGCCGCCCGCCAGGCCGGTGTCACCGTGATCCACGCACCGATCAGCTTCAAAGGTGGCTACCGGGAGATCACCAATCACCCATACGGCATCCTGAAGGGCGTCGTCGACAGCAACGCGTTCGTTCAGGGCGAGTGGGGTGCCCAGATCATCGACGACCTGACCCCTGCCGACGACGACATCGTGGTCGAGGGCAAGCGTGGGCTGGACACCTTTGCGAGCACAAACCTCGACTTCATCCTGCGCAGCAAGGGTCTGCAGACTGTGGCGCTCGGCGGGTTCCTCACCAACTGCTGCGTCGAGTCGACGATGCGGTCGGCGTACGAGCGGGGGTATGAGGTCGTGACCCTCACCGACTGTGTCGCGGCGACGAGCTCCGAAGAGCATGCAAACGCGATCACGTACGACTACCCGATGTTCTCCAAGCCGATGCCAAGCGACGAGTTCATCGGCGGGATCGGCGGACAGGAGTCGGCCGGCGACACGAGCCGCGGCTACTGACGCACGTCACGTGCGGCCGGAGAGGAAGAGCTCCAGCCGCATCGGTGCGCCGTCGACGACGCGGACGGGCACGCCCCAGTCCTGCTGGTGCACATGGCAGGCCGCACCTTCACCCTCGCCATCGCACGACGCCGCCATCGCCGCAATGTGCAGCACGCCGTCACCGACGCGGGCGTTGATGTCAAGCACGCGAGTGAGCTCGGTGCCCCGGCCGTCGCCGTCACGAAGCAGTGCGGCGGGTGTGGCCGAGACGAGCAGGCGGGTGGGTGGACCGTACCTCTCGTCGAGCTTCTGACCGCGTGGTGGCTCGAAGACCACGGACAGCTCAACCTTGCCGGGACCGATCTCGGTCATCGGTCGCTGTGTGCGGTGGGCAAAGCCTGCGGTACGACTCGCCGCGGCGCCCAGCGACACCCTGGTCAGCCGGTGGGCGGCGCTCTCCACGACGAGGAGCGTGTCGCCGTCAACGACTGCGGCGCTCGGCTCACGCACGCCGGCCGCGAGCGTGGTCAGCTCGCCGGTCTTCGGGTCGTAGCGCCGGATTGCGTCGTTGTAGGTGTCGGACACTGCAACCGAGCCGTCGGGCAGCGCTGTCACGCCGAGCGGATGCTGTAGGAGAGCATCCCCAGCTGGTCCATCGCGGAAGCCGAAGTCAAACAGTCCGGTGCCGACAGCCGTGTGTACGCCCGCGTCGTCGATCCAACGAAGCGATGAGGTCTCCGGGTCGGCCAGCCATAGCCTCGTCTCGGTGGCCGACAGGCCGGAGGTCTGCGCAAACCACGCCTCGTCGAGCGGGCCGTCCAACAAGCCCTCGTTCGTCGTCCCGGCTGCGACCTCGACCACCCCGGTCAGCGGGTCGAACGTCCACAGCTGGTGGATCCCGGCCATCGCGATCCACACGCGGCCCTGCCACCACGCGACGTCCCACGGGCTAGACATGTCTTCAGTGCCCGAGCCCTGCATCCATTGCCGGCCCGAGCCGGCGACGGTCCGCACCGTCCAGTCGGCGAGCCGCAGCCCGCGCAACACGTGGTTGACCGTGTCGGCCACGACGACGTCGTAGCCGACCAGGGCAGCGATGTCCGGCGGCAGAACGGTCACGCCTTGCGGCTCGGAGAAGCGGGCGAGCTCAGCTGCGCCATCAACCAAGCCACGCTCGCCGGAGCCGAGCCGCCGCAGCACAGCCGACCCCTCGGCGTCGAGGACGACAAGGCTGTGGTGCTTGGTGTCCGAGACCAGCCACGTGCCGTCGGGCAGCCCGACGATCTTGCCGGGGAAACGGAGCTCGGTCGGCTCCGCCTCCGGTGACACGTAAGGGCCCTCGCCGCGCTGCAGCGTGCCACGTGCCTCGTACTCGGGCACGAGCTCCGCGAGGAGCGCCTCGAGCGCGTGCGCGTGTCCCTCGCCGGAAAACTGCGCGATCACGTACCCCTCCGGGTCGATCAGAGTGAGCGTCGGCCAGGCCCGTACGGCGTAGGCCTGCCACGTCGTCAGCTCGGGGTCGTCGAGCACGGGGTGTGCGACCTCGTATCTCTCTACGGCGGCGACCAGGGCCTCGTGATCGGCCTCGTGGACGAACTTCGGTGAGTGCACCCCGACCACGACGAGCTCGTCGGCGAAGCGCTCCTCCAGCGGCCGCAGCTCGTCGAGCACGTGCAGGCAGTTGACGCAGCCGGAGGTCCAAAAGTCGAGCAAGACGAAGCGCCCGCGCAGCTCAGCGAGACGCAGCGCTTGCCCGCCAGTGTTGAGCCAGCCGCCCTTGCCGACGAGCTCGGGGGCGCGGACGCGGGCGCGATTCGTACTCACGAAGCAATTGAACACAAGCGTCGTGGCGATCGTTCCCGCGGCCGCCGGGCGCGCCGATCAGGCGGCCCACACGCCGGTGGCAGCGGCGGCCTGGGCGAACTCACGGAAGTCACGCGGCTCCCGGCCGAGTGCACGTTGCACGCCATCGGTCAGATGCGCGTTGCGGCCGTCGAGCACCCGCGCAAACAGGTCGGTGAACGCCTCAACCATGTCTGGCAGCATTTCCTCTGCGGTGAGCGCCTCAGCGAACTGCTCTGTGGTGACGGGCGTATAGGTGATGTCGCGGCCCGTCGCCTCGCTGAGATCCGCCGCGACGTCTGCGATGGTGAGCAGCCGGGGACCGCTGAGCTCGTAAAGCAGCCCTGAGTGCCCAGGCTCGGTCAGTGCCGCGACAGCGACGTCGGCGATGTCGTCGGCGTCGACGAATGGCTCTGCGAGGGAACCCATAGGCAGCACCACTTCGCCGCTGAGCACCTCATCGAGCAGGAAGCCTTCGCTGAAGTTCTGGTTGATCCAGCTCGACCGGACGACAGTCCAGTCGACACCCAGGGTCTGCACGCCGATCTCGGCCACCAGGCCCTCTTCCTCCCCGCGGCCCGAGAGCAGCACGAGACGCCTCGCTCCGGCCGCAACAGCCTGCTCGCCGAAGGCACGGATCGCCTCTGCGCCGCCAGGCAGCGCCAGGTCGGGGTAGTAGACGACGTACGCAGCCTTCACACCTTGCAGCGCCGACGCCCAGGTTGCGGGGTCGTCCCAGTCGAAGGGCGGCTTGCCATTCCGGGAGCCGACGCGGACATCGAGCCCCTGTGCCTGAAGCCGCTGGGCCACGCGCCGTCCGGTCTTGCCGGTACCTGCTGTGATCAAGATGGTCATGGTTCCTGTTCCTCTCTCGGTTGATTTGAGTCAACCTGCGAGAGGAGACGGTGGCCATGGTCCAGCCGCTCGGCCTCATGTGTGAGCGTCTACAGCCTGCGGCGTCTACCCCTTGACACTGCCCGCGAGAAGGCCACGAACGAAGTAGCGCTGCAAGGACAGGAACACGATCAGAGGTACGACCATCGACACGAACGCGCCAGCCGACAGCAGGTGCCATGACGTGCCCCGGGTGCCGGACAACTCAGCGAGCCGCACGGTGAGCGGCGCGACGTCGAGGGCGCCTCCCGCCATCGTGAGTCCGACGAGCAAGTCGTTCCAGACCCAGAGGAACTGGAAGATGCTGAACGCGGCGATCACGGGAACGAGCAACGGCATCATGATCTGCAGGAAGATCCGGACGTGACCTGCTCCGTCGACTCGGGCTGCCTCGACGAGGTCCTTCGGGATCTCTCGCATGAAGTTGTGCAGCAGGAAGATCGCCAGCGGCAGGGCGAATATCGAGTGCGAGATCCAGATCGGCCAGAAAGTGCCATCCAGCCCGACATCCACGAAACGCGTGAGCAGCGGCAGCAACGCAATCTGGAGCGGCACAATCTGCAGGGCGAAGACCGCCACAAAGAGAAGGTCCCGGCCGCGGAAGTGCGTCCAGGCGAAGGCGTAGGCCGCCAGCAGCGCAAGGGTCAGCGGAATGACCACGGCGGGGATGGTGATGACGATCGAATTGACGAAGAACGTCGAGAGGTTGGTCGTCGACCCGAATAGCACCTCGTCGTAGTTGTCGAGCGTGAACTGGAAGTCGCTCAGCCAGGTCCACCACCCTGACGTGCGCACGTCGAGCGGCGGCCGGAACGACGTGACGAGCAGACCGAACGTCGGGATCGTCCACAGGATCGCGATGATGATCGCGGCGAGAGAGGCCCAGCGACTGGTCAGCCGCTTCTTGGCCTCGGTAGCGGCGGTGGGAGGCTTGCCGACAGCTTCGTCGACGATTGGGGTGGTGACGGCGGCCATCAGTTGACCCTCCGAAGCTGGCGGACGTTGTAGACGACGATCGGGACGACCAGCACGAACAGCAAGACGGCAAAGGCGGATCCAAGGCCTTCGTTGAAGAAGCGGAAGCTCTGGTTGTAGAACTCGAGCGCGACGACATTCGTGTCGAAGTTGCCGCCGGTCATCGTCCGTACGATGTCAAAGACCTTGAGCGTGCCGATGGCGATCGTCGTGACCACCACGATCAATGCCGGTCGAATGCTGGGCACGGTGATGAACCGGAACATCTTGAACCCGTGGAGGCCGTCCAGTCGTGCCGCCTCGATGATGTCGTCGGGGATCGCCTTGATTGCGGCCGAGAGCACGGTCATCGCGAAGCCGGCTTGGATCCAGATCAACACCACAATGAGGAACATCGTGTTCCACGGTGCGTTGAGCAGGAACTGCTGTGGGGGTAGACCGAGCCAGACGAGCAGCTGGTTGATTAGTCCGATCTGGTTGACGCCCTCCGGGCGGAACTCATAGACGAACTTCCAGATGATCGACGCGCCGACGAGCGAGATCGCCAGCGGCAGGAAGATAAGCGACTTGGCGAGTGCCTCGGCGCGCGCCCGGTCGACGAGCACTGCATAGATCAGGCCGATAGCCGTCGCGATGATCGGGGTGATGAGGACCCAGAGGAAGGTGTTGCCCAGAATCTGGAGATAGGCGCTCTCCGAGAAGATCTCGACGTAGTTGTCGAAGCCCACCCAATCGGTGCCCCGCGGATTGCGGAACGAAGACAGGATCGTCAGCACGGCTGGGTAGAGCAGCCCCGCGGCAAGAAGAAGCAGCGCGGGGAGCAGGAAAGCGGCGGCGTTGATCCGCTCGGCCGACTTTCCCCTGGCCAGGTGTGCGATGAGCAGCACAACAGCCATGACGCCGACGAACAACAGGATGGCCAGGAACATCTGGCCAAATCTCTCGGTGTCGGTCACGGGCCCTCCACCTCCCCATCGAGGATGCCTGGAGCGACGAAACCGAGTGACCCGAGGGCCACTCGGTTTCGTCGCTCACTCTGTCATACGGTCAGGATGCTGGCACGGTCAGGATGTCGGCCAAGACTCCTCGATGAAGTCCAGAACCTCCTGGCTTTCCGCGCCCGTAATCCAGTCCGTCATGCCCTGCCAGAAGCTACCGGCACCAACCGCACCGGGCATCAGGTCGGAGCCGTCGAAACGCTGGACCGAGTTGGGGTCATTGAGGATCTCCACGGACAGCTTGGAGATCTCGCTTTCCACGTTGGCCGGGTCCAGGCCACTGTTGGCGGACAGGAACCCGAAGCCCTCCTGTGCGCGCAGGTTCGACCACGCGGGGGAGGTGAGGTAGGCCTGGAAGGCCTCCACCTCGGGAGCCGAGCGGAAGGCAGCGGTGAACTCGCCACCGACGAGCACCGGCTTCTCGTCAGCGCTCGGGCCGGGCAGGTAGAAGGCGAAGACGTCGCCGTCCGCGCTTACGTTGGCTGCCCCTGCGTCCTGGAAGTTGGCCGCGTAGAACGAGGCCTGGCGGTGCAGGTAGCAAGACCCGTCGAGGATCCCGAGGCCGCCATCCTGGAACGTCGTCGTCGCGATGCTGCTCACGTCACCGAGACCACCGTTGACGAAGTCCGGGTTCTTGAGGATCTCGCCGGCCTGGTCGAGCGCGTCAACGATCTGTGGGTCGTTGAACGGGATCTCGTGCTTCCACCACTGGTCATAGACGTCAGGCCCGTTGTTGCGGAGGATGAGGTCCTCCATCCAGTCGGTGGCCGGCCAGCCAGTCGCGTCGCCGGATCCGATGCCCGCGCACCAGGCCTTGGTCGCGCCCTCGGCGTGGTCCTCGGTGATCTGCTCGGTCAACGCCATGAGGTCGTCCCAGGTGGTGGGGATCTCATAGCCGTTTTCCTCGAAGGCTGCCGGGGAGTACCAGACGAAGGACTTGACGTTGGAGCTGTTGGGCGGCGCGTAGAAGGTGCCGTCGACGCTGCCGTAGTCCTTCCACGCCGGGTCGTAGAACTCGTCGACGTTGGCCGAGGCAACATCGCCGACCGGCACAATGGCGTCGAACTCGCGCACCAGCGTCTGCAACAGACCAGGCTGCGGGATGAACGCAACGTCCGGCGGGTTGCCGGCCTGGATGCGCACGGGCAGCTGAGCCTCGAACTCCTTGGAGCCCTCGTACTGCACGTCGACGCCGGTGCAATCCTCGAACGGTACGTACGAATTGATGTAGGCCGCGTCCTCGGGCGCGACGATCGACGTGTAGACGGTGACCGTCTTGCCTTGGAGGTCGCCGAACTGCTCGTAATCGGCGCAGTCGACGTCGGTTGCAGCGCCAGTGCTGCCGCCCCCCGCGGTGCTGTCGTCGTCGTCGTCTCCACCACAAGCAGTGAGGACGAGCGACAGGCCGAGAGCACCGACGAGGACGGCGGCGCCACGGCGTCTTACAACAGTTCTTGCCATGTGGTCGTGCCTCCTCCCGCAGCCGCCTGGTCGGACGGCACGGCTAGTTCACAGGTGTGCCCCTCGATCGAAATGTGAACCGGCGAGAACAGCAAGAGCGGCAGGCCACCTGGCGGTAACGGTTCGACAACTTCACTGTCACAACCGCCCGGGAATCGGGGCGAGTTGGACTTATCGGACAGTCACGGCCCGGTGAGAGCGCTCTACCGCCCCGGTAGCCTCACCTCGATGGATGACTGCGTCTTCTGTGAGATCGCCTCTGGATCTCGGTCCGCGGGCGTGGTGCTCGAGCGCGAGGAGGTCGTCGGGTTTCTCGATGCCCGACCGGTCTTCAAGGGTCACGTTCTTGTCGTTCCGCGGCGGCACGTCGCCACGCTGCCCGACCTGCCTGACGAGTTGGTGCTGCCGTACGTCGGAGCCATCCGCGCGATCGCCGGCGCGATGCCGGAGGCGTACGGCTGCCAGGGCACTTTCGTGGCCGCCAACAATGTCGTGAGCCAGAGCGTCCCGCACCTGCACTTCCACGTTGTGCCGCGCACCAAGGGCGACGGCCTGCGCGGGTTCTTCTGGCCGCGGACGCGATACGTCTCCGACGACGAGGCCGAGACGTACGCGGAAAAGCTGCGGGCGCTGCTATGACGGATCCCGCGGTGGTGTCCGTGTCGGTCGATGTGGCCGCGCCCAGCGAACGGGTGTGGCTCGGGGTGACGGCCTGGGAGCGTACGGGCGAGTGGATGCTCGCCACGTCTGTGCTGTCGATCGGCGCGCCCGGTGTGGGTCAGCGCCACGCGGCGTACACCGGGATTCGGCCGTTCGGCTTCCTGGACACCATGACGGTCTCCGAGTGGGACCCGCCGCGACGCTGTGTAGTCGAGCACACGGGTCGGTTACTGCGAGGTGATGGGATTCTCTCGGTCGTCGAGCTCGGATCGTCCCGATCTCGGCTGGAGCTTCGTGAAGAGCTCGAGTTGCCGTACGGAGCGCTCGGACGGCTGGGGTTTACCGTGATCCGTCCGGCTTTCGTGGCGGGCCTGCGCTGGTCGTTCCGGCGCTTCGCCCGGCTAGTCGAGGCTGGCCGCCTGCCTTGATTCTTGCCCTGCGGGCAGGGTGCGCCACCTGTATGTTCGGCGCATGCGCCGGCCATCAACGGGGCGTGACCGCGCACACGGCATCCTTCGGGGGTCGGCCGTGTTCGTCGTCTGCGCCCTGCTTGCGGTGCTGACTCAGGTGATTCCTGCCGCCGGCCAGCTCGAGGGCACTGGTGCCTTCGTGATCGACAAGGTCCTCGAGGGGGACAGTTCTCTACGTGGCCCGGTGACGATCGCGGTGTCGTGCTCGAACGGGCGGGAGGAGTCGATCACGTTCGCCGCGGGCATCGCCCCAACGGTGCAGGAGATTGGCGGGTTGTCTCCGGGAACGACGTGCACGGTCACCGAGCCCGCCAACGGCGCTAATCAGGCAGTAACGGTGACGACGACTGGTGTCCCGGCCGAGGTGGTGGCCGACCCATCCACCACGCCGACGATTCGGATCGTGAACACGTACACGCCCGCCACGATTGTGTTCGAGCCGCCTCCGGGTTCGCTCACGATCAACAAGCTGCTGACTGGTGACGATGAGTTGCGAGGGGACAGTTCAGATCCGCGTCCAGTGCGGACAGGTTCCAGGCTTCCCCGGCGGAGTCTTCGACGAGACCCAGACCATTCCGGCGGGTGTCAACCCCGTCCCCCCGCTGGTGTTTTCGCCAATCCCGGCGCCGGCCGATTGCATCGTGACGGAGACTGTCACAGGGGAGAACGGCGCTGTCGACGTGGTCGTTATTGGTGAGCAAACTGTGCGCGTCACTCCCAACTCCAACATTCAGCTCACGTTGACCGATGAATACACCGTGAAGTCTGGTTCTCTTCGCATCCGGAAGGTCGTCGACGGACCAGGCGCCGCCTTGCGGGACGACGTCGTGCTCGCGGTGTCATGCACTGATGGCACCAACACCACTCTCGTGGTCCCTGCTGCGCGCGCCGCGAGCGAGCAGGCCATTGGGCCCATCACGGCAACATCGACCTGCACGGTCACGGAAATCAGCACCGGCGCCGTGCCCGGCGTCGTGGACGTGGTAGTCAGCCCCCCAGTCCCACAGACGGTAACGATCGTCGCAGACACGGAGTCCGTGGTCGAGGTGCGCAACACCTACACGCCGGCGCCCGCAAGCCTTCAGGTCACCAAGAATGTGACCGGACCTGCGGCCGGCAGCCAGGGCGCAATCGTGATCGATGTCGGCTGCGACGACGGGACTGTTACCTCGTTCGCCCTGCCGGCCGGGGCGCCGGCGGGACCGAACTCGTTCCCGCCCCTGACTGTGCCCACCGGGACCCGTTGTGCGGTCACCGAAAGTACGACCGGCGCCACGGCCACGGTAGACGTGACCACTTCGTTCGCCCCCAATGCCGTCGTCGACGTGGTCGGGTCCACGTCACGGTATCCGTCACGAACACCTACACGTTCAGACCAGGCGGGCTCGTTGTGACGAAAGAGGTTGCGGGCGACGGCGCCAACCTCCGGGGACCGATCACGATCGACGTCGTCTGCGACGGTGCGCCGGCCGGAAGCGTGACCTATGCGCCGGGGACGACCCTGGAGCCACTGGTCGTCGCCCCGCTCGCCGCGGGCGCGTCCTGCACCGTCACAGAGACCGCCGACGGTGCCATCCCCGGAGTGGTGGATGTGGCAACCGTCATCTCACCTGCCCAGCCCGTCGTGATCCCAGCCGGTGCAAACGCGGCTGTGACGGTGACCAACGCGTACACGTCGGTCCTCGAGTCTCTCACCGTCGCCAAGGTGACGGCCGGGGACGACGAGTTCCGCGGGTCGATCACGATCACCGCTAGCTGCACGACACCGGCAGGCGTACCAGTGGCTGCGTCGCAAACCTACCCACCGCGTGCGCCGCTTCCGCCGCTGGTGGTCGGAGGACTGCCCGTCGGAACGGTTTGCATCGTCGATGAGCCGGCGAACGGCTCGACTCCGGCGCTCTCGGTCACTACCATGCCGCCGCTGCCAACCACAGTCACGATCGGGACCAGGGAAAGCGTCACGATCACCAACACGTATACGCCGGCCGCCGGGTCGCTCATCGTGGTGAAGGAAATCACGGGTTCCGCGGCTGGCCAGCACGGGCCGATTCAGATCGTAGCGACGTGCGCTGAGACGCCGACCACCTTCTCGATTCCCGCGGGGGCCACGACTATTCAGCCGTTCACCGTCACTGGGCTCCCGGCGGGCACCACGTGTGTCATCACCGAACCGGTTGGCGGAAGCCACGGCGGCCGTCGACGTCACGACAACGCCACCGCTGCCGCTGACGGTCACAATCCCAGCGGGCGGCGCGGCCACCGCGACTGTGACCAATCAGTACGAGCCGGCACCGGCCACGCTCACCGTGACCAAGTCCATCACCGGTGCCGCCGCCGCCCAGCACGGCCTCATCGCGATCTTTGTTGATTGCGGGCCTCAGAACAGCCGCTTGCTGATCGTCCCGGCGGGCGACACAACGGCGTCGACAGTGACCATCACAGGTCTGCCTGCACCCATCACGTGCACGGTCATCGAGTTCCTCGACGGCGCCACCGACTCGGTACAGGTCACAACTGCTGGACTGGGCCCGGTCGCGCTCGCCCCCGGCGACGCAGCCACTGTCACCGTCACCGACGACTATCAGCTTCGACCGGCTTCGCTAGTAATCACCAAGCTCATCACCGGTGACGGAGCAGCCCTGCACGGCGCCGTCCAGATCACCGTGACGTGCGACGGTGATGTCACCACGTTGGACATGCCGGCCGGGGAGGTCGATCCCGAACCCTTCACGTTAGAGGGCGTGCCACCCGGCAGCACGTGTGTCATCAACGAGCCCCTCAACGGTGGCGTCCAGTCGTTGGTGGTGTCGACCACACCTGTGCTGCCGCTGGCGCTGGGGCCGTTCCCGGCCGGCGGGACCCTGGAAGCGACCATCACTAACGACTACACACTGCTGACGGGCAGGCTGCTGGTCATCAAGGAGATATCCGGGCCTGCCGCCGAGTTCCGCGACGACGTCACGCTCACGGTCGAATGTTCTGACGGGACGACGGAGTCGATATCCCTCCCGCCGGGAGCGTCGGCGACGGCCCTCGAGATCGGCCTCGTCCCCTTCGGCACCACGTGCACTGTGACAGAGCCACTCACCGGCGCAATCGACGACGTCATTGTTGAGACCGACTTCGAACCCTCGGATGAAGTCACCATCAACGAGTCACTCGAGATCGTGACAGTCGCCAACTCCTACAGCTTCGCGACCGGCACCGTCGAGCTGGTCAAGGAGTTCGAAGGGCCAGCAGCCGCTGAGCGAGGAACCGTACGCATGCGGCTAGCCTGCGGCGACCAGGTCATCGACGGGGATATTCCTGCTGGAGAGACCGCGCCGCCCATCACTCTTGACGTCCCGTCGCGCACCCGGTGCCTGGCCACCGAGCTAAACAACGGCGCGACGTCCGGCGTCAACGTCGCCACGACGTTCGAGCCCGCCAGCCGGGTTGTCACCGCCATTGCTGGTGAGACTGTGACAATCACCGCCACGAACACGTACACCCTGATCCCCACGGGCTCCCTGCTCGTGGAGAGCATCCTCGCAGGCCCCGCGGAGCCCCGCCGAGACACGGTGCGCCTAACGGTGACCTGCGACAGCGGACGCACTGCCTCGCTCACTTTTCCGCCCGGCCGCTCCCCCGATCCGGCCCTCTTGGGTGGCATCCCATCGGGCAGTCAGTGCACGGTCGAGCAACCACTCGACGGTGACACCGACAGCATCCTCACGACCACGTCCGGGGTGCCGACCGCCCCAGTCGAAATCCTGAGCGTCATCACCGTCCAAGTCACGAACGTCTACACCGATCCCGTTACACCGACGCCAAGCCCACCGACGCCAAGCCCACCGCCAACACCCAACCCGCCGCAGGCCACCGCACCGAAGCCACTGCCGGCCACCGGGGCCGACATCGATCAGCTCCTCATCGGTGCGATCGCGATGTTCGGCATCGGTGCCACCCTTTGGTGGGGCCAGCGACGAATGAGCAGACGCGGAAACCTCCAGGCCTGAAGCGAACCCGCGAACCCGCCTCGAATCAGCTCCAGACGAGGCCGAGGCTGGGGTCCTCCAGCAGCGCACCGATGTCGGCGAGGAACCGCGACCCCTGCTCACCGTCGACCAGGCGGTGGTCGAAGGACAGGGCGAGGGTGGTCACCCACCGCTTCTTGATCCGACCCTTGTGCACCCACGGCTGCTCACGGATCGCTCCGAAGGCGAGGATGGCTGCTTCACCGGGGTTGAGGATGGGCGTGCCCGTGTCGACGCCGAAGACTCCGACGTTGGTGATCGAGATCGTGCCGCCCGTCGTGTCGGCCGGCTGTGTCTTGCCGGCGCGCGCCGTGGCGGCCAGCTCGTTGATCGCGACGGCGAGGTCGCGCAGGGACAGCTGCTCGGCGTTCTTGACGTTGGGCACGATGAGCCCACGCGGCGTCGCCGCGGCGATGCCCAGGTTGACGTAGCGCCGGAGCACGATCTCCTGCGCGTCCTCGTCCCACGCACTCGTGACCTCGGGTGTGCGCTGCGCGGCAACGCACAGCGCCTTGGCTACGACGGCGAGCGGCGAAAGCTTGACGTCCTGGAACTCACGCGATGCGCGGAGGCGCTCGACGAGTCGCATCGTGCGCGTCACGTCAACGGTAAGGAACTCGGTGACATGCGGCGCGGTGAACGCCGAGCGCACCATGGCGGCCGCGGTCGCCTTACGTACGGACTTGATGGGTACGCGCTCCTCGCGCGGCAATCCGCGCCAGCCCGCGCCGGTTGGCTCTGTCATGCGTGCTGGACCGGCGATCGCGGCCTCAACATCGGTGCGGGTGACGACGCCACCAGGACCCGAGGGCGTCACCGTGTGCAGGTCGACGCCGAGGTCCTTGGCGAGCTTGCGGACAGGTGGCTTGGCAAGCGCTCGCGCCGCCTCGGCTGGCTGCGCTGGGGAGGAGGGCGTTCCCGCGGGAACGTCGCGCACGGGCGCCGGAGGCGTTCCCGCAGGAGCGTCTACGACAGGCGCGGTCCCGTTGCTTGGCTTGCGCGCACGCCGGGTCGCCGCTCCCGCGCGCGGGCCATAGCCCACCAGCACCGACTCGCGGCCGGCGCCCGGGCTCGCAGTCGCCGTAGCCGGCGCCGTTGCTGCTGGTGATTCTGTCGGCTGCACCTGGTCCTGTGCGGCGCCACTGCCAGCGGTGTCGACAGCGATGATCGGGGTGCCGACGGGAACGGTGTCACCCTCCGCCGCAAGCAGCTGAGACACCACTCCGGCAAACGGTGCGGGGAGCTCGACAATCGACTTGGCCGTCTCGATCTCGACGATGACGTCGTTGACCTTGACCGAGTCGCCGGGCTTGACCCGCCAGGCGACGATTTCGGCCTCGGTCAAGCCCTCCCCGACATCAGGGAGGCGGAACTCATGAATGGACATGCCAGTCATTTCCTCAGTAGGCCAGGGAGCGGTCGACGGCGTCGAGCACCCGGTCAAGGTCGGGGAGGTACTCCTCCTCGATGCGAGCGGCGGGGTACGGAGTGTCGAAGCCGGTCACGCGCAGCACCGGTGCCTCGAGCGAGTAGAAGCACTCCTCGGTCACCCTCGCTGCGATCTCCGCCCCGAGCCCGTGAGACTGCGCGGCCTCGTGCACGACGATGAGGCGCCCGGTGCGTCGTACGGAGTCGAAAACCGGCACCAAGTCGAGCGGGGAAAGCGTGCGCAGGTCGATGACCTCGAGCGAGCGACCCTCCTGCTCGGCAGCGGCCGCGGCGTCGAGGCACGTACGCACCATCGGCCCGTAGGCGACGAGCGTCATCGCATCGCCGGCTCGGACGACACGCGACTCGAACAGCGGCGCCGGGATGGCCTCGGAATCCAGCTCGGCCTTGTCCCAGTAGCGTCGCTTGGGCTCGAAGAACACGATCGGGTCGTCGGACGCGATGGCCTGCTGGATCATCCAGTAGGCGTCGACCGGGTTGCTCGGGGAGACGACCTTGAGGCCCATGGTTTGTGCGAAGTAGGCCTCGGGCGACTCCGAGTGGTGCTCGACGGCACCGATGCCACCGCCAAAGGGAATGCGGATGACTATCGGCATGCGCAGTGCGCCGCCGGACCGGAAGTGCAGCTTGGCCACCTGCGACACGATCTGGTCGAACCCGGGGTAGACGAAGCCGTCGAACTGGATCTCGCAGACGGGCCGATAGCCGCGCAGTGCAAGGCCAACCGCCGACCCGATGATGCCGGACTCGGCCAGCGGAGTGTCGATGACCCGGTCCTCGCCGAAATCCTTCTGGAGTCCGTCGGTGACTCGGAACACCCCGCCGAGCTTGCCGACGTCCTCGCCCATGATGAGGACCTTGGGGTCGTCCTCCATGGCCTTGCGCAGACCGAGATTGAGAGCCTTGCCGAGCGTCGTGGTGCTCATGCGTGGTGCCCTCCCTCGAACGATGCGTAGTAGGCCGCGAACTGGTCGCGCTGGCGCACGAGCTCCGGCACCTGCTCTACGTAGACCTTGTCGAACGGCGAGAGCGGCGACGGGTCGGGCAGCGCGCGGCAACCGTCACGCAGCCGTACGGCCAATGCCTCCGCCTCGGCGTCCACCTCGTCGAAGAACTCCGCCGCCGCGATGCCCGATCGCGAAAGGTGGGCGCGGACACGGGCGATCGGGTCCTTGAGCTTCCAGAGCTCCACCTCTTCGGAGGAGCGGTAGCGGGTCGGGTCGTCGGACGTCGTGTGCGCACCCATGCGGTAGGTGAACGCCTCGATGAGGGTGGGTCCGCTGCCCTCGCGGGCGCGGTTGAGCGCCGCCCGGGTGACGGCCAGGCAGGCGAGCACATCGTTGCCGTCGACCCGCATGCCCGGCAGGCCGTATCCGAGGGCCCGCCGGTAGAGCGGCACGCGTGACTGCCGCTCCAGCGGCTCGGAGATGGCCCACTGGTTGTTCTGGCAGAAGAGCACGAGCGGCAGGTGATAGGAAGCCGCCCAGACCATCGACTCGTGCACGTCGCCCTGGCTGGTCGCGCCGTCGCCGAAGTAGGTGATCACGGCGGTGTCCCGGTCAGCATCGCCGGTGCCGACCGCGCCGTCGCGCTGCACGCCCATGGCGTAGCCGGCCGCATGCAGCGTCTGCGCGCCGATGACGATCGTGTAGAGGTGGAAATTGTGCTCGCGCGGGTCCCAGCCACCCTGGCTGGTCCCGCGCCACACCTGCAGCAACTGCAGCGGGTCGACGCCACGACACAGCGCGACACCGTGCTCGCGGTAGGTGGGGAAGACGTAGTCCTGCGGCCGCAAGGCACGGCCGGACCCGATCTGCGCCGCCTCCTGACCGAGCAGCGACGGCCACAGACCCAGCTCACCCTGCCGCTGCAGCGCGACCGCCTCGGTGTCAACCCGTCGGGTCAGAGTGAGGTCACGGTATAGGGCGCGCAGCTCATCGTCGCTGATGTCCAGCGGGAAGTCTGGGTGCTCGATCCGCTCCCCCTCGGGGGTGAGCAGCTGGATGGGCTCCTCGGGAGCCTCAGTAGTCGCGCCCTGGGTGGGCGGTGGCGCCCCCGGACGGAACGTCTCGACAGCCATCGTTCTCCTCGCGTGCGTGGCGCGCGGGTTGGCCGCCGCCAGTCGTCGCCAGTCCCGTCATCCGACCCACGCGCTGTGGGTGGGCGCGAGGCCGACTGACGGCCCGTCCGTGACAGGGGTCACGGTCGTTGGGGCAACGCTACCCGGCTGAGGGCCGTACTGGTCCCAGCGCCGCGGCACAAAAGGGTCAGACGGTCCATTGGTGAGCGTGGACAAGTGCGGGGACGCCCAAGCACTGTGTCGGGCCTCACAGGTTGGCGGCATCTGACGTTCAACTGGCGAGAAATCGGTGGCGCCCGACAGGTCGCAGCCGGTGCACTAGATGTAAGCACCGCGATGTGGGGAGACGCATGACACCGGCAGGAATGCGGGCCAGCTCGACCTCGATCTGGACGGCCCTCGGACTGGTCTACGTCGTCTGGGGCTCGACCTATCTCGCGATCCGCGTGGTCGTGGAGGCCGACATCCCACCGCTGCTGGGGATGGGGCTTCGCTTCTTGGCAGCGGGTGCGCTGCTAGCGGGGTTCCTCGCAGCGACACGAGGTTTCGGCGCGCTGCGCGTGAGCAGGCGATCGCTCATCGGCACCGGCGTGATGGGCGTGATGCTGCTGCTCGGCGGCAATGGTCTCGTGGCAGTTGGCGAGCAGACCGTGCCGAGCGGCTTGGCGGCCCTCATCGTGGGTGCCGTGCCGCTGTGGTTTGCGCTGCTGCGGGTGGCGGCCGGCGACCGGCCGACCGCGCGGTCATGGCTCGGGGTGCTCATCGGCTTCGCGGGAATCGCCGCGATCAGCCTCCCGCGCGGCGGCATCGAGGGCGTCGAGGCATGGGGTGTCGTCGTCATCGTCATCGCCACGATCTCGTGGGCGCTCGGGTCGTACTTCTCTCCGAAGCTCCGGCTCCCTGCCGACTCGCTGGTCGCAACGGCCTACGAGATGCTGCTCGGCGGCGCGGCCATGTTTGCCGTCGGTCTATTCGCGGGAGAGGCCGACGGCTTCGTCGCGGCTGAAGTCCCGGCCAAGGGTTGGCTGGCTCTGGCGTACCTCGTCGTGATCGGGTCGATCGTCGGCTACACGGCGTACACCTTCCTGCTCGCGCACGCCCCGATCTCGCTCGTGGGCACGTACGCGTACGTCAACCCGGTCGTCGCCGTGTTCTTGGGCTGGCTGATCCTGGACGAGCCCGTGACGACAGTCATCGCGCTCGGCGGACTGCTGGTCGTGCTCGGTGTCGCACTCGTGGTGGGCGCCGAGCGCCGCGGCCGAGTCGAGCGTGCCGAGCCCGAGGCCGAGCTGGTCGGCGGATCGCAGCGCGAGTGACGTTCGCCGCGGCGACTTGAACAACCGCGCCGCTGGTTGTACCAATGGTCTATGCAGACCGCCCCGAAGCGGGCGGCTAGCGACGCCGCGAAGTATCCACAGGTCCGCGACCGGCTCGCTGCCCGCCTGGAGACTATGCCCCCTGGGCACGCACTTCCGCCCGAACGCGAGCTTGCCCAGGAGTACGGCGTCGCGCGCATGACGCTACGCCGCGCGCTAAGCGCCCTTGTCGCCGACGGTCTGCTCGTACGGCGTCAGGGCTCGGGCACGTTTGTCGCACCCGCCACCGTCTCGCTGCGCCTTGCGGCCAGCTCATTCACCGAAGACATGCGAGCCCGCGGCCTGACGCCGGGCGCTCGATCGCTGATCGCCGAGGTGGGACCGACAACGGCGGAGATCGCCGCCCACCTCGAGATCGACTCTGCTGCCGACGTGCTGCGCGTCCGCCGGCTGCGGCTCGCCGACGGCATCCCCATGGCGACCGAGGACCTGCATGTCCCTGTCGCCCTTGTCCCCGGGCTAGCCGCCGGTGACCTCGTTGAGCAGTCGTTCTACCGCGTGCTGAAGGATCGGTTCGGCGTCGAGATCGGGCGGGGCGTGCAGACGATCGTCCCCACGGTTGTGTCCGCCGAGGACGCCGACGCGCTTCAGGTCGAGCCCGGTGCGCCGGCCTTTCGGATCGAGCGCATCACCCGTTCCGTCACGAACCAGGTCGTGGAGTACGTCGAGTCGGTCTACCGCGGCGACCGCTACCGACTGGTCGTCGACATCTTCCCGGCCAGCGCAGGCCAGGCAAGCGCGGCCCCCGCCGACTAGTAGTCACCGTTCCGGAAACTTCTTCCACGCCAGGGCTAGACCTTGGCAAGCGTTTACGGTTGGGTGTCGTGGTGAGCCCTTTAGGGCATCTGTTCCCGTCGCAGCAGCGTGTCTCCAGGAGGTTGGCATGCCACGCCGGTTAGCTCATCTGATTCTTGCGACCGCGGTGTCGGCTGGTGCGGCGCTCTCGGCCTCGGCATTACCCTCGGCCGCCGCCCCCCCGGGTCCGCCGCCAGAGACAGGCGGTCCGGGTTACTCCGAGGACGCGACGCTGCGCGGCAAGATCATCAGCATGCTCCGCCACATGACGGTGGAGGAGAAGGTCGGGCAGCTCTTCGTCGTCGAGGTCTTCGGCCAAGACGCGAATAGCGTCACCGACGCACAAGCCGCTAGCAACGAAGCGAAGTACGGGTCGGGCGTCCGGACGCCGTCCGATGTCATCAACAAGTACAAGCCCGGAGGCGTCATCTACTTCGACAACCGTCGGGGCGGCGGGGTCGGCGGCATAGGGCCGGACAACGTACGGAGCCCAGGCCAGATCGCCAACTTGTCCAATGGTCTGCAGGCAACCGCAACTAGCCAGCGGATGGAAATCCCGCTGCTTATCTCTACCGATCAAGAGGGTGGGGCGGTCGTCTACCGGCTCGTCGCGCCGACCACCGCAATGCCCGGCAACATGGCGCTCGGAGCGGGTCGGTCGGCCGAGGACGCGCAGCGCTCCGCCGAGGTGATCGGCACTGAGCTGGCTGCTGTCGGCATCAACCAGAACTACGGCCCGGTCGCGGACGTCAACATCAACCCCGCCAACCCGGTGATCGGCGTTCGTTCTATTGGTGAAAACGCCGAGCTGGCCGCCGACCTCGTCGCAGCTCAGGTCGATGGCTACCACAACGCTGGGATCGCCGCGACAGCCAAGCACTTCCCCGGCCACGGCGACACCGCCGTGGACAGCCACTTCGGTCTACCCGAGATCACTCACAGCCGTGCTGAGCTGGAGGCAATCGACCTGCCGCCGTTCAGGGCAGCGATCGAGCGTGGCATTGAGTCGATCATGACCGCCCACATCGTGGTGCCTTCGGTGGACCCCAGCGGCGCGCCTGCGACGATGTCGGAGCCGATCATGACCGGCCTGCTTCGTGAGGACCTGGGCTTCGACGGGCTCATTGTCACCGATGCACTGGGCATGGGTGGGGCGACCAGCACTTACCCACCTGACGTGGCACCAGTTCAGGCAATCAAGGCCGGTGTCGACCAGCTCCTGCTGCCACCAACGATGGACGTCGCCCACACCGCGGTGCTGAACGCGGTGCGCAGCGGAGAGATCTCCATGAAGCGGCTCGACGAGTCGGTCTACCGCATCCTGCGCCTAAAGCTGCGTCAGGGGCTGTTCAAGGATCCGTACGTCGACGTCGACAAGGCCGAGAAGGTCGTCGGAGCGCCGGACCATCTTGCGGACGCGCAGGAGATCACCGACCGCACGACGACACTGGTCAAGAACGACGCCGCTCTACTGCCGCTGTCTGCCACCCCGCGCCACGTCCTCGTCACCGGCCGATCTGACTCCATCCTTGGCGGCGACACGATCACCAACCAGCTCGCCAGCGCAATCGCGCAGCGCGGGCAGACGGTCACGAAGTTCGGGGTTAGCGCGACACCTACCCAGGCGCAGATCAACCAAGCGGTCGCCATGGCGGGCACGGCCGACGCCGTGGTCGTGACGACGAACAATGCCTCGAGCGTCAGCGCCACGACCGGGCTGCCCACAGCGTCGGCACTTGCCCAACAAACGATGGTCAAGGCGCTGCTCGCGACTGGCAAGCCGGTGGTCGTTTCGGGGATCCGAAACCCGTACGACATCTCCTACTTCATCGAGGCGCCGACCTATCTCGCGACCTACGGCTACACGCCAGAGTCGATCGAGTCGCTCACCCGCGTGCTGTTCGGCGAGGTGAACCCGTCCGGGAAGCTGCCCGTCACGATCCCGACGGCCGATGGGACGGGCGTGCTCTACCCGTTCGGGCACGGCCTGAGCTACTGAGCCCGAGCCAACACTGAAGCGCCGTGCCGTGACACGCCACAGGGTGTCGGGCACAGCGCATCAGTTCATGGAGAAGGTCCAGTACCGCAAGCCGAACGGGTAGCTGGGATGGGTCCACCGTCCGGCCACTGGTACGTACGAAAAGCAGAAGCCCCGCCGAAGCGGGGCTTCGCACCCAGCCGCTCTCGGCTAGTTCGTCGCCTCGACCCAGCCAACTGCCTGGAGCGCAGCGGCGTCGGAGGAGCGCTCGCTGTTGAACAACAGGCCGGAGCGATCCTCGATGCGCACGCCGTCCACGTAGACACCGCGTCCCTGGTAGAGCCCGTCCGACGCATAGCTCCATCGCACGTGGGTCGTGCCGTCGGGTAGGTCGGCTCGAACCGACAGCCACTGACGTCCGGAGAATCCGGAGAAGGTCCCCTCCGTCGTCCACCGGGTGTTGTCCACCTTGAACTGCAAAGGCACCGGCTGCCAGGTGGCGCCCTCATCGTCCGACGCCAGAACGCGGCCGATGTCAGTGCTCTCGGTGTCGTACCAAAGTCGGAAGCTCAGCTCACCCTCCTCGCTCCGCGACGCCAACGGCGCGGTCAGGGTCACCGTCGTCGCGTCTCGCTGTCCGGAGAACCAGTCGGTTGGCCCAACAGCTGGCTTAACGGGTACGGCACGAGCCAGCTCCCGAGCCGGCGCCCGGCGATAACTGCTCGCGGTGCCCCAGTTGCGAGTCGGGTGGACCCGGTTGGTGTGCAGCACCAGCAGCGTGTCCGACAAGGGGTCCACGACGAGCGACGTCCCGGTGTAGCCGGTGTGACCGGTGGTCACCGGCGAGGTCATCGCATCCATGAAGGACCACTGCTCGAGCTGCCATCCGAGACCACGCGCCGCGGAGCCACCCAGGCCGGCATTGAGGTTGGTGAGCATGGCACGGACAGAGTCCTCGCTCAGGATCCGCGTCTGCCCATAGCTGCCACCGTTGAGGATCATCTGACCGAGGATCGCCATGTCATAGACGGTGGAGAAGATGCCGGCATGGCCGGCAACGCCGCCGAACGCCCATGCGTTCTCGTCGTGCACGGTGCCGCGGATGATGCCGCGTCCGGTCCACGGCTGGAACTCCGTTGCGGCGACACGGTCCAGCTTGTCGGCCGGCGGGTTGAAGCCAGTGTCCAGCCATGCCTAGTGGTTGGGTGACGCGTTCGGCGATGACTTGATCCAGCGAGTATCCCGTGATGGTCTCGATGATTCTCTCCGAGCACGATGAGGTTGAGGTCAGAGTACTCGTACCCGCTGCCCGGTACGCGACGAAGCGGCGCCGTGTAGATGGCCTGCATCCGGGAGTCGTTGTCCGGCAGGGTGTAGAGGTTTGTCCAAGCGACCATGCCCGAGGTGTGGGTGAGCAGCTGTTTGACGACGATGTGCGCCTTCGCCGGATCGACCGCAGCAAACTCCGGCAGGTAGCGCGAGACCGTTGCGTCGAGGTCCAGCTCTCCGCGCTCATCCATCTGGGTAGCCACGACCGAGGTGAGCAGCTTGGTCACCGAGGCCATGTCGAAGATGGTGTTGGGGCGCATTGGGACCCATTGATCGCGAGGAAGCTCCACGGCGGTTGCGCTGGCGTCGTCCCACCTCTCATAGCGCAGGGCATAGCCTCCGGCGTTGTGCTCGACGACCACGCCGTTGCGGGCGGCGAGCACAGCGAACCCCGGGAAAGACGGGTGGGCACCGCTGGGGCCACCGGGCTCCATGAAAGCTGCGGTGCTGGGGACGATGCGGTCCACGTACTCCTGAAGGAGTCCCGCTTCATCGGCCGTGCCTGCACGCAACGTCCGCGACGGACCCTTGAACTTGAGGTCGGACCCGGTGACGGACGGTGGCCCCTCTTCGTGCCCTTGGCCCTCGGCGCCCTGCGCTGGAACGCCTAGGGCGGCACAGGTCACTGCCAGTCCGGCCACGAGAACCACCATTCTGCTGCGCAACATGCGTGCCCCCTCAGCTCTGCCCGCCGCGGCGCTCGTGGTGGTAGATCAGGTGCTTCTCGCGGATGGTGCGGAACCCGGCAAGCTCCTGCTGCCAGCCAGCGACTACCTGGTCCACGGTTTGTCCCGCATCGATCGCGTCCTGCACCCACGTCGAGCCGGTGAGCAGATCGATCCACTGTCGTCCAGCCGGGCCGGTGCGCCAGAAGGTCTGGCCCGCCGGTTGCAGCTGCTTCGCTGTGATGAGCATCGCGATCGCCGTGCGGATCGGGTCGAAGGCGTCCCGGTCTGTGACGTAGACCTGGACACCGCCACAGACCTGGCCAACGTACTTGGAGAAGGTCGGGTTGAAGTACGCCTCACGGAAGGCAACACCCGGGAGGTCCAACGGGCGCAGCGCTTCCTGCCAGGCGTGGTCGAGGTGCGGTGCACCGATGAGCTCGAACGGCCGAGTCGTGCCGCGTCCCTCCGTGGGGCCCTCCGGCGTGGCGACAGCGGTCCCGTGCGTGGCCTCGAACAGGCCGGTGCCCGAGTAGACAGTCGCCGTTTCCAACGTCGGCATGTTGGGCGAGGGCATCACCCATGGCAGGCCGGTCTCGTCGTACCACATGTCCCGGAACCAACCACGCATGGGCACGACCTCGAGGTCGACTTGGGTGCCGGCCACACCCGGCAGGAACTCTGCGTTGAACAGCTGCGCCAGCTCGCCCACCGTCATGCCGTGCTGCTGGCTGATCTCCCGCTCGCCGACGAAGGATGACTGGTCCGGGAAGTGCAGCACCGGTCCCATGGCTCGCCTGCCGGTGGTCGGGTTGGGCCGATCGAGGACGACGAAACGCTTGCCTCGCTGGGCGGCCGCAACCATCGCCCAGTACATCGTCCAGATGTACGTGTAGAAGCGGGTGCCGACGTCCTGGATGTCGAACACCACAGTGTCCACGCCGACCTGGTCGTACAGCTCTCCGATCCGTTCCGGGTCGCTGTAGGCGTTGTAGACGGGAAGACCAGTCTTCTCATCGATGAAGAACTCCTGACCAGCCCCTGCCTGCGAGACGCCACGGAAGCCGTGCTCCGGGCCAAACACGGCGACGAGATCCACCGCGCCACTCGCAACCATCAAGTCGACTTCGTGGCGTAGGTCGGGTAGCAGACCCGTCGGGTTGGTGATGATCCCTACTCGCTGGCCTCGCAGGACGTCATAGTCGTTCCCGGCGAGCACCTCGACGCCCGTGCGCACTTTCGATGGTCGTTGGCCTTGCGGCCCAAAGCCTTGTGACGCAACTGCCGCGCTAGCAAGGACGGGCGTACTGGCGAGACCGGCCAGGCCGGCGACGAAGTGCCTACGTCTCATCGTTCTCTCCTCGAGTGACGATCAGATCTGCGAAAACTGGACGGTGAAGGCGCGGTCCATCCCGGCGCCCGCAAGACGGGCGATCAGAGCACCGACCAGGCTTGTGCGCCGGCGGCTGATCACGGTGGGTCTGCCTCCTCGCGAGTCGGAGCAGGTCAGCGATTTCCAACCGACAAGCAGACGGCGGAAGTATTTTCCAAACCTTGCCGACCGAACGTAACGAACCGGCTACGGTCGGTCAAGAGGTGCTACGCATGGGTTCGCGACCGCGCCGCCGACGTCGGATACGACCATGTGGCAGCACGTGGAGGAGAGGCTCATGACGCGACATCGGCTGTGCGCCCAGCATGCTGTCGTGGCGGCTGCGACTGATGGGCCGGCACCATGCCGGTGATCCTCGCCGTCGATCTCGGAAAGACGTCGTGCCGGGCCGCGCTCTGGGTCGACGAAGTCAGACAGCATGAGAACGTCCGATCCGGCGCGCCGGGACTGGCCGAACGCAACGGCGCCGCCGTCACACTCTCGACGATCAGGTCTACGGTGAGTGGGCTGCCCACGTCGACGGCGACGCACGTGGTGGTCGGCGCAGCCGGAGCGCTGGCGCTGCCAACCGAAGCGGCTCGTCTCGGCGATGCTCTTCGAGCGGCGTTCCCCGGCACTCACGTTGCGGTCACCAGCGACGCCGTCACGTCCCATGCCGGGGCGCTCGGCGGCGCTCCCGGGGTCGTTCTGGCGGCGGGCACCGGCGCAGTGGCGGTCGGCATTTCGGTGGCCGGGTCGGTGCACGTGGTGGACGGCGCCGGGCCCTGGCTCGGCGACGAAGGCAGCGGCGCCTGGATCGGGCTGGCTGGGCTGCGGGCTGCGCAGCGGGCCACGGACCGCCGCGGCAAGTCGACAGCGCTACTGGGCGCCGCCGAGCAGCGCTTCGGCGACCTTGCCGCGCTGCCGGGTCGCCTTGGCTACGGCTCCGAGGCTGCGCAGACGGTGGCCGCATTCGCACCCGACGTCGTCAGATGTGCCGAACTCGGCGATCAGGTCGCGGACCAGATCGTGGCTGAGGCGGCGGCCGCCCTCGCCGCCAGCACTCTCGCCGCGGCACGTGCACTCTCCGACAACGGGCCAGTATCCGTGGCGGTCCTCGGAGGCCTGACGCGCATCGGCAACTCGCTGTGGTCGTCCTGGAGCCGCGAAGTCAGCTCGGCGAGGCCGCGCGTAGAGATACGGCCGGCACGCGGCGACGCGCTTGCCGGCGCGAGGCTCCTCGCGACGACGACGTCACTGCCGCACGAGGACCTTGTGCAGCGATGGCGCGCAACGACGGAACCGGACGCCACCTGACGCGAGCGAAGCGCCTGCAGCAACAGGACACCCGCCCGACCGGTAGTCGCCCACAACTCGACAGGTCACGTTCAGTTATCGACGCGCGCGCCACTCCCCGGCCACACGCAGAAACACGTCGTTGGCCTCGGGCTCCGCCACGGTGACACGGACGCCCTCGCCCGCGAACGGCCGCACGGTGACGCCCGACTCCTCGCAGGCAGCCGCGAAGTCATCAGCATCTGCGCCCAGCCCAAGCCACACGAAGTTGGCCTCCGTCACAGGCACGTCCCAGCCTTGGGCCCGCAGGGCTTCCCAGACCCGGGCGCGCTCCTTGACGAGCGACTCGACGCGCTCGAGCAACGCCGGCTCGCTGCGCAGCGACTCGATTGCGGCATGCTGCGCGATTGCGTTGACGCCGAATGGCACGGCCGTCTTGTGCAGGGCCTCGGCGACCTCGCTGTGCGCTACCGCGAAGCCGACGCGGAGGCCGGCGAGCCCGTACGCCTTGGAGAACGTACGCAGCACGCACACGTTGCCCCTATCGCGATAGACGTCGATGCCGTCGACGGCCGACTCGTCGCGGACGAATTCGCGGTAGGCCTCGTCGATCACGACCAGCACGTCGTCGGGCACTTTGTCGAGGAACTGCTCGACCTCGTCGCGGTGCAGTGCGGGGCCGGTGGGGTTGTTTGGCGTGCAGAGCAGCACGAGCCGCGTCCGGTCCGTGACTGCGGCCGCCATCGCGTCCAAGTCGTGCCGCCCGTCAGTCGTCACTGGGATGCGTACGGACGTCGCGCCGGCCACCCCGGCAACGATGGGGTAGGCCTCGAACGATCGCCACGGATAGACGATCTCGTCGCCGGGATCGGCCACGGCATGCACGATCTGCTTGAGCACACCGACACTCCCGGTGCCGCACACGACGTGCTCCGCGGGCACCGACAGCCGCGTCGCGATCGCCTCGGACAGCTCCGTGGCGAACATGTCGGGGTAGCGGTTCATGACGCCTGCCGCTTCTAGGGCGGCTTCGAGAACGCCCGGCAGCGGGGCGTACGGGTTCTCGTTGGACGAGATCTTGTAGACCGGCACGTCCGTACGCGGCACCGGGCGGCGGCCCGGCCGATAGGCGGGCAGCCGGTCGAGCGCGCGGCGAAGGCGGGGTCCCGTCGTCATGCCAGCGACGGTAACCCACCGCGCAGACGTCCAGCGCGTGGAACCCGGTCAGGACCGCAGCGCCTGGTGATTAGTGTCTATCGCGTGCTCGACGCGCTGACGCCCCTCCCGGAGAGCGCACGGCGGCCGCACGCCCATCCCGGCACGGGCTATGCGCTCGTCCTGCTGGGCGCCAGCTTCTTCATCGTCAACGCTGGCGTGAGCCGCGTGGTCTTGGACGCCGGCGTGGCCCCCGACCGCCTGGCGGCGCTGCGGACAACCGGCACGGCGCTCGCGCTCACGTTGATCGTGCTCCTGTCGGGTCGCCTACATACCCTCCGGCTCTCGCGGCGTGAGCTCCCGGTGATGCTGCTCTACGGCGTCGTGGGCGTCGCCCTGGTCCAGGTCACGTACTTCATCGCCATCGATCGGTTGCCGGTGGGCATCGCGCTGCTGCTCGAATACCTCGCGCCGGTCCTCATCGCGCTCTGGGCGTTCGTGGTGCAGCGCCAGCCCGTACGGCGTCGGCTCTGGCCCGCTCTCGGGCTCTCCCTCGTGGGGCTCGCAATGGTCGCCCAGGTGTGGGACCGCGGCTCGCTCGACGCACTCGGAGTGGCGATGGGCCTGCTGGCGGCGGTCTGCTTCGCGACCTACTTCCTTGCCGGCGAGCATCTCGTCGCTCAGCGCGACCCGCTTTCTACGGTGTTCTGGGGCTTCGCCGTGGCAACGGTGTTCTGGGCTGTCGTGCGGCCCTGGTGGACGTTCGACGCATCGGTGCTCGACGGCTCGACGACTGTGTTCGCCGATGTGACTGCGCCGGTCTGGGCCCTCGTCGTGTGGATCGTTCTGCTCGGCACGCTGGTGCCGTTCGGCGTCGAGACCGTTGCCTTGCGGCACCTTCCGGCCACCGTGGTCGGGACGCTGGCGATGGTGGAGCCGGTCGGTGCCGCAGCCCTTGCCTGGGCATGGTTCGGCGAGTCGCTCACACCCGTGCAGATCGTCGGTGGACTCGTGGTCATCGGCGCGATCCTGCTGGCGCAGACGGCGCGCGTCGGCCACAAGGGATAAATCCGCGCGAACCCATTCCCAGGGACCAGGCGGTCATGCCACGATCACCAACCGTGGGATTCGTCATCAAAATCATCATCAACGCCATCGCCATCTGGGTGGCGGCGGCCATCCTCAACGGGATCACGCTGGGCGACAGCGACGACTCGACCGCTCGGAACATCGGCACCGCTCTGCTGGTGGGCGCGATCTTCGGCGTGATCAACATCGCGATCAAGCCGATCCTGTCAATCCTGTCGCTGCCGTTTATCGTCCTGACACTCGGCCTGTTCCTGGTGGTCATCAACGCACTGATGCTCGGGCTCTTGAGCTGGCTGTCCGACCAGTTCAACCTCGCGTTCCACGTGCAGGACTTCTTCTGGGACGCCGTGCTCGGCGCGATCATCGTGAGCATCGTGTCCTGGGCGGTCTCGACGGTGCTCCCCGATTGACGCCCTGACCGGCAGGAAACGGATCCGCCGGGGCAGACCAGTAGGGCTTTCGCAAACCGCCCATACAGTCGTACGGTAGGACACGCATCCCGGTTGTGATCACGTTCACGGGGGCCGCGCGCGGCCGGGAACCACCATTGGCGCTTGACCGAACTGCAAGGACACGTCCAGATGATGTCGGCCCCGCGGCCCTCGGCGGCTGTTCTGTATCGCCACGAGAGCCGGCCTGCGAGCGACCCGCACCCCGCCCTCGACTCGTACGAGGTGGTTTACGAAGACAGTGGCGGTCTGCCCATGCTCGGGTTCGTCCACGGTCAGTGGTACGACGTATCGACGCTGCGGCCCATCCCAGTCTCGGTGCGGGCCGCGCTGCGGCGTGACCCGGCCTGGGCGGGTGCAGTCGTCCAGACGCTCTGCCAATGGATGCGCGCGCACCCCGCCGAGGAGCGCTCCTTCGAGCTCGCGACGGAGCTGGCCCTCGCGGTCGGGGAGCTGGCGCGTGGTCGCTGACGCGTCACTGGCCACGGATACTGAGCTCGTGGGACCGGTGCGCATCTGCTTCGTCTGCCTCGGCAACATCTGCCGCTCACCGATGGCCGAGTCCGTGCTGCGTCGACGCGTGGCCGCCGCCGATCTCGCAGACATCGTGGTCGTCGACTCGGCCGGCACCGGCGCCTGGCACGTCGGCCAGCCACCCGACGAACGGGCGCGCCGGACTCTGCTGGCCCACGGATACGACGCCGAGTCGCACGTCGCGCGCCAGTTCACCGCGGAGTCGTTCGCCGAATATGACCTCGTGCTCGGCCTCGACCGCGACATCTTCGCTGACCTCAACGCGCTCGCTCCGGACGACGAGTCGGCAAGCAAGCTGCAGATGCTCCGCGCCTACGACGATGCGGCCCTCGACGCCGGCACGCTGGACGTGCCCGACCCCTACTACGGCGGTCAGTCCGGCTTCGACGACGTACTCGCCGTCATCGAGCGGGCCGCCGACGGCCTCATCGCGACGTTGCAGCGTGAGCTCGCCAGCTGATCCGTCCGCTCAGCCGACTGTGCGCGCCAGCGTCAGCTGCGACACGGTGATGTAGCGCGCCCGGAATCCCGCCTCCGAGTAGGCCAGGTAGAGCTCCCACATCCGTACGAATGTGCGGTCGAAGCCCAGCCGCAGCACATCATCCAAGCGCTCCACGAACCGTCCCCGCCATTGATGGAGCGTCCGCGCGTAGTGCAGCCCGAACTCGCGTCGCTGCACAACCCGCAGGCCGTCATGGTGAGTGGCGAGCACCGCGTTGATCGCCTCGACTGAGGGCAGCAGCCCGCCGGGGAAGATGTACTTCTGAACCCATGTGTACGTGTCGCGGGTGGCGAGCATCCGCTCGTGTGAACAGGTGATCGCCTGCACTACTGCGCGACCACCGGGCGCGAGCCGATCCTCGATAGCCTGGAAGTACGCGGGCCAGAACTCCTCACCGACGGCCTCGATCATCTCGACACTGACCGCAGCGTCGAAGGAGCCGGTGGCCTGCCGGTAGTCCTGAAGCAGCACCTGCACCCGATCGGCCACACCCGCGGCGGCGATGCGCTGCTCGGCCAAGGCCTTCTGTTCGGAAGACAGCGTCAACGTCGTGACCGTCGCCCCGCGCCGGGCGGCGCGGATGGCCAGCGCACCCCAGCCGCTGCCAATCTCGAGCACCCGGGTGCCGTCGCCGACACAGGCAGCGTCGAGCACCGCGTCGATCTTGCGTCGCTGCGCACCGGCCAGCGAGTCACCGGGCTCGAACAGCGCAGACGAGTAGGTCATCGTCTCGTCGAGGAAGAGCGCGAACAGGTCGTTGGACAGGTCGTAGTGCCGGCGAATGTTGGCCCTGGCCCCCTCGATCGTGTTGGCCTCGTGAGCCGGCGGCCGCTTCACATACAACCGACGCAACCGGTGCAGCGGGGCGGGCACGAGTCGTTGCACGCGCTCGGCGAAGCGCTGCAGCACGCCGACGAGGTCGTCTGCGTCCCACGCCCCGAGCATGTACGACTCACCGAACCCGATCAGACCATCGCGCCCAACCCGCGCAAAGAACTCGTCTGGGCGGTGCAGGTGGAGCAGCGGACCGGTGCGGCCCCACGTCGCGCCACTCGGCAGCCGCACGCGCACGCCGACGCGGTCGGCCTGCGCCCGCAGGAACGTACGAACGATCCGCGCCCGCGCCGGTACCTCCGGGGTTTTCGCGAGGTCGGGCCACCTGGCTGCATCGGGAAACGCGAGCTCGGGGCTGTAGGTGCGGTGCAGGCTGGGTGACACGACGTCGGTCACGGAGAACACCTCTCTGCCGAGGGCGCGGACGAGATGACGGTACGCGGGCTCAGACCCGCACTGGCCCGTTGGGAGTGCTGAACGTCACCGCGACCAGGCCCGGCTGGCCGTCCGGCTCGCACCACTCCACTTCGACATCGTCGAGTGGATGCGACTCCGGCCCGCCGAGCCACTCGGCGACTCGAGCTGGATTCCCGGCAATTTCCAGCGACGCCAGGTCGACATCCCCAGTCGCCAGATGTGAGGGATGCTCACCGGCCTCGCTCTCCCACTGCACGAAGAACGGCAACTGCGGATCGGCCATCGTGCCCTTCACCCCGAGCTGCCGCCAGCGCAGGTCGAAACCGTCAGGGCGCGTACGGTGTCCGGCGACCGCCTCACGACCCAGCCGGACCTCGAACGGTGCGAGGTCGTCGACGGCTACCACCCATCCCATCCAGCCGCCGCCGCCTGCCGTGCGCGCCTTGACGGCCTGACCAAACGGCTCCTTGTCGCTCGCCGGGTGGTCGAGGGCCGCAACAACCTCGAGGTAGTGGCCGCCGGCCAGCGGCAGGATCCGATTGCGAGTGCCAAACCGTGGGTGCACTCCCCCGTCCTCGAGCGCCACTCCGAGGAGCTGGCCGAGTCGAGCCGCTGTCTCGTCGAGACCGTCGGGCGCAGCGGCATACGAAACATGGTCGAGGCGCATGCCCCATGGTTGCGCATGGCCGCCGAGCGGATGTTGCCAGGGCTGGCTTCACAATCCCCGTATTGCTCTGGACGCGTTCGGCCGGTCGGGACGACCATGGAAGTTGACCCTGAACCTTCGAGGATTCGATGATGATCTGGCTCGTGCTCGGCACACTGGTGGCTGCGAGTCTGCTCGCTGCCGCCACCGCGCGACGCCGGTCAGCGCGCGACCCCGACGAGCCACGCCAGCTCAACGACGTCGACGTGTTTCTCGAGCAGCTGCGGCGGGTGCAGGAATGGCGTTCGCATGAGCAGGCGCCGGTACAGTTCGCGGTTGCGGCGCGCCATCGAATGTATGCCTTGGCGTACGACCAGGCGCTGGCAGGCTGCGCCGCAGCGCTCGGCATCGACGGGCCGCCGCTGCCCCTGACCCAGCCGTTGAACGCGTCCGAGGAGCTGCACCTGGAGGTGGAGCTCGCCGCGCGAGGTCTGCGCTGGTGACGCTTCGCGCCGCGGCTCAATCGCGCTCGACCGCCGACGTCAGTTCGATCTGCGGGTGCCGCACGCCGATGGCCTGGGCGGCGAGCCGATCGAGCCGCGTAAGAGCCTCGGCCGGAAGTCGTACGTCCAATGCGCCGACGTTCTGCTCCAGCCACTTCACCCGCTTTGTACCTGGGATCGGGACGACAGGAAGACCCCAGACCTCCGCCCGCTGGTGCACCCACGCCAGGGCGACCTGCGCCGCCGGCACGCCGAGCGACGCAGCGACCGCCTCGACCTCGCTGACGATGGTCAGGTTGCGGTCGATGTTGCCGTCCTTCAGCCGGGGTTGCGCGCGACGGAAGTCGTCTTCGGCCAGGATGTCGAGGCTCTTGACCGCGCCGGTGAGGAACCCGCGGCCAAGCGGCGAGTAAGGCACGAACCCCACGCCAAGCTCGACACACGTCGGCACGACGGACTGTTCGACGTCACGGCTCCACAGCGACCACTCCGACTGCATCGCAGCGATCGGGTGCACGGCCACCGCGCGGCGCAGCTCGCTCGGCGTCGCCTCGGACAGTGCGATGTGCCGCACCTTGCCCGCCTTGACGAGCTCGGCCATCGTCGCGACCGTCTCCTCGATCGGCACGGTCACGTCGCGGCGATGCATGTAGTAGAGGTCGATCTCGTCGACACCCAGCCGCGACAGACTCGTGTCGCAGGCGGCGCGCACGTATTCCGCGTCGCCACGCACTGCCCGAGCGACGTGCTCCCCGCGTTGCGCGACGAAGCCGAACTTGGTGGCTATCTGGACCTCGTCCCGCCGATCGGCCAGCACGCGCCCGAGCAACCGCTCGTTGTCGCCAGCCCCGTAGAAGTCTGCCGTGTCCCAGAACGTCACGCCGAGATCGAGCGCTCGGTGCAACGTGGTGATTGACTCCGCGTCGTCGTGCGGGCCGTACGCGTGGCTCATTCCCATCGCCCCGAGTCCCTGCGCGGAAACGACGAGACCGGTGTTGCCGAGTTCGACTGTGTGCATGCAGTCCATCCAACCCCAGGTGCGCCGACGAGCGCGGACCGGTAGTACGTAACCATGCCCGACCCGCTCGACCCCTACCGTCGCAAGCGCGACGCCAAAAGGACGCCCGAACCGGTCCCTCGCAAGCGCTCCTCCAAACGACAAACCAAGGAGCCGATCTTCGTCATCCAGGAGCACCACGCGCGGCGGCTGCACTGGGACTTCCGGCTCGAGCGCGACGGCGTCCTCGTGTCATGGGCGGTGCCGAAGGGCCTGCCCACCGATCCCAAGCGCAACAACCTCGCGGTCCAGACCGAGGACCACCCGATGGAGTACGCGACGTTCGCGGGCAATATCCCGGCTGGCGAGTATGGCGGTGGAGTTGTCGCCATCTGGGACCACGGCACCTACGAGCTCGAGGAGTGGGACGACCGCGAGGTGAAAATCGTGCTCCACGGGGAGCGGGTGAACGGCCGGTACGTGCTCATCCACACCGACGACCGAAACTGGCTCATGCACCTGATGTCCGACCACAAGGAGGAGCCGGTGCCGGTCCCGCAGCTCATTAAGCCGATGCTCGCCGTCGCGGGTGAACTACCGCCGGTGTCCGAGGAGGAGCGCTACTCGTACGAGATGAAGTGGGACGGGATCCGGGCGGTGACGTATGTCGAACACGCCGCCGTACGCGTGCTGACCCGCAACGATCGCGACGTCACCAGCAGCTGGCCAGAGCTCGAGGACACCGCTCGCGCGGTCGCCGGCCACGACGTCGTGCTCGATGGTGAGGTCGTCGCGTTCGAGGATGGCCGTCCGAGCTTTGGTCTGCTGCAGCAGCGCATGCACGTCACCAACCCCGCCCAGGTCAGACGGCTCATGGGTGAAGTGCCAGTGTCCTACCTCGTCTTCGACTTGCTGTGGCTCGACGGCGAGAGCCTGCTGAAGCGCACGTACGACGATCGCCGCGAGATCCTCGACTCTCTCGGCATCGACCGGCCCGCGGTGCTCGTCCCGCCGGTGTTCGTGGGCAGCGGCAACGACGCCCTGCACGCAAGCCAGGAGGCCGGCCTCGAGGGGGTGCTGGCAAAGCGCCGCGACTCGATCTACGAACCCGGCCGACGCTCGCGGGCCTGGCTCAAGGTCAAGAACTTCCGCACGCAGGAAGTCGTGATCGGCGGCTGGCGACCGGGCGCCGGGCGCCGCGAGGGTCGCATCGGCTCGCTGCTCGTCGGTATCCCCGACGCAGACGGTCGGCTGGTCTATGCCGGCCACGTGGGCACCGGTTTCACGGATTCGGTGCTTGACGATCTGGGTGCGCGGCTGCGGCGACTGGCGCGACGGACGAGCCCGTTTTCCGAGCCGCTGCCGAGGATGGACTCCCGCGACGCGCACTGGGTGACGCCCAACCTCGTCGGCGAGGTCGTGTTCGGTGAGTGGACACGCGACGGCCGGCTGCGGCAGCCGTCGTGGCGCGGGCTGCGGCCGGATAAGTCGCCCGCGGAGGTCGTACGCGAGTCGTGATCGCCCGGCGATATGGGAGGCTCGCCGCGTGGGGCTCTTTGACGTCGACTCCGCGCGGGCCGAGCTCGCGAATCTGCGGCCGGTGCTCGACGAGATCGTCGCGATGCGCGCTGCAGCGGCTGAGATCGCAGCGTCACTGCAGCCGGGCGGCGTCGCAACCGGGCTCGGCGGGTTGCCTGAGCTCAAGGCCGCGCAGGCTCGGCTCGACGAGCTCATGACGACGGTGCAGCAGTCGGGCGCGGAGCTCAAGGGTTTCGCACCCCTGCTGGTCGACTTCCCGGCCGAGCTGGACGGTGTGCCCGTTCTGCTCTGCTGGCTGGAGGGCGACGCAGAGCTCTCCTGGTATCACAGGGCCGACCTGGGCTTCGCGGGACGCCGACGGCTGACGTGACAGCGTCACCACTAGCCTGCGCTCCATGACTGACAACCGCACTGAGCCGGCGCACCAAGGTGACGAACGCAGCATCCTGACCTCGTTCCTGGACTATCACCGAGACACCCTGATGTGGAAGTGCGAAGGACTCACCGACTCGCAGCTGCGGGATCGTTCCGTACCGCCGTCGTCACTGTCCCTGCTGGGTATCGTTCGCCATCTCACCGAAGTCGAGAGGTCATGGTTTCGGCGCGTGCTGATCAACGAGGACGCACCGCCGATCTACTACACCGACGCCGACCCGGACGGCGACTTCGACCACGTCGACTCGACGCCGGTCGACGAGGTCTTCGCGGCCTGGCGAGCGGAGGTCGACCGCGCGCGAGAGATCGTCGCCGATGCTGACTCACTCGAGACGGTTGCCAAGGCCGGCCGGCGCGAACCGCATGTCAGCCTGCGGTGGATCCTCGCGCACATGATCGAGGAGTACGCGCGGCACAACGGGCACGCTGACCTGATCCGGGAGCGGATCGACGGGGCAACGGGCGAGTAACGGGCGCCCGAGCGCGTGGGTCAGCGCAGCGCCGCGTCCAGCCGCACGGTGATGAACTCGTTGTTATCCGGTTGACCCGGGGTGCGCCCGTTCGAGAACGGGAAGTTGTTGTCGTCCTCGATGACGATCGTGTGGTTGTCGAGTATCTCGACACCCTCGATGGTCTGGAACGGGAAGCGGAAGAACGCACCGTCGCCGCCGATACCGTGTGGGTCGGGGACAGCCATGAGATTGACGAGCATCGCCTTGTCCGCGTACCTGTCCCTGTCCTTGTCACGCGTGTCGATCAGGAAAATCGCCTTGAATCGCGCGTCGGCGCCCTGGCCGTTGTCGCGCTCGATGACAAGGAAGCGGTGCTCGTCGATAGCGGTCAGGTCGCCGATCGCGTTGGCCGGGTGCTCGAGGCGGTAGCGGAACGCCTCTCCCGTGTAGCGCTGCCTCTTGAGGTCGAAGCGGAACGCGCGCAGGTCCTGGTCGTGGTCGCCGACGACCCGTCCTTCCAGCAGCGGGAAGAGGTAACGCCCGTTGGACGAAAGCGCCATGCCCTCGAAGCCCTTGCTGCCTCCGAGTGTTGGCATCTCACCGGCGGGAAGCGTCGGGTCGTCTGGCGACCGGACACCGTCCAAGGGGACCGGCGCGTCGAGCATGCGCCCGGTCGAATCGGTGTGCAGCAGGAACGGGCCGAACTCGTCACCGAACCAGAACGTGCCATCTGGCGCCTTGCGGAACGACTCGATGTCGAAGTCGGCGCCCGTAAGGCGGCGGTCTGGGCGAGTGAGCGGCCAGCTGATCTCATTGTTGGGATCCGAGAGACCGAAGCCTCCAAGCACCTCGACTCCGCCGCTGGTGAAGTCGACGTCGAGATGGTGGACACGGAGCAGGAAGTCGGCACTGTTGGCCTTCTGGCCATATCCGTTGTCCGACATCACCAGGTACGTGCCATCCCTCTGGCGCAGCAGCCCGCTGAAACCCTGCACCGGCTGGGCATCGAACGGTGGCGTCACCCCGTTGGCCGGAGTGATCGCCGCTCCACTGGGCTCCTGCTCACCGAACGTCAGGGCAGGCAGGACCGCGCGACCGGTGAGCTCGGCGTGCTGGACCGCCGTCCGGTCATGGCCGGCTGTTGCCACTACCGATGTGACTGTTGCCGCGATGACGGCGGTCGCGGCGAGAAGAGGGATGACGGTACGAGGACGCATGGTCGCTACCTCCGTGTCCGGAAACCGGGTCGAACCGGACGCTAGGGAGCGCGCGTTGCGGTCCGGCGAACAGCGCATGCCGGATCGTGGTCGGGGCGGCGAAATGGCTGTGCCACGCCACCGTGCCAGGGCTCATGCACGGGCAGCCTTGCTGAGCCAGCCCGCGGTCGCGTTCCGCATTGCGAGCTCGAAAACTGCGCCGGGATCGCCGGCCTGCGGTGGCAGGAACTTCCCGAGCTCTAGAGACACGAGCCCGTGCACGTTGGCCCAGAGAGCGGTCGCGGCCAACGCAGGATCGACAGCAGCGAACACCCCGCTGCCCACACCCCGTGCGATCGCTTCCACGAGCGGCGTAAACGTCTCTGCTGCAGCGGCGCCGACCTCGGGCGGCAGGTCGTCCCCACGCAGCTCCCCGCCGAACATCACCCGGTAGTAGTGCGGGTCGGCGAGCGCGCTGGCCCGATAGGCCCGCCCTAGGGCGAGCACGTCTGCCAGCGGATCGTCCGTGGGCGCCACGGCGGCGAGATGCGCGCCGAACCGCGCGAAGGCCTCCCCGTACAGCGCCGCAAGCAACGCCGGCTTGCCGCCGAACAGCGCGTAGACCGCGGCCGTCGTAGTGCCCAGATCACCAGCGAGTCCGCGCAGGCTCAATGCTCGTACGCCGTCCGCCGAGACGATCTCACCGGCTCGATCCAGCAGCCGTAAGCGCAGTGCATCGTCGTAAACCCTCTTGCGCCCCACGCCGTCGAGTGTAATCCTGACAGTGTTATAAAAACAGCGTTCGGATTCTTCGATGGGAGTGATCCCATGCTCGCCGCCGACACCGCAGTGCAGCTCAGCCAGGCCAGCCGCACCACCGCCGGCATTGCCTTGCTTGCAGTCGTCGCCATCGAGTCGGGCGGTTGGTACCTCACCCGAGTTGCGCGGGGAACGATCCCCTTGACGCCGTTCCAACACGGCTTCCACCGCGCCGGGCACGCCCACGCAGGCGTGCTCGTCACGCTCGGCCTGGTGTGCACGATCCTTGTTGACGCGACGGACCTGACCGGGGCTGCCGCAGCTCTGGCCCGTTCCGGCGTGCTGGGCGCGGCGATCCTCATGCCGGCCGGCTTCTTCTTCTCCTCGCTCGGCCGGGGAGCCACCAGACCCAACAACTTCATCTGGCTGCTCTGGGCTGGTGCGCTGCTGCTCGCGGCCGGAGTCGTGGCACTCGGACTGGGCCTGCTCACCACCTGACCTTGACCTGGATCGCGCTCCACGCGCCAGACTGGTCCCATGACCACCATGGCAACGTTCACGGTCGGTGAGACCGCTGTTCAAACAGGGTTCAGCATCGACACGCTCCGCTACTACGAGCGCGAAGGTCTGCTCGATCCCGTGCACCGGTCGGCCGGCGGCGCGAGGCGATACTCGCAGAGCGACATTGACTGGCTCAACCTGCTTTCGTGCCTGCGCGGCACGGGGATGCCGATCGGCGAGATGCGCCGGTTCGCTGAGCTGCTTCGCGAGGGCGACGGTAACTGGCGCGCCCGCCGCGAACTGCTGGCGGCACACCGCGAGTCAGTGCTCGCCACGATTGCCGACCTGCATAGGCAACTCGAGCGCGTCGACGAGAAGATCTCGTACTACCGGGGCCAGGAGGCTCAGAGCGAGAGCCCGTAGCAGCGCGGCTCAGCCGTGGTGGAAGTGTGCGAGGTCGTCGTAGAGCTCGCTTTGCTCGAGGTCTTCGTACTCAAACGCCAGCCGGCGGAACATGTGCCCAACCCAGACCGCATCAGGCGACTCACCAACGACCGCAAGCGCGTGCTGCTGCATGGCGTCGTTGTTCTCGACCGCGAGCGGCGTGCCGTCGTAGTGCGCCCGCTTGTAAGACCCAATCGCGCGGATGAGCTCGCCCCGGCGCGCCACCAACGGCACCATCTCGGCGTCGATGCGCTCGATCTCCTCACGCATCTCCTGGAGCGTGGCCTGCTGCGGAATCATCGTGCCTCCATCCCTGGGCAATCCGGGCCGTCAGCCGCTGAGTCCCCCACGCCGGCAGCCGAGTGACCAGCCGCTGCCGGGCGAGGGCGGCGCGCGCCGCGTTGGCGCCTGGTGCACCGTGCACCGCACCCCCAGGATGCGCCGAGGCTCCGGCAAGGTACAGCCGATCAACCGGCGTTTCTGCGCGGCCGAGCCCAGGGACGGGACGAAACACCAGCTGCTGGTGCAGTGCTGCGGTGCCCGAGTTGGTCGATCCCAGGTGCAGATTGGCGTCTGCGCCTTCGATGTCGTACGGCCGCTGGACGGCTCGGCCACGCACCCGAGCAAGGAACCCGGGCGCCTGCTCCTCAACGGCACTCTCCATGCGTTTGACCTGCTCGTCGACCGCCGCGACATCGCCCGCGAGGGCCGCGGGAATGTGCGTATAGGCCCACACCGATTCGGTGCCTTCGGGCGATCTCGTCTTGTCGACCGTCGTCATCTGCCCGAGGAGGACGAACGGCCGCTCGGGCATGCGGCCGACGGCTAGCGCGTGGGCGAACTCGGCGAACCCCTCGACGTCGACGCCGAGGTGGACTGTCCCGGCGCCGCGGGGCTCCTCCGCGGTCCACGGGATCGGCGCGTCGAGGGCCCAGTTGACCTTGACAAGCGCGTGGTCCCACGTGAAGCGGCGCACGTCCTCGTTGAAGGCGTCAGGCAGGTGCTCGTCGCCCACGAGATCGCCGAACAGCCGGGGTGCGTCAACGTCGGCCAGGACTGCGCGGCGTGCACCGTACGTACGGCCGTCCTCGCCCTGCACCCCGTAGGCGCGGCCTTCCCGGAGCAGCACCTTCGCAACCCGCCGGCCGCATTGGATGTCGACACCCTGAGCAGATGCCCGGGCGACCAGCGCATCGACCACGCTCGCGGCACCGCCACGCGGCGCGGGAAAGCCGACATCCTGGGCGAGCATGCTGAGCAGCCAGCCGAGGACACCGCTCACCGCTCCGTGCGGCGACACGTCGGCGTGCAGCGAGTTGCCCAGCAGCAGCGCGCGGGCGCCATCGCCGGAGAACTCCTCGTGGGCGATCTGCCAGGCGCTCGATGCGGCGAGCCGCCCGACCCGCAGCGCGCCGCCCACGCCGGCGGTGCGGCCGAGCTGCAGCCCCGCGCGTACGGGTGGGAACGGCGACAGTAGGGCTTGCAGCAGCGGGTCGCGCACGCGCCGCCAGTCAGCGAACACCCTGGCCCAGGCCGGCCCGTCGGCGGCGGCGAACTTCGCCAGGGACGCGTGGGTGACCGCGAGGTCGCGGGAGATGGCCGCTGAGCGCCCGTCCGGGAACACGTGCGCCAGCTGGATCGGGGGGTGCTCCCATTGCAGGCCCCACTGGTCGAGCTGCAACCGGCGGAAGACCGGCGAGGCGATGCCCATGGGGTGGATCGCGCTGAACAGATCGGTAACGAACCCGGGCGCGACCAGCTCTGCGCTGCGCACCGCACCCCCCGGCTGGTCCGCGGCCTCGAGAACGAGCACCGACCAGCCTGCATCGGCGAGCATGTTGGCTGCCACCAGCCCGTTATGGCCGGCGCCGATGACGACCGCATCCCAGGTCTGCACAGCTCAAGCCTGCCTGATGGGCCGCCGACAGGCACGAGCGCGGTGCGCCAGTCTTGTTCCGCACCGCGCGAGCCACCCCGTGCGTGGACCTCAGTAGGCGAACGCCAGTCTGTCGGCGTCGGCGCGGAGGGCCTCGGCAGCCGCCCGGTGTCCTAGGACGGACGCTGGGCACGGGGCCCAGTAGGGCACCCGGGCAGCTTCGGCATTGGCGAGATCCGCTTCAGTCCGCGCCAGGGCGAGCAACGCCTTACGCATCACTGCGGCAAGGTTCGGCGGGAGCTGGCCGAGCACGTCCATCTCACTGCGCCTGGTCATGATGCGATCTCTAGTGCGAGGTCGGGTGGGCAGCCGAGCTCGACGAGCCGGGCGACCTGGTGCCAGTCGACCGCGTCGGCAAAAGTCTCGGCGAGCGCATGGGAAACCCCAAGGCGCACCAACTGATCAATCCGCCACCGGTTTACCCGGAGTCGCTCTTCTGCTCGGCGGCTTCCTTCGACATTGGCCGTCAGCGTCTGCTCCATCGCTCTGCCCTCCTCCGTCGAGTTCGTTGCCTTCGTTACTAGGGAGCATCGTCTCGTTAGGTGGCCCCGTCATCGAGGGCAGCCACCATCTGGATGTCGGCCTAGCAGGACTCGGGATATTCCGGCTAGCTGCAGTCAGCGATCAGTTCGCTCATGTCGGGTCCACCCCAAGGCTTTCCCCCGCACCACCAGGGCTGCATGCCTGGTGGTGCGGGGGAAGCCATGCTGGACGTGGTCAATCCCGCTCAGTGGAGCGCAGGCAGCTTCTGCATCCAGCGCGGCAGGTACCAGTTGCGCTCACCGAGCAACGCCATCGCCGACGGCAGCAGCACCGCGCGGACCAGAGTCGCGTCGATGAGGATCGCGGCAGCCAGCCCGACTCCCATCTGCTTGAAGTCGAGTGCCGACAGCGTTGCGAAGATCGAGAAGACTGCGACCATCACGACTGCCGCACTGGTCACGGTGCCTGCCGACCGAGTGATTCCCTGGGCCACCGCCTCCCGTGTGGACAGGCCCGCCCTCCGCGCTTCGCGGATCCGACTGACCACGAACACGTGGTAGTCCATCGACAGCCCGAACAGGATCACGAAGAGGAACAGTGGCAACCAGGTGATGATTGCCCCGCTGGAGTGGAATCCCAGCAGATCCTCGGCCCAGCTGCCCTGGAAGACGAGCGTGACGAGGCCGTACGCCGCACCGACGGACAGCAGATTGAGCACGACGGCTGTGAGCGCGATCGTCAGCGAGCGGAACGCCAAGATCAGCACGACGATCGTCAGAGCCAGCACGAACCCGATGACCAGCGGCATGCGGTCGCGCAGCAGCTCCTTGAAGTCGGCAGTCCACGCCGTCCCCCCGGTCACCCCGACGTCCGTGCCAGTGACCGCACCGAGCGTGCTCGGCACGAGGACGTCGCGGAGCTCGTCGAGCGAGGCTCGTGCTTCATCGGACGAATAGTCGTACGGCATCGGCACCTCGACCTCAGCGACGTCGCCCGCGACCGAGTACTCGGCCGTCAGCGGGTCGCTGACCGCGAAGTCTGCACGATCACTGACCTGGCTGTTGAGCTCGGCAGTCGCGGCATCGACCGCAGCCGTGTCCAACGGGGCTCCGTCCTCGCTCCAGATGACCACCTCGTGCACGTCACCCTCGGCGGGGAACGCGTCGATCATCCGCGCGTACGTCTGGATAGCGGGCTGGCTCTGGGGCAGGTCGTCGATACCGGGGTCACCCAGGCGCATCCCCAGGGCAGGCGCCGCCAGCGCGAGGAGCACGCCGGCACCCACAGTGAACGCAATCGCCGGCCGAGCGAGCACCGGCCGCAGGATGGCTCGCCAGAAGCGCGGGTTGCCGTCCTTGGACTGCAAACGCCAGATCAGCGGAACTCGTGGGCGGTCGATCCAGCGCCCGAGGATCGCGAGCAGCGCCGGAAGAACGGTTAGCGAACCGATCATCGTCATCGCGACCACGAGGATCGACGCCACCCCCACCGACACGAACGTCGCCTCACCGGCGAACAGCATGCCGGCCATGGCCACCATGACGGTGAGCCCGGACACGACGACAGCGCGCCCCGACGTTGCCGCCGCGACCGAGATCGCGTCGTACGTGCCGCGACCCTTGAGCCGCTCTTCCCGCTCGCGCCGGATGTAGAACAGCGAGTAGTCGACGCCGACCGCGAGACCGATCAACAGGATGATGGAGGAGACGACGTCCGTCGACGGAAACACGTGCGAAGTGAGCATCGACAGACCCATGGCTGCCATCACGGCGGACAGCGCGAGCAGAACAGGCACCGCCGCAGCGATGAGCGCGCCGAACGCCAGCACAAGGATGAGCAGAGTGACGGGCAGGGAGATCAGCTCTGCCCGTTGCAGGTCATCCTCGTAGATCTGGCTGATGGCCTGGTCGAGCGACGCCCCGCCGGCCTGGCCGATTGCGAGATCCGGATTGGCCGCGGCGGCATCGTCGACGATGGCGGCGACATCGGACGACATCTCCTCGGCTTCGGTGGAATCCTCTTCGGCGTCCTCCGGGACGGCAAGCTCCGCCTGCATCAGGACGGCCGAACCGTCCTCCGACGTAATTGGCTCGCTGACTGACGCGACGGCAGGCGATGCGGCAAGGTCGGCGTGCAGCTGCTGAACGGCGGCTGACTGCGCGTCGACAGGTCCTCCCTCGGACGCCTCGACCAGGATCGCCTCGGTCGGCACATCGTCTGCCCACTCCGAGCGGTCCAAAGCCTTCACGGCGGCGGCGGATTCACCGACCGCGAAGTCGGAGTCGGTTGCCTCCTTGAGGCCCGCGGCACTACCGCCGACGACAGCGGCTGCCACGACCGCGACCCAGATCAGGACGGCGGTCCACCGGTGGCGGGCGCTCCACCGTGCGATGCGGACGATTGGCCCGCGCGGCTCCTGCGGTGGGGGCGGCGGTGGCTCTTCCTGTAGTGGTGCAGGTGCATAGGGCGTGGTGGTCACGGCAGTTCCCCCTGCGTGAGCGGCTAGGTTGGCGGCCCCGCGTCGTGATCATGGACGGCGGGACCACTCAGTACGGTCGTCCGTTTCTCGCTCAACGCCCATCGGGGACGCCCCCGAAACGGGGTGGGGATACCCCCCGATTCCGTCTACGGGTGCGCCGGACCTTAGATGCAGCCAGGGAGACGGTGGTGACGCCTTAGCGTTTCGAATGTGGCTGTTGATCTCTACGCTGAAATCCCGGTGAGGGGGATCGGAACCTCTAGCGTGCACGACGCTGCCGAGCCGCCTCGTAGAGCACGACGGTCGCTGCGGTTGCTGCGTTGAGGGAACTTGCCGCTCCCCCGATCGGGATGCGGACCACCTCGTCGCAGGCGCCTCGCCAGCCCGCGCTCATCCCGGCGGTCTCGTTGCCGACGATGAGCAACGTGGGGGCGGTGAGATCGGCCCGGTCGATGTCCTGGGTGCCGGTCTCGTCGCTGCCGACGATGCGTAACCCAGCTGTACGCGCCCAGCCTTCGACCTCTTGCGCTGAGCCGGCTCGCACGATGGGCACCGCAAAGACCGAGCCCGTGCTGGCCCGCACTGCCTTGGGGTCGTACGGGTCCGCGGCATGTCCGGTAATCACGAGACCGTCGGCCGCGAAGGCGTCGCACGATCGCGCCAGTGTGCCGATGTTGCCCGGGCTGGACGGCCGGTCGAAGACAACGACGAGAGCCGGCGAACTGTCCACAGAGATGCGCTCGAGCCGATCGGGCGGCATCGCCACCACGGCGAGCAACTCGGCGGGCTTGCCGTCGTCCTTGTCGTCGAGCTCCTTCATCAGTTCGGGGGACAGCTCGACGCGCTCAGCCTCCTGGTGAGTGTCGATCACCTGCTGCGCCCAGTCGGACAGGCGCTGTCGACCTGGGTGCAACAAGGTACGGATGGGCCAGCCGTGCTGCACCGCCTGGCTGATAGGGCGCACGCCTTGCACGAGGAGCGATCGTGTCCGCTGACGCTTGGTGCGGTTGGTGCGCAGCGCCTGCCATTCCTGGAACATCGCGTTGCGGGTGCTGACCTGCGTGGGCCGCAGCGTGCCGCTCATGACGCGGTACGCGGCGGTGGGAGCAGGTGTCCGGTGGCAAGAAAGAGGAGCGCCTTGCCGTAGGCCTCCTCAGGCGACCCGGCGAAGGTGACGACATCCTCGTCGGCGACGTGCACAGTCACCGCGTACGACGAATCGGCTCGCGCCAGTCGCTGGAACGCACCGCCGAGCCGCTCGCGCAACTGTTGCTCCGAGGGCAACCAGAGCGCCTCCTTGGCCTCGACGCTGTCGAGCGCCCACTCGACAGTCCCGTTGAAGCCGATCACGCGTCCTTCCGGGAACTCGTGCACGTCGACGGTCATGTTGCTGATCACGAACACGTCGTCGTCCATGTCGCGGTCTGGAATGACGAACCGGTCACCGAGCGCCGGCTCCCAGCGCAGCCCGGCCGCGCGCAGATCTCGTGCTAGCCCGATGGAGATCATCAGGACAATTGTGCCAACGAGGCCCGGCGGCGGGCGATTGCGGGCGCCATGAGGCCCAGGACAAGGGCGCAGACCAGACAGGCGGCCAGGCAGGCAGACCAAAGCAGCGCCTCGCTCCTGGCGAACAGCCAGGTACCGGCAAGCGGCGCGACCAGCGCAGCGGCGCCGTATGACATGCCGAATACACCGTTGTAGCGCCCCCTCATTTGAACCGGCGCGATCTCGGCCACCAGCGCCAGTCCAACTGCGTTGAACGCGACTTCGCCAAGCGTCCACACGACAACTGTCAGCGCGTAGATCGGCACACTCGACGCGAAGACCGTCAGCCCGAACCCGATGCCCATCAACACGTTGGACACGACGAGCAGCCGGATACCTGCGATCCGGTCGATGACGCGGACGACAAACACCTGCGACACCACGACCACGACAGGGTTGACTGCATAGATGATGCCGAAAGCGGCCGGGCCGAGACCGTCGGCCGTCACCGCGAGCGGCAGTGTGATCAGTGACTGATCGTAGACCGTGCTGCCTAGCAGGACAGTCGCTGATAGTCCGAGCAGCAACCTGTCGCGAAGCACGACGGAGTAACCGGTGGCATCTGACGGCTCACGCTCGGGTCGGGTCTCCGGAACCTTTCGCGCGATCAGTGCGGCGAACGCGAGGCAGGTGGCAGCGTCGGCGACGAACAGCAGCCAGAACGACCGCTCGGCCAACCAGCCGCCGAGCAACCCCGCGACCGCAACGCCGAGATTGATCGCCCAGTAGATCAGCGCATAGGCCCGCGCCCTGTGCTCCGGCGCAACCAGGTCGGCGACCATGGCCGACACCGCTGGGCGATAGGTGTCGACCGCGAGCCCGGAGAGCCCGGCTGCGATGCCGATAAGGGCAACGTCTCGGACGGCAGCGAGGAGCAGGAAGCTGACAGCAGTGCCGACCATCCCAAGGACGAGAGTGGCTCGCCGGCCCACCCTGTCGGCCAGGAACCCGCCGAGGGGCTGGGACGCCAACGCCCCAGCGCCCCAGCAGGCAAGGACGACCCCCACGGTGGTCGGACCGAGGTCTCGTGGTCCGCTCAGGTAGAGGGCGAGGAACGGAGTGACCATCTGGCCGAGGCGGTTGACGAACGTGCCGGCCAGCAGGATCCAGAACGGCTGGGGCAGGCCGCGCGAGGTCGCCTGCCACCAGGAGCCGACCACCCCCTGCCCCCGTGGCGAGTCTTGAGACATCGTCGGGTCCTTACCCTGCGCCGGATGTCTCAGCGTCAACCAAGGAACCGCTCGACACGCCGCGAAAGGCCGCCAGCAGCTCGTGCTGCTCCCCGACTGCTTGCCGGGTGGCCTTGCTCCACCGAGTCCACTGATCGAGCTCGAGCCCGAGTGACCGCCCCTTGGCGCGCGGTCGCCACGTCCCCACGACTTCGCCATCGACAAGCACCGCGCCAGGCCTACCAATCGTTGGCCAGAGCGCCCTGTGCCGCGATGAGTCGGGCACGACCACAGCGCGGTCGCGCGCCTGCAGGAACAGGTCGAACGGGCCCAGCAGCCGCATCACCGGCTCATCCGGCGAGCGGGCCGCTGCACGGAGCATCTCCAGGTCGGCCGCCAGGAGGCTGAGCGCCGCGCCCGCGACGTCGACTTCGACAACATCGCGCGGCCAGCGCGCCTTCACGTCGGACACGGGCGCATCGATGAACCCGGCCACATCCTTAGGGGTGGTCGGACCGAGCAGGTGGATGGTGCCGCGGACAAGGTCCAGCCGCGATGGCGCTTGGTCGGTGACGTCATCGAGCACCCCGACCTGCCCCCGGGGCCATCCCTTGACTCGCCGAAGCACCGGCGGAGACGTGTCGGGCTCGAGCTCGAGCCCCGCGTGCAGAGCCGCGAGGCGAAACGACATCTCGTACATATGCGTCGCCTGACAGACGCGACACCATCTGAGATAGGGCTCGCTCATCTCCTGCGCCATGCGAGTGGAGACCGACCCCTTCGGCGTTGGCTTGGCCACGACCTTGCGCATCGCGCGCGCCGTGTCAGCAAGAGCGTCGGTGGGCCGGATCCCGGCAGCCTTCAACGGCTTGCTGGCGCCGAAGATGCGCTTGGCGGCGTCGCCGTCCGAGAAGGGGCGCACCGCGACCTGTACGTGGGGCAGGTCGGCGCGTCGGTAGACGTGCGGCGCCCCGCGCAACGTCCAGGCCAGCGCGAGATCAGGCGACCACTTCCCCGCCCGCACGGGCACACCGCGGATCGCCAGTGCCCACAGCGCCCCGTCGGGCCCAGAGTCCTGGACGCCGAGGTCAAGGATCGACGAGTCAGTGACCGCAAGCGACGGGTCAGCACGGCGGTCCAGTTGCTGCACCTGCACGCGATAGCGCAGAACATGTGCCCGGGATGCGCGGGTCGTCATACGTTGACCTCCACACCTCAAGGTTTCACCCGCCACCGACAACAGGGGTATGAATTTCTCATGAGCGATCACCGTGAGGTCGAGCGCAAGCTGACCGTCGACGTCGGCTGGTCACTGCCCCCGCTTGACACCGTCAAGGGTGTCGAGCGCGTGGAGAACGCGGCGCCGTTCGAGCTCGACGCGGTCTACTTCGACACTGCCGACCTCCGCCTGGCGATCCGGGGGGTGACATTGCGACGCCGTACGGGCGGGGGCGATGCAGGCTGGCACCTGAAATTGCCCGCCCCGGGGGGTGCCCGCACCGAGGTGCGCCGCCCGCTCGCCGACAGTGACGACGCCCCGCCTGCATCGCTGGCCGAGCTCGTGGTCGGCCTGACTCGCGGCGCACACCTCGCCCCCGCCGGCCGCATCCGGACCACCCGTCACACCTGGACCGTGTACGGGTCGGACGGCGCGGCCCAGGTCGAGGTCGCGGACGACCACGTTGTCGGGCAGGCCCTCGGCGACGAGCCGGCCGAGGAGAGCTGGCGCGAGATCGAGGTCGAGCTCCTCGGGGACGATGAGCCGCTGCTCCAGCAGGTTGTCGATCTCCTGCTCGAGGCAGGCGCTCGGCCGGCCGAGTCGGCCTCCAAGCTGGCGCGCGTGCTCGGCGCAGACCTGCTCGCACGACACTGCCGTCGACCTGACGCTCCCGGTCGACCCGACGGCCGGCGAGGTCGTCACCGCCTACGTCCGCGAGCACGTCGGCGTACTCACCGCGTGGGATCCGGAGGTGCGCCGGGACACGTACGACTCGGTGCACAAGACTCGCGTCGCAGCCCGACGCCTGCGCAGCGCCCTCCGTATCTACCGCCCGCTGCTCGACCGAGCTGTCACCGACCCGATTCGTGACGAGCTGCAGTGGCTCGGCACGGTGCTCGGCAAGGCGCGGGACCTCGAAGTCATGAAGGAGCGCCTGCTCGGCAGGCTCGACCAGCAGCCGCCCGAGCTGGTGATCGGGCCTGTACGTGAACGCATCACCGTCGAGCTCGGCGGTGGCTACGCCGACGCGCACCGGGCCGCCGTCGAAGAGATGTCAAGCGAGCGCTACCTCAACCTCCTCACGGACCTCGACACACTCGCCACCGAACCACCGCTCGTCGAGCTCGCACAGGAACCCGCCGGGACCGTGCTGCCAAAGCTCGCCCGGCGGTCGTGGAAACGCGTCCGCTCGTTTGCCGAAGCCGCCGAGAATGAGAGCGATCCGGAGCAGCGCGACCTCGCTCTCCACGAAGTCCGCAAGGCCGCCAAGATGGCACGCTACGCGGGCGAGTCGATGCAACCCGTGTACGGCGACGACGCCGCGGCCTTTGCTGCCGCGATGGAGTCCGTGCAGGAGGTTCTGGGCACGCATCAGGATGGGGTCGTGACCCGGGGTGCGCTGCGCGAGATGGGTGTTCGAGCGCAGAGTGCGGGAGAGAACCCATTCACGTACGGGCTGCTCGCCGGCATCGAGGAAGCACAGGCCGACCAGGCGATGGCGGCCTACGCCGACACGTGGCGACGCGCCAGCCGCAAGCGCCTCCGCGGTTGGATGGCGTCCACCTAGCTCTTGCGGCGGATCGTGTAGCGCAGCACCAGAAACGGCAGGCCGAACACCCAGAACGCGTGGTTGGCCTTGAGCTCGCCGTCGTCGACGAACACGTCGAGCTCCTCGGCAAAGCCGTGCACCGCGAGCGTCGTCAGCTCTTGCGTGGTTCGGTCGACGAAGGTGAGGTAGTGACCCGGGTGGCTCAGCGTGCTCCGACTGGTGAGCCGCAGCCCGCCGTCCGGCCTGTTCTGCGGCAGCAGCGTGGCCGTAAAGCTGCCCTCCGGCACTGGGAAGCCGACACTGACGTAGCCGCGGCCGTCATGGCGATATGTGGTGTAGATGCCCACGTAGATCGGCTCGTCGGTGTCGGAGTACGACCGGATCCAACCGCGGACGTCGACCCCTTCGGCGCCCAGCGAGATCGTGTCGATGCGGCTGCGGACCCCACGCTGCGCTTCGCGCTGGTTGGCCGGGACATTGGCCTGGCCTAGTGGCTGGGCGACGACTGTTTGGAAGAGCAGGTAGCCGGGCCGCACCCACGTGCGCCACTCGGGGACGATGTCGAGCATGAACCGTGTCGTGTGCTCGTAGAACTCGCGCACGACCGGATCCACCGTGGCGGGGTCGAAGTCCGGGCCAGCCAAATCGTCCAGGGTGGCGACGATGCCGATGTCAGCCGCCCCCGCGACATAGGTGCCGCCCATCGATGTCGCCAGATCCCGGACGTAGTGGGTGCCGACCCGCCGCGTCCGGGCGACGTACGGCACGACGAACGGCAGCTGGTCGGCTGGCACCTGCTCGGCCAGGAGGCTGACCTGCGCATCGCGGAAGACGGCTGCTGATGTCAGCCGATAGGCCGTCATGGTCGCGGCAGCGACTGTCGCCCCGTTTGGCTGATGCGGCACACGCGCCATGGCCAGCCCAGCAGCGGCACCCAGCGCCGGGCCGAGGACGACCTTCTGCGGACGCACACCGAGCAGCCCGCCCAACGTCCCGGTCGCCGCCCCCACCGCCACCGGCCCCGCTCCTAACGCTCGCTGCGCGGCGAGCCCCAGCGGCGCCACGAGAGCTGCGCTCGTGGCGATCCGCTGCCACAGCGGCGGTATCTCGTGGGGCCGCTGCATGGCGCGTGCAACAGCCTCCGAGGTGGCCAGACCGGCGGCGCCGAGAACGGTGCCAAGCAGTGCTGCGCGCCGTCCGCGCGGCGCTGCTAGCGACGCACCCGCGACGGCCCCGATCAGCGCCGCCGAGATGATCGAGTCGCGCCGCCGACGTGTCTGCTGCTCGCGGTCCACGTCAGGAGTATGTCGCGGCAATAAGCCTTTGGCCGCGGCGCAGCCTGGTGGGTACCGTAAAAGGCGAATCTGCTGCCGTCGAGAGGACAGGGCTGTTGCTCAGCTGAGGTCGGGACCGCGACTTGACGTTGCACGCACGCCGACCCGGGAGCAGCCCTCATGCAGCCCACAATTCTCATCAACGACCTCGCCTTCACCTGGCCCGACGGCACCACCGTCGTACACGACCTCGACATGACCATCGGCTCCAGTCGCACCGGCCTTGTCGGCGCCAACGGCTCCGGCAAGTCGACGCTGCTGCGCCTGGTGGCCGGAGACCTCGTCCCCACCCGTGGCGCGGTCACTGTCCACGGCCGGCTCCGCTATCTGGCTCAGGACTTCACTCTCGACGCTGATCGGCCCGTCGACGAGGTACTCGGCATCGCGGTGGCACGGCGTGCCCTGCAAGCCATGGAGCGCGGCGTCGTCACCGATGCAGAGCTGGCCGCGGTGGGCGACGACTGGGACGTCGAAGAGCGCGCCAGCGCCATCCTCGACCGGCTCGGCCTCGCACACATCGGTCTGGACCGCCGCGTCAGCGAGCTCTCCGGCGGCGAAGCGGTCTTGCTCGGTTTTGCCGCGCAGGTGTTGCCCCGACCGGACGTGCTCCTGCTCGATGAACCGACGAACAACCTCGACCTCGCTGCGCGCGGTCGACTCTATGACGTCGTGTCTGCTTGGACGGGCACCCTACTGGTGGTCAGCCACGATCGCGCGTTGCTCGACCTCGTTGATCAGGTCATCGAATTGCGGGACGGCGAGGCGCGCACCTTTGGTGGCAACTTCAGCGCGTACGAGGCGGCAGTCGCTGCTCAGCAGGAGACCGCTGGCCGCCTGCTGCGCGCTGCAGAGTCGGACTCACGACGACAGCACCGCGAGCTGATCGAGGCGCGCATCAAGCTGGACCGGCGCAAGCGCTACGGCCAGAAGATGTCGGACAACAAACGCGAACCCAAGATCGTCATGGGTGCCCGGGAACGCGCGGCCCAGGTCTCGGCCGGCAAGCACCTCAATGGCCAGCTCGATCGGCTCGAGAAGGCGCACGACCGTCTCCGTAGCGCTGCAGAAGCGATCCGAGGCGACGCCGTCATTCGTATCGATCTGCCGGAGACCGAGGTTCCTGCCGGACGAACGGTGCTCACCGCGAACGAAGCGGTGCTGCGCAACGGGGTCTCCGTCGACCTCATTGTTCGTGGACCGGAGCGGCTAGCGCTCGTTGGTGCCAATGGATCGGGCAAGACCACGTTGCTGGAGACGGTTGTGGGTGGGCTTGCGCCGGTGTCCGGCTCGATCGCGGCAACGGTTCCGGTCCGGTATCTACCTCAGCAGCTCGACGTCCTCGACGACGAGCAGTCAGTGGTGGACAACGTGCGGCTCGTTGCGCCAACCGCCACAGACAACGCGGTGCGTGCGCGACTCGCCCGGTTCCTGTTCCGGGGGGCACGCGCCGATCAGGTCGTACGGTCGTTGTCCGGCGGTGAACGGTTCCGGGCGACATTGGCCGCGTTGCTGCTTGCTGAGCCTCCGCCGCAGCTGCTCCTGATGGACGAGCCCACCAACAACCTCGACCTGGCAAGCGTCGTACAGCTCACGCAGGCCCTCACGTCCTATCGCGGCGCGCTCATCGTTGCGAGCCACGACGTTCCGTTCCTTCGGTCCATCGGCATCACTCGCTGGTTGCGACTCGACGACTCGTTGGAAGAGGTGGATCCACAATGATTCGCGAGGCAGCCCGCTCCGACTGGCCGGCGATCTGGCCGTTCTTCCAGCAGATCGTCGCCGAGGGCGAGACGTATGCCTTCCCGGAGGACCTCACGCTCGAGAGCGCCGAGCCATGGTGGATGGAACAGCCACCGGGGCGCACCGTGGTCGCAGTGGAGGACGGCGTCGTCGTCGGCTCCGCCAAGATGGGCCCCAACCGCCCGGGCCGCGGCGCACACATCGCCACGGCGAGCTTCATGGTCGTCCCGTCGTGGCACGGCCGAGGCGTGGGCCGCGCGCTCGGGGCGTACGTCGTTGACTGGGGCCGGCAAGCCGGCTACGACGGCATGCAGTTCAACGCCGTGGTCGAGACCAATGAGCGAGCCGTACGGCTTTGGCAATCCCTTGGCTTCGAGATCCTCGCCACCGTGCCGGGGGCCTTCGACAGCGCGACCCACGGCAAGGTCGGGTTGCACATGATGTATCTGCGATTCTGAGCACGCTCGTGTGACTCTCATCACACGATCGGGCCTGGCTAGTCGGGGCGCTTGTGGACCGCTTGGCGCGCACACAGGAACATTTGCCATGATCTGTCGGATGACCTGGACGCCCGAGGAGCCGCTAGAGGCCGCGCGCACCGCGCGGCCTCTTGATGCGCGCCCCGAGCCGTCGAGCCGGTCGGGCCGGCGTCGGCAGGCCAGAGCCCGCCGTCGTAGGCGCCGGCTCAAGATCATCGCCATCTCCACGGCCGCCGTGCTCGTGGCCGGTGTTGGAGCCTCGTACGCGATCATCCGCAAGCTCGAGGGCAACATCACCACCCTCGATGCGTTCGGTCAGCTCGATGAAGACCGCCCGGTAGAGACCGGGTCCGGCGACCCGATCGACATCCTGGTCATGGGCTCGGACACCCGGTCGGGCGACAACGCGGCGCTCGGCGGCAAAGCCGAGGGCGCGCGCTCGGACACGACGATCGCCATGCACATCGCTGGCGACCGTAAGAGTGCGACCGCCGTGTCTATCCCGCGCGACACGATGGTCGACATCCCCGCGTGCCCGCTCGACAACGGCAAGGAGAGTCGGGCCGGGTTCGGTCAGTTCAACTCGGCGTTCACGACCGGCGGGCCCACCTGCACCATCAAGACGGTCGAGTCGATCACGGGCATCACCTTTGAGCATTTCGTGGTCGTGGACTTCACCGGCTTTGTCGGCATGGTCGACGCCGTCGGCGGTGTAGACATATGCCTGGCCGAGCCGCTCAAGGACAGACAGGCCAATGTCAATCTCCCTTCCGGTGAGCAGACCGTCAACGGCCAGCAGGCACTCGGCGTCGTCCGCAGCCGGCACAACAGCCTTGGCGACGGCGGTGACCTCGACCGCATCGACCACCAGCAGCAGTTCCTCGGCGCGATGATCCGCAAGGTCCTCAGCAGTGGGACCCTGCTCAATCCCGCGCGCCTCCTGGGCTTTCTCAACGAGGCCACCAAGTCGGTGACCATGGACCCCGAGCTCGCGAGCGTGACCGGCCTTGCCGACCTGGCCTCGAGTCTCAAGGACGTCGCCGGCGGGCAGATCAAGTTCGTCACCGCCCCGACGGGTGCCTGGTCGCAGGATCCTAACCGTCTGGTCCTCAAGGAGGGCGAGGCCGAGGCGGTCTGGGCGGCGCTGCGAGATGACAAGCCGCTGCCGGGCACGCCGGAGGCTGCTGCCGCGGCTGCTGCCGCGGCTGCCGCCGCTGCCGCCGCGCCGACGCCGGCTGCTCCGCCGGTCACCATCGCTCCGTCGAAGGTTCGCGTCCAGGTGCTCAATGGCACCGGGCGCAAGGGGCTGGCTGCCGAGGTCGCCGACCAGCTCGAGGCTCAGGGCTTCGTCGTCGTCGGGACGGGTAACGCCGATAGCGCAGCCCAGACCTATGCGCTGCACAGCCCGGACAAGGCTGACTCGGTCCGTACCGTTGCGGCCGCGGCCGGCAACGTGCGTACGGAGCTGGACTCCGCGCTCGGCAACACCATCACTCTCGTACTCGGTGCGGACTTCGAGTCAGTCGTGCCGGTGACCGTCCAGACGGGCTCAGGCTCCACGGCGTCGGCGACACCCGCGCCAACACCGACGCTCACACCCAAGTCGGCCGACGACACCGCCTGCATCGGCGCTGGCGACTAGACGTCGTCAACAGCGGGCCTGCCGGTGACTTGGCTTGTGGGCCTGGTTGGGGCCGCTCGCCACGAAGCCCCAGGTCGTTGGCCTGAGGCTTCGTGGACAAAGACGGTGCGTGGTCAGCTGCACTCGTACGTCAGCGTGTAGACCGTCGGGTGTCCGAGCCTGATCGAGAAGTCGAAGTCCCGCATGACCCAGCTTCCGTGGCAGATTTCGGTGGCCTCGTCCTCTGCCTCCTCCACCGCTGCCTCATCGTCCATGTCACGTCCGACGGCGATTCGCTCTCCCGGCCCACCCCAGGGCGGGGGCCCGCTGCCGGGGTCGTCGATCCCCGAATCGTCCTCACAGCCCACTGAGGCATCCGCCACTGGCCCGCCAACGCTGCACGGGTCATCGTTCGGGTGCAAGGGTCCGGGCTCGGGCCATTCGGTGTGCTCATGCCCGGTGTTCTGCCGCTCCGGTGGCGAAACCTTTGCCTGCGCGGTCGTCGAGCCGATGACGACAAGACCAGTGACGGCGGCCGCAGTCAGCAGTCCGCGTCGCCATCGCGAGCGCGCAACCTGGATAGTTCCGTGATTCATGGTGTCCCCCCTGATTTGCGAGGCGTGACTCGGCCCGTTGGTGGACCGTCCTCGTGCAAGCAGTACGCGGCGGCAAGAACAACGGTTCGCGTGCATGGTGATGACGAGGATGTGCGGCGGCGTGAAGGAAGTTTCGCGGGAACGCCGTTGCGTGCTCCGCTGGTCCCTCGGTTACCGGATCGCGAGAGAGGCGTTGCGCAGGGCCATCGCCGTTTCGGAGACTAGGCGCCGGACGAGCTCAGCCGCCGGCACGATGTCGTGGACCAGGCCGACCGACTGCCCTGCAAAGGGCAGCAGGTCGTGGCCGCCGCCTGCACGCAAGGAGTCGACCAACTGGGCGCCAATCGCAGCCGGGTCGATGCTGTCAGGGTCGGCCTCGAGCCGCTCGATGAGTGGGGTGCGAAGGCAGCGGGGGGTGAACGGTTCACCCATCTGCGGCAGGTTGAACCCGGGCATGACCCGGTCGGCGTGCACGACCTTGACAGCGTCGAGCGCTGACGCCGCGACGATGCGCTCCTTCCAGCCGCGAGCGATGGACATCTCAGGTGTGGCGAGGAACCGCGTGCCCAGGCTTACCCCCTGCGCCCCCAACGACAGCGCGGCGGCGATACCGCGCCCATCGGCGATCCCCCCAGCCGCGACGACCGGCACCTCACCGGCGATGTCCACGACGATGGGCACCAGCACCATCGTCGCTACCCATCCGCAATTGCCGCCAGCCTCGCTGCCCTGCGCCACCAGGATGTCGGCGCCGGCCGACAACGCCGCCTCGGCCGCTTTCGCGTCGCCGACGGTCTGCACCCACACGATGCCCCGGTCGTGCGCCCGTGCGATCAGGTCGTCGGGCACCCCCATGTGGAAAGAGATCGCCCTCGGACCGAACTCCAACGTCGCCGCGAACACCTCCTCGACGAACGGCCGGCCGGTGTGATTGATCGCGAAGGGCCGATCCGTGCGGTCCCGTATCACCTGCCACTGCTGGCGCAGCTCCCCCACCGACCGCAAAGCCGTGCCCACCGAGCCGAGAGCACCCGCGTCTGACACCGCAACCGCGAGATCCACCTCCTCCCACGGACCGAACGGCGCGACAACGATCGGGACCTCGATACCCAGCAAGTCACACAAGGCGGTGCGCAGCATGCGAACACCCCTCCGCTCAGCGTTACCCAGCCAGCCTCCATGCTCGCTCACACCACCGCCGGTCAGAAAGGCTAGACACACGAAGCCGCTCAGACCGCCCACCAACGAGATCGACCCGACTCGTGGATGTATTGGGCGGCCCATTAGAAAGTGGATCAAGTCTCGCGGCTCGCGTCAGCCGATCTGTTCGGCCAGGGCGACGATGATGCCCGCGGGGCCGCGGAGGTAGCAGAGCAGGAAGATGTTCTCGTACTGCACTACCTCGCCGAGGAGTTCGGCGCCGTGGGGGCGCAGGCGGGCAATCGTGTCGTTGATGTCGTCGACGGCGAACATGACACGATGCAGGCCGACCGTATTGGGCGGCGCGTTCTCCGGCTCGGCACCGACCGCCGCAGGGGTGTGGTATTTCGTCAGCTCCAGCTTGCTGTGGCCGTCCGGGGTCCGCATCATCGTGATCTCGCTCCGGATGCCGTCGAGTCCTACGGTGCGGTCCGCCCAAAGGCCTTGGATCTGCCCCTTGCCTTCCAGCTCCATACCGAGCTCGGTGAAGAACGCGACAGCCGCGTCCAGGTCGTCCACGACGATGGCGACGTTGTCCATCCGCTGAATGGTCATGGCTCGGAGCATAAAGAGCAGCAAGCCGCCGAGACCGTCCACAACGAGGATCCCGAGAGGCGAGGCGGACCGCCCATCCAAGTCTCGAGTGGGGGCCTGATCACAGCCGCTGGTCGACCCTCCGGCGCCATCGGTGAGACCGTTCGAGATGCGGCAGACGTGGAAGGTTGATCAACCCTTTCACGCGCTACCGCGGGATGGCATCGTCACTCCGCCGTGGCGGGCGCAGCGACGGCTGCGCGCGCTTCGTCGACGTCGAGGAGCTGCCCGTGCAGCCCGCCGTTCTGGTGCAGATCGCCGCCAGGAACCTCCAAGCGGGCCGCGTCAGCGAGGCCGCCGGCCCTGACCGGCTCAAACCCGGCGGCGCCGATGAGGCGTTCGGCAGCCGCCGCTGCAGCCTCGTCGTCGGTCGCATAGAACAGGACGGCCCGCCGAGGAGCGCGATCGCCGTCGGCGGCCAGCGACGGGGCGCCCAGTGACCCGAACGCCTTCACGTAGTGAGCGCCGGCGGGGAGCAGGCCAGCGACGACAGAGCCGGCCGACACGCCATCGGGAAGGGTCCGGACCATCTTGCCGTCGTCAAAACCGATGGGATTGGACGGATCGACGACGACCTTGCCGTCCAGGAGGGCCACGGCCGTCGGAGCCAGCTCTCTGGTCTGGTCCAACCAGATCGCGAGCACGACGACATCGGCGGCGGCGATCGCATCGTCGACCGACCCGGCGGTCGCCAGATCGCCCAACTCCTTCGCCAGCGCCCCCGCATGCGACTCGTCCCGAGCGGCGAGCACGACACGTTCACCGCCCCGCACCAGATCACGCGCGAGCGCATTTCCGATGTTCCCCACCCCGATGATCGCTGTAGTCACGGCATATTCCATTCGATTGCAGGTTCGCCAGGCGGAGTCGCCAGCGGTCCCTCCTCGAGTATGGGCACCGTCGCTTCGTTGCCGACTACCCGGCTGGCGCCAAATCCCGCTTCCAGCCTCCGGGTATTTCGCCGCGTCGAGGTGTTCGACGTGTCGTCGGATGACAGTGTTTGTGGCGCTACAGTCCCAGTGTGCGGGCAGCGGTCACCACCTCGTATGGGCCGCCGAGTGTGGTGCGTGTGTGTGACGTGGACGTGCCGTCGGTGACCGATGATGGGTTGCTGGTTCGGGTTCGGGCGACGACGGTGAACCGCACGGACTGCGGGTACCGGGCGGCCCGGCCGTTTTTCATCAGGCTGTTCAGTGGGCTGACCCGGCCGCGGGCGGCGGTACTGGGTACCGAGTTCGCCGGGGTCGTCGAGGATATGGGTCCGCGGGTGACGTCGTTCGCCGTTGGCGATCGCGTCTTCGGCTACGTCGAGGGTTCCTTCGGGGTGCATGCGCAGTACGCGTCGGTTCCCGCACGTGGTTTGGTGGCCACGATTCCGGAGGATTTGACGTTCGAGCAGGCCGCCGCGAGCACCGAAGGGGCGCATTACGCATTGTCGGCCTTCAGACGGGCGAAGGTCCGCCGGGGGCACGATGTGCTGGTCAACGGCGCGACCGGGGCGATTGGCTCGGCGGCAGTCCAGCTGTTGAAGAACATTGGCGCCGACGTGACCGCCGTCTGCGGCGCCGAACATGTCGAGCTGGTCCGCTCCCTGGGCGCCGACCGAGTGATCGACTACACCGTCGAAGACTTCACCCGGGACACCCGAAGCTATGACATGGTCTTGGACGCCGTGGGAAAGAGCTCGTTCGGCCGGTGCCGGCGGCTCCTGAAACCCGGCGGCGTCTATATCTCGTCCGACCTGGGACCACTGTCGCAGAACCCGCTGTTGGCCCTGATCACTCCGCTGTTCCGCGGTCGGAAGGTCGTGTTCGCAATCCCCATCGAAGACCGGCAGATGATCGCCACGATCAGAGAGATGCTCCAATCTGGCGCGTTCAGACCGGTCATCGACAGGCGTTACCCGCTGGAACAGATCGTGCCTGCCTACACCTACGTTGAGACCGGGCAGAAGATCGGCAATGTGATCATCAGTATCGATTCCGTTGGGGAGCCTGACTGATCTCTTATCGGGGGACCGGACGAGACAAGCACCAACCCACCCCGTGAACACCAATGGGGCCCGATGACCACCGGCGCCAGCAATATCAACGACGGCTCGGTCGGCGCCAAATGTCTGCGGATACAGACTCGTCAAATCTTGTCGAGGAAGTCCTTCTTCTTCTTCGCGTACGTTCCCTCCTCTATCAGCCCCCTCTCACGCAAGTCCTTCAGATCGTCGAGGTACGGCATCGGCGGGTCGCGTACGTCCCCACTCCGGCATCGGGGAGGACCCTGGCTCGCCCCTGACCGTGTCCGCCGACGACGGCCAGACGCCCCGCACGATCGGCGGCAGCTCATGCTGTTCGCGTCATCAGATCCTCGATGACATCGGCGAGTTCGGATGCAGGGCGTTGTCCGTCAAGTTCGAGGGTCGCTCCTCGGCGCAGCACCTGAAGTGGCTGCGCTGAGGAGGACGACATGCTCGAAGCGATCATAGAAACGGCCCTGGTTCTCGACGGTGCCTGAGACGACCACATTGAGGTTCGAGGCCAGAAGTTGATGCATGCGTTGTTCGTCCCACGTACCGTTGGGCAACTCCCAGCCGTCGTAGTCGGTGTCTACCGCTATTTGTCCTCGCCGCCGAAGCTCATCCAAGACCGTTGTCTTCCCTGTGCCTGACATCCCCGTTACCAGCACCCGCGCCATGCCAAGAACGGTAGTGACCGGTAGGGAGCACGCGCTGTCATCGGCACGTCCGCTCGACTCGCGGCATGTGAGTGCGTTGGGCGACGATGGCGCTCCTCAGCTTCGCCGCGTCGCGTGCGCATGGCGATCGGCCGATGTCTGTCGTGTCCGAGCCGTCAACATCACGTGCGACTTCGGTTGGCCGGGCATCGCCGTGTACGACGAGTTGCCTCGCTCAGGACAGGTTCGTTCACCGTCCTGGCGGTGTCCCATCGTGTTGGCCGCAGCACCATTGGTGTAGACATCGGCTGTGGCGTCCCATCCCGAACTAGACGGCAAAGCCGCATGGCAGGCGCTGGCGCCGCTCTCGCGCGCATACCTTCCTTGGTCCTCGGGGGCCATGCGGCCGTCCGGCCTGGTTGCTGTGCTGAACGACGTCTGGCTGCTACGGCGCCGGAGGGTGGTCGAACTCGGCGGCGGAGTGAGCACCGTCTTCCTCGCCCGGCTGCTCGCGGACCTGTACGGCTGCGACCGGCTGTCGCTAGTGTCGGTTGAGCACGACGATGCTTGGGTTGTCCGCATCAACGACCAGCTCGGGCGCGAAGGGCTGTCGGGGGTTGCTCGAATAGTTCACGCGCCGCTTCGGGCGCATGCGCTCTCGTGGGATGACGCAGGCTGGTACGACGAGGGCGAGCTTCGGGCTGCGATCGAGGGCGCGTACGGACACGATCGGGTCGATCTGCTCGTCGTCGACGGTCCGCCAGCCTCGCTACCCGGTACGGAACATTCCCGCTATCCCGCCCTCGGCGTGTTGTCAGACCGCCTGACACCGGGGGCGACGATCGTGCTCGATGACATTCAACGCATGGGCGAGCGCCGTGTGCTCGATCGGTGGACTAGGGAGCACGGCATCGTTCCGGTCGTACGGGTCGAAGCCGAGATTGCCGTGGCGACGTGGCCGAACGGCACGAACTGAGACTCGGCCCTGATGCTGGCGGCAAGTCCGGATCGTCGACTAATCATTGATCGAGAAGTCCAGCTGCGACGAAGGCGCGGCGGTAGATCTCGCGTATCACCTGTTCCTTGCGGGCGTTGTACTGCATGACGTGCTCTCCGCCGGCATTGGCTGCGTCAGCCGCCTCCCGCTTGGTCCGGGCGTAGAGCTCCCGCTCATCGGCGTTGCCGCGGAGCCAGTCTCGGAAGATCCGATGCTTGATCAGTTCGGGGCTGTCGTAGCCGAAGACGTGCAGGTGACACGGCGGGTCTGTGGCGCGCAGGACCCTGTGGCCGTACCACCACGGCTCACGTACGGCCAGCTCGAAGCCCGCGGCTTCCAAAGCCGGTACGTATGCGGACTCGTCGTTCGGGTCGGCCACGGTCAGATCAATGTCGATGATCGGCTTGGCCGCGAGGCCCGGAACGGAGGTGGATCCGACGTGGTCGAGGTTGAGGGCACGCCAGCCCAACGCGGCCCGGATTCTCGATGCCAACTTCGCATACCATTCCGGCCACGTGTGGTCCGGGGCAACGACTGCCACTCCAACCTGCGGCACCGCACCCGGCACCCACGGCGACTTCCCGGGTGGGGGCGGTGGGTCGTAGAACGTGACGATGTCGCTACGGCTCGGCATACACCGCAAGTTAGCGATCGAGCGTCGCCTGTGGCACAGCCTCAGAGGCCGCCTCTTGAACATGTGTCAAACGAGCCGGAATCGGCCGACAGCAAGATCGACAGAATGCATCCTCAATTCGGCAAGATCGCTCGGTCTGCCGCGAGAGCGGACGGTTGATCATGCTGCGTGTCCGGGTGCCTTGACGGCGGCAGGTGCGGGCGTTCGGGCGGAGCGCGTTGCACCCGCTCGATCTACTCGCGGACGTTCCCGCGGGAACGCCGGTAGTCCTGCGCGGGCTTCCCGTCCGGGTCGTCGCGCCACCGATGGATCAAGCCAGGAGGCGGACAACTTCGCGTGCCAAACGTGCGTTTGAGGCGTGTGTTCGTGGCCAAGGCGCACGTCTAGCACGCGAGGTCGCAGCACCCTGGCGCCGAGCGGGCTGGCCCGTCCATGGGAACACACTTTGCTGCGCGCAGCGGCAGAGTCGGACGTTCCCGCGGGAACGTCCTTGGGCATGCGGAGGGAGTTCCTCGGGCGTCGCGGCGAGCTGTCGATCAAGGAGAATTCGGGCACTCACCGCGGCGTGGGTGCCGGATTCTTCAGGGTTCGGCGCGAACGCTGACGGAGCGCCGCCCACGACTATGCACGGCGTTCCCGCGGGAACGTTCTTGTTCGGTCTGCGCCAGATGCGGAAGGTCGATCAAGCCCGCGATTGGGTCCAGCGCGGTCCTGTCGTCATGGATGTAGGCGCCTAGAGGGCCACCCACGCTGCCGGCGGGTACGCCAGGCGAGCGCCCCGTGCAGCGGGTCGTCTGACCGGAGCAAGAGGGGCACGCCCCATGGTCCACCGACGCAGACTTGTCGGCAAGAGGGTCTAACGTGCGGCGGGTTCACGGCTTCCGGCACTCATGTGGAGGGGACGGACGATTCCATGGCGGGTTACTCGGTTGCGCATCTGGACGATATCGAGGAATTCAGCGACGCAGGCTGTCACTATCGGCCGATCCGACACCACCTGGGTATCACGGCGTTCGGAGTGACCGCTTGGACGGCCCGTGCCGCGGGCGACCTGGTCATCAACGAACACGACGAGGACGACCCCACCGCCGACCAGGAGCTCTTTCTCGTGCTGCGCGGCCACGCCGTGTTCGAGGTTGACGGGGACCGGGTCGACGCGCCGGCCGGAACCCTGGTATTCGCCCCTCCCCGCACCAAGCGCACGGCCTCCGCCAAGCAGGACGGGACGACCATCATCGCGTTGGAAGGCACGCCGGGAAAGGCGTACGAGGCCCGCGGCTGGGAACTGTGGGCTCCGCTCGCCCCGCTTTATGAGGCGGGCGAGTACGCCGAGGTCGCCGACCGTCTAGTCGTCGTGGTCGCAGCCGCTCCGCAGTACCCCATGTTGTTCTTCAACCTCGCGTGCTGCGAGAGCCTGTGCGGCCGGACGAGTGACGCGCTCGATCACCTCCGGCACGCCATCGAGATGTCGGAGGAATTTCGCGCTTCCGCCAAGGTCGACTCCGACCTCGATCCAATCCGCGACCAACCCGCGTTCACGCAACTGATCAACGACTAGGCCTGGAGACGATCGAAGTCGTCAACGGCCTGCGAACATGCCGGACGAGATCAGCGTCGTTATAGCGGATGGCGCCACCGTCGGGCCGCGGACGATACGGACGTGGCTCCACTCCGGACATGGGGCATTCTCGTGACCGGCAGTTGAGGACGTTTCCGCAGGAACGTTCCCGTGTCCGACCCGCGGCAGAGTCGATGGTTCACGCAACCTCGGATGAAGCAGACTCCAGGCCGTGTCTGTCTCTGAACCGGAGTCTTCCCACGGACGCGAGGCCAGCCGTTGGAAGGGCCGCGTTCGGTATTACGGGTCATGTCCAGACTGCGGGCACGACTGGAGGGAGCATCCGGGTGGGTCCTTCGGAGTGCCTCCCGATGCGCCTTGTGGCGAGTGCATCTACGAGTTCGAGCATCGGCAGCGAGAGACCGACGCGCCAGCCTGCCGGGTGCGAGCGCCATCGCCTCCGGGATAGACCCAGGGATGTCATGCCGCGCGGCTGATGGTGCGCGCTGACCGGCAGAAGCGCGAACAACCGCGCTGGGACATCGCTGTCAGGAACCGCTTGCTCAGCGTGCGCCCTGACAGACGATCACGCGGCTGGCCCCCATTCCGCAGCGGAAACGGGAGCCAGCCGCATGTTCGGGCGGGGAGCGCTTACCAGTTGCGGAGGATCTCCATGTCGGCCTCGAGGTCCTTGTCCTGCTGCTCGTTGAGCGGCACGAAGCCCACGGACTCGGCGATCCTCCGGTGGTTGGCTACGAAGTACTCGACGAAGGCAAAGACCTCGGCGCGGTCCATGGAGTCCGCGTTGGGGTAGATGAACAGCGGACGCGCGAGCGGGTAGGTGGCGTCCTGCGCCGTCTGCACGGTCGGTGCGATGCAACCGGAGCCGTTGTCGATGGACAACGCCTTGAGGGTGTCCTGGTGCTCCTCGAAATAGCTGTAACCGAAGTAGCCGAGTCCGCCCTGCGCGGCTGCGACACCCGCGACCAGCACTTCGTCGTCTTCGCTGGCGGTGTAGTCGGTGCGGCTGGCACCTTCTTCGCCGTTGACCTCGCCCGTGAAGTAGTCGAATGTGCCTGACTCGGTGCCCGGACCGAAGAGCTGCAGCGGCACGTCGGGGAAAGTCGGGTCGACGTCGCGCCAGCTGCGCGCTGTCGCGTCGGGACCCCAGATCTGTTTCAGCTGGTCGAACGTGAGGCAGTCGACCCAGGTGTTCTGGCGGTTGACCACAACGCTCAATGCGTCGTTGGCGACTAGGAACTCCTCGTAGGCGATCCCGCGGGTGGCACATTCGGCGTGCTCGACCGGCTTGATGGGCCGTGAAGCATCGGAGATGTCGGTCACGCCATCGCAGAACTGCGTGAAACCTGCGCCGGTGCCAGCAGAGTCGATCGTGATCGCCACGTCGGGGTGTTCGGCATTGAAGGCGGTGGCGGCGGCGCGGCCCAGAGGTGCCACTGTGCTCGAGCCGTCGATGACAATCACGCCCGAGATTTCGTTCGATGCGGCGGACGGGTCGCCCGTTTCATCACCACCACCCGCGGAGGCGCAGGCGGCAAGGCCGAACGAGAGCGTCCCCACGCAGGCCAGGAGGGCGGCACGGAACTTTCGCGTGGGCACCAACGGATCCTTTCGTGCATTCCGGTCTAACAAGCCATGGAACCGCCAGTAACAGAACAAACGGAACCTTCAGGCACCGAATCGTATCCAATCAGCGTGGCGGCTGGTCCTCCCCGGCCGCTTCCGCGGCGTCAGCCTCCTCCTTTGTGTGATGGACAACACCCGGCGCGTGCTCGGGCGGCCCGTACACCGTGTAGAGGACGAGCGGGTTCGGTCCGGTGTTGACAAAGTTGTGCCGCGTGCCGGCAGGTACGACCACCAGATCGCCGCTGGTGACCGATGCGGTCTCCCCGCCCACGCGGGCCTCAGCTACGCCGCCGACGAAAGTCAGGATCTGGTCGACCCCGTGCACCTCTTCGCCGATCTCCTCCCCTGGCGGGATTGTCATGATCACGAGCTGGGTGTGCTTGCCGGTCCACAGCTCTCGGCGAAAGTCGCCGCTCTGCTCGGCTACGGCCTCGATCGTGAACTTCTCCATGCCGCCATGCTGCCCACCCGTCCGGTATCGGCAACCGCAGTCGGTGGGCCTACCGGGCTTGAAGCTCGGCCAGCACCGCGCAATGGTCGGTGGACGCATCCGAGCAGGACGTGGCGAGATCGACGACAGCGACTTCCTTGTCGTCGACAAGCACTCGATCAATGCGCAGCACGGGCGGCAGCTGCGGGATGGGTCGCCAGGTCGCCCCCAACCCGCCTCCGGCTGTGTCGAAAGCGTCGCTCAGCCTGTCGTCGAGGCATCGCGACCCGGTCTCCCGTTCGGTCACGTTCAGATCGCCAGCGACGATGATCGGCTCGGCCTCCTCCGCGTAGTCGTCGACGATGTCGCACAGCGCGTCCAACTGCGCGTCGCGTCTTAGGCCGTACCGTCCGAGTCCTTGCGCCAGTGCGTTGGTCGGGTGCGCCGCAAGCAGGCGTACGGGTCCTGCTGGTGTGACGAGTGACACGGCGGCAACCCGCGGGAAGTCCCACGCGGGGGCGTCCGCCGGCCGGTCGACCTCGCGGATCGGGAACCGGCTCAAGATCGCGAAGTTAGGCGGTGCGCCATCGGAGGTGCTGAGAAGCCGGTGCGGGTAGCCGTCCATCAGCCGCGCCGAACCGCCCACCGCCAACCCATCGGTCTCGGTGAGGACCACCACATCGGGCGAGAGGTCCAGTACGGAGTCCTCGACATCGGAGACTGTCGCCCCTTCGACGTTCCAGATCAGCAGGGTCCATGCATTTCCGGCCCGATCCACGCCGCTCGACCCGCCGAGCGAGAGCACGACTGCGAGGCTCAGCAGCGTGAAGGCGACAAGGAAGTTGCGGAGCCGACCCCACCCGCGCGCCCGGACAACGCCGAAGGCCGCGACCAACCCGGCAACCCCTAGCACGTACGGCGCCACCGCTTGAAGCAGTTGCCCGAATCGAGGCAGTGGGAGCACCAGCGAAGCGGCTGCCGCCAGGCCCAGGACAAGGGCCGCGATCAGGCTTCCCCACCCGCCACGCGGTGGCTCCGGCTCTTCGATCTCGCTCAGCGGTGCGCTCCTTCTCGATGGATGGGAGGCACAACCGTACGTGGCAAGTTGACACCCGGCGCTCGTGGGGCGATCTTGGTCCCGGGTCTAGGAGTGCCCCAGGTTTCGCAATCCTCGTAGTAGGAAGGTCGCCATGCGTCGCGGCATCGGCATTGCCCTTGCGTTCATAGGAATCCTCTTGCTGGCCGGCGCGGCCATCTTGCGGTGGGTCGTCGCCCCCAATGCCCTCAAGGCGCCCATCGAGGAGGACGGCGAGCCCTACACCGTCACGAGCATCGCCACTGGCACGGGGTCGCTGCTCAACCAGCAGACCGGACAGGTCGCAGGCAACATCCCGCTGCGGACCGAGCGCGTCATCACCGCCGATGTCGACGCGAGCACGTCGGACGTCGCGGTGTGGGATGTCGAGGTCAGTACGGTGGCCGTCCCCACCAACACCGAGGTCAGCTCGACAACCGACCGCGTGGCGTTCGACCGCAAGACGTCTGAGGCGGTTTCCGGCTTCGATGAGTCGGTCGACGGAGACACCGACGTGAGGCACGAGGGGACGATCAGCTACAAGTTCCCCTTCGACACCCAGCAGCAGACCTACTCCTACTTCGACACGACGACGAGGCAGGGCTGGCCGGCCGAGTTCCAAGGCACCGAGGAGGTCGCCGGTCTCGAGACGTACCACTTCACCCAGGTCGTCGACCCGACGCCGATCGGTGAGGTCGAGGTTCCTGGCGCGTTGCTTCGCCAACCAGTGCAGTCGGTGACGCTTGATCGCGTTTTCTCGACGACGCGCGAGTTCTGGGTGGAGCCCGAGACAGGCATCATCGTCCGCGGCGCGGAGCAACCACAGCAGGTGCTGCAGTTCGCGCCCGCTAACGTCGAGATCCCGGCATTCAGCGCCGAACTCGAGTTCGACGATGCGACAGTGGACGCTCGCGCCGACGATGCCCGCGACGCCAAGGACTCCATCACTGCGGTTCGCGACACGTGGCCGCTCATTGGTGCGATCGCCGGCGTTGTGTTGCTCATCCTTGGGCTGCTGCTTGCCCGTCGCCGTCGTACGCCGGCAGTTGCCGATGGCGCGGCGGCCACAACAGCTGCAGCCGGCGCCGCCGTTGCGACCGGCGACGACCAGACAACTCCGCCCACGGACACCGTTGCCGACGCCGAGCAAACCGCGCAGGACGCGGCGACTCAGGCCACTGAGTCGGCAGGCGACACGGTGGCCGAAGCGCAGGAGTCTGCCCAACAAACCGCCGACGGCGCGCAGGCTCAGGCAACCGAAGCGCAGCAGTCAGCCCAACAAACCGCTGATGACGCGAAGGCCCCGGCCACCGAGGCAACACAGAACGCCGAGGAGGCGGTCGCCGATCGGGCCGAAGACGTCGGCAAGGGGCCGGACGAGACCGGGGGTCCGACCGGCTCGCGTTGATGGCCGGGCTGCTCGGGCTCAGGACTCGCTGTCGAGCACTGCGGTGAAGATGTTCCGCAGCTGGTCGATCTGCTCGGGAGTAAGCCTGTCGAACAACACCCGCCGTACTTCATCGACATGGCCGGGCGCCGCGTCGACCACAGCCGCCATACCGGCGTCGGTGAGGCGCGCGACGGTGGAGCGCCGGTTGTCGGGGTCCCGCTCGCGGGTGATGCAACCGGCCTCCTCGAGCCGGGCCACGGCGTGCGACAGCCGGCTCGGCGAGGCGCCGACGATGCGCGCCAGCTCCCCCATCGTCTGCTGGCGCTCGGGTGCCTCGGAGAGCATCGCAAGGATCAGGTAGTAGGCCAGCGGTATCCCGGCGTCACGCTGCATCTGGCGCTCCAGCGCCTCCGCCAGCACTCGGGTGCCGGCGAGATAGCGTCGCCAGGTCAGCTGTTCGTCGTCGGTGAGCCAGCGGGTCACTCGCTCAGCGTACGGTGATCTTGAACGCTCAACGGGGGTTTTCGTCCCTCGGTCAGCAAGGCTGAAGCATCCTATGCTCTGGACTTGAGCGTTCAACCGTGAACGGAGGTCCGACCGTGGCACCGACCGAGCGCATGCCGACCGTCTACCTCAGCCACGGAGCGCCGCTGTTGGCCGATGATGCGATCTGGACTAGAGAGCTTGCTCAGTGGTCCGCGGATCTACCCAGGCCTGAGGCCGTCCTCGTCGTATCCGCTCACTGGGAGGAGGCACCGCTCGCCCTCGGTGCCACGACCACTGTGCCGTTGACCTACGACTTCTGGGGATTCCCCAAGCACTACTACGAGGTCACCTACCCTGCGCCCGGTGCACCGGAGCTCGCCGAGCGCGTGCGCCGGATGCTCACGTCATCGAGCAACCCGATCCACGACGCCCCCGATCGCGGGCTCGACCATGGCGCATACGTGCCGCTCGTCGAGATGTACCCCGACGCCGACGTCCCCGTACTCCAGATCTCGATGCCCACGCTCGACCCGCAGGGCTTGTTCGAGATCGGGCGTCGGCTCGCTCCGCTGCGCGACGAGGGCGTGCTGATCATGGGGAGCGGCTTCACCACCCACAATCTCCGCGAGATGAACTGGGCCGACGGCCCACACGGTGCCGCACCGAGCTGGTCGGTGGAGTTCGATGACTGGGTCACCCGCGCGATCGGAGCCAAGGACTTCGACGCCCTCATCGACTTCCAGCACCGGGCCCCGGCTCCGTTTCTCGCGCACCCCCGGGCCGAGCACTTCGCGCCGCTGTTCGTCGCGCTCGGTGCCAGCATCGAGACCCTCGAGGACGACCGCTCCGCCATCGACGGCTTCTGGTACGGGCTGTCCAAGCGCTCGTTCCAGTTCGACTGAGCGACCGGCCTTGGGGGGCCTTAGACGCTGAACCGCCGCGTCGCGGGGGGCCTTAGGTCGGCCTAGGCCCCGTCGCCCCTCAAGTCAGGTGTTTCTCCCGATGCTCGACCTGCCGCCTTACGACGAGTGTTATGGATGTCGAAGGAGAAGGCCATGAACAGCACGAACATCACCGCCCAGCTCAACGAGATCCGCCGTCAGGACCTGCTACGCGAGGCAGAGCACCAGCACCTCGTCGCACTCGTCGCAGACCACCCGGCGGCACGTAGCTTCCGGCTCGTGCCCCGCTGGCGGCGCCGGGCCGGCTCGCCCGTCGTCCGGGCCGCCTAAAGGAGCCGACGCGGGTCGGCATGACACAAGTCCGTACGTCCGGCTCGACCATCGGTGGCATGCTCATCAGCGTGGACCGGTGGTCGAGCGACCATCTTGTCGGCCGCACGACTGAGCGCGAGCAGCTGGACCAGGCGCTGCGTGACACCGTCGCCGGCCGGGTTCGCATCGCACTTGTCGCCGGCGAGGCCGGAGTCGGTAAGAGTCGGTTGGTCGACACCTTCACCACGGATGCGCAGCTCTCCGGGGCACGCGTGCTGGGAGGCTCGTGCCTCGACGTGGGCGAAGGAGTGCTTCCGTACGCGCCATTCATCGAGGCGCTCCGCGGGCTGGTCGCCGAGCTGCCCACGGCCAAGGTTGACGAGCTCATAGGCGAGGGACGGTCTGACCTCAGCCGGCTGCTCCCTGAAGTTGGCGTAGCCGCGCCGGCTACCCAGCCCGCGGCCCCCGCAGCTCAGTTGTTCGAACTCATTCTCGGGGTGCTGACCCGGCTGGCTGCCGAGCAGCCGGTCGTGATCGTCATCGAAGACTTCCATTGGGCGGACCGCTCCACGATGGACCTGGTCGCCTTCCTCGAGCGCAACCTTCGAGTGGCCGTGTTGCTTGTGCTGACCGTACGGTCGGACGAGCTGCACCGCGGTCACCCCGCCCGCAACCGGCTGGCCGAGCTCGACCGGCATGGCCTGCTGCGGCGCATCGAACTCGCACCGCTCGACCGCCGCACCACCACCGAGCTCGTCACCGCCCTGCTGCGTCGGCCACCCGCGCCGCGGCTGGTTGGTCAGGTCTTCGACCGCTCGGGCGGCAACCCGTTCCACATCGAGATGCTCATCGCGGCCGAGGCCGCCACGCCGGGACAGCTGCCCGAGCGCCTCCGCGACATGCTCGTCAGCCAGATCGACGCCCTGCCCCCGGAGACACAACGTGTGCTGCGCGTCGCCGCAGTTGTCGGGCGGCGCGTGGACGCCGACCTGCTGTCCAGAGTCGCCTCCGCGACAGGCAGCGAGTCGAACGAAATCACCAGCGGCCTTCGGGAGGCGGTGTCACGGCATCTGCTTGTCGCCCGCGCAGCCGACGAGGCGTACGCCTTCCGGCACGCGTTGCTGCAGGAGGCCGTGTACGACGACATGCTGCCGGACGAGCGCAGCCGCGTGCACGCTGCCGTCGCCAGCATCCTCGAGTCCCGGGACGCCGGCGCCAGCGCCGCAGATCTCGCCGAGCTGGCGCACCACTGGTTCGCCGCACACGACCAAAAGAGAGCAGTCAGTGCCGCCGTCGACGCGGCACGCGCAGCCTCCGAGAGGTTCGCCCCGGCCGAGGCTGTGGCCCAGTTCGACCGAGCTCTGAGCATCTGGGACCAAGTCCCCGACGCCGATGCTGTCACCGGCATGCAGCGCAGCGACGTGCTGATCGCGACCGCGAAGGCCGCCTGGCTCATTGGCGAGCCCGTTCTCGCCGCCAAGCACCTGCGCGCGGCCATCGCGCAGCTCGATAGAGCCACGCAGCCCGATCTGGTCGGTGAGCTGCTGCTTCGCCTGGCCTGGTTCGTCTACTTTGGGGCTGGCACACAGCAGGAGGGTGACGCGCTCGTCAGCGAGGCTGCGGCACTCGTACCCGACGAGCCGCCCACGTCTGTCCGGTCAGCCATCCTCTCCGCCCTTGCCTACGTGGCGCTTCGAAGCGGCGACAACCTCGAGGGGGCACGCCTGAGTCATCAGGCGCTCGACGTTGCACTGCGCGTGGGCGACGACCAGCTGCGTCGGCTTGCCCAGGTGCGCATCGGTCAGAGCCTTGTCGCGCTGGGCAAGGTCGACGACGGCGTCGAGCATGCGATGTCGGCACTGGAACCCGAGACGCAGCTCGAGGTCTATCGGCTCGGCCAGATCTACGTCAACGTGACCGACGTGCTCATCCTCGCCTGTCGCGCCGACGACGTCGTCACCGTCGGACGAGACGGTGTACGGCGCGGCCTACGGCAAGGTGCGCGCGGTGGGTTCGTCCCGTACATCCTCGGCAACATCGGCGAGGCGCTCATCGAGGCAGGCCGGTGGACCGAGGCCGACGATGCCGTCACCGAGGCCCTCGAGATGGACCCGGGGGTCGCGAGCGAGCGAGCCGTCCGCCAGCTGCATGCGCGACTGCTGTTTGAGCGCGGCCAGGTCGAGCTGGCCCACCGCGAGTGTGAGGACCTGCTGGAGCTCGGCGGGGCCGACGATCCGCAGGTCGGCGGCCCACTCGCCGACAGCTTGGCTGCCTGCTTGCTCTTCAGGGGCGACATCGAGCAGGCCCGGCAGGTCGTCGACGACGGGCTCGGCTGGGTGCAGGATGCGATCCGATACACAAGCATGCTGTTCATGCGTGGGCTCGACATCGAGGAGGCCGTCGTCGAGCTGGGACACCCCGCTGCGACCGAGCGAGCGCGGCGCCTGCTCGTGCAGCTCGAAGCCCTGCGAGCGGCCCAAGCCGGGGCGGCTCCCTTGGTCGAGGCGCGGCTGGCCACCGCTCGGGCCACAGCCGCGCGGGTGCTCGGAGGTGACGGTCTGGCTGCCTCGGCCGACGCGGTGCGGCGCTGGGAGGGCCTCGGAATGTCCCCCGGCCTTGTCGCGGCTCTGGTCGGAAGCGCCCGCGCACACGTCGCCGCCGGTGACCGCGGCGCAGCGACCGACGAGCTTCGCAGGGCGCGCGGGCTTACCGAGCAGATTGGCGCCACCACGCGCCGCGAACGGATCGACGCGCTCGCAGCACGGGCCGGCTTGCATCTGGGCGAGCGGCCGGTCGAGCGCGACGACCACGTCCTCACGCCCAGGGAGCGGGAGGTGCTCGGACTGCTCGCCGAAGGCTCGACCAACCGGCAGATTGCCGAGCGGCTGTTCATCAGCGAGAAGACGGCCAGCGTGCACGTCTCCAACATTCTGGCCAAGCTCGGTGTGCCCAACCGTGGGCAGGCAGTTGTCGCCGCCAAGGGACGCGGGCTCGTCTGAGCGCGTAATCCGTCCGCATTTGACCAGTTAGGGTGCCTAGGTGCTCCAGGTGCTCCAGGGTCTTGCGGTCATTGCCATCGTCATTGCCCTGGGCTACCTGCTCGCGCGGACCCGCGTGATGCCACCGGGGAGCCAGGAGACTCTCGCGAAGCTCGCGTTCTTCGTGGGGGCGCCGGCCCTGCTGATCCAGACCCTCTCCCGCGCCGACATCAGAGGGGTCTTCGGTCCGGGACTGGCAGTGATCGTCGTAAGCACGCTCACGGTGGCAGGCATCTATATCGGGATCGCCCGCTGGGTGTGGCGCCGGCCGGTGACCGACACGACGATCGGCGCGCTCACCGCGGGGTACGTCAACGCCGGCTACCTGGGCATCCCGATCGCGGTCTACGTGCTCGATGACGCGTCGTACGTCGCCCCCGCCATGCTCTTCCAGCTGATCTTGCTCGCGCCGATCGCGTTCGTCGTGCTCGACACCGCGACATCGGGCCACAGACCGTCGTTGCGCCGGACGCTGGTCATGCCATTCCGTAACCCGGTCACCGTCGCGTCCTTGCTCGGCTTGGCGCTGGCACTGGGCGGGCCGACCCTGCCACAGCTCGTGCAAGAGCCGCTGGACCTGGTCGCCGGTCTGGCCGTACCTGCAGTGCTCATCGCGTACGGCATGTCGCTGCACGGCGCCCCGATCCCTGGCGCATCAGGCACCCGCCGCGAACTGCTGCTCGTCGTCACCCTCAAGAACCTGGCGCAGCCACTCGTCGCGTACGTGCTGGCACGATTCGCTTTTGATCTCGAGGGCACGCCGCTGCTCGCCGCCACGATCATCGCCGCGCTGCCGGCGGCGCAAAATATCTTCGTCTACGCCATCCGCTACAACAGCGCGGTCACCCTCGCTCGCGAGGCGATCCTGCTCACCACCCTCGTTTGCGCGCCGGTGCTTGTCGCCATCGCCGCGCTGCTGGCGTGAGTCTCAGACGAACAACCCGAAATACGACGCCGCCGCCAGCAGCAGGCCCCCGCTGACCAGCGGAGCCGACAACAGCACCATCGGCAGCGCCCGCGGCCGCCAGCCGCCTCGCCACGCCGCGACGGCGACGGTCACCGCGCCAACCTCGAGCACGAGCAGCCCGATGGACATGAGGCGCACGATGCCCCAGCCGACCTGGATCGCGAGCGCGGACCCGCCCTGGTTCATCGTGAACGACACCGTCATCGCGATGAAGCCGACAGTGACGAGCAGGTAGGCCAAAGCGAACCACGCAAGCCGTCGCACACGCCGGTGCAACGGCAGGCCGAGCGATGAATCGTCGACCAGCCACCCGGGCATGCGGCGGCGACGCACGCGCCCGAGCAGCGACGCCGTCTGTGGCGCGGCACAGCCCAGCCCCACGGCACCGAGCGCGAGCAGCGCTGAGGAGCCCGCCGCGTACCACGGTGGCGACGGAACATCGATGCCGGCATTGCGCTGTGTCGGAGCCTCCCCGGCGATCTGCACGCCATGGTCGGGGCGGGCAGTGTCCGGCAAACCCGTCACCCAATGCGCCAGCACCTCCCGGTAGCCGCGCATGAAGACGTCGGTGCCCTCAATCTTCATCCCGTGATTGGCGCCGGGGATGTAGCGGATGGTGTAGTCGTCGTTGCCGCCGCGGGTCAGCGCCTCAGTGAGCTGCATCGTGCTGTCGACGAACGGCATCGCCGGGTCGTCGGCGCCATACATCGCGAGTACGGGCTGGTCCATCTGCTCCAGCGCAGGCACCGGATCGAAGCTGAGGAACGGCAGGTCGAAGCCCGCCATCGCCTTGGCCAGGAACTGACGCACACCCTGCGGGGCCCGCAGCCGGAACAGCTGCTCGTCCATCGCCCACGCGACCTGGCGCAGCGGCGACACATTGGGGGCGGACACGAGTACGACAAACCCGACGCTGGGGTCGGCAGCCGCGAGTGGGATCACCCAGCTGCCCTCGCTCACGCCCCACAGCCCAGCGCGGGCAGGATCGACATCTGGCCGGTCGCGCAGCACATCGAGAGCGGCGAGCACGTCGTCGGCGAGCAGCCGGAAGTCGCGGTGCCGGAACGAGTACCCGATGGTGCGCTTGTCGTAGGTCATCGTGACGACGCCGGCCCGGGCGAGGTACTCAGCCTGCTCGGTGAACGCATCGCGCGTCGACGTGCCCTGACCATGCACGAAGATCATCGCGGGGTGCGGTCCGGGCGAGTCCGGAGAGTAGATCGTCGCACGCAGAGTAGTGCCCTCAACCGGGATGCTGACCACCGCTTCGCGCACCGCTGTGCCCGACGGCGGTGGCGCCGTCTCCGCGGCTGGGATGGCCGCGATCGACCGCAAACTGGACGGCACTTCGAGCGGCGGCGGGTCGTACGTAGGAGGAGCCACGGTCTCGCCGATGATCACGAGCACTAGCAATCCGAGCGTGACAAAGAAGCCCAGCCGACCAAGGCCGGGGCCTGAGCCATTGGACGCCAGCGTGTTTTCCCTCCCTCTCGTTGCCAGGTCGCGGAACTCGCTCGCAACCGCCAGTGAATTGTCACGATATCCACTGCCGTGCGGCGGTGCCGAGCATTCCGTGGCGGGGTCTCTAAGGTCATTGTCGTGGCTGGGTGGGATGAAGTCGCGGACGGCGTGTTCCAACGGCGCTACGACCCGCTCGACGTCAGCGTCTGTGTAGTCCGCGGAGCGGATGGGCTGCTCGTCGTCGACACGCGGTCTTCGCACCGGGAGGCGGACGAGATCCGCGCCGACCTCGCCCACCTCGGACAGCAGCCGGTTCGGTGGGTGGTCAACACGCACGCGCACTTCGACCACACATTCGGCAACTTCCGGTTCGGACCGGACTCCGACCTCGCAGCCCCGATCTACGGCCACGAGCGCGTCCCGGCGCACCTCGACGAGTACGAGCGCCCGATGCTCGCCCGCTGGATCGAGACTGGCGAGGAGCCGGCGGACGACTGGCGCGAGGTCGTGATCACCCCGCCGAACGTGCTCGTCGCCGACCGTCTCGAGCTCGACCTCGGCGACCGCTCAGTGGAGCTGCTGCACCTCGGACGCGGCCACACCGACAACGACCTGGTCCTCCATGTGCCCGACGCGGACGCCTGGCTGGTGGGCGACCTGGTCGAGGAGTCGGGCCCTCCCATGTACGGCTCCGGCTGCTTCCCGCTCGACTGGCCGGACACCGTCACCTCCCTCGGCGACCGGATCAGTCCGGCCGCGGTGGTCGTGCCGGGGCATGGCAGCCCTGTCGGTCGGTCGTACGTGTCGGCGCAGGCACTGGATCTGCGAGCAGTCGCGGAGGTGATCCGTGCGCTGCATGGGGCCGGTGTGCCGGCAGCAGACGCGCTTGCCGCAGGGGCGGATCGCTGGCCCTTCCCGGCCGAGGGCTTGCAACTGGCGGTCGCGGCAGCGTACGCGGAACTGCAAACGTGACCGCCTAGTTGAGCCAGCAGGCGCTAACGTCGTGCCCCAGGGGGCTGGGATGGTGCTCCGGAGCCATCCCCGGACAGAGAAGAAGTGGGGACCTGGAATGAAGAATGCGTATCGCTCGCTCGCGCTCCTGATCGCCGTGGGCGTCGTCGTCCAGGCGGCAGCGATCGCCTTCGGGCTCTTCGGGCTCTGGGCGGACGTAGACGAAGGCCAGGTCGTCACGGACGACTACGACGGAAATGGCGGCTTCGCGATCCACTCGATCGGCGCGATGGTCATCTCGTTGGCGGCGCTGCTTCTGCTGCTCACCGCGTTCTTTGTCAAGGTCGACGGCGCGGTCAAGTGGGCCGGAATCGTGGTCGGCCTTGTCGTGTTGCAGTGGGTGCTGGCGATCGTCGGCTTCGACGTGCCTGCTATCGGCGCCCTCCATGCGGTCAACGCCTTCCTCGTGGCCGGCGCCGCAGCCAGTGCCGCAGCAAAGGCCAAGGCCTCCGAGGCCACTGACGCGACGGTGGCGAAGGCATCCTGACTGAGACCACCCCGACCAACCACGACGACGGGCCGGTCGACGAGCCAGTCGACGAGGCGGACGCGCGCGCGATCGCCCGCCTGAAGTCGCGTAACCGGCTGGTCGTCGGACTCGTCGTCGCGATCCTCCTCGTCATCCCGCTCGGCGTCCTCTGGGCGCGGAGTCTCGTGCCCGACACCTACAGCGTCATGGGCATGGGCTATGTCGACTACGGCGGCGGCGCCTCGGACGCCACGCACGAGCAGCACGGCAGTGTCGGCGGCTGGGACGGACCGCCGAAACAGCCGGGCGACGTCAGCGTGGCCGACCTCACCGGGCCGAACGACCGCGCGCCAGACGTGCGTGTCACCCTGACCGCGCGCAAGGAGCAGATCGAGCTGGCCACGGGCGAGGAGGTCGACGGCTACACGCTCAACGGCTCATCACCCGGGCCCGAGATCCGCGCCAAGCGAGGCGACCTCGTCGAGGTGACGCTCGACAACGAGTCGGTCCCAGACGGCGTAACCCTTCACTGGCACGGGGTTGACGTACCCAATGCCGAAGACGGCGTCGCCGGCGTCACCCAGGACGCCGTCCAAGAGGGCGACTCGCGCGTCTACCGGTTCGTGGCCGAAGAGTCCGGAACCTACTGGTACCACTCGCACCAGGTCTCGCACTCGCAGGTGCGCGGCGGGCTATTCGGGTCCCTCGTCATCGAGCCGGCGGAGGGCCTCCCGGCAGACGTGCACGATGTGGTCGCCGCGGTGCACACGTACGACGGCATCCCCACTGTCAACGGCAGCGCCCGCGAGCTGCGAGAGTCCGTGCCATCCGGGACTGTGGCGCGAGTACGAGTCACCAACACCGACAGCAGCCTCCTGAGCGCTTGGGTCGTCGACCAGCCGTTCCGCGTGATGGCAGTCGACGGTCGCGACGTCAACGAACCCACCGAGATCACCGGCCGAACGGTCAAGGTCGGCGGAGGTGCCCGGGTCGATCTCGAGGTGCGGGTGCCCGACGACGGTGCGGTGCGAGTACGCCTGGGCGCGGCCTCGTTGCTGCTCGGCCCGAGCGGGTCCGACGCGCCTGACGCTGACCAGCCCGACGAGACGCTGGACATGCTCACCTATGGCAGCGCGGCGCCGATCGGATTCGATCCCGCCAACCCCGATCGCACCTTCGAGTACCGCATCGGTCGGCGTCCTGGGTTCGTCGACGGCGTGCCAGGGATGTGGTGGTCGATCAACGGGAAGCTCTTCCCCGACGTACCGATGTATGTCGTCAACGAGGGTGACGTCGTCCGCATGACCATCGACAACTCCAGCAGCGACAACCACCCCATGCACCTGCACGGCCACCATGCCGTGGTCGTCAGCCGCAACGGGGTCCCCGCGACGGGCAGCCCCTGGTGGGTCGATTCGCTCGAGGTCGGGGAGGACGAGACCTACGAGATCGCGTTCGTCGCCGACAACCCAGGTGTGTGGACGGACCACTGCCACGATCTTGAGCATGCCGCTGACGGCATGATCGGCCACCTCGCGTACGCCGGCATGTACGTGCCGTTCCGCATCGGCGGCGACGCGGACAACGAGCCGGAGTAGGGCGCGGCTCCCCCAGTCCTGGGGCGGTTTCCTGTCGCCCGAGCAACGCCTGGCGCGCCCCAGCGCGCCTGGCGGCGGTAGCCCGCTGAAACACTTGACAGCGGCTATTCATGCGCTAATACTCGTAGGCGGATATACGGCAGCGAGGAGAGTGTCATGACGACACGTCGCAAGGTCAGCAACCTGCTGGCGCTCGTCGTGCTGGCGATGCTCGCCGAGCGCCCCATGCACCCGTACGAGCTCGCCTCCCTGATGCGCGAGCGGGGCAAGGACTACAGCATCAAGATCAACTGGGGGTCGCTCTACACGGTCGTCCAGAACCTCGAGAAGCACGGCTTCGTCGAAGTGGCCGGTACTGCCCGCCAGGGGGGTCGCCCCGAGCGCACGGTCTATGCCATCACCGACGCGGGTCGGGCCGAGCTCGAGGACTGGCTCCGCGAGCTGATCGCCGTACCGAATCGGGAGTATCCAAAGTTCGAAGCGGCGCTCTCGGTCATGGCAGTGCTCAGCCCCGATGACGTCATTGCCCTCCTGGACGAGCGCGCGCAGGCACTCGCGACCGAGATCGCGACAGAGACGGGCGCCTTGCAGGAGGTCTCGAAGGAGGTCCCCCGGCTCTTCCTCGTCGAGGCGGAGTTTCACGTGGCAATGCTCCGCGCCGAGGCCGACTGGGTACGCGGCATGCGCGAGGAGCTGGCGACCGGCTCGATGCCCGGCGTCGACGGCTGGCGAAAGTTCCACGAGACCGGCGAGCTGCCGCCCGAGATGGCCGAACTGGCAGACAGGGGTCGCCCCAACGACTAGCACCACAGAAACGACCCCGACGGGTGCGGCAACACCACGCCGGGGCCAGGACCTCGAACCGATCCCGCAGCACGGAACCCGCTCTTGAGGTGTCCACCAGCAAGGGTAGCCGTGCAGCAGGCCCGGTTCGGAACAACGGATTCCGACACCGGAAGGACCACGGCAATGACTACGACGACCCACAACGGGTTGGCCATCACGGCCGAACACCTGGTCAAGACCTACCCCGGAGAGGTGACCGCTCTCCACGACCTGTCGTTCGAGGTGGCGCAAGGGACCGTCTTCGGCCTGCTCGGTCCCAACGGGGCGGGCAAGTCGACCACGATCAAGATCCTCACCACCTTGACGTTGCCCACCGGCGGCGTGGCTGCGGTGGCCGGCATCGACGTGCTGCGCCGCCCCAACGACGTACGGCGTGCGATCGGCGTCGTCACCCAGCGCCACGGTACCGACCCGCAGGCGACTGGTCGGGAAAACCTCGTGCTGTCCGGTCGCATCTACGGCTTGCGCAAGCGCGACGCGCAGCAGCGGGCAGCCGAGCTGCTGGACCGCTTCGGGCTCACGGAGGCGGCGGACCGCATCGTTCGTACGTTCTCCGGCGGTATGCAGCGCAAGCTCGATGTCGCCATGGGGCTCGTGCACCGCCCGCAAGTGTTGTTCCTCGACGAACCGACCACCGGGCTCGACCCGGAGGCGAGGGCTCAGATGTGGGCGGAGATCCACCGGCTGACCACCGAAGAGGGGCTCACGATCCTGCTGACCACGCACTACCTGGACGAGGCCGACCAGCTGGCCGAGCGGCTCGCGATCGTCGACCGCGGACGCATCATCACCGAGGGCACACCGGACCAGCTCAAGAGCGAGCTGCACGGCGATGCCGTCGTGGCCGAGCTGGCGCCGGACGCCGACATGGAGAAGGCGCAGCGCGTTGTCGCCGAGGGTTCCGGCACCCGCGAGGTGACGGTCGAGGGTCGCATCGTCCGCGCCCGCGTCGACGACGGCGCCGTCGCGGTGCCCGCGGTGCTCGCCGCGCTAGACGGGGTCGGCTTGCTAGTCACCGCTATCACCGTCGCCCGGCCGTCCCTGGACGACGTCTACCTCAAGCACACCGGCCGCTCCTTCACGGCCGCCGAGAAGACCGAGGAGTAACAGTGAGCACGTTGGTTGCACACACGGGATACCTGACAGGTCGGCTGCAAAAGGCCGTCCTCCGGCAGCCGGCGTACGTTGTCATGCTGCTGATCCAGCCGCTGATCTGGCTGCTGCTGTTCGGGCAGCTGTTCAAGAACGTCGTCGAGGTGCCCGGCTTCACCGGAGGGTCGTACATCGACTTCCTCACCCCGGGTGTCGTGGTGATGACCGTGCTGTTCTCCGCAGGTTGGAGTGGCATGGCGTTCATCGACGACATGCAGCGCGGGGTCATGGACCGCATGCTCACCTCTCCCGTGAGCCGAGGCGCGATGATGACGGCGTCGATGGCCAACCAGGCCATCACCGTTTCGGTTCAGGCCGTGGTGATCCTGATCGTCGGGTTGCTGCTCGGGGCGTCGTACGGCGGCGGCCTGCTCGGCGTGCTCGTCACGCTGGTCGCGGCGTTCCTGCTCACCGCGGCGTTCTCGTCGATGTCCAACGGCATGGCGTTGCTGATGCGGCAGCCGGAATCGCTCATCGGCTTCAACACGATGCTGAGCCTGCCGCTGGCGTTCCTGTCGTCGGCCATGATGGCGCGCGAGGCGATGCCCGAGTGGATCCAGACCGTCTCGCAATACAACCCCGTCGACTGGGCAGTCGTCGCCAGCCGCGAGGCGTTGTCGGCCAGCCCCGACTGGTCGGACGTGATGGTCCGCCTTGGCGGCCTCGCGGTCGTGGCCCTGGCGATGGGCTGGGTCGCAACCCGGGCGTTCCGGGCGTACCAGAAATCGGTTTGACCTTAGACACACGGTGATCAACAGGACCCTCCCGTACGGCTTGCCCGCTGCAGTCTCAAGCGGTGGATGCAACAAGCAGTGCGTTGAGGCTCTCACGGGGGGTGGCGAAGTCGAGTACAGCGCGCGGCCGGTTGTTGAGCTCGTCAGCGACGGCGTCGAGGTAGTCCTGGCTGCAGGTGCGGAAGTCGAACTTGCCCTTGGGGAAGTACTCGCGCAGCAGGCCGTTGGTGTTCTCCACGGTGCCCTTCTGCCACGGGCTGCTGGGGTCGCAGAAGTAGCAGGCGAGGTCGGTGGCGATGGTGATCTGGGCGTGTTTGGCCATCTCCGCGCCGAGATCCCAGGTCAGTGTCTTGCGGAGCCGGGCGGGCAGGTCACTGACCTTGGTCGTGATGGCGGCGTTGACCGCTTCGGCGGTCCACCCGTCGGGCAGCGCGGCGATCAGCACGAACCGGCTGGCCCGTTCGACCAGCACGCACACCGCGGACTTGCTGGCCACGCCCATCAGCAGGTCACCCTCCCAGTGCCCGGGCACCGCCCGTTCGGCCACCTCCGGAGGCCGCTGGGCGATCCGCGGCTGCGACCACAGCCGGCGCGACCGCTGCCCGGGCGACGCCGGGGGCGGCTGCCTGCGGCGCCGGGTCCGGCCGGTGCGCAGCGCCCGTTCCAGCTCCCGCTTGAGCCCGCCGCGGGTCTGCAGGTAGATCGCCTGGTAGATGGTCTCGTGCGACACCCACATCTCCGGCCGGTCGGGGAACTTACGCCTCAAGCGTCCCGCGATCTGCTGCGGTGAGTGGTGGCTACGCAGCCCGGCGAGCACCAGCGTGCGCAGCAACCCCGGCGCGACGAGCCTCGCCGGTTTCGGTCGGCGCCGACGCCGGTCGGCCTTCTGCTGCGCCCACAACGCGTGATAGCCCAGCTGCCCGGACTCGTTACGTCGGATCTCCCGCGAGATCACCGACACGTCCCGGCCGATCCGCAGCGCCAACGCCCGCATCGACTCCACCGCTTCGCCCCACTCCCGCCGATGCCACCACCGATCAATGACCAACCGCTCGTCCACCGTCAACGGCTTACCCGCCATGCACACCTCCAGGCCCCAAGTTGATCAGCCTGTTGCATGCACCGGTTGAGATCTCACGCCGTGTGTCGCGCGCGAGGAGGCTGTCGATCATGACAGCGCGGTCACCGGCGGCTGCCGCGCGACCTTAGCTCCCGCGCGGGGCGTCCTGGAGTGCATGGGGCGTCCCGCGCAAGGGTGTAGTCAACCCGGCGACCAGAAGCAGGATGGCGGCGGGCCGCGGACACGGACGACATCGGCCCACTGCAAGGATTTCCCACGCATGAACAGGGCTGCATGCCTAGTCCTGCGGGGAAAGGCCTGCTTGACGTGGTCATTCCGGCTCACCAGCGGGCCTGGTCGGGATGATCGCTGAAGGTTAGGCTAACCTCACAGCCGACCCAAGCATGATCACGACCGAAGGTGCATCGCCATGGCCCGCAGACTCCGCCGGACCGCACCCCTGCTCGCCGTTGCCGGCGCGCTCGTCCTCGGACTGGGCGCGTGCGGCGGGGACGATGACGATGACTCGTCGACCATCGAGGGCAGTGAGCCCGGTGACAAGCGGATCACCGTCTACAGCGGGCGGAGCGAGACGCTTGTCGCGCCGCTGTTCGAGCAGTTCACCGAGGCGACCGGCATCGAGGTCGAGGCGAGGTATGCCGCGACAGCGCAGATGGCCGCGCAGCTGCTGGAGGAGGGCGACCGCTCTCCGGCCGACGTCTTCTTCGCACAGGACGCCGGGGCGCTTGGCGCAGTCAACAAGGAAGGCCTCCTCGCACCACTCCCCCAGGACGTGCTCACCCAGGTCCCCGAGATCTACCGCTCGACGGATGGGCACTGGGTCGGCGTGTCTGGGCGTTCCCGAGTGCTCGTCTACAACCCTGACGAGGTCGAGGGGGTGGAGTTGCCGGCGTCCGTCTTCGACCTCACAGCCCCAGATTGGAGGGGCCACGTCGCGGTGGCTCCGACCAACGCGTCGTTCCAGGCCTTTGTCACGGCGATCCGCGTGCAGTTCGGCGACGACAAGGCGCGTGAGTTCCTCGAGGGGCTCGCCGCCAATGACGCCGAGATCCGCGACAACAACGTGCAGATCGTCGAGGATGTCGAGGCCGGCAAGGTGGCAGTAGGGCTGGTCAACCACTACTACCTGGGCGAGGTCGCCAAGGAGCGCGGCACCACGGTCGACGCGCTGAACGCCAAGCTGCACTTCTTCCCCAACGGTGACCTCGGTGCCCTCGTCAACGTCGCCGGTGTCGCCGTCCTCGCCAAGGCGGCCGAGGACCCGGACGTCGCCGAGTTCGTCGACTATCTGCTCGGTCCCGATGCGCAGACCTACTTCGCCGAGGAGACGTTCGAGTATCCGCTCGTCGACGGCATTGCCGCGCCGTCGTACGTGCCACCGCTCGGCGAGCTGTCCTCCCCTGCCATCGATCTCAATGACCTCGACGGGCTGGCCGAGACGGTGGGCATGATCGAGGAAGCGGGGCTCACTCCCTGAGCACGCAGCTCGCACCACCGGCGCCCCATGTCGCCGTCCCGGCCGCGGGGCTGCGTCGGTTGGCGCCGCGGCCGCTGCTGCTCGTCTGGGCCGCGGCGGCGGTCGCTGTCGCCCTGCTGCCGCTCGCCTACCTAGTGGTGCGCACGGCGGAGGCAGGCTGGTCAGCCGTGGCCGACGAGCTGTTCACCGAACGGGTGGCGCTGTTGGCCGCTCGCAGCCTTGCGCTCGCGGCGGTGGTGACGGCGGCAGCGAGTCTCATCGGCGTAGCCGGCGCATTTCTCGTCATACGTACGGACCTCCCCGCCCGCCGCCTCTTCACCGTCCTCGCCGTCCTGCCGCTAGCTGTCCCCACCTACATCGCCGCCTTCTCCTGGGTCTCCCTCATCGACGGGATCGAGGGGTTCTGGTGGTCCGCGGCCGTGCTGACGTTGTGCTGCTCGCCCTATGTCTTTCTGCCGGTTGCAGCATCGTTGCGCCTCTCGGATCCGTCCCAGGAGGAGGTGGCCCGCACATTGGGCCGCGGCCGCTGGCGGACATTTGCCTCGGTGACCCTCCCGCAGGCCCGCCCCGCCATCTCGGGCGGCGCGCTGCTCGTGGCGCTCTATGTGCTCTCCGACTTCGGCGCAGTCGCGATCCTGCGCACCGACACGTTCACCCGCGCGGTCTTCATCGCCCTGGAGGCGGGCTTCAACCGCACCGGAGCGCTCGTACTGTCAGTCGTCCTGATCGCAATCACCATCCCGCTCCTCATGGGGGAGACGCTGAGTCGGCGCAAGGAGGCGCGCTACGCCCGGGTGGGTGGCGGTGTGAGCCGACCCCACACGCGGGTACGGCTGACACGATGGCGCTGGCCGGCGGTCGCGGCACTGAGCAGCGTGGCCGTGCTGGCCCTCGGCGTCCCCGCATATGCGTTGGCCCGACGGCTCGCCGATGGCGTCTCTCGGCCCGGATCGGTGACGGAGATCGCGGCGGCCGCGGGGAGCTCGGTCACGGTGTCGCTTGCCGGCGCACTCCTGACACTGCTTCTGGCGTTGCCGATCGGACTGCTCGTGACTCGCGCACCCGGCGTCATCTCCACGACGATCGAGCGGCTGAGCTATCTCACGCACGCACTGCCCGGAGTGGTCATCGGGCTGTCGCTGGTGTTCTTCGGCATCAACGTCGCCTATGGGATCTACCAGAGCGTGTGGCTGCTGACGCTGGCCTACGCTGCGCTGTTCCTGCCGCTCGCTGTCGCGGCTGTCGTGGCGGCCGCCGCACATGCGCCGCCCGTGCTCGAAGATGTCGCACGGTCGCTCGGGCGCTCGCCACTCGCAGTGTTCCGCAGCGTGACCTTGCCCCTCACCTTCCCCGGTCTGGCCGCAGGCGTGGCGCTGGTCTTTCTGACCTGCATGAAGGAGCTGCCCGCTACCTTGCTGCTCCGCCCGACCGGTATGAACACGCTCGCCACCGAGCTCTGGACGTACACGAGCGTCTCTGCCTACGCGGCCGCCACGCCGTACGCCGCCCTCCTGGTGCTGCTCTCCGCGCCGCTCGCCTGGTCGCTCGCCAGCCGGACCGGGCTGCTCAGCTCGGACAGTGCGCAATGACAGCACTCACGGTGACCGCTGCGTGCAAGTCGTTCGGCCGGGTGCGCGCGCTGGCCGGGGTCGACGTATCGATTGCCGATGGCGAGCTGCTCGCCGTGCTCGGTCCGTCCGGCTGTGGCAAGACCACCCTGTTGCGATGCATCGCCGGGCTCGAACGGCTCGACGCCGGCACGCTCGTCGTGCGAGGCCGGGTGCTGTCGGCGCCTGGCGTGCACGTCGCCGCGCACCGCCGCCGCGTTACGCTCGTGCCGCAGGAAGGCGCGCTGTTCCCGCACCTGTCCGCCGCTGACAACATCGCGTACGGCCTCGACCGCGCGGCGCGCCGGTCTGGGCGGGTCACCGAGCTGCTCGCACTGGTCGGGCTCGAGGGACATGGCAGCCGCATGCCGTACCAGCTTTCAGGCGGCCAACAGCAGCGCATCGCACTCGCCCGCGCACTTGCGCCGCGTCCGTCACTGATCCTGCTCGACGAGCCGTTCAGCGCGCTCGACGCCGGGCTGCGGGCGGAGCTGCGTCGGGTAGTGCGTGACGCGCTGCAAGCCGACGGCGCGACCGGTGTCCTCGTCACACACGACCAGGGTGAGGCACTGTCGCTCGCCGACCAGGTTGCTGTGATGCGTGATGGTCGTGTGGTGCAGAGCGGCCGGCCCACCGATGTCTACCGATCCCCTGCGGACGCGTGGGTGGCGGGGTTTGTCGGCGAGGCCGTGCTTCTCGACGGGGAGCTGCATGATGGTGTTGCATACACCGCTGCAGGAGCAGTGCCCGTTGTTGTGGAGTCGGCGGGTGCATCGCCGAGACGAGGGAACGGGCGCGTACCTGTGACGGTGCTCGTCCGGCCCGAGCAGGTACGCATGGCGCCAGCACGCACGCAGGAGGGCGTGACTGCGTCAGTCGTACGGCGTGACTTCTTCGGGCACGACGCCCTCACGACGATCCGGCTCGAGGACGGCACCGAGCTGACCGCGCGCACTCTCGACGACGCTGCCGATCTGTCCCCCGGAACTACCGTCATGGTCGAGCTCTCTGGGGTAGTGCGCGCCTGGCCGCGTCCTGCGTGAGGTGAGGCCGCTCAGGACCGGCGCTGCAGCACCGCCTCCAGCGCCGACTGCGCCTCGTCGGTGGTCAGCCGGTGCGAGAACTCGCGTATCTCCGCTGCCATGCGATCCAGCAGCGCCGACGTGTCGCCACGCATGAGTCGGCGAGAGGCTTGCAACGCCTCGCGTGGCTTCGCGACAAGCCGTCGCGCAGCGGCAAGCGCAGTCTGCTCGAGCTGCTCGGTCGGGACGACAGCATTGACCAGGCCGGCCCCGAGCGCGCGCTCGGCGTCGAATGGCTCACCCAGACAGAGGAGCTCGAACGCCCGCGCGTAGCCCATCCGCTGCACAGCAAGCAGGCTCGAGCCCGCCTCCGGGACCAGCCCGAGGTCGACGAACGGAGTGCGGAAGCTCGCGCTCGGGCTGGCGTACACCAGATCGCAGTGCAGCAGCATGGTCGTACCCACGCCCACCGCAAGTCCGTCAACGGCGGCCACCATCGGTTTGCTGACCCGAGGCAAGCGGTCGATGAAGTCGAGCGCCGGCAGTCGGCGTGCGTCTGGTGCCGCGGAGAAGGCGAGGAAGTCGGCCAGGTCGTTGCCCGCCGTGAACACGCCGGCGGAGCCAACGAACACGTGAACAACGACGTCGTCTGATGCGTCACCACGGTCGAGCGCGTTGCACAGCGCCGAGTACATCTGCGACGACAGCGCGTTCTTCTTCCCCGGGCGGGAGAACCGGATGAGTTGCACACCCTCGTCCAGGGCAACCTCGATGCCGACGGCCATGGACGCCGATGCTACGTGGGTATCACCCGGCCCAGCCCAGGCGCTCCGCCTGTGCCCGAACCACTGGTGGTGCATGCCGGACGTCCAGCTCTCCAGCCGTCCTCAGCGCCGCAGCTCCTGGCAGTTCAGGGCGCCCAGGAGTGAATAGCCACGTCTGGAACAGCTCGTCGAGCTGTTGACCCGAGATCTTCTCGGCCAGCGCAACGAACTCATCAGTCGTCACATTGTCGCCGGCCTGCCGGTGTGCCCAGGTCTGCATGATGTCGAAGAAGTCGGCGTCGCCCACCGTGAGCCGCAGCTGGTGCAGGGTCATCCCGCCGCGCCAGTAGACCGCGATGTTGAACAGGTCATCCACGCCCGGGTCGCCGATCGTCACCTGCCAGAAATCGTCATCCGCCGGAATCCCGAAGTAGAAGGAGTCGAAGATCTCCTGCGCCGTACCCAGCCCCTCGTGGTCGCTCCACAGCCACTCGGCGTACGTCGCAAACCCTTCGTTGAGCCAGATGTGCTGCCAGCGCTCGACCGCGAGGCTGTCGCCGTACCACTGGTGTGCAAGCTCGTGGACCACGACAGAGTCGCCGTTGATCGGGTTGTCGAAGAACACTGGCGCGTAGATCGGTCGAGTCTGGTTCTCCAGCGCGAAGTTGATCGACGCGACGTCGACGATGCCGCCGGACGCCGAGAACGGGTAGCGGCCGAAGTTGTCCGCCAGGAAGTCGATGATCTCCGGCTGCCGCGCGAACGACCCGTCGGCGATCTCGCCCGGCGAAGGTGGGGCGTCGGCCGCCGTGCCGACGATCCAGTCGTTGGGGTTTGGCTCGCTGCCCTCCGGAGCGCCAGGCACAGCCCAGCCGTCCATCGGATCGACGTCGGCTTCGAACGAGGTCGATCCCTCACCGGTCGAGACCACGATGTCGTCGATGTAGACGCCGCGACCCTGCACGACGTCGTCGCTCGCGTAGCTGAGCGACACTTCGACGTCGCCCTCGAAGTCGGACAGGTCCACGGTCCACTGCTCATAGCCGTCGCTCGCGCCGGTCGCAGCCCACCAGTCGCCGGTCAGGCCGGACGGCGTGCAGCTGCCGTCGGGGTTTGCGGCTTGGTAGTGCTCGAGGAACGGATGCAGGCCTAGCCAGAACGGGCAGACGTTTCCGGTGCCCTGGCTGGTGAACTGCCCAGCGGGCAGCGTTGTCCAGTCATCCTGGCCGACAGTGTGCGCCTCGACGAAGAAGTAGTCCCAGTCGAGCTCGGTGTCCCTCGCAACGAAGAACGAGACCGTTGCGCCATCCGGCGGCACGGTGATCGTCCGGGCAAGGCGCTTGTAGGAGAGGTCGCCAGCCTGAGACAGCGCGTACTGCGTGCCCGTACGCGGCTCGGCGATCGGCTCGAACAGGCGTGGGTCGAGCGCGTCCCAGAACTTCAGGCCATTGGCGCGATAGGCGCGGACGTCGAACGACCCGATCGCCATCATCGCGAGGTAGGACGCCATGGGCTCTCGCGCGTCCCATGTCCAGGTGGTCTGACCCCCGCGGGAGCGCTCGCGCTGGAGCACGCCGTTGGCCACGACCTGCAGGTCCCTCGGTGCCTTGATCGTGAAGGTGTACGACGCCTTGTCGCTTGGGTGGTCATTGACGGGGAACCACGTGGCGGCGACGTGAGGCTCTCCGATCACGAGCGCGCCGTCGTCGGTGTGGATGAAGCCGGAGCCGTCCGACAGGGTCTGCGGGATCCCGTCGTAGCTGATCACGGTCGTGAACCGCGTGTGGTTCCTGATGCCTCTCGGCGGCGTGACCGTCAGCTCGGCGCCGGCGCGCGTCCAGGTCGCGTCACGATGGTCGACCTTGATCGAGCGCACCGTCAGCCCCTCGAGGTCCAGGTTGAAGCTAGACAGGTTCTGCGTCGCCCGCGCCGTGATCGTCGCCCTGCCAGTCAGCTGATCGGTCGCTGGGTCGTAGGCGACGTCGAGGTCGTAATGACGCACGTCGTAGCCGCCGTTACCGTCGAGCGGGAAGTAGGGATCCCCGACGCCAGGCGCCCCAGGGGAGAACGTCGGCCGTCCGCGATCGGCACTGGCCACGCCTGGGACGAGGGCGAGAGCAACTGACAACGACACGAAGAGGACGACAGCGCGGCGCATGGCAACCTCCCAGATGGGACCCGGCCCACGCTGGCACGACCGGCGCACCGCTGCCACTCGGCGCGGAGGTCCGTCGCGCGTCCCGTTAGGGTTTCCGCGTGCGCGCCACAGTCCTTCACGCTCCCCGCGACGTCCGTTACGACACCGTGCCGGACCCCGCGATCCATACCCCCAGCGACGCGATCGTCCGAGTGCTGGCGACCTGCGTCTGCGGGTCGGACTTGTGGCCCTATCGGGGCATCACGAGGTTCCGACGTGGCGGGCGCATCGGCCATGAGCTGGTCGGCATCGTGGAAGAGGTCGGCAGCGCTGTCACCACGGTGCGACCCGGGCAGTTCGTGATCGCCCCGTTCAAGATCAGCGACGGAACGTGCGTCAACTGCCGCAATGGCATCCACACCTCGTGTCTGCATGGGGCGTGGTTCGGCAGCACCGACGGGGACGGGTTCCCGACCGATGGCGGCCAGGGCGAGTACGTCCGCTTGCCGCATGCCGACGGCACGCTCGTCGCGACGCCCGAGGTGCCCGACGACAGCCTCGTACCCGCTCTGCTGACTCTTTCGGACGTGATGGGTACGGGGCACCACGCGGCCGTCTCCGCCGGGGTCGTGAAGGGGTCACGCGTTGCCGTCGTCGGAGACGGCGCGGTTGGCCAGTCCGCCGTCCTCGCAGCCGCCAGACTTGGCGCCGAGCGGATCGTGATGATGTCGCGGCATGTTGACCGGCAGTCGCTCGCGCAGTCGTTCGGCGCGACTGACCTGGTGGCCGAGCGCGGCGACGATGGTGCCGCGCAAGTACGTGAGCTCTTCGACGATATAGGCGCTGACGCGGTGCTGGAGTGCGTCGGCACCAAGGAGTCGATGGCGCAGGCGCTTGCGGCCACACGGCCGGGCGGGCGAGTCGGCTATGTCGGGGCGCCCAACGGAGGCCCAGAACTGCCCGTACGGCAGCTGTTTGATGCCAACGTCGCGGTCGGCGGCGGAGTGGCTCCGGTCCGGGCCTACATCGATGAGCTCCTGCCTGATGTGCTCAACGGCGTTCTCGAGCCCGGCCGCGTGTTCGACCTCGATCTCCCGCTCGCGGACGTCGCCCAGGCGTATGCCGCCATGGACGAGCGACGCTCGGTCAAGGCGCTCTTGCGCCCCTGACAGCGCTGTCTTCAGGACCTCCCTTTCGCATGGCTCGGCGTCCGCGGCCGATCGCCGATGACGTCAATCAGGCCGATCACGAGCGCGATCACGATGAAGCCGATCGAGACGGCCAGCCCCCGCTCGAACGACACCTGGAAGTCGCCCCGCGTCGACGCCAGCGAGGCAAAGAACATTGCGCCCACGGCAGCGATGCCGATCGCGGTGCCGATGCGCTGGCCCATCTGCACCACCGCCGCCGCGCTGCCGGCGCGTGCTATCGGCACCGCCGCCAGCGTGAGTGTCTGGTTGGGCGCGATGACGAGGCCGCTGCCGACACCCGCGACGGCTAGCGGAAGTGCTGTGGCCCAGCCGGTGCGCGATCCGTCGACCACATGGACAGCCACGTCGGCGAGTAGCAGCCCGACCACGACGAGCACCAACCCCAAGACAACCAGCCGTCGCCCGCGCTGGGTCACCGACCGGCCACTAACGCCTGAGGCGACTGCTGACCCCAGCGCGAATGGCGTGATCGCAAGGCCCGCTTCGAGTGGCGATAAGCCGAGGCCGTTCTGTAGGTAGAGCGTGAAGATGAAGAAGATCGACGTGAAGCCGGCGAAGTAGGCGAGCGCGAGCGCGGCGCCGAGCACGTACGAACGCACCCGAAAGAGGTCGAGCAGGATGAGCGGCTCGTGGCCGCGAGCGCTCCACCAGCGCTCCCACCACACAAATCCCGTCAGCATGACGAAGGCCGCGGGGACGAGCAGCCACTTCGTGTTGCCCTCCCAAGTGCGCTCCTCCACCAAAGGAAGGAGCAGCAGCAGCACGCCGATGCCGAGAAGGACGACACCCACTGGGTCGAGGCTCTCGTGCCGCTCGACATGCGGAGGCGGAAGCAGACGCCGCGCAAGGACGATGGCCACGATTCCGACCGGCACGTTGACGTAGAAGATCCAGCGCCACCCGTCGTCCTCACCGGCGAGCGCGATGATCACGCCACCGAGCACTGGCCCCACGGCCGTCGAAATGCCGATCGTCGCGCCCAGCAAACCGAACGCCCGGCCACGATCATTGCCGCGGAAGAGCTCCTGGATGAAACCCGCGGTCTGGGGAGTGATGAGCCCGCCGGCCACCCCTTGGACGAGCCGCGCCAGCGAGAGCGCGAGAGCTGTCGGGGCAAGCCCAGCCGCTGCGCTCGTCACCGTGAACAGGGCGAGCCCGATGATGAATATCGTGCGTCGCCCTCGGGCGTCGCCGAGTCGCCCAGCGGGGACAAGAGCGAGGCCGAAGGTCAGCGCATAGCCCGAGAGCACCCACTGCAGGTCGCTCGCAGACGCATCGAGGCCCTGCTGGATCGAGGGAAGCGCGACGTTGACGATGCTTACGTCCAGCAGCACCATGAACGCCGCGACGAGGCAGACGCTGATCGCCTGCCACGGACGCTGGACAGCGGCTGTGTCGAGGTCCGCATCGGGGGACGCCACGGAACCAGTCTGCCCAAGCGTGCACGTTTGCGCGGCTCGCGACAGCCGCCCTATGACCTGTGAGCGTGTCGTGGCGTCAGTAGCGCTCGACGAGATGCTCGCGACCGGGCGGCGGCTCGTAGGGCTCGGGCCAGAACTCGAGGATGCTGCTGACCAGTCCCTTGTCATCGAAGCTGAAGAACGTGATGCCCGTTTCGACAGCGTCACCAGTGGTGAACCGGATCCTGGAGGCACCGTTCTGACCATCGCCGACCGCCCGCTCGACGGCGAGATGCCAGTCGCCGGGAAACTCGGCGTTGAACCGGATGGCGGCGTCGCGGCCACGGACGCGCTCTCGCGACTGCGGCCACTCACAGACGAAGTCATCGGCGACCAGGGTGCCGAACGCCTCCCAGTCGCGTGCCTCCATGGCGGCCCAATACCGCTCGATCACGCCGGCGGTCTGTTCCCGCCCATGCAAGTCAGAAGTCATACCGCGAACGTAGCCACCCCGTCCGACAGTCTGCGATTCAGTAGTCGCTGCGGCCCTCTCGCCAATAGCCCATGAACGCCACGCATGATCGCGGCACCCCAAAGGCGCTCACCACGAGGCGCCGCAGCCGCTTGACGACGCCCGCCTCGCCAGCGATCCACGCGTAGATGCCGCCCGCGAGATCATCGCTTTCTGGCACCTCCCAGAGGGTCGACTCGTCGATGTCGACGTCCGGCAGGGCGATCTCCCGCTCCGGTGCGCCGCTGCACACCCGGGCCATGGCGGTCGCGACGCAGGCTCGAGTTGCGCGCCGTGCGCGGTGGCCTGCGCGGCGGCCTCGGCTCGGTGCCGTACGAGCCATTGCACGTCAAGGCCGCAGGGCGCATCCCAGCGCTGGATGTCGTCGGCGTACGGAACCTCAACGAGCACTACTCCGCGGCTGTCACGCGGGAGCGAGTCGACGATCGCGCCGACCGCAGGCACGGCCGTCTCGTCTCCGACGATCACCAGCCGGCGCGCGCTGGTCGGCGGCAGCCATTCGGTGCCCCAGAGCCGGCCCCTGCCCGGCACGTCGGGGCCGATGACAGCCAGCGCGTCGCCGGGTCGGGCCTTAGCGGCCCAGCACGCCATCGGCCCGGCGTGTCCATCGGTCACTCCGTGCAGCACCAGGTCAACATCCAGCTCGGCCGGCTCCGGCCGGAACGCGCGCACGGTATAGGTGCGCATGATTGGACGAACGTCGTCCGGCAGGTCTCGCCAGGCTTGGTACCAGTCGGGGTCGGTAGGGACATCGGCTACGGTGCGGCCAGGCAACGGCAATAGCAGCTTGATCCGCTGGTCGTCGCGCGACCACCCGAAGCGGTCGAGGTCGGTGCCCGTGAAGGTCACGCGGACAAAGCTCGGGGAGCGCCGCTGCACCCGAGAGACGCGGACGACGAACGAGCGATACCCGGGCGCTTCAGAACCGCACCCACGTACTAAGGGTGACGTCGACAGACACTTCGACCGGCTCCGGCAGCTGCCGGATCTCGATCCGCAGCCTCTGGGCGTCGACGTGGAACGCGTGCGGACCCATCAGGATCAGCGCCTCGGCGATGGCATGCGAGACGGGTACGGCCTTCCGCACCGCAACCTCGTCAACACGACCCATAGTGCCGCCCAGAGACGCCGCCAACCGGTCGTCCTTGGCCGGGTCGACCCGCAACAACCCCAGGTCGGCAGGCAGGGCGTCGACCAGCCCGGCAAGATGGCCGGTCTCGGGCACGACCACGAGCAACGCACCGTCGTCCGTGAGCACCCGGGTGAGCTCGTCGGCGGGCCGCGGGCCGAACACGACCAGGGCGAGATCGACGACTCCGTCACGCACTGGCAGGCCGCGCCACGCATCGCCAACCACCGACCCGGCGCGTGGATGACACCGTGCCGCGCGCTTCGCCGCCGTGACGGAGATGTCGATGGCGACGCCGCGTGCGCCGTCCACGGCGTCGAGCACCGCGGCGAGATAGGCGCCGGTTCCGGCGCCGATGTCGAGCACCCGTGCGCCCGTCGGCGCCACGTCGCGAGCGCGCCGTGCGACAGCACGGGCAACAGAGTCCAGCACTCCCGCGCCGTGCACCGCCTCGCGCGCATCCACCATTGCCGAGGTGTCCCCGGCGCTGCTGCGCCCACGCGGGCCGAGCAGCGTCACGTACCCCTGGCGTGCGATGTCTGCCGAGTGACCGCGGTCGCATTGCACCGTACGGCCCTCGACGCGCAGTGCGTCACCGCAGACCGGGCAGGCGAGCAGGTCGACGATGTCGGCCAGCATCAGGGGGCCGCGCCAGTGCCCCGCAGATGCCCGCGTTCATAGGCGGCCGCGACCGCCGCCGCCCGGTCGTTGACTCCGAGCTTGGCGTAGATGTGCAGCAGATGCGTTTTGACAGTGGCCTCGCTGATGAACAATCTCGAAGCCACCTCGCGGTTGGCGTTGCCTTGCGCGACGAGGCGCAAGACCTCGAGCTCGCGTGCACTCAGCGACTCGTCGACCGGCTGCCGCACCCGGCCCATGAGCCGGCTCGCCACCGACGGCGACAATACGGCTTCGCCGCGGACCGCTGCGCGCACCGCGCGAATGAGGTCGTCGCGCGGCGCGTCCTTGAGCATGTACCCGGTGGCTCCGGCCTCGACGGCCGCCACCACGTCGTCGTCGGTGTCGTAGGTCGTGAGCACCAATACCTTGCTCGCACTGCGCCGTGCGGCCAGCGCCCGGATGGTGCCAACCCCGTCGAGCTCGGGCATCCGCAGGTCGAGCAGCAGCAGATCGGGCTGAAGCCGGTCGACCAGCGCGAGCGCTTCGTTGCCGTTGCCCGCTTCACCAACTACTGAGATGCCGGGCGCGTCGGACAGCATGCCGCGGAGTCCGTCGCGTACGACTGGGTGGTCGTCGACGAGTAGGACGCGGATGTTCGGGTCGGCGCTCATGTCAGTGTGGGGACCGTAGCCGACAGTGCGGTGCCGCCGCCGGGCTCGGACTCGATCTCGAGGGTGCCAGCCACTGTGGCAAGCCTCTGTCGCATGCCTACGAGACCGAAACCAGTGCCGTCGGTGGTGCGCGCCGACGGCGAAGCTGTCGTGAAGCCCTGCCCGTCATCGCGTACATCGAGCGAGACGACGTCGCCCATGTAGGACAGGGTGATCGCAACACGAGACGCGCTGGCGTGCTTGGCCACGTTAGTGAGCGCCTCCTGGGCCGTACGCAGCAAGGCTGCCTCGGCCTCGGGATGGAGCGGGATCGCCTCCCCGGTGGTCACGAGTTCGGTGCGTACGCCGGTGTCGTGCGTCCAACGCTCGGCCTCCGCCTTCAAGGCGATCGGCAGGTCGGCGTGCTCGAGCGCAGCCGGACTCAGGGCCTCGACCGAGCGGCGCGCCTCGGCAAGGCTGTGCCGGGCCAGCTGCATGGTCTTCTCGAAGCGCATCCGCAGCTCGCTGTCGTCACCGACGCGCCGCTCAGCGGCCTGCAGCTGCGCAACGATCCCGGTGAGGCCTTGGGCGAGCGTGTCATGGATCTCGCGGGCCAGCCGCGCTCGCTCGTCGAGTGCGCCCGCCTCGCGGGCCTGGGCAACAAGCTGGGCGTGCAGGCCGGCATTCTCGGTCAGCGCCTGCTGCAGTTTGGCGTTGGCCACCTCGAGCTCGTCGATCGCCCGGCGCCGCTCCTCGTTCTGCCGCTCGACCACCATCCCGTAATAGCTGAAGGCACCGGCGAGCCCACCGTTGACCAGGCACAACACCCCGAACGCGACGAGCGATCCCACCGTGGCATCGGGCGGCCCGGCCATCTGCGCGATCGCGGACAGCGGCGCAGTCGCCAGAATGCCGACAACCGCGCGACGGAACGAGAACAGCCGCAACGCATCGATGTAGCCGACAAACGTGTAGAACCCGAACCACGGGTTGGCCACCACCAGCGCCAACGCCAAGAACCAGCGCCCGACGAAGAAGACCGTGCCGCGCCCGCTGTCCTTGGGTGTGTTGGGGTAGCGGGTATCGAGCAGGTATGTCCACACCGCCGTCACGACCGCGAGGACAACCGTCCAGCGGTAGACCTCCCATGACGACCACCCGGACGCCACGCTTCCGGCCGCAAGTGCGAGGGAAAGCGCGAGGAGTGGGTAGGGCAGGTATCGCTCTCCGCGGACGATTCGCCCCTGCCAGGGATCTTCCTGCGTCACTCCCACGCGAAGAGCCTAAGCGCGAGTGCGCTCGACCCGACCGCCCAGGCGACTAGGACCACCAGGCGTGACGTGCTCGGCCAGTCGCCGACAGAGGCCTCGCTCATGGCCTGCACGGCTGCGCCGAGTGGCGTGAGCTCACCGATCTGCCTGAGCAGGTCGGGCAGCACATCGAGCGGCACCCACAGTCCGGCGAAGAACATCAGCGGGAAGAACAGCAGGTTGCCGACACCGCCAGCGACCCGTGAGGTCGGAGAGACAGCCGCAATGAACAGGCCCATGCCGAGGATGGCGACGAGGGTCAAGGTGTACGCGAGAAGGAACCCGAACACCTGCTCCGGCAGATCCACGTTGAACACGACGGCACCGAGCGCAAGGCACAGCAATGATGCCGCTGTTGCAGCTGCGACGTTGACCACGAGCTGCGCGGTGAGGATGCGACGCGCGCCGACCGGGGTCGTCTGCAGCCGCCGCAGGTAGCCACGCTCCCGGTAGACAGCAAGTGTCGTCGGCAGCACGCTCAGCCCGACGAACGCGATGGCCATCGCGATGACAATCGGTACGTAGACCGCGATGACGGTGCGTCCCCCGAAGTCTTCGGAAGGTTCGCGGAAACCGGGGATCGATCCGAGGATGCCGAGCAGCAGCACCGGGAACAGCAGGACCCAGAACACCGCCATCGGCTCCCGCAGCCACAGCCGCGCCTCGGTACGGGTCAGCACTTGGGTCGACATCATTGCTCCTGGGATTGTTCTAGGGGGCGCCCGGTCAGCGCGAGGAAAGCGTCATCCAGGGAAGCCTGCTCGACGCGCAGGTTCTGGGTCACGATCTGCTCGCGCGCAAGCAGAGTCATGACAGCTCGCACGACGTCCTCACCACCGGTGACGACGATCAGGTCGCCGACGTGCTCGACCCCCGTCACCTCCGGTAGGCCACGCAGCAGAGCGTCGTCGAAGGGGCGGTCGGGTCGGAAGCGCAGGGACTGACTGGTGCTCACCCGCCGGACGAGGCCCTCGGGAGTGTCCAGCGCGATGATGCGACCGTGGTCGAAGATGGCCGCGCGATCGCTGAGCCGTTCGGCCTCCTCCATGAAGTGAGTGACCAGCAGAACGGTGACACCGCTCTCGCGGATGTCGGACACGAGCTGCCAGACGTCGCGGCGCGCCTGCGGGTCGAGCCCGGTGGTGAGCTCGTCAAGGACCGCTATCTTGGGCGACCCGACGAGCGCAAGGGCCATCGACAGGCGCTGCTTCAGGCCGCCGGAGAGCACCTTCACCGGACGATCGCGGTGCTCGGCCAGCCCGAGCACCTCGAGCAGCTCACCGGTGTCGCGAGGTTGGCTGTAGAAGCTGGCGAAAAGCTCCATCGCTTCGCCGACGCGCAGCCGGTCGGGGAGTGTTGCCTGTTGGAGCTGGACGCCCACCGACTGGGTGATGCGGGCACGGTCGCGCGCCGGGTCGGCCCCGAAGACGCGGACAGACCCCTCGTCGGGGGTTCGCAGACCGGCGACCGTCTCGACCGTCGTCGTCTTGCCGGCGCCGTTGTGGCCCAGGATGCCGAAGATCTCACCCTCTTCGACGGTGAAGGAGACACCATCGAGCACCGTGCGGTCGCCGTAGCTCTTGCGGAGATCATTGACTTCTATCAGTGGCATGTCTCGACGGTATGTGCGCAGGCAGGTCGCCCGGATCGATCAGCGCGCCACCATCCGCGTACGACCTCAGGGCGTGCGCATCCACCAACTGGTTGATGCGGCGCGACGCCTTCGCCAGTAGTGGATCGCCCGACCACCCCGGCCCATCCCGCACCGGCGATGTCGGATTCTTCCGGGCTAGCCCGCTTCGCTTGCGTACGCCTCGAGTCGGTCGGCCAGCTCCGCCGGGCGGCTCAGCGCCAGCAAGTGCCCACCCGGCATCTCGTCGGCGATGATGCCGAGGCGCTCGCGAGCGATGCGCCGCTGAAAGTCAGCGGGGAAGAACCTGTCGTCCCGGCCGACAAGCACGCGGGCAGGCACATCGGGCCACTGGTCGAGCGGCCAGACCTCTCCGAACGGTCGCCCTGCCTGGTCGCGGCCGCCGGCCATCGCCTCGTCGGTGATCTCGTCGGGCACGTCGTGGAAGAACACCTCGCGAAGGTCGAACGCCTCCGACCGGCCTTCCCGCCGAGCCATCTCGGCGCTGGCCTGCGCCTGTCCGGTGTTGTCCCACCAGGCGCCCGCAGTCTCCCCCGGCGTGGGAATCATCGCGTTGAGCAGCACCAGCAGCTCGATCGAAGCCTGCGCACAGACCTGCGGCGCCGTGAACGCGCCCAATGATTGCGCAACCAGGACCACGTGACGCCGGTCGCCGATCGCATCGACCACGGTCTTCGCGTAGGCATCCAGACCTGCCGTGTCGTCGTCTCCTGGCAACTCCACCGCGATGGCCTCGTGCCCGCGCGCACCCAACTCATCGACCAGACGGTGCCAGAACCAGGCTTGGCCGCCGGCCCCTGGGACAAGAGCAAAGGTCGTCATGAGACTCCTGACGCCTTCCGAGGCACCGGCTCATCGGTCTTCCCAGGAAGGGCACAGACAACACCCAGGTCATGGCCAGAATTCGCTACGACGCTGGAGTCATGGATACGCACAACGACGAGCTTCACGACCACGACAGGGGTCTGTCATACGACCTGCCCCGGCTGTTGACCCGCCGACGCACACTCGCGCTCTTCGGTGGCGCCGGTCTCGCCGCCGTGACGGCGTGCGCCACCGGAAATGACGCCACGACGTCCGATGGATCCGGCGGCAGCCAGGCCGGCCCGGGGACCCAGCCGGGTAGGCCTCCCGGTGCCGGAGCACCCGAGGACTCCGTCACCGTCGGCGACGGCGAGATCCCCGAGGAGACCGGCGGGCCTTATCCAGCCGACGGCAGCAACGGTGTCAACGTCCTGGTCGAGAGCGGCATCGTGCGTAGCGACATCACCCGCAGTTTCGGAGCGGCATCAGGTGTGGCTGAAGGAGTCCCACTGTCGATCGACTTGACCGTCGTGGACGTCAGCGAGGGCTCCGCTCCGCTCGTTGGCGCGGCGGTCTATCTCTGGCACTGCAACCGGGAGGGCGAGTACTCGCTGTACTCGCAGAACATCGCTAACGAGAACTACCTGCGCGGCGTGCAGGAGGTCGACGCCGAGGGCAAGGTGCAGTTCACCAGCATCTTCCCGGCGGCCTACTCGGGACGGTGGCCACACATTCACTTCGAGGTCTACGAGAGCCTGTCGGCGGCGACATCGGCCACCGGCAAGCTCCGCACATCTCAGCTGGCACTTCCCGAGGACATCTGCAGCGATGTCTTTACCACCGATGGGTACGAGCAGAGCGTGCGCAACCTGGCACAGACCTCCCTTGACAGCGACAACGTGTTCAGCGACGGCTACTCGCTGCAGCTCGCCGCCGTCAGCGGGACGGTGCAGGGCGGCCTGACGGCGTCTCTCACCGTCCCCGTCTGAGCCGAGGCGCAGGCCGTCTCCGACGGTCGAGCCGTACGCTGCCGTGGTGCGCCACATCCGACTGCTGCTCTGCCTGGGCGCGCTGGCCGCCGCCGCCTGCTCGTCGGGGGACGGCGACGACGCTGCGGCGCCGGATGTCGACATGTCCGGGGCGACGCCTGTGCCATACGCCATCCAGGTCGAACGGGTGCTCCCACATGACTCGGAAGCCTTCACCCAGGGCCTCGTCTTCGCCGATGGCGTGCTCTATGAGAGCACGGGTCTCGAGGGGCAGTCCGAGGTGCGCCGCGTGGAGCTTGACAGCGGGACGGTGCTGGACCGGGAGGCGCTGCCGGAGGCCGAGTTCGGTGAAGGGCTGGCGCTCCACGATGGATCGTTGCATCAGCTGACCTGGCGTAATGAGCGCGGCTACGTCCGCGATCAGGAGTCGCTCGAGACCACGGCCGAGTTCACCTACGACACCGAAGGGTGGGGGCTGGCCAGCGACGGTGAGCGCCTGGTGATGACCGACGGCACCGACGTCGTCCGGTTCCTCGACCCGCAGACCCACGCGGAGGTGGAGTCGGTGCGGGTGACCGACCGTGGCGAACCGGTGACGCGGCTCAACGAACTCGAAATGATTGACGGCGAGCTGCTGGCCAACGTCTGGCAGACGACGTGGATCGCTCGGATCGACCTCGAGTCCGGCGAAGTAGTCGGGTGGATCGACGGTGCGCCGCTGGTGGAGCAAGCGGCACAAGACGGACCCGTCGACGTGCTCAACGGGATCGCCGCAGATCCCGCGACGGATCGGCTGTGGCTCACCGGCAAGCTTTGGCCCGTGCTCTTCGAGGTCACGCTCGTCGACGGCACGGAGCTCCCGGCGCCTGGTGGCGGCTGAGTGCATGATCAGCCAGCCTGCTCGGTGACCTCGCCGCGCACGTCGAGCTGCGCCTGGTCGGCAGCTGCCCGCCCCGCAGCCCAGCCGAGCTCGTTCTTGATGGTCGCGCCGCGAGAAATCACTCGTGGGAACAGTTGCGTCAGCGCCTCGTCGACACGCTCGGCATGCCGACGCAGCACAGGCAGCAGCTGGCCGCGAGAGCCGCTTGCTGCGACAGTCGCCTCGGAGACGGTGTCGAGCCGCTCGCCGATGCGGAGGGCGTAGGAGACGAGGAACGATTGCCGGAACGAGCGCGTCCGTGACCGGCCTCGGTGATCGACGTGCGAGCCGTGCCGGGCCAGCGCCGCGCTCGATTGCACCATCAACGACGTAGCCAGCAGCTCGACCGCCTCGATGTCCTGGGCGGTGCCGATGATCGTGGCGAAACCGAGCCTGTCGTTGACGACGGTGCGGCAACGGTTGGCCCGTGCGACCGCACCGACGAGCATCGCCTTGGCCATCACGTAGGGCGAGTCGATCCAGAGCCGCGCATTGGCAATGGTCGTCGTCGACTGGGCGTGCGTCTGATGCGCCAGCAGGCGGTCGAGTGCATAGCGGCTGATCAGCTCCTGCGCCTTGGCCGACAGCGTCTCCGCCTCCTCGGGGAACTCGGTGGACTCGGCTTTGGCCAGCAGCGCCCGCACCCGTGCGAGCACTTTGGAGTCGATGCCCACGTCGCTGGCGTCGTCGCCGACTGTCGCGCCTGGGGGCGAGACCAACGTCTCGATCTGCGGCAGCACAGCCAGCAGCGCATGCAGCCGCAGCGCCGTCGCGAGCCCGGGGATTCGAGACACGTCGAGTGGCGCGGTCCGACCAAGGCTGGCCAGGTCGGCACGCCAGCGTGCCGCGACCCGCGAGGCGGGATGACTGGCAGCCTCCGCCTCCAGCAGCCCCGCCAGCACAGGCAGTTGCATGTCGTCGCCGTGGCGACGCACCCGCTCGGCCAGGTCGGTCGGAAGCCAGCCGAGCCGCACTACCGATTTGACCGCCCGCGACAGTGAACAACGCAGCGAACCGCCGAGCTCGCGAACGGACACAGCCGCAACGCTGGCGAGGAGCAGCCGCGCGCACGTTTCGGCTGCGCCGGCGTCGACTCGGATCTCCATCACTGCCGCGTCGATCAGCTCGTGGGCAAGGTCATGCTCGCGCGGACCTCTGCTGAACCCTGCGCGCCCGCTCCGTCGCGGGTGGCTCGCCGTGAGTCGCGCCAGGCGTCGCGCTGCTTCTTGGCGGCCCGTCGCTGACGGTTGTTGATGCCCACTAGGCGTCCTCCTGGAATGGCGGCGTTGCACCTGGGCCCGACGTTAACGACGTCCGCTGGTGCTGTGCGGACGACACGACGCACTTGTGGACAGGGTCGGGCCTCGAGACGTGCCTGTGGACGGGGCGCAATGCCGAGGGCCACGCAGCGGCCGGTCACGTTCAGTGCCGGACTGGAGCCGTCGGGTGTTCCCGACTGGGAGCCGTTTGCCGAGCGGGCACTTCCTCGGGACCATCGACAGAGTGATTACGACTGACGCGCACCGCTTCACGGCGAAGCGTGCCGGCTCGGAGATCACTGAGGCCCGCTCCGCCAACAGAGAGGCCGCCGCATGAGTAACGACGCGCCCGTCGTCTTCGTGCACGGCCTGTGGCTGCACTCGTTGTCCTGGGACTCGTGGGTCGGTTTGTTCAACGCATCCGGGTACGACGCCAGCGCCCCCGGTTGGCCGGGCGACTCCGACACCGTCGCCCAGACGCGCCAGCAGCCGGAGCAACTTGCGGGGTACGGGATCAACGAGATCGTCGACCACTACGCCAAGGCGATCAGCGAGCTCGACTCGAAACCGATCGTTATCGGGCACTCGTTCGGTGGCCTCATCGCACAGCGGCTGCTCGCCGAGGGCCATGCGGCCGCGGCCGTGGCGCTTGACGCGGCGCCGATCAAGGGCGTGCTGCGCCTGCCGTTCTCGGCTTTGCGGGTGGCTTCGGTTGCGTTGCGTAAGCCTGGCAACCGCAAGGGCGCCGTCTCGCTGACTCAGAAACAGTTCCGCTACGGCTTCGGGAACGCGCTGCCAGAGCTCGAGTCGAACCAGCTGTACGAGAAGTGGGCGATACCGTCGCCCGGCAGGCCGCTGTTCGAGGACGCGTCGGCCACCTTCTCATCGAACTCGCCGGCCAAAGTCGACACCGCCAACGCCGCGCGCGGTCCCCTCTTGCTTGTGGCGGGCGGCAAGGACCACACCGTGCCCGCCTCGGTGACGCGCCAGACGCTCAAGCTCTACATGAAGTCACCGGCGGTCACCGACTTCAAGGAGTTCCCAGACCGCGGCCACTCGCTGGGGATCGACTCCGGGTGGGAAGAGGTGGCCGAAACTTCGCTCACCTGGCTCAAGTCCCAATCGCTTTAGGAGGTCCACCGATGGGGATCATCTCGCCCGGGTTCTTCGGCCGGCGACGTGACCACGACCCAAATCTGCCGCCGGGTCAGTACCTCACGGAAGGTTTCCCGGTGCTATCAGCGGGTCCGACGCCGAGGGTGCCGCTGGACACGTGGCAGTTCGGTGTGACGACCGAGGTGGGTGCGTCTCGCACCTGGTCTTGGGCCGACATGATGGGGCTCCCGAGCGAGACTCCGACAGTCGACATCCACTGCGTCACAAAGTGGTCCAAACTCGGAACGGAGTGGCGCGGCGTCTCGGTCGATGTGCTGATGGAAGACGTCGAAACGGCGGCCGACTTCGCACTCGTTCACTCGTACGGCGGATATACGACCAACCTGCCGCTGGAGGATCTGCTGGACGGCAAGGCGTGGGTGGTTTACGAGTACGACGGTGAGCCACTCGAGTCCGAGCACGGCGGGCCGGCGCGGCTGCTCGTACCCCATCTGTACTTCTGGAAGTCGGCCAAGTGGGTGCGCGGCATCCAACTCACGCCCGCAGACGAGCCGGGGTTCTGGGAGAGCGCCGGCTATCACAACTACGGCGACCCGTGGCGCGAGCAGCGGTATCAGGGCGACTAGCCGGGAGGCTGGTCTGGCGCGTCGCCAACCTCGTTGCGGTGCGCGACGAGACGTCGACCGCGCGCACCCTTGTGCTCGACGTGCCCGACTGGCCGGGGCATCTGCCCGGCCAGCACGTCGACGTACGGCTCACAGCGCCCGACGGTTACTCCACGGAGCGCAGCTATTCGCTGTCCGCGCCGGAGGATGACGCTCGGATCGAGCTGACCGTACAGCTCTTGCGAGATGGCGAGGTGTCTCCTTACCTGGCCTCCGTCCTCCACAAGGGTGACCCGTTGGAGCTGCGTGGTCCCGTCGGTGGCTGGTTCGTCTGGGATCCGGAAGCCGCAGATGACTCGCCGGTGCTGCTGGTCGGCGGCGGATCGGGAATCGCGCCGCTGATGGCGATGCTTCGGGCACGGCACAAGGCCGGGAGCAGCGTGCGGTTCCGGCTGGTCTACTCGGTGCGCTCCCCGAACGACGTCTACTTCGCCGAGGAACTTGGCACGCTCGGCGAGTTGGACGGCGTCGAAGTGTCGTACGTGTGGACGCGCGCGACACCGGACGGTTGGCCGGAGGCGCCGCGTCGCATCCAGCCGGATGACGTGGTCACCGCAGGGTTCGATCCGGACACCCAGCCGCGTGTTTTCGTGTGTGGACCTACAGGGTTCGTCGAAGCTGTCGCCGACATGCTCGTCGCAGCGGGCCACAACGCGCGGCGCGTCAAGACCGAGCGGTTCGGCCCGACGGGAGGCGGCGCATGACACAGCCCGACTTTGGCTACGTAGACGGCAACGCGCTTGCAGGACCGTTGCGTGAGCTGTTCGCCGTGGACATGACCGGCGCCAGCGGCGTCTGTGCAAACTGCGGCCATTCGGGGCCCGTGGCCACGATGCGGGTTTGGCAGCACGCTCCGGGTTTGGTGGCGCGGTGCTCGAGCTGCGATGAGGTCGTGTTCCGACTCGTACGCGGACCTGACCGGATGTGGCTTGACCTGCGCGGCACCATGCGCCTGGAGATCGAGATGGAGCCCTGAACTGAACAGGCCGGGTGCGGGCCTGCCCTCACCGCCGCTGGTGAAGTGTCAGGCCGGTGCCATGTCGACGAACCGGCTGTAGTGCCCCTGGAAAGCGACCGTGATCGTCGCGGTCGGTCCGTTGCGGTGCTTGGCCACGATCAGGTCCGCCTCGCCGGCGCGTGGCGACTCCTTTTCGTAGGCATCCTCGCGGTGCAACAAGATCACCATATCGGCATCTTGTTCGATGGATCCACTTTCGCGTAGATCGCTAAGCATGGGCCTTTTGTCTTGTCTTTGCTCCGGACCACGGTTGAGCTGCGACAAGGCAACCACGGGAACGTCGAGCTCCTTTGCCAGCAGCTTGAGCGACCTCGAGAACTCCGCGACCTCCACCTGCCGGCTCTCGACCCGCTTGCCGGACTGCATGAGCTGCAGATAGTCGATGACGATCAGGCGAAGGTCGTTGCGCTGCTTGAGCCGACGTGCCTTGGCTCGGATCTCCATCATCGACATGTTGGGTGAGTCGTCGACGAACAGCGGCGCGCTGGACACCTCACCAGTCCTACGTGCGATGCGCTCCCAGTCTTGGTCGGACATAGAGCCGGTGCGCATGTGGTGCAGGGCCACCCGCGCCTCCGCCGACAGCAAACGCATGGTGATCTCGTTGCGCGTCATCTCCAGGGAAAAGATGACGCTGGTGAGACCACTCTTGATCGAAGCCGCGCGCGCGATGTCGAGTGCGAGAGTCGAGTTGTGTGTCGGCACCATGCTGTGGCTCGCCAGATAGAGGCTGTCGGCGCTATCGACCTGGACGCACCGGACAGGCACACTGACCACCGGTCGTACGTCGACGATTTCGCGGCACCCAACCCAGTCGACAACGCCGTCGCGGCGCTCCTTGTGTGCCTGGCGCTTGTGCTCGCTCCAGAAAACGTCGTCGTCCGTGGCAAACCACAGCCGCCGGGAGCCGTCAGGCAACGGTGTCATCGCGCACGGGTGACCTAGGCCGACGATGAGCTCGGACACGTCGTCGGCAAGTCGTCGATCGCCAACGGTGACCTCGACGTGCCCCAACGCCGTGACTGACCCCGCGGCGTCGAGTAGACCAGCCAGCAAGTCATGGCGCTGCTCCACAGAGGCCCTTAGGTAGGTGCACGGGATGTGCGGCTGGCCTAGCGCATCGAGCCGCTCACGGAACGTTCCCGCGGGAACGTCTTCCTCGGCCTCCAGTCCCTTGCTTACCTCTTGGTCTGGGCTCGGCCCGCCCATCAACCACGCACCGAAGGGGTATGGAGGCACCGGCAAGTCAGCATCTGGCAGGTTGAGCGGTGAGCACGTCGCCACTAAGTGGTCGCCACCCGCCAACGTTTCTCCGATCTCGACTGTCGTGCGCACTGCGGGGAAAACGCGCCACTCGGTGAGCCACTGGTGATCCGCGTCGGCAACGATCACCGTCCCGTCGGAGAACTCAACCTCGAAGCAAGGCCGCCCCGTCATGACTTGGGTCGCAGCGAGCACCTGAGTCGGTCGGCCATCAGCTCCGAGCAACCAGTCGCCCACCGCGACGTCGCCCATCGTTGTCCAGCCGGTGGGCGTCGGCAGCGGGGTGTCCAGCGCCAACGCCTTCCCGACAGCCGGCCTCGCCGCGACGATGATCAGCTGCCCTGGGTGCAGCCCGTTGGTGAGAGTGTCGAGATCGGTGAACCCAGTCGGCACACCCACCATCTGCCCGCCACGGGAGCCGATCGACTCGATCTCGTCGAGCGTGCCCTCCATGATCTCGGAGAGCAGCGCGTAGTCCTCGGACGCCCGGCGATCAGTCACTCCGTAGACCTCGGCCTGCGCCCGATCGACGAGGCTGTCGACCTCGTCGTCGCCGGCGTATCCCATCTGCACGATGCGCGTGCCCGCCTCGACCAGGCGACGCAGGATCGCCCGCTCCCGGACGATCTCCGCATAGAACCCGGCATTGGCGGCGGTGGGCACGGTCGCGACGAGCGTGTGCAGGTAGGGAGCACCGCCGACCCGCGTCAGCTCGCCGCGCCGGGTGAGCTCGGCAGCCACCGTGAGTGGGTCGGCCGGCTCCCCTCGACCGTAGAGGTCGATGATCGCCTCGAAGATCGACTCGTGCGCCGGCCGGTAGAAGTCGGTGCCGCGGACGACCTCGACGACGTCGGCGATCGCATCCTTGGACAGCAGCATGGCGCCCAGGACGGACTGCTCGGATGGCACATCTTGTGGGGGCGTGCGGTCGATTGAGCGCCGCTCATCGTCGGCTGGGGCCACCAGCTCCGCCACCACCCGTGCGCCTCCCACCCTCGTGCCGAACAGGTGTTCACAGCATGCTGACAACCCCGGACAGAACTCGAATCCCGGGTCAAGGCGGGTCTGTCGGCAAGCCGAAACTGGCACGTTAGAGCCTGTTCGCCGTACGCCCAACCGGGCGGTTCACGGTTCTGTGGACGAGCCCGCCGGAACTGGTGGATGAGGCGCGACGAGATGTGCACAGGCTGGGGACAAGCCTGTTGACGATGATCTTCGGTGGCCATGGCTCTACCTGTGACCTGGGACGATCCAGTCCACCTGCTGTGGATCCCACAAAGTCGGCCAAATTGTGGGGTCGCTAGGCTCTTTTTCGTCATGTCGAGCCGCGCCGGCCTGCTGCCCGCTCTGCCGGGCCGCCATCCCGCAGACCGTGAGATCGGGCGGCTCGCGATCCCGGCATTCTTCGCACTTGTCGCCGAACCCCTCTTCCTGCTCACCGACTCGGCGATCATCGGCCATCTCGGCACAAACGAGCTGGCGGGGCTGGGCCTCGCTGGCACGGTCTTGACGACCCTGATCAGCCTGTCGATCTTCCTTGCCTACGGCACGACTGGTGCTGTCGCGCGCATGGTCGGCGCCAACGACCTGCGTGGAGCGTTGCACGCAGGTGTCGACGGCTGCTGGCTGGCTCTCGGCATCGGCGCCGTGTGTGCGGTGGTCGGCTGGCCCCTCGCGCCCACGATCGTTTCCTGGTTCGGCCCGACAGCGGTCGTCGCGGACCATGCCACCGACTATCTGCGAGTCAGCCTGCTCGGGCTGCCCGCCATGTTGCTCGTGCTGGCAGCGACCGGGGTGCTCCGTGGGTTGCAAGACACTCGCACGCCCCTCGTAGTCGTGATTGCCGGTTCCGTGGCAAATGTCGTGCTCAACCTCATCCTCGTCTACCCGGTCGGCCTGGGCCTGGTCGGCTCCGCGCTGGGCACGGTCATTGCCCAGGTCGGCATGGCCGCTGCGTTCGCTCGGGTCGTGGTGCATAACGCGCGCATCCACCGTGCCGCGCTAGCGCCTGACCCGAGCGGAGTCTGCGCCGGTCGTTTGGTGCGGGTGTGCCGCTCATCATTCGGACCGTTGCGATGCGCGTCGTTCTTTTGACCGCCGCGTACGTCGCCACCAGCCTTGGCACGGCCGAGCTGGCGGCCTACCAGATCTCCTTCACGATCTGGACGCTCCTCGCCCTCGCCCTCGACGCGGTCGCCATCGCGGCCCAAGCCCTCGTCGGTCGCGCCCTCGGGGCCGGATCCGTGACCGATGCCCGAGCCGCCACGCGGCGGATGGTCGAGTGGGGCATCGGCATCGGGGTTGTGCTCGGGGTGCTGGTGGCCGTGCTGCGCTTTGCGTACATCCCGCTGTTCACACCCGACGAACACGTACGCGCCCTGCTCGCATCCGCGCTTCTGGTCGTCGCCGTCCAACAGCCGCTCGCCGGGTGGGTGTTCGTGCTCGACGGAGTGCTGATCGGGGCCGGCGACGGACGCTTCCTGGCGGCCGCTTCGGTCGCGACCATGCTGGCGTTCCTCCCGGTCGCTTGGTTGGTCGCCAGCACGGGCTCCGGGCTGGACGCACTGTGGTGGGCCATCGCAGTGTGGCTGATGGCGCGCTGCGTGACGTTGGCCGTACGCGAGCGCGGCTCGGGTTGGGCAGTCACCGGCGCCGTCCGCGTCTAGCGCACGAACTCTTACGTTCCTCGAACACGGCTCGGATCTGGCACGCACGCGCTGTGGCAAGACTCCCCGTGATGTCCGGCGACCGGCCGGACCGATCGAGGAGGAGTTGAGATGCAACGCAGCACCGCCCGCCTTGCGACCGGAGTCATCACGGGTGCGCTCGCTTTCGTCGTGGCCGCTCCGGCGAGTGTCGCGAGCGCCACCCCCGCGCCAGATCCGATCACGATCAGCTCCGACCAGGTACGAGTCCTCTGTGAGGAGCGGGTCCCGCGGTTACTGGATTGGGCAGGCCGGCTCACCGAACGCATCGAGGGGGACGCGGGGACTCTTGGCTCGGTGGCCTGGTTGCAGGCCCGTGCTGAGCAGGCAGCGGCCAACGGGCGGACGGCACGCGCAGAAATGCTCAACGAGCGGGCCGAGCGGCGCGCCAGCCGCGTCGACGAGCTGGCGGATCTGACTCGCCGTATGCACGCCTTCCAGGACGCGCACTGCGCATATCTGGACGGCCTGGGTGGCGACTCGTGACACGGCGCCGCGCAGCCACCGTCAGCATCCTGCTCGCAGCCGCGCTGACTGGATGCGCGGGGGATGACACCATTCCTCGCGAGCAAGGACCGGGCGCCGAGCTTGATTCAATCGAGCGAACGCTCGGCAGCATCGAGTCTGAGCTCGGGTCTGACCCGCCGGGCTAACCGACGCGCAAACATCGGAAGGGTGTTCATGGAGCATTCCGCGACCACGACCCGCGGTCTTGTCGTGGTCGCGGAGGACGACCGCTCGATCGCCGATCTCATCCCTCTCTACCTGCGCAGGGATGGATACGGCGTACACGTCGAGGGCAGCGGAGATGGGGCACTGGCTGCGGTGCGTCGGCTGGCACCCATCGCCGCGATCATCGACATCACACTGCCAGGCGTCGACGGCATCGAGGTGTGCCGAGCGTTGCGCGCGGAGAACAACTGGGTGCCGGTGCTGTTCGTGACCGCCCGCGACGGCGAGGTCGATCGCGTTGTCGGGCTAGAGCTCGGGGCCGACGACTACATCACCAAGCCCTTCAGCCCGAGGGAGCTGGTCGCCCGCGTGCGGTCGGTGCTCCGCCGGTCGGTTGGCGACGTCCGTACGGAGGAGTCGCTCGCGGTCGGAGCAGTCCGCATCGACCCCCGCAGCCGACGTACGTGGATCGGCCCGCACGAGGTCCGGCTCACAACGACCGAGTTCGAACTCCTCGCTCATCTCATGCGCAGCCCCGGTCGGGTGTTCACCCGAGAGCAGCTGCTGAGCTCGGTGTGGGGCTATGGGGCGGACGCCGGCACCCGCACAGTCGACGTCCATGTGGCGCAGGTCCGTGCCAAGCTCGGCGAGCAGAGTCCGAACGACCGATCTGCCGGTAAACGTGCAAGCGGCCCGGCCCCTCGTCGGGACGGGCCGCTCACGGCGTGTCAGGTCAGGCGGACGTGACCTGGAGGTTGACCGAGGCGGTCACCTCGGGGTGCAGGCGCACCGTGACCTGGTGCGCGCCGACGGTCTTTATCGGCGTGCCGACCTCGATGCGGCGCTTGTCGACCTGCGGACCACCGGCCGCGACAATCGCGTCGGCGACGTCGGACGTGGTGACCGCGCCGAACAGGCGGCCGCCGTCGCCGGCCCGTGCCGTCAGCGTGACCGCGACCGACTCGAGCCGCGTCTTGACGTCTCCAGCAGTATCGAGATCGGCGATCGCGCGCGACTCGCGCGCCCGACGAATGGTCGAGACCTCCTTCTCGCCGCCCTTGGTCCACTGAATCGCGAACCCGCGCGGGATGAGGAAGTTGCGGCCGTAGCCGGGCTTCACGTCGACGATGTCGCCGGCGGCGCCCAGGCCCGACACCTCTTGGGTGAGGATGAGCTTCATTGGTGCAGCGCCTTTCGTCAGCGACCGGTCGAGGTGTACGGCAGGAGCGCCATCTCGCGGGCGTTCTTGACCGCTTTGGCGATCTGCCGCTGCTCCTGGACGGACACTCCGGTCACCCGGCGGGCACGGATCTTGCCGCGGTCGGAGATGAACTTCCGCAGCAGCGCCGTGTCCTTGTAGTCGACGTAGGTGATCTTGGCCGCTTTGAGCGGGTTCTGCTTCTTCTTGGGCTTACGAACAATGGGCTTGGCCATCTTGGTGCTCCAGGTTTCTGGATGCCCGGCGTCTCGCGCCGGGATGGTCCGATCGCTGTCTCTTGTAGTGCTGTTAGAACGGTGGCTCGTCGAGCGAGCCGCCGCCCGTGTCCGCCCACGGGTCCTTGCCACCCGTAGGCGCCGCTGCCTGACCGCTAGCCGTGCCGCCCTGCGGGGTCGACCATGGGTCGTCGCCGCCAGCAGGTGCGCCGCCGCCGAAGCCGCCGCCACCAGCGCCGGAGCGGGTGGTCTTGGTGACCTTGGCTGTCGCGTAGCGCAGGCTCGGTCCGACCTCATCGACGTCGAGCTCGAAGACCGTGCGCTTCTCGCCCTCGCGTGTCTCGTACGACCGCTGCTTGAGCCGGCCCGACACGATCACGCGAGTGCCACGATGCAGCGACTCGGCAACGTTCTCCGCGGCCTGCCGCCAGATCGAGCAACGCAGGAACAGCGCGTCGCCGTCCTTCCACTCGTTGGTCTGGCGGTCGAACGTCCGGGGAGTCGACGCGACGGTGAACGATGCGACGGCCGCACCCGATGGTGTGAAGCGCAGCTCGGGGTCGTCGGTCAGGTTGCCGACGACCGTGATGACGGTCTCACCTGCCATGCGGGCTCCTCCCCGGCGCGCTCGACCGTGCGAGGCGGGCCGGATTGATCGGTTGCGGTCAGTGAATCTCGGGACGAACGACCTTGGTGCGCAACACCGACTCGTTGAGCGAGAGCTGACGGTCCAGCTCCTGCACAGCGGCGGGCTCCGCGCTCAGGTCGACGACGGCGTAGATGCCCTCGCCCTTCTTCTTGATCTCGTAAGCGAGCTTGCGGCGACCCCAGATGTCGACCTTTTCCACCGTGCCACCGGCCTGCCGGATGACACCGAGGAACTGCTCCAGGCTCGGAGCAACGGTGCGCTCCTCCAGGTCAGGGTCGAGGATCACCATCACCTCGTAGCGACGCATGCCAACCACCTCCTGTGGACTTCGCGGCCACGGTCTCTCCGTGGCAGGAGGGCTCTGCATCAAGCGACCCGGCACCATCGGTGGCCACCGGGACGCACCAAGGTTACCAGTGTGCGCTTGTGCGCTTGCGCATCGTCCACACCTAGTGGACGCTGCCTGCCAAGGGATCACGCAGGGAGGTGGGGGTCGTGGCCCAAGCGGTGCATCGACGGACGCTCCCGTCGCTCAACACTGACGGACGCAAGCACCCGCTGGCCAACACACTCACGGGGCTGACCGCGTTCTTCGGGGCGGTGTCGCTCGTGTGCGCGACGGTCGATTCATGGCACATACCGGGTTCCTGGGCCGGAGCGGCGGGCCTCTTTGTGGGTACGTTCGCCCAGCTCGTCTCCGCGACGACCGCGGAGCGCTGGGTCAATGTCTGCGCGTGGACTGCAGCGTTCGTCGGGCTACTGCTCAACATGGGCCACGGCGGGTTGGTGTGACCCGGGCCGCGCGCTGCTGGCTGTGACCCGTGTCGGCGGCTGGTCGTACGCTCGCTGGTCATGAGCACCCTTGCCATCGGCGCGCACGTCGACCAGGACGACCCCGTCGGCCACGCCCTGGCCAGGTCTGCCGATCTCGCCCAGTTCTTCCTCGGTGACCCGCAGGGATGGAAGGGACCCAAGGTCGAGTTCCCTGGTGGCGCGGCGGCGTTGCGCGCGGCAGCGAAGGAGGCCGGGATCGGGCTGTATGTGCACGCGCCCTATGTCCTCAACGTCGCGACGACCAACAACCGCATCCGCATTCCGAGTCGCAAGCTGTTGCAACAGCAGGTCGACGCGGCCGCCGAGATCGGCGCTCGCGCGCTGATCGTCCACGGCGGGCATCTGCTGAAAGACGAGGACCCGGAGGTCGGTTTCGACAACTGGCGCAAGTGCGTGGAGCGCCTGGAAATGCGACTTCCCGTACTCATCGAGAACACGGCAGGCGGCGACAACGCGATCACGCGGCGGCTAGACCGGATCGCCCGGCTGTGGGAAGTGGTCGGTGACTCAGGCGTCGGGTTCTGTCTGGACACCTGCCACGCCTATGCGGGCGGCCTAGATCTGGGCTCAGTCGTCGACGACATCAAGCGTGTCACCGGTCGGATCGACCTCGTGCATGCGAACGGTACGCGTGACGCGTTCGATTCCGGTGCCGACCGCCACACCAACCTCGCCGACGCGGTATTCGACGTCGAGACCGTTCGCGCGCTCGTCCGTGCTGCTGGCGCCGCCGTGATCGTTGAGACGCCGGGTGGGATCGCAGGGCAGGCCGCTGACATCGCGGCCATGCGCGACTGACCGGCGGTCAGCCTGCCGGTGGCAGCTCGGCCCCTGCAGTGGCATCAGGTCGCACGGCGTCGCGGACGGCCCGCAACGCGCTCTCCAGCGCGGCGAAGTCGTCGCAGTCGAGGACCCCGGTGTACCACCGATCGATGAGCTCGAGGTGCCCTGGCAAGATCTCGTCGACCTTGGCCTGCCCGGCCGGCTTTAAGGCCGCGAAGTAGCCACGTCGGTCGCTGTCACACGTGACACGGGCCACCATGCCGGCGCGCTCCAGCCTGTCGACTGCTCGGGTCGTGCCACTCGTCGACAGCCCGACCTGGCTGGCGAGATCGGTCATGCGTAGCCGTCCATTGGGGCTCCGGGCGAGCCGGATCATGACGCCGAACTCCATGCCCGTCACCCCGTGCGCGACGATGTGCGGCTCGAGCTTGTCCATGAGGCCCTGATAGGCCTCCACCAGCAGCCCCACAGCCGTGAGCCGCTGGTCATCCGAGACGGACGTCAGCGCGGGGTCGGTGGCCTGCATCCCCTGATCCTACACGGCCAAGTTGACAAGCGGAATATTGAAGGCGCAATAATTGCTCAGTGTACGGCTCCCACACCGGGGAGCCGCAAAACGAGACATCCTTCTGGAAGGAACTCCCCTGTGACCGAGACCAACATCGCCTCCCGCACCGTCGACGGTGTGGCCATCCCGGCACCTGGCACGTTCGCCCTCGACGTCGCGCACACGCGCGTCGGCTTCGTAGCCAAGCACCTGATGGTGTCGAAGGTCCGCGGCCAGTTCACCGACTTCGTCGGCTCGATCACCATCGCCGACAACCCGCTCGAGTCTTCGGCCGAGGCCACGATCCAGCTGTCGAGCGTGACCACAGGTCAGGCACAGCGTGACGACCACCTGCGCTCGAGCGACTTCTTCGAGATCGACAACCACCCGACGATGACGTGGGTGTCGAAGTCGATCACCTCGCACGGTGATGGCAAGTTCACTGTCGTGGGCGACTTGACGATCAAGAGCGTCACTCGCGAGGTCCCGCTCAAGGTCGAGCTCGAGGGCATCGGGTTCAACCCGTTGGCCGGAGCAGAGGTGCTCGCCTTCACCGCCAAGGGTGAGATCGACCGCGAGGACTTCGGCATCACCTGGAACGTCGCGCTCGAGACCGGCGGCGTCATGGTGAGCAAGAAGATCACGATCGAGATCGAGGGCGAAGGCATCCGCCAGTCCTGAGCCTTCAGGCCAGCCCATGCAAGGCCATGGGGGGGTGTGCAAGGCGAACAAGCCCCGCACACCCCCCATTGGCATGGGTACCGTGATCATTTGCGGATCGGTGGCCGACTACCCGCCAGGGCAGTCGTTGTCGCCGCCGCTGCGCTCCACGCAGTGCCGCGGCCCGGGGTCGGGCGGCGCCGGGTCGTTGGCGGCGGCTGCTCCCATGAGCGGGACGAGCACCGTCACCGCGGTCAGGAGCCCGAAGGCCCAAGCCGCGAACCGCTTGCGCATCCTGACGAAGAACACCGCAATCAACCCAGCCAGCACCGCGGCGCCCGCGATGGCCCACGGTGCGCGGCTGTCCGAGGTCGCAATCTCCTCCGGGCTGGCCGACTCGCCGAAGAACTTGATACGTGGGCCGATCGCCCACAGCAGCAGCACAAAGCTGACCCCGGCCCAGATCACGAGCATCACGATGAAGCCGACGACATCAACGACCGCATCGCCGAGGCGGCCGCCGTTCCGCGCGGTCGGCTCGGTCACCCCGCCCACCGCCCGGTGAGGTAGGTCGCCGCCCACACGATCGACAGCGGCGCAGCAGTGGCGACGTACAGCCAGAGCGTCCAACGGTGCTTGAGGGTCACAGCAGCAAGGGCCATCCAGAGTGGCCACCAGAGCAGCGTTGCCCGGGGCACGGAGAAGAACCAGTAAGACGTGGCGAACGCTGCGACTTGCAGGCCGATCCAGGTGGCCTCGCTCCAGCGCCGGCGGACGAGCAACCAGGCGGTGAGGACGACACCGACCAGCATCGCGACAAGCTCGGCGCGGAACATCCACTCCCACTCGGGCGCGTAGAGGCCACCGAAAGCCGCGGTCCACGTGTGGCTCAGTGACTCCCACGGCCAGGTAAACCCGCGATGCCACTCCTCGGCCTGGGCGTCGATCCAGGCAGTCCAGGTGCCCGTGATCGAGCGGAGGTAGGCCATCCACGCGAGCAGCACCACCCACGGCAACGCCAGCCATGGCAGCTCTTTCCACCGTCGACGCGGTGACGTCGCGAACTCGACCAGCAGTGCCGCGGCGAGGAACACGCCGCTGACGCGCACGGTCATCGCCGCACCCGCGAGCAGCGATGCCTCCATCCACCGCCCGCGCCGGGCCAGCAGCCAGGCGGGGATCGCGCAGCCGAGGAACAGCGCCTCGGTGTAGGGCACGGCAAGGAAGATGGCCGTCGGAGCAAGCACCCACAGCAGTACGGTGCGCGCGCCCACGCCGCGGCCGTACTCAAGATCGCCGAGCCGGCCGAGCGCAACGGCAGCGACGGCGCCCGCGATGAGCGAGACGAGGAGGCCGGCGTCGGTCGGGCCGATGGGGAGGACCTTGGCGCCGACCCACATCAGCGCCGGCAGGCCGGGAAAGAACGCCTCGTTGGGAACCCCGGTCGGGTCGCCCTCGTAGCCGTGCAGCGCTATCCCCCAGAAGTGGTTGACGTCCCACTGCACGAAGCGACTGCCGAAGTCCTGGACGGGGCCCTCGACCAACAGCCAGCCGACCGCGCTGGCGGTGACAGCCACCGCGAGACGGGAGGCGAACCACAAGCCCAGCGTCTGCCGGTCAGTGGTGCTGACGCGGTCCGCGAGCCGCTGCACTCGGCCGAGCAGCTGCCCCCAGGCGCGAGGCGGCGGAGCCTGCGCACTCGCCTGCTCGCGCTCAGCCACGCCGGTCATGCGCGCCATTCTCCATGGCTCCTCGCCAAGCTGGGCACGCGAGTCGCCCGGTGCGACGTGCGAGCGTCCCAGACCAAGTTGATCATGGCGAAGATGTGCTCAAATCGCGCGGATGATCACGTCTTTGCCATGATCAACTCGGTCGGAGGGGCACCGGCGGTCAGGTCGGCGGTGGCTGCTGCTGAGCCGGCGGCGACGGGCTGGTCGTGGGTGAGGGATCCGGACCCGGTTGCTGCTGCCTGCCGACGACGATGGTGACCGAGCTGCCGTTCTGATTCTGGTCGAGCACGATCCCAACTCGGTCGGGTCGCTGGACGTCGCGTTCCTCGACGCTGACGCTGAAACCGGCGACCTGCAGCTCGATCTCGGCCTCGGCACGCGTCTTGCCTCGGACATCCGGCGCGCGCTGTTCCTGCTGTTTGAACCTGCCGACGGCGAGCGTGATCGTCGTACCCGGGAGCTGCGGACCGCCCGGGCTGACCCCGACGACCTTGCCGTCCTGGCCGCGATCGTTGACCGGCTGGTCGGCGAAGGCGACGACGAAGCCGAGCTGCTCCAATGTCGCCTTGGCCTGGTCTGCCGACATCCCCGTGACGTTGGGCACCTCGAGCGCCGTCGGCTCCGGGTTGACATCGGTGCCGACGTTGGCGCGCTCCGGGAAGTCGGCCTCCTCCATCCCATCGAGGGCGGCCTTCATGAAGGTCGTCCAGATAGGCGTCGCAAACGCGCCACCGGTGACCTGGCTCTTACCACCCAGGCCATTGAGCGAGATGGGGTCACCGTCTGCGTCGTTCCCCTGCGCCCACATCGCGACCACTGCGGACAGTTGCGGCGTATAGCCGGCGAACAGCGTCCCGACGTTTAGCTGCGTCGTGCCCGTCTTGCCGGCCGCGGGCCGGCCGAGGGACTTGGCCGCCGTGCCCGAGCCGCCCTTGATGACCTGCTGGAGCGCGTAGGTCGTGTCGGCCATCACGTCCGGTTCGAAGACCTGCTGGGCCTGGGTGTCGCCCTCGTACAGAACCTGCCCCGACGCGTTGGTGACCTTGGCGACCACATGGCGCGGAGCGTGCTGGCCCTGCGCGGCAAACGTGGCGTAGGCGTTGGCGAGATCGACCGGGTGGATCGGGGCCGTGCCGAGCACGATCGCGGGGCCCTTGTGGAGTTCCTCGTCATCCGGGATCCCGGCCAGCACCGCGGCGTCGGCAACACCGGCGCCCTCTTGAAGGTCGATGCTGAGCTGTGCGTAGACCGTGTTGACCGAGCTTTGCGTCGCCTTGACGAGGTCGATCATGCCGTACTGGGAGCCTCCGTAGTTCCTGAGTCCATCGTCGTCGTTCCACCCCTCGTACGGGAACTGCTTGGGGCTCGACCCGTCGTAGCGACTCTTGAGCGAGATGTCGCTCTTCAGTGTGCCGACGAGGGCGAACGGCTTGAACGTCGATCCGGCCTGGGTCAAGCCTTCCATCGCGTCGTCGAAGAACTGGTCGTTCTCCTTGACTCCGTCGTTGGTGATGCCGGCACCGCCGTAGATCGCGACGACCTCGCCGGTGCCGGGACGGACCGCGGCGAGAGCTGCGTGGAACGCGCTCACAGGCTGCCCGTTCGCGTCGAGGGCCGTCGGTCGGCCCTCGGTCGGCATCTCCGCCATGGCCGCTACGGCCGCCGCCTGCGCCTTGGCGTCGAACGTCGTGGTGATCCGCAGGCCGCCGGTTAGGAGGTCTTCCTCGGTGATCTTGCCCGAGTCGAGCAGTTCCTTCTTGGCCGCCTCGACCATGTAGTACTGCTGACCCTGTGCCGACGCCTTCTCGACGTACTCAATCATCGGCGGCAGCACGGCTGCGGTCGCCTGCGCCTCGTCGATGACGCCAGCCTCTGCAAGCCCGTCGAGCGTGTACTTGAACCGCGCGTCAAGCCGCGACTGTGCCTCCGGCCCGAACCTCGGGTCATACAGCTTTGGCGATCGGATCACCGAGGCCAGCGCCGCACCCTCCTCAACCGTGAGGTCCTTCACGCTCTTGCCGTAGTAGGCCTGGGCCGCGGTCTCGATGCCGTAGGCACCACGGCCGAAGTAGATGGTGTTCAGGTAGTCCTGCAGGATCGTGTCCTTGTCGACCTCCTGGTCGACCTTGATCGCGACGAAGACTTCCTTGATCTTGCGGGTGAACGTGCGTTCCTGCGTGAGGTAGGCGTTCTTGACGTACTGCTGCGTGATCGTCGAGCCACCCTGCGTGGAGCCGCCGCGCAGGTTGTTCCAGAAGGCGCGCGCGATCCCCGTCGGGGAGATGCCGCTGTTGTCGTAGAACGAGCGGTCTTCGGCGGCGATCACAGCCTCGCGGACATGCTCTGGGATCTGGTTGAGATCGACCGTGATGCGGTTCCGTTCCGCGATCCGGTCCATCTCCGTCGTGCCGTCGTTCCAGTAGATGATTGACGTCTGTGCGTTGATGAGGGCGTTGGCGTCGGGGATCGGGGTCTTCGCGTACGCAATGCCGACCACCGCCACACCGGACACGAACAGGCCGGCGCCGGTCCACGCGAGCCCCTTCCAGGTGGGGATGAAACGCTTCCACCCGGTGCGCTTGGCCTTGCCGTTCTTGCCGACGCGCGCGGCCGCTCGCCGGCCATGCTTGGGCCGGGTGCTGCTGTCGAGGATCTCCCCTGTCGACCCCGTCGTCGGGGCGCCGGCGTCGGCACCGGTATCGGCGCGCTCCGACGACGACGAACGGCCGTAGCGCCCGGCGGCGCGACGGCCTCGCTCACGGTCTGGCGTGTGGTTGTCGTTGCTCACAGGCTCGCAGACGGCTCGGGGACACTGAGGGTCTGTCACGCAATCGACGCCGGAACACCAGTGGTGGTTCCCCGGCACACCGGAATGAGACGGACGTCTCGCCCCGGTCGGACGATCACGGGCATACCCCCGCCAGAGGGTAGCGGCCAGCACCACCGGGGGTCACCGTTGCGCTTCAGATTTGCGTGCCCTATCGTAGCGGCACATCGCCTCGATGTATCAATCCGATACATCGGAGTGAGCTAGCCCACCGGGCACCCGCCCGCCGCATTCCGTGAGGAAGTCCACCCATGAGCAAGCGCGCAGACGTGCTGGAGATGGCCGTGCTCGGCCTGCTCCACGACGCGCCGATGCATGGGTACGAGCTGCGCAAGCGGCTCAACTCCCTGCTCGGGTGGGGGCGGGCGTTCTCGTACGGCACGCTCTATCCCTGTCTCAAGGACATGGTCCGCCGTGGCTTGATCGCGGAAGACCACCCCCTCGGGACAGGCCCGGCCACGGCGCTGTCCGGCCGCCGGGCAAAGATCGTCTACAAGCTCACGCCTGATGGCAAAGAGCGGTTCGCCGATCTGCTCAGCCAGCCCGGGCCAACGGCCTGGGAGGACGAGCAGTTCGGCGTCCACTTCGCGTTCTTCGGCCGCACGGATGCGGCCGTTCGGATGCGCATTCTCGAGGGCCGCCGGTCCCGGTTGCAGGAGCGCTTGGAGCAGTTCCGGCTCTCCCTGCAGCGCACCCGGGAGCGGCTCGACGCCTACACGCTCGAGCTGCAGTCCCACGGGCTGGAGTCAGTGGAGCGTGAGGTCCGCTGGCTCGACGAGCTGATCAGAAGCGAGCGCGAGGCAGAGCGCGTTAGTGACATTGACCAACGTACGGGGGCGTCAGCAACCAACCGGGGCGAGGCGCCCCACCCGAATCCGGCTGGGTGACCCCCAGTCGGCCTCGGTGCCGCCTGAGAACAGGCATAAACACGGAAGGAAGGCAACCGATGGGATCGGTTCGCGTAGCCATCGTCGGTGTAGGTAACTGCGCCGCATCGCTCGTCCAGGGCGTGCACTATTACCGGGACGCCGACCCTGCGTCGCAAGTCCCGGGCCTCATGCACGTGCAGTTCGGTGACTACCACGTCCGTGACGTGGAGTTCGTCGCGGCGTTCGACGTCGACGCGAAGAAGGTCGGACAGGACCTCTCCGAGGCGATCGTCGCCAGCGAGAACAACACGATCAAGATCTGCGACGTGCCGCCTACTGGTGTCACCGTGCAGCGTGGCCACACGCTCGACGGCCTCGGCAAGTACTACCGCGAGACCATCGTCGAGTCCGACGAGGAGCCGGTCGACATTGTGCAGGCGCTCCGCGTCGCGCGCGCCGACGTACTCGTCTGCTACCTACCAGTCGGGTCCGAGGACGCCGCGAAGTTTTACGCGCAGTGCGCCATCGACGCCGGTGTCGCGTTCGTCAACGCGCTGCCGGTCTTCATCGCGGGCACCAAGGCGTGGGCCGACAAGTTCACGGCCGCGGGCGTCCCGATCGTGGGTGACGACATCAAGTCGCAGATCGGCGCGACGATCACCCACCGGGTGCTGGCCAAGCTGTTCGAGGACCGCGGCGTGACCGTCGACCGGACCTACCAGCTCAACGTCGGCGGCAACATGGACTTCAAGAACATGCTCGAGCGCGAGCGGCTGGAGTCCAAGAAGATCTCCAAGACCCAGTCGGTCACGTCGCAGCTGCGCGAGGAGATCGCGCCGCGCAACGTACACATCGGCCCGTCCGATTACGTGGCGTGGCTCGACGACCGCAAGTGGGCGTTTGTCCGGCTCGAGGGCCGCAACTTCGGCGATGTCCCGCTGTCGCTGGAGTACAAGCTCGAGGTCTGGGACTCGCCCAACTCGGCCGGGATCATCATCGACGCGATCCGCGCCGCCAAGATCGCCCTCGACCGGGGCATCGGCGGTCCGATTCTGTCGGCGTCGTCCTACTTCATGAAGTCGCCGCCCGTGCAGTACGACGACACCACGTGCCGCGACCTGGTGGAGGCGTTCATTGCTGGAGAGGTCGAGCGCTGACCCCCGCCCGTTGATCATGCGGATATAGATCCGCGAGCATGCGCCTGGCGCCCGTTTCCGCTCTGGAACGGGCGCCAAGTGCATGTTCGGCGCGGATTCGCCCGAGCACGGAGCGTCGATACTTGGCTGCTGGTGACCGAGCTGCACCGCGACGGGGTGCTGGCCGCCGAGGCGGCGTTCGGCGACCCGGCGTCCGTGGTGGGGAAGGGGCGGCTCACCAACGTCAGCAGAGACGGCAGCAAGACCGAGATCGCCGCAGGACAGCTGACCTTCGGCGGCAGTGCGGTCGCGCTGGATGGTCACATCTATGTTGCCGACTCGTACCTGTTCGGAACGAAGGTGTTGCGGCTGTTCTGAACCGCCTGCTCCGGCTAAAGTCGGACGCGGTGTAAGTTTGATCACAACGGGGTGTCCCTACGTCGCGTGATGTAGGGACATCCCCGTTGTGTTTAAAGATCCAATACCGAATTTCGGACACACCGGTTCAGAAGGTTGACATCGCCTATTAGCCTTGTCGCGGTCGTGTCCCGTCTCGTCGCCAGATCCTCCCCGGTCCCGGAGCGGCGGGACCTGAACTTTTGTGAGAGGACGAGGCATGGTCGAGGCATCTGCACGACGCAGTGCCCAGCAGCGCGCGGCGGACGGTCCTCCGCCCGAGACGACTGCGCGCAGCAAGCGCGGCGGCCGACCATTGCGGCGGGTGTGGCAGGGCATCTTGCACGACCGCAGCGTGCGCGTGCGAGTGACGGCGTTACTCTTCGTGCCGCTGCTCGCCGCCGCACTGCTCGCGAGCGCCTTGGTCTACAACACGGTCAACGACGCCCTTGCCGCGCAGCGGTCGGCGACCGTCATGCGCATCTCCCAGGAGGCGATGCTGTTCGCCAAGTCGGTCCAGACCGAGCGAGACCAGACCGCGCAGGTCGGCGGCGACGTCGAAGACAGCCTCGTCACTTCCGCTCGCGCCACCACCGACGACTCGGGCCAAAGCCTGCTTTCCGAGATCGAGGGGGTCGACCTCAACTCACTCCCCACATCTGCTCAAAACGCGATCACCCGCCTCGAAGACCGGGTCGGCGACATCGAGGCGATCCGGGAGCGCGTCACGCAGGAGCGCAACCCGTTCGACCCTCAAGGCGCCCAGGACTACCGCAACTCGGTCCGAGCGGTCTTCGAGGTCATCGAGCAGGCCGCGATCATCGACCCGCGCCTCGCCGGCGATGTGGAGGGATCGCTGTCACTGCTGGAGGCGTCCGAGCTGGCGTCGTCCGAGCGGGCGCTCGTCGCCTGGGTGCTGAGCCAGGACCGGCAGGCGACCGAGGACGAGCTGCAGACTCTCGAGGTCTACCAGGAGGGCCAGGACCAGCTCATCGACCGGGCGCTCGACCAGCTCCCGGAGGAGCACCAGGCCACGCTGATCGAGGGCCTGAACATCGTGCGGCCGCAGATCCAGTCCGCTCGCCTCAGCTTCGCCGAGGGCACTTTGCAGCAGCAGGACTCATTCAACTGGTGGACCGTCGCAACGGACCGGCTCTCGGTCCTACAGGGCCCGGCCGAGTCGCTCATGGCCGACATCGTCGATGACGCCGAGGCCGCCGCGCTCCGGTCCCGCACCATCGCCTACGCGACGATCGCCGGCCTCATCGTCGTGTTGCTCATCACGACGATCCTGACCCTGGCGATCTCGCGATCGATCGTTCGGCCACTGCGTCGGCTGCAGGCGGCTGCTCTGCGCACCGCCCAACGCGACCTGCCACAGGTGGTCGACCAGGTCCGCGAGAAGGGACCGAAAGCCGTCGAGGAGGCAAGGTCCGGCATCGTCGCCGAAGGAAACGATGAGATCGGTCGCGTGGCCCAGGCCTTCAACGAGGTGTACGCGACGGCCGTGCGGGTGGCCGGCGAGCAGGCACTGCTCCGGCAGAACCTTGACAGCATCGTCGTCAACCTGTCCCGCCGCACCCAGTCGCTCGTCGACCGCCAGCTGCGCGAGATCGAGCAGCTCGAGGACAGCGAGCGCGACCCCGAGCAGCTGTCGACGCTGTTCCGCATCGACCACCTGGCGACCCGCGTGCAGCGGCACGCCGAGTCTCTTCTGGTCCTCGCGGGCGTCGAGTCCGCCAACCGCAACCCCGAACCCGTGTCGATCCTCGACGTCATCCGCGCGGCAGCCGGTGAGGTCGAGCAGTACGACCGCGTACGGTTCGGCATGCTGCCGACGGAGCCGGTGGCGGCACACGCGGTCGACGACGTCGCACACCTCGTCGCCGAGCTGCTCGACAACGCCACTGAGTTCTCACCGCCCGCCACGACGGTCCTCGTCGACAGCGAGCGGCTGCTCGGCGGCAGCGTCCGCATCACCGTGGCCGACCAGGGCCTCGGAGTGCCGGCAGCGCGCCTTGCCGAGCTCAACGAGCGGCTGGTGTCCCCTGGTGACATCGACGTCGCCGCGTCCCGCACGCTGGGTCTCTACGTGGTCTCGCGGTTGGCCCGCAAGCACGGCATCTCGGTGCGGCTCGAAGCACCGTCCTCGGGCGGCACCGTGGCCATCGTCGACGTGCCGGCATCGCTGATGGCATCGCACCTCGACATCGCTGGCGGCCAGCCGCCCGAGTCCGCACCGGCCGCGGCGTCGGCGGACGGCGGAACCCCCGCGTGGAACGTCGCGCAGCAGGCGGGCTGGACCCCCAGCTCGCAGGGCAGCGCCGCCGGGGACCTACCGCGCCGTGGTGCGGCCGAGCACCGGGCCGACCTGCCGGTCACCCGGCCCGCATCCGTGCCGCAGCGCCCCGCTGCAGACCACCGGCCTGCCGGGCGGCCCGAGCCACTGCGTGAGCGCCGGCAGTACGAGCGCCCGAGCAACGACCAACGTGGCGGCGCCGGAGGTAATCTGCCGCGTCGGGGCGCCGGACCCGACCAGGTTGTACGTCCTGGCGACACGCAGCCGCCGGTCAACCCCTACGCACAACCCGAACGACCGACCAGCCAGCCCGAGCGCAACGCAAGCCAGCCGGAGGCGGTGCCCGCCGCGGCGACACCGGTCTCGGCGGGGGGGCCTGCCACGAACCCCCACGTGGAGCTGAGCGATGCACCGCACGACCTCGAGTCGCCGATCTTCAACGCGCTGCACTCGTCGTGGTTCCGGCGTCACAGCGACGAGGCGCCCGTCGAGTGGTCGAGCCCTGCCGACGCGGGATGGCGGACGGCGGACGCAGTGACCCGCCGCAACGAGTCGACCGGAGCGCTGCCTGCCAACGGTCGGGCCCCTTCTCCGGCGCCGCAACCGCGCGCGGTGCCGCCGGTGTCCGCACCCGCGTCGACTCCGAGCGCCCCAGCCACGCCGAGCCTGCCCCACCGGCCCGCGCCGCCGCGCGAGCCCGCTCCGATGCTTCGCCGTGACGACCTACGCCTGCGCCGCGACGACTTCGGCCGCCCAGCCAACGATCGTCCGGCCAACGACGGGTCGTTCGACGACCGGCCGTTCGACGACCGGTCCTTCGACGACCGGTCGCTGCTGGGCGACGCTCGTCCGGCACAGCCGGCCCGTCACCCGGAGCCGGAACCGGCACCTGAGCCCGTCGATGCGCCGCCCGAGCTGACCGAGGCCGGTCTGCCGATGCGCCAACGTGGCGCCTCGCTCATCCCCGGTGCCATCGCCGCCACCCGGGACACCGACAACGGGCGGGACGCCACAGTCGTGCGGTCGACCCTGACAAACCTCATCGGCGGCGTCAGCCGCGCCCGGGTAGACGACTCACACGAGTCGTACCCGGACCGTGATGACAACGAGAGGAGCGATTCGTGACGACGACAGCACCCACCGACGAGCTCGGTTGGTTGCTCGACAGGTTCGTCGACCGTGCCCCCGGTGCGGCACACGCCGTGGTGGTATCCAACGACGGCCTGTTCCTGGCGTCGACGCGGGGGCTCCCGCGCGATCGTGGCGAGCAGCTGGCCGCGATCGTGTCCGGCCTCGCCAGCCTCACGGTCGGCGCATCGCTGGTCCTCCAGGCCGGCGAGGTCCGCCAGACGCTGGTCGAGATGGCCGACGGATTCCTGCTCGTCATGGCGGTTGCGGACGGCGCCCAGCTTGCCGTCTTGGCGGGCGTCGACTGCGACCTGGGACAGGTGGGCTACGAGATGGCGCTTCTCGTCGAGCGGGTCGGGCTGGTCGTGAGCCCGACTATTCGCGTCCGGTGAGTTCCGACGGCGTGTTCGGGGGGAGCGGGCGCTCTCGCGTACGCCCGTATCTCGCGACGCGTGGCCGGACCCGGCCCGTACACGAGATCGCGCTGGAAGCACTGGTAACTACCACGCCTCGGGGCCGCGCACACGGCATCGACCCCGAGCCTGAGCGAGAGCGCATCCTGCGCATCGCCGTCGAAACCCGCTCTATCGCGGAGGTCGCGGCGCTCGTCGAGGTCCCCATCGGTGTGGCTCGCGTTCTCGTCGCGGACCTCGCATCAGAGGGGATGCTCGTTGTCGCAGATGCCGGAATTGGGATGGGCGTGGCACGCGACCTGTCGGTCTTGGAAAGGGTGAGGGATGGCCTTCGTCGGCTCTGAGCAGCCTGGCGTGCACGCCACGGAGAACGCGCTATCGGTCAAGATTGTCGTGGCCGGTGGCTTCGGCGTCGGTAAGACCACGCTCGTCGGCACCGTGAGCGAGATCGTGCCGCTGCGCACCGAGGCGCTCATGACAGAGGCTTCTGAGCACGTCGACGACTTGTCGCTGCTCCCCCAGAAGCGCACCACCACGGTCGCCATGGACTTCGGGCGCATCACGCTCGAGAGCGACCTGGTGCTCTATCTGTTCGGCACGCCTGGACAGAACCGTTTCTGGTTCATGTGGGACGACATCTCTCGCGGCGCCATTGGCGCAGTCGTGATCGTCGACACTCGTCGGCTGGCCGACTGCTTCGGTGCGATCGACTACTTCGAGCAGCGCGGCGTACCGTTCGTCGTCGCCGTCAACTGCTTTGACGGGCGACTGCTCCACGACCTCGATGACGTACGCGAGGCGTTGCAGCTGCCCGAGCATGTGCCATTTCTCAGCTGTGATGCGCGCGACCGCGAGTCGGTGAAGGATGTGCTCATCACAGTCGTGGAGTACGCGATGCAGCTCGCGGGAGCGCCCTCCTGACCTGTCACATGCCGTGATTGGTCAGGGTGGTTTCGTTGCCGACCTCGCAGTAGTCCTCCGGGGCCGGGACTTCCGGCGGCTGTTCGCCGTGCGGCTCACCTCCCAGTTCGGGGATGGCGTGCTGCAGGTCGGCTTCGCGGCGTACGTGTTCTTCTCGCCCGAGCGGCAGGCAACCGCTCCCGCGGCAGCAGCAGCACTGGCAACCCTGCTGCTGCCGTTCTCGGTCGTTGGCCCGTTCGCCGGGGTGTTGCTCGACCGGTGGCAGCGCCGCGAGGTGCTCCTGTGGGCCAACGTCGTACGCACGGCGCTGCTCGTCGGGCTCGGACTGCTTGTGGCCGGCGACTCGGCCGGTGTCTGGTTCTATGCCACCGCACTGGTCACGCTGTCGGTAAACCGGTTCTTCCTCGCCGGCCTGGGGGCGTCGCTGCCGCACGTAGTGCCGGCGCACGAGCTGGTGATGGCGAACGCTGTGTCGCCGACCTGCGGCACCGCCGCCGCGCTGCTAGGCGCAGGCGCCGGGTTCGTCGTACGGGAGGCGGCGTCGACCGTCACGCCGGTCTATGCCTTCGCGGGCGCGTGCTACCTCGTGGCGGCGCTGCTCGCGCTCCGCATTCCGCCGCGGTTGCTCGGGCCGGACCACCCGATCGTGGCCAGCTTCCACCACGCGGTGAGCGGCGTGCTGCGCGACCTGGTGTCCGGTGTGCGCCATCTGCACGAGCGGCACACCGCGGCTCGGGCGTTGGCGGTGATCGGGGTGAGCCGGTTTGCCTACGGGCTCATGGTGATCATGTCCCTGCTGCTGTTCCGCAACTACCTCAACGACCCGGCCGACACCGACGCCGGGCTGACCGGCCTCGCGACAGTCATCACCTTGTCAGGCGTCGGCTTTGCCCTCGCGGCTTTCCTGACACCGATCGGCACGCGCCGCTACGGCATCGACCAGTGGATCGTCGGGCTGTTGCTGCTGGCCGCCGGAGCGAGCATCTTCCCCGCGATGCTGTTCACGTCCTGGGCGCTGTGGGCCACGGCGTTCTTGGTCGGGATCACGGCACAAGGCGTGAAGATCTGCGTCGACACCCTGGTGCAGACGCACGTCGACGACGACTTCCGGGGCCGGGTGTTCGCCATCTACGACGTGTTGTTCAACGTCATGTTCGTGCTTGCCGCGGTGGTCGGCGCATTGCTGCTGCCCGAGAACGGAAAGTCGTACGTCGTCGGCGCCGGGCTCGCGGTCTTGTACGCCGGCGCGGCGCTCGCCTACCGCCGCGATGTCAGGCGGTCGGAGAGCCCTGCTCGGCCCACCAGCGAGTGAGCTCGCCGACGGCCTCGTCGTGCGCGAGCGGGCCCTGGTCGAGCCGGACCTCCAGCATGTGCTTGTAGGCCTTGCCCACGAGCGGGCCTGGCTTGATACCCAGGATCGCCATGATCGCGTTGCCGTCGAGGTCGGGGCGGATCGCGTCGAGCGCTTCCCGCTCGGCGAGCACAGCGATGCGCTCCTCGAGGTGGTCGTACTGCCGTTGCAATGCCTCGGCCCGCCGGCGGTTGCGTGTCGTCGAGTCGGCCCGCGTCAGGATGTGCAGGCGCGACAGCAGAGGGCCGGCGTCGGTGACATAGCGGCGCACCGCCGAGTCGGTCCATTCGCCGGTCGCATAGCCGTGGAACCGCAGGTGCAGCCGCACCAGCTCGGACACGTCGTCGACGACCTGCTTGGGAAATCGAAGCCCACCCAGCCGCCGCCGGGCGAGCTTGGCTCCCACCACCTCGTGATGGTGGAACGAGACACCGCCACCCGGCTCGAACCGCCGGGTGGCCGGCTTGCCGATGTCGTGCAACAAGGCGGCCAGCCGCGTCACCAGATCGGGTCCCCCACCGTCGAGCCGCGTCTCCAGCTCGATGGCCTGCTCCAGCACAGTCAACGAGTGCTGGTAGACGTCCTTGTGCGGATTGTGCTCGTCGATCTCCAGCTGCAACGCCGGCAGCTCCGGCACAACCCGATCGGCAAGACCGGTATCGACGAGCAAGGCCAGCCCCCGCCGCGGGTCCGGAGCGAGGACGAGCTTGGCCAACTCATCGCGCACGCGCTCCGCCGAGACGATCTCGATGCGGTCGGCCATCTCCGTGATCGCGGTCACAACCTCCGGCGCCACCTCGAAGCCAAGCTGTGCCGCGAACCGTGCCGCGCGCATCATGCGCAACGGGTCGTCCTCGAACGAGGACTCCGGCGTGCCCGGCGTCCGCAGCACTCCCATGGCCAGGTCGACCACACCGCCATGCGGGTCGACGAACGTGCGCGGCGGCAGCGTCACCGCCATGGCGTTTACCGTGAAGTCGCGGCGGACGAGGTCCCCCTCGAGTGTCGAGCCATAGGTGACCTCGGGCTTACGACTCGTACGGTCATAACTCTCAGCCCGGTAGGTCGTGATCTCGATGAGGAACGGCCCCTTGCGCGCGCCAATCGTCCCGAACGCCTGCCCCACGTCGAAGACCGAGTCGGCCCAGCCGGACAGCAGCTTCTTGGTCTGCTCCGGCCGCGCCGACGTCGCGAAGTCGAGGTCGTTGCCGAGCCGATCCAGCAGCGCGTCGCGCACGGACCCGCCGACCAGGGCGATCTCGTGCCCGGCCGCCGCGAACCGCTCACCCAATGTGTCGATCACCGGCGACACGCGCAGCAGCTCGCGGATGGCGGCCTCCTGGGCACGGGCAATCGACGGGCGCTGCGGCGGGTCGGCGGGGGCGGTCACGACGTACCAGGGTAGGCGGCCTGTTGGGTCACGCTCGCTTCCACACCGAAGAACGGTGCGTCGGTTCGCCGCTCCGTGGCTTGTCCTGGCCCGGGTAACGCTCCGACTACCCTGGTGGGATGCCGCGCCTGAGGTCCTCCCTGCGCGCTCGCGGCAGCCGGACAGCGTGGTGGGGCGCAGTGACGGCTGTGCTCGCGGGCGCGGCTTTGGTGCTCGGCACAGCGCCGAGCGGGGCGGCCCCGACGACCCCCTCGTCGAGCTCCCCGAGCGCGTCGAGCGAGCCGCAGGCCACGGTCGAGCTTGCGCCGACGACGTCGTCGTACCTTGTCGACGGCACCGACCTGATCCTTGCCGGTGAGGTGACCAACAGCGGCAGTGAACCGCTGGGCCGGGCCAACGTGACCCTGCGCCACAGTCGCGACGCTCTCGAGGACCGTGATGACGTCCGGCGCGTCGCCGCGGACGAAGAGTTCCGCGTCGGTCGCCGTGACGTCACTCACTTCGTGCCGATCGGTGACCTCGAGCCTGGCAACAGCCAGCCGTTCACCCTCACGGTGCCGGTGGACGACCTCCGGCTGTCCGATGCGGGCGTGTACGTCGTCGGCGTCGATGTCAGCGCCACGACTTCGGACGGGTCACGCAACACCGTGGCTGCGCAGCGCACCGTCCTGCCCTACCTCGACACCGACCCGCTGCCTCAGGTGCCGGTGAGCTTCCTGTGGCCGCTCAGCAGCACGCCGTCGCTGCTGCCCGACGGGCGGTTGATCGACGACCATCTGGCGGACGAGCTCGAATCCGACGGTCGACTCGGCCAGCTGTTGACGTCGGCTGCGGCGTGGCCGGTGGGATGGTCGATCGATCCCGATCTGCTGGCGACCGTGTCGGAGATGGCCGACGGTTACGAGCTGCGCAACGCAGCCGGTGCCTCGGTGCCTGGCCCCGGTGGTGATGCCGCGGCCGACTGGCTGGCGACGCTGCGCGAGACGATCGCCGACGACGCATGGGTTGCCGCGCTCCCGTACGCCGACACCGATCTGGTCGCTGTCGTTCGTGCGGAGGGAGCTGACTCCCCCGCCGTGAGCGCCATCAGCGCGACCGACGAGGCAGTCGGATCCGTCCTCGCAGGGGGCACCGGGGACGGGCCCACGGTCGTGCCCGGAGTTGTGGCCCCTGTGGCCGGTGCCCTCGACGATGAGACCGCCGATGCGGTCGCCGTCGCGGGTGCGCGCACTATCGTCCTGTCCGGCGATGCCGTCGAGGAGATACCTGCTGCGTCGGCGACCTCCCCCGCGACGCGACTCGGCACCGAAGCCGGTGACCTCGATGTTCTGCTCAGCGACCCGGGGCTGGACGCGGCCCTCTCCGCCACCGAGCAGCTAGACACGGGGATCGCCGCCCGCCAATCTCTGCTCGCCGAGACCGCGATGGTGGCGTTTGCGGCCCGTAGGGAAGAGACCACGCCTCCTGCACTGCTCGGCCTGCCTGGCCACCGGTGGTCGCCCGACCCCGATGCCCTGTCGGCCCTGGTACACGCGTGGACGAGCACCCCGTGGATCGCCGCCGCGCCCGTGCCGACACCGACGTCTGACGCCCCGACGCCGGAGGTCACGCTCGACTACACCGCTGCCGACGAAGCCGCCGAGATCAGCAGGGCGCAGGTCGACGCCGCCGCAGCGCTGCGCACGGAGCTAGACCGGTTCGACTCGGTGCTCGTCGAGCCCGATGAGCAACGAGCCGCGCACGACGAGGCGCTCCTGCGCGGGGTATCCAGCGCTTGGCGCAACAGCGATGGCGGGCCCGGCTATCTAGCGGTGGTCGGCCAGGGTGTGTCCAGCGGCTTGCAGCAGATCAGCGTTGTCGTTCCTGAGCAACTGCGCCTATCGAGCAACAGCGGACGGTTCCCCGTCGAGGTGTCCAACGCGCTTCCGGTGCCGGTGCAGGTCCGGCTGCACTTCGAGTCCAGCAACCCCGATCGGCTTGAGGTCGCAGACGGGGAGCTCGTCGAGGTGCCGGGCGGAGGCAAAGCCCAGGTCGCCGTCGAGGCGACAGCCACCGCCAACGGCCGGGTGCCCGTGACCGTGAGCCTCCAGACACCCAGTGGCGAGCCGTTTGGCGCAGCGCACCGGTTTGAGATCGTGGCGACCAACTACGACACGTTCAGCTGGTTCATCGTGGGCGGGGCGGCCGTGCTCTTGTTCGCGGCGGCCAGTTTCCGCATCATCCGGCGTGTGCGCACGGCTCGCCGCGACGCGCGCGGCAGGGCGAGCGGGTCTCCTGTCGAGGAGCGCCAGCTCCCTGCCGCCAGCCATCAGGCGCCAGACCGGAGACAACGCGAGGAGGTCGGGTGAGGGGCGAGAGCATCGTCCGGTCCAGCGCCGTGATGGCCGCGGGCACACTCACCTCCCGGGCCACCGGGTTCCTGCGGGCGACAGTTATCGCTGCGACGCTCGGTCTCGGCGTCGCCGCCGCCGACATCTTCAACATCGCCAACACAATCCCTTTCGCGATGTACGCGTTGGTCGCCGGCGGCGTGCTCAACAGCGTCCTGGTGCCACAGCTCGTACGGTCGATCAAGCGCGACGCCGATCAGGGCGAGGCCTACTCGCAACGGGTCTTCACTGCGGTCATCCTCGTGTTGTTCGTCGCGACCGTGCTTGCGGTCGTGGCGGCGCCGTGGCTGCTCAGGCTCTATGTCTCGGACAGGTGGCTGGAGCCCGATCTGGCAGCCCAGTTCGACGCCATGGTGGCGTTCTCGCGGTTCTGCCTCCCCCAGCTGTTCTTCCTCGGTCTCTACGTACTGCTGGGCATGATGCTCAACGCCCGCAACAACTTCGGGCCGTTCATGTGGTCCCCCGTGCTCAACAACCTCGTGGTGATCGGGGTCTTCGGCTCGTACCTCCTCCTAGAGGGTCACAAGGAGGGCAGCACGTTCACCGACGGCGAGGTGGCGTGGCTGGGCCTGGGGTCGACGGTTGGCGTGGCGGTCCAGGCACTGATCCTGCTGCCGGTGCTTCGACGGGCGGGGCTGCGGCTGAGATTCCGGCGCGACCTGCGCGGGGTCGGCCTGGGCAAGGTGGCTCGGCTGGGGCTGTGGACCACTCTGTTCGTCGTCGTCAACCAGCTCGCCTACGTGGTGATCGTGCGGCTGCTGAGCTCGGCCACCGCGTCCCAGGCGTCCGGCGAAGTGGCCCAGGCCGGCGGTGTCACGGTCTACAGCACGGCGCAGCTGCTTGTGCTGGTGCCGCACGCCGTCATCACCGTCTCACTCGCGACGGCGCTGCTACCCAGCATCAGCGCCGACGTCAGTGACCAGCGCACCGACCGCGTCACCGAACAGCTCAGCGGCACAATCCGTACGTGCATCGCGGTTATCGCCCCAATCACCCTGATGCTCGCCGTGGTTGCCGAGCCACTCGTCTACGGCATGTTCAGCTGGGGTGCAGCGCGAGGTGGCACCGAGACGACTGCCCAGACGCTGGTCGTCCTCCTCCCTGGCCTGGTCGCCTTCACCGTGCACTTCCTGGTGTTGCGCGGCTTCTATGCCTTCGAGGACACGCGCACGCCGTTCTTCGCCCAGATCGTGCTCGCGGCGGTCAACGTGGGGGCCGCGCTGGCGCTCACGAGCGTCTTCGACACCCAGGAGACCGCGGTCGCCGTTGGCCTGGCGTGGAGCGCGGCCTACATCGTCGGTGGCACGCTGTTCGTCCTGTTGCTCCGGCGCCGCTACCTGCCGGAGCTGCGGCTGGGGCTGCCGTTGCTGCTCACGCGCATCCTTCTCGCCGGGGTCCCGGCCGCCGCTCTCGCGGTCGGCATCGTCCGGCTCGGCGACTCCATCCTGGGCGGCTCGCGGGTCGGCCAGCTCGCGCTGGCGGCGATCGCGGCGATTTTGGGGCTGGTCGCCTACGGGCTGCTGGCAGTCGCCACCCGGCTCTACGCGTTCACCGACGTGCTGGAGATCTTGGCCAAGCGAATGTCCCGCTCGGGGGGAGATGGACGCCACGTGCGTGGCAGGAGGCCCACCGTGGTGCCGCCGCCTAGCATGGGCGATGACGTTCAGCTCAACGAGCTGGTCGATGATCTGGAACCTCAACGGGCGCCGGATCGTCGTCCGGTCGACGAGGTGAACACTGACCGAGCATCAGATCATCGGTAGACCCTCGCCCGCACGACAGAGGAGCACCACACCTGTGACCGCCATCGAGCCGGGACTGCGGCTCGCCGGTCGATACCGCGTCGAGGAGCTGCTCCTCGACGCGGACGACGTGCGGTCGTGGCGGGCGGTCGACGAGGTGCTCTCGCGGTCTGTTCTGGTGCAGACGCTGCCCATTGACGACGCCCGCACCGAACCAGTGCTGGCCGCGGCGCGTGCCGCGGCGCTCGTCCATGATCCACGGTTCCTGCGCGTGCTCGATGCGAGCATGCAGGAGGACTGGTGCTATCTCATTCGTGAGTGGCTGGACGGGCATAACCTGACCGGGCTGTTGGAGGACTCCGGTCCGCTACCGCCAGAGCGGGCCGGCGCGTTGGCCCGTGAGGTGGCCGAGGCGTTGACCAGTGCGCACGAACAGGGGTTGGCCCACTGCGCCGTCACCCCCGACTCGGTCATCATCGGCCGCGACGGTGCGGTCAAGATCACCGGTCTGGCCACCGACGCGGTGCTCCGCGGCATAGATGCGCGGGACCCGGCCCTCGAGGACGCCCGCGGTACGGCGCGCATCCTCTACGCCGCGCTCACCGGTCGGTGGGCAGGTGCAGAGCGTACGGGTTTGGTGTCTGCACCCCGGCTCGACGGGCACCTGCCTTCACCCCGGCAGGTCAGGGCCGGCATCCCGCGGCTCATCGACGAGGTGTGCGACCGGGTGCTCGGCGATCCGCCGCGGCACCAGGCGGCGCCGCTGCGCTCGCCGGCTGAGGTGTCGGCAGCGCTCGCCGCGGTCGTGCCGGCCTCGGTACGGCGGGCCATCGCGCCCTCTCCGGTGCAACACGACGACACGCCGCCGGCTCTCGTGCCGACCAGCCCGCTCATGCCGGAGCCGCCGACGCCGGTGCCGATGTGGCGCCCGGCGGCGGCCGCGCCAGCTCCGGTACGACGGCGCAGCGGTGGTCAAATGCGACTGCTCGGTGTTGTTGCCGGAGCTCTGTTCCTCGTCGGCGGTGCCCTGTTCGGTCTATCGCTGCTGCTCGACTCGCTGTCTGACTCGCCCGGCGACGGGGGCTCGGCGGCTGCAGACGACTCCGGCGCATCGTCCGGACCTGTGCAGGTGGTGGCCGCTGAGGACTTCGACCCGTACGGCGACGACAAGAGTGAACACCCCGACGAGGTCGCGTTCGCCCATGACGGCGACCCCTCTACCGCGTGGGAGACGCAGGAATACAACAGCACGCTCGAGGCGCTCGGCAAACCCGGTGTCGGGCTGATCCTAGACATCGGCGACGCCCGCACCCTCAGCGGCGTAGAGCTTGCCCTGCTCAATGCTGGCGCCGACGTCGAGGTGCGCGTAGCACCTGCCGACAGCGCGAGCGCGCCCGCCGACGCGGACGCGTGGCAGACGGTAGGCACGGTTGGTGACGCCGCCGCCGACGTCACCGTCGACTTCGACGAGCCCGTCGAAACGAGGTTCGTGCTGATCTGGTTCACCGCTCTGGCCCAGGATGGCGCCAACTATCGCGGCGGCGTCCGCGAAGCCGTCCTCAACGGATGACCGATCTCGGCGGTTTGGGCGACCTGGACCCGGTCGGCCCGACCGACGCGGAGTTGCTGGCAGCGCACACCCAGGGCGACCCCGATGCCTTCACCGAGCTCGTCCGCCGACACCGTGACCGGCTGTGGGCCGTTGCCCTGCGGACCCTCGGCGACCGCGAGGAGGCTGCTGACGCGCTGCAGGACGCCTTGGTGAGCGCCTTCCGCCGGGCGGACACTTTCCGTGGCGACTCGGCGGTGACGACATGGCTGCATCGCATCGTGGTCAATGCGGCGCTCGACCGCGTCCGCCGGCGCACCGCCCGACCGGCCGATCCGCTACCCGACAGCGACCACGAGGTGCCGCACGCACGCACGCCTGATCCGGCCGAGTACGCCGCCACCCGCACAGACGTCGCCGCGGCGTTGGCGCGGCTGCCAGTAGAGCAGCGCGCCGCACTGGTCCTGGTCGATATGCAGGGCTACTCGGTCGACGACGCGGCGGCGATCCTGGGGGTCGCCCCAGGCACGGTGAAGAGCCGTGCGGCGAGGGGTCGAGCCCGGCTTGCACCGATTTTGGCGCCCGGTCGACGGAACCGTATGGTCCGTTCCGACGTCCCACCACAACGACCGGTGGCGGCAACCGCGGACACCGGACCCGTCCCGGCGGGGCCGAAGAACCAGCTCAGCGAGGCACCGGATGGAGGTGGCACCAGGTGAGCGAGCATCTCGATCTCGACGCCCTGGCCTACCTCGACGAGGGCCTGCTCGATGGCACTCCCCAGGAGTCCAGCGCGCGGACCCACCTTGCCTCGTGCACGGCCTGCCAGGAGCAGCTCGCCGATCTCGTCGTCGTACGTGGCGCGCTGACCAGCGTCCCCCCGGAGGGGGGCATCCCCTTCGACGTGGCCCGGCGGCTCGACGTCGCACTGGCGGCCGAGGTCACGGCGCGCACCGAGCACGGTGTCGTCCCACTGGCGGTGGGCGCCGACCGGGTCTCGACCGTGGCAGCTCGCCAGACCGTGGTTGCGCGACTGCCGCGCCGGCGGCTCCTGCCGCGCCTGCTCGCCACAGCCGCGAGCGTCGCAGCTGTCGGCACGATCGGCTACGTCGCTACACAGACCCTCGATCCGTCCGGCGGGTCGGACTCCGGCACGCAGGTTGCCGCGGATTCGGCGGCCGGATCGGCCATCGACATGTACGCCGCAACCCGTCAGCTGGCCCGCGACGGCTCGTTGGAGTCGCCTCAACCGCTAAGCGATGAGGTCGAATCAGCGCCCGAGAGCGAGTCGGCTGCGAGCGCGCCCGCCGAGGGTGACGCGGGCAGCCAGCAGTTCGAAGATGCGCCAGCCCAACGCGCGGCTGGGCTCGGCGCGCTCCTGCCGGACGACTGCGGCGCTCACGTCGGGGTCGCCCTGGACCGAGAGGTGCTGGCCGCCGCCGCCTTCCACTACGGAGGCCAGCCGGTTGTGCTCGTCGCGCTGGTAGGAGTGACACCGACGACCTATACCGGTGTGATACTGCCCGCCTGCGACTCGCCTATGGCTGACGCGCTGTTCACAGTCGAGGTGCAACGGTGACGCGCGAGCGCGGCGGGGGCCAGCGGCGTGGAATGTCCAGCACCTAGAATTTGTTCTCGGGTCAGCTACTCGTGTTGGGGTGCTGAAGCCTGTGTGCCAGCACCAGAAAGGGCCCCGCGTTGAGCGAGATCCGCAATGTCATCGTCATCGGCTCCGGCCCGGCCGGTTACACGGCTGCCCTCTATGCCGCACGTGCCAACCTCGCCCCGCTGGTGTTCGAAGGCTCGGTGAGCGCTGGTGGTGCTCTCATGAACACCACCGAGGTCGAGAACTATCCCGGCTTCCCCAAGGGCATCCAGGGGCCCGAGCTGATGGACTCCATGCGGGCGCAGGCGGAACGGTTCGGCGCCGAGCTGGTAACCGACGACGTCGTCTCCGTTGATATGACCGGTGACATCAAGGTTGTCCGCGACAGCGCCGGCACGGAGCACCGCGCGCTGAGCGTGGTCCTCGCCATGGGCTCCAGCTATCGGCGGCTGGGTGTGCCCGGTGAGGATCTCCTGTCGGGGCATGGCGTGTCCTGGTGTGCGACCTGCGACGGGTTCTTCTTCCGTGAGCAGGACATCGCCGTCGTCGGCGGGGGTGACTCGGCGATGGAGGAGGCGACCTTCCTGACGCGGTTCGCCCGCTCGGTAACGATCATTCACCGCCGAGACGAGCTCCGAGCGTCCAAGATCATGCAGGAACGCGCCTTTGCAAACGACAAGATCCGCTTCATCTGGGACAGCGAGGTTGTCGCCGTCGACGGCACCGACAAGGTGGCAGGAATCACGCTGCGAAACCTCAAGACCGGCGAGGTGACGTCGCTCCCGGTCACTGGCGTGTTTGTTGCCATCGGGCACGACCCACGGTCCGAGCTCGTCCGGGGCCAGGTTGACCTCGACGAGCAGGGCTACGTACTCGTCGAAGGACGCACTACACACACCAACCTGACTGGAGTCTTCGCCGCTGGCGACCTCGTCGACCACACCTACCGCCAGGCCGTCACGGCTGCCGGCACCGGATGTGCGGCGGCCTTGGATGCCGAGCGTTTCCTCGCGGACTTGGACCATGCGGGGGCACCCGAGCCAGCGGTTGCCCAGATCTGACCTGATTCGTCCCCTTCGTCTATTTAAGGAGCCACCTCGTGGGCAACCTCCCCCCGGTCACCGATGCCACCTTCGTGTCCGAGGTCCTGCAGAGTGATCAGCCGGTACTCGTCGACTTCTGGGCTGAGTGGTGCGGGCCGTGCCGCATGGTGCACCCCGTGCTCGAGGAGTTCTCTGCCGAGCAGGACAAGTTGCGCATCGTGAGCCTCAACGTCGATGAGAACCCGGAGACCGCGGCGGCATACCGCATCACCTCCATCCCCGCGCTCAACGTCTACTCCGGCGGCCAGGTCGTGAAGCAGATCATCGGTGCGAAGCCGAAGGCGATCCTGCGCAAGGAGCTGGCCGACTACCTCGGCTGATCCTCCCGAATGCCCGCAGCGACGGGTTTCAGCAATCGTCGCGGCGGGCATTTTGTTTGCCTGAGATGCCCGCTTGGTCGGGATGATCACTTCTCTGACCGGCGGCTACGATGGCCGACTGACCCGCCCTGAGCTCCGGAGTGAAGAAGGACGTGGCATGACGCAGCCGCTCTACCGGCTCGGCGACACTGGCCCCGCGGTCGCGGAGATCCGTTCCCGACTTGCGCAGTCCGGAGTGCCGGTTGCTGCGTCTGGTGGTGCGATCGACGCGTTTGACGCAGCGATGGACCGTGCCGTGCGGCACTTCCAGCAAGTCCGTGGGCTGACGGTCGACGGACTCGTGGGGTCGGCGACTTACCGCGCCCTGGAGGAGGCTCGCTGGCGGCTCGGTGACAGGCTCCTGTCGTACGTCATCTCCAACCCGCTCACGGGCGACGACGTGGTCGCGCTGCAGCGCCAGCTGTCCGAGCTCGGATTCGACGTCAGTCGTGTCGACGGCGTGTTCGACTACCCGACCCGTGAGGCGCTGCGCGAGTTTCAACGTAACGTCGGGCTGCCGGCCGACGGCACCTGTGGGCCGGCGACATTCAAGGCGCTGGCGGGCCTCGCACCGCTGGTGACCGGTGGGCGTCCAGAACACCTGCGGGCCAGCGAAGCCATCCGGCGCGCGGGGCCGGCGCTGCCCGGCAAGGTTGTCGTCGTCGACCCGGGACACGGCGGGCCGGACCGGGGCATGGCTGGCCACGGGCTAGAAGAGGCGGCCATCGCCGAGGACCTCGCCGCCCGGGTGGAGGGCCGTCTCACCGCCACGGGAGTGACGACCTACCTGACGCGCGGCTCGGCGCCCATCGTCCCGCTCGATGATCGCAGTCGCGCCGGCTTCGCCAACGACGCCGGCGCCAACCTGCTCGTGTCGCTGCACTGCGATGCCCACGCCAACCCAGAAGCCGGCGGTGTGGCCACCTACTACTACGGCAACGACCGATACGGCGCCTACTCGGCGATCGGTGAGCAGTTTGCTGGCCTGATCCAGCGAGAGATCGTGGCCCGCACGGATTTCGCCGACCTGCGCTGGCATCCGAAGACTTGGGATCTGCTGCGCTATACCCGGATGCCGGCCGTACGGGTGGAGATCGGCTACGTCAGCAACCCCGGGGATGCGGCGCGCCTTGCAGATCCGGTGTTCCGTGACGTCGTCGCGGAGGCCATCGTCGTCGCGGTGCAGCGTGTCTACCTGCCGCGCGAGAGTGACGCGGCTACCGGCATGCTGCGATTGCCCGACCTCGCGCACGCTTCGCCGCGCTAGCTCATGTCGCGGACGCCGGTTGCAGCTGGCCGAGCAGCCGCTCCAGCGCGACTTCCACGTCCTCCCGCCAGGTGACTGCCGAACGCATCTCCAGCCGCAGCCGCGGCCACCGGTGGTGCGGTCGGATGGTCTTGAAGCCGATCGACCTCAAGTAGTCGGCCGGCAGCACGCATCGTGTACCCGCCCACTGTGCGTCGCCGAACGCCTCGACCGCATGGACGTTGCGGTGGATGAGGTCTCGTACAACGGCCTGCACCATCATGCGCCCCACACCGGTGCCGGCAATGTCGGGCAGCACGTACGCGGTCATCAACAGCGCGGCGTCCGGACTCACCGGGCTGGTCGGGAAGGCGGTCGCACGCGGGCTGGCGCTCGGTGGTCCGAACAAGATGTAGCCGACCGGGGTGCCGTCGACGTAGGCGATGCGCCCGCACGATCCCCACTCGAGAAGTACTTGCGAGACCCAGGCTTCCTTCTCGAGTCCAGGATCACCAGACTCTGCCGCGCGGTCCGCCGCGACGGGCTCGAGCTCCCAGAACACGCACCGTCGGCACTGCCGTGGCATGTCCTCAAGGTTGTCCAGCGTCAGGCTCGCAAGTCGTCGCGACACCCCGACCTCACCCCTCGGTCGTCGGTCGGTGAACCTGTGCGGCATCGTAGTAGCACACGTCTTGGTGATCACATGGGCTGAGCGGGCCGAATTAGGGAGGCGAGACGGTGGACGAGCTGGCGCGTCCGGATCGACCTGAGCAAGGATTGACCGCCGCCGCCGGATCGCGGCTCGATGACTACGTCGATCGATATGCCGCGCGCACCAAGGGAATGGCTGCCTCAGAGATCCGGGCACTGTTCGCAGTCGCGTCGCGCCCCGAGGTCGTTTCCCTGGCAGGGGGAATGCCCAACATCTCGGGACTGCCGCTCGATGCCGTCGGGTCGATGTTGCGCAACGTGGTCGAGGAAAGCGGTGCGGAGGCTTTGCAGTACGGGTCCGGACAGGGTGACCCGGGCTTGAGGGATCAGATCTGCGATGTCATGCGTCTGGCTGGGATCACCGCGCACCCGGACGATGTCGTGGTCACCGTCGGCTCGCAGCACGCGCTCGACTTGGTGACTCGCGTCTTCATCGATCCCGGCGATGTCGTACTCGCCGAAGCACCCTCATATGTGGGCGCACTCGGCACGTTCCGGGCCTACCAGGCCCACGTCGTGCATGTGGAGATGGACGCCGACGGGCTGGTCCCGGACCGGCTGCGTGAGGCGCTGGATGCCGCGGCAGCGACCGGCCAGCGGGTCAAGTTCCTGTACACGATCCCGAACTTTCACAACCCCGCCGGAGTGTCGTTGTCGGTCGACCGGCGGCACGAGGTGCTGGAGATCTGCCAGTCGGCCGGTGTGCTGGTGCTTGAGGACGATCCGTACGGATTGCTCGGTTTTGACGGGTCTGTGCCACGGGCGTTGCGCGCCGACGACCCGGACGGCGTCATCTATCTTGGGTCGTTCTCCAAGACTTTCGCGCCCGGTTTTCGGGTTGGTTGGGCGGTTGCTCCGCATGGCGTGCGTGAGAAGTTGGTGCTAGCGGCCGAGGCAAGTGTGCTGTGTCCGCCGACCTTCAGCCAGCTCGCCGTGTCTCGCTATCTGGCGACGCAGCCGTGGTTCGAGCAGGTGAAGGCCTTTCGCGAGATGTACCGCGAACGGCGTGACGCCATGCTCACGTCACTTGACGACATGTTCCCGGCCGCCGCGCAGTGGACTCGTCCGGCCGGCGGCTTCTACGTGTGGGCAACCCTCCCTGCGGGACTCGACGCCAAGGCAATGCTCCCCCGCGCGATCACCAACCGAGTCGCCTTCGTGCCGGGCACTGCCTTCTACGCCGACGGTTTTGGGTCGCGGTCGATGCGACTGTCGTACTGCTATCCGACGCCAGAACGCATCCGTGAAGGCATCCGGCGACTCGCCGCCGTCATTGAGGAAGAGCTGGAGCTGCGGGAGACGTTCGGTGTCGCCGCAGCCCTCGGTCGCCAAGAGTTCGACGGACCGGCACCTAACTTGTCCTGATTCGTGGTCGATCGTCTGGTGGATCGCTGGATTACGGCCGTCGTTTAAGGAGGCGATGTGAGCGACCTCGATCGTGTTGTCGTGCTTGCCGGGGGGCTGTCCCACGAGCGAGACGTGTCCTTGCGCTCCGGCCGTCGGGCTGTTGAGGCGCTCCGTGGTGTCAACGTCGAAGCCGAGCTGCGTGATGTCGACGCCGGCCTCTTGCCGATGCTTGTCGCCGATCCGCCCACCGCGGTCCTGCCGTTGCTGCACGGCGAGCAAGGCGAGGACGGTTCGCTGCGCGACGTCCTCGAGCTCCTACGGATCCCGTACGTCGGCGCTCGGCCGTCCGCGTGCCGAGTCGCCTTCGACAAGGCAGCTGCGAAGCACGTCGTAGCCGCTGCCGGGTTGGCTACGCCGGCGGGGGTCGTGCTGCCTCACTCGACGTTCCGTGAATTGGGTGCGACGTCCGTCCTGGCCGCTGTTGTCGACACGCTGGGGCTGCCCTTGGTGGTCAAGCCAACCCGCGCCGGCTCCGCCCTCGGATGCTCGGTGGTACACGCGCCGGAACAGTTGCCCTCGGCGATGGTGGGCTGCTTCGCGTACGGAGACCTGGCCTTGCTCGAGCGGTTCGTTGGTGGCACCGAGGTCGCCGTCACCGTCATCGACTCTGGTGACGGGCCGCGAGCACTGCCTGCCGTGGAGATCGTTCCAACATCGGGGATCTACGACTACCAGGCCCGCTATACGGCCGGTGAGACGGAGTTCTTCGCGCCCGCCCGCCTGACCGAAGCAACCGCGAAGGCCGCAGCGGATGTCGCAGTGGCCGCCCACACGCTGTTGGGACTGCGGGATCTGTCGCGAAGCGACCTCATCGTGGACCAGTCGGGCATGCCGTGGTTCCTCGAGGTCAACGTTGCGCCGGGGATGACCGAGACATCACTGCTGCCGCAGGCGGTCGCCGCTGCTGGGCTGGAGTTCGGGGTCGTGCTTCGGGATCTGCTGGTGGAAGCGACACACCGCGACGCTGAGCCCACTGGCTCGGGCTCTCTAAACATCGCGTGAGGCGACGCGCCCGCTCCGGCCGCCCCGGCGACCGCCCGGCCGCGCGCCAGCCCAGCGCAGGGGCCGCATGGTCGCGTGGACTCAGGCATCGCCGTGGTTTCACGTGAAACGAGCGTTTCGTTGTGGCCTCGCCGTCGGGATGGTTTCACGTGAAACATGTGCTCACTGCTTCACTGCTGGCCTACCTGGAGCCGGTTCGGGGGAGAGCCTTCAAGCAGAAGGCCCACGCCGTGCGGCGCGGGCCTTCCTACCTCTGCGTGGTGCTAGACCTCACCCATCGGCTGGCCCTCGGGGACGATCGCTCCAACGATGCGCTCCAGGTCGTCGATCGACGCGAACTCGATGGTGACTTTTCCCTTGGACCGACCGAGGTCCACCTTGACCCGCGTGTCCAGTCGATCGGACAACAAGGTCGCGATGTCGGCAAGTCGAGGGGCGACAGGCTTCGGCACTCGAGGAGCGCGTGCCGGCTTGTCGCCGTCGCCACCCAGCATGACGATCTCTTCGACCGCCCTGACGGACAGGCCCTCCGCGACGATCCGCTGAGCCAGCCGCTCCTGTGCCGCGGCGTCCGGGAGACCGAGGAGCGCTCGTGCGTGCCCCGCGCTGAGCACCCCGGCCGCAAGTCGGCGTTGCACCAGCGGAGGGAGCTTCAGTAGCCGAAGGGTGTTGCTGATGTGCGGGCGAGAGCGCTTGATGCGCTCGGCCAGGACGTCCTGCGTGCAGCCGAAGTCGTCCAACAACTGCTGGTAGGCAGCCGCTTCCTCGAGTGGGTTGAGCTGGGCGCGGTGCAGGTTCTCCAGCAGCGCGTCGCGCAGCATGTCGTCGTCGCTCGTGGTGCGGACCAACGCCGGGATGGTGTCGAGTCCTGCATCGCGGGTCGCACGCCAACGACGCTCCCCCATTACCAGCTCGTATGATCCGGGGGCTGTTTCCCGTACGACGATCGGCTGCAGCAGACCGACCTCTTTGATGGAGTGGACGAGCTCCTCCATCGCATCATCGTCGAAGATCTGCCGCGGCTGCTTCCGGTTGGGGCTGATCGCGTCTACCGGAATCTCCGCGAAAGAGACACCTGCCACCGGGACCAGGCCGTCGATCGCTGGTGGCGGGACGTCACCGTCCATCGACACCACCGACGGGACACCGATTGTGGCCAGCGAGGTGTCCCCGTGTCGCGAGGGGAAGAAGACATCCACCGGGGACGCCGACTTCGTCTCGTGTGCTGCTGGACTGGTCGGGATCAACGCGCCGAGCCCGCGCCCAAGTCCACGACGACGCTCGCTCACTGGTGTGCCTCCCGTTGTGTCGACGTCTCTTCGAACATGGTCGTCCCGACGACGGGCTGTTTCGTGGACGACGCGCCGCGATGCGCGAGTTCGGTTGCCGCCTCCTGGTAGGACATCGCACCGCTGGAGGCCGGGTCGTAGGTGATCACAGACTGCCCGTAGCTTGGCGCCTCACTGATCCGCACCGATCGTGGGATGGTGGCCGAAAGCGCAGTGTCACCGAAGTGGGCCCGGACCTCGTCGGCGACCTGCGCGGCCAATCGCGTCCGTGCGTCGTACATCGTCAACAGGATCGTGGTCACCTCAAGCGTGGGGTTGAGATGCGACTTGACGAGGTTGACGTTGCGCAGCAGTTGGGTCAGACCCTCCAGCGCGTAGTACTCGCACTGAATGGGGATGAGGACCTCATCGCCGCCGACGAGGGCGTTGACGGTGAGTAGACCCAGCGAGGGCGGGCAGTCGATGAACACGTAGTCGTAGGCTGCGCCGCGGTCCGCCTCCTCGTGCAAGTACTGCTGCAACGACCGGCGCAGCCGCGACTCGCGGGCGACAACGCTGACCAGTTCGATCTCCGCGCCAGCCAGCTCGATGGTGGCCGGTGCGCAGAACAGGTGGTCGACATCGGCGGCGGGATGGACTATCTCGCGCAGCGGCATCCCTTCGATCAGCACGTCGTAGATGCTCGGGATCTCCCGGTGATGGTCCACGCCCAGAGCCGTCGATGCATTGCCTTGGGGGTCGAGGTCGACAACGAGGGTCCGTAATCCCGCCAAGCCCAGAGCGGCCGCGATGTTCACGGTCGTCGTCGTCTTGCCCACACCACCCTTCTGGTTGGCCACGACGAGCACCCGGGTGTGGTCGGGCTTGGGCAAGGGTCCTCGACGAGTCGTCGCAAGGATCGCTGCGTGCGCCTCCATCGCGATCGGGGTGTCGACCTCCACCAGCTCCTCCTGAGCGGTCGCGGCGATCTCCGCCGCCGTCAAGACACGAGGACGCGGGCGCGCCTCGGTTTCACGTGAAACATTTGGCGCGACATCATCGGTCGGGGCGGGCGAGTCAGAGGTCCTGCCAGCCTCTTTGTGAGCTGGATCGTTGCCTGTGGCTTCTCTGGTCGGCTCGGCGGAGTCGATCGTGGCCGACGCCGCGTCCCCGTTAGCCGGCGTGGGGGGCAGTCCCGCAATGACACCGTTGGTCGGCCACCCAAGCCCGGCAGGTTCCTCGTGCCCTGAATCCGTTGCCGGCCACCCCAAGCCGGTTTGCCTGGTCACCGTTGACGTCCCTTCGGTGAGCTGTCGTTGCGCCTGGCTGGTCGCGTGAGTGACCCTCGCGCGGTCCGCGACTTTGACGGAGAGCCTGGTCCAAGGGGCCGATTGATTGTTGCCCTGACGAGGGTCGTGCCCGTCTCGAGCAGGTCGTCGCCGACCACCTCGGTGCGCACGTCTTGCGCGTCAAAGGACGACAATGTGGTCGTTGCGGCCGCGATCTCCGCCGCTGCTGAGCCGCCTTTGAGCGCCACAAGTTCCCCGCCCTGCCTGAGCAAGGGTGCACTCCATCGAAGTAGTCGATCAAGCGGCGCCACGGCCCGCGACGTGACATAGTCGCTGGCCGCGCGGCCGGCGAACTCCTCGGCCCGGCCGCGCACGACCGAGACGTTGGACAGTTCGAGCACGCGGACGGCCTCCTCGAGAAACGTCGTGCGGCGAAGCAGCGGTTCGAGCAGCACCAGCCGAAGATCTGGGCGGGCCAGCGCGATCACCATACCGGGCAGCCCAGCGCCGGATCCGACGTCGTACACAAGCGCTTGCGAACGAAACACTGGTGCCACAACACCGCAGTTCAGCAGGTGCCGGTCCCATAGTCGAGGCACCTCGCGGGGGCCGATGAGACCTCTTACAACACCGTCGGTGGCAAGCAGTTCAGCAAATGCAACGGCCTGGGCAAGTCCGTGGCCGAAAACCTCGGCTGCGACCGCGGGTGGATCACCCACCGTTTCACGTGAAACGTCGTGCGGCCTGTCCCGATCCCGACCCGACGTCACCGTCAAGCCAACTGTATGACGATGTGTCGATCTGGCTCGACACCCTCCGACTCGCTGCGCAGGCCGGCCGCCGTGGCGACGTCGTGGACAACCTTTCGCTCGAAGGCGGTCATCGGCGCGAGAGACACGGCCTCACCCGAAGCCTTGACCTGGTCGACCATCTGCTGGGCGAGCCGCGTCAGTTGCTCACGCTTGTTTGCCCGGAAGCCCGCGATGTCGAGCATCATTCGGCTTCGCTCGCCTGTCTCGCGCAGCACCGCAAGCCTGGTCAGTTCTTGCAACGCCTCAAGCACGTCACCCTCAGGACCGACCAGGAGGTCAAGGTCGCCACCGACGATGGAGACCATCGCGCGATCGCCCTCGACGTCTATGTCAAGGTCACCGTCGACATCGGCGATGTCGAGCAGCTCTTCGAGGTAGTCGGCGGCGATGTCGCCTTCCTTCTCGAGCAGCTCGAATCGGCTCGAGGTGGCCTCGCTGTTCTCGGTCGAGGTCACGTCACTCACGGGGTCCACTCCTCAAGTACTGGGGGCCGGTGGCTATGCCACGAGGCCCATGGCGAGACACGCAGCGGAATGCTCAGCGCTTCTTTTTCGGCCGCGCACCGCTGCCGCCGGAGGGGGAGCGTTGCGAACGTGACTGGCGCTTTGGCTGCACACGCTGCGGTGCTGGTGCCGCCTCGGCATCGGCCGCATCCGCCGGGACAGTCACCGGCGTCTTGCCCTTCTTGCGGGCCTTTGCCTCCATCCGTGCCTTGTACGCCGCTTCCGCGGGCGTGTTGGGCGCCGGCATGTTGCGGATCACGTAGAACTGCTGCGCACCGGTCCACAAGTTGGACACGCACCAGTAGATGACGACGCCGATGGGAAAGAACAGTCCGGAGAAGAGGAAGCCCAACGGGAGGACGTACATCAAGATCTTCTGCTGCTGCGCGAAGGGGCCTTCGAGAGCCTCCTTCGGCATGTTCTTGCGCATCAACTGGTGCTGCGTGAAATACGTCGATGAGGTCATGATGAGGACCAGGACGATCGCAACGACGCGCGTCCCAACGGAGTCCGTGAGGCGGAAGCTGTCGTGTAGTTGGATGCCCAGAACCTCGGCGTTCTGGAAGGACGTGAACAGTTCAGCGTTGGTCTTGAACGCGCCCAAGGGGTGTCCGGGCTCTCCGGACGCGCCGTTCAGCACCCGGAACAGCGCGAAGAACACAGGAGCCTGCAGCAGCACAGGCAGGCAGGAGGAGAACGGGTTGGTCTTCTCCTTGCGGTAGAGCTCCATCATCTCCTGCTGGAGACGTTGCTTGTCGTGCTGGTACTTCTTCTGCAGCTCGCGCATCTGCGGCTGGAGCAGGGCAAGCTTGCGGCTCGCTCTGATCTGCCGCACGAAGAGCGGGATCAGCGCTGCCCGCACCACGATGACCAAGCCGACGATCGACAGCAACCATGCTGGACCGTCGGGAAGTACCTGGCTGAATAGCCAGTGCCAGCCGACCATGATCCAGGAAACGACAAAGGTCAGCGGACTAAGGATCGTGTCTAACACGAAGCTCAAGCTCCTCGAGCGTGCGGCGATGTCGGGGCGGGCTTACGCGACTCCGCCGTTATGGGTGTGTGCCGAGCGGGTGGCACCGGGTCGTACCCTCCGTCGGTCCATGGGTGGCACCTGGCCAACCGGCGCGCACCGAGCCAGGTGCCGCGCAATGCACCGTGGACCTGGATGGCCTCGAGCGCATACGTGGAACAGGACGGGTAGTAGCGGCACCGCTGTCCAAGCAACGGGCTGATCACGATCTGGTAGATCCTGATCAGCCCAACGAGCAGCCGCTTCATGACGTGCCCCCGAGTGCAACAGTCGAGTGCCCCAACGCACGCGCGACGGCCAGGGTGAGAGAGCTTGCCAACTGCTCACTTGAGGCGCCACCCGCCGCTGGCAGCGCCCGAACCACGACCAAAGAGCCTGGCGGCAGGTCGGCGAGCATCTGCGTCACGAGATGGCGAAGGCGACGCTTGACCTGGTTGCGGACGACCGCACCTCCCACTGCCCGGCTCACGACGAAGCCCGCCCGAGCCGTCTCGGTCGCCTCGGATGAACCGGGCAACACGTGGACGACGACGAGCGGGCTGGTGGCACGATGGCCCTTCCGCACGGTCGTGGAAAACTCCTCGCGCCGGCGGATCCGTTGGGTGGCCGGGAGCACGGGGAGTCCTCGGAAACGCAGATCAGGCCGACAGGCGGGCGCGGCCCTTCGACCGGCGCGCGGCGATAATCGCGCGGCCGGCGCGGGTGCGCATGCGCAGACGGAAGCCATGCGTCTTGGCACGGCGGCGGTTGTTCGGCTGGAACGTGCGCTTCACGATCGGGCTCCAGAGTCGGGCGGACACCGGCACTAGCCGGAAACATGCAAGCTGTCATCCGGTCGGAGCCCAAACGCCTACAGATCAGAGGGCGTACGAACCCCGCGGCAGGCATACCAAGCAAGCCCGACGCCGGACTTCCTAACGGTACGTGGTCCGCGCGGCGCCGGTCAAACGCGGAGCGGTGAGCCGACGGACCATTCTTTGATGCGGAGGTGAGCGTGACCGTGGGCTCGGCTGTGGACAACCGCTTGAAGCGTCCCCCACAAGTTGTTAGCGTCACGAGACCGGCCCTTCCCCACGGTTCCGGGAAGGGTCATCCGGGCTGGTACCGAGATCGCTGAAATGGCTCTGTCAGGCCACTTCAGAGATAGGTTGCCAACCGGGTGGCCCCAAAGGATCACCGCTCCACAAGTTGTGGAAAACTCTGTGGACCGTTCGCCGGCTCAAGGTGCCTGACGAGGCCCGCCAGGACGGCGAGTCAAGACAAGCACTGACCGGATCGACGGGACACGGGAGCGCGCACAGTGACCAACGGGGGAACGACGCCGGACTTCGCGACTGCTTGGGCAGATGCAATCCGACGCATTGGCGACACGGAGCTCGGCAGACAGCAGCAGGCGTTCCTCGCCCAGGCGCGCCCACTGACCTTCGTCGAGGGCACGGCTGTTGTGTCGGTCCCATCCGAGTTCGCGAAGAACATCCTGGAAACCCGACTTCGCCCGATTTTGTGCGACGCGCTCGGCTCCATCCTCGGCTGCCAGGTTCAGCTCGCCGTGACGGTATCCGCGCCGACCGACGAGACGTCCCGACCGGAGCAGATCATCGAGGGCAACGGGTCGGGAGCCGCACCCACCGCCGCCCTCGGCGACGACCCCTACGCGCCGCTGCACGCCGCTTTACTCGCCCCTGCCGCGACCTACCGCGACGGCGAGCAGTCACGACTCAACCCGCGCTACACGTTCGACACCTTCGTCATCGGTTCGAGCAACCGGTTCGCCCACGCCGCTGCGGTGGCGGTCGGTGAAGCGCCCGGAAAGGCCTACAACCCCCTCCTTGTCTATGGCGAGTCCGGCCTGGGCAAGACCCATCTGCTTCACGCGATCGGGCACTACGCCCGACAGATCTATGAGGGCACCCGCGTTCGCTACGTGTCGAGCGAGGAGTTCACCAACGAGTTCATCAACTCGATCCGTGACGACAAATCACCGATCTTTCAGCGGCGCTACCGCGATGTCGACGTCCTGCTCATTGACGACATCCAGTTCCTGGAAGGCAAAATCCAGACGCAGGAAGAGTTCTTCCATACCTTCAACACGCTTCACAACGCCAACAAGCAGATCGTCATCACCTCCGACCGACCCCCCAAGCAGCTGTCCGCGCTTGAGGACCGGCTGCGCAACCGGTTCGAGTGGGGGCTCATCTGCGACGTGCAGCCACCGGACCTCGAGACCCGCATCGCGATCTTGTCCAAGAAGGCGGCGCAGGATCGGCTCAACGTCCCGACCGACGTGCTGGGGTTCATCGCCAGCCGCATCGCTACCAACATCCGCGAGCTCGAGGGTGCACTGATCCGCGTCACGGCGTTCGCCAGCCTCAACCGGCAGGGCGTCGACCTGTCCCTCGCGGAGGTCGTTCTCAAAGATCTTGGTCCGACCGAAGCCAGCCCCGAGATCACACCCGCAACGATCATGGCGGTGACGGCCGACTACTTCGCGCTCACGATCGACGACCTCTGCGGTACGAGCCGCAGCCGTGTCCTCGTCACTGCCCGGCAGATCGCCATGTATCTCTGCCGTGAGCTGACCGACCTCTCGCTGCCAAAGATCGGCCAGCAGTTCGGTGGCCGCGACCATACGACGGTCATGCATGCCGAGCGCAAGATCCGTCACCTGATGGCCGAGCGACGCAGCGTCTACAACCAGGTCACCGAGATCACCAACCGGATCAAGCAACAGGCGCGTCAGTCGTAAGCCCCGCGTGTGCACGCCTGAGCTGGAATGGTGCTACCCAGTTCGCGGCCGGGCACGACGAACGCGGAGCTCACGTTCATCCGACAAATCGCCACACACAGGTTGTGGATAATCCTGTGGACAAGCTGGGGGGCAATTCTGTGATCTCGGAGGAAAACCACACGGCTCGGTGGACATCGTCCTGGTTGCGCACGGCCCAGAGCTGCACCGTCACCAGGGATCGTGGACACGAACTCCGACCTGACCTGGCCACTCCTCGGTTGTCCACATATCCACGGCCCCTACGACAACGACCAACCCAGATATAGAACGATGCGTACGCCAAGGTTGCGGCAGCCCGGGCTGTGGAAACTGCGTTATGCAGCTCGCACCTAGGAGGTCTGCAGACCACCATTCGTTCTGTCGGTTAGCCATGGAAGGATGAGGCCTTGACGCGCTCCACCAGGCACCGCGACGGAGGCTGCGCGGTCCGCGGCTCGACTGCACACATGGCTCGCTACAAAGGACGGTGGCCCCGGTGAAGTTCCGTGTGGAGCGCGACGTACTCGCCGACGCTGTCGCGTGGGTGGCGCGGACCTTGCCTAATCGGCCGACAGTGCCGGTGCTCGCGGGGCTGCGGCTCGACGCCGCCGATGGGCAACTGATGCTCTCCGCCTTCGATTACGAGGTGTCCGGGCGCGTTGTTGTCGACGCCGAGGTCGCTGACGAGGGCACGGCGCTCGTGTCCGGACGGCTCCTGGCCGACATCTGCCGATCACTGCCCAACCGACCGGTCGACTTCACCGCCGACGCCGGCAAGGTGGCCCTGACCTGCGGCAGCGCCCGATTCACTCTTCTGACACTGCCGGTTGAGGAATACCCGGAGCTGCCCGCAATGCCCGATGTGTCCGGCACGGTGCCGTCGGGTCTGCTCGCCTCGGCCGTGGGCCAGGTCGTGGTCGCCGCCGGCCGCGACGACATGCTGCCGTTGCTCACGGGAGTCCGCATCGAGATTGATGGCGAGCGGGTGACCCTCGCTGCCACCGACCGTTATCGGCTGGCGGTGCGTGAGCTGCACTGGCACCCGACATCCCCCGACGTCAGCGCTGTCGCCATCGTTCCGGCCCGCACTCTGGCCGACACCGCCAAGTCGCTCTCCGGTGAGGTTTCGCTCTCCCTCGCTGCCGGCGGGCAGGAGACGTTGATGGGTGTCGCAGCCGGGGGCCGCCGGACGACCACTCGACTCATCGACGGCGACTTCCCCAAGTACCGCTCGCTGTTTCCCGCCGAGACCGGCACGACCGCCCGAGTCGACACCGCCGCCCTGACCGAGGCGGTCCGGCGGGTAGCCCTTGTCGCGGAGCGCAACACACCGGTCCGGCTCGCCTTCTCCGGTGACCAGGTGGTGCTCGAGGCCGGCTCCGGTGAGGATGCCCAAGCCTCCGAGTCGCTACCTGCGATCGTCGACGGTGATGACATCTCGATCGGGTTCAACCCCGGCTATCTCCTCGATGGGCTCGGTGCGATCGACTCCCCGGTCGTTCAGTTGGCTTTCACCCAGTCGACCAAGCCAGCCGTCCTGCAGGGTGCGGCGGCGCTGGATGGCGACGTGATCGATGACTATCGCTACCTCCTCATGCCGGTGCGGCTATCCGGCTGATCCGCAAGGAGCCCCGCCATGGAATTAGGACTCGTCGGACTCGGTCGCATGGGTGGCAACATGTCTGCGCGACTACGAGCGGCCGGGCACACCGTCGTCGGCTATGACCACCACCCTGAGGTCCGCGATGTCGCCACCCTGGCTGAGCTGGTCGACAAGCTCACCCCACCCCGCGCCGTCTGGGTCATGGTGCCGCACGGTCCGCCCACGCAGTCGACGATCGACGAGCTCGGCGACCTGCTCGATGAGGGTGACCTCGTCATTGACGGCGGCAACTCCAAGTTCACCGACGACGCCAAGCACGCCAGCGAGCTCGCCGCCAAGGGCATCCACTTCGTCGACTGCGGGGTCTCCGGCGGCATCTGGGGTAGGAACAACGGGTACGGCCTCATGGCCGGCGGCGCACCCGCAGACATCGAGCGAGTCCTGCCGATCTTCGACGCGCTACGCCCCGAGGGACCGCGGGAAGAGGGGTTCGTCCACGCAGGCGACGTCGGCGCCGGCCATTACGCCAAGATGGTCCACAACGGCATCGAGTACGGGCTCATGCAGGCCTACGCCGAGGGCTACGAGCTCCTTCTAGCTGCTGAGGTCGTCAAGGATGTGCCCGGTTCGTTCAAGGCCTGGAAACGTGGCACGGTCGTACGTTCATGGCTACTCGACCTGCTCGTCGACGCCCTGGACAAGGATCCCGAGCTCGATTCCCTCAAGGGCTACGTCGAGGACTCCGGTGAGGGTCGCTGGACAGTAGAGGAGTCGATCAACAACGCGGTGCCGACCCCGGTGATCACGGCGGCACTCTTCGCACGGTTCTCGTCGCGGCAGGACGACTCCCCGGCAATGAAGGCTGTCGCCGCGTTGCGCAACGAGTTCGGTGGCCACGCGGTCAAGAAGGCCTAGCCTTCTCCTCGTGCATCTCACGCAGCTGTCGCTTGCCGACTTCCGCTCGTACGCGGCGGTCGAGCTGGCGCTGCAGCCCGGTGTGACGGCACTGATCGGGCCGAACGGCCAGGGCAAGACCAACCTCGTCGAGGCGGTGGGCTATCTCGCGACGCTCAGCAGCCACCGGGTCGCCAACGACGCGCCACTCGTACGTCTCGGCGCCGACCGCGCGGTTGTGCGCGGCACTGTCGTGCGTGACCGCCGGAGTGCACTCCTTGAGGTTGAGATCACACCAGGCAAGGCCAACCGGGCTCGGGTCAATCAAGCACCAGTCCCCCGTGCCCGCGAACTCCTTGGCCTGTTGCGTACCGTGCTTTTCGCGCCGGAGGACCTTGCGCTGGTCAAGGGTGACCCCTCGGACAGACGGCGGTTCCTCGATGAGTTGCTCGTCTCGCGAGCGCCTCGGTTGGCCGGTGTCCGCGCTGACTACGACCGCGTACTCAAGCAACGCAATGCCCTTCTCAAGACCGCCGCCGGCGCGGTCCGCGCGGCACGCGGCGGCGGCGCGCACGACCTACGCACGCTGGACGTGTGGGACGCGCACCTGGCTCAGGCCGGCGCCGAGCTACTCTCCGCCCGACTGGAGTTGGTCCAGTCGCTGCACCCGCTCGTCGCCAAGTCGTACGACGCGGTGGCGCGCGGCGAGGGCGATGCACAGATCGACTACCGCTGCTCACTGGGCGACGACGTCGAGCTGATCCCCGACCGCGAGCTGTTGGCGGCCGCGTTGCTCGACGCAATGGGACGCGTCCGCCGTGAGGAGCTCGACCGTGGTGTCACGCTCGTCGGCCCACATCGTGACGACCTGGTGTTGCGACTAGGACCCTTGCCAGCAAAGGGATATGCGAGCCACGGCGAGTGCTGGTCCTACGCCATTGCGTTGCGGCTCGCCGCCTACGATCTGCTCACCTCCGACGGTGGCGAACCAGTGCTCATCCTCGACGACGTGTTCGCCGAGCTTGACATTGAGCGACGAACTCGGCTGGCCGAGCTCGTGGCGCCGGCCGAGCAGGTGCTGGTGACCGCGGCCGTGCCGGCAGACGTCCCCGAAGCCCTCGAGGGTGCCCGCGTCGACGTCATGGCCGGCGAGGTTCGGAGGATCCGATGACTGAGTCCGTTCCCTGGACTGCCGAGGGCAGCGACCTGGCGCGAGCCTTCCTCGCCCGGGCCAAGAGCCGACGGCCTGCAGCGGGTCGACCCGGCGGAAGCCGTCTGCCGCGCGAGACTGCGGCGGCCGTCCGTCGAGGCATCCCGTCCGACACTGGCTGGAGCGGTCCGGCTGATGACGAGCGTGACCCGCAGACCGTTGCCGCGACAGTCAGTCGCCTTGTCGCGGAGCACGGCTGGGGGGAGCACCTGCGGGTGCACGGTGTGCTGGCCCGATGGGATCAGATCGTTGGTCCGGACGTGGCCGCGCAGTGCCGTCCCGAGCGATATGCCGAGACCGAGCTCAGTGTGACGGCCGCCACAACAGCGTGGGCGACGCAGCTGCGGATGCTGGCTCCGACGCTCGTGCGGCGACTCAACGAGGAGCTTGGCGACGGCACGGTCACGCGCATCGTCGTGCGGGGGCCGGCGGCGCCGTCGTGGACCAAGGGCTACCGGCGAGTTGCCGGCCGCGGGCCGCGCGATACGTACGGCTGAACGTGGTCGTCGCCCCGCCCACGTACGGGGAGTCACCCCCGCCCTCTCCGGCACGCTAGGCCGTCCCCAGGCGCCTCTCATTACCGTCTAAGCACCCGTTTCCAGGTAGACTAGAGACCTGATTTCAGGCCGCTTCCGCGACGGGGGGCGCTTGTGCTTCCCTCGCCGGATAGCGGCCTGTGTTGAGCAGGAGGATCTCAGCCCGTGACGCAGGCCTCGACCGCACCGGCCAGTGGCGACGACTTGTCCCGCCGTTCAACGTCCTACGACGCCAGTGCGATCACTGTCCTCGAGGGTCTCGAGGCGGTCCGCAAGCGCCCGGGTATGTACATCGGGTCGACAGGTGAGCGTGGACTGCACCACCTCGTCTACGAGGTCGTCGACAACTCCGTCGACGAGGCGCTTGCCGGCCAAGCCGACCGCATCGAGGTCACCTTGCTGCCCGGAGGCGGCGTCCGCGTCAAGGACAACGGCCGCGGCATCCCGGTCGACGAGCACCCGGTGGAGAAGAAGCCCGCGCTCGAGGTCGTCATGACCGTGCTGCACGCCGGCGGCAAATTTGGTGGCAGTGGCTACAAGGTGTCCGGCGGCCTGCACGGTGTCGGTGTCTCCGTCGTCAACGCACTGTCGAGTCGGGTCGACGTCGAGGTGGCGCGCGACGGCTACGCCTGGCGACAGTCCTACACCTACGGTGTCCCCGACGGCCCACTCGAGCGCGGTGAGCCGACCACGGCTACGGGCACCACGACCACGTTCTGGGCCAGCGACACGATCTTCGAGACCACCGACTACACGTTCGAGACGCTGTCGACCCGGTTCCGGGAGATGGCGTTTCTCAACAGGGGCCTCACGATCGTCCTCACTGACGAGAGGCCGGAGCACGGTGATGTCGACGACGCCGACGCCGACCAGGAGGCACCGGCCGAGCAGCACAAGGTGACCTATCGCTACGAGGGTGGGCTCGTCGACTACGTCAAGCACCTCAACGCCAAGAAGGAGCCGGCGCATCGCACGATCGTGTCGTTCGAGGCTGAGGACCCGAGCAGCAGCATGTCGCTCGACGTGGCGATGCAGTGGAACACCGGATTCACCGAGTCCGTGCACACCTTCGCCAACACCATTAACACCCACGAGGGCGGCACTCACGAAGAGGGATTCCGTGCTGCGCTGACGACTCTCGTCAACAAGTTCGCCCGCGACTGGGGCATCCTCAAGGAAAAGGACGCCAACCTCACCGGTGACGACATCCGCGAGGGGCTCACCGCGATCGTGAGCATCAAGCTCACCGACCCGCAGTTCGAGGGGCAGACCAAGACCAAGCTCGGCAACACCGAAGCCAAGTCGTTCGTCCAGCGAATTGTCAATGACCGGCTCGGTGAGTGGTTCGAGAAGAACCCCAACGAGGGCAAGGACATTGCCCGCAAGGCGCAGGGCGCAGCAGTCGCACGCATGGCGGCGCGTAAGGCACGTGACGCGGCGCGCGGCCGTAAGGGACTCATGGGCGGTGCCGGACTCCCCGGCAAGCTCGCCGACTGCCAGAGCACCAACCCGGAGGAGTGCGAGCTCTTCATCGTCGAGGGTGACTCCGCCGGCGGCCCGGCCAAGCAGGGCCGCGACCCGCGGGTGCAGGCGATCCTGCCGATCCGCGGCAAGATTCTCAACGTCGAAAAGGCGCGCCTCGACCGGATCCTGCAGAACCAAGAGGTGCAGGCCATCATCAACGCGCTTGGCACCGGCATCCACGACGACTTCGACATCAACCGGCTGCGTTACCACAAGGTCGTGTTGATGGCCGATGCCGATGTCGACGGCCAGCACATCCGCACCTTGCTGCTGACGCTGCTGTTCCGGTTCATGAGGCCGGTCGTCGAGCAGGGCTACGTCTATCTCGCCCAACCGCCGCTCTACAAGCTCAAGTGGGTCGGGCGCAACGATCCCCCCGAGTACGCCTACTCCGACCGTGAGCGCGACGAGCTCACTCGGCTCGGACAGGAGGCCGGCAAGCGGCTGCCCAAGGAGGGTGGCGTTCAGCGCTACAAGGGGCTCGGCGAGATGAACAACGACGAGCTCTGGGATACGACGATGGACCCAGCGCAGCGGATCCTGCTGCAGGTCACACTCGAGGACGCCGCGCAGGCCGACGACATCTTCACCACCTTGATGGGCGAGGACGTCGAGAGCCGTCGCAAGTTCATCCAGCGCAACGCCCGCGACGTGCGTTTCCTCGACATCTGACTAGGCAACTGCGCACCGGACCAGTCCGACTGACAAGACAGGCAGACAACTCGCGTGACCGACGACACGACGACAGGCACCTTCGATCCGGGCCCCGGCGGGCGCATCGAGCCCGTCGACCTGCAGGTGGAGATGCAGCGCTCCTACCTCGACTACGCGATGAGCGTGATCGTGCAGCGTGCCCTACCCGACGTGCGCGACGGCCTCAAACCCGTACATCGACGCGTGCTCTATGCCATGTTCGACGGCGGCTACCGCCCTGACCGTCCGTTTTCCAAGTCGAGCCGCGTCGTCGGCGACGTCATGGGTCAGTATCACCCGCACGGTGACACCGCCATCTACGACACACTCGTCCGGCTCGGTCAGTGGTGGTCCCTGCGCTACCCGCTCGTCCAAGGCCAGGGCAACTTCGGCTCCCGCGGTGACGACCGACAAGCGGCGATGAGATACACAGAGTGTCGCCTGGCGCCGCTCGCAATGGAGATGGTGCGCGACATCGACCAGGACACGGTCGACTTCTCACCCAACTATGACGGCCGCCAGGAGGAGCCCAACGTCCTGCCCGCACGCTTCCCCAACCTGCTCGTCAACGGGTCGGGCGGCATCGCCGTGGGCATGGCAACGAACATTCCGCCGCACAACCTCCGCGAGGTAGCGAGCGGTGTGCAATGGTCGCTCGAGCACCCCGAGGCGACCAACGAAGAGCTGCTCGAGGCGCTCCTGCAGCGCATCAAGGGTCCGGACTTTCCGACCAACGGACTCATCGTCGGTTCTGCCGGGATCCGTGATGCCTACCGCACCGGACGCGGATCGGTCACGATGCGCGCGGTGGTCGAGGTCGAGGAGGACAGCAAGGGGCGTACGTGCCTTGTCGTCACCGAGCTGCCCTACCAGGTCAATCCAGACGCCCTTGCCCGCAAAATTGCCGACCTCGCTGAGAACGGCAAGGTGCCGGGAATCGCCGACCTACGCGACGACTCGTCCAGCCGCACAGGCATGCGCATCGTCATCATCCTGAAGCGCGATGCGGTGGCGAGCGTCGTGCGCAACAACCTCTACAAGCACACCCAGCTGCAGGAGACGTTCGGCTGCAACATGCTGGCGCTCGTCGATGGTGTGCCACGCACGCTGTCGCTCGACGCATTCGTTCGCAACTGGGTCACGCACCAGATCGAGGTCATCCAGCGGCGCACGCGCTACCGCCTGCGCAAGGCCGAGGAAGAGGCGCACATCCAGCGCGGTCTGGTCAAGGCGCTGGATGCACTGGACGAGGTCATTGCCCTGATTCGTCGTTCGCCGGATGCCGACGTGGCACGCGTCGGCCTGATCGAACTGCTCGACATTGACGACATCCAGGCCCGTGCCATTCTCGACATGCAGCTACGTCGGCTCGCCGCACTCGAGCGGCAGAAGATCATCGAAAAACTCGCTGACCTCGAGGAGGAGATCGCCGGCTATCAGGCGATCCTGGCGAGCGAGGAACAACAGCGCCAGATCGTGTCCGACGAGCTGGCTGAGATCGTCGACAAGTACGGCGACGAGCGGCGCACCCAGCTGGTCCCCGCCGAGGGCGAGATGTCCATGGAGGACCTCATCGCCGAGGAGGACGTGGTCGTCACGATCACGCGCGGCGGCTACGCCAAGCGCACCAAGCTCGACCTCTACCGTTCGCAGAAGCGCGGCGGCAAGGGTGTCCGTGGTGCGCAGCTGCGTGAGGACGACATCGTCGAGCACCTCTTCGTGACGACGACGCACCATTGGATCCTGTTCTTCACCAACAAGGGACGCGTCTACCGGGCCAAGGCCTACCAGCTGCCCGAGGCCAACCGCGACGCGAAGGGTCAGCACGTCGCCAACCTGCTTGCGTTCCAGCCGGACGAGCGCATCGCGCAGGTGCTCGACCTGCGTGACTACGAGGTCGCCCCCTACCTCGTGCTCGCGACCAAGCGGGGATACGCCAAGAAGACCCGCCTCACCGAGTACGACTCCCCACGCACAGGCGGCGTGATCGCGATCAACTTCCGCGAGGAGGACGACGAGCTGATCGGCGCCGAGCTGGTCTCGGCGGTCGACGACCTGCTGCTCGTCTCCCGAAAGGCGCAGGCGATCCGATTCCCGGCTGACGACGAGCAGCTTCGGCCCATGGGTCGAGCCACCAGCGGGGTCACCGGCATGCGCTTCCGCGCCGGCGACGAGCTGCTGTCGATGGCGGTCGTCCGCCCCGGTGCGTATGTGTTCACCGTCACAGACGGCGGCTTCGCCAAGCGCTCCGAGATCGAGGACTACCGGGTCCAGGGTCGGGGTGGGCTGGGCATCAAGGCGGCCAAGATCTCCGAGGGTCGAGGTGTCCTGGTGGGCGGGCTCGTGGTCGACGAGGGCGACGAAGTGCTGGCCATTCGTTCGGCTGGTGGCGTGACACGCAGCCCCGTACGAGATGTGCCGGTGACCGGACGTGACACCATGGGGGTGAAGTTCGTGTCTCTGGGTGCGGATGATGCCGTCGTGGCTATCGCCCGCAACGCAGAGACGGACAATGGCACGACACCGGACACTGAGACACCTGAAGACACCGAGACGCCGGACAGCGACACTTAGGACTGGACACCCGACTCGGGTCCCGCTCCAGCCGGAGTGGAGCCTTCCCCGACCCGGAGGATGAACGCTCGTGAGCACCAGCGGCGACCAGGGCAAGCCGCCCCAGAGCAACCCCACCCCTGAGACAGGTGCGCCCAGTTCGTCCGCTTCGCACCAGTCGTCGGTATCGGCTGCGCCGGGTACTTCGGGTAGCGCAAGCAACGGGCGCGCGGGAGCGCAGGAGCTGGCCGAGTCGCTGCGGGCGGCCGCCAGCAGGGCTGCTCAGGCGACATCGGAAGCTGCCCACGCCGTGGTGACCCGCGTCTCCGGCGGGGAGCCCAAGCATCCGGACAGCTCGGCTGAGCCCGAGCGGGTCGCCGCACCAGCGGCGCACGCGGCTGCGTCCGCCGAGGATCTTGCCGCCCGGCACGCCGCGACCTCAGCACTCGCTGCGCCAACCCCGGCTACCAACGGCGCACTGGCAGCCACACCCGAGCAGTCCGAGCCCACTGCCTCGGCAGGTCCAGCGACCGTCTCCGCAGCGGCTGTCTCAGCCGGCGTGGCCGCGGCCGCCGCACCGTCGAGCGTCAGCGGCGCCTTGCAGGCACCGACTCGAACCGCGCCGCCCGCACCGAACCGACCGGGGGTCACGCTCCCGGCCGATCCGGCGTCGACCGGTACCGGCACCGGCACGGTCAGCCCATCGCCCACGAACCGCTCCGCCGCGGAGTCCCATGCGGCGGCCGCCCGTCGCGCGCCACGGCTACGCAAGGCGCGGCTTCGACTGCTGCGCGTCGACCCTTGGTCGGTGATGAAGACCGCGTTCCTGCTCTCCATTGCGGTCGGAGTCATGATCGTGGTGGCGGCCGCCGTCATTTGGTCGATCCTCGACGCGGCAGGGGTGTTCAGCGGAGTCGGCGACGTCGTGCGAGACGTCACAGCGTCGGAGAGCAACACCGGCTTCCAGCTCGAGGAATACCTCGGCTTCTCCCGGGTGATGGGCTTCAGCATGCTGATCGCCGTGATCGACGTGGTGCTCCTGACCGCCCTGGCGACGCTCGGCGCATTCCTCTACAACCTGTCGGCGAGCCTGCTCGGCGGGCTCGAGCTGACCCTGGCAGAGGACGACTGAGCGTCCGCCGCGCGGGCTCCCCGCGTTTGGGAGCGCGTGCCTGGTGAGGTAATCTGCTCCGGCACGCAGGGGCCTATAGCTCAGTCGGTTAGAGCGCTTCCCTGATAAGGAAGAGGTCACTGGTTCAAGTCCAGTTAGGCCCACGTCCCACCCTGCACGATGCTGAAGCACATCCGCGCAACACTCGTCTGGAGGCGTACGCGGTGAAAGGCAAACTGCTTGTCGGAGCGGTCGTCGCGGCTGCTGGCTGGTTCGGATACAAGCGCCTGCAGGCCGACAAGGCCGAGCAGGACCTGTGGGCTGAGGCCACCGATCCGGTGACCCCACCCACGTCGGCCAAGCCCACCAGCTCGGACTGACACACCCTTCGGCCTCGCGGTCTCACGCCCGGGGCCGTCCGGGGCCATAGCTCAATTGGCAGAGCACCGCCTTTGCAAGGCGGGGGTTCGGGGTTCAAGTCCCCGTGGCTCCACCCGCATCGATGTAGGTCACCCGCGCTGCGGTGGCGTGCCACCTCCCTGGGCCAGTAATGGCGGGTGTATTTCCAAGTACGCCTCTGACCGTGCCGGGAATCGCTAGCCTGCGATCCATGGCGGTCCGCGACTTCGCCCAACCGCCGACATGACATCGCGGCCGCCGGGGGGACCGAAGTGAACGCGCGCTTCTCGCCGCCCGCCGACCAAAGGAGGCGAAGGTCGTGCTAACAAGCGCGCGGCACGACCTCCGGGACTTCAACTACCATGTCCGGCGGCTGGCATGAGGCTGTCCTGGGCCCTCGCGTTGTCGGGGCTGGTCGCAAGCGTGGTCGGGATCGTGGCCGCGCTGCTGGTCGTGCTGCTATTCGGGGTGTGGGACGAGGACACGTCGCCACCGCTACCGGACACGCTGGTCGCCTGCATGAGCGAGGCGGGCCCGGGGCCGTGCTGGTGGGACCGAGCCACCCGAGGCGGGCAACGCTCGTACGTGGTCACCGTGGACGGGCTGGTTCACTATCTGGAAGAACCAGCGGCTGAACAGTGATCGGTCTTAGTGGAATCAGTCGCTGAGGGGTCAACGTTCGCCGGCTTCGGTTTGCGTCCGGTGTTGCGGGGAACGCGGATCGGAGGTGCTATGCGTTCACGAGCCACTGTGCGATTCGCTCAGCTAGCAGCATCGTTGCCAGATTGGTGTTGGCCGAGGGAATCGTCGGCATCACGGATGCATCGGCCACCCAGACGCCGTCCACGGCATGGACCTTGCCGCGACCGTTGACAACGGCGCCGGCTGCCGACGATGGTCCCATCGCGCAGGTCCCAACCGGATGGTGGTAGGTGCCCACTCGGGCCCTGATCGATCGAGCGAGTCCGTCGATGTCGTCATCGCGGATGTCGAATCCCGGTGCGAGTTCCTTTCCCCGAATGAACCCACGCAGTGGCGAGGCCCGGCTGATGCGGCGCGCTTCTTGGGTGGCCTCTACCGTCCGGCTCAGGTCGTCGGGGCGTTTCAGGTGGGCGACGTCTATCCTCGGCCGCTCCGAGGGATCAGCTGAACGCAAGCGCACCGACCCTCTTGACGACGGTGCCATAAGACCGGTGACGATGCCGAAGACGCCTCCACTTGGACTTGCACTGTCGTCAAACGGCCCGGCAGCAAAGAGGTGAAGGTCAGGCGGCGCGTCGGACGCGGCGCTACTCGACCGCATGGTGAGCAATACCTGGAAGCGTGGCCCGTGCCCGCCGGACGATGTGGGCAGATCAACCGCAACGAGTGGGTGGTCGTGAAGGTTGTCCCCGACCCCAGACAGATCAGCGATGGGATCGATGCCGAGCCCGGTCAAGGACACAGCTGACCCCACGCCCGAGCGCATCAGGATCGCGGGGCTGCCATAGGCACCCGCCGCCAGCACCACCCGATCGCACTCGAGAATCTCGCCACCGAGCAGGCGAATGCCGCGCGCCCTCGTTCCGGACCATTCGACTCGATCCACCATGGACCTCGGCCGGACCGTGAGGTTGGCTCGAGTGCGTGCCTGTGCCAGGTGGGTGATCGCGGCACTCATTCGCAGGTCATCTCTTACGTTGCGCGGCATGGGGCCCACGCCGACCGATCCGGGGCGGTTGTGGTCGTCGATCAGCGGGTGTCCCACGGCAGCGGCTGACTCGATAAAGGCCTGGTGCAGTGCCGTCCGTTCCGCCCGCGCACGCCGGTGTACCGGGACGGGACCGTCGGTGCCGTGCCATTCGTCCTCGAAGTCAGCGTCGCTCTCCATCGCCTGCATGATCGGCAGAAGTTCTGCGAAGGACCAGCCGGGGTTCCCGAGGTCCGCCCAATGGTCCAAGTCGGCCGGCCATGGCCGTACTAGAAAGGTGCTATTGGTCGCCGAGCACCCGCCGATCAGCTTTGCTCGCGGCAATGGGATCGACCGCCCTTGCTCGTCCGGCTCAGCCGAGTATCCCCAGTCGTGAGTGACCGATGGCTGCGATGCATCGGCGATGTCCGGCGGCAGGTCGGTGATGTTGGGGTAGTCGGGCCCGGCCTCAATCAGCAGGACTCGCCGTCGCTGATGCTGACTGAGTCTGGCGGCGAGGACGCAGCCCGCCGATCCACCGCCAACAATGATGTCGTCGTACGCCACGGCTTCCCCCAGCGCCCTGATCGGAACCTACACCCAGACGGACTGCCATCCTCACGACGCGGCGGATGTCGAAACAAGGACGGTGGCTCCGACCTCCCCATAGGAAATGCTGGGCTGCCACCGGGCCAGCCCCACCAGGGAGAGGAACGCAGCATGTCGCAGAAGCTCACGCCGTCGTTGTGGTTCGAGGACAACGCTGAGGACGCCATCAACTTCTACACAGCCATCTTCGACGACGCCCGACTCGTCGACTCCAACCGTTATGGCGAAGGCGGACCGTTTCCCGCGGGCACGCTGCTCAGCGCCACGTTCGAGCTCGCCGGTCAGCAGTTCATGGCGATCAACGGCGGTCCACACGACCAGTTCAACGACTCCGTGTCGTTCTTCGTGAGCTGCGCGGACCAGGCGGAGGTCGACCGCTACTGGGACGCGCTCCTCGCCGACGGCGGCAAGCCCTCGCAGTGCGGCTGGTTGAAGGATCAGTTCGGCGTCTCGTGGCAGGTGATTCCGGTGCAGCTCATGCAGTACCTCACCGATCCCGACCCGGAGAAGGCGCAGCGCGTCATGACCGCGATGCTGCAGATGGTCAAGATCGATGTCGACGAGCTGACTGAGGCGTACGAGGGCAAGAACGCCTGACCCGCCTCACTCAACCAGCGAGCGCTTGTCAGGACTGGTCACGACGTAGCTCAGCCAGTGCTCTTCCGGGTCCGCTTCGGCTTCGGGACGTCCACTTCCTGGGTCGGCTCGTCCGGCGTGGTCGGAGCCGTTGGGTGCTCGGACTTGTCGGCAAGCGCTTCGTCGGGTGCGGCACCCGCGACATCGTCGGCCGTAGCCTTCGCGACGTCGGTCGCCTCATCAGTCGCCTGCTCGGCCTTGCGGCCGGCCTTGTCGGCGACGTCCTGCAACGACGACCTGGCCGAGTCAGCTGCGCTGGATACCTTGTCGGAAACCTTTTGTGCGGCAGCCGAGACGTTGTCCTCGACCTTGTGCGTCTTGTCCTCGGCCCACTGCCGCGCCTGCGCCTCGAACTCCTGCCAGTTGTCCACCTGGCGCCGCCGCGAGACGACTGCGACGGCGATCGCCGCGCCGCCGGCCAGCACCATGGTGAACAGCAGAACCTTGCGGCCGCGATGCGACGGAGGGGTCGAGAGCTCAGCCGCTCGGTCGTGAACGTCAGCAGCGCGCTTGGACAGCGACTCGGCCGCGGTGGCCACTACGGCAGCCACCTTCGGGACCACGTCCTCGTTGAGCCGTACCTTTGCCGTCTCCATGGCTGGGCCGACGGTCTCCCGAGCCGTGAGCAATGCCGGTTCCATACGATCGCGTGCGGAACTGACTGCGGGGCCAACGCGATCGATGGCTGCGTGCATCGCCGGTTCGACTCGCTCGCGCGCCTGCGCCGCGTACGGCTTGAAATGATCAGAGAGCCGATGGGCCGAATCGAAAGACTCAGCCTCGACATCGTTGTTCTTGCGCCCTGCCACGAGGTCCTCCCTCGGTCGCGCGTGACTTGCCCTGCGAGTTACCCGAATATCCCCTGATCATGCCCGTTCTGCACGAGGAAGGCACGTGCGACCGCTGGCCGGACCGTGCCGCTGACTCGCCACAAACCCCTCGCACTCAGCCCACAGCGACATGCGAGGATAGGCAGGTCTGTCATCTTCGTAAGAAAAGGGTGCTCGCGTGTCCGAGCAGCTGACCGCTGTGATCTCCACCAACCACGGTGACATCCGGGTGGGCCTGCTGCCCAACCATGCGCCGAAAACCGTCCGCAACTTCGTTGAGCTCGCCGAGGGCGCCAAGGAGTGGACCGACCCGAAGACGGGGGCCCCGAGCACGGCCCGGTTCTACGACGGCCTGACCTTCCATCGAGTGATCCCCGAGTTCATGATCCAGGGCGGCGATCCGCTCGGTACGGGCACCGGTGGTCCTGGCTATTCCTTTGCCGACGAGATCCACGGCGAGCTCATGTTCGACCGGCCATACCTTCTGGCCATGGCCAACGCTGGCCCCAACACCAATGGATCGCAGTTCTTCATCACGTCGGGACCCACTCCGTGGCTCAACCGCAAGCACACGATCTTCGGTGAGGTGGCCGATGCCGCCGGTCGCCAGGTGGTCGACGCGATCTCCGCAGTGCAGACGGGTCGAGGTGACCGGCCGGTCGAGCCCGTGGTGATCGAGCGGCTGACCATCGAGCGAGCCTGACCTGAAACGGTTCGGCAGGGGCGACAGGAGGATCATGAGCGGCGGCGTGCCGAGCGTAGGTGGAGCGTCGGGGCAGCAAGTTGTCCCGACCTGCTACCGGCACCCCGATCGGGAGACCTACATCCGCTGCCAGCGGTGCGACAAGCCGATCTGTCCCTTGTGCATGAACCCCGCGCCGGTCGGCTACCAGTGCCCGCAGTGTGTTGCGCAGGGCCAGGCCGCCGTCCGCCAGCCGCAGACAGCGCTGGGCGGCGAGGTGCACGCTCAGGGCGATCTGGTCACCAAGATCCTCATCGGGATCAACGCCGTGGTGTTCCTGTTCGCCATGGTCTCGCCGCAGTTGCAGGAACGGCTCGGTCTTGCGCTGATCGCCTTCTACAACGGAGAGTTCATCGGCGTCGCTGACGGCGAGTACTACCGCGTGATCACCGCGGCGTTCCTGCACACCCAGTGGTGGCACATCGCGTTCAACATGTACGCGCTGTGGGTGCTCGGTTCGTTGCTTGAGCCGGTGCTCGGCCGGTCGAGGTTCACCGCGCTCTACCTGTTGTCCGCACTGGGCGGCAGTGCCGCCTCACTCCTCGGTCTAGGCCCGGGCACGATCGCCTACGGTGCGTCTGGTGCAGTGTTCGGCTTGTTCGGAGCGCTGCTCGTGGTCAACCGCCGCTTCGGGCGCGACATCACCGGCATCGTTGTTGTGCTGCTGCTCAACGTCGTGCTGGGGTTCTACGTCTCGGGCATCGACTGGCGCGCCCACTTGGGTGGGTTCGTGACAGGGGTGCTGCTCGCGCTCGTCTACGCCTACGTGCCCCGGGCCCAGCGCACCACCTGGGCCGTCGTGTCCGGGGTGTTGGTGCTGGCGCTGGTTGTGCTCGTCGTGCAGTCGCAAGCTAACGACATCGTCGTACCGCAGCTGATCGGACGCTGAGGTCGTCCACAGGAGTTCTCCACACTGTGGAGAGAATCACACCGGTGTAACTACTCCCACTTGGTGGCGACGATGAAGCCCGCGGTGATCGCGCCCATGCCGATCGCGAGGTTCCAGTCACCCAGGGCCTTCATGCCGGGCACGCTGGAGCCGGCCAGGTAGAAGGTCACGATCCAGGCCAGGCCTCCGATCAGGAGGACCAGCATCGTCGGCACGACCCATGCGCCGCGGGTGCGGGCGCCCTTGGGCAGCTTGGCCGAGGTGGGGGGCGTGAACTCGGAACGGCGGCGAATCCGCGACTTCGGCACGGCGAACTCCTGAGGTGTGCAGCACACCGCGGGCGCTGATTGCGCTTACGCGGGAACGGCGGTCGTTGGTATGTCCGTTAGCGTAGTCGGCACCTAACGTACGCTCGAAATCCCCACCCATGGGCGCCCAGCCAGTCGACCAGCCGAGGAGGTCTGCGCCGCCGTGTCCGACGAGCAGGTGCCCGCCGAAGCGCGGCACCGGCGAAGCCGCCACCCTGCCGTCCTCGCGGTGGTGCTGATCGCCGGCCTCATGCTGGGGATCAGCGCGGCCAATGCGGGCGACTCCGACCTGCGGGCCGACGGCCGGACCGACTTGACCGACCTCATCCGCGACCGCAGCCGGGAGGGCGCGGAGCTCGACCAGGACATCGACCGCATGCGGCAAGAGGTCGACGAGCTGACCGCCAACCACACCGTCAACGGCGACCTGACCGCGGATATCGAAGCGCTCGGTGCGCAGACGGGACTCGTCGCCGAAGAAGGCCCGGGCCTTCAGGTGGCGCTCGACGACGCACCATTTCCTAGCGGTGAGCTGCCGGACGGGATCACAGCTGAGGACTACATCATCCATCAGCAGGACATCGAGGCGGTGCTCAACGCACTGTGGGCAGGCGGCGCGGAGGCGGTGTCCGTCATGGGTCGCCGCATCGTCTCGACGAGCGCGGTCAAATGCGTCGGCCCGGTGCTGCTGCTCAACGGCGCCCAGTACTCCCCGCCCTACCGCATCGACGCGATCGGTGATCAGCGTGAGCTGGCCCGGGCACTCGACGAGTCGTCCGCGGTGAGCACGTACCGCGACTGGGCGGACGAGCTCGGCCTCGGCTACGACGTCAACGTGGAGGACCGGCTGGAGATCCCGGCGTACGAGGGGTCCACCGACCTGTCGTACGTCGAGGGCACTTCGTGAGCGGCGGCCGCCACGCGGCGGCGCACTGGCACGAGACCGACGTCGGCCGTGGCCGCATCGCCACCAGCGTCGGGGTGCTGGGCGAGGTGATGATCACCGTCGGGGTCCTGCTCGGGCTGTTCGTCGTCTACGAGCTGTGGTGGACAGGTCGCGAGACCGCAGCTGCGCAGGACGTCCTGCAGGACGACCTGGCTGAGCAGTTCGCTTCGCCAACCCTGCCGAGCCCTGCCGCTAGCGCCCCGGCTCCCGACACCACGCCTGAGCTGGGCGATGCGCTCGCACTGTTGTACATGCCAGCGCTCGGGGAGGAGTGGGCCGTGGTGGAGGGCGTCGGACGCAGTGACCTGAAGAAGGGGCCTGGGCACTACCCCGACAGCGCGATGCCGGGTGCAGTCGGTAACTTCGCCGTCGCGGGGCACCGCACAACGTATGGCAGCCCTTTCGCCGACATCGGCGAGCTCGACACCGGCGACCACATAGTCGCGCAGACGGCATCCGGCTGGTTTGTCTACCAGGTGGATGACTCGGAGATCGTCCGACCGGCGCAATCCGATGTCATCGCGCCCGTCCCCAAGGAGCCGGGTGCCGAGCCGACCGAGGCCAGGATCACGCTGACCACATGCCACCCGAGGTTCAGCGCCGCGCAGCGGCTCATCGTCTACGGCACTCTGGTCGAGTCACGTACTCCCGACCAGGGCCCGCCGGCGGACCTGGCGTAAGGAGCGGGCAGGCAGATGTACGCGTGGATGTGGCGCCACATCCCAGGGAACCTCGTGGTCAAGGCGATCCTGACCGCGCTGGCGGTGCTTGCCCTGCTCTGGGTGCTCTTCGAGTTCGTCTTTCCCTGGGCGGAAGAGTCGCTCCCGTTCCTGGACGTCTCCGTGGAGGAGGACGGCCAATCGGCGACAATCGACGGGTGACCACACGCATCCTCGTCGTCGACAACTACGACAGCTTCGTCTACAACCTCGTGCAATACCTTGCCCAGCTGGGCGCCGAGTGCGATGTGCGCCGCAATGACGCGGTGACTGTGGATGCGGCGTATGGCTATGACGGCGTCCTGTTGTCCCCCGGTCCAGGCACCCCCGAGGAGGCCGGCATCTGCGTCGACCTGGTGCAGCAGACCGGCGGGCGAGTGCCGGTGCTGGGGGTGTGCCTTGGGTTGCAGGCGATCGGAGTGGCCTTCGGCGCAGTCGTGGGTCGCGCGCCTGAGCTGCTGCATGGGAAGACGAGCCTGGTGCACCACGGCGGCGCAGGCGTGCTCGATGGACTGTCCGACCCGTTCACCGCAACGCGCTATCACTCGCTCGCGATCGATCCGGGCACCATGCCGGACGTGCTGCAGACCACCGGATGGACCGACTCGGGCGTGATCATGGCGGCGCGGCACCGTGACCTGCCGATCGAAGGCGTGCAGTTCCACCCTGAGTCGGTGCTCACCGAGGGCGGCCATCGGATGCTCGCCAACTGGCTCGTCACGTGCGGAGATCCGGGTGCGGTGTCGCGCAGCGTCGGGCTGGCGCCGGTCGTCAACCGCGCCTGAGCGACTTGTCAGGTTGTCAGGGCGGCTGACCTGCGCAGACGTACCGAGCTGGCCTGACAAGTCGGGTGGGCAAAGCCGGTGGTCAGGCGGCGTCGAGGAGGACCTCGACCAACTGGCGGAACACCTTGAGTTGCGCGCGCATGGCCGATGGGTCTTCGAACGTGCGGCACAGAATGTAGCCGCCCTCGAAGATCGTGTAGAGCTGGTCGGCGAGGGCATCGACGTCGATGTCTGCGCCGGGTCGTCGGGCGGCCAGCGCCGGCCGCAAGAGACCGGTGAACGCATCGCGCCAGATCTGCGCCGCCTTGGCAACCAGGCGGTTGATGTCACTGCCGATGAACTGGCGCTCGGCGAGAACGCTCGCGTAGAGGCAGCCGGACTGCCCCGCCGTGAGCTCGTCGGCGGAATCCTCGTAGAACCGGAGGAACGCGATCACCTGTGCCGCCGGGTCATCGACGCCCCGAGCGGCGGCTAGGCCGGCATCCAGCTGGGCCAGGTCCGCGGCGACGTAGCGGTCCACGAGGCGAAGGGCGAGGTCGGCCTTCGAATCGAAGTGGTGGAAAAACGACCCCTTGGACGTCGACGACTCAGCGATCACCTGGTCGACCGAGGTGGCGTTGTAGCCCTGATCCGTCATCAACCGCTGGGCGACCCGCAGGATCCGTTCGCGCGTTGCCCGACCATCTCTTGGCACATATCAGTTGTACCAGACTGCTTGGTCTGCTAGAACCAGACTAAACAGTCTGGAACAACGGAGGAAATCATGGCTGATCGAGCGCCCAGCGCAACGCTGCCTCAGTTGTCGGGGCGGCCCGTCATAGCCGACGGTGGCCTGGAGACCGACCTCATCTACCACCACGACGTCGATCTGCCGCACTTCGCTGCGTTCCCACTTGTTGATGACGAGCGAGGCCGGATGCTTTTGTTGCGCTATTACCGCGACTACGTCGACATCGCAAAGAGGGCTGGCACGGCGGTCCAGCTGGAGACGCCCACGTGGCGGGCCAGCAGCGACTGGGGCGATCGCCTCGGCTACTCCGGCGGTGAGCTCCGCCGGGTCAACCGCGACGCCGTGACACTGCTCGAGAGCCTTCGGGACGACGCTGGTCTGGAGTCATTCCTGATCAGCGGTCAACTCGGACCTCGCGGCGACGGTTACGTGGCGGGTGAGGAGGTCGATCCGGAGGTGGCCACCGGATACCACTCTCCCCAGATCGAGGCGTTCGCCGAGGCTGGCGTTGATCTGGTAACCGTCATGACCCTCACCGGCGCGGGGGAGGCGATCGGCATCGTCCGAGCAGCCAGAGAGGTCGGGCTGCCGGTCGCCGTGTCGTTCACCGTCGAGCAGGACGGCCGGCTGCCCGACGGCACGCCACTGCCGACCGCCATCGCGCAGGTCGACGCCGAAGGTGGTCCCGACTACTTCATGCTCAACTGCGCCCACCCCGCGCACATCGCACCTGGGCTGACCGACGACGGCGACTGGCGCCTGCGCATCCGCGGACTGCGCGCTAACGCCTCGCGTCTGAGCCACGCAGAGCTCGACGCCTCGACCGAGCTCGACGAGGGCAACCCCGTCGAGCTCGCCAGTGAGCAGAACGCACTCCGGCCACGGCTGCCCAACCTCTCGGTCGTCGGCGGCTGCTGCGGCACCGACGCCCGCCACGTCGCGGCAATGTGGGCAACGACAAGTTGACCAGGCGCCGCGCGCGTCGAGCGGAGACTTGCCAGGCGCACGAGGACTAGCTGTCCAGGTCAAGCCTCCTGACAACCTGACAAGTCCCCCGTCGGGCCAGCGGATCCAGTGTCCGGGCTACTGGGGTGGTGGTGTGGTCGGGTTGGTTGGGGGCGTTGTCGTTGTCGGCGGCGGAGTGGTCTCCGGAGGCGCCATGGCGACGCGGATGACCACGAGCGAACCCGCCGGACGCCGCTCTCCGGCCGGCGGATCCTGCGCGAAGACTGTGCCGGGTTGCTCGCCGGTCGCGATCTCCTGCTGGACGCGGACCTCGAACCCAGCAGCCGTCAGTGCTGCCTGGGCGGCGCCCTGGTCCTGGCCGACGACGTTGGGTATAGCTAGCTGACCGCCGGAGACGGTGAGGTTGACGGGCGTGCCGGTCGCGACCTCAGTGCCCGGCGACGGATCGGTCGCCGTCACCTCGTTGTCGGGTGCGTCGCTGTCTTGATCCGTGGTGACCGTGCCGATGCGCAGACCGGCGTCCTGGATAGCCTGCTGGGCGTCGTTGAACTGCATGCCGACCAGTCCTGCCGGCACTTGAACCTGAGCCACGCCTGTCGAGACCGTGACGTTGACGGCGCCGCCCTCCTCGAGCAACTCCCGGGCCTCCGGGTCCTGGCTGATGATCAGTCCCTGGGCGATGTTGGGGTCGGCCTGCTCGGTTGTGGTGCCCAGCTCCAGGCCGGCGTCCTCGAGCTCAGCCTGCGCAGCTTCGACCGTCGAGTTGACCACGTCTGGGACCCGCACGTCGACCGGCCCGGTGTCCCTGAAAAGCGCCCACCCCAGCCCACCGGCTGCGAGCAGGACGAGAATCACTGCCGCGGCGAGGGCGCCGTAGCCGATGCCCCGACGATCGTGCCGCTGCGAGCGGCCGCCGGCGGCCGCCTCTTCCTCGCTCGGCAGCGCCGTGTCGCCGTACGCCATCGTGGAGTCGCCCGCACCGACCGCGGCGGGGACTGGCGGCAGGAATGTCGTCGTGGCCTCGGCTGCGACCGGCAGACCGGCCATCGCCCGCTGCACATCGGCCTTCATCTCGGCAGCTGACTGATAGCGCTCCAGCCGGTCCTTGGCCAGCGCCTTCATCACGATCGCGTCGACTGGAGGCGTAACGGAGGGGTCCACCTGGGATGGCGGGGTCGGGTGCTCCCGGACGTGGGAGATCGCAACGGAGACGAGCGAGTCACCTAGGAACGGCGGCCGGCCGGTCAGCAACTCATAGAGCACGCAGCCGGTGGAGTAGAGGTCGGAGCGCGCATCGGCGGTCTCGCCGCGAGCCTGCTCCGGCGACAGGTACTGTGCGGTGCCCACCACCGCCGCGGTCTGCGTGACAGTGGCGCCGACGTCGCTCAGCGCGCGCGCGATGCCGAAGTCCATGACTTTGACGTCGCCGTTGGCGGTGATCATCACGTTGCCGGGCTTGATGTCACGGTGCACGATGCCGGCGCGGTGGCTGTAGTCGAGCGCATCGAGCACGCCACTCGTGATCTCCAGGGCGCGCTCGGGCGTGATGCGCGGGTGCTCTTGCAGAAGCTCGCGCAGTGTCTTGCCCTCGACGAACTCCATGACGATGAACGGCACCCGGGCGCCGTCGAGGATGTCCTCGCCGGTGTCATAGACCGCCACGATCGAGGGGTGGTTCAGCATCGCGGCGGACTGGGCCTCGCGACGGAACCGGACCTGGAACGTGGGATCCGTAGCCAGGTCGGTGCGCAGCATCTTGATCGCGACGGTGCGGCCGAGCCGCCGGTCGCGTCCTCGGCGCACTTCAGCCATGCCGCCGCGGCCGAGCACGTCGCCCAGCTCGTAGCGGTCTCCGAGAAGACGCGGCTCGATCATCAGCTGCCCTTTCTCACAATCACAAGCCCCGCCGCACGGTAGCGGACAGTTGTCGACCGTGGCTCGGCCTATCGTCGCTGGCCAAAACCCAAAGGTCCAAACGGGCGATGCCTCTCATTGGTTCAGCACCGCTTCCATGACAGCCCTCGCGATGGGCGCCGCCAGCCGGCCGCCGGCAATATCGTCGGTGGCCGTCTCGCCGGCGTCCTCGATCACAACCGCTACAGCGACCTTGGGGTCGTCGGCGGGCGCGAACGAGGTGAACCAGGCGAACGGGTTGGCATTCGGTGTCGTCTGCGCTGTGCCGGTCTTGCCGGCGACCTGGACGCCATCGATCTGCGCGCGAGTGCCGGTGCCGCTCTCGACCACCTCGAGCATCATCTGCGTGAGCCCCTCCGACGACTGCGGCGAGACCGCCTGTGACTGCTGTTGGGGCTCGATCCGCTCGATCTGCTCGAGCTGGGTGTTGAGGACCTCGGACACAAGGTAGGGCTTCATCAGCACGCCGTCGTTGGCGATGGCAGCCGACACCATGGCCATCTGCAGCGCGCTCGCGCGGACGTCGCGCTGACCGATGGCCGACTGAGCCGTCTGCGGAGCGTCGAGATCCTCCTCAGGGAAGACGCTGGTGGCGGCCTTGAGGTCGGTCATGGGTGGACTGTTGAAACCGAACCGTTCGGACTGCTCTCGCAACGCGTCGTCGCCAAGGTCGAGCCCGATCGCGGCGAAAGCGGTGTTGCAGGAGATGCGCAGCGCGTTGGTCAGGGTCGTCTGGTCGTTGGGGCCGCAGGCGCGGCCGTTGCTGTTTCCGATGTCGGCCGAAGTTTGCGGCACATCCAGCACCGCGGGCCCGGGCACGACTGTGTCGGGCGCGTACCGGCCAGACTCCAGCGCCGCCGCGGCTGTCACGAGCTTGAAGGTCGAACCGGGTGGGTAGTTGCGCGCGATCGCCCGATTTTCCATCGGCCGCGAAGGGTCAGCGTTGAGTTGATCCCAGGTGTCCTGCTGAGTGGGGATGTCGTGGCTGGCAAGCGGGTTGGGGTCGTACGTTGGCAACGTCACCATCGCGAGGATCTCGCCGGTGGTCGGGTCAAGCGCAACCACTGCCCCACGGAAGCCCTGGAGGGCGTCGTTCGCAGCCTGCTGCGCGACCGGGTCGAGCGTCAGCCGCACGCTGCCGCCCTCACGCGTCTGACCGGTGAGCATGTCGACGAAGCGGCGGACGAAGAGCCGGTCGTCCCTGCCGGACAGCACGTCGTTCTGCGCCTGCTCGATCGCCGAGCGGCCGAACACGAACGAGTAGAAGCCGGTGGCCGCGGCGTAGACCGGGCCGATGGGGTACTGCCGCTGGTACTTGTACTGGTCATCGACGGGGCTGGACTGGGCGACCACCGTGTCATCACGGAGCATGATCACGCCGCGCTTGGTGGAGAACTCGTCGAGCAGGACGCGCCGGTTGTCAGAGCGCGCGTTGAAGTCGGGCGCCTTGGCGACCTGCACCCAGTTGATGTTGACGAAAAGCGCGAGGAACAGCACGAAGAAGAGCACCGCGATGCGACGGATTGGGGTGTTCATGCGAGCTTCACCACCTGAGTGACCGCCTCGTCGGTCGGTGGTGCCGGCGGCGGCGCCGGACGCCTTGCAGCATCCGAGATGCGCAGCAGCAGAGCGATGATCGCCCAGTTCATGACCAGGCTGGAGCCGCCCGCTGACAGGAACGGCGTCGTCAGGCCGGTCAGCGGGATGAGCTTCGTGACACCGCCGACGACCACAAAAACCTGCAGCGCGAACGACGTCGCGAGGCCGGTGGCGAGCAGCTTGCCGAACTGGTCACGCACCACCAGCGCGGTCCGCAGACCGCGCTCGACGATGAGTCCGTAGCAGAGCAGCACCGCCATCAGCCCGGTGAGGCCGAGCTCCTCGCCGAAGGCGGAGATGATGAAGTCGGAGTTGGCGAAGGGTACGAGGTCAGGGCGCCCCTGCCCGAGCCCGGTGCCGAGGATGCCGCCGTAGGCCAACCCGTACAAGGACTGGATGATCTGGAACGACGAGTCGGGGTCGTCGAACGGATGCAGCCACGAGGTGACGCGCGACTCGACGTGACTGAACAGCCGCCACGTGATGAGCGCGCCGCTGAGGAACAGCGCGGCACCGACGAACAGCCACGACACGCGCTCGGTAGCGACATAGAGCAGCACGACGAAGATGCCGAAGAACAGCACCGACGTGCCCAGGTCGCGCTCGAAGATGAGCAGTCCCAGACTCGCAGCCCACGCGATCAGGATCGGCCCGAGGTCGCGGGCGCGTGGGAAGTCGACGCCGAGCACGCGTCGGCCGGCCAACGCCAGCGCGTCGCGGGTGACGACGAGGTAGCCGGCCATGGCGACGATGATGAGGATCTTGGCCGCCTCACCCGGCTGGAACGAGAAGCCGAGCACCCTGATCCAGATGCGCGAACCGTTGACCACGCCGGCAGAGATCCCTGGCACGAGCGGCAGGACGAGCAGCGCAAGACCGGCAAGGGCGGCGGTGTAGGTGTAGCGCTGCAGCGTGCGGTGATCGCGGACGAAGTAGAGCACGCCCACGAAGAGCAGCACCCCGACGACCATCCAGGTGAGCTGGTTGGGTGCGAAGGTGTCGGGCACGGGAGTGCCCGCGGCTTCGGCGCGGTCGGCATAGGCGACGTCGAGCCGGTGGATCATCACCAAGCCGATGCCGTTGAGCATGACAACGGCCGGGAGCAGGACGGGGTCTGCGTAGGGCGCTTTTATGCGTACGGCGACGTGCGCGATCCCCGCCAGCACGGCAAGCCCGAGCCCATAGCCGATCGTGCCCGCGGGGATCGAGCCGTCATGGCCCAGCCCTACGTTGGCGTAGGCGGCGACTGCAATCCCAACCGCGACGATGAGTAGCGCGAGCTCGATCCCGCGACCCTTGCGCGGCACCAGGTCCTGGGCCGGGGCGTTGGCGCTCACGGCGCCACCTCGGAGCAGTCGAGGCCATTGGGCAGAGTCGGGGCGGGGGTCGGCGTCGGTGTCGGCGTGGGGGCTGGGGCCGGTGCCGGCACCGCGCCTGGTGCCGGGGGCGGTGTCGTCGCCGCCGGGGTGGTGGGTGTCGGAGTCGTCGGTGTCGGGGTTGGCGAAACGGTGGGCGTCGGCGTGCCGATCGCGTTGCCGCACGCCGCGATCCGCAGCCGCTCCACCACCCGACGCGCGTCGTCCAGGTCATCAGCCGCAATCGTGTCCTGGAGCTGCCCCTGGTTGACCGCAGACAGTGCAGCAACCGGAAGGTCGTCGACGCGTTGGTAGAGGCTGGACAGGTCGACCGGGCCGAGCTCTTGGTCGACGCCCTTGTAGATGGCAACATCCCCGTTGGCGGTCGACACGAAGTACTGACGCTGCGTCCAGCCGTAGGCCCACGAGGTGACGGCCCAGATCACCGCCGCGCCGACCGCGACCGCGAGCCCACGCCACACCCAACGCATGCGACTGGGCTCCTGCGGGGCATAGCGCAGCGCCTCGAGATCGACCTGCCGCTCGTCGTCATTACGGTTGACGGCCTCGGACGCGGCCAACCGGTAGGCGCGGGTCTCGTCATCGACGGCGCCGTCGGCCGCCGCGCCGACGATGTAGGCCTCGGCGGTGTCGTCAATGCGTGGCTCGGTGGATGCCTCGGCGACGTCGGCGAGCACGCAGGTCACGTTGTCGGCCGCTCCCGCGGCATAGGTGAGCTCGATCAGTCGCGCGACAGCGGCTTCACGGTCAGGGATGGTCAGCAGCACCTTGCCGATCTCGGCATCGGACACGAAGCCCGACAGTCCGTCGCTGCACAACAGCAGCCGGTCGCCGGCCTCGACCTCGACGGTGAACAGGTCGACCTCGACGTCGTTGCCGGTGCCGAGCGCGCGCAGGATGTAAGACCGCGCGGGGTGAGTTGCGACGTCGTCGACGCTGAGGCGGCCCTCGTCGACCAATGCCTGTACGTAGGTGTGGTCGTGGGTGATCTGGTGCAGCTCACCGCGATGCAGCAGGTAGGCACGGGAGTCACCAACGTGCGCCACGACGAGCAGCGACCCCGTCCAGACTGCCGCGGTGGCCGTCGTACCCATGCCCTCGAGCTGGGGGTGCTCTTCGACGACAGCCCGAATGCGCTGGTTGGCCAGCCGCACCGCCTGCGGCAGCACCGCTCGCGCGTCGTCGAGTGACGCCGCTGTTGCGGGGACGTCGACGTTGGAGAGCGTGTCGATGGTGATCGAGCTCGCGACCTCACCGGCCGCGTGGCCGCCCATGCCGTCGGCTACGGCAACGAGATTGGCTCCCGCATAGGCGGAGTCCTCGTTGCCTTCGCGGATCAGGCCGACTTCGGATCGCGCAAAGCTGCGCAGCGTCAGGGGCATCGGGCGCGGCCTACTTCCGGAGCTCCAGCACCGTCCGGCCGAGCCGGATCGGTGCTTTGGTGCCTACCGGGGTGGCGCGGGTGAGCCGCTGGGTACCGAGGTGGGTGCCGTTGGTGGAGCCCAGATCTTCGACGTACCACTGCCCGTCGTGCCTGAGCACCCGAGCGTGCCGCGTGGAGACGTACTCGTCGGACAACGGAAGTGTGCAGTCGGGGCCGCGGCCGATAGTGACCGGCGCCTCGCCCAGCTCGGCCCAACGGTCTTTGTCGGGGCCGTCGACAACCACGAGGCGGGTCGGCGCGCTGCGGTTGCTACGCGGCGGCTTGGCAGCCTTCTGCGGTCGCTCTCGTGGCTCCTTGGCCTGGCGCGGCTTGACGCCGAAAACATCCGTCCTCATCGCGGATACGGCGCTCAGCACGAAGAGCCACAGCACAGCAAGGAAACCTAGCTTGATGACTGTGAGCGTCAGCTCCGACACTCGTTCACCCCTGCCTTCCCCGGGAGTCTTCGACTCCCGGGGCCCGCGCGCCGCGTCGACGGACCACGGCGACGGTGGACCCCAGGACAATGCGTGATCCGTCGCCGAGGCTGGCGCGGGTCACCTTGACACCGTCGACGAGCGTGCCGTTGGTGGAGCCGAGGTCGATAACCGCGAGGTCGGAGTCCGGCCCCTCCCCGCTCACCCGGATCTCGGCGTGCCGGCGAGACACCCCGGGGTCATCGATGCGAAGGTCGCACTCGGCGCCTCGCCCGATCAACAGGCCGGGGGGCAGCAGCGGGTGGAGCGTGCCGTTGATCTCCAGGAAGGCGCTGGCGGAGCGCTCGGTCGAGGTGCTCGGCGCGAACGACGCGGCGCGGTCGACGCCCGCGCGGACCGTCGATCTGATGCGGAACTGTCCGGTCGCCAGCTCGTCCTGCAGCTCGAGGGTGACCCGCACCGGACCGGAGAAGGCGTAGTGCTGCTCGGCCGCGTGCTCCCGCACGAGGTCGCCGAGCTCTTGGCTCAGGGTCCCGGCGTAGGGGCTGAGCCGGTCGTGGTCGTGTGGGGAGAGCTCCACCACAAACTCGTTGGGCACGAGCGACCGCTCCCGCGACAAGATCTTCGCGGTGTTGTCGAGCTCACGCTGGAGCGCAGCCGCGATTTCGACGGGCTGCACCTCGGCTTTGAACGCGCGCGCGAAGGTGCCGGTGACGAGACCCTCGAGTCGGCGCTCGAAGCGCTGAAGCACTCCCATCGGACCTCCTCTCGCGCTAGCGGTTCCGCTCATCGGGCCTCGATCGTAACGTTTGCGTGGGTCTCGTCGGCATCCCCGCTGCCCAGGAGGCCGTTCTCAGCAGCACTCCTAGGGCGGATGGTTGATCTGGCGCCCGTGTTAGTCTTATCCGGCTTCCGGCGGCACCTGTCGTGCGGCCGGATGCGCGCGAGTGGCGGAATAGGCAGACGCGCACGGTTCAGGTCCGTGTGTCCGCAAGGACGTGGGGGTTCAACTCCCCCCTCGCGCACCCCACCCCGCGTGACGATGAACCGAAAACGCTGCTCTGGCCACCGTTTCGGTTCATCGATCATGCCGATCGGAGTGCGGCGAGATGGGCAGCCTCGATGTCACTCCTCAGTCCAGCTGCTCGATGATCTGCTCGCACAGCTCATGCGTAACGAGTGCGTCGCCGGCGTCGAGGCGATGTCCCGCGCGTACGGCGTCGAGAAACGTACGGCACATGTCCTCGAAGCCGCGCCGATGCCCTACCTGGTCCCAGATGCCGCCCGGGCGCAGCGTCGGCGCTCCGTCGTACTCCGTGACCTCGCTGAGATCGCGGACCTCATATCTGCTGTCGTCGCCGCTGGTTTGCAGGAGCTCGGTGGTCCAGCCACCAACGCGGTTCATCACGCCCAGCGCGGTGAATCCCGGCCCGGCAAGGTGCAGGACCACGTGGTGCAGCAGGCCAGCCACGAGATGACCAGAGACTTCGACGCGCGACGGCTCTGAGGGGAGGAGCATGCGCAACGTGTCGACGACGTGGATGAAGTCGTCGAGAACGACAGCGCGGACGTCGTTGGGCAGACCGCCTCGGTCCTTCTGCAGCAGCACGAGGTTGCGCGGGCGGTCCAGCGCGGCAACGTATGCGGGCGTGTAACGACGGTTGAACCCAACCAGCAACGACCGGCCGCGCTGGCGCGCGAGCTCGACGAGCGCGCGGCTTGCCGCCACGTCGTAGGACAGCGGCTTGTCGACCAGGACATCGATGCCGGCCTCCAGCAGTCGCGTCACAATCTCCGCGTGCGTCTGCGTGGGCGTGTGTACGAAGGCAGCACGTACGCCCTCGTCCACCACCGCATCGACGCTGGTGAAACGCGGCTCGACGCGATAGGCATCGCCGATGCGGTTGAGCTTCTCAGCGTCGCGGGTCACCAGGTGCATATCCACGCCGGGCAGGCTGGACAGCACTGGCAGGTAAGCCTTCTGGGCGATGTCGCCCAGACCGATCACGGCAATTGCCAAACGTTCGGTCGCCACTGTGTGATGCTCTCCCTGACTTTTGACAGACCCGACGCGCAGCCTGCCATCGACGAAGTGTGGACGCGACCTTGTCGAACAGTCCGGGCATGCCAATACGATGTGCCCGCAAGATCACTTCTGGCGTCAGATGGAGACGCATGCCCAGGTCCGGTTCCCGGCTGTCCAGGCCGAGTGGCGCCTACGAGCGACCGCCCAAGCACGCCAAGGCGACCCGCACATGGGGCACCGTCGCGGCGGCCTCGCTCTGTGCAGGGGTTGTCGCGACCACCATCCTCGCCACCCTCACACAGGGCCTCGACCTGGCCGACCTGCTCCCTGGAGGCGACGACGCCACCGTGCAGGCCGCAGGCAACGATGGCCCCGACGGATTGGTGACCACGACGATGTCGCCGGCAGCGGCGAGCGCGACCATTGAGCCGCAGACACCCGCTCCGATCCCGACGACGCTAAGTCCGACACCGAGTGCGACGCCGTCACGGGCGACCCGACCAGCGCCCGCCAGCGAAACCTCAGCGCCGCCGCCAGCCCCGCCCGCTCCGCCGCCCGTGGTCGGCTGTGACACGGACGTGGAGGTCATCGACTGGCGCCGCGGTGTGCTCGTCACCGTCTCGGTCGTCAACACCGGGGCGGCAGAGGTCGCCGACTGGACCGTGACGCTCACGTTGAGCCACGACGCGGAGATCCGCGGGCGCGACCAGTGGCGCAGCCAGGTCGAGCAGGCCGGTCGCCAGGTGAGCGTCACCGCCGACAACCCGGACGACGACACGATAGGCATTGGTGAGACCGCGCAGTTCGCGTTCACCGCCAGCAGGGATGGCGAGAGCATTGACGAGATGACTGCCTACGCCGTTGCGCTCAACGGGGTCGCGTGCGGCTGACCTTCTCGGCGAGGCGATGCTCGTCGCGGACCAGTCCAGACCTGGCGATGGTGAGGAGCAGCAACGCGGCGACGATCACGTAGGCCGACAACGCCAGCCCTTCCCACCAACCTGCCGGCACCAGGTCTGCTGGATCCCACGGAATGCGACGTGGCGGGCAGATCACAAGTACGACCACGGCGGCTATGCCGGCCCGGCGCCACGGCACAGGCGCTGATGGCACGACCATTGCGAGGAGGAGCGGCGTGAGCCAGACGTAGTGGTGGTCCCACGAGACCGGCGAGGCAAGCAGGCCCGTGACTGCGGCCACGCCGAGGCCGACATCATCACGTCCGATCGACCACCAGCGACGGGCGAGCACAATGCCGAGGGCCGTCACTCCGAGCAGCAGCGCCATGCGCAAGGTGGCGGAGTCGCCGAGGTCGACCCACCACCGGCTCAGCAACCCGAGCAGCGACTGGTTGTTCTCGCCGCGTACCTCGCCGACCCGTTCCGGGTCGGTGACGCCGCCGGTCCAGTACGACAACGCCCAGGACGGTGCAAGCAACGCCGGCAGCAGCGTGCCCACCACTGCGGCGGTGGTGCCCCGCGCTGCCGCTCGCGTGCGGCCGGTGACCAGGAAGTACAACAGGAAGACGGCCGGTGTGAGCTTCACTGCCGCCGCCAGGCCGGTCAGCACACCACCGAAGCGACTGCCGCGCCGCACGAGGACCGCGTCGACGACGACCGCCGCGAGGAGCAAGGTGTTGACCTGCCCGTACCCGAAGGTTGCGTAGAACGGCTCGGTCAGAAACGCGGCAGCAGTCACTCCGACCACCAGCCACGCCTGCGGCGAGCGGCCTAGCTGGCCACGCAGCAGAACTGCGAACGCGCCCGCTGCGCCCGCCAGAATGCCCACCTGCCATAGCCCGACGGCCAACGGCTGTGGCAGCGCGGCCAAGGGTGCGAAGAGGAATGCCGCGATCGGTGGGTACGTGAACGGCAGGTCCGTCACCGGCGCAAGCTCGGCGTAGGGGGACTCACCCGACAACACCGCGTTGCCACCATGCAGGTAGACGCCGATGTCGATGAGATGGCGCAGGCCCGATGCGGCCAGTCCACCCGCCACGAGCGCGGCTACGACCAGCGCGGCGACCAGAGCGCGGTCGCGGCGTCCCCCAGCGATCACGTACCCACGTTAGAGATCGCTTGTTTCCACGGGAAGAACGGCTCGCCACCGAACTACCGCGCTAGGCGTAGGACGACGCATCGGGCTGCCACCCCGGGAGTACTAAAAGTGCCGCCCCCGATCCGTTGTCGTCCAGTCTCTGGCGACGCATCCTCGATATATCGCCACTGAATTGGGTGGCACCGAGAGGAGCACGCAATGTCGGGCTACGAGCAGTTCGGTCGCCGCCGGCGCCCCGGCGAGTCGGGGCAGCTACGGATCGGCGACGCGGAGCGCGATGCCGCCGTCAGCGCATTGGGCGAGCATTTCGCCGCCGGCCGCCTCGACGAGGAGGAGCACTCGCAGCGCGTCGACGGCGCGTACGCGGCACGTACCCGGGCCGATCTCGATGCACTCTTCAGCGACCTGCCCCATCCGGAGGGTGAGCAGCGGGCGGCCGGCCTGGACGAGCGGCCGTGGGGACAGCGGGCTTGGGGACAGGAGCCCTGTGGGCCCGCGCCGTGGGGACGGCGGGGCACGTTCCCGGTGGGCGCCGTCCTACTTATCATTGTCGCTGGGATGATCTTCGGGGCGATCACCCACATCCCGCCGTTCTTCGTGTTCCCGCTGCTTGTGCTGGTGGTGCTGTGGCGCCTCGGGGGCTTCGGCGGCCGGAGAGCTGCGTCAGTCAGGTCGAGCAGGTCCCGCTGGGATCGGGGCTGAGCGCCTCATCGCCCCGCGCCAGCAGCTCGCGGAGCACGCTGACCGGCACCGCCACGGCGCGCCCAGACTCCGTCTCGGCCGCGTAGACCACGCCAACCACGGCGCCAGAGTCATCGAGCATCGGGCTGCCTGAGTTGCCTGGCGCTACAGTCGCGGTGCTGACGATCACCTGCGTCTCGCCGCCGAGCGGGTCTTGGACGAATCCCTCGACAACGCCTCGTGACACCATGCGTGGCCCGCCTTCGGGATAGCCGACGACGGTCACCAGCTGACCGGGCACCGGATCGGCCACGGCGAGTGGGAGCGCCTGTGGCAGCTCCTGGTCGGTGCGGACCACAGCCAGGTCCGCAGCTGTCGCCGAGCCGGCGGCGGTCACCTCGATGTCGCGGCCGTCGGCCGTCTCGAGCTGGAGCTCGCGGGCGCCCTCCACCACGTGCCGGTTGGTCACCAGGGTGTGCTCGTCGACAGGAAACCCGCTGCCCACTGAAACGCCCGCGCAGCGCACGTTGCGCACGCGCACTGCTGCGCGTTCGGCTGCCGCCAGGCCCGCCGTCGGTGTGTCTGATGGCGTGGCCCCCGTCTCGCCGGTGCCGGCCGGAACGAGGGCGGTCGGGCTCGGCGCACCGTACGACTCGTCAGGCGGTTCGGGCAGCACCCCGCAGCCAGCCGACAACAGCAGTGCAGCCGCGCATAGCCCCGACTGCCACGTACGCAAGCGTCAGCCGCCGAGCTGGGCGATGAGGCCGCTGAGCTGGTCGTTGGCCGCCTTTGCCTGGGTGCAGACGGCTTGGACCTGTTGCGCGTAGGCGACGATCTGCGTCGGGTCGTAGGTGCCGGCCGGCGCTGTGAGAAAGCCAATCAACGCGCCCTGGCCGTCGATGCACTGCTGTAGCGCGGAGGCCACTGTCGCTGCCTGCTGCGCGACCTGTGTCGCGATCGCCTGCCGGTCGGTGGCTTGCGCCTTTTCGGTGGCCAGCGCATCGAGCCGTTGGTTGGCTGTGGCGAGCTCCTGCTGGGTGCTGGTGAGCGAGGCACTCGCCTGGTCGAGCTGTTGCTGCGTCTCTTCATGTTCGGCCTGGATGCGATCGCGTTCGACGATCGCGTCGCTGTAGGCCGCGCGCTGCTCTTCCGCCTCGACCTGCCAGCGGTCGGAGACCCACCACAGGTAGCCGGCGATCACCGCGAGGAGCACGAACCCGCCGGCCACCGCGAGCCAGAGCGCCACGCGGCGGGTGCCACCGTCGGGCTCAGGCTGGGGGGGCGGTACCGGCTGCATGACCACAGTCTGATCGGCCGGATCCTCGCGGAAGGCGAACCCGAGGGTGCCGCGGTCCCCGGTTCCCGGCTGCCTCGACTTCTCCACGAGCAGTCATTCTGCGCTCTCGGCGAGCAAATGGGGATGCCTACTGCATACCCAACCTGAATCGCACCGGCTCGCCCGGTCGGGCCTGCGCGAGAAGGGGCAGGTCAGCGCGGCGTACGACCGCGAGGACCGGATATCCCCCGGTCGTCGGATGATCGGCCAGGAAGACCACCGGCGAGCCGTCGGGAGTCACTTGTACGGCACCGAGGACGAGCCCCTCGCTGGGCAGCTCGTCCGTGCGAAGGCGCGCGAGCGGCGGTCCCGCCAGGCGCGCGGCGACGCGATCGCTGTCCGGGGCTACGGTGTAGGTCGATTTGCTCAGCCGGTCCAGCGCGTCGGGCATGAACCAGTCGACCCGCGGGCCTGGCAGCACGTGCATCACGGTGTCCGAGGGTGGATCGGCGACCGGGGCGACATCGACGAGCGGCTCCCCGGCGGGGGCCGTGCCTATCGGGAGCCGGTCGCCATCTGCCAGTGGCGGCGGGCCGAGCGCGGAGAGCACGTCGGTTGCGCGCGACCCGAGCACCGGGGGCACGTCGACCCCGCCGCGTACCGCGATATACGTCCTCAGTCCGCGCGTAGGCGCGCCGAGCCGCAGCGTTGCGCCCGACGGCAGTGTCGTGGGTGCGTGCATCGGAATCGGGTGGTTGTCCGCCTCGGCCGGACATGAGGCCCCCGCGAGCGCAACGGTCGTCGCGTGCGTCACCCGCAGTGCCAGCCCGCCCAGCGTGACTTCGATGGTCGCGGCGCTCTCCGCGTTTCCGACGAGACGGTTGGCGAGGCGATGCGCGGGCAGGTCGAGCGCACCGGATCTCGGAACGCCGATGGCAGCCTGCCCCGGGCGACCAAGGTCCTGGACGGTCGCGAGCGGTCCGGATGCCAGTACGTGCAGCTCGCGCGTCACGGCGCGACCACTGCTGTGAAGCGCACGCGGGTGCCCGGTGCGAGCAGCGCTGGCGGCTGCCGGTTTGTGTCCCACATCGTCAGTGATGTACGCCCGATGAGCCGCCACCCTCCGGGCGAGCTGCGGGGGTAGACCGCGGTCCACTCCCCTGCCAGGCCGACGGCGCCGGCGGGCACACGCGCGCGCGGTGAGTCCAGCCGCGGCACCTGCAACGCGGCATCGCCGCCGGCGCAGTAGCCGAAGCCGGGAGCGAACCCGCAGAACGCCACGACGTACTCGCCGTCGGTGTGCCGCGCGATGACCTCGCCACGCGACAGCCCGGCGTGCTGGCCAACCCAATCGAGGTCGTCGCCGTCGTAGACGACCGGGACCTCGACCAGGTCGGAGCCGCCATGCAGGCCGGGCTCGTACGGAACTTCACTGACAACAGCTGTCAGCCGCGCTGCGTCCAAGGCGGACGGATCGAAGCGCACCAGGACCGTCCGGGCCGCCGGGACGATGTCTACGACCCCTTCCAGTGCGACGGTGCGTAGCGCGGTGGACAACCCGACCACGTGCGCCAGGTCGGGCAGGTCGACGAGGATCGCGTCCTCGCCGTACGGCTGGATGCTCACGCGAAGGGTGCGACGGTGACGCCGGCCGCTGCGAGCGCCAGCCGGACCCGGCGGGCGAGGTCCACCGCGCCTGGGGTGTCGCCGTGCACGCACAGCGACGCAGCGGCAACAGCGACCACCGTGCCGTCGACTGCGACGACCTGTCCGGTCGTGGCAATGCGGAGCGCCTGCGCCACCACACCCTCGGGATCGTCGAGGACCGCGCCGGGTTCGCCGCGCGGCACGAGGGTTCCGGCTGGGGTGTAGGCGCGGTCCGCGAAGGCCTCGGCCACTGTCGGCACACCGGCCGCGCGTGCGACCTCGAGCACGCGCGCACCCGGCAGCCCGAGCAGCGGCAGCGCAGGATCGAACTCTGTCACCGCGGCCACCACGGCTGCCGCTTGCAGCTCGTGTGTGACAACCGCGTTGTAGAGCGCGCCATGCGGTTTCACGTACGCGATCCGCACGCCGCTTGCGCCGGCAACGGCTGCCAGAGCACCCAGCTGGTAGAGCAGGTCGGCCTGGAGCTCGTCGGCGCCGACATCGACAAACCGCCGGCCGAATGCCGCCCGGTCGTTGTACGACACCTGGGCGCCCACCCGAACGCCGCGCTGGACGGCCAGTCGGCAGGCGGCCTGCATGGTGGCTGGGTCTCCGGCGTGGAACCCGCACGCCACGTTGGCGCTGGTGACGACCTCGAGCAACCCGGCGTCGTCGAATCCTTCGGCGACGTCGGCGTTGAGATCGATCGCCGTCACGCCGTCCCTTACCGGTCGTCGACCGGGCCGGCCTCGTCGATCTCGACACTCACCTTGGGCGCGAACTCAGCGGAGGCGTACTTGCCGAAGTTGTAGACCGTCACCGCGTCGATCGCGCCACCGACTCCGCCGCCCACTATCGGGATGCGCCGGGTCACGACGAGTGCGGCACGCTTCCCGGTGACGCGACCTGTGAGATGTGTGACCGCGAGCTTGCTGATGCGCTCGAACAGATCGTCGGCGACCGGCCCGACCCCGTTGGCGACCTCGGAGGGTCGACCGGGCAGCAGGTGCTTGTCGATGGCGGAGTCGACCTCATCCTTGCCGAGCGAGGCCATGAACACGGCGAGCTGCACTCGTGGATCGTTGAGGTCATGACCACGGAGGTGCGCGACGGCCGCCGCCTGTCGTACGAGCAGCAGCCCGAGGCCGGCAATGTTGGCCGGGATCGTGACGAAGATCGCGGCGACCCCGCCGAGGTTGGCCACGAACCCTTGGGCGCCGGCGAGGCGGACGTGCTGGTCGAGGACACCCTTGACGGCGCCTTCCACGTCGCGAGTCCGTTCGAGTTGCTTGCGGGCGACCTCGCGCGCCCCCGGAAAGCCGGGGAAACCGTCGATCGACCTGGACAACAGCTGGCGCCCCACGAGCGGGCCTGCCATCGGCGCAGCCTTGGTCGCCGCAACGCCTGCTGCCTTGGACATCATCGTGCGGCGGATACCCATGACCGAACTGTACGTGCACCCGCTCCGTGGCCGCCTAGCCGAGCGTGGACAGCCCACCGGCCATCGCGAACCCGAGGACGGTCAGCAGCCCGGTGGTCGGCCCGCCATCCTCGAAGGCCTCCGGGATCATGGTGTCCGCGACCATCGTGAGCAAGGCGCCGGCGGCGAAGGTCTGCACGAACGCGATCGTCTCGGGCGCGGCGGTGTCCAACGTGGTGAATCCGGCCACGCAGGCGAGCGCGCACACCAACGCTGTGCCCGTCCAGAGGCCGAGGATCCGCGTCGCTGATGTGCCGGCCCGGCTGAGACCCGCGGATGCCGACAGCGACTCGGGCAGGTTGGACACGAAGATGGCGGCCAGCACCGCGATGCTGATCTCGCCGCTGACAAGGGTCGTGCCGAGCACGATCGACTCCGGGATGCCGTCGAGAATCGTGCCCAGCACGATCGCCGGAGCGTTGCCGCTGCCGCCGCTCTTCTCCATGTGCGCCCGGCTGCCGCGCGCCATGAGTATGCGGCTCCCGCCGTAGAACGTGAGTGCGCCGGCTGCGATCCCCAGCAGGCCCACCCATCCGGGAGCATGTTGGTAGGCGTCGAGTACGAGCTCGTAGGACACGGCACTGAAGAGCACCCCGGCACCGAAGGCGAGGACGAGCGCCACGACACGGCGGCTCCACGGCCGCGCCAGGGCGAGCAGCGCGCCGAGCACCAGGGACGAGGTGGACAACAGTCCCCACCAGAACGCCGCCATGTAGCCGAGTCTGCTCATCCGACCGCGTGCGCGCGCACCCCAACACGCCGCTGGGCGGCGTTAGTCTGCGCTGCGTGCCGATAGAGCCGCCGCGGTCACCGTGGTCATTCCCACCGGCGGACCAGGCCGACGCGGAGGGCCTGGTCGGTCTCGGAGCCGACCTGGAGCCGGGGACGCTGCTCGCCGCCTACCGGCAAGGCATGTTCCCCATGCCGATCGGCCGTCGTCCGATGGCGTGGTGGTCGCCGGACCCGCGGGGCATCGTGCCGCTCGACGGGCTCCGCGTGAGTCGGTCGTTGCGCCAATCGATGCACCGATTCGAGGTGCGGGTGGACACGGCCTTCACGGCTGTGCTGCGCGCCTGCGCTGACGAGCGCCGCCCGGGTGGGTGGATCACGTCCGAGGTGCGGGTCGCGTACGGGCGGCTGCACCGGCTCGGCTGGGCGCACTCGATCGAGGCGTACGACCACGAGGGGCGGCTCGCCGGCGGGCTGTACGGCGTCGCGATCGGCGGGCTGTTCGCCGGTGAGTCGATGTTCCACGTCGCCGAGCCGTGGGGCCGCGACGCCTCCAAGGTTGCGCTCGTGCACCTCGTCGGGCTGCTCACGGAAGGGGGCACCGGCGGGCGGCTGCTCGACGTGCAGTGGTGTACGGATCATCTGGCCGGTCTCGGCGCAATCGCCGTGCCGCGAGACGACTACCTGCGTCGGCTCAAGGCGGCCTTGGGGTTGCGGCTGCCAGACGTGTTCGCTGGGATCTGAGCTAGTCAGACCTGGTGCGGCAGACTGGGATGCGTGCCGGAGCTCCCCGAGGTGCAAGCGTTGGTCGATGTGTTGCGCGAGCGCGCCGTCGGCCAGGTGGTCGCACGCATCGACGTCGCCGCGATCAGTGTCCTCAAGACCTATGACCCGCCAGTCACCGCGCTCGGCGGGATGACCGTGACCGGCGTTACCCGGCACGGGAAGTTCCTCGACGTCGACTGTGACGGACTGCACCTCGTCATGCATCTGGCGCGCGGTGGTTGGCTGCGCTGGCGCGATGAGCTGCCCAAGGTGCCCGCCAAGCCGGGCAAGAGTCCCCTGGCCCTGCGAGTGCATTTCGCCGATGGCAGCGGGTTCGACCTCACGGAGCAGGGCACTCAGAAGCGGTTGGCGGTCTATCTCGTCCGCGACCCTGCCGACGTGCCAGGGGTCGCGCGGCTAGGCATCGATCCACTGTCGGAGGAGTTCACACCGGAGCGGCTGGGCGAGTTGCTGGCAGCTGCCGGCCGAGCGCAGATCAAGGGTGTGCTGCGCGATCAGTCGATCATCGCCGGCATCGGCAACGCCTACTCCGACGAGGTGCTGCACGTCGCGCGCGTGTCGCCGTACAAGCCGTCGTCATCATTCGGGCCCGGCGACGTCGCCGATCTGCACAAGGCGATCATCGACACACTGCAGGACGCGGTGACTCGCTCGGCCGGTCTCGCCGCCGGTGACCTCAAGGCCGAGAAGAAGGCGGGCTTGCGGGTGCACGGCCGCGCCGGTCAACCCTGCCCGGTGTGCGGCGACACGATCCGTGAGGTGTCGTTTGCGGACTCGAGCCTGCAGTACTGCCCGACGTGCCAGACCGGCGGCAAGCCCCTCGCCGACCGCCGGTTGTCTCGGCTGCTCAAATAGCTCCGCCGCCGGGCGCCGCAGCGGTTGACCCGTCGCCGTCCGGACCGGCCATGTCGGCGCTCCCTCCCTCATCGTTTGCGCCGTCTGGCGTCCCCGCGGGAACGTGTTTGCGGGTGTCGGCCCCGCCCTGGTCGTTCGGCTCGCGCCGTGCCACCGATCGACTAAGCAGGAGGTGGACAACTTCGCGTGCCAAACGTGCGTTTGAGGCGCCTGTTCGGGGTCATGGCGCACGTCTAGCACGCGAGGTTGCAACGCCCGGGCGCCAAGCGGGCTGACCCCGCGCAACGGACCCACTTCGCGGCGCGCCCGGCGGCGTGTGAGTGTGTTTCGAACGCGCCACGATGACGACAGGCCGGTTGGATCACTGGTCACGTGGAAGTTGGCGGGGGCAGGCCTTCGCTTGCTGGCTGGTCTGTTGTTGCGTGGGTGTCCGATGGTGGAGCAGCGCGCCTCCACATCAGGACGAATAGAACAACGATCACGATGCCAACGGTGTTGAGGATCGTGATCGACACCGTGACCAGCGGGTCGGCCTTAAAGGGGAAGATCATCATCAGGAGCATCGGAGCGATGTTGCGTACCGCCGTGGTCACCTCGGTCGCATGCCTGATTCCCACGTCTTTGACTCGAAGACCGGACACGAGAAGGTAGCCACACCCGAGGCCGATGAATGGGCCGGCCAGGGCCCCGATGTAACTCTCGGTGCCCCAGGTGTTCACGAACTCATTCCAGTACGCAACCAGCGTGAAGTTGAGATTGAAGAGCAGACACAGAATCGCGACTCGGACAACCCACTGTGCCAGTTCTGGCGTCAGGTCGGGCCACCAGACCCGGAAGCCGCATCCGAGAACCACCGGCAGGAGCAAGAAGAGCAGCAGCGGCCATGCGATATCCCAGACAGAGGTCCTGAGGTTGGCATCAACCGCGTCGATGGCGAGGGGCAACCCTAGCGGGAGGGCGATGATGGTCGCCGCCGTCAAGACCACTAACAGCGTGGTTGCAATGCTGGCATCCGCCTTGGCTAACCGGGCGAGGAGGGGAGCGAAAGGCATACCCGCGCTCAGGGCTGCGACACAGAACCCGACCTTGATCTCTCCAGGAATGGACGAGGCTATCGTCAGCAAATACCCGACGAACACCAGCGGGATGATGACGAAATTGATCACCAACGCCCACACGGCAATCTTCCAATGGGTAAAGACCTGTGCCAGGAGCTTGCCGATCGGAAGCCTGAGGCCCAACGCGAAAGAGTTCAAGATCACGAAGAGCACCCCGAACCCGTTGATCAGGACGCTCTGACTGGTCATATCGCTCCCTCCTCACGGGCGACCACCCTCACGAAACACCCGTCCACGACCACCTGTAATCACCCCAGGCGGACGATCCTGACGACCTCTCCGGCATCCGCACATCGGCATGTCAGGAAGCATCCGTCAGCCAGCGGATGGCGGGTGGCCGGAACGGGTTCACCAAATAGCGCGGGCTAGCCCTCGCGCCGGATGGGATCGACCACGGAACGCCTGGTCACCGACCGTGGGCACGACCCGAACCGACAAAACAGCAAACTCGTCCGAAATGCCCGAAAAGTCATACGGAACTGACTACCCTATGCCGGGCATATAGAGAATGTGGGGCAGGATCCTCGCGTGACGAGCGACTACGAGCTGTGGCGGACGGCCGCCGGGGGCAACCCCGACGCGTTCGCTGAGCTGTTCCGCCGCCACGCCGATGCGGTCTACAACCACTGCTTCCGCCGGACCGGATCATGGGAGTCCGCCGACGACTTGACGTCAGTCGTGTTCCTCGAGACCTGGCGTCGGCGCCGCAGGATCGGCCTCGAGAAGGATGGATCCCTGCTCCCGTGGCTGCTCGGCGTGGCCAACGCGGCAGTCAAGCATCGCGACCGTACGATCCGCAGGCACCGGCGACTCCTGGCCAAGCTGGCCAACGCCGAGCCGCACGGTCACGATCCGAGCGAGGACGTCGTCGCACGTACGGATGACGAACGGCGTATGCAAAAGGTGCTCTCGGTGTTCAACCTGCTCACACCGACCGAGCAAGACGTCCTGGCACTGGTGTTCTGGGCTCGACTGAGCTACGAGGACGCGGCCGTCGCGCTCGGCGTGCCTGTCGGCACCGTGAGATCCCGAGTGGCACGCGCACGCATCCACTTGCAGAGCCTGCTCGAGCGATCCTCGAGCCGGCCTCGACCCGCCACCAAGCGTGGCATCACCTCGGGGGAGGGCTCGTGGTGACCAAGTTCCTCGAAGGCTTGCCGGAGGCCCGGCCGATGCCTGCGGCAGAAGCCCAGGCCATCCTGCGCGTGCTTCGCCAGGAGATGGCCCGGCGACCTTGGTGGCGTCGCCGCGTTGTCGTCGCGAGCATCGGGCTGGGCACGGCCCTGGCGACGGCCGGTGCGATGACGGCGTATGTCGCGTTCCGTGAGCCGACGGAGCGGGGTGTGGCGACGTGTTACGGCAGCGCGTCGACAGACAGCGACACCGTACGAGTTGACGTAGCTGTCGCTGCCCCCGACGGTCGTGGACCGGCTGTCATCGACGACGCCGTGCAGCTGTGCACCCAAGCCTGGCGCGACGGGCTGCTCGACGCAGACGTCAGCCAGTCGACGTTGGTGGACAGCCAACGGGTGCCCGATCTGGTGGCGTGCACGATGCCCGACGGGTCGGTGGGCGTCTTTCCCGGCAAGGCCGGCACGTGTCAGCGACTTGATCTTCCCGCGATCGAGCAGCTGTCGCCATGAACGTCGTACGGTCGGGTCGCACCAGGGGGTGTGCGCCCGACCGTAGGACCCTCAGCGGAAGACGATCGACGACGTGCGGTTGGTCATGGCGCCGAACCCGGTGCAGACCGTGGCGCAGACGCGTACCTCCCCGCCATAGCTACCGTTCGCGTAGTGCCGGCTGTCACAGCCCGAGTAGGCGCGCGCCGACGACACGCGGTCGTTCCAGCCGGCGGGCATGCCTGCGAAGCCGTACGTAACGCCGAAGCAGCCGCTCCCGCTGGTGCCGTAGAGCGCCAGCGACCCAGCACTGAAGTTGGCTCCGTCGTACTCGACACCGAGCAGCGGACCCGCCGCGAGCGACGGCTCTGTCGTCGCCGCGCCGGCCTTGGCCAGCTGCGTGGCGCTCACCTGAGCGTCGGCGGCATCGAGCTGCACACGGCCGCTCGTGGCGAACTCGATCGACTCTGCAAAGCTCGAGAAACAGTTGATCACCGGCGCCCGTGTCGGCTGGCCAGAAACGATCGGCGCCACGCCGACCGCGCAGTGTGAGCCCGCCTCGGCAGCTGCCGAGGCGCCTGGTGCCGCGATGATCAGTACGACGCCTGCGGCGGCGCTTGCGGCTGCCTTGGTGAGTCGGGCTAGATCCATGGGTGCCTCCTGTCGGTCGGGCTGCGGCTCAGGTCGAGAAGTGACGCGCACCCCAGCCTGACGGCCGCGTCACCAAATAGATACCCAAGGCGACACATGATGAGACATGCGAGCTGGGGCCGGATCTCAGATCCCCGCTTCCGGGAGCAGTGGGACAAGCGCGTCCCACCGGGCGATCTCGCAGCCGTTTGCGCGGCTGAACGTAGCGTCGATCGAGCGGCCCGCCCAGTCCCCGGCGACCGTGGCGACCTCCGGGCCGCCGTAGATCAACGTGCACGCCTGATCCGCCGGAACTGCGGCGAACGGGTCGTCGGTCGATGCTTCGAGCTCGGTGAGGACGACGCAGGCGTCGGCCGCGGCGGGGTGATCACCGCTGGGCGGGTCACAGCCGATCGTCCACGTCGAGCCCGGTGATGTGGGGTCAGTCGTAACCACCACTGTGAGGTCCGTCCGGTCACCTGGGGTGGTGAGCGGCGGCGGGCTCGACTCGTCCTGGGAAGTGCTCGCCTGCTCGCCACACGCGGCCACCAGCGTGGCGCCGAGCAGCAACCACAACACCAAGCGCCGCATGCCAGTCCTACGCCGCCAACCGGCGGAAAGTTCCGTCATGCGACCATGCTGCCGTGTTCGGCGCTTCGCACGTACCCACGATCTCCGTGTCCGACCTGGCGACTGACGCCTACCTGCTCGACGTCCGCGAAGACGACGAGTGGTGGTCCGGTCGTGCCCCCGGTGCGGTGCACATGCCGCTGCAGACGGTGCCCGACCGGCTGGGTGAGCTTCCGACCGGCGAGCCGGTGTACGTGATCTGCCGCAGCGGCTCACGCTCCGCCTACGCGGTGGCGTGGCTGGTCCAGCAGGGCATCGACGCGGTCAACGTGGCTGGCGGCATGGTCGAGTGGCAGGAGCTGGGCAGGCCGATGGAGGGCGACACCGAGGAGCCGTACGTCGGGTAAGCCTTGGCGCGACTCGCGTACGCGACTGCTGCGCGGGACGATCGCGGTGTGGTGACCGAGCAGCGCGAGTCTGCGCCGGAAGAGCCGCTCGACGAGTTCAGCGAGAAGCTCGCGGCCTTCAACGCTCTGCGCAAGAGCAATAGCTCCGCGGCTGACTCCGTCCTCGAGGAGCTCAGCGGGGGGTACGGCAAGGTCGAGCGCGAGATCGTGCAGGAGTTGGCCGCGCCGCGCGCCATCGCGGAGCCAAGCCGGTTCGAGGAAGCGCATCGGCACGCCGTGCGCGCGATCGAGGTCTTGTATCGCAACGGATACCGCGCCGCGCAGTTCAACGGGCCTGGCGTGGTCAAGGCGGTGATCAGCTACCTGCAGCAGCAGGTGTCGCGGTTCATCGTGCGCAGCCACGTCAACGAGCTCGTCGACTCGTTGCACGACGTCTACACGCTGCGCGAGGCCGAGTCGCCGCCGCGCAGCGACGAGGCATTGATGCTGCGTCGCACACGGATGCAGATGGAGCGGATCGAGCAGCGCTACAAGGGGAGGGCCGTCGGGCTGCCTGCGTTCGTGCTCGGGGGTGCTGCAGTGTCCACGGTCGTGACCGGCCTGAGCAGCGTCCTGCAAGTCGTCACCAAAAGTGATCTCCTGCTCGGGTTCGCGTCGGTCGCAGTATTGGCAGTCTTCCTGGCCATGGCCTGGGCGATCCTGCGCTCGGCCGCGATCACCCGCCGGCGCATCCGGCTCACGACCGAGCAGCCGCTCCAAACGCTCTATCGCGTCGTGGGTGGACTGGGGGACCCGCCCCGAGACCACGCCAAGCTGTTCGCTCTCATCGCGATGATTGTCATGGCGATCATCTGGCTTGTTGTGCCGGGCGCGGTGTTCGGGATCCTCAGCAATTGAGCGTCCTGACCGGGTGAACGCGACACGCCGAATCGTGTCTTCTAGCGAAATCTACGGTTCGCGCTAGAGCAGCCCATACGCTGCGAGAGCCATGGACCCCGTACGGAATCCGTATGCACCGGGAGCCGGACAACGGCCGCCCGAGCTGGCCGGCCGCGACCGGGAGCTTGCGCAGTTCGACGTCGTGCTCGAGCGGGTTGCACGCGGCCGACCCGAGCGCTCGCTGGTGCTGACCGGGCTCCGTGGAGTCGGCAAGACCGTTCTGCTCAACGCGTTGCGCAGCGTAGCAATCCAACGGCGCTGGGGAACCGGAAAGATCGAGGCCCGCCCCGACCAGTCGTTGCGTCGGCCGCTGTCCGGCGCGCTGCACATGGCAGCGCGCGAGATCGCTCCGCGGCACCGCGACCCGGAGCGAGTCACGCAGTTCCTGAGCGTGCTCAAGGCGTTTGCGCTCAAGGTCAACGCCGACGGTGGACGGTTGCGCGACCGCTGGACACCGTCGATCGATGCGCCGGTCGCGGCTGGCCGCGCCGACACGGGCGACATCGAGGTCGACCTCGTCGAGCTGTTCGTCGACGCGGGGATGCTTGCGCAGGACGTCGGCAGCGGCATCGCGCTGTTCGTCGACGAGATGCAGGACATCCCGGCGGCCGATGTGTCGGCGGTGTGTGCCGCCTGTCACGAGCTGTCCCAACAAGGCCTGCCACTGGTGGTGGTGGGTGCGGGGCTGCCGCATCTCCCCGCGGTGCTGTCGGCGTCGAAGTCCTATAGTGAGCGCCTGTTCTCGTACGTGCGCATCGATCGCCTGGAGCGCTCGGCCGCCGACCTCGCCCTCGTCCTCCCCGCCAAGGAGGAGGACGTTGGGTATGAGCCGTCGGCGCTGGACGCGTTGTATGCGCTGACCGATGGATACCCATACTTCGTCCAGGCCTACGGCAAGGTCGTGTGGGACCACGCGCCTGTCTCGCCCGTGTCCGCCGCCGACGTGCAGGTGGCCGCACCCGACGCGGAGACCGAGCTTGCCGTGGGGTTCTTCGGATCGAGGTACGAGCGGGCGACGCCGGCTGAGCGGGAGTACCTGCGTGCCATGGCAGCACTCTCATCCGATGCCGACGACGCCGTGCCGACGGCAGACGTCGCCACGCACCTCGGACGCAAGCCCTCGTCGTTGTCGCCGGCGCGCGACGCCTTGATCAAGAAGGGGCTCGTCTACTCCGGCGAGCGCGGCACCATCGCATTCACCGTGCCGCACTTCGGTGCTTACCTGCGCCGCACGCCCACCTGAGCGGCACCCGGCGATTGGCGCCGGTGGCCCATGCAGCAGGCTGCCAGCCATGGAGGGATTTGACCCAGCGACCAGCTTCGGCCCGGACGTGGCCGGACGATACGACGACCACACGCGCGGCGACGAGGCAGAGACCGCGGACTTCCTCGCAGAGATCGCCGGTGGCAGGCCCGCTCTCGAGCTCGCGATCGGTACCGGCCGTGTCGCGTTGCCGTTGGCTGCCCGAGGTGTCCGGGTCGATGGCATCGAGCTCTCGTCCGACATGGTGGCGCGCCTGCGCGACAAGCCCGGCGGGGCGGATCTCACCGTGGTCATGGGCGACATGTCACGTGCCGAAGCGCCGGGTCGCTACGGCCTCGTGTACCTCGTCTACAACACGATCTACAACCTGCTGACCCAGGACGACCAGGTGCGCTGCTTCGAGAATGCGGCGCGCCACCTGGCCGACGACGGCATGTTCGTCGTCGAGGCCGGCGTACCCCAGGCCTGGCTGCGTGGGCGTCAGTTCGTAAATGCTGAGTACGTCGGCAAGGACGAGGTGGTCCTTGACGTCAACCAATACGACCCCGTCACCCAGATCCTCGACGAGAACCACGTGCACCTCACCAACGACGGCATCCGCCTCGGTCCGATCTCGTGCCGGCTCGCGCATCCCAGCGAGCTGGACCTCATGGCCCGCATTGCGGGACTGCGGCTGCTGGATCGCTGGGGCGGGTGGCGCCGCGAGCCGTTCACCGCCGACAGCACCCGCCATGTCAGTGTGTACGGCCACCCACCCGGCGCGTAACCCTGCATGCGATTCGCATGCGGCCTATGCTGAATGCATGTCCAGCCTGCAGATCCGCAATGTGCCCGAGAGCATCCACCGCAAGCTGCGTGCCCGTGCCGCTGCGCGCGGCCAGACGCTCTCCGAGTACGCGTTGGGTGAGCTTACGAGGGCGGCCACGACGCCAACCGTCGAGGAGCTATACGAGCGTGCCGTGACCCGCGGCCGCATTGAGACGCCCGTTGATCCTGTCGACCTCATCAGAACGGATCGCGACGGTCGATGATCAGTGATCGTCCTCGATGCGTCTGCGGTGGTCGAGGTTCTGCGTGGTACGGACGCGGGCGGTGATGTGCAGCGGCTGACCGACGCGGACCAGGAGGGCGCTCACATCCCGTATCTGTGCGCCGTCGAGGTCGCCAATGTCTTTCGCGCACTGGTCGCGCGAGGATTCGTCTCACCGGATCGGGCCAGTGGTGCACTCCAGGACTTGCGTGTGTTCCCTGCACTGCGCTGGCCCGCTGAGCCGTTGCTGCCGCGAATCTGGCAGCTCCGCGACAATCTGACCGCTTATGACGCGCACTACGTCGCACTTGCCGAGGCGCTGGGGGCGACGCTGATCACACGTGACATGCGGTTGGCCAGGACGGCGCCCCCGGGACTGGACGTACATCTGGTGCGCTAGCAACGTCTAGCCCTCTCTTGCCGCAGGGCTAGACATCGCTAGATCACGAGAGAGCACCCTCGAGCCGCAGCAGCGTCTCCTTCGCCGCGACCCCGCCTGCATAGCCGGTGAGTGCCCCGGTCGTGCCGACGACCCGGTGGCACGGTACGACGACGCAAACCGGGTTGGCGCCGAGTGCCGCGCCGACCGCGCGCGACGCCTTGGGTGCGCCGATCTGCCGTGCCAACGTCCCGTACGTCGTGGTCGATCCGTACGCCACGGACTCACGCAGCGTGCCGAGCACCCGCGACTGGAACGGCGTCGCCAGCGCCAGATCGACCGGCACGTCGAACGACCGGCGCCGCCCGCCGAAGTAGGCGTCGAGCTCGCGCCGCACCTCGTCGAGCGCTTCGCTCGTACCCCGGACGACCGCCGGCGAGACGCGACCGGCGATACGCCGGGCGGCGCTCGACTCCTCGTCGTATGAGCTGGCCACCAGCCCCCGCTTCGACACGGCGAGAAAGAGCGGGCCGACGGGCGTGTCGTGCAAGGCGTAGGTGACGTCGCCGTGGAGCCGGGGAGGCCGGCCTACCGGCGGAACGTCGCTCAGCCGACGCTCGAGAGCGGGGATGTCATTCATGGGAAACCTCCTTGCGCAGCGTCGCGAGACCGTCGGAGACGAGCCGGCGCGAGGCCGTGGATGTGGTGTCGAGAATCTGCGCGATCTGCGCGTGGTCAAGGTCGAGGACGTACCGCAGCGCCACCGCGACCCGTTGCCGTTCGGGCAGCGACCGGACGGCTGCCCACAACGACGGATCGTGCTCTGCCGTGGGCACGAAGGGTGAGTCGGGTGGGTCGGCCATCGGGACCGCCCGCCTCGACCGTGACCGGTGCGCGTCCATAGCCACATTTCTGGTGATGGTGAGCAGCCACCCGCGCAGGTTGCGCGCGCTGGTCAACGACGGGTACGCCGCGAGCGCCTGCGTCCACGCCTGCTGGGCGCAGTCGTCCGCGTCGCTGGGACCGACCAAGGCATAGGCCAGCCGTGCGACGTCGTGCCAGTGGGCATCGACCAGCTCCTGGAAGGGCGGCAGGTTCACGATGAAGAAACGTACGGCCAAGGGGATGTGTGAGGGTTGAACCGTGCCCCTAGAGACAAGCCTGCGCGATGTCGTCGGACGCGGACACGTACTGACCGATCCCGAACTCATGAGCGCCTACGAGACCGACTGGACCCGGCGTTTCTCCGGCCGGGCACGCGCGGTGGTCCGCCCAGCCGACACGGCGCAGGTGGCGGCGCTGGTGCGAGCATGCGCGGATGTCGGAGTGCCGATCGTGCCGCAGGGCGGAAACACCGGTCTCGTCGGTGGGGGCGTCCCCAGGCCGGACGGCGACCCGCCGGTCGTTTTGTCGACTCGCCGACTCAGCGATATCCGGGATGTAGACGACCGTCAGCTCACGGCCGGCGCGGGCGCCACGATCGCCGCGGCCCAGGGGGCAGCGCGACGGGCCGGGCTCACGTACGGCGTCGACCTCGCCTCCCGTGACAGTGCGACGGTCGGCGGCACGATCGGCACCAACGCGGGCGGGGTGCGGGTCTGCCGCTACGGCGACACTCGCTCCCAGGTCCTGGGCGTCGAGGCGGTGCTGGCGGACGGCTCGGTGGTGTCGCGGCTCGCCGGGTTGCCCAAGGACTCGACCGGCTATGACCTGTCGGGGCTGCTCGTCGGGAGCGAGGGCACGCTCGGGGTCGTCACCGCGGCTCGGTTGCGACTCTGGCCCCTGGAGACTCCTGGCAGCACGGTGTTGATCGGTTGCGCGGACATCGACGAGGCGGTCGGGTTGATTCCCGACCACGGGCTGCGCGCGGCGGAGTTCATGGTGGCTGCCGGGTTCGAGCTCGTACGACGAGTCGCTGGGCTGCCGCATCCGTTGCAGCGGGCGTGGCCGGCCTATCTCTTGCTGGAGACCGACGAGCTGCCGCAGCTTCCGGCCGATGCCGACGCAGCCGTCGACGACAGATTGTGGGCCTACCGGGAGCGGCACACCGAGTCGATCTCCACGCGCGGAGTGCCGCACAAGCTCGACGTTGCGGTGCCGCGGCACCAGCTCGCCAAGTTCTGCGACGAGGTGGCAACGGCGCTGGCACCGTACGAGGTCTATCTGTTCGGCCACATCAACGAGGGCAACGTCCATGTCAACGTGATCGGTCCGGCGCCCGACGACGAGTCAGTCACGGAGCGGGTGCTCGACATCGTCGCTGCGCACCACGGCAGCATCTCGGCCGAGCACGGGATCGGCGTGGCGAAACGCCAATGGCTGCACCTCGGACGCAGTGGCGCCGAGATTGCGGCGATGCTGGCGGTCAAGCACGCCCTTGACCACGACGCGCTGCTCAACCCGGGCGTCCTGTTCCCGGACTAGCCTCCGGGTGAATGTCACGATGGAGGGGTGTCGAACGTGACGCCCGCGCTGACGCGGCCGCGCGTGATCGCTCACCGCGGGGCGAGCGAGTCGCAGGCCGAGCACACGCTCGGCGCCTACCGGCAAGCGCTAGTCGACGGAGCCGACGGCCTCGAGTGCGACGTCCGGCTCACGGCCGACGGGCATCTGGTGTGTGTGCACGACAGGCGGATCGAGCGCACCAGCGATGGTCACGGGGTCTTGTCGACGCTGGAGCTGGCCGATCTGGAGGCGCTCGACTGGGGATCCTGGAAGCACCCGTGGGCCGACCTCGACGACGAGGCGCCCGACGTCAGTGAGCGGGGCGTGGTCACCCTGGACCGGCTGCTGCAGCTGGTCACCGAGGCCGCCCGCCCGGTCGAGCTGGCGATCGAGACCAAGCACCCGACGCGCTACGCGGGGCTGGTCGAGGAGCGCCTCGTCGAGACGCTCGCCGCACACAGCCTGGCCGGAGGGCGGCGGTTCGACGGCGTACAGGCCCGGGCCATGAGTTTTGCCCGTACGTCGTTGCGGCGCGTCCGCGCGCTGGCCCCGAGCCTGCCCACGGTGGTGCTCTACACGCGGCTCGCGCCTGCCGGGCTTGTGCACCGCGACGGGTCCCTCCGTGGCGGTGCCTGGATGGCGGGACCGTCGATCGAGCTCGTTCGCCGGCATCCCGATCATGTAGCGGCACTTGTTGCGCGGGGGTTCGAGGTCCATGTCTGGACGGTCAACACCGCCGCCGACGCGCGCCTCTGCCTCCGCCTCGGCGTACAGGTGCTGATCACCGACCGACCGGCGATGGTTCGCCGCGAGGTGGCGTCTCATGTTTCACGTGCGCCACAACGGGCAGAACAAGGTGGTGAGAATGCGGGACGCCGTGAGGGCATCGTGTTAGAGGGCACACGGTGGGACGACCAATGACGACCGAGGCCCCTGTGCCTCGGTCGCGTCTTCTGCCGCGCGCCGTCGAGAGTGTGGGCGTGGCGCGCCGGTTGCTGGCCCATGACCTCGAGGACTCGGGCATCCGTGGGGTGCTTCGGGACGACGCGCTCACGGTCCTTTCCGAGCTTTTCACCAATTCCGTCCGGTACGGTCGCCCGCTCTCGCAGGGTCAGATCCGCGTGGCTTGGAGCGTCCAGCCGGAACGCATCGAGCTGCGGATCACCGACGGCGGAGGCGTGAGTCATCCGCGGGTGCGCCACGCCGGGCAGACCGAGATCGGGGGCCGCGGGCTCGAGATCGTCGACGCGCTGGCTCAGGACTGGGGAGTCGCCCCCGCCGAAGCCGGCGTGACGGTCTGGGCGGTCCTGCGCCCGACGCCCAGCGCCTGACCCTAGATACAGTCACGAACATGGCCAAGCGCGGACGACCGTCGACAGCTGCCGTTGCGGACATTCCGGCAGTGGGGCCGCGCGAGCTGTGCCCGTGCGGTTCCGGCAAGAAGTACCGGAACTGCCACGGCAAGTCCGCCCACCGCGCGGCGGTGGCTTCGACCGCCATCAATGCCCGCCCGTTCGTCGGTCTGCCTGGCGAGCCCGACTGGGTGGCGTTGCGCGAGATCGTGGCCTGCGCCTCCGCTCCCGTACGGCTGTCGCAGGATGCTGATCGAGCCGTTCGCGCCGTGTCGTTGCTGCCGCTGGCCTCCGCGGCGCTCGTGCGGTCCGACGGGGAGGTATGGCTCGGCCTGCAGACGCTTGCCGCAGGCTCCGGGGACCTTAGCCACGACCTCGGGCACGCCCTGAGCAGGGCGCTCGCGGCCGACCCGGGGGCCGAGATCGACGCTGGGCCGGCACCGGCCGACGCGCCACGGCTGCAGGATCTGCTTGACCCGGTCGCGCCGTTCGAGGTCACCGTCCACGAGTCGTTCGACTTCTGGCGTGAGGATGGCGCGGACTCCGACCCGGTCGTCGAGGCATCGCTCGAGCAGGCCAACTCCGCCCTGCTGCCGGCGGCGCGGATCGCTGGCGTCGACGGCGCCTACTGGTGCCAGCTCGTCGACCGTGACCAGGTCCGTTGGGTGCTGCCGCACGACGAGGAGCCACTGCTCGACGCGCTGGCCCGGCTGCACGTGCGTGGTGAGTCGGGGCTCGGGCCGGGCACCCGGCTGCTCGGCACGTTCCGAGCTCTCGGCCTGCTGATCCCGGTCTGGGACCTGGTCCGAGGCACCCGGGCCGGGGAGGTCGCCGGCCCGGCAGGTGAGTTTGCGACCCGGCTCGAGGCGGCTCTGGGCGATGCCGCGCCGCTCACCGCCGCCGAGCGCGGCGCTCGCGCCGGGCTGACGAACCGGCAAGTAACAATCAGGTAAAACGCCGAGTTACTTTGCCCAGCAACTTCCTAAACGGAGATTTCTGGGTTAGCGTCGCTCTTACGACCCCGAACGCTGCTGTTTCCCCCGTCAGGAGCGTTCGGGGTTCTCCAACCCTGCGCTGAGACTTTCCGGGTCAACCCCGTCTCGTGCGATCGGGCACGACATGCAGCGCGGCCCGCCCCGGCCAGACCCGAGCTCCGACCCGCTGATGCCGATCACTTCGATGCCGGCCCGCTCCAGTTGCGCGTTGGTCTCTGTGTTGCGCTCGTAGGCAACGGCAAGCCGGGGCGCCAAGGCGAGTGTGTTGTTGCCGTCGTCCCACTGCTCGCGCTCGGCGGTGACGGGATCGAGGCCGGTGTCGATGATGCGCAGGGTGTCGAGGCCCATGGCCTTGGCCGCCGCGACGAGGAACGGCTCGGGCGCTGCTACCGACAAAGGCGCGGAGACGTCGTCGGGTGACTCGGGGGTGACCGCGATCGCCACCAGCCGGTCGGCGACGTTGGGGTACATCACGACGGCATCGACGTCGACCATCGTGCACACCGTGTCGAGGTGCATGGTCGCGCGTTCCTGGGCGATCGGGACTGCGAGCACCGTGTGCGCGAGGCCGGCGGCAAAGGCTCGGCGAGCGAGCCGCTCAACGCCTGCTGGCGTCGTGCGTTCTCCGGTGCCTACTGCAACGACTCCCGGAGCAAGCAGGAGCACGTCGCCACCTTCGAGCGGCTCGAGGTCCGGGTCGTAGACGTGCGGCGTGCCCGCAAACCGCGGATGGTGGCTGTAGATCGCCTTGGTGAGGGCGGTTTCGCGCACGCGGGCCGGCATTGCGAGACTCGTCACCGCCACGTGATGTCCCACCCATGCGGAGGAGTCGCGGGTGAACAGCAGGTTGGGCAGTGGGTCGACCACGAAGTCGTGCGAGTCCATCAGTGTGTACGTGAGACCGCTCCCGCTGCGGAGCTCTTCGTGCGCAAGGCCGGCGACCAGCACTGCAGCGAGGTCGTCAGGGTGCAAGCCGTTCAGATGGCTTCGCACCTGGGACCGCAGGGTGTCACCGAGTCGTCGGTCGGCCAGCACCGATTCGATGCATGCGAGCCGGGCCGCTTCGAAGGCCAGCGTCTGCACGAGCAGCTCGGTCAGGTAGAGCACCTCAACGTCACGCTCACGTAGCGCGTCGGCGAACGCGTCATGCTCCTCCTGAGCTCGCCCGACCCACGGGATCCCGTCGAAGAGCAGCTTGTCGTTGTTGCGCGGTGTGAGCCGCTTCAGCTCGGGGCCCGGGCGATGCAGAAGCACAGTCCGCAGCGGGGCAACCTCGCTGTACACCCCATGCGGGTAGGTCATGTGACGAGGCTAGCCGGGCGGGGTTTCCGGGGCGGTGCGGCGCTCCGACCCCCAGCGCGCCAGCAGTGCATCGGTCACCAGGGCCAGCGCCCGCGGCATGTCGACGACGTCACGATCGAGCAACCACTGGACCTGCAGGCCGTCCATCAAGGCGATCAGCGACGACGCCGCGATGTCGAGCTCGGCTGCAGCCGGCACGGATTCCGGCGGGCAGGACGCAGCCAGCGCGCGGGCGATGATCCCGCGTAGCACCTCGAACCGGAATCGGAACCAGTCCTGCGCGGGGTGATCCTCGGTGACCGATTCGGCGGACAGCACGGCGTAGGCCTGCACGATGCCGGGCCGGTCGATGTTGGCGGTCACGGTGTTGACGAGGTGCTCCAGGAAGGCGAAGCCCTCCGGCCGGCGGTGGCCTTCCAGGTGCTCGAGGTCGGCCTCGTCGCGGTACTTGAGCACGTCGATGAGCAGTGACTCCTTGGAGCCGAAGTAGTGCAGCACGCCCGCGTGCGTGATGCCGACCTGCTCAGCGATCTCGCCCAGTGAGCCGTTGCGGTAACCGCGCGTCGCGAACGTCGCCATCGCCGCCTTGAGGATCTCGGTGCGCCGGGCCTCCGTGCGCTGCCGGCGCGATCCCTTCTGCCCGGCAGGCACCGGCCCGAGCTCGCTGTCCGCGGCCATGCGCGCGCCGTCCCTTCCTCGTAACACAACCGTGACCCTGGGAACACTTACTTACATGTCAGTAAGTGTGCAACATTTGCGTCTCACTTACCGACCTGTAAGTCAGTTATCCGACAACTCGGAGGATAGCCGTGGCACGCGCCCCCCTGCCGGTGCTGCACCCGCGCAGCGTCGACGAGGCTGTCGCCGAGGCCGTGGCCCGGCTCGCCCTGGCTGACAAAGTACGGCTGCTCACCGGCGCCACGACCTGGACCCTCCACCCGGCGCCGACGGTCGGGCTGCGGTCGCTCGTCTTCTCTGACGGGCCGGTCGGAGTGCGTGGCATCGGTACGCCTGGCCACGACCCGTCGCTGCTGTTTCCGGCGCCGAGCGCGATGGCGGCGACCTGGGACCCGGCGGCGGCCGCCGAGGTGGGGGCGTTGTTCGCGGCCGAAGCTCGCCGCATCGGGGTCGACATCGTTCTCGCTCCCGTGATCAACATCCAGCGCACGCCGGTCGGCGGTCGGCATTTCGAGTGCCTCTCCGAGGATCCGCTGCTCACGGGTGAGCTCGCAGGGGCGCTTGTCGCGGCGGCTCAGGCAGCAGGCGTCGGGGTGTGCGTCAAGCACTTCGTCGCCAACGACTCGGAGACCGAGCGCACCAGTTATGTCGCTGCCGTGGACGAGCGAGCCCTCCGCGAGGTATACCTCGCGCCGTTCGAGCGGGTCGTCAAGGACGCCGGCGCTTGGGCTGTCATGGCTGCCTACAACGGCGTCGACGACAGCGTGCTCGCGGCACCCGCGACCGAGCATGGTCGCCTCGTCACCGACCTGCTCAAGCACGAGTGGGGCTTTGACGGTGTCGTCGTCAGCGACTGGCTGGCCACGACATCGACGGTGCCGGCCGCCAACGCAGGGCTCGACCTCGTCATGCCCGGACCTGGTGGTCCCTGGGGGGACCAGCTGCTCGCCGCAGTCGAAGCGGGCGAGGTGCCCGAAGGCGTCATCGATGACAAGATCGCCCGCATCCTCCGGCTTGCCGATCGGGTGGGTGCGCTCGACGGTGCGGAGCCCATGACGCGTACGACAAGCCGCCCAGGCACCGCTCGTCGCCAGCTGCGCGACCTGGCCGCCCGAGCGACGGTGGCCCTCCGCAATGACAACCTGCTGCCTATCGACCCGGCGAAGATGTCGCGCGTCGCACTCATCGGTGCCAACGCGGTCGAGCCGTTCGTGCAGGGTGGCGGCAGCGCGTTCGTCAAGCCTGGCCATGTGGTCACGCCGGCTGAGGGTCTGCGTGAGCTGTTGCCCGCTGATGCCGTCGTGGATCTCCTTCCCGGGGTCGCGACCAGGCAGCATGCGCAACCGCTGGCGGCGGCCATGGCCTTCGCTGATGCGGAGATGACCCGACCCGGCGTGACCGTGGACCTGCTCGACGCGGCCGGCCACGTCGTGCACCACTCGGTCACTGACGAGTGGGCAGGGTGGCTACCGCTCGACGGCGTACACCCCTCGGCTCGCGCGGCGCGGCTGCGCACCTGGGTCCGGCTCGACGCAACCGGGCGGCACGAGCTCTCCGTCGGCACGGTAGGCACGTACGTCGTGCACTGTGACGGCCACGAGATCGACAGCGGCAGCCACCACGCCACTTCTGACGTGATCCTCGATTCCTCCGTCAACGACCCCGATGGCCTGCCCGTCACCGTCGATGTCGAGACGTCGCGCAGCGTCGCCATCGACGCGACTGTGCAGGTCATCGACGCAGGCGCCTACGGCCGGTTCGTCCGTGCCGAGCTGCGGCACCGGCCTCCGCAGCGCAGCGACGACGCGGAGATCGCGGCAGCGGTCGACGCGGCACGTGGCGCCGACCTCGCCGTCCTCGTCGTCGGCACCAATCCCGAGTCCGAGTCCGAGGGCTGGGACCGCACGACCCTCGCGCTGCCTGGTCGTCAGGACGAGCTGGTCCGAGCGGTGGCTGCGGTCAATGACCGCACCGTCGTTGTCGTCAATGCAGGAGCTCCGCTGCTGCTGCCCTGGCTCGACGAGCCGGGCGTCGGCGCCGTGCTCTGGTGGTGGCTGCCTGGCCAAGAGGCCGGCGGCGCGTTGGCCGACGTACTCTTCGGACGCACCGAGCCGAGCGGGCGGTTGCCCTGGACGTTGCCCGCGCGGGCCGAGGACGTGCCGGTGCCGCACGCGATCCCTGTCGAGGGCGTGCTCACCTACGCCGAGGGCATCCACGTCGGTCACCGCACATGGGACCGCCGCAAGCTCGAGCCGGCCCGCCCGTTCGGGTTCGGGCTCGGTTGGACCGACTGGTCCTACGACGAGGGCCACGTCGTCGACAGCACCACCGACGGAGTTGTGCTCGACATCTCCGTGACCAACACCGGCCCACGTCCAGGCCGGGAAGTGGTCCAGGTCTATCTCCAACCGGAGATCGACGACCCGGACCGTCCGGTGCGCTGGCTGGCCGCCCACACGGTGGTCGAGGCCAGCAGCAAGGAGTCCGTCACCGCCCGGGTGACCGTCCCGCGACGGTCTTTCGAGGTCTGGGACAGCGACCACCGCGGGTGGCGCGTGCCGCCGGGTGGTCTGCGTGCAACCGTCGGCAGGTCCAGCCGTGACCTGCGCCTGTCGATCCCTGTCGAACTACCCCAGCACCCGTAGGAGTGATCCGGCCCAAGGGCCGGATCCCGTGCAAGGAGGCACGATGAACAGGCGATCCATCGCATCGGCGATCGTCGGCCTGGTCGCGGTCGCACTAACGGCTGCCGGCTGTGGCTCAGACGGCTCGTCTGGCGACTCCGAAGGGCAGCCACTGACGATCGGCATGCCCAACGGCCCCCAGACCGAGAACCACAACCCCTTCATGAACACATCGTCGGCGATGTCGCTCGGCTACGCGTTCGCGATGTACGAGCCGCTGATCCAGGTCAACCTGGCCCGGCCCAGCGAAGACCCCACGCCGTGGCTGGCGTCGGAGTACTCGTGGAACGACGACTACACCGCGGTGACCTTCACCGCCCGCGATGGCGTGAAGTGGAGCGACGGTGAGGACTTCACCGTCGATGACATCGCCTACTCGTTCAACATCCGCAAGGACAACGAGGGGCTTAACACCGAGGGCCTGCCGTACGAGGACGTCACCGTCTCGGGCGACGAGGTCACGGTGAGCTTCAGCGACGCGCAGCGCATCAACGAGCACAAGGTGCTGCAGATCTTCATGGTCCCCGAGCACATCTGGACCGAGATCGACGACCCCACGACCGACCTCAACGAGGACCCGGTCGGCACGGGTCCGTACACGTTGAAGACGTGGACACCGCAGGCGGCCACGCTGGTGCCCAACGACGACTACTGGGGCGGCGACCCCGCGGTGCCTGAGCTGCGCTACAGCACCTACAACGACAACAGCGCGCTCACCACGGCACTCGCCACCGGCGACGCGCAGTGGGGCTGGACGTTCATCGCCGACTACGAGGACGTCTACATCTCCAAGGATCCCGACAACCACAAGGCGTGGTTCCCCACCGGTCTCGGCATCGACGTGCTGTACGTCAACACAGAGACCAAGCCATTCAACAACGCTGCGATGCGCAAGGCCGTAAGCATGGTGATCGACCGCGAGGCTGTGCACGCCCAGGCGCACGCGGGTGTCTTCCCCAAGCTGGAGAGCCCCACCGGCCTGCCGCTGCCGGCCGGTGAGAGCTTCATGTCTGCCGAATACGACGGCGTCACGATGGAACCAGACGTCGAGGGCGCCAAGCAGGTACTCGCGGACGCCGGATACACCTTGCAGGGCGACAAGCTCATCGACCCGGACGGCGAGCCGGTCACCTTCGAGCTCGTCGACCCGGCCGGCTGGGCGGACTACCTTGCAGACCTGCAGATCGTGGCTGACAGCGTGAAGGACCTCGGCGTCGAAGCCTCGGTCAGCACGATGAATGCCGACGCATGGTTCACCGCGATCGCGAACGGCGAGTTCCAGGCGTCGATGCACTGGACTGACACCGGCATCACGCCCTTTAACATCTTCAGCAACATCATGGACGGCGCGCACTACAAGCCGCTCGGCGACAAGGCCGACTGGAACTTCGGCCGGTACCAGAGCGATGCGGCGAGCAAGGCTCTGCAGGACTATGCCAACGCCTCGGACGAGACCACGGCGCAGGCTGCCCTTGATGTGCTGCAGGGCATCATGGTCAATGAGGTGCCGGGCATCCCGATGGTGGCTCGCCCCATCGGCGCGGAGTTCAGCGAGAAGTACTACACGGGCTTCCCAACTGAGGACAACCCGTACGCCACTCCGCAGCCCACGATGGTCAACGCGTCGATGATCCTGATGAACCTCAAGCCGGTCGCCTGATCGGCACTCGAGTACGCCCGCGGCGGATCCCCCCGCCGCGGGCGTACGCTCACCCGACGCCGCCCGCGCCGAGATGTCATAGCCCCAGATGTCATAGCCCGAGATGCCTAGTGCCGAGGTGTCATGTCCGAGCCATTCACCGCTGACGAGGCCGACGACGGTGCCGTCCTCACCGCGCGTGGCCTCAGCAAGCACTTCAAGGTTCGCGGCCTGCGGTCCAACCGGGTCGTGCATGCGGTCGACAACGTGGACGTCACGTTGCACCGCGGCAGCGTCGTGGCCCTGGTTGGTGAGTCCGGGTCGGGCAAGTCCACGGTCGCGCGGCTGCTCGCCCAGCTCCTGGCGCCCACAGGTGGTGAGATCAGGCTTGCCAGCGAGCGGGTCTCGGCGCGAGGTGGCCGACGATTCCGGGCGTACGCAAAGCAGGTCCAGATGATCTTCCAGGACCCGTTCGCATCGCTCAACCCGGTGCACACGGTGCGCTACACATTGGGCCGTTCGCTCGCGATCCATCAGCCTGGACTGCACGGTGCGGCCAAGGAGAAGGCACTGCACGCACTGCTGGAGCGGGTGCAGCTGCGCCCGGCGGTGCGCTATGTCGACAAGTTCCCGCACGAGCTGTCCGGCGGGCAGCGGCAGCGGGTCGCGATCGCGAGGGCGCTCGGCGCCAACCCGAGGGTGCTGCTTGCCGACGAGCCGATCTCGATGCTCGACGTGTCAATCCGGCTCGGCATCCTCAACCTGCTGCGCGAGCTGCGCGACGAGCTGCAGATCGCCATCCTCTACATCACGCACGACATCGCGTCGGCCCGCTACTTCGCCGACCGCACGATGGTGATGTACGCCGGTCGCGTTGTGGAGACCGGCGACAGCGAAGGCATCACGCAGCGGCCGGCCCACCCCTACACGCAGCTGCTCGTACGGTCGGCGCCAGACCCTGACCAGCTGCTGGGCCGCAGCGATTCGGCGGGCGCGTCGGGGGAGCCGCCGAGCCTGATCACGCCGCCGAGCGGCTGCCGGTTCAACCCGCGCTGTCCGTTCGCCAACGACGTGTGCCGCAAAGAGTCACCGCCCCTGCTGGCGGCCGGCCCGGGACGCGAGGCGGCCTGCTGGCTCTATGCGTCGCGGCCGGACGCACCGCGCGCCGCGGGGGTGGCCGCATGAGGTTCATCCTGCGCCGGCTGGCGTTCTATCTGGTAACTGCGTGGGCGGCGATCACGCTCAACTTCGTCATCCCGCGCCTGTTGCCCGGCAACCCGGTGCAGTCCCTCATCAACCGCTACCAAGGGCAGCTCAGCTCCGACGCGATCGACTCGCTGTACGTGCTGTTCGGGCTCGACGAGGAGCGCAGCCTGTGGAGCCAGTACGTCGAGTACTGGAACAACCTCCTGCACGGAGACCTCGGTCTGTCGTTCTCGTTCTTTCCAACTCCCGTCGCCGACGTCATCCGGCAGTCGCTGCCGTGGACCATCGCATTGATCGGCATCGCCACGGTCATCAGCTTTGTCATCGGGACGTTGGTCGGTGTGTTCATCGGCTGGCGGCGCGGGTCGCGGTGGGACGCGATCCTCCCGATCACCACCTTCTTCTCGGCCGTCCCGTACTTCTGGCTCGGGCTCATCGCGATCGTGTTGTTCGCCGTCACCTGGCCGGTGTTTCCGGCCGCCGGCAGCTATGACGGCGGCCTCCTGCCCGGCTGGAACGCTGAGTTCATCGGGTCGGCGATCTATCACGGCGTGCTCCCGGCCCTGACCATCGTGCTCGCGTCGGTCGCCGGATGGATTCTCGGGATGCGCAACATGATGGTGACGGTGTCCTCCGAGGACTATGTGACCGTCGCGCACGCCAAGGGGCTGTCCGAGCGGCGCGTGATGCTCGGCTACGCCGCGCGCAACGCCGTACTCCCGCAGATCTCGGGGTTCGCGCTGTCACTGGGCTTCATCGTCAGCGGCACGCTTGTCATGGAGAAGGTGTTCTCCTACCAGGGCATCGGGTTCTTGCTATACCAGGCCGTCACCGGCAACGACTATCCGCTGATGCAGGGCATCTTCCTGATCATCACGCTGTCGGTGCTGGTGGCCAACCTGCTGGCTGACATCGCGTACGTCGCCCTAGACCCGCGCACGCGGCAGGAGGGCTGAGCCGATGACCGCCCAGATCGCCCAGAACGAGCTCGTCGCAACGATCGAGGCCGAGCCCGTGGTGGGCCGGGGTCGTCAGCGGCTGGTCTTCCTGCGCAACCGCAAGTCGCTCATCGGCATCGCCATCCTCGGCTTCTTCCTCCTCATCGCCGTGATCGGTGAGTGGATTGCGCCGTACGACCCCAGTGCGCTGAGCGACTCGTCGATGGCTCCGCCGAGCGCCGAGCACTGGCTCGGCACCACCAACACCGGGCAGGACATCTACTCGCAGCTGCTCGTCGGCACTCGGGGCGTCCTTGTCGTCGGATTCACCGCCGGCTTCGTCGCCACCGTGCTCTCGATCCTGGTGGGGGTGACGGCGGGCTTCCTCGGAGGCGTCTCCGACGAGCTGCTGTCCCTGCTGGCCAACGTCTTCCTGGTCCTGCCGGCCCTGCCCCTGATCATCATCATCGCTGGTCAGCTGCCGAGGGCCGGTCCGTTCACGGTGGCCCTGGTCCTTGCCTTCACGTCGTGGGCGTGGGGCGCGCGGATTCTTCGTGCCCAGACGCTGTCACTGCGACGGCGCGACTTCGTGGAGGCGGCGCGGGCCAACGGTGAGTCGTTGTGGCGGGTGATCTGGTTCGAGATCTTGCCCAACCTGACTGCGATCATCGCGGCGAGCTTCGTGGGAACGGTGACGTTCGCTGTGCTGTCCGAGGTGACACTCGCGTTCATCGGAGTGACGTCGGTGAGCGACTGGAACTGGGGCACGATCCTGTTCTGGGCAGAGTCCAACCAGGCCCTCGCGCGCGGTGCATGGTGGTGGTTCGTGCCGGCTGGGCTCTGCATCGCCCTTGTGGGCATGGCGCTCACGCTCATCAACTTCGGCATCGACGAGTTCGTCAACCCGCGGCTACGGTCGACCGGGCAGCAGGCCACCGCCCTTCGGCGGCGACGAATCCGTCCACGCGTCGGCTTCACACCGGTGCACACCGACAATCGCAAGGGGGCCGACGCATGACGAGCCTCGCCATCTCGGGCAACCCCCTCGCGCTCGGCGACCCGGTGCTGCAGATCCGGGGGCTGTCGGTCGACTACGGCTATGACACACGCGCCACACACGCACTGCGCAGCGTGTCGCTGACGCTCCATCACGGGGAGGTGCTCGGCCTCGCCGGCGAGTCGGGGTGCGGCAAGTCAACACTCGCGTACGCGGCCACGCGGCTGCTGCCGCCACCTGGCTTGATCACCGGTGGGGAGGTGCTGTTCACGTCGCGAGATGGCACGACCGACGACCTGCTCCGGCTCAGCGATGCGGAGCTGCGCGCGCACCGCTGGACCGAGACGGCGATCGTTTTCCAGGGCGCGATGAACTCCCTCAACCCGGTGCACCGTGTCGGTCGGCAGCTCGTCGACGCGATCGCCGAACACCGCCCCGACTCGTCGCGCGACGAACGAGAGGACCGGGCGCGTCAGCTGGTGGCCATGGTCGGGATCAGCTCCGATCGGCTGCGATCGTTCCCGCACCAGCTCTCCGGCGGCATGCGGCAACGCGTGATGATCGCGATGGCGCTCGCACTGGAGCCACAGGTCCTCATCATGGACGAGCCGACCACCGCGCTCGACGTCGTCATGCAACGGCAGATCATCGAGCAGCTCATGCAGCTGCGCGAGCGGCTGGGTTTCGCGGTCATCTTCATCACCCACGACGTCTCGCTGCTCGTCGAGACCGCCGACCGCATCGCCATCATGTACGCCGGGGAGATCATCGAGGACGCGACGGCCGAGGAGATCTACCGGCGGCCACGGCATCCCTACACCGGCGGCTTGCTCCGCTCCTTCCCGCCGCTGCACGGTCCACGCCAGGAGCTCTCCGGCATCCCGGGGTCACCGCCCGACCTGCTCAATCTGCCGAGCGGCTGCCCGTTCCATCCGCGCTGCCCGGACGCGTACGACCGATGCCGCGTCGACCGGCCGCTGCTGCGGCCCACCGCGTTTGCGGCGGACGAGCCGGGGCGCGCGGTGGCCTGCCACCTGCATGACCCGGCGGGCGATCCGCCGACCCTCCCGGCCCGGCTGGCGGTCCGGACCTGACGCCAGCGCAGCTACCCTGTGCGCCATGACGACGTCGACACCGGGCAACGTCGGCCGCGTCGCCGTCGTGATCCCTGCCAAGGACGAGGCGCCGCGCATCGCGGCGACCGTGCTGGGAGCCCAGCGGATCGACGGCGTCGACCTGGTTGTCGTCGTGGACGACGGGTCAGCCGATCGGACCGAGGAAGCCGCCCGCGCCGCCGGCGCAATTGTCGTACGGCACTCCAGTAACCGCGGCAAGGCGGCGGCGATGGAGTCTGGCGCGGCGGCCATCGCCACCATCGAGGAGCGCGAGCGCACCCGCACCGCCCCGCGCGCCCTGCTCTTCCTCGACGGCGACCTGGCGGATACCGCGGCCGAAGCGGCGCCGCTTGCCGAGGAGGTCCTCGCCGATCGCGCGGACATGACGATCGCGACGCTGCCGCCACAACCCGGCGGGGGTCGTGGCCTCGTCGTCAACCTCGCCCGCGACGGCATCGAGCGGGCCACCGGCTTCGTGGCTACTCAGCCACTGTCCGGCCAACGCTGCCTGACGCGGGCCGCCTTCGAGGCGGCGCTCCCGCTCGCGCACGGCTTCGGAGTCGAGACAGGGTTGACGATTGACTTGCTGCGCAAGGGTTTCCGGGTGGTCGAGGTGCCCGTGCCCTTCCGCCACCGGGTGACTGGCACCGACTGGCACGCCCAAATGCACCGGGCGAAGCAGTGGGCCCACGTCGCCAAGGCACTCGCGGAGCGCGGCGTGCTGCCGCGACCATGGCACCGTGGCTGAGCGACAGGACCCCGAGCGGAGCCCGGCGCCCGCAACTGAAGCACTGCGCACCGACACACCGGGCGAGCCGGTGCACAACGCTTCCGTTCGCGGGGGTCAGGCCGGCTGGCTGCCGCAGCTCGCGTACGGGCTTGGCGCCCTTTCCATGCTGCTGCTCCTTTTCGTCGGGCTGGCCGGCCCCAACGCGGTCGCTCTCACGCTTGCCGACGAACCGGGGCGTGGCTGGCTGCCGCCTTACGACCTTGACTTGGCGCTGCGACCGGCGGTGGCGGTCGGATTGACGAGCGCTGCGGTTGCCTGTGCAGCCGTCGCGCTCGGTGTCGGGATGTGGGCGCTACGACGCGGCTGGCTGCCAGACGGGCGAAGGCTCGTCGCCGTGGGAGCAGCTGCCGCGTTCGCGCTCGTGCTGGTGCCTCCGATGGCGAGCGCCGATGTGCAGGTCTATGCGGTCTACGGGCGGCTGTCCGCGCTCGGCTTCGACCCGTACGACAACACCGCACGCACACTCATCGAGCAAGGCGACTCGATCGGGCTAGCCACCGAGAAGCCGTGGCTCGACGTGACCAGCGTCTACGGGCCGCTCGCCACGATGGTCCAGCAGCTCGCGGCCCGGCTCGGCGGCGGCTCGATGCACGACATCGTGTTCTGGCTCGCGCTGATCAACGCGGCCGCCTACGTCGCTGCCGGCGCACTGCTCGTCAAGGCAGCGGGCAGCGATCCGGCGCGGCGGGCCCGCGCCGCGCTGCTGTGGGCCGCCAACCCGCTGCTGATCTACGTCGTCGTCGGCGGCGCGCACCTCGACGCGCAGGCGATCGTGCTGGCCGTGGCGGCACTCGCGCTGCTGCGCCGGTCACCGTTGGGCGCCGGGCTGCTGCTTGGCCTTGCCGGCGCGGTCAAGATCTCCCTTGGGCTCTGGGGACTCGGCTTCCTCTGGGCGCTGCGCCGCCGCCCCAAAGACGCGCTGCTGCTCTGCGCGGCGCGGCGACGTCACTCGCGTTGACGTACGGGTTCACGGGGGAGGCGGCGTTCACCCAGGTGCAGGCCAACGCCAAGTACGTGTCACCCTCCACGTTCTGGCACCGCATCTACGAGGTGCTCGACGAGCAGCTGCCGCGCGAAGACGCGAAGCGCTACGTCGCTATCGCGGCGTGGGTGGTGATCGCTGTTCTCGTAGTCGTATTGCTGCGCGTCCTACCCCGCGCCGACACCGTCGTGGGGGAGGCAGCCCGTGGGGCGACGGCGATCTCGCTGGCGTGGGTGCTGGGCGCGCAGTACGTGTTGCCGTGGTACGACGCGGCGGTCTGGGCGCCGCTCGCTCTCGTGGCGGCCTCCGCCGCTGACTGGGTTTTGTTGGTGCACACAGGCGCCTACGGCTTCTGGTACGTCGCCAGCCGCGCGCTGGAGTTCCCGCCGCAGGTGGCGGCATGGGCGAGCCATCGTGCACCCGCGCTCCGCTGGGTCAGTGGGTTGCTGGCGTCGCTGACTGTTGCGTGGGGTCTGGCGGCAGTGGTGCGTCGAGCAGCAGGCGGAGTGCCCGGCTCACCGCCGCCACGACCAGCGGAATCCCAATCGTCAGCATGAGCGCGGGCAAGATCACCCCGGAGTCGTTGACCGCGAACCCGACGACGCCGGTCAGGAGCCCCGTCCAGATCAAGGGCCGCAGCAGTGGCCAGGCAGCGAACGCATCGGCGAGCCCCGGCACGCGCATCCGCTCCGGGCGGCGGACCATCGCGATGATGACGGCGTACGACAGCGGCACCAGCCAGCCGTAGGGCGGGCGGCCGACCAGAGTACGCAGCGAGTTGCGCGCCTTGCGGTAGACGATCTCCCAGGCCTCACCGTCCAGCACCTGCTGCACGAAGTCACCGAGGTGTGTTCGGGCTGTCGCAGGGCGTAGCCAGTCGAGGAACGCGATAGCCGCCACCACCACCACGGCCGCAACGGCGACCAGCACGAGCTGGCGCCAGGTGTGCTTCGTACCGCTGACCACGATGCCGAGGATCGCGAAACCACAGACGGTGGTGATGACCCCACCGAAGTCGGCTCCCGCGAACGGCGCGCCGTCGACCACGACGGCAGCGAACCCGATCACCGCGACGACCGTGGTCGCCATGCGCCGTGAGCCGCCCCGGTCGAGCACCCACTGCGCCATTGCCGCGGCGAACACCAGGCAGGCGATCACGAAGATCGCGAAGGCGATGTTGCCGAACCCGTAGAACCGCCCGGCCACGAGCGGTGAGAGCCCGAGCAGGCTGGTGTGCTGCAGCTGCGAGCCCACCAGGACGTCGACGCCCAGGACGCCGGCGGTGATGCCGGCGACCACAGCCGTCGGGCCGTAGGCTCGCGAGCGCCACGGCCCAGCCGCGGCGATCGCGGTTATGGCGACGGCGATGCCGAGCAGGGTCGTCCACAACGCGAGGGCTGGCCGATCGGCCAGCCACCAGCGACTCAGGTTGGCCAGGAACGAAGCCACCGGGAACGACGCGGCCACCAGAGCGAACAGGTGCACGGCCGTAAGCACCCGCCGGCGCGCCGCCATCGAGAGCCAGCGCCCCAGCAGCGCAATGCTGCCACCGAAGAACGCGAGCTCGATAAGGCCGAGGAACAGGAAGAACGGCCCGGACTGCTCGCGGAAGACCTGCGCGGCACGGTCGGACCCTTGCAGTTCGCGAACTGTCTCTGCCGCAGTGCCGGGATGCGGGGTGCCTGCACGCCAGGGCCGTCCGACGGCATCGCTCGGAATGTCGACGCCGGCATACTCGAGCAGCGTCGGCGTCACGTCCGTGAGCTGGACCAGGCCGTCCCAACGGGTCGAGCCGGAGGTGAGCCAGTTGGCGCCGTACGGGGTCCCGTCCGACTGTGGCCCGGACGCGAGGCCGACTCGGAGGCCGAGCTGGCTAGGAATCGACGCGAGCTCGTCGGGGCCCACCGGGTCGGTGGGGCCAAAGTCGGAAACGCCGACGACGAGCAGTGCGGTGTCGTCAGGGAGGCGGTCCTGCAGCTGGCTCAGCTGTACGTCGACGGCCGCCGCGGCGGCCGCGCGCGCAGCGGGATCGAGCCCGCCCGGCGGCACTGATCCGAGGTCGACGACGGTGACAGGGCACGCGCTGATGTCATCGGTGGTGAGATCGGCTGCGCCTGCGACGTATCGGGCGACGTCACCACTTTCGGTGGCCAGGGTGAGTGCCGCCCCGGGGCCTACTGCCGTCGCGCAGGCGCCTGCATCGTCGAGGGTCTGGCCGAGCAGGCCGAGCGTGGCGTCGTACCCGAACTCGTCTTGCTGCGCGCTGAGCTGCGCCCAGTCGGGGATCGACGCACCGTCGCCGGGCGTCGTAGGCGGCGGGACCTCGCGGCAGTAGCCACGGTCGCTGTCCTCGCCCGGCAGCGTGCGCTCCTGGGCGGCGCGTCGACCGGCGCTGATGGTGAGCCAGCCGTCGGCGACGCAGTTGTGCGTGTAGACCGACCGGACGGCGACCGAGCCTGCCGCCTGCTCGCCCGTGAGGCCGTAGAGAGTGGGCATCTCGTCGGGACTCACGTCGGCCCAGGACAACCCGCCGACGCCGGCGAGCACGACGTGCGGTTGGTCGGGGGTTGGCTGCGCGGACGCGAGCGGTGTCAGGGCGAATGTTGATGCGGTGACCGCGACGATCGCGCTGAGGATCAGCCGGAGGCGCTTCATAGCGGCAGGCCCTCGACGCCGAACACGCTCAGCCAGGCCAACGACGCGAGCACGGCGAAGAGCACGCCGGCGATCCGCTTGACGAGGGAGGGCTTCACATAGCGCAGCAGGGTGCGTCCGGCGAGCACTCCGACGGCGGCGACGCTGGCCAGTGCGAGCCAGGCTCCGACGAACACGGACAGTGGCGAGTCAAAGCGCGCGGCGAGCCCCGCAATCGTGAACTGCGACAGGTCACCCCACTCGGCAGCGAAGAGCACACCGAACGAGATCGCCGCCGCGCGTACACCAGCCGCGGGAGCGGTCTGCTTGGCCTCGAGCTCCGCCTCCTCGGCGGCCTCATCCGCGTCCGCGCGCGCCGCCGAGCGCAGGAGGATGATCGCTCCAACGGTGAACAGGGTTGCCGCCGCAATGTGGACTGCCGTCTCAGGCAGCAGCGAGAGGATCTGGCCGACGAAGACGGCGATCAAGGTCTGCACGAGGAACGCGGTGCTGGCCCCTAGCCAGACCCAACGGCCGGGGTAGCGCGTCGACAGCACCAACGTCGCGACGAAGGTCTTGTCGGGGAGCTCGACCGGGAAGACGAGCAGGAACGTGGTCAGCACGACCGCGAGGTCCACGTCCCGTTCCCTCCGGTCTCTGCGGTGCGCGGGCGTCCAGTCTAGACGCGCGCCCGACCGGCCTCGTAGCCGCCGTGCGGCGATCGAGGACGTGTCCGCACGACTACGGGCTGAACACGGCCAGCAGACACGGTGCGCGTGGAGCCTCCCGAAGGACTGCGGGCAGTACGCTCCGGACATGTCCGGCTTTGTCGGTGACCCGGCGCTGCGCGACGGGCTCGTCGTCGCCGGGGTGCTCCTGGGGCTGCTTGGCCTCTGGTCGGCCACTCGTGCACACCGCAAGGTGGCGGGACTTCGCGGGCGGCTGGCGATCCTCGAGCCAGTTGGGCCTAAAGGTAAGACACGATCGATCCTCGACCTGCTGGCCGACAACAGCGACGAGATGACCGACCTGCGGGGCGAAGTACAGTCCGCTCTCGACGAGCTAGACCAAGCACGGCAAGAGTCTGCCGACGCGATCCGGCACGTGGCCCTGGTGCGCTTTGACGCTCCCGGAGCGGTTGCGCGGCACCAGTCGTTCTCGCTCGCGCTGCTCGACGCCGAAGGCGACGGTGTCGTGCTCAGCACCGTCACTGAGCCCGACGGCTCCCGCACCTACGCAAAGATCGTCACCCGTGGTCACGGTGACTTCGCCCTATCCCCGGAGGAGCGCGAGGCGGTGGCACTCGCCCGCGGCGAACAGGACGCCGCGGTGCGCCGTCGGCGCTGATCGGCCCGGCGACCCCCGTAGGCTTGATGATCGTGGTGAGTTACGCCTACCTCGGCCCGGAAGGCACGTTCACCGAGGCCGCGCTGCGCCGGGTAGCTGAGCCCGGCGCCGAGCTGCGTCCGTACGAGTCGGTGACGGCAGCACTCGACGCGGTCCGGACCGACGCGGTCTCCGGCGCCATGGTGCCGCTGGAGAACTCCGTCGAGGGCTCGGTCAACGCCACCCTCGACGAGCTGGCCGCGGGCGACCCGCTGGCGATTGTGCGGGAGGCCGTGCTCCCCGTGGCGTTTGCGCTGTTGGCCCGGGCCGGCACGCAGCTCACCGACATCAAGACGATCGCGACCCACCCGCACGCGGAGGCGCAGACGCGACGCTGGCTGGCGGCCAACCTCTCGACCGCTCGCGTGCTGCCCGCCTCGTCCACCGCAGCCGCCGTCGCGCAGGTTGCTGATCCCACATCCCCGTTCGACGCGGCGATCGCCGCGCCGATCGCTGTCGAGCACTACCCGGTTGTGGCCCTTGCTACCGGCATCGGTGACAACCCGGACGCGCAGACCCGCTTCGTACTCGTCATGTCACCGGGGCATCCGCCGCCGCGTACGGGCAGGGACCGCACCTCGCTCGTCTTCTTCCTCCGCGACGATCACCCGGGCGCCCTGCTGGAGAGCCTGGAGCAGTTCGCCGCCCGCGGCGTCAACCTGACGCGCATCGAGTCTCGTCCGACCGGCGACGGGATCGGCCGTTACTGCTTCTCCGTAGACCTTGAGGGGCACATTGCTGACGCGCGAGTTGGCGATGCGCTCAAGGGACTGCGCCGGGTCAGCAAGGACGTGCGGTTCCTCGGCTCGTACGAGCGTGCCGACGGCATCGTGCCAGACGTGCGCTACGGCACCGCCGACGCCGACTTCGCCTCCGCCGAGGAGTGGTTGCGCGCGCTGCGCGGTGAGGCGTGACCCTGCGCGAAGCAGCTGATCAATCCGGACGTGGAGCGCCTGGGTGCTTGGCTGTGGCTGTCGAGCTGGCGGTGCTCCGGTGTGGCGACAAGGGCCGGAAGACCGGCCGCAGCCCGCAGGTAGGCTCAACGCGTGATCGACCTGCGCCAACTCCGTGACGACCCCGTATACGCCGACCGTGCTCGCGCCTCTCAGCGAGCGCGGGGTGCGAGCGCAGAGTTGATCGACGCGCTGCTGTCCGCGGATGCCCGTCGCCGCGCCGCACTGACGGACTTCGAGCGGCTGCGCGCGGAGCAGAAGGCGCTGGGCAAGCAGATCCCGCAGGCCGCTCCGGACGAGAAGCGAGGCCTTCTTGCAAGAACCAAGGACCTTGCGGCTGCGGTCAAGGACGCGGAGGTCACTGCCGACGCGGCGGCAGCCGAGTTCGACGAGCTGCTCGGCACGATCGACAACGTCATCGAGGACGGCGTCCCCGCGGGCGGCGAGGACGACTACCTCGTACTCCGTGAGGTCGGTGAGCGCCCAACGCCTGACCCCGTCCGCGACCACCTCGAGATCGGCGAGCTGCTCGGCGCGATCGACACCGAGCGCGGGGCCAAGGTCTCGGGTGCGCGCTTCTATTTCCTGACCGGCGTCGGCGCCCAGCTCGAGCTCGCGTTGCTCACCATGGCGATGGACCAGGCCCTTGCCGCCGGCTTCACACCGATGATCACGCCGACCCTCGTACGGCCGGAGATCATGGCCGGCACCGGGTTCCTCGGGTCGCATGCAGCCGAGGTCTACCGCGTCGACGCCGACGACCTCTACCTCGTCGGCACATCCGAGGTGGCGCTCGCCGGCTACCACAAGGACGAGATCCTCGATCTGGCCGACGGCCCGCGCCGCTATGCCGGGTGGTCGGCGTGCTATCGCCGCGAGGCCGGGTCCTACGGCAAGGACACCCGCGGCATCATCCGCGTCCACCAGTTCCACAAGGTGGAGATGTTCTCCTATTGCACGCCGGCCGAGGCGGCTGCCGAGCACGAGCGGCTGCTCGGCTGGGAAGAGGAGATGCTCGCCAAGGTCGAGCTCCCGCACCGGGTCATCGACATCGCTGCGGGCGACCTCGGGTCAAGCGCAGCTCGCAAGTACGACTGCGAGGCCTGGCTGCCGTCCCAACAGCGTTGGTTGGAGGTGACGTCCACGTCCAACTGCACGACGTTTCAGGCGCGCCGGCTTAATATCCGAGAGCGCACCGAACGCGGCACGCAGCCGGTGGCCACGCTCAACGGCACCCTTGCGACGACTCGGTGGATCGTGGCCATCCTCGAGAACCACCAGCAGCCCGACGGTTCGGTCCGCGTACCGGACGCGTTGCGGCCCTACCTCGGTGGGCGCTCCAAGCTCGACCCAGTTGCCCGCTGATGGCTGCACCCACTGCCGCTGGCAATGCTTGGCGGCCGCGCATGGTCGCCCTCGACGTCGACGGAACGATCGCCAACTACGACGGCAGCATCTCGCCAGCTGTCGCGGAGGCCATCCGTGCGGTCGCGGCACACGGGGTGGCAGTAGTGCTGGCGACCGGGCGGTCGATGCACGGCACGCTGCCGGAGTGCGATGAGCTCGGGCTGTTCGACGGGCTGGCGGTCTGCTCCAACGGCGCCGTCGTGGCTGACGTCCAGACGCGTTCCCCGATCAACGTCATCACGTTCGACGCGAGCGACGCCGTGGGCTTCTTCGCCGAGCGTATTCCGGACGCCCTGCTCGCGGTGGAGATCGTCGGTGTGGGCTATCGGGTGACGGGGGAGTTCCCCGAGGGCGAGCTGACCGGTGACATCACCGTCGTGCCGCACGACCGGCTGCTCGAGGGGCCGGCGACGCGACTCGTCGCCCGGTGGCCCAACGGTGACCGGCAGCGGTTCTTCGAGCTGGCCAGGGAGGCCGGGCTGCGCGGCATCGACTACGTGATCGGCTACGACGCGTGGCTCGACGTGATGCCGGCCGGCATCTCCAAGGCAACGGGTCTGCGGGTGGTATCCGAGCGGCTCGGCATCGATCCGTTGGACGCCCTGGCGGTCGGTGACGGACACAACGACCTGGAGATGCTCGGCTGGGCCGGGCTTGGGGTCGCGATGGGCAACGCCCCGCCAGACGTACAGGCCGCCGCCGACGAAGTGACCGGCGGCATCGACGACGACGGGCTGGTCGACCTGCTGACTCGGTGGTTCTGAGTGACCCCGCGACTCATCGCTACTGATCTGGACGGCACTCTGCTGCGCAGCGACGGCACGGTGACGGCGCGCACCGTCGCCGCGCTTCGGGCCGCTGAGGACGCGGGGGCGGTCGTGGTTCTCGTCACCGGCCGACCGCCGCGCTGGATGCGTCCGGTTGCCGATGCCGTCGGGCACACCGGAATCGCAGTGTGCGCCAACGGTGCTGTGGTGTACGACCTGCATAGCGAGGCGATCGTGCAGTCGTTCCCGCTGGACCTCGAAGCCGCGCGGGCTGTGGTGGACGTGGTCCGGGAGGCGATCCCGGGGGTGGCCTTTGCCGTGGAGACGGCAGAGCACGGCTTCGGGCACGAGCCCACCTACAGCACGAGGTTCGACGAGGCAGAGCACCCGCCACGGATCGGTGCGATCGAGAGCCTGTTGGACCACCCGCCGGTCAAGCTGTTGATCCGACACGAGGAGCTGGATCCCGACTCGTTGCTGGCAGCGGCACGCAAGGTGGCCGAGGGCCTGGCTGAGCTCACACACTCGAGCACCGACGGCCTGCTCGAGGTGTCAGCCACCGGCATCACCAAAGCGACGACGCTGGCCCGCATCGCGGAGCAGCGCGGTGTGCGTCGCGACGAGGTGGTTGCGTTCGGCGACATGCCCAACGACCTGCCGCTGCTGGGATGGGCCGGCACTGCGTACGGCATGCGCAACGCGCACCCCGACGTGATCGCCGCGGTCGATCGGCTCGCGCCCAGCAACGATGAGGACGGCGTCGCCCAGGTGCTGGAAGTGCTGTTCTGTCAGCCCACCTGACTCAAGCCGCCCGAAGGCATGTAAGGGAGCCGCCCGCTCTGGCTAAGGCTTCGCCTGACGCGGTCCTCGCAACACGACGGCACAGTGAAGCCATGTCGTACGTAGAGCAAGTGCAAGCCCCTACACTCTCCGAGCGCCCTGAGCAGGTTCTCGACTACGGCGTGCGCAGCCACCTGGGTCCGGCCGTGGTCTGCGCACTGGTGTGCTTTGCGCCGCTCGGAGTCGGTGCTGTGGTCTGCGCGGGCAATGTCCGCACCCGGCTTGCCCGGGGCGACGTCGAGGGCGCCCGCCGCGCCGCCCGGGCGGCGAAGTACCTGTGCTGGGCAAGCCTGGCTACGACACTCTTCTTCCTGCTGGTCGTCGTCCTGGGAGCGTCCAGCTACTCGCGCGTTCATTGAGCGCCGGAGCTCCCGCTCAGCCAACGAGAGAGGCCGGGTCCATTCGGACCCGGCCTCTCTTTGTCACCCCGCACCCGGTCAGTCCCGGTAGCCGCCGTCGTGCAGGCCGGCCCACTGCTCGAACACGTTCCGGTGGAAGTCTCCGCCAGTGCGAACGCCCTCGGCGCCGTACAGTGCGGGGAACGTCAAGCCGAACATGGCCCACTGGTCCGAGTGCCGAGCCTCGTGGCGATGCCTATCGTCGCCGCCCAGGTCGCCGTACAGCCAGACGTTACCCACCGTCGTGCCCGCGTTGGTGTAGCCGCTGTCCATCGACTCACAGGTGACTATCAAGTCACTGTGGACGTCGCAGTCGCCACCGTGCGTCCGCCCCCAAGCGACAGCGGCTGCGCTGACCGGCAGGTTGACGACGGCTCGGGTGACGGTGACGAGGTGGGGACTGACGGAGAGGGCGGCGACTGCCAGCGCAGCGACAACGCCGTTGCGCCGCGCCGTATGGGTCTGCCGATGCTGCGTGCAGGTGTTCATGCACGCAGCATCCAGCTATCAGGAGCTCACCTCGTCCGGCATTCCTAGCGTTTGAGCTCCTAGCACCCTTAGTCGTTCGGCCCTTGATTCGGCGAATCCTCGTCGGGATCGGGCTCCGGACGCAGGACCGCAACACCCGTAGGGTCGTCGTCCACCTCGGTCCACGCGATCCCCGTGGAGTCACGTCGCCCCTGGTTCACCTCATCCCATGGGTGGGGGTATGGGAAGCAAACCGTACACAACGACCTGTACCCGTGATCCTCTTCGAGGCTCTCAGGTAGCACTTCCAGGCCGCATGTGGTGCGATCGCCTCCGTCATCCGGGAAGCTGTGCATCTTGTAGCGCGGATTACCCGCCAAGTCCTGGCTGGACCTGCAAAGACGGCCCATGGCGTACCCCCTCACGTCGTGAGGCCGTTCTACAGCACCTCGGGCTCAGCCGGGAAGAGTTTCAGCCGCTGCGCCGCGGCCGCGGCCTGCAAGCGGTTCGATACGCCCAACTTTGCAAGGATGCGCGAGACGTGCACGCTGGCAGTGCTCTCCGAAATGAACAGCCGTCTCGCGATTTGCTGATTCGAGTAACCCTCGGTGAGCAACCGCAGGACGTCGAACTCGCGCTTCGTAAGCGGCCCGGGGAGCCCGGTCGACGCCCGAGCCTCGGAGTCGGGAGGGGCGCTTGCTTCAGGTGGAGGTTCCAACGCATCCGGCGAGACCCCTGCGTGGCGCGCGAGTGTTCGCAACGAGGTTTCGAGCGGCACACAGCCGAGGACCGTTGCTGTCCGGAGGGCCTCGGATAGTGCGCGGGTGCCTTGAGCGCGAGCGCGGCCACCGAACTGCTCTTCGGCCACCCGCCACTGCGCGTATGCGCCAGGGTACGGACAGTCCAGGCGCTGCCATTCCGCGACAACCACACTCCACTTGTCCGCTGATGGCGTCATAGACGCCCGTGCGGCCTCCGCCTGGCAAAGCAGCAGGTAGGCGTTGCCCAGCGCTCCCGTGTCACTTCGTGCAGCATTGTCGGCGATGGAGAGAAGCAGCGAGGTCTCCTGGATCGCAGATTCGTGGATCACTCGACCGGTCCTGGACGTCACCAGATCGGCGTGCGCGCGCAGCGCAAGGCTGCACAAACTGACCACGAGTCCTGCGTCCTGCTGATTGACCAGATGATCGAGCGCTTCGCGTGCAAGGCGGTATGCCTTGTCTGCCTCGCCCTGCCAGAGCAGGTGCTCCGCACGCGCAGAGGTGACGTCGTGCAGCCCGTACGGGTCGTCCGGGTCCGCGAACCGCTCGTTGAGAGACATGTACCGTTGGAACCTGGTGTCGTCACCGCGGGCCGCCGCGATCTGGGCGAGCTGGAGATGGACGGCAAGAGCAATGCCCTCAGCCGTCCACTGCCCCTGCAGCCTGTGAGCGAGCTGTTCCGCGTCGTCCCACCGACCAATGGCCACCAGGGCTTGGACCCAGTTTTCGACAAGCGTGGACGCCACCAGCAGCAGCGGCCCGAAGCGCTGACACGTGCGGTCTCCGTCAGCCGAAATATCCAGCACGTCACGGAATCGTCCCGCTCTCAAGTAGAGGTAGGTGAGATTCCCGAAGCAGCGCACGACGGCATCGAAGGCATCGACCGCAAGCGCCTCAGAGAGGCATTGGCGCAACTGCGCCGTGCCCGTCTCAAGGTCACCCAGCCGAGCGGTCACGGCGGCGAGGGTGATACGGGCATGCAGTTGGTCGTGCACGGCGCCTACCTGGTCGGCGAGCGCGATGGCCCGTTCGGCAACCTCTCTGCCTCGTTGGTATTGGCCGGTCAGGGTCAGCCCTTTGGCTAAGGCTGCGAGTACCCGGGCACGCAGGGGCGGGTCGCCAGCTTGCGTTTCGAGAGCCGACGCGCTGCGCTCATACGCAGCCATGGATGCCGCTAGCTCCCCGGCGGCCCATAGCGCTTCGCCAAGCTCATGCTCAAGCCCTGCCCGGGCCAATCCCGTTGGTGGAACCATCGCCATGCCGATCCGGAGGAGTTCGGCTGCCTCCGTGGGCTGTCCGGCCCACCTGGCCAGTTCGGCCTCGCGGCAGAGCAAGTCATCGAAGGACAGCCCGCTCAGCTCCTCCGGGTTGGCGACGCGGTTCCACAGCACCTCCCTCGCGACGGAGAGTTGGTGGCGCGCCTCGGCGAACGCAAACACACCGCGTGCCTGGCTCGCCGCGGCCATGACTACGGGGAGTGCCTCCTCGTGCTCCCCAGCCGCGACGAGATGGTGCGCGAGCTGAACGAATGCTCCTGGCCGACCCTCCCGTCCCGAAAGCCGGATCCCTTGTATGGCACTCCGATGTGCAGCCACCTCTTCGTTGTGCAGCAGCCCTCTGACCACGCTCTCCCGGAGGATCGCGTGGCGGAACATGTACTGCTGGTCTCTGGCGATCAGCAGTCCGCGGTCAATCAGCAGACGAAGAGTCGCGGCGACGTCGCTGCCCGTAGTCTCAATGGCGCTCTCGAGGACCACCTGTGGGATGTACTGCCCGAGCACTGCGGCAACGTGCAGTGCGAACCGCGCGTCTCTGGGAAGCTCATGGACGGGACCGAGGAGTGCGTGATCCAGCGCCTCGCTGTGAGCGTCCTCGAGCTCATCTTGTGCCGCGAGCTCAAGGGCAATGAAGGGGTTGCCGTCGCACAGAGCGGCCACCTTGTCATGCTGAGTCACTGGAAGCGAAACGTCTGCCGTGGTGAGAAGTTGTCTGACCTCGTCCGCGGTCAGCGGCGGTAGGCGGATGTCGCGACTCAGCTCGGCGCCGGTGAGCTCGCCGATCGCTTTGTGCGTGGTCGGATTTAGAGCGGCATCGCGGTCTCTGCATGTGAGTACGAGAAGGAGTCGCTCCTGCCCTGCGGTGCGGGCCAGGTAGTTGAGCAGGTCGAGGCTGGACGAGTCGCCCCAATGGATGTCCTCGATCACCGCCACTACCGGCTGGCGCTTGCCAAGGTCGTGCAGGAACCGGAGGACACTCGTGAACAGCCGCGACCGCTCCAGGCCGACGTCAGGCGACGCGAGGCCAGCCGATGAACCCCAGACCGTCAACGCAGAGGGCCACACGTCCGGGGCTGCGCCCGTAACTTCCAACCCCTCCGATCCGGCCAGCTGGCTCAGCATCTCGACGAACGGTCCAAACGGCAGCTCACTGCCACTGACTGGCGTGCAGTGGCCCAGTGCAACGAGCGCTTCCGACCGGCGAGCGCGCTCCATCAGCGCTTCGGCAAGTCGGCTCTTGCCCATGCCCGACTCGCCCTTGATGAGAACGACGGATGCCTGACCAGCCCTCGCGGATGTGAGGCAGGTGTCAAGGAACTGAAGCTCCCCCTGCCGGGCGATCAACGGCCGCGCCGACCCCATTGGAGGAGTCAAGCATCGTTGAACGTAGTCGGCATCGCTAAGCGGCCAACCTTCACGGGCTGTCGGATGTTGTTGCGTTGCCTTAGAGGTACATGCCCCCGCCGGGCCGCTGCTGCTCGTCGGCCTGCGGCGGCTGACCCGGCGGCATCACCCCTGGCGGCAACGCGCGGCGCATCTGCTCGAGCTGAGCCCGCGCCGCCATCTGCTGCGCGAACAACGCGGTCTGGATGCCGTGGAACAGGCCCTCGAGCCAGCCGACCAGCTGTGCCTGTGCGACCCGAAGCTCCGACTCGCTCGGCACCGAGTCATCCGTGAATGGCAGCGAGAGCCGGTCGAGCTCCTCGATGAGCTCGGGCGCCAGGCCCTTCTCGAGCTCCTCGATCGACGCCCGGTGGATCTCCTTGAGTCGTAACCTGCTTGCCTCGTCGAGGGGCGCGGAGCGGACCTCCTCGAGCAGCTGCTTGATCATGCTGCCGATGCGCATGACCTTTGCCGGTTGCTCGACGAGGTCGGTGATCGATGGCTCTTCGCCCTCGTCACCGCGCCGGCCGCCGGCCGGCGGGCCTTCCACCGCCATGCCATTGGGGCCGACGATGATGACTCGGGCATCCTGCTGGTCCTGCTGCTCCTGGCGCGGCTGTGGATCGGTCATGTGCCTATCCTTCCCCGCACCGCGGACGGAAGCACGGCCCACCCCACAACCGTCAATCGCCGAGGCCTATTCGACGCGGCGTACCAGCGGCAACCTCGACGGAGTCACGACGGCTGCGACCAGTGCCGCGAACAGCGGAACGGCGATCGCGGTGAGCGCGACCGAGTCCCACGGGATCACGAACCTGGGCGAGCCTGTGGTGGCGCGCGAGACCCAGGCCGCGAACACGCCGAGCACCAGACCGGTCAGGCAGCCCAGCCCACCCACCAACAGAGCCTGCGCCGCCGACAGTCGCCGCCGACGAGAGGGCGCCGCGCCCACCGCTGCCAGGGTGGCCAGATCGGCGCGTCCCTCCGCCGCTGAGAGCGCCACCGAGATGGCGACGCCAACGATGGTGATGAATGCACCGGCGGCGACGAGAATCATGCGAGCCACGCGGTAGTCGCTGTTGAAGTCGTCGGCCACAACCGTCTCGGCGCCGGTCGCCTCGGCGGCGTCGCGCAGCCGGTCAACCTCGTCGTCCGAGAGTGCGCGATCGGGGACAAGCATCGCCATGTCGGACGTGGTGTCCCCGCCAAGCTCCTCGACAGTCTCCGGGCTCACCAGTGCACTGGGCAGCAGGTTGTATGCCTGGTCGCGCTCCGCAAGGACCGCGGGGAGTTCCGTCTGGTTGGCGGTCACGACTCCGCGCTCCTTGCCTACGAACCACACCACGGTGGCGTGCCCGTCGTGGATGAAGCCAGGATCCGTGACGACGACCCCACCATCGGAGAGTGCCGCGTGCTCCTCGTTGGTGGGGTCGCGGCCAAGCATGAGGGCGAGCATGTCGCTGTCACCGGTCTGCAGTCGCAAGTCGGAGCAGGGCGTGTCACAAGACTCTCTGTCAGCCATGAGACCGGCCCCGACGTTGCAGTCAGATGCGCCGGACTCGCTCTTGCCGCAGACCATGCCGGAACCAACCACGGAGACGGCATCCACGGTGTCGGACCCTGCACGTGATCCGGCGTCGACCGACTCGGCCCTCGCCTCCGGATCGGTCCAGTTGATCCCCGGCCCGGCAAGGACCGCGATGACCCCGTCGGGCACCGGTGGCACCTCTCGGAGCCGCTCAGCCAGCTCGAGGTTGGCGAGCATTATGCCAATGGCGACCGATCCGGCCACCGCGATCGCGATCGCGCTGGTGGCTGGGCCAGTGCGGTGCCGGTGCCGCGCGGCGTCCCGAAATGCCAGGCGGGACGACAGGGGAAGCAGCCGTCCAAGCTGGCCGACTAGTGAGACCAGCGTGGGCAGGGTCACGACGAGGCCGGCGACGACGAGGACCAAGCCGGCCAGCACGATCGCGACGGCACCAGCCGGGCTCGGAGCAGCGACGAAAGCACCAGTCGCCTGGACGTCTTCGAGCTGTCGTGCGTACGCGGCGAAGTCGTCGGCCATGAGCCTGTCGCCGGTCACCGCTACGGCGACGCCAAGCCCGATCAAACCCAGACCAATGACCGGCAGTCCGACTCGCTGGGCCTTGCCGCTCCGGAAGCGACGGGCGAGCGCGTCCACCGGATTCATGCGGGCCGCGCCGTAGGCGGGGACGACGGCGGCGGCAAGCCCGGAAAGGAGGCCCACGCCGACGGCGATCAGGATCTCGACGGCGCCGAATCGCCAACTAGGGACGAGCTGGTCGCTCATCTGCTCCCAGAACGGGCGACCGAGCACCGCGATCAGGGCGCCGACGACCACCCCTCCGACGGCTCCAATCAGTCCGAGAACCAGACCCTGGGCGAGAACCACCCGCCGGACGTGCCGCCCCGTGCCACCTGCCACTGCGACGAGGCCGAGATCGCGCACCTGCCGCCGCGCACCCACAGCAAACGCCGTACCTGCAAGGAGGACGACCTCGAGCAGGCCGAGCCCGACGACGAGGGAGACGAGCGCGACGGCCTGCACCTCGCCGACGCCGCCGCTCTGGCCCTGCGACGGGTCGCCGTAGTGATGGGGATCCTCATACGCGATGCGGGGGATGAGCCCAAGCCCGTCCTCCCGCGCCAGTCGCGGCCAGAGCGTGTCGACGTCGGTGCCGTCCGGAAGGTCGACGAGGTAGAACGGCCCCTGCGCGTAAGAGAGGTTCCAGCCCTTGTCTCCATCGGCCGTGGCCGTGGTGACCAGGTCGGACGTGGTGCTCGCGTAGATCCGCTGGCAGCTGAGGCAGCTGGGCACGACCCCGAAGCCGGTCACGTTGGCCTCGACACCATCGGTAGTGGTGATCGTCGCACCAGACCGAAGCTCGCCGTCCTCGAGCAGGCCGAGGCGCTCTGCGAGTGGTGTGGTGACGAACGCATCACCGGCGCCTTCGGGCAGGCTGCCCCCGTCGAGCCGCACGGCGCCGGCCAATATCGGGTCAGCGATGTCTGCAGCGATCAGATCTGTACGCACTGTGCCGCCGCCGCGCTCCACCTGTAGGGGGTGCACGGTCGGACCAGGAACGACCCGAGAGCCATCCGGTAGCAGCGGCTCGACATCGACCGCCGACGCATCGCGCTCGGGCTCGACTCCCCAACCGATATCAGGTGACGGGAAGTAGCCGTCGCCCGTCGGGCCGCCGAACACCTCGACGGATGCGTCGGCGTCAAACAGCACGCGATCTGCCCGTGCCTGCGGGCTCTCGAAGCTGCGGAACATCACGTCGATCAGGGTTGCTCCGGCGACTGGCAGCCCGACCAGGGTGGCCACGAGGAGTGAACGCCCGAGCGACCGTCGGACCGTGCGACGGGCGATGCGCAGCGAGGGCCGCCAACCGCTCACGCGGCGCCTCCGGTCTGCAGCAGCGACTCCGGCTGGTCCGCGGGCCCGGTCTCGTCGACCACGGTGCCGTCGCGGAGGAACACGACGCGGTCGGCCCAGGCGGCATGCCGTGCCTCGTGCGTGACGAGCACGCCGGCGGCGCCGTCGTCGCAGCGCGCCCGGATCAGGCGCAGCACTGCCTCGCCCGTCTGCGAGTCGAGTGCGCCCGTCGGCTCATCGGCGAGGACAAGCCGGCGCGGCCCGACCAGCGCGCGGGCGATCGCGACGCGCTGCTGCTGACCACCGGACATCTCGTCGGGGAAGCGATCGGCCAGCTCAGGAACGGCGACCGACTCGAGTGCCTCCATCGCAAGGCGGCGGGCCTTGCGGGCGGCGACCCCATCGAGCTCTCGTGGCAGAGCGACGTTTTCGACCGCGGTCAGTGCAGGGATGAGGTTGAGGTCCTGGAAGACATACCCGACGCTGCGCCGGCGGATCTGAGCCAGCGCGTTGCGAGAGAGCGTTGACAAACTCGTACCTTCGACGAACACCTCGCCGGACGTCGGTATGTCGAGCCCGCCGGCGAGCTGGAGCAGTGTCGACTTGCCCGACCCGCTCGGCCCCATCACTGCCACCAGCTCGCCTGGCCGCACCGCCAGCGAGACGCCGCGAAGGGCGTGCACCGCCGTCTCTCCGTCGCCGTGCACCCGAGTGACGTTGCGCAGCTCCAGCACGTGCGCATTCATCGCTGCGCCCCCTCGGTCTCCAGCTCCGCCTGCGTTGGGTCGGTGCGAACTGTTGTGGGCGGACGCGCTCCGGCGACAACGCGCGCCTCGCAGTGGTCGAGCCACCGCACCTCGGCCTCCGCCTGGAAGATCATCGACTCCACGACAAGCAGCCAGGCCAGGTCTACCTCGGCGGCGCCGGCCTTGAGCCGTGTCAGGTCCTGCAAGCTGCGCAGCGTCGCGGTGCGCTGCGTCTGCACCACGCGCGGCACGTCGACGTCGGGTGTCGTGATGGCCATCGCAAGCTTGATCGCGAGCTCGTCCCGGGGTCGGTCGGAGCGCTGCACTGGGGTGACGAACCAGCGGGCGACCTCCTCGCGCCCTTCGTTGGTGATCGCGTAGACCACTCGGCCCTCGTCGTCGGCGCCCTCACCGCGCACCAAGCCGTCCCGCTCGAGCCGGGCCAACGTGGTGTAGACCTGCCCGATGTTGAGCGGCCAGGTGGCGCCGGTTGATGACTCGAAGTCGCTGCGCAGCTGGTAGCCGTAGGCCGGTCCACGCTCGAGAAGGGCGAGCAGCCCGTGTTTGATGGACATGCCGGGGACTCTATACCGCGTATGCATACCTGTAAATACCGGGTATGCCTCTGACGAAAGTACCGGATCAGGTGCAGGATCGATGCTCGTGGTCGCTATCAGTCCAAGCACCCAGTCCGCGATCGGCGCGCTCCGCGAAATTGCCGACCGTCACGGACGCGACGCGCGCATCGCAGAAGAGTCCTCGCCGTGGGAGGAGCTCGACCCGTACGACCCGCCGACGTACGAAGCGATCGTCGTCGTTGATGGGGCACCACAGATCGAGGTGCGACTGTACGCACATGAGGAAGACCGGATCGAGATCGACGATGTGGTGTCGTTCGATGTCGACCGAGAGCATGTGCCCGCGTTCGTCGACGCCGTGTTGCGCGGCAACGTGTCGATCAAGAGCATGACCTTCCCTCCGTCGGCGACGCTGCGGGTTCACCTACCCGGCGACGTCGTCTATCAGGAAGCACTGAGCTATCCGGACCTGCTCGGCGGGAAGGGCTGGATCTCGACCGTCCGCTCCGCGTGAATCAGACGATCGTCAGCACGACCTTGCCGACGTGCTCGCCCGCCTCGACGACGCGATGTGCTTCTGCCGCCTGCTCCAAGGGCAGCACCCGATCGATGACCGGTTGCAGCTCGCCCGACTTGACCAACGGCCAGACCTGCTCGACGACTCCGGCGCAGATGGCCGTCTTCTCGGTCGTGGGCCGAGCCCGAAGCCTCGAGGAGATGACTGCGCCTCGCTGTTCCATCAGGGCGTTGAGATCGATGTCGCCGCGCCGCCCACCCTGCAGCCCGATGATCAGCAGCCGGCCACCCTGAGCGAGCACGGCGATGTTTCGGTCGAGGTACTTCGCGCCGATGATGTCGAGTACGACATCGGCGCCGCGGTCGTCCGTCGCGGTGCGTACTCGGTCGACGAAGTCCTCGGTCCGGTAGTTCACCAGCACTTCGGCCCCGAGCGCGGCACACCGGGCGAGCTTGTCGGCCGATCCCGCGGTGACGGCGACCCTCGCCCCGAACGCCCGCGCCACCTGGATCGCCGCCGTGCCGATTCCGCTGGCACCGCCGTGGATCAGCAGGGTCTCGCCGGGGCGGAGCCGTCCGACCATGAACAGGTTGGACCACACCGTGCAGGTGGCTTCGGGCAGCGAGGCCGCCTCGACCAACCCGACGCCCTCCGGCACCGGCATCACGCAGCCGGCCGGCACCGCAACGCGAGACGCGTACCCGCCGCCCGTGAGCAGTGCGCACACCTCGTCACCGACGGCCCAGCCCGTGACCGCTTCGCCGACCATGGCAATCCGTCCGGAGCACTCCAGGCCCATCACCTCCGACGCCCCGGGCGGCGGGTGGTAGTGCCCTTGCCGCTGCAGCAGGTCAGCACGGTTGACCGCGGTCGCGACCACATCGATGAGCACCTCGTCGACCCCGAGCGCCGGATCCGGCAGCTCCGCGACCCGCATTTGCTCCGGACCGCCGGGGCTCTCCACGATCACCGCACGCATGCGCACATACTGCCGGGCAAGATGGACGCATGCGCGTCGCCCTCGCCCAGCTCGCCGCCGGGATCGACAAGTCCGCCAACCGCGAGGCGGTCCGGGAAGCAGTTGCTGCGACTGCCGCCCAAGAGCCGGATCTGGTCGTCCTGCCCGAGGCGGTGATGTGCGACTTCGGACCGCCCGACTACCCGCTGGGACCGATGGCAGAGGCGCTCGATGGGCCGTTCGTCACCATGCTGCGTGATGTTGCGACCACGTACGAGACCACGCTCGTCGCGGGCATGTTCGAGAAGGCTGCGGACGGCGACCGGCCGTATAACACGCTCGTTGCCGTCGATGCCGACGGCGTGCAAGCGGCCTACCGCAAGACACACCTGTACGACTCGTTCGGCTACCACGAGTCCGACCGGCTCACCGCGGGGCCGGTCGAGCCGGTGACGGTCGACGTCGGCGGGCTCCGACTGGGGCTGATGACCTGCTACGACCTGAGGTTTCCCGAGCTCTCGCGGCTGCTGGTCGACGCCGGCGCCGAGGTGCTCGTCGTGCCGGCAGCATGGTTGCGCGGCCCGCACAAGGAAGATCACTGGCGCACACTGCTGCGCGCCCGAGCGATCGAGAACACGGTGTACGTCGCCGCAGCGGCACAGCCGGGCAGGGCCTACTGCGGGCACTCGATGCTCGTCGACCCGTTCGGGATCATCGTGGCGGCACTCGGGGAGCAGGAAGGCGTGACCGGTGGTGAGGTCGACGCCAAGCGCCTACACCAGGTGCGCGAGGTCAACCCCGCGCTGCATCACCGACGGCTACGCGTGACTCCCGACGAGCGCGCCGACGCCTAGCGCTCCCAGAGCCGGACGCCGCCCAGCAGGCCCATCTCGTTGGGCACGACGTGGATGTCCGGGCTCAGGTAACCCAGCACATGCCGCGCGCCGCCGCCGCCCAGATAGAGCCGGTCCCACCACAGCACCGGTCGCAACCCGTCGATCGCGCGCTGCACTCGCTGCGACCACTTGCGGTCACCGATGCGGGTCCGCGTGTGGTGCCCGAGCTGCTCGTCGTAGGTTTCGCCCTTGCGGAACGGCGCCTGCGACAGCTCGAGCTTGGGCAGCACCTGCCCATCCTGGAAGAGCGCACTTCCGAGGCCGGTACCCAGCGTGAGCATGACCTCGAAGCCCTTGCCTTCGATGCAGGCCATCCCATGGATCTCGGCATCGTTGAGGACCCGTGTGGGCACGCCCAGGGCCGCCTCCAACACGGACTGCACGTCGTAGTCCCGCCACGCCGTGACGAGTACGGGATCGCGCGGGGAGAACGGCCCGTGCTCAGTGACGTAGTGCGGTGTCGCCCGGACGATCCCGCCGCGCACCATGCCCGGGAACCCGATCGACGCGCGCTCGAAGCGCGCGCCGGTGTCACGGGACAGCTCGACCAGGGTCTCGACAAGTCGCTTTGGCGGGAGCGGATACGGCGTCTTGATGCGCACGCGATCACTGAGCATCCGGCCGCCCTGATCGAGGACAACCGCCTTCAGCCCCGTGCCACCGCAGTCGACCGCGAGCGTGCGCGGTGTAGCGGCACTACTGGTCACTCCGGCAGGCTACGCCCGCTCGGTAGTCGACCTCGTCGGGCTACTCCTCGCCGCCGATCTCGTGCTCGTACGCCTCGTACACGAGCCGCGCACCACGTTGCCGGTGCCGCCGCAGGTCAGCCAGCACGGACAACGCTTGTTGCCGGACAGCCTCGGGGGCGGCTGACGCCTGAGCCGAGAGCCCCCACAGGCTGGCGAGGGCTGACGTGAGCGCACCGTGCTCGCGGATCAGCCGCCTGCTCTGGTGGGACAGCCGGGGGTCCACTCGAGCGGCGTCGGCGTACACCCCGTCAGCGCTCTCTGTTGCCTCGATGTGCGCCTGGAACGCTCGACGGACCAGCTGGAGCCGATGCTGGACGCGCTCCAGCCAGACTGGGTCTTCGTCTGGCGCGGTCACCGCCAGATCGAGGTGCTGTGTGGCGGACAGCAGCTCAGGAACGTCCGCGAGAGCCGCGGCGGCGGCTGGCTCCGCGGGTCTCAGTCCGATCGAGGTGGTCTCGGGGTGCATGGCGCACCTCCCGGTCGGAGGGGAAGAGGCGGCGTACCTGTCAGCGTGCGGGATCGGGGGCGATCCGTCCACCCCTGGCGGCAGTTACGCTTGTCCCCGCGGCTTTCGCCGGGTCCGTCCCGGCAGGCTCGGGAGGGCTGGCAGAGCGGCCGAATGCGGCGGTCTTGAAAACCGCTAGGGCGGGGCCCACTCCGTCCTCATGGGTTCGAATCCCATGCCCTCCGCTCCACACCCCGACCCCCATGATCATGAAGGACTGCCCGTGCCTGAGCCCGGCGAATCCTTCACGATCACCGAGTGGGACGAGCTCGTACGCCGCGCGCGGCGGCTGATCGTTCCGGGCGAGCGGCGGATCCTGGGCATCGCGGGTGCACCCGGCTCCGGCAAGTCCACGCTGGGGGCGGCGCTGGTGGCCGCGTTGGCGCCGCGGGCCGTGCTGGTGCCGATGGACGGGTTCCACCTCGCCAGCTCCGAGCTGTTACGGCTCGGTCGACGTGATCGCATGGGCGCTCCGGACACGTTCGACGCGGCTGAGTACGTGGCGTTGCTGAGCCGGCTCCGCGTCATCGACCAGGACACGGTGTATGCGCCACGATTTGATCGCAGCATCGAGGAACCCATCGCCGGCGCCATCCCGGTGACGCCTGACGCGGCGCTCGTCGTCACGGAGGGCAATTACCTGTTGCTCGACGATGGCCCCTGGAAGAGCATCGCGTCGCTGCTCGACGAATGTTGGTACGTCGAGATGGACGACCGCCTGCGCCTCGAGCGGCTCGCCGCGCGTCACGCCGCCTTCGGCAAGGACCCGCAGGCTGCACGTGACTGGGCGCACGGCAGCGACCAGCGAAACACCGAGATCGTGGCGGCCACCAGGGCACGAGCGGACCTCGTCGTACGTCTCGAAGACCCGCCCGCATGACCTGGCTGACAGCGGCCACGCACCGCTGACAGCGATGTGTGCGCGACCTGACAGCGGGCTTCCGCAGGCTGGGAGCCAGCAGGCTTACTCGGCGTCGGTGACATCGGCCACGGTCGCCTCGAGCGCGGCGATCATGGCATCGGCGTCCAGGACAACGGCGACCCCATGTGCGCCGGCCCCCAGGGCGATCTCACGACCGCGGAGCCGCTCGTCGGCGATCACCGGCCAGGCGGTGGTGGATCCGAACGGCGTGATGGTGCCGCGCTCGTACCCCGTCGCCTGCTTGGCTGTTGCGGCGTCGGGCATCGACAATCGGTTGACGTCAAGGAGCGCGCGCAGCTTGGGCCACGAGATTTCCCGATCACCCGGTACGAGCACGAAGACGTAGTCGCCTTCATCGCGCCGTACGACCATCGACTTGACCAACCCGCCGACATCCACGCCGCGCGCCGCGGCTGCTTCGGCAGCGGACGCGACCCGGCCATGGCGCACCACGCGGTAGGTCACGCCGGCGTTGTCCAGCGCCTTGATCGCTCGTTCCTCTGTCATGGCGTCAGGAACGCACCAGCCGCGCGATGGCGTCACTGGCCTCTCGAACCTTGGCGTCGGCCTCCTCGCCCCCCTTGCGCGTGGCCTCGGCGACGCAATGTCCGAGGTGGTCCTCGAGGAGCTCGATGGCCACCGATTGCAGGGCCTTGGTGGTGGCAGAGATCTGCGTGAGAACGTCGATGCAGTAGGTGTCTTCATCAACCAGGCGCTGCAGTCCGCGGACCTGCCCTTCGATGCGGCGCAGCCGCTTGAGAATGGCGTCTTTGTCGTCGACGTACCCGTGCATGACGGCGCTCCCTGGTGGCGGAATGACGGTCCGCACCGATGCTACCCCCTGGGGGTAACGAGAATTCGTGTCGACGAGCACTAATGTCGCCCTAGGACGACCCGCCGTATCTGGAGGACCCCGTGAGCCTGGAACGTGCCGTCGCGCCCAACCCCTACGACTTCCTGCCAGCGGTGCCCACCTTCACCGTCACCAGCAAGGACATCGCCGAGGGGGTGCGGCTCGGTGACGACTTCGTGTACGGCGGGGGCAACCACTCGCCAAACCTGAGCTGGTCGGGATCCCCAGCGGAGACGAAGAGCTTTGTGGTGACGTGCTTCGACCCTGACGCACCAACACCGAGTGGGTTCTGGCACTGGGTCCTCGTTGACCTCCCCGGGAGCGTGACCGAGCTGCCGCGCGGTGCCGGCGGCAGCGCCTCTCCGCTGCCCGGTGCGGCATTTCACATCCGTAGCGACATGGGTGGCAAGGAGTACGGCGGCGCCGCCCCGCCGCCGGGGGACCGCGACCACCGGTACTTCTTCGTCGTGCACGCCGTCGACGTCCCCAGCCTCGGGGTGAGCTCCGACGCGAGCCCGGCGGTGGTGTCCTTCAACCTCGCATTCCACACGCTGGCGCGGGCGACACTCGTGGCGACCTACTCGACGACCTAGGCGCCCACGCGGCCGCCGAACAGCACCTCGCCGCCCACGATCTCGAAGCCGGCTGACAGCGTCGCCCGGATCGCGGCGACGTTTCCTGGTGCGACGGAGACGAACAAACGCTCGCCCGGCTCCACCAGATGCCGCGCTGCGGTCGCGAGCAGCCGGCCGAGGCCCTGGCCGCGGACAGCGGGGTCGAGCTCGTACGACGCCTCCCACCGGCCACCCAGCCCACGGCCGATGGTGATGACCCCCATTCGGTCCACCGTCTCCCAAGTCCGTACCTCGAGGCGGTAGCGCTCCGCCCGCGCCACCCGGGGGTGTGTCCGCAGATCAGCCTCGCGCAGCGCCAACGGTGCAGCAGCCCAGGCCAATGACCGGGCAACAAATACGACGTCGACACTGCCGGCGGCTTGTCCCACCCGGGCGCCCAGCGCCGCCAAGAACTGCGCCCCCATGGGTGCCGTGTAGGTGTCGGCGCTCACCTGCTCGCGGACCCAGTCGGGGTCTACGTCTGCCGCGACAACATGGTGAGCGGTGAATGCCAGGACTGCGGCGCTGGTTGTCGGCGGCGCCGGGACCAGCTCGACCGCGCCGTCGGCAGCCGGAAACTTCCCGGCGCCGAGACCGGCCATGAGCTCGGCGAGCCGGTCAGGCACTGCGACGCCGATTGAGTCGAGACCGCAGATCGTCGGCGAGCTGCGGCGGTGCGACGTCCAGCAGCGTGACCTCGACGAGGCTTTGCCGACCATCGCGCAGCTCGATGACGAGGGTGCTGTTGCTCGCCTTCACGAGCTTGACCTCCCGCCAGGTGGCTTGCCGTACGCCGATGCGGCCGCCCGTGTGGTTTTCAAAACCGTCGGCATCGACAACGAGACGCGGCCCTCGACCGGCCAGCCGGAATAGTGCGGTGAAGAGTAGGACAACAAAGACGAGGGCTAGTCCGCCGATCAGGATGCCCAGCAGCCAGAGCAGCCACGTCGGCGGGCCGGCGAGCAGCACCACTAGCCACGCCAGCGCGCACACGCCGAGCCCGATCGCAGCGACCCCTGCCCCTCGGCTGGACGTTGCCGGGGCAACGCCGTAGACCGTGCGGTCCCCCGACACCTGCGACCTCCTCCTGCCCGTGCTGGCACGGCGCGCACTCCCCATGTCCAGCACAAGCCTCCCAGGGTTGCTGGTCGTTAGCAGACCTGGGTGAGGTCCTGCGGTGTGCCGTTTGCGGGGGCCGTGGTCCCGCCGGCCGGCGGGGTGGCGGTTGTCGGGCCGCTCGTGCCGGGTGCGGGAGCTGTGCTGCCCGGGTCCGGCTGCGCGGGTGGCGGGGCGAGAGCGGCCTGCACGATGGCGCGCATGGCGTCGAAGTCAGGATGGACGGTGTTTATCAGCGCACCCGAGTCCGAATCGGCGGTGAAGGCCACGCTCCGCAGCCCGGCCGACTGCACCCGGAGGGCAAGATCGGTGAACGCTGCGAGCAAGTCCTGCGGGATGTCCGTCTGGATGAGACCCGTTGTCGCGGAAGCGATCTGGGCGTAGCGGGTCAGCACCGTGGCTGGGTCGATGCGATCGACGACCGCGTTGATGACGCAACGCTGCCGGAGCATGCGCTCGTAGTCGGAGCTGGCGCGCGGCTCGTCGGGGATGCAGCGGGCCCGTGCGAACCAGAGCGCCTGAACCCCGTTGAGATGCTGGTCGGATCCAGGCTCGATGTAGCCGGCTGACGGTCGCGAGCAGCGGCCGCTTGGGAGGGTTTGGTTGCCGACGGGTATGCGGTAGGGAACGTCGACGACTACGCCACCGACTGCGTTGACCATCTCTTCGAAACCCTGCAGGTTGATCATCACGTAGTAGTCGACGGGGACACCGAGGACGCCCTGCACGGCGAGCTTCATCGCCTCGGCGCCTGGGTCGGTGACGCCCTCGAAGACCTCCGGGTGCGCGTCGGGCACGTTGCGGTAGATGGCGTTGATGAGCTGTTCGCCCTCGTCGCCACTGGCTCGGTAACCGCGCGGATAGGCGGCGTGCAGCGCGCCGGCGGTTCCCTCGACATCAGGGAACGGCACGTTCTGCAGGCTGCGCGGGATCGAGAACAACGTCGTCGCGCCGGACTTGGTATCGATGCTCGCCAGGATGATCGTGTCGGGTCGTATCCCTTCGCGGTCGGGACCGGCATCGCTCCCGAGCAACAGCACGTTGACGCGTGGCCGGTCGGCCCACGGATCGGCCTTGGACACGTCGTCTGGCCGGGTGAGGCTGACCCCTTCGTCAGCGGACGGGAACAGCTCGACGACGGCGCGGGAGCTGAACGCATAGCGGGAGCCCATGGTGAGTGGCGTCACCACGAGCGAAGCCGCGAGGATCACCACGAGGGCGCCTAGGAGCCGGGTGGTCGTGGTCGCATCGGGCGGCTCCAACGCTCGATGGCTTGCCAGCGCCACGATGAACCAGATCACCGCGAGCGCAGCCAGCCCCCAACCGAGCCTGTTGAGGTTGGAGCTGTCGAGACCGAACTCGAGCAACCCCGAGCGGCCCCGGCGGACCAGGGTGAAAGCCACGAAAACGGCGCCCAGGCAGCCGACCAGGAACAGGGTGAGGACGAGGTTTCCGGAGCGGCGCCGGCCGGCGGCGATCAGCCCGACCCCGGGGATGAGCGTGCCCAGGGCCGTGTAGCGCAGGAACCGGCTCCGCGCGTGCCTGTCCTGACGACGGCGACTCAGCCGCTGCCGCCGCAGCGGCGCGTCGTCATCCTCGAGGGCGCGCTCGGCGATCCTCGTCACAGCACCCCATTGAATCCTAGGAAGATCGAGAGTCCCACCGGAGACCCTCAACAAGGAAGACGACCGAGCCGGGCATTCGGTTGCCCCTGCTAGTTCGTACCCGTCGATTCGAGGAGATTGCGCACCTCCACGTCGGTTGTTTGCGTGAAGTCGTCGTACCACGATCCGACCGCGTCAAACCGTCTCGGCACACTCAGGACGACCAATTCGTCGACCTGGTGGCGCAAGTCGTCGACGGTGTCCGCGGGGGCAACCGGCACCGCGAGCACCACTCGCGCCGCTCCCTGCCGGCGGGCGACCTCCACGGCCGCCCGAGCGGTGGCGCCAGTGGCGAGCCCGTCGTCGACGAGTACGACGACGCGGCCGGTCAGGTCTGTCGGCGGGCGTCCGCCACGCAGCGACTCCGCGCGGTGCGCCGCCTTGTCCGTGGCCGCGGCGAGGGATGCGTCGACCTCGTCACCGCCGAGCCGAGCCCGTCGCACGACGTCCTCGTTGACCACGCGGTGCCCATCGGCGGACACGGCTCCCAGGGCAAGCTCTGGCTGCCAGGGCACCCCCGCCTTGGCGACCACCAGAATGTCGAGCGGCGCGTCGAGAGCGGCAGCGACCGGTGCGGCGACGACGACGCCGCCGCGGGGGAGCCCGAGTATGAGCAGGCCCGGCGTTCCGACCAGGTGTTCGAGCGCCTTCGCCAGTCGGTGCCCGGCCTCGGTACGGTCGATGAAGCGCTCGTCCATCGCCACCACCTCCGGGGTCAGGAACGTGTCTCTAGACCGACTTTGCTCCCGCGCGAGCCTGGCAGGTAGCCTTTGCGGCGCCGCCTTCCCTGGCGGCGTGTCGTGGAGGCGTCGCCTAGTCCGGTCTATGGCGCCCGCCTGCTAAGCGGGTTTGGGTCTCAAGCCCATCGCGGGTTCAAATCCCGCCGCCTCCGCCATTGTGGTGTCTCAAGACATCGGAAGCTCCCGAACCCGGGGTTGTGGGGTTCGGGAGTTTCACCGGTACCGGACTTCGAGGATCACGCAGCCCTCCGCGGAGGTCCAGGGGCCGTGTCGCATCCCTGGTGGCCTGCAGGCGTACATGCCCGTCGAGAAGGTCCGCCCGAGCCGCAGGTCTGTGAGGGACCCGGAGAGGATGTACACCTCTTCGGCGAAATCGTGCGCCTGTTGGCCGTTCGGCGTGGTGTCAGTGCCGGGCGCGAAGCGAAGAATGCGTGTGGCGAGGGAGCCGTCGGCGGCGAGCATACGTTCGTCGATGCCGGTGCAGTTGCTGCCCTTCACGGGGCACCACGCCGCGTCGCTGACAGGGAAGAACTCGAGCTCGGGTTTCGACATGGGTCAGTGGCCTCCGTCGGCCGTGGGGCTGAGCACTCCCGGAGCGATGCGGACCGACCCTTTAGTCGGCTGCGGCCACTCCGATCGGTTGCGGGCGATCGCCTGCGCCACGATGGCGGCGTCCTCACCCACGCCGAACAGCGTTGACGACTTGCGCTTGCGCAGGAAGTGGACGCCGCAGAAGAAGAGGCCGGGGACCACCGTGCTGGCGTCATCCTGGGTGAGCGGGAAGCCCATGGCATCGACGGCCGGGAAGCGCACCCAACGCGCGTAGTCGGGACGGAAGCCGGTTGTGCAGATCACGACGCCGAAGCCGTCGAGGTCGAGCTCCCGCGGCGGGTCGGCGCAGAACGGCAGGGGATCCGGTAGCTCCGGTGCAGCAATTCCCTTGGCGGCGAGCTGGTTGCGGAGCGTCGCCCTGATGTCGGCGTAGCGCGCGTCGCCGAAGGCCACCGACTCGGCCAAGTCGTCTGCGAAACGAGCGCGGTGCCCCTCGACGCCGGTCAGGCGGCCCAGGAGCTGCACGCCCATTGTCTGCAACGTGCGGTAGTGCAGGTCGTGGCCGCCTCGAGCTCCTGTCACCTGCAAGCTGGCGCCCAGGCGAGCTGCCGGCGAGGGCAGCGCGTCGACCGGCATGTCGAAGAAGGTGGTCTCGCGCAGCCAGGAGACGATGTCGCGGCCATCGGGCTGCCGCGGCACCCAGGGTGCTCGCCCGCAAGCGAGAAACACCTCGCGGCCGGCCTCGTGCAGCTCCTCGGAGATCTGACAGCCGGTCTGGCCGCTGCCGATCACCAACACCTTTCCCGGCGGAAGTGCGGCGGGATTTCGATAGCCCTCGGCGTCGATCACGAGCAGCCCAGGCGGGAACGTGGCTGCAGCATCAGGACGGTACGGGCGCTGAAAGGCTCCCGTGCACACGACGACCGACTCCGTCTCCATGTCGCCCGCCGAGGTACGCAGCAGGAACCGACCCTTCGACCCGGGCTCCAGGCTGTCGACACTGACGCCTTCGCGAACGGGCGCCCCGAAGCTCGACGCATAGCGTTCCAGGTAGCCGACGATCCCGTCGCGAGGGACGAAGCCCTCGGGATCGTCATCCGCGTAGGGGAAACCCGGCAGGCTCATCGTCCAGTTCGGCGTGACCAGGCAGAAGCTGTCCCAGAGATCGCGCCAGGTCTGACCAACTCGCGCACGCTCCAGCACGACGTGATCAACGCCAAGCTCGGACAGCTCATGGCTCACCGCGAGGCCCGCCTGGCCCGCACCGATCACCACCACCTGCACATCTCCCAGCCCCTCCAGCTCGGGGACCTGGTGGGGCGGCTGGTCCGTCGATGAACTCATGGCATCTCCCCCTCGTCAGTCCCTTCCGGGATCGATCCCCACTGTCCCGGCTTCCAGGACGGCGACAAGTGCGAGAGATGAACCTGCGCCCTGTCGGCGTGGAGGTGGTGGCGTTCGTTCGAACGGGCCGGTCGGGGGCGACGAGAGGTTCAGGATGTGAACTAGTGCAGGCCATCCGCGGGTGGCACGCTTTTGGGTGTGCGGACCTACGGGCAGTACTGCCCGATCGCTCGGGCGTCGGATCTCCTGGCTGAACGCTGGTCCATCATCATCCTCCGCAACATCCTCATCGGCTGCCGGACCTTCAACGAGATCGCCGACGGCGCCCCGGGCCTGTCTCGCGGTCTGCTCTCGAAGCGGTTGCGGGACTTAGAGCGCGCCGGACTCGTCGATATCCGTCCCAAGCCCGACGGTCCGGGGTCGTTCTACCAGCCCACCCAGGCAGGTCTGGAGTTGTCGCATGTGATGTCGGCCCTCCACCAGTGGGGGTCGAAGTGGGCGGAACTGACGCCCGAACAGGCCCATCCCGGCGTGGTGCTGTGGGGGTGGGTGACCTTCTACCTGGACCGCGACCGCCTCCCTCGGCGCCGGGTGCTGGTCCGCTTCGAGTACCCCACGCTTTCAGGACCGGGCAGCCGTGGCTGGCTGCTGATCGAACGCGGGGATGCCGAGGTCTGCGAGAACTACCCAGGTGGCGAGGAGGAACTGGTCGTCGTAGTCAGAGATCCCGTGGCGTTCGCCCGCTGGCACCTCGGAGAGGTTGACTGGGGTGACGCCCTCCGCTCCGGGGCGATCGACGTGACGGGCTCGAGCAGGTTGGCTCGGGCGCTCCCCACCTGGAATCGCCGCATCCAACCGGGCCAGCACCAGCTCCCGACGAGAGCGACTGCCCACTGAGCCACGGGATGACCCGCAGCCCTACCAGCCAGCACGCTGATCGGGGTGAGTGCGCTGGCAATCCCGGAGATGTTGGTGGAGATCGAGGCCGTAGTTGGTATTCCGACAAGTAGCCGGCGGTGCGTTCCTCGCTGACAGTTCGCCCGGCTCGGGTCGAGGACTCGCGCAGATGGCGCGTGTGAATGTGCGGTCCTGGCAGGAGACGTATCGGGGACTCATGTCGGACGCGGTGCTCGACGACCCAGGCTTTCCGGCTGCTCGGGAAAGTTTTGGACTGCCGCGTTGACCGACGAGCGCTATCGCGAGAACCGCGTGGCGGTCGCCGAACGGGACGGCGAGCTCGTCGGGATCGCCATGTCGGGCCCGGCCCTTGGACGCCGGGGCGGCGTGGGCGAGGCAGCTGTACGTGCTCTATGTGTTTGCGTCCGACCACGGCACGGGTGCTGGGCCGGCACTGCTGGAGGCGGTCGTCGATCCGGAGGAGTCGGTGGCGCTGTGGGTGGCCGAACCGAACCCTCGCGCGCAGGCGTTCTACCGCAAGCACGGCTTCGTTGCCGACGGGACGGCCCAGGTCGAGGGCGGGGTGCGGGAGGTCCGCATGGTCCGCGGCATGCGCCACAGTCGCTGATCCAGTTCGTGGGCGGGCTCCCGTCATTTCCGGGTCTCAGTCGACTGGGTCGAGGGTGAGCCTGCCGTCAGATCTGTCCTCCAGTGCCTCCTCGAGACTCTGCCGGGTTGCGAAGCCGACGACCGTCTCCGCTTCATCCGCCATCTCGCCGACGACGTCTGGGTTTTCCGTTTCGCTTTCAAGGCGCACCACGACGCAACCGCCAGGAAAGACCTCATACCAAGTGACATCGGCTGCGGTGCGCTCCGGCGATTGGAAGCGGTTCACGCGGTCGTCGGAATCCGGTACCTCGACCGCGTCGCCCACGTCACAGCCCGACCGCAGCCGCGCGACCAGGGCACTGTCTCCACCGCGGTCATGGTCGAACGTCAAGACTGCCTCGCCACGCTCAACGTTGGCCTGCGCAAACGACCATCCGGCGGGGAGAGACTCGACGCACGGCACCAACGACGCAGACGGCACGGCTTGAGCCTGTAACCACATCGGCGGCAGTTGGCCGCATTCGAGGTTTGTGACGCCCAGAGTCGACGCGCTGGTCCCTTGAAACGTGAAGAAGGACCTGCCTTGGAAGACGAGCAGCAGAACGAAACCAACACAGCCCGCCCACAGCCCGACCCGCCGCACGTTCCACCGTTGGATCCGAACCGGCTGTGGCCGTGCCGGCAGCAGCGCGACGAACTCGCCGTGCAGGTCTCGTCCCTCGGTGCGCAGCGCCCGCCTCAGCTGTGAGGGGAGGGCGAGACCCCGCGCCGCGGCGAAGGCCTCACTGATGTCCGCGAGCGTGAAATACGTCTGCGCTCGTTGGTAGACCCGCTCCGGGCTGCTCCGCAGCGCAAGGCAGAGCATCATGTTGGCCAGGTCGACGGCCTGCCGCCACGGCGTCGGCCGAAGCTCGGCAAAGGCGACGTCGATGAGCAGCACTTGCTGTCCACGTACGAGCACGTTCGACGGCTTGATGTCACGGTGCGCGACACCCGCATCCCAGAGCCGGCGGACGATCGCCAAGCCGGCGTCGATGATCTCGTCGTCGACCTCAGCCTCGCCAAGCTCGTCTGCGCCGTCGAAGAACTCCGCGAGCAGCAGGTACTCCCGCTCGGGTGTGAGCTCCGCGACCCCGTACGGTGCCGCCGTCGGGAGACCGTAATCCCGGAAGAGCCGCAGCATGTAGTCCTCCTGCTGGACCAGCCGGCGCACCGAGTGGAACGGTTTCTCGTCCTCCAGCCGGCCGTACATCAACTCGCGGCCGAGCTTGTACCAACGGTCAGCGCTGAGGTGACTTGCCGCGTACAACTTGCCAAACAGCAAGCGGGCAGGCTGCCCTGCGATCCGGATTCGCAGCGGGGTCGAGCCCGCGGAGCCGGCCAGGCCGAAGGGGGCCAGAGATTCGACGGTCAGACCAAGCTGTTCCTGGAGGGCGGACCGGATCGCTTCACCCCGCGCGCCCCCCACGTCGAGATGTGCCGCCCGCCCCCGGCGGTAGGTGACCGGAAAGACCTCGTTGGGCGTAAACAACCGGAACGCGACGAGCGGAACCGTCACCCCGATGGCGACACCAACGAGCACGTCGGTCGGTGCATCCACGCCAAGCGCCATGCGGGCCACGGCGACCAGCCCGATGAGCGCGGTGGCGACCCACTTGCCGACGTTGCGCCAGCGTCCGTCCGGGACGAGCGTATACAGCACGCTGACCGCGAGGGCCGACAACGTGGTGACGGCAAGCGACGGCAACGCCCATCCAAACCATTCGCCGCGGATATCTACGCCGAACGGACGTGGTCGCTGCGCGGTCGTCAGGACCAGGTTGAAGGTAAATGCACCGACGGTCCAGGCGAGAAGGAACACGACCAGGTGTCGCAGTCTGCGAAGAACGATCAGCGCAACGACAAGCGACCAGAGCGCCGCTGTGATCAAGGGAAGCCACGTCACGGCAGCGAGGCCGCGCATCGCCGCTCGGAACCCTGGGACGGAGACTTCCGACAGCCAGCGGACGATCGTGTCGTCCACCACGGTGATGGTGACCGCCGGCCCACGCCAACGATCACCGAACAAGGCGATCGACAGGGCAATCAGGACGATCAGGGCCAGCAGCCATCTCAGGCCGCTTCTCCGCACATGACGGGGTAGGGGCGGCGGCTCCCCGGAAGGCCGTCGCCGCCGTCCGGTCCCACGCAGAGGGGCCTGCTGCCCAGGCGGTGCCGCAGCCGTCACATCTTTGTTGGAGGACAGTTCCACGACGGCACCTCACACAGTTGCCTGCGCCGCACGGTACCGCCGCCCGGGACCTCATGGCAGCCCCGGCATGGACATTGGTCGGTCATGGCCATCCGCCCCAACTCAGGTGGAGCTGGTGGCCCGCATGGACTTGTGTGAGAACCCGCAGGAGGATGCGTGGGGGGAACCGATGATCGGGCGGATGCTCGCGCGACAAGCGGAATCGAGCGGCGGTGAGCGTTCCAGAGGACAGGACAGACGCAGTCGACGCTCAGCCGCGTGAGCATCGAGCCACGGGCGCGTCGCTGGTGGCGTTGATCCTTGCCCTGGTTGGTTTCGGATCCGTGATGCTCCTGCACGTGCTTCGTGGGGACATCGATCCCGTTCGGCAGGTGATGAGCGAGTACGCGAACGGATCGCACGGACGGATCATGACGGTGGTGTTCTACGCCTGCGGCGTTTCGGCGGTGGCGCTGGGGTTCCGGCTCCGAAGGGAGTTTCACGGATACCGGGCAGCGAGGCTGATCCCTGTCTTGCTCGCAGTCGCCGGGATCGGGCTCATCCTGGCGGGGATCTTCGAAGTTGAGCGGCCGTCGGTTCCCGACACCTTGGAGGAGGTGATCCACAGCAACGCGTCGGTGGCAGCGTTCCTGCTGCTGATTACAGCCATGTTCCTGTTGTCCTTCGTCTGCCGGACCGACCCGCGGTGGCGGTCGTATCGCTGGACGTCGATAACCCTTGCGGTGGTCGCGGCGGTGGCGGCCATGGCGACCCCGCTGAGCCCCCAGACCGGCTGGTCTGGCGCGGTCCAACGACTGCTCGGGCTGTCCGCGGCTCTGTGGCTTCTGCTGACCGCGCTGCACGTGCGTGGCAAGTCTTTCCGTTCCTCGTCATGAGGTGGGCTCGCGCCGTCGCGCTGGCGATGTTGATGTGCAGCGTGATCGGTGTTGCGATCCTCCATGGACTGCGAACCGACCTCTCGCCGGTTGGCAACCGACTCAGCGAGTACGCCAACGGCTCGCACGGCTGGTTGATGGCCCTGGTGTTCAGCTCTCTGGGGGTAGGGCTGATATTTCTGGGGGTCGCGTTCAGAGCCACGATGAGATCGGATCGACACCTCGTCACGGTGCTGATCCCGGCGGCAGCGTTCGTGGCGGGCATCGCCGCGATCGTCTCCGGGATCTTCAGGACCGGTGTCTCGGCCACAAGTGAGGTCATCCACAGCCGCGCATCGGCGCTCGCGACCTGTGCCATCGTGGCGATCGCACTCGCATACTCGTGGCCGGCCATGCGGAAACGGGTGGGCGCCGCCCCGGACCCCGTGGGAATGGCGCTGGCCGCGATCGCTGCGGGCGCAGCCCTGCTCAGCCCGCTGCTGCACGAAACCCGATGGACCGGCATCAGCCAGCGACTGTTGTGGTTCCTGCTGTTCGCATGGCTGCTGTGGACTGCCTGGCACCTTCCAACCGATCGGGAAAGCCCAGCCCCTCCCGCTGTGGGTGGTGAGGCCAACCGGGTCAGGCGTTGACCGGCGTCGGGGCCGCTGCAGGGGTCGGGGCGGGAGTCGGTGTGGCGGTCGAGCCAGCCCACTCGGGGAAGTGCTCGATCGCCCGCTCGAGCAAGCCGCACAACATCAGGTCAGGCTCCGGAATTACCGCCGATGCGATGCCCTTGACCGACAGCCGCAGTGTGCCCGGCGCGGCGTGCCTGCGGAAAGTCCGGGTGGTCGGGGTGATGCCGCGGCTGAACCCCCAAGCCCAGGTTGCCGCCAACGGCACCTTCGCCAGCACCTCCTGGCTGTCGGCGCCGAGCGTGTCTTGCGGGAGTCCGTCGAGCGACGCAAGAACCCGATTGCACGACAGCACCGCCACGGCAAGCGCCCGCTGGGTCGCCTCCGCCGAGACAGGCAGGGCGGTGGACGCCGCCAGGAGGGCGATCCGGGCGTCCACGCGGGGGTCGTCGCTCGTCAGACCGATTACCGAGGGAACGAGCGGAACGAGCCGCTGTCGGTTGTCGTCGGCGACATGGTCGTTGACCAGCCGGGCAAGCTCGGCGAGCAGCGGGTGCGTGCAGGCCGGATGGTCGCTCCATCGCTCGCCGGCAAGGAACGACGCCATCTCCATGAAACAGGCGCCCTTGCGCGGACTGCGGTGCTTTCCGGCCGACAGGGCCGGCACCAGATCAGGTGTACGCGAATTGTTCAGCACGGACGTCGCCTCCACCGGTCTTGTCGCGTCCGATTCTCCGAGTGTCCGCCGGATCCGCGTCGATGTCACCTGCGGGCGCGCAAAATGACCATCGCGCGATAGTGCGACGTTCCCGCGGGAACGCCCCGGGGAACCATGAAGGGCCACGTACCGGGCAGCGGGTAGGCAACGTTTCCCACTGGCAGGCGCGATTTCCGCCTAGTTCATTGGCAACATGACGAGAGATCAACGAGCACCGAAGGGCCACCCGCCAGGAGGCAGGGCCGATATGCAGCTCGCGGACTCGCGGTGATGGCGTCCGACCAGAACGGTGCGCCGCATTCGCCACCGGTTCGGGGCGATGTCACAGCCCGCGGCCCTCTTGATCTTCTCGCTGCGGCGCAGCAAAGGGGCAATTCCGGCACCGATAGTGCAGTGACGGTGCTCTTCGCGTTCGCGGCCAACGTTTTTGTGGCAGTGGCCAAGTCGGTTGCGAGCGCAGTAACCGGATCGGCATCGTTGCTCGCGGAGGCGGCACACTCCTGGGCGGACGTCGGGAACGAGGTCTTCCTGGTCATCGCCAACCGGCGGTCCGGTCGCCCAGCGGACACGAAGCACCCGCTCGGACACGGCCGCGAGGCGTACGTGTGGTCGCTGTTTGCGGCGCTTGGGCTGTTCATAGCAGGCGCCGCCGTGTCGATCACGCACGGCGTCCAGGAGCTCGTGAGGCCGGAGCCGGCCACCGACTTCATCGTCGGGTACGTGGTGCTGGCCATCTCTTTCGTGTTTGAGGGCGTCTCGTTCCTGAGGGGGCTCTGGCAGGCCAGAACCGAGGCCGATTCGATGCAGCGCGACCTCATCGAGCACGTCCTGGTCACCTCCGATCCCACGTTGCGGGCGGTGGTCGCGGAGGATCTTGTGGCGCTGCTCGGGCTGGGGGTCGCGGCTGCCGGCCTGGCGGCCCACCAACTGACGGGTTCACCCACCCCAGACGCCATCGGATCAATCGTCATCGGCCTGCTGCTTGCCGTGGTGGCGATCGACCTGATCAATCGCAACAGGCGATTCTTGGTCGGCGAGGTGGTCGATCCACGGGTACGTACTGCCTTGCTACAGACGCTGCAGGGCATGCCCGAGATCGCCAGGGTGACCTATCTGCGGCTGGACGTCGTAGGCCCGCGCATGGTCTCGGTCGTCGGCGACGTCGATCTCACCGGCGACGACAGCGAAGCACATGTTGCCGTACGGCTGCGAGCACTCGAGCAGCAGATCAGCGCCTCACCGGTGGTAGTAGGTGCAGTGCTGAGCTTGTCGGCGCCCGACGAGCCGAATTTGGAGTCCTGACCACCACCGCGTTGCAGGTAGCCGGAATTCCAATCCCTCACTAGCGGTGTGGCCGAATGCGGGTTAGCCGCGATGTCGGCCCGCGCAAAAAGCGCGATCGTGAAATTGACGATTCGAACTCGATAAGGAGGTGCCGTGATGAAGCCGAATACTCGCTCGGAACCTGAAATCGCCGACGGACCCGACGAAGACCTTCGTATCCACGCGTGGCGGACAGAGCGGCTCCTGCAGCTTGGCCTGCCCCTGGCGCTCGCTGAGGCGTTCGCTGGTCTGGTCGACTGGCACGACCTCGCCGCACTCGTCGAGCGCGGCTGTCCGCCGATGCTCGCTCTCGAGATCGTGCGATGACTCCACGAGCGGACATCATCACCGAAGTGGCAAACGTCGAGTTCGGCGTATGGTGCGAAACTTGCCTGTTGCCCAGTTCGGTGGCGTTCGACGTGGTGTGGCTGCGCGAGGATGGCGTACGCATCATCTGCTCGAAACTTATGTGCGACGGGTGCGGCCGACACCTGATCTACACCCCAGGGCGCCAGATCTAGGCAGCAACGCCCGCAGATCGCTCAGCTTCCAGGTCGCGAGCGTGGTCTTGGATGAATCGTTGGTATTCCTCGTCAGTGGTCTTGGTGCAGGCGGGCTGGAAGCCGGCGCAGCCAGGGTAAAGATTGCACGTGCACCTGGTGCCGAAACGGACGGAGCCCGTGCAACGGCATGCCGTGCTGTAGCCGTACGCACTCTCGCAGCCGCCACATAGCGTTGCGTCGCCAAAGCGGTAATCAGGCATGCTTGATTTTCGCGGCCGGAGACCGTCGGTGTCGTCACCGCCAGCGCCCAACTCGGATTACCACCAGCAGGAGGGCGTGTTCGCGGCTTGGCTAGGGTCGAGCCCATGCTGCCTAGTGATCTCGCCTCTCTTGTCAACGTGGGCCAACCAACCGTGTCACCCGACGGTCACACGATCGCGTTCGTCGTGAGCAGGGTCGACGAGGAAGACAACGCCTACCGCAGCCAGATCTGGCTGGCCGCGGTTGACGGTGTGTCGCTGCCGTTTCCGTTCACCTCCGGGGAGTTCAAGGACGCCAACCCCACCTGGTCGCCGGACGGCGGGCGGCTGGCGTTCACGTCGACGCGCGGCGAGGGTGAGAAGTCGAAGTCCTCGATGCACGTCGCTCCCGTACAGGCTGGCGGCGAAGTCGTGACGCTGGCCAAGCTGACCGAGGGGGCCGAGGCGCTGCGCTGGTCCCCGGACGGGCGTTGGATCGTGTACGTCAGCCGCACCCGCGCCGACCGGCTGGCCGAGGACGATGAGCGCAAGCAACCGCCGCGGCGTGTCACCCGGCTGTTCTCCCGCCTCGACAGCACCGGATTCACCGTCGACCGGCCCCAGCACGTCTATGTCGTCCCAGCCGACGGCTCCGCGGCGCCGCGAAACCTCACCCCTGGCGAGCACCAGCTCGGCTCGCCGGCGTGGGCTCCGGACTCGACCACGTTGCTGGTGTCCGGCGCAACGCATGACACCTGGGATCTCGACTTGAAGGTCGACATTCATGCCATCGACGTCGGCACGGGAGCGATGCGTCGAGTGACGGGCACGACCGGTGAATACGGGCAGCCGAGTGTTTCGCCCGATGGCACGCGGGTGGCCTTCCTCGGCACCGACGACACCGAGAGCTATCCGCGAAACACGCACATCGGGGTCGTTGATATCTCCGGTGGCGAGCACCGCTGGGTCTCCGACCAGATGGATCGGACGTTCGCCCCTTACCCCGGTGCTCGGCCGCCGATCTGGCTCGACGACGTGACCCTGTTGGCGAGCGTCGAGGACCGCGGAAACGTCCATCTGTACCGGGTTTCAGCGGACGGGACGGACAAGCCCCAGCCGCTGTGGGCCGGCACCGGTGTGCTGACCGGCTTCGACGAGGCCGGGGGAGTCGTCGCGTTCACCCTGTCGACGGCGACCCGGCCCGGAGAGCTGTACGTACTCGACCGCGCGGACGCCACCCGGCTCACCGACTTGAGTGCTGGGTTCGCCGCGCAGGCCAAGCTCCGGCCGACCGAGGCTTTCACTGTGAAGTCAACGGACGGCACGGTTGACCTGGATGCGTGGATCCTGACGCCGCCGGACTTCGACAACCAGCGCTCATATCCAACTCTCGTCAATGTCCACGGCGGCCCGTTCACCCAGTACGGCAACGGGTTCTTCGACGAGTTCCAGATGCAGGCTCGTGCCGGCTTCGTCGTGATCTGGTGCAACCCGCGGGGAAGCTCTGGCCGGGAAGAGTCGTTCGGTCGCGCCATCTGCGGCACCCCGTTGGGTGGCACCGGGTGGGGCAGCGTGGACTACGACGACGTGACGGCCCTCGTCGACAGCGCGATCGCCACGTACCCCTTCATCGACCCCAGCCGGCTCGGGATCTTGGGCGGCAGCTACGGCGGCTACATGACGTCTTGGGTGCTCGGGCACACCGACAGGTTCAAGGCGGCAATCAGTGAGCGGGCGTGCAACAACCTGGTGACCCTCGAGACCGCGTCTGACGCGGCGGGTGCCTTCCGCACCTGGGTCGGCGTGAGTCATCTCGACGATCCCGACCTGTGGTTGTCGATGTCGCCCATCACGTACGTGCGCAACATCGACACGCCACTGCTCATCATGCATTCGGAAGACGATCTGCGGTGTCCGATCGAGCAGGCCGAGCAGCTGTTCGTCGCGCTGCGGATGCAGGAGAAGGACGTCGAGCTCGTACGGTTCCCGGGCGAGAGCCACGAGCTGTCTCGCTCGGGTTCGCCGGTGCACCGTCGGCAGCGGGCCGAGATCATCCTGGAGTTCTTCGGCAAGCATCTGCAGCCGGCCGCGACCGAGTGATCATGCAGGAACGTTCCCGCGGGAACGTCGCCAAGCGACGTGTACGAAATCGGCTCATCTGAACCTTCTGTGGAGGGATGGGGTGGATGCACGTTAGGGGCACCGCGACGATTGGGTCTGTGCCTGATCCGTACGAACTTGCGACGCGGGCCGCGCACCGCCTGGCGGAGCTCACGCACGTGGAGAGCCACGACGTCGTCGTCGTGCTCGGTTCGGGATGGGGTGGGGCCGCTGAGGCGCTCGGGGAGCCAACGTACGAGGGCCGCATGACCGATCTACCCGGCTTCCTGCAGCCCGTCGCGGAGGGCCACGCCGGGCTCGTGAGGTCGTACGACGTCGATGGCCGGCGCATCCTCGTCATGCTCGGTCGCACGCACCTGTTCGAAGGTCACGGCACCGACCCGGTCGCCCACGCCGTCCGGACCGCTGCCGCGACGGGCTGTCGTACGGCCATCCTCACCAACGCCAACGGCTCGCTCCGCCCCGAGTGGAGGCCGGGCACAGGTGTGCTCATCGCCGACCACCTCAACCTCACCGGTCGGTCACCGCTCGTCGGACCACGGTTTGTCGACCTCACCGACGCGTGGTCACCACGGCTGCGAGCACTCGCCAAGGAGGCCGACCCGGGGTTGCAGGAAGGCGTGTACGCGATGCTGCCTGGGCCGCATTACGAGTCGTACGCAGAGGCGTTCGCACTGCGCCGGCTGGGCGCCGACATCATCGGCATGTCGACAGTGCTGGAGGCAATCGCCGCCCGCGAGCTCGGCATGGAGCTGCTCGGCCTGTCGGTCGTGACGGCTGTTGAGGCGACCGGGGAGCAGATCGACCCGGCGGAGGTCGTACGGGTGGCTGGGGCCGCCGCCACCCAACTCGGCCAAGTCATCAGATCGGTGATCGTTTACATCTGATCGGAAGCAGCGGGAGACTGTGAGAATGACAGTCGAAGAGACGCAGTCGCCGACGGCAAGTGCGCTCGCCGTCGAGCAGAACGGCATCAACGTCATCGCCGAGTCCGAGCGCCGCGGACTCCCACGTGACCTCTTCTGGCCCTGGTGCGCGGCGAACATCTCGGTTCTCGCGATCAGCTACGGCTCCTTCCTGCTGGGATTCGGAATCGGCTTCTGGCAGGGAGTCTTCGCCGGCGTCGTCGGCACGGTCTTCTCCTTCCTCCTCGTCGGCTTCGTGTCGCTGGCAGGCAAACGTGGGTCGGCGCCGACGATGGTCCTGTCGCGCGCGCCGTTCGGCGTACGCGGCAACGGTTTGCCCACTGCAGTTTCCTACTTGCTGCTCGTCGGCTGGGAGACCGTCCTTGTCACGTTGGCCACGCTCGCGACAGCGACGGTGTTCGGCCGGCTCGGGTGGGCGGACGGCGACGCCACCAAGGTGTTCGCGTTGCTGGTCGTCGCCGCGATCATCATCATCGTCGGCTGCCTAGGTTTCACCGCAATCATGCGGCTGCAGACGTTGTTGACCATCGTGCTTGCCGTGCTGACGGTTGGCTACATCGCGCTGACGGTCGACGAGGTCGACTGGGACGCCGTCAGCGCACTGCCGTCAGGCTCAGGTCGCGAAGTGCTTGGGGCCCTCATCTTTGCTGCCACTGCGCTCGGTCTCGGCTGGGTCAATGCGGGCGCCGACTACTCGCGCTATCAGCGGCGCACGTCCTCGAGCAGCGGTGTCGTCTGGTGGACGACATTCGGCGGCAGCATCGCGCCGGTCGTGCTGATCGTGTACGGGCTGCTGCTGGCAGGAAGCGATCCGGAGCTGAATACCGCCATCGCTGTCGATCCGATTGGTGCCCTGACCGAGGCGCTGCCCACCTGGTTCCTGCTGCCATTCGCCCTGGTTGCCGTCTTCGGGCTCGTCGCCGGTGCGGTGCTCGACATCTACTCGTCGGGTCTGGCGCTGCTGACGCTCGGCGTACGGATTCCGCGGTGGTCTGCCGCTCTGGTCGACGGCGTCATCATGGTGATCGGCACGATCTGGTTGGTGTTCTTCGCCGATGACATCCTCGGCCCGTTCCAAGCGTTCCTCATCACCCTGGGTGTGCCCATCGCCGCGTGGTGTGGAGTGTTCATCGCCGATCTGTTGCTTCGGCGGCATGACTACGTCGACTCCGACCTCTACACGCCGGCCGGCCGGTACGGACCGTTCGGCTGGGTCGCTATCGGCCTGATGGTTGTCGGGACTTTTCTCGGCTGGGGACTCGTGACGGGTCTCACCGACGAGTTCGACTGGCTTGGCTACCTGCTCGACCCGTTCGGCCTCGGTGGCAAGGACGGTGACTGGGCGTTTGCCAACCTTGGCGTGCTCGTCGCCCTCGCCGTTGGGTTCATCGGGTATGCGCTGCTCGGTCGGCCTCGGGTGCGTGCGCAGGAGGAGCAGCCGACGGTGCCGGAAGAGCCGGCCCGAGTCGGTTGACCTGATCAGGGAGGGACCCGTGTCCAAACCTGTTGGACGCGGGTCCCCGTGATCTTGGCTAGCTGACTTCCAGTCTCGCCTTTAGGGCGTCGAGCTCGGTCCAGAGGGTCGCGGGAAGCTTGTCGCCGAACTTCTCGAACCACTCGTTGATCAGCGGCAGCTCGGCCTTCCACTCCTCCGAGTCGACTTCGAGTACCTTCGCGACCTCGGACTCCGTCAGCTCGAGCCCGGAGGTGTCGAGCGCGTCAACCGTCGGCACGTACCCGATCGGCGTCTCGACCGCCGCTGCGCGGCCCTCCATGCGCTCGATGACCCATTTGAGCACTCGGCTGTTCTCGCCAAAGCCCGGCCACAGGAAGTTGCCATCGTCGTCGCGGCGGAACCAGTTGACGTAGAAGATGTGCGGCAGCTCGGCCTTTGCGTGCTCCTTGCCGACGGTGAGCCAGTGGTTGAAGTAGTCCGCGCCGTTGTAGCCGAGGAACGGCAGCATTGCCATCGGGTCACGCCGTACGACGCCGACCTGGCCGGCAGCCGCCGCGGTCGTCTCCGAGGACAGCGTCGCCCCCATGAACACACCGTGCGACCAGTCGCGTGCCTCGGTCACGAGCGGGATCGTGGTCTCGCGCCGCCCACCGAACAGGATCGCCGAGATCGGCACACCGCGAGGGTCGTCGTACTCGGGGGCGATGATCGGGCACTGCATGATCGGCGTACAGAACCGCGAGTTGGGATGAGACGACGGTTCCGTCGCGTCTTCGGCAGTCCAGGACTGACCCTTCCAGTCGGTCAGGTGGACCGGCGGCCTCTCCGAGTAGCCCTCCCACCACACGTCGCCGTCGTCGGTCAGCGCAACGTTGGTGAAGACGGAGTTGCCGCGCTCGATCGTGCGCATGGCGTTGGGGTTGGTGTGCCAGCCGGTGCCGGGTGCGACGCCGAACAAACCGAACTCCGGGTTGACGGCGTAGAGCCGGCCGTCTTCGCCGAACCGCATCCACGCGATGTCGTCGCCGAGCGTCTCGACCTTCCATCCGGGGATGGTCGGCTCGAGCATCGCGAGGTTGGTCTTGCCACACGCCGACGGGAACGCCGCCGCGATGTAATGCACTTCGTTCTGTGGCGAGGTCAGCTTGAGAATCAGCATGTGCTCGGCCAGCCAGCCCTCGTCACGAGCCATTACCGAAGCGATGCGCAGTGAGTAACACTTCTTGCCCAGCAGCGAGTTGCCGCCGTAACCCGACCCGTACGACCAGATCGCACGGTCCTCCGGGAAGTGGCTGATGTACTTGGTGTCGCTGCATGGCCACGGCACATCTACCTGGCCGGGCTCGAGCGGTGCACCGACGGAGTGCAGGCACTTCACGAAGTCGGCGTCCAGCTCCTCCATGCGGCGCAACACCGACGCGCCCATGCGCGCCATGATGCGCATCGACGCGACGACGTACGCGGAATCGGTGATCTCAACACCGAACATAGGGCGCTCGGCGTCGAGGTGGCCCATGACGAACGGGATCACGTACATCGTGCGACCGTGCATCGACCCGCTGTAGAGCGAGGTCATCTCCGCGCGCATCTGTGCCGGGTCCATCCAGTTGTTGGTCGGTCCCGCGTCAGCCTCTTCGCGGCTGCAGATGAATGTGCGCTCCTCGACGCGCGCCACGTCGCTGGGGTCGGTGCGAGCCCAGAACGAGTTGGGCTTCTTGGCTGGATCGAGCCGGACGAGGGTTCCGGCATCGACGAGCTGGTCGGCGAGCTGCTGCCACTCGGAGTCGCTGCCGTCGCACCAGTGGATGCGGTCGGGCTGCGTCAGCTCGGCGATCTCGGAGACCCAGGAGCGTAAGCGCTGGTGCCGGGTCGGGGTGGTATCGAGCGGGTTTGCGGTGGTGCTCGCGGCCATCTGTGAGCCCTTTCGCGCCTTCGCCGTCGGCCCTACGGCACGCCGGCGGATCGGGTTTTCGACCCCAAGCAGCTCTGCCCGGGTTGACGGGAGGTTGCCCAACCGTAAAGCCGAGTCTCACATCGTGGAAGGGCATTGCGCGCGCCAGTTCGGTGACAAGTTTCACAATCTGCGGTTGGGAACGCTCCCACCGCAGGAGTTTCGGACAGATCAGGCCATCTCGTCGACGACCCGGGGGCGACTGGTTCCACGTATCCGAGCGGCCGCGAGGGGAAAGAGCAGCACCGACAAAGCACCGGCGGCGACGAGGGCGGCCGCCGTGCCGGACGCCATCAGGTCCTCCTCGACGGCCAGCCCGGTGATCACCACCACGAGGGGGAGGGCGGTCGCGCTGTACAGCGCAAGCGCGTGCCGGTCGCTTCGATCCACGACTTCGACGTACAGCCAGATAACCGGCAGGCCGCGTACGAACAGGAACACGACGAGGAAGACGGGAATGAGGAGTAGATACTCGGGTTGTTCGGCGAAGGCCGCGATGTCGATGCGCATTCCGCTGACGACGAAGAACAGCGGGACGAATACGCCGAAGCCGACCGCCTCGAGCTTGGACTCGACGACCTCGACCTGACCGTGCGGCAGCTGCGACAGGAACAACCGCAGCAGGATCCCGCCGAGGAACGAGCCGAGGAGGGTGTCGAGCTCCAGCTCAGCGGCCAGCAGCACCATGACGACGCACAGCAGCATGGCGAATCGGACGGCGAACTGGGCGCTCGTCGTGAGTGTTTCACCGGCTATCCGCGTGAAGTTTGGCTTGTCCGGACGCATGGCGAGTCGCACGGCAACGGCGGCGACCACCAGGAAGACCGCGAACAGCAAGATCGTGACAGCTGGCTCGTCGCTGACGAGCAGGAACGAGACCCCGACGATGGGCAGGAACTCCCCGCTGGCCCCGGCGGCCAGCACATAGGCACCGAAAGGTGTCTTGGTGATGCCCGTGTCTCGCAGAATCGGCAACAGGGTCCCGAGGGCGGTCGTGGTGAAGGCGAGTCCCAGCGCAACCTCGTGCAGCCGGAGGTCACCATGGCTGAGCGCGAAGACACCGGCGACCGCCAATCCGATGACCAGCGACGACGAACCAGCATTTCACCGCGAGTGTCAGCGGCCGGCTGCGGACGACCGCGAAGTCGATCTCGTACCCGGCCAGGAACATGAGGATCGCGAGGCCAAGATCGGCAAGACCGCCGATGAACACATCCTCGCGGGCCCAGCCCAGCACGTCCTGACCGATGATTACGCCGAGCGCCAGTTCCAGCACCACGGTCGGCAGCAGGAGCCACTTCTTGAGGCGGTCGGCGAGGATGGGACTGAGCACCGCCGCAGCGGTGATCAAGGCGAGGCTGGCGATCGTCGAGTCGGACATCTGTCCCCCCGGGTCCTGGCTTGCCGCGATTTCGGGCCAGGTAGTCCCCTCGGCTACACTCGTCGGCGGTCAACTGACCCGCGCCCGTAGCTCAACGGATAGAGCATCTGACTACGGATCAGAAGGTTAGGGGTTCGAATCCCTTCGGGCGCGCAAGCCACTCCCTACGCATCCGCGCGGTTCATCATCAAGGCAACTCGGACCAAAGGCGTTGGGCGAACTAGTCGCGAACTCCCTGGTCACATCCGTCGGCTCTCGTTCGTCAGTGATATGACGAAGCGACCCAGGAGAATGTGACCGATGGACGAACGTGACTGGCTGGCCGATCGGTTCGAGGAGAATCGCTCCCACCTGCGAGCGGTGGCCTACCGGATGCTCGGTTCGGTCAATGAGGCCGATGACGCTGTGCAGGAGTCGTGGTTGCGGCTCAGCCGCACCGACACCAGCGGAGTGGAGAACCTTGGTGGTTGGCTGACGACCGTCGTCGGGCGGGTGTGTCTGGACATGCTGCGCAGCCGTACGGTGCGGCGCGAGGAACCGTACGCCGAGCAGCCAGCCAGTGTCCTGGCAACCGCCAACGGGGACGTACCCGACCCCGAGCAGGATGTGCTGCTTGCCGACTCGGTCGGTCTCGCGCTGCAGGTCGTGCTCGACACCCTCGCACCGGCAGAGCGGGTCGCGTTCGTACTGCACGACCTGTTCGCAGTTCCGTTCGACGAGGTCGGCCCGATCGTAGGTCGCTCTCCGACTGCGGCGCGACAGTTGGCCAGCCGCGCTCGTCGCCGCGTGCAGGGGGCCCCGACCCCGGAGATGGACCACACGCGTCAGCGGCGAGTCGTCGATGCCTTTCTGGCGGCCTCGCGCGGTGGCGATTTCGAAGCGCTGCTTGCCGTGCTCGACCCTGACGTTGTGCTTCGCGCGGACGGCGCGGCCGTCCTGGCGGGTGCCACAAGCGCACGTGGAGCAGCTGCTGTGGCCGAGAGCTTCGCGGGCCGGGCACGGGCAGCGCGGCCGGCTCTCTTGGGCGGAACCGTCGGGCTGGTTTGGGCGCCAGGCGGGGAGCCGCAGGTCGCCTTCGGCTTCACCATCTCTGAGGGCAGGATCGTGGCCATCGAGCTGATCGCGGACCCGGAGCGGATCCGTCAGCTCGCAGTCGAGATCCTCAACGATTAAGCGCCATCCGGACCTGTGCGGTGAACTGATGGGCTGGCCGCTCAGGCGTCGCGGGGAGCGAAGTCAGCTCTCCTGGAGGACCGACATGATGTTGCCCGCTGGGTCCTTGAACCAGGCGATCGGCGGCCCGCCGCCGCGCCAGATGCCGCGCTCGTCGGTGTCCGAGCTCATCGCTTCGTACCGCTCGAACGTCACACCGCGGGACGTGAGCTCGTCGACTGCCTTGTCGATGTCGTCGACGGGGAAGTTGAGGATGGTGAAGGACGCTGGCGCGTGGTCGGCGCCCTTCGGGTAGGCCAAGATGTCCGTTCCGCCCTCGATGTGCAGGGTCAGCATCCCATTGTCCTCGGTCACCCGCAGGCCGAGCGTCTCGCCGTAGAACTGCTGCGCCTTCTCGATGTCGTCCACCGAAAAGCCGCTGAACGCCTTGGTGTGCTCGAACATGTGCAGACTCCTCCTCGAGCGGTCGAGCCGTTCACCGTATGACGGCCGCGGCCGGCGGAACTCATCGCCGACAGCAGTAACCGCGCCGCCCGCTTCGTTGCGGGAGGCGCGGTCACCGAGTAGGTCAGGTCAGCGAGTTGCGCAGCTCCCGGAGGGCAACCCGGAGATCCTCCAACTCGCGGCTGCTGCCGGCGAACTTGATCGCGTTATTCAGCTGGTCGATCGCGGACGCTGTCTCGCCCTTGGCTTCGAGTGTCTCCGCCTTGGCCAAAGACTTGCCTACCTTGTCGGCCTGGTTCCCTTCAAGTGTCCCTGCGCGGATCGCCTGATCGAAGTACGAGCCCGCAACGTTGAAGCTCGGGGGAGCCACGAGCTCCCGCTGGAGCTGCGCGTTGAACTCGTCGAGCACTACCTCGCTTGCGGCGTCGATCTCGTTCTCCGAGAGCAGGTCACTCGGGGTGAGGCCGAACGTATCGAATCCGCGTGCGATCTCGGTCCCGTAGATCTGGCCGTTGTACCAGTAGGTCGACCAGAAGCCGCCCAAGTTGAGCCCCGTCGGGTTTGGGCTGTTGATGGGTCCGCGGTCGAAGAACGCGATCTCAACCGGGTTCTCCGTGTCGGTGAAGTCGATGACCGAGAGCCCGCCCTGGTACCACGCCTGGATCATGATGTCGCGGCCGGGCACCGGGATGATCGAGCCGTTGTGCGCGACGCAGTTCTCCTGCGATGTCTGGACCGCCGGCATCTTGAAGTAGCTGCCGAACTCCATCTGGCCGTTCTTGATGTCGAACAGTGCGTCGGCGCCCCACTGTTGCTGGTCGGTGACCCGGCAGCGGGCCGCGGTGCCGCCGCCCCACTCGTCCGTGAAGAGCACCTTGGTGCCGTCATTGTTGAACGTCGCCGAGTGCCAGTAGGAGAAGTTGGGGTCGGAGACGGCGTCCAGCCGAACCGGGTTCACCGGGTCCTCGACGTCGAGCAGGATCCCGTTGCCCTGGCAGGCTCCGGCCACCAGCTGCCTGCCCGTAAATGCGGTGATGTCGTGGCAGGTGTTGGTGTTGGGCAGCGGCGAGTAAGCCGTCCCCGACGGGTGCAGCGCACCGGGCAGCGTGTTCTGCAGCCCGTTGAAGGCACCGGTGGTCGGGTCGGTGAAGATGCGCGGCTGGCTGACGACCGAGGCGGTTGCAGGGGCGGCCAGGGGCACCTTGATCACGTCGATGCGCCACTGTGTCGGGTTGCCCGTAGTCACCGGCGCCTGGGTCAGCGCGGCGTTCTCGCAGCCGGTGAGCTCAGCTGCTGGTCGCACTCCGGACGTACCCGAGTTGTAGACGTAGATGTTGGCCGCGTCGTCTGGGTCTTGTACCAGTGTGTGCGTGTGCGAGCCGCGGCAGGTCTGCACACCAGGAAGCTGGACCGGGCTGGCCAGGTTGCTGATGTCGAAGATGCGCACGCCGCGGAACCGCTCGGGGTTCACTGCGCCAGGCGCGCCCTGCGTCCCACAGTCGATGCGGCCGCGGGTCTCTTCCACCGACATGAACAAGAGATTGCCGAAGACCGACACGTCGCCTTGTCCGCCCGGGCAGACGAACGAGCTGCTCAGCGTGGGGTTGGTCGGGGTGCTGATGTCGTAGACCTGGAAGCCGTTGAAGCTGCCCACGATCGCGTGGTCGCCGGTGAACGCGAGGTCGGAGTTGACAAACCCGAAGTTGCCAGGTGGCGCGTCGAATGGTGCCACGCGCGGGTCGTTGTTGAGATGCTCGACGTTGCTTTCTACGTCGGTCCAGGGGAAGTACCCCGGCGCGAGCCCGACGCGTGGGTCGTCCTCGGTCTGTGCCGACGCCCCGAGCGGAATGAGCGCGGCTGCTGCTACGAGCGCGACGATTGCTGCTAGCGGTCTGATGCGGAGAACTCTTCGTGGTGTCCTCAACACGGCCTTCCACCCCTCACGGACCCCGGGGCGGCGGTTCGTCCCGCGGCATTGCGTGGACAGTGCAGTCGGCGTGACACTACTGCGAGCAGTCGATTTGTTCCATAGGGCAACTACTCAGCGGAGGCAGCCCCGGATGTCCATCGCCGCACGAGCGGCTGTGTTGTTGCTCAGTGGAGTGTGGCTTGTCGGCTGCACCTCCGACGACGGCGGCGCTCAGCCGAGCCCCAGTGAGGCGCCCGTCGTGCAGCTCGGAGGGCCCGGTCAGTCGAACCGTGCACTCACCGACGAGGAGATCGCCGCGCTGGAGACACCGGGATACACCGAGACGGATGTCCGGTTCGTACAGTCGATGATCCCGCACCATGGGCAGGCACTGCAGATGACCGGGCTGGTGGCCAGCCGCACGACCAACACCGACATCACGCAGATGTCGCTGCGCATGGAGGTCTCGCAGCGTGACGAGATCGTGCAGATGGAGGGCTGGCTGCGCGACCGCGGGGAAGAGATTCCGAGCAGCGACGAACACGGCCACGACTCATCGTCGGGACCGACCGAGTTGATGCCGGGCATGCTGAATGAGGCAGAGTTCGCCGAGCTGGAGGCGGCGAGCGGAGGCGAGTTCGACCGGTTGTTCCTGCAGTACATGACCCGGCACCACGAGGGTGCACTTCAGATGGTCGCGGAGCTGTTGGCCTCCGACGACGGCGGGCAGTCCCCCGAGGTGAACCAGTTGGCCCTGCACATCGACGCAGACCAGCGCATCGAGATCAGCCGCATGAACGGACTGCTGGCACAGTTCACGGCGTCGGGGTCGTGACTGCGAGGGGCAGTGGACAAGTCGGTGGGTATCTCGGTGGGTAACGCGGCGTTCCTGGGGGAAACTCGACGAGTGCTGTGGATATCCCAGTGGATAAAAAGAAATCTTGAGAATCTCGCTGGAACCTCTTGCGCAGGTGTTCTGCGTCGACTAGAAATCCACTCACGTGACCAACAATGGCAACTCGCTCAGGGCTTCGGTTCAGAGCAGGTGGCACCGGGAAACCGGAGTCATTCATGAGGCGCCGGCGGCGGTCACGGACTCGCTAGCCCGAGCACCGAGCAATCGGAGACTGCAGGACTAGTTGAGTTGAGAGGCCTCCTCCATCTCATACATGGAGGGGGCCTCTCCCATTAGTATGCCCGGCCCGGCGACGGATCCACGTACGCCACGCCGTGGCTGTGCGCGGGATCACGAGGGCAGCTGCTTGCACATTGCCGCGCCAGCGCGTGGTGGACAGCGCAGTGGAAATCCCGTGGACAACTCGCTGCCCGGTTGGGGAAGAAGACAATTCCCGGTGGATATCCTGGGGACAGGAAAAGAATCTCGACAGAGTTTGGCAATAGGGCTTGCAGGTGCTCGAATTCGAGACTAGAAACGCATTCACATCGCCAGGACGGCATCACACCCGCCGCCGAGGAGCCCGCTCCGAGGCCCCGTGGTTCGGGAGACTGAGCCGCACGTGTGACCGAGACCGACGATGGGCTCGCCAACCGGGCACCGAGCGATCGGAGGCATGGAACAGGCGGGCACACGAGAGGCCTTCTCCATCGAGCATGGAGAGGGTCTCTCGTCACATGTGCCCGGTAGCCTGCGGCGCGTGCCCCTGAGCGCCGGCCCTCGAACACGCCATGCGTGAGCTCGCGCTGCTCTTCCTCAAGCTGGGCACGATCGGTTTTGGCGGACCTGCCGCGCACATCGCGATGATGCGCGATGAGGTGGTCGTGCGGCGGCAGTGGATCGACGACGCCAAGTTTCTCGACCTGGTCGGCGCCACCAACCTCATCCCCGGACCCAACTCGACCGAGCTCGCGATCCATCTCGGCTACATCCGCGGCAGGTGGCGAGGACTGGTCCTGGCCGGGGTGTGCTTCATCCTGCCCGCATTCCTCATCGTGCTGGCACTGGCCTGGGCATACGTCGAATACGGAGACACACCCACTTTCGAAGGGTTGCTGTACGGCGTCGAGCCAGTGGTTGTCGCCATCATCGCCGTCGCGATCGCTGGCCTCGCGCGCACCGTGGCAAAGAATGTGCTTGCAATTGTCATCGCGGTGGCCGTACTCGTCGGCTACCTCATTGGTGTCAACGAGCTGGCGCTGCTCTTCGGCGGTGGCCTTGCCATGATGGCCATTCGGACGCGTGAGTCGTGGCTGCCCACGCGACGCCGTGACGTCTTGGCGCCACTCTTCCTAGCGGGCGGGCAGCCGCTGTTCACCGACCCGACCGCCGGACAGCTGACGCGGCTGTTCCTGACGTTCCTCAAGATCGGGGCGGTCCTCTACGGCAGTGGCTACGTATTGGTTGCCTTCCTGCGTGGCGACTTCGTCGAGCGCCTCGGCTGGCTCACGGAGCAGCAGCTTCTCGATGCAGTGTCCATCGGGCAGCTGACACCAGGGCCGGTCTTCACCACGGCGACATTCATCGGGTATCTGGTCGCGGGGCTGCCGGGTGCGGTGCTAGCGACGGTCGCGATATTCCTGCCGTCGTTCGTCTTCGTCGCGCTGCTGACGAGGATCGTCGACCGCATCCGCGACCGTGTCTGGTCGGCGGCCTTCCTCGACGGCGTCAACGCGTCGGCCGTTGCGCTGATGGCGGGCGTAACCGGTCAGCTCGCCGCCGATGCGCTGGTGGACGCACTGACTGTCATCCTGGCGATCGGCGCTCTCGCCGTCCTGTTGCGTACCCGGCTGAACTCTGCATTTCTGATCGCCGCAGGCGCCCTCGTCGGGCTTGTAGCCACGCTGGAGTGACACCACCGCCCCCCAGTATTACGTCGAATTGGGCCCTGGGGATTGCGTCATTTTGAGCGCTTTTCAAGGTGGAATTGCGGTGCTTGACTACCCGGTGACTTCACGCGTGGGCCCCAACAGGGGACCCGCCGCGAGCTCGGAGGCCCACCATGGCGCACCGACCCCGGAGTCGCGCGATCATCGCGACCCTCGCAACTCCACTGATCGCCGTCGGGCTCCTCTCGGCAGCACCTGCCGCTGCTCAGGAGCCAGGCGACCTGTCCGCCAAGGGCGGGCCAAGCGTGGCCGGCACCGTCGACGGCGCCAAGTCGCTGTCGTCCCGGCTGGCCCAGACGGACGAGGCGCTGCTTGCCCGTTCGGATGGGGCAGCAGTGCCCGTAATCGTCAAGCTCGATCAGGACGCACTCGCCTCGTACACCGGTGGCATCGAGGATCTGGCCGCGACCAGTCCGAGTGTCACCGGACGCGCACTCAACGGGGCGTCCGCAGCTGAGCAGGAGTACGAGACGTACCTGTCGGCCAACGAAGACGCTGTCATCAGCCAGCTCGTGGCAACGGTGCCGAACGTGCGCATCGGCGAGCGACTGCGCACGGTCTACGGCGGCTTTGCGGCGATCATCCCCGCCAACGCTGTGGAGTCGGTGCTCGCCATCCCCGGCGTCGTTGCGGTGCAGCGCGACGCTGAGCTCACGATCTTGACCGACGCGAGCCCTGAGTTCGTGAATGCGCCGCCGGTCTACGACATCCTGGGCACCACCGCCAACGCCGGCGAGGGCATCATCTACGGCAACCTTGACACCGGTATCTGGCCGGAACACGCGTCGTTCGCCGACTTGGGCAACCTCAAGCCGCCGCCTGGACCAGCACGTGAGTGCAATTACGGGGACAACCCGCTGACGCCGGCGAGCGATCCGTTCGTCTGCAACAACAAGCTCATCGGCGGCGCGCACTTCACCGACGCCTACGACATGGTGCACTCGTCGCCGACGGACCCACAGCGCGACCCGTTCGCCGGAACGGCACGCGACCACGACGGCCACGGCACGCACACCTCGAGCACGGCGGGCGGCAACATCGTCGATTCTGCGCCGGTGTTCGGCGTCGAGCGCGGTCCTATCCACGGCCTGGCACCGGGTGCCTGGGTCATGGAGTACAAGGTCTGCGGACCGCTCAACTGCATCAGCTCCGACTCGATGCGCGCCGTTGGCCAGGCAATCCTCGACGGCGTCGATGTCATCAACTTCTCGATCTCGGGCGGTACGACGCCGTTCACCGACCCGGTCGAGCTGGCCTTCCTCGATGCGTACGCCGCCGGTGTCTTCGTCTCCACCTCTTCCGGCAACGAAGGCCCCGGAGCCGGCACCGCCAACCACCTCTCGCCGTGGACCACATCGGTCGGCGCGTCGACACAGACGCGGGAGTTCGCGACGACCTTGTCGCTGACCGCCAGCAACGGCGACACGTTCACCACCGATGGTGCGTCCATCACGGCCGGTGTCGCGACGCTCCCGGTGGTGCTGAGCAGTGCTGCCCCGTACAGCCGACCGCTGTGCGATGCACCTGCGCCGGCCGGTCTGTTCACCGGAAAGATCGTCGCGTGCCAGCGAGGCGGCAATGCTCGGACGGACAAGGGCTTCAACGTGCTCCAGGGCGGCGCTGCCGGGCACATCTTGTACAACCCGACGCTGGCTGACGTGGAGACCGACAACCACTGGCTGCCGACTATCCACCTCGCCGACGGCACCGACTTCGTCGCCTTCATGAACAGCCACGCCGGCGTCACCGGCTCGTTCCCGGACGCGGTGAAGCGCGACGGCCAGGGAGATGTCATGGCCGCGTTCTCCTCGCGCGGTCCGGGCGGGCTGTTCATCAAGCCCGACCTCACTGCGCCTGGCGTGCAGATCCTTGCCGGTGACTCGCCGCTGGCCGGCGATCCAGCCGACGGTGGAGGACCGGCCGGCAATGAGTACCAGGCGATCGCCGGCACCTCGATGTCGTCACCACACGTGGCGGGAGCGGCGATCCTGGCGCGGGCAGTGCACCCTGACTGGACGCCCGGTCAGGTGCGGTCGGCGCTCATGACGACAGCCATCACCGAGGTCGTGAAGGAGGACCTGACGACACCGGCCGATGCATTCGACATGGGAGCTGGCCGGATCGATGTCGGCGAGTCTGTTGGGGCGCCGGTCACCCTCGACGAGACAGCGGCGAACTTCGCCGCCCTCGGCAACGACCCCGTCAACGCTGTGCACCTCAACATTCCGTCGATCAATGCACCGGTCATGTCCGGACGGCTGGTCACCACGCGCGTGCTGACCAATGCGAGCGGGCGGACCGAAAGGTTCCAGACGTCGGGTGAGACGTCCGTCGGCTCGACCATCACAATCACCCCGCGCCGCGTCGTCCTGCGCCCGTTCGAGACGGCGACGATCACGATCACGATCGAGTCGCAGGCACCGGTTGGAGCGCAGCAGTTCGGCACGATCCACCTGGAGTCCAACCGTGGCGCCGACCTGCACCTACCTGTCGCCTTTATCCACACGCAGGGATCGGTGAACCTCACGCAGGCCTGCGCGCCGGCCACCGTCGCCAGGGGCGGGCAGTCGCTTTGCACTGTCCAGGCCGCCAACAACTCGTTCGACGAGCAGATCGTCGATCTGGACACGTTCGTGGAGCAGGGTGCGCGCATCGTCGGCACTTCTGGAGCCGATCTCGTCAGCCCGCGCCAGGCACAGCGGCATGACGTGGCGCTTGCGGGCACCGCGCCGGGCGTGCCGTCCGTTGACCCGGGTGCAAGCCCGGGCTACGTGTCGCTGGACCTGTTCGGAGGGACGCTCAGAGCTCCGGTTGGCGACGAACAGATCGTCAACCTCAACGGGTTTGGGGCATTCGACTACAACGGTCAAATGTGGGACGTCGTCGGCGTCGACTCCAACGGCTATCTGGTCGTCGGCGGTGGTAGCTCAGAAGACAACGAGTGCTGCAACCTTCCCGACGGGGCGGATCCGGCGGCTCCCAACAACATTCTCGCGCCGTTCTGGACTGACCTTGATGGCACCGGGGCGCCGGGGATCCTCGCCAACATCCTCGCCAACGCGGCGGGAGACGCGTGGCTCGTCGTCGAGTGGCGGGTCAACGTGTTCGGAACGACGGACCAACGGAGATTCCAGGTGTGGCTGGGCCTCAACGACGACACCAACCCTGGGCAGGACATCACGTATGCCTATTCCGCACCCCAGACGGATCCGGCGGGTCAGCCCTTCCTGGTAGGAGCCGAGAACATCCGCGGTGAGGGCGATGTGGTGGCCGTCTTGCCGACCGTGGATCTGCGCGTGACGTCGACGGACCTCGTGCCGGGCGACGTGGCGTCCTACTCGGTCACCGTGCGCGGGCAGCAACCGGGTCTGCGTGAGGTGAGGTCCGAGATGACCGCAAGTCTGTTGCCAGGCGTCACCATCGTCCGGAGCCAGATCCGCGTCCTTCCGTAGGCACCGCGGGCATGCCGAGGGCTCAGCCGCCGGCTGGGCCCTCGGCCTTCACCAGCCGTACGAACTGCTGCTGGCCGCCCGTCGTCAGGAAACTCAACAGCCGAGCTCCCTCGTCGACGACCTCTTGCGCATCCCCGTCGCGCAGTGGGACAACCTGCTCGACCAACATCGTCGCGGTGCCGTTGGCCCGCTCGATGCGCCACATCGCGGAGTACTCGCCGTCGACGAGCACCCCGCCATAGCTGCGCATGCCGACATCGAGCTTGAGCTGCTCGCCGCCAGGCATGAACCTGCTCCGATCGGCCAGGCCAAGCAGGACATTGTCGTACTCGGGAAGGAACCGCACCGGAGCCGGAATCTCCGGGTCGGGGCGCGGCCCGTCGGGCACATCGAAGAGCTCGCGCCCGGCCTCGTCGCGGAAGCTCAGCAGGCGAGGGCGCAGGCGCTCGACGACTTCCTTGAGCTTGGTGAGGCCGCACCACGCCTGTAGGTCGATGACCGACGCCGGGCCGTAGGCCGCGAAGTAGCGCATCACGATCCCGTCGACGTCGGGGGCGCTGTCGAGTGGTCGCGCCAGCCACGACTGCACCGTGGTGAGCGTGGGCTGCAGAGTCGAGCCCCACACTCCACGCGGCGCGATCTGCACGGTGGGGACGCGGTAGCCGGCAGCTGCGACGAGCGCCGTCTGATCGACCTCTGGCCAGCGCTCGGACAGTAACCGCCTCAGCTCGGAACGGGTACGGGGTTGCTCGTCGAGCAGCGCTCGCGCAGCTTCTGCTATCTCGTCGATGTCGACCTCGCGCAGAAACCGACCGAAGGAGCCGTTGAGGGCGCGCCTCAGAACCGGTTCGATCCATGGCCACATGGCCAGGCAGTCATCGGCGGCGACCAGGTGGATGGTGCCGCGCATGAGCCCAGCCCGGACCAGCTCGCGATCGCTGACGAGCTTGCCGAGCTCCTGTGGGCGGAAGTCGCTGAGGCGCGACCACAGCCCCACGTACGGATCGCCGGGCACCTGCGCCTGCTGACCGACGAGCAGGTGCACGGCGTCGTACGGCGCCATCACTGTCCGCTCGAGTAGCAGCTGGCGGGCCAAGATCGCACGGTTGAGGGCGCGCCGGGTGAGCAGGCCGTCGTCAGGCACGGTGGCACTCCTTGTCGTTACAGACCCCAGAACGGGCCAGACAGTCCGACGCTTCGGAAGTATGCCGCCGCTGCCGGGGGATCGCGCCGCACGTAGCCGCGGTCCATGCGGCCGTCGTACCAATGTGCCGCGAGCCGCCACAGGGTGCCGAGGTCGAGCACGTAGCCGCGTTGCAGGTTGCTGCGCGTGAGCCAGGAGTCGACGCAGTCCCGGGAGCAGAAGAGCCGCTGATTGCGACACGTGTGCACGACGTCGTCCCACATCTGCCCGGCGGGCACGAGGAAGTGGGCGACCTGCTCACCAGCCGGCGGTTCGTCGCGGCCAACCACCCAGGCGTGTGGTGTGTCGCAGGCGGGACAGCGGGTAGCAACCAGGACCTCGGGATCGCCGGCGACCACCCGCGGGATCGCGAACGAGTCCCAGGCGCAGCCGCCCCACCACTGCGTCGACGTGCCGCTCACCGCGAAGCCCAGGTTGATCGACGTGAACGGATGGGCCATGACGACCTTGTCGTCCTGGTCGAGGACAAGGTGGCGTGCAGCCGCCAGGCGCCGCAGTCCGACCCGTACGTCATCTTCGCCTGCACCCGTCTCTTCAGCGAGTTGCGCGACGTCAGGTGCACGCCCAGTGGCGGCCAACGCTCGCGTAGAGCCTCAGCCGGAGGTCCTCGTCGTCCACGGATACATCCTCACATCAGGGCATGACAGCATGGCGGGATGGCGGGTGCGACGGTAGCGCGGGCGCTGCGACCCGCAGACGCTGTGGCAGTTCACCCGCCCGCACACGGTCACGGCGACCACTGCCACCGTCGTCACGATGTGGGTGATCGCACGGGACGTGTCCACCGGCGTGGGGGCGCTTGACCTCGTTGCGACGCTCGTTGTCTGTGTGGCGACCAACGTCTACATCACCGGGCTCAACCAGGTGACCGACGTCGAGATCGACCTGATCAACAAGCCGTGGCTGCCGGTGCCCGCCGGTGCGTTGTCGCGGAAGGCGGCGCTGTGGGTCAGCCTGGGCTGCGGATTAGGGGCGCTGCTTGGAGCAGCGCTGCTGTCGTCCTGGCTGGTGATCACTGTGGCGATCGGGGTCGTGGTCGGCACCGCCTACTCGTTGCCGCCGGTGCGGCTCAAGCGATTCCCGGTGCTGGCGGCGTTGGCGATCCTCGTCGTGCGCGGTCCGGTCTTGACCCTCGGTGTCTATCTGCACTTCACCTCGGGTGGCACTGTGAGCGGGATCGTGGTGCTCGTCACCGTCGTGGGCACGGTGTTCGGCTTGGTTGTCGCCCTGCTGAAGGACCTGCCCGATCGGCGTGGAGACCTGGTCCATGGCATCCGTACGTTCGCCAACCAGCGCAGCCCCACGGTCGTGCTCGCTGCCGCGATGAGCCTGTTGCTCGTGACGTATGTCGTCGCTGCCGGTGTCGGATTCGGCCTCGACGGTATCGATCCGAAGGTTTTCGCGCCGGTCGAACTGGTGTGCGCCGGCCTCGTGGGGCGTACGTGGGCGCGCACGGATGCCGCGGTGCCACCCTCCGTCGCCCGTGGGTATCGCTGGATCTGGCGGACGTTCTACCTGCATCACGCGGGGGTCGTGCTCGCAGTGCTCGTGTAGCCGAGGCTCGAGCGTCACTCGACCAGGACATCCGCCGGTTTCTTCCGCCGGGTGGCGAGGACCGACCCGATCAGCACGAGCGGGAAGCCGACGATGATGCCGACGGTGACAGGCTCGTCGAGCACGATCACGCCCGCCGCGAGGGCGACCGCCGGGTTGACGTAGGTGATCACGGTGGCCCGGGCAGGGCCGATCTCTTTGATGAGCGCGAAGAACAGCACGAAGGCGAGTGCGGTGCAGATCAACCCGAGGCCGACGACCGAGGCGATGGCGTCGTTCGACGGCCGCTCTTCCGGCCACACGAGGACGGCAAACGGGGCGTAGGCGAGTGCCGTGATCGTCAGCACGACCGCGTTGACCGCCACCGCGGGCAGATCAGCCATGACGCGGGCAATGATGATGGGGCCGATGGCGTAGCCGAGGGCCGTCAAGAGCACCTGCACCACCGGCCAGGGCTGCAGGTTGTCGCCCAGGTCGAGCCCGACGAGGGCCACCACCCCCGCGAGCCCGATGAGCAGGCCGACCATCCGTGTCCCGTCGACCCGATCGTCGGCGCGCAGCAGGATCGCCAGCACGGCCCCGATCAAGGGCACGGTGGCGATCAGCAGCCCGGCGAGCGAGCTCGTGATGTGCTGCTCAGCGTTGGTGAGGAGGTACCACGGCGCCGCGACCTCGACGATCGTGTAGGCGATGACCGCCGGCCAGCGGGCGAGCACCCGCCGTACGGCGTCGTTGCGCAGCGCAAACGGCACCAGCACGAGCGCGCCGATCAGCGACCGACCGAAGACGACGACAGCCGGGGAGAGCTCGTCGACCGCGACGCGGATCAACAGGTAGGGGATGCCCCAGATGATCGACATCGCTGCGAAGAGCAGCGCACCGCGTCTCGTCATCGACTCCTCCTGCGGCCGTGCCCGCAGGATCAGCGGAACACTCGGAACGGCGAGCGTGACCTTACAACTGGAACACCAACCTGAGCGTAGGTGTTCGGTCAGACAGGTTTCCTCTCTATTTCTCATCGAACCAGGCATCGGGAGCATGGGGCATGCACGGGGAGTACAAGGTCTCAGGTGGCAAGCTCGTCCGGGCAGATGTGGACATAGCCGACGGTCGGCTGACGGACGTCCAGGTGTCTGGCGACTTCTTTCTCGAGCCGGATGACGCGCTCGACGCCATCAACGGGGCCCTCACCGGGCTTCCGATGGGCGCCACCACAGCCGAGCTTGCGGCCGCGGTGACCCGGGCGCTGCCGGCGGATGCCGTCCTCGTTGGGTTCACGCCGGAGGCGGTCGCGATCGCGGTGCGCCGGGCGCTGACGCGAGCCACCGACTGGCGTGACTACGAGTGGGAGCTAGTCCACGTCGAGCCGCAAGAGCCGCTGCTACACATGGCGCTCGACCAGGTGCTCACCGAGGAGGTGGCGGCCGGACACCGCAAGCCCACACTGCGCATCTGGGAGTGGGCAGCACCGGCGGTAGTCATCGGCAGCTTCCAGTCGGTGCGCAACGAGGTCGACCTAGGAGCGGCGGAGCGGCAGGGCATCCAGGTCGTACGACGTGTCAGTGGTGGCGGAGCCATGTTCATCGAGCCCGGCAACACCATCACGTACTCGATATCAGCCCCCGACTCGCTCGTTCACGGGATGTCTTATGCGGACTCCTACCCGTTCTTCGACGACTGGGTGCTCGGCGCGCTGCAGAGCCTCGGCATCGATGCGTGGTACCAGCCCCTCAACGACATCACCTCGTCGGGCGGCAAGATCGGCGGTGCGGCACAGAAGCGCCTCGCTGCGGGTGCGGCACTGCACCACGTGACCATGGCGTACGACATCGACGCCGCCAAGATGTTGGACGTGCTGCGCATCGGCCGGGAGAAGCTGTCGGACAAGGGGCACGCGAGCGCAGCCAAGCGGGTCGACCCGCTGCGCAGGCAGACCGGCCTGCCGCGCGAGGCCGTGATCGATCGGATGGTTGCGACGTTCAAGTCCAGGTACGGGCTCACGGACGGTGCGCTCACCGACGACGAGCTCGCCCGCGCCAAGGAGCTCGCCGAGGCGAGGTTCGGCACCGACGCATGGCTGTACCGCATCCCGTGACCGCCCCACGTCATTCCGACGCAACGACACCCCGCGTCGGTGGGCAGGTGGCGCAGGCGGTCGAGCTGCTTCGCGGACGACGTCTCGTTGCGCTGACCGGCGCGGGAATGAGCACGGACTCCGGCATCCCTGACTACCGCGGACCGGACTCACCGCCGCGCCGGCCCATGACCTACGGGGAGTTCACCTCCGGGGACGTCGCTCGCCAGCGCTACTGGGCTCGCAGCCACATCGGCTGGCGACACATGCATGGGGCCGAGCCCAACAATGGGCACCGTGCACTGGCCGACCTGGAGACCCAAGGCAGCCTTACCGGCCTGATCACGCAGAACGTCGACGGACTGCACCAGGCTGCCGGGAGCAAGGCGGTCATCGACCTGCACGGCCGCATCGCGGATGTGGTGTGCCTGAGCTGCCGGGCCACCTCGTCCCGCGCCGAGCTGCACCGAAGGTTCGACGTCCTCAATCCCGGGTTCGCCGACCGCGAGGTCGTGTTCGCGCCCGATGGTGACGCCCTGATGGACGACGTCGACGGCTTCGTCGTCGCGTCGTGCCTCAAGTGTGGCGGCGTGCTGAAGCCGGACATCGTGTTCTTCGGGGAGAACGTCCCGAAGCCGCGCGTCGCCGAGGCCTACGCGCTCGTCGACTCGGCAGCGACGCTCCTCGTCGCTGGGTCGTCGTTAACCGTGATGTCGGGCCTGCGCTTCGTGCGCTACGCACACCGCCGGGATATCCCGATCGTCATCGTCAACCGGGGCATCACGCGAGGGGACGCGCTCGCGACCGTCAAGGTTGATGCGGGATGCTCGGAGACTCTTTCGGCAGTGCTCGAGGCTCTTCTTCGTTGAGCTTGGTCGCAGCAGAGTCCAGGAATCTCAGAAGCTCCACCGGAAAGGGCAGCACCACGGTCGAGTTCTTCTCCGCCGCCACCTCGACGATGGTCTGGAGCAGCCGCAGCTGCAGTGCAGCCGGTGCTTCACTCATGACGGTCGCCGCCGATGCCAGCTTTTGCGATGCCTGGAACTCTCCGTCGGCCGTGATGATCCGCGACCGGCGCTCCCGCTCGGCCTCGGCCTGCCGCGACATCGACCGCTTCATCGACTCGGGCAACGCAACGTCCTTGATCTCGACACGGTCGATCTCGATGCCCCAGCCCACCGCCGGACTGTCTAGCATCAGCGCGAGCCCCTGGTTGAGGGGTTCACGATTGCTGAGCAGGTCGTCGAGCTCACTCTTGCCGATGATCGACCGCAGCGACGTCTGGGCGACCTGCGACATCGCGGCTTCGTAGTCCTGCACCTCGACAGTCGCCTGAACCGGGTCGTGCACCCGAAAGTAGGCCACGGCGTCGACGCGCACCGTGACGTTGTCGCGGGTGATGCCGTCCTGTGCCGGGATAGGCATTGTGATGATCTGGACGTTGACTTTGCGCAGGTGCTCGACGCCGGGGACGATCCAGGTCAGCCCCGGGGAGCGCGGCGGTACTTGGACGCGCCCGAACCGGAAAACTATCCCGCGCTCGAACTGTTTGATCACGCGCGCGCTCGCGGCCACCCCGAGGACACCGACCGCACCTATGACGGACAGTGCGCCAATCAGGATCTCCATGCTGACCTCCTCGTCAGCGAAGCCCAACACCTCGATCCTAGGTCGTCCGCACGCTTTCGGCTGGAGTCGCGACGACGCGCTCGCTGCCGGCGTAGACGTTCAATCGTTCGCCGCGCAGGAAGCCGACCAATGTCACGCCGAACTCCTGCGCCAGGTCGACGGCCAGGCTCGACGGCGCGGAGACGGCGCACACGACAGGGATGCGCGCCACGATGGCCTTCTGCACGATTTCGAAGCTCGAACGGCCGCTGACCATCAGCACGTGGTCGGAGAGCGGAGTGTGCCCGCCCAGCAGCGCCCAGCCGATCACCTTGTCGACCGCGTTGTGCCGACCAACATCCTCACGGACGCAGACGGCGGATCCATCGGGCCGGAAGAGTCCCGCAGCGTGCAGCCCGCCGGTGGCCGTAAACACGCTCTGGGCGGCGCGCAGCGCTTCTGGCAGGGCGTACAGCTGCGCAGGCTCCAAGCGGAGGCCATCGACGGGCAGCGGGTCCACGCCGCGCAGCCGTAGCGCGTCCAGACTGGCCTTGCCGCAGACACCGCAGGCGCTCGTCATGGTGAAGTGCCGGTCGAGTCCAGGCACAACCGGCAACGCTGGACCCGGCAGCGTCGCGGTCACGACGTTGTAGCGCTGGTCGCCGTCGATGTCCGGGTCGGTGCAGTAGGCGATGGTGGTCGGCGCCTGCCCCCATGGGACGACGCCCTCCGAGTGGAGGAAGCCGGTCACGAGCTCGAAGTCGTTGCCAGGCGTACGCATCGTGATTGCCACGGTGCTCGTCAGGACTCCAGCACTGATGCGCATCTCGAGCGGCTCTTCGGTGGCAACGCTGTCCTGCCGTCGCGTCAGCTGGTTGCCGGAGTAGACGTGAACTCCGGTCCGGGTTGTCGGGCCTGGCCGTCCGCGCATGTCACACCTCCACCGGTGCAGGGTCAGACGTTCTCGTGACCGTCACGACGGCGTTGTAGTCAGGGATGTCGGCGATCGGCGAGCGGACCGTACGGTCGATGAGGACCTCCCCCTCGGGCCAGTGCACCTGCAGGTTGCCAGGCGTAACCGGGGCAATGTGCACCCGGCCGGCCAGCCGCCCACTCGGACTCGTGAGCACCACGGAGTCGCCGCCGGCAAGTCCGAGACGGCTCGCGTCGACAGCGTTCATGAGCACGGCTTCGCGGACCGTCCCGGTCAGGGCGTCCTTGTGCTCGAACACCATGCTGTTGAACTGCTTGCCGCGCCTGGTCGCCACCAGGAAGGCCCCGTCCGGCCGCCGCGCTGGAGGCGGGCTGACCGCGGAGAACCGGGCCTTGCCATCGGGTGTCGCGAACTGCCAACCGGCGCAAAGATGTGGCCCGCCGTACTGGAACTGGTCACCCTTGGCTGCGAGGTGCCGGATCGGAGCGTAGATCGGGATCGTCCGCGCGATGTCGGCACGGATCTCGCGGGTGCCGGCATAGCGAACAGCGCCGGCGACCTCTGGTCGCGCTCGGGCCGCGAGCTCGCCGAAGATGCGCCATTCCGGCCAAGCCTCCGCGATGCGCGGCCCCGGGATCTCCGGACTGAAGATGACCCGCCGCTCGGTGGAGGTCTCGGTGACCCCTCCGGCCATCTCGTATCTCGTCTCGGCGGGAAGAACGAGGACCGTGTCGGCGGGGTCGACGAGCATCTGACTCGACAGGCAGATGTCGATGTGGACGCGCAGCGGGATGCGAGACAGTGCGGCCCTGGTGTAGCCCGGGTCGGGTAACACCTCGAGGAAGTTGCCGCCCGCGCTGACGAGAACGTCGAGCTCGCCGTCGTGCCCGGCGGCGATCATCTGCGACGCCGTGCGGCCTGTGCTGGCTGGGACGTCGAAGCCCCACAGCTCGGACAGCCGCCGTGTGTTGTCGTCAGTGACCGCAAGCCCGCCGGGCAGCGCGGTCGCGTAGGCGCCCATCTCGGCACCACCCTGCACACCGGAGTGACCGCGGATCGGCATAAGCCCGCTGCGATCGCGTCCAACGAAGCCCTTGGTGAGGGCAAGGTTGATGATGGAGCGGACGTTGTCCTCGCCGAACTTGTGCTGCGTGACGCCCATGCTCCACACGAACACGGCCGTCTTGGCGTTGTGCAGCATCATGGCCAGCTCGCGCATCTCGTCGCGGGCCGAACCCGACACGGCCTCGAGGTCAGGCCACGACTGGCTCGCCAACCCAGCCACCATGTCCTCGTACCCGGTCGTGAAGCCGTCGACGAACGACCGGTCCACCCAACCCTGCTCGACCATCTCCTTGAGCACACCGTTGATGAACGCGATGTCGCCGCCCACGTTGATCAGGAAGAACCGGTCGGCGATCTTGGTGCCGAACACCGCGCTCTCGACGTTGGAGGGCACCCAGTAGCGCTCCATGCCCGGCTCGCGGTAGGTGTTGACGACAGCGACCCGGCTGCCGGCCTTCTTCGCGTGGTAGAGGTACTTCATCGCCACCGGCTGGTTGGCTGCCACGTTGGAGCCGATGAAGACAATGAGGTCGCTGCCGATCCAGTCGGTGTACGAGCAGGTGGTGGCGGCCACCCCGAGCGTCTCTTTCAGCGCCACCGTGCTCGGCGAGTGGCAGACGCGGGCGGCATTGTCGATGGAGTTGCTGCCCAGGGCTCGTACGGCTTTCTGCACGGCGAAGTAGTTCTCGTTGGGCATGCCGCGGCTGGTGAGATAGGCGCCGAACCGGTCGGGCGCGGCTGCTGCCAGCCGCTGCGCAGCCAGGTCGAGCGCCTCGTCCCAGCTGATCCGGCTGAAGCCAGGGTCGCCGCGGCGGCGCACCATGGGATGCGGCAGCCGCCCAAGCTCGCGCAGCTCAGCGCTGCGCAGCTTTGCCAATGCCGAGACGTCAGCCAGCACGCTGGAGTCGAGAGCGGGCATGGTGTTGAGCCGGAGCAGTCGCAGCCGCACATTGCACAGGTGGATCTCGTCCATCGTCCAGTCGCGCATACCGACAGTGCCGAGCGCACAGCCGTCGCACGTGCCGTCGCGGAGGATTCGCATGGCGTACGGCAGTTGGTCTCGGTTGTCCCGGATGGCCTTGGTGATCTCGCGGTAGTTGTTGGGCCGGCCCTCGCCGATGCCGAACGGCTTGAGCCCCACCCAGTTGGCCGGATCGATCCGCTTCTCCCGCTGGCCGTGCCTACGCATCGCGCGCCTCCGGTAGCCGATCCCTCACGCTATCCCGCGCAGCAGAATCCGCGGGCCGGCGCCCGACTCACCCTCGATGTCACCCGGGTTGGAGAGTCGGCAGGTGCTCAGCGACAGGCAGCCGCAACCGATGCAGCTGGTGAGGTCGTCCCGCAGGCGCTGCAGTGCGGCGAGCCGGTTGTCGAGCTCCGTGCGCCACAGCTCGGACAGCCGCGCCCAGTCGGCCTTGTTCGGCGTCCGGTTGTCCGGGAGGGAGTCGAGAGCCTCGCGGATCGTCGACAGCGGGATGCCGACGCGCTGCGAGACGCGGACGAAGGCCACTCGTCGCAGGGTGTCCCGGGCGTACCGACGCTGGTTGCCGCTCGTCCGTCGGCTCGCGATGAGACCCTTGGACTCGTAGAAGTGCAGCGCCGACACCGCGACGCCGCTGCGCTTGGCGAGCTCGCCGACGGTCAGCTCATGGGGCAGCTCGGCCATAGGCCGAAGTCTAGCCGGAACCTGAACAATAGTTGAGGTCTCGGAATGACCACGTTCAGCAGGGTTCGCCCTGCACCACGAGGCGTGCAGGCCTGGTCATGCGTGGACAAGCCTGGCGGTCGAGCTGCTGGGCTGCCGTGCGACCCTTCGAGCATGGTCGTACGGTTGCCGCCGCTTGTCGCTGCGGCGCTCGCGGCGGTGTTGGTGACCGCCGCCTGCGGAGGCGATGATGATGGAGTGCAAGCGCGGCCGACGCCCTCCGCCAGCGGCGCGAGCACGTCCGCATCACCGGCTCCCACAACCAGCACGCCGGCGTCCACGCCGCCCCCGGCACCCACGCCCACCCCGGTCTGGCAGGTTGGCGCGACGCCCTTGCCGCTCCGACCGGACGGCTTCGGCCAGAACCTCCCCACACCCCCAGAGCTGGTCGACCGCCGCTTGCCGACTACCGATTACCTGCCGCCGCCGGCTGACGGCGCCTACCACTCCGAGATCCGGCCCATCGACCAGGCCACCCGCGATCGTATGGGGAGCACCTGGACCGAGCAGTGCCCGGTCACCCTCGACGAGCTCCGCTATCTGAACGTCGGCTTCTGGGGATTCGACGGGCGACCGCACACCGGCGAGCTTGTCGTGCACCGCGACGTCGCCGAAGATGTGGTCGGAGTCTTCGGCAAGCTGTTCGCCGCGCAGTTCCCGATCGAGGAGATGCGGCTCATCAACACCGGAGACGTACAGGCGCCGCCGACGGGCGACGGCAACGTCACGGCGGGCTTCGTCTGCCGGGCAACGCGGCAGTCGACGCAATGGTCCGCGCACGCCTACGGCCTCGCGATCGACATCAACCCGTTCCACAACCCGTACCAGCGAGGTGATCTGGTACTGCCCGAGCTCGCGAGCGCCTACCTCGACCGGGCCAACAACCGGCCGGGGATGATCCAGCCGGGCGACGTCGTGGACACCGCGTTCGCGGACATCGGCTGGTCGTGGGGCGGGCGGTTCCGGTCGCTCAAGGACTACCAGCACTTCTCGGCGACGGGGCGCTGACCCCTGGCGGCAGCCCCCTGATTGCGCCTACCGTGTAGTCGGAGGCGTGCCATGGGTTGGCTGGTCGGGCTGTTCGCGATCGCACTCGCGCTGGTCGCGGTCGAGCACGTCTACCTGTCCTGGCGCGACCATCGGCGGACACCCGACTCGATGGACCTCGAGGACATGCTCGCACTGGGCGAGCTCGAGCTGAGCGATGACCGGCGGTTTGGCCGCCGTTAACACAGCACCGCTACTCTCCCGCTTCCCATTGCTTTGCGTGCCCTTGGAGGTCACCGATGCGGGTCCTGCGGCTCTGCTCCGTCTATGAGGTGCCGGCCGAGACGCTGACTGGCCGGGGTGTGCACTTCGACCCGGTCGGCGGGATGCAGTCGCACACGGCATCGCTCACCAGGGCCCTCGACGCGCTGGGAGTCGCTCAGACAGTGCTCACGACCCGCCCCCCGGGTGCTCCCGATCGGCGGCACGTCGGCGCTCGCTCGGTGGTGCATCGGGTCGGGCTGCCCGTCTTCTGGCTGCGGCAGGGGTACGGGGCCGCGGCCGCGGCGCGCCTGCCCGGGTTGGCCCGCGGCGTCGACCTCGTACACGCGCATCTTGGCGAAGACCTCGCGGTCCTGCCGCTCGCCGTTGCGGCACAACGGATCGCGGGCGCTCGGCTGGTGGTGACGGTGCACACCAGCGTCGCGCACACGCTCGCGGTCACCGATTCCCGGTCGTTCGTGCTCAAACATCTCGGCGGAGCGATAGAGCGGGCGGTGTCGACCCGGGCCGATGCAGTCATCACGCTGACGCCACGGCTGGCGCGGATCCTGGAGCGGGAAGGCGTCAAGCAGGTGGCCGTCATCCCCTCCGGCGTTGAGCCCGCAGCGTTCGCGTCGCCCGAGAGTGATCCGATCCCGGACATCAAGCATCCCCGGATCATCTGTGTGGCGCGGCTGCACGACCAGAAGGATCCGCTGACTCTCGTGCGGGCGGTGCCGCATCTGCGGTCCGGTGCGCAGGTGGTCGTCGTCGGGGACGGGCCGATGCGGCACGAGGTCGAAGCGGAGATCGACCGGCTCGGTGTCCGCGGCCAAGTGCACCTGGTGGGCGCTGTTCCACGCGGTCGCGTGCCGTCCTACCTCGCGGCGAGCGACGTGTTCGTGCTTCCGTCGCTGTACGAGGAGCTGGGGACCGCAGTCATCGAGGCTATGCAGGCCGGGCTGCCTGTCGTCGCCAGCGAGGCCGGCGGAATCCCGAGTCTGGTAAAGCATGAGGTGACCGGGCTGCTAGTGCGGCCACAGTCACCCGTCGAGCTCGCGGACTCCCTGGATCGTGTGCTGAACGAGCCAGGCCTGGCCCGCCGGCTCGGGGTGGCGGGACGCGCCGTCGCCGCCGGGCACGACTGGACCCAGCTCGCGGCGCGGGTGCTCGCGGTGTACGAGGACGTCCTGGCCGACGGATGAGCCCGCTGGCCGTTAGCGGGGAAGATTTGCGTCGCTATTTGACCGGGAGTTACCCGGCTGACGCTCGCGCGGTTCGCCCAGGGCGTACGGGTGGACTCTCGAGGGCCTCCTGTGCGTTGAACGGCCATGGAAGAGGAAGTCGACGCGCTGGACGCGTACTCGCGCGTGGTGAGCTCGGTGGCAGCTCGGCTGCTGCCGTCAGTGGCGAGCCTCTCGGTGGTGGAGGACCGCCGGGGGCAGGTCGTGGGCGGCGGGTCGGCGGTCGTGTTCACCGGGGATGGGTTCCTGCTCACCAACGCCCACGTCGTCGGGCGGTCGTCGCGAGGCAACGCGGCGTTCGGCGACGGGACCCGGGTCGGGTTCGGAGTGGTCGGGCGCGACCGGCTGTCGGACCTGGCAGTCGTACGGTCTGACGGAGCGACGCCCGATCCCGCCGAGCTGGGTAACGCCGACGATCTTGTCGTGGGCCAGCTCGTCGTTGCCGTGGGCAGCCCGCTCGGGCTGCAGGGGTCGGTCACCGCGGGTGTCGTCAGCGCTCTCGGGCGATCGATGCCCGCACGCAGTGGCGACAACGTACGCATCATTGAAGACGTCATCCAGACCGACGCCGCGCTCAATCCGGGCAACTCCGGCGGGGCACTCGCGGACTCGCGGGGCCGGGTCGTCGGCATCAACACGGCGGTTGCAGGCTTCGGGCTCGGGCTCGCTGTTCCGATCAACCGGACTTCGATGCGCATTGTCACCGCACTCCTTCGGGACGGGCGGGTGCGTCGGGCGTTCCTCGGCGTTGCGACGTCGCCGAGCCCGTTGCCGGCGGCGCTGGCCGAACGGGTGGGGCGACGGCACGGCGTACGGATCGTGCACGTCGAGCCGGGTAGCCCGGCGGACAGGGCGGGACTGCGCGAGGGCGACCTGATGGTCACCGTGGCAGGCGAGCCGGTCGACGACGCGCAGGCGCTGCAGCGGCGGATGTTCGACGACGCGATCGGCGTGCCGCTCGCGATCACGACGTTCCGCGGTGGCGCGATGGTCGACGTCATTGCGCAGCCCATCGAGCTCGACGAGCGCTGACACTCGCGCAATGCGCGGGCTAGAGTCGCCCGCATGAGCGAACGAAGCTCCGAGCGGGACGAGCTGACAGCCGCAGTCGAAGCGCGGCGTGAGCTGGGCCGCGACTATGAGGATGCCGTCCTCGACTCGTTCCTCGACCGCCTCGACAAGTCGATCGACGCTCGGGTGGACGCCCGCGTGGAGGCGCAGACCAAAGGCAAGCCGCTGCCGTCACCCGCGCCGCAACGACAGCCGAAGGAGGGCGCAGACCCTCAGCTGGTGCTCGGTCTGGTGTCCGTCGGTGCCGGCATCCCGATCAGCGCCATCCTCGGCCCTGGCAGCGACGGAACCGTGGCCGGTCTCCTCATCGCATGGGCCGGCATCGTCGGCGTCAACATCGCCCACGCGCTGAGTCGGCGCCGCAGCTGACTCCAGCGCGGCGACGACCGTCCGGCGTACGGTCGAACGGTGCCTGTGCGCCACGAACCGCCGACCGTCCCGACTCCACCATCTGACCTCCCGACCACTCTCGGCGCGCTGCGCGTCAGCGGGCACCTGCATCGCACCGTGAAGCAGGAGCTCCGTCACAACCTGCTCACTCGCATGCGCACCGGGGAGTCACGCTTTCCGGGGATCGTCGGCTACGACGACACCGTGTTGCCCGAGGTCGAGCGTGCGATCCTCGCCGGACACGACATGGTGCTGCTCGGCGAACGCGGCCAAGGCAAGACCCGAGTCATGCGCAGCCTCATCGAGCTGCTCGACGAGTGGACGCCCGTGATCGCGGTTTCCGAGCTCAATGAGCACCCGTACGTACCGATCACTCCGTCGTGCCGGCGAGCCCTGGAGGAGCAGGGCGAGGACCTGCCGGTGCGTTGGGCGCATCGCAGCGAGCGCTATGCCGAGAAGCTCGCGACACCAGACACCAGCGTCGGGGACCTGATCGGTGACGTGGATCCGATCCGGGTGGCTCAGGGCCGCACCCTCGGCGACCCCGAGACGATCCACTTCGGGCTGGTGCCGCGCGCCAACCGCGGCGTTTTTGCCATCAACGAGCTGCCCGATCTCGCCGAGCGCATCCAGGTGTCGTTGCTCAATGTGCTGGAGGAACGCGACATCCAGGTCCGCGGCTATCAGCTGCGGCTGCCGCTGGACATCCTGCTCGTCGCGAGCGCCAACCCCGAGGACTACACCAACCGCGGGCGCATCATCACGCCGCTCAAGGACCGGTTCGGCGCCGAGATCCGTACGCACTACCCGCTCGACCTCGGGCTCGAGCTCGACCTGCTGCGGCAGGAGGCGGTGCTGGAGGCAGATGTCCCCGAGCACGTGCTCGAGATCATCGCGCGGTTCACCCGTGCGGTGCGTGAGTCGCCGTCCGTCGACGCGCGGTCAGGCGTGTCGGCACGGTTTGCGATCGCCGGCGCGGAGACGGTAGCAGCGGCCGCCCAGCGCCGGGCAGCGCTCGTGGACGAGAAAGAGCCGGTCGCCCGCGTCGGTGATGCCGAGTCGGTCGTGAGCACGTTGCGGGGGAAGGTGGAGTTCGAGAGCGGCGAGGAAGGCCGCGAGCTCGAAGTGCTCACCCACCTGCTTCGGCGAGCCACGGCCGACACCTTCCGCAGCCGACTCGGTGGCGTCGACCTGAGCGGGTTCATTGCCCTCGTGGCTGAGGGCGAGACGATCGAAACCGGGGAGCTCGTGCCCGCCGAGGACGTCCTGCGGCAAGTGGGCTCGGTGGCCGGGCTGGGCAAGGTGCTCAACCGGCTCGGGTTCGAGGATGCTCCGACGCCAGGGCAGGCCGCGGCCGGCATCGAGTTCGTGCTCGAGGGCCTGCACCTGACTCGGCGGCTGTCGAAGGACCGCACCGACGACGGCCGCACGGTCTACGGCGGGTGAGCCGGAATGCCGCGCAGGGTCAACCGGTACGGCGCGTGGCGCGGCGGTCCCGACCCGCTTGCGCCTCCGTACGACGTCCGCGCCGCTGTCGACCAGGTCGGGCGAGAGGTGCTCGCGGGCGGCAGTCTTCGCGACGCGTTGCGCGACCTGCTGCGTCGGGGCACAGAGCGTGGCCGCGGGCTCGACGAGCTGCTGCGAAAGACGATGCGCCGACGCCAGGAGGCGATGCGCAGGGGCGACCTCGACGGCTCGCTGACGCGCGCGTCGGCGTTGCTCGACCAGGCGCTGGCTGCGGAGCGAGAGGAGCTGGCGCAGCGGGACGACGAGGAGGCACGGTTCGCGGAGGCACGACTCGACTCGTTGCCGCGCTCGACCGCGCGTGCCGTGGAGGAGCTGGCCGACTATGACTGGGCGAGTCCGACGGCGCGCCAGGCCTACGAGCAGATCCTGGCGCAGCTGCGTCGGGAGGTGCTCGACCAGCGATTCGAGGGCATCCGAGATGCGCTGCAGGGGGCTGACCCGGCGCACGACCCGGCGGCCGCCGAGCGGCTGCGGGACATGCTGCACGACCTCAACGCACTGCTGGCCAAGCATGCGCGCGGCGAGGACACCGCTGATGCGTTCGACGAGTTCATGCAGCAGCACGGGGAGTTCTTTCCCGAGCAGCCGCGCACCGTCGACGAGCTGATCGACTTGCTGGCGCAACGGGCGGCTCAGGGCGAGCGCCTCCTGCGTTCGCTGTCCCCGGACCAGCGCGACGAGCTGGCCCGGCTCATGGCCCAGGCGTTCGGGCAAGCCGGTATTGCCGATGAGATGTCGGCGCTGGGCGACAACCTGCGGTCGCTGCGGCCAGACCTCCCGTGGGGCCGTGGCGAATCGGTGTCCGGCGACCAGCCGCTGGGATACGGCGACGCGACGGGCGTCCTTGGTGAGCTCTCCGATCTCGACGAGCTCATCGAGCAGCTGGCTCAGGAGCACCCAGGCGCGACCTTGGACGACATCGACGTCGACACGGTGCAGAGGACGTTAGGGCGGGGTGCGGCCGACGAGGTACGCCGCCTGCAGCAGCTCGAACGCGAGCTGACCCAACGGGGCTGGGTGACGCGCGATCCGGAAGGCCTGACCCTGAGCCCCAAGGCCTTGCGCCGGCTGGGCGAGTCCGCGTTGCGGGAAGTGTTCGCCGATCTGCGGCGAGGCCGTCCCGGCCAGCACGACCAGCACGACGCGGGCTCGGCCGGCGAGCCAACGGGCGCTTCGCGGGCCTGGGCTTTTGGTGATGAGCAACCGCTTGACGCCGTACGCACCATCGGCAATGCGCTGCGACGCGAGGCGGCGGCGCGGCACCCGTCGGGCGGTGGCGTGGTGCTCGCGGTGGAGGACTTCGAGGTCGTGGAGACCGAGCGGCTGGCGTCGGCCGCTGTCGCGCTGTGCGTCGATCTGTCGTACTCGATGTTTGCCGAGGGTCGTTGGGGTCCGATGAAGCAGACAGCCCTGGCGCTCGCGCATCTGGTGGCCACTCGGTTTCCGCAGGATGCGCTGCAGATCATCGGATTCGGGCGCTACGCACTCCCGCTGTCGGTGCGGGATCTGGCCGCCGTCGAGCCCGACTTCGTCCAAGGCACCAACCTGCACCACGCACTGCAGCTTGCGGGGCGGCATGTGCGCCGCCACCCCGAGTCTGAGCCGGTGGTGCTCGTCGTCACCGATGGGGAGCCGACCGCCCATCTCGTAGGTGCTGGGGAGACGTTCTTCTCGTGGCCGCCGGCGGCCGAGACTGTCCAGGCCACGGTGGCCGAGGTCGATCTGCTCACCAGGTTCGGCGCGACGCTCAACGTGTTCATGCTTGGGGAGGATGACGGGCTGCGCCGGTTCGTCGATGCCGTGGCACGGCGAAACGGTGGTCGGGTGCTCAGTCCGTCGCCGGAGGATCTCAGCAAGTACGTCGTGACCGACTACCTCCGCATGCGGTCACGTCATCGCTGAAGGGCGCCCTGTCAGTCCCGGCTGTCACGCTGCAAGGGACAGCACGGGACTGCATTAAGGGAGTCTGACGATGGTGGAAACAGTCGAGGGACGGGTGTCGCACATCAACCCGGATGGGATGCTGCGGAGCCCGGCGTTCACCCAGGTTGTCAGTGTGAGCGGGCCAGTGAAGACCGTCTATGTCGGCGGTCAGAACGGCGTGGACAGCACGGGAGCCCTGGTCGGGGAGGGTGACCTGCGGGCTCAAACCAGTCAGGTCTTCGCCAACCTGCAGACCGCGCTCGCCGCTGCCGGCGCAGGTCTTGAGCACGTCATCAAGTTCAACTTGCTTGTGGTGGAGGGTCAGCCCATCCAGGAGGGGTTCGAGGTATATCAGCAAGTCTGGGGGAGCCGCCCAAACCCGCCGCTGATCACGGGGGCCTTCGTGGCGGGGCTCGGCGTCCCCGGCGCACTGATCGAGCTCGAGGCGGTTGCAGTCGTGCCCTGAGCAATGCGCGACGGAACACATGTACGACGCTCGATGCGGTAAGAACAGCCGCATGGGTTTTGGCATCGTGCCGATGACTGCGGCGCACGCTGCGCAGGTGCTCGGGATCTACCAGGCGGGGATGGAGGAAGGCGACGCGACATTCGAGACGTCCGTGCCGACCTGGGAGGACTTCGACCGCTCGCGTCTCCGTGAGCACCGGTACGTTGCCGTCGACGACGGCGAAGTCGTCGGCTGGGTGAGCTGTTCGCCGGTCTCGGAGAGGTGCGTGTACGCCGGAGTCGTCGAGCACTCCGTCTACGTTGCTCCGCACGCTCGCGGACGCGGCGTCGGCCGGGCGCTGCTCGACGCCCTTGTCGAGTCGACGGAGGCGGCGGGAGTCTGGACGATCCAGTCCGGTGTGTTCCCGGAAAATTCTGCAAGCATTGCGTTGCACGAAGCGGTCGGCTTTCGCGTCGTCGGGACACGTGAGCGCCTCGGCCGCCATCATGGCCGTTGGCGCGACGTCGTTCTGATGGAACGTCGCAGCGACATCGCAGGAGCAGAGGACGCACAGTGACAGAGGTTCCACCCGCACCCGAACCACTCGAGCACCTCGACGAGTCGTGGCAGCGCGCCCTGGCCGTGGTCGCGCACCCCGACGACATGGAGTACGGTTCCGCCGCGGCTGTTGCACGGTGGACCGGACAAGGTAAGTCGGTCTCCTACTGCCTCGTGACGAGCGGTGAGGCGGGCATCGACTCGTTGCCACCCGAGGAAGCCAGGCCGATCCGCGAGCGTGAGCAGCGCTCGGCCTGCGACGTGGTCGGTGTGGATGCCTTGGAGTTCCTCAGTTTTCCCGACGGCACGGTCGAATACGGCCTGGAGCTGCGCAGGGAGATCGCCGCAGCGATCAGACGTCACCGCCCCGACATAGTCATCACCGTCAATCACCGCGAGACCTACGGCGGCGAGATGCTCAACCAGGCCGACCACGTGGCCGTCGGCCGCGCGACGATCGATGCCGCTCGCGACGCGGGCAACCGGTGGGTCTTCCGCGACCTGCTCGCCGAGGGACTCCAGCCCTGGTCCGGTGTGAAGCAGATCTGGGTCGCCGGCTCGCCTGAGGCGCGGCACGGGGTCGACGTCACCGACACGTTCGACAAGGGGCTCGAGTCACTTCGGGCGCATGAGGCCTATCACTCGGCCCTGGGTGAGGGCGGCTTCGACCCGTCAGAGTTCCTGGAGAGCATCGGGCGCATGGTCGGCACCCGGCTGGGCGGCCGCTACGGCGTCTCGTTCGAGGTGTTCCCGCTGCAGCTCCTGTAGGCCCCGTCAGGCCGCGCGGGTACGTTCGTCGGCCACCGGGTTCAGCGCTTGAGCGGCACGGTCGGCGATGTGACTGGCGACGTACTCGTGATCCCTGCCGATACCGGGCAGGAATTCCGACGACATGGAGAACTGGAAGATCAGCCCGATGAAGCAAAGGTCGGGCTCGTCGTGCGCGACCCCGCGGTCATGGAGCGGCATGCCGTTGGCTGCCACGACTGGCAGCCGGATCCAGCTGAAGTCGTAGTGGAAGCCAGTGCACCAGACCACGTTGGCCACGTCCAGCAGACTGCCGTCCTCCAGGAGCGGCATGCCATCACGGACACCAGCGACCCGCGGCACGCGCTGCACTCCGGCCGCCTGGATCTGCTTGGGCTTGACCCGGACCAGCGGGTCGCCCTGCGTCATGACCTTCGCACGGGCCTTGCGCCCCATCGGTGTCCGCTCGGTCAGGACGTTGTGGAAGAGGAACCGGACGACGGGGAACGTGAGTCGGCCGCCGATGCCGTCGATGTCCACGGGAACGTGGCCGGGGTGGCGCCCGGCCAGCCACGTTGGATGCTCGCGGGCCACTTCGAGAGCAATGTCGGCTCCCGAGTTTCCCGCGCCGACGAGCAGTACGTTGCCAGCCCGCAGCTGGGACGGGTTTCGGTATTCGACGGAGTGCAGCTGCACGATCTGCGGATCGAGCTCCGCGGCGAACTCTGGCACGCGAGGCACCCGTTGCGCGCCGGTGGCGATGACGACGTGGTCCGCCTCGATCTGCTGGTCGCCGGCATCAAGCACGTACCTGCCATCGCGCTTGTCGAGCGAGTCGACCCGCGCTCGAGACCGCACGGGGATAGCGAAGTGCCCGGCGTACGCCTCGAGGTAGTCGGCCATCTCGTCCTTGGTCGGTGCTGACCAGGCAGGCCCTGGAACGGCCAGGCCGGGCAGACCGCAGAATCGGCGCGCTGTGAACAGTCGCAGCGAGTCCCAGCGGTGCCGCCATGCGTCTCCGATCCGTTCGTTGGCGTCGAGGACCACGAAGGGCCGGCCGCGCTGCGCCAGGTAGTAGCCAACGGCAAGTCCCGCCTGCCCCCCGCCGATGATCACTGTCTCGATGTGCTCGGTACCCGTTGTCATCCGACTCACCCCGCTGTCGACGCTAGGCGCGGAGCGGTCGGCCGCCTTCGGGCGTTCGCCCAATCTCTCGAGCAGCGGCATGGGTATTTCTATGTAGTGCTAGGCCAAGCCGTGCTCGTAGGCGTAGGCGGTCGCCGCCGACCGCGATGAGATGCCCAGCTTGGTGAAGATGTTGCTCAAGTGCCGTGCAACGGTCTTTTCGCTGAGCAACAGGTCCGCGGCAATCGCCCGGTTGGTCTTTCCGGTGGCCACCAGGCGGAGCACCTGGACCTCGCGCGGCGACAGACCGCCAGCACTCGAAATCTCATGAACGCGGTCGAGCCGGTCCACTCGGGTCACATCGGGCGCCGCGCCAAGCTCGTCGAACACGCGGCGGGCTGCGTCGAACTCCATCTGGGCTGTGTCTTCATCGCCCAGATCGCGGCATGCAACACCAACCAGCACACGCACCCGCGCTGCTTCGTACGGGACCTCGAGCCCTTGCCACTCGATCCACGAGCGGCGGAGCGCCACAAGAGCCGATTGCGGATCGCCCTCGGCGAGCAGGACGGCGCCCTCCGCGTGCGCGCTCATGGCCTTAAGCAGCGCCGCGCTCGCCGTCTGGGCGATTGCCGACAACTGGTCCGCGCCGACGCGGGCCGCGGAAACATCGCGCTCGGCGAGCATGATCTCGACGAAGGCGGCAAGCGTGATCGGTCGGCCCGGTTGCCCCGTGCTCTCGTTGACGAGCCTGCGCACGGCCGCAGCCGCCGCGTCGTTCCGCCCTTGTGCCAGGCGGAGCAGGGCGAGCCCTGGCTGCGGCTCGTGGCCGAAATGGCTGGCCTGGCGATACGCGTCCTCGGCCTGCCCGAGCTCACCGCGGAGACGGTGGAGCTCCGCCATCGCGTACAGCGCCGCTCCTGCGGCTGCTTGCGGCACGAGGCACTCATACGCGCGCTGTGCCTCGTCCATCGCCTCCGGCCAGGCCCCGTGCAGCTGCAGGATGCTGGCGCGATGCACGAGGCATTCGCCCTGATACGGCACCAAGTCAGGCTGTGCCGCGCACCAGTCGCTGAGCGCTTTCGTCCACTCGAGGGCGCGGCCCAGGTCGAGCATTTCGCTTGACGCCGAGATCACCCCGCAATAGACGATGCCAACCACGATGGGGGACAGCTCACCGGCGGTGACGGCGACCATCACCTCGTCGAATGCCGCGACGGCCTCATCTCGGCGACCCAGCATCAACGAGGCCTGTCCCTGCCCGAGTCGACCAAGAGCCGTGAGGTCGGGCTCGCGGAACCGGCTGCCGAGGGCAGTTGCTTCGCTGAATGTCACAAGCGCGGCGTCGGCGTCGCCGGCGTCGATGCTCTGTAGCGCACGCGGTAGCAGCAGGAAGCCGCGCTCTGCGCACTCGCCCGGGTGATGCTCCTCGAGCACCCGCTGGGCGCGAGCAAACCACCCACTTGCCCGGGCCACCTCGCCCTGGCCCTGCAGCATGAAGCCCAGCCAGAAGGCACAGCTTGCTGCGTGCCGTGTGTCACCACCGCGCATCAGCTCGCTGTAGGCGCGCTCGAGCCGGCGCGCTGAGTCGGCTTCGTTTCCCGAGAGATAGGCGGCAATCGACAAGCGCTCAAGGTCCTCCGGCTCGATCGGCCCCTCGCGGTCCGCCGCGCTCAGCTGCGCGTAGGCATCCGACCAGGCCCGCTGCTCGTAGGCGGCCCGGCCCGCGCTGACTGCGTCGGTCTCGACCATAAGCTCCCTACCTCCGAGGCTAATGCCCGCGTCCGGCGACAGCGTCGGGTGCTGCAGGAGCGTTACGCCAAGGGCCTACGAAATCAAGGACGCAGCCGTACGTGTCGTCGTCAAACCGCGGTGACACCTTTACCGAGCACCACGACGCCGCCGGTGCTCACCTTGTAGTGCTTTGTGTCGTGGTCGGGGTCGACTCCGATGCTCGTGCCTGACGGGACGACGACGTTCTTGTCGAGGATCGCTCGGCGGACGACCGCCCCCGCTCCGACCCGAGCGCCATCGAGCAACACGGAGCCCTCGACGATCGCGTCCTTTTCGATCACCACGTCGGGGGACACAACGGAGTCCGTGACTTGACCGGTGACGATCGCTCCGGCGCTGACCATCGACCCTTGTGCGTTGCCCCCCTCGACGACCTTGGCCGGCGGCCGCATGGGTTGCAGGGTGTAGATCGGCCACTGCCGGTTGTACAGGTTGAACACCGGGTGGACCGAGATCAGGTCGGTGTGCGCGTCGTAGTAGGAGTCGATCGTGCCGACGTCGCGCCAGTAGGCGTGGTCGCGGTCGGTGCTCCCCGGTACGACGTTGTCAGCGAAGTCGTAGACCTGGGCGGCGCCCTGGTCGGTCAGGCGCGGCACGATGTTGCCGCCCATGTCATGCACCGAGCCCTCCTGACCGGCGTCGGACTCCAGGGCCTCGAGCAGCACCTTGGTCGTGAAGATGTAGTTGCCCATCGAGGCAAACACCGAGTCAGGATCATCGGGGAGACCGGGTGGGCGGGACGGCTTTTCCAGGAACGCCTTGATGCGTTGGCCGTCGGTCTCCGTCTGGATGACACCGAACCCCGACGCCTCGGATCGTGGCACGCGGATCCCGGCGACCGTAACCCCCGCGCCTGACTCGATGTGCTGATCGAGCATCTGCCTCGGGTCCATGCGATAGACGTGGTCAGCCCCGAACACCACGACGTACTCCGGCTCCTCGTCGTACACGAGATTGAGCGATTGGTAGATCGCGTCGGCAGACCCCTGGTACCACCGTGGTCCGAGGCGCTGCTGCGCCGGTACTGGCGTGATGTAGTTGCCGAGCAGGCTCGACATCCGCCACGTCGTGGTGATGTGCCGGTCGAGCGAGTGGGACTTGTACTGCGTCAGCACGCAAATGCGGCGTACGCCGCCATTGACGAGGTTAGACAGCACGAAGTCGATGAGCCGATAGACACCCCCGAACGGCACCGCAGGCTTGGCCCGATCGGCGGTGAGCGGCATGAGCCGCTTGCCCTCGCCGCCCGCGAGCACGATGCCAAGAACGTGCGGTGGCGTCGACGTCATTCGCTGCTCCCCGATAGGTCCCTGTAGATCTTCACCGTCTCACTCGCGACCGCATCCCATCCGAACTCCCGCACCGCCCGGTCCCGCCCGGCCGATCCCATCAGGGTGGCCCGGTCGGGATCGTCGAGCAGCTCGTTGACGCGGTCGGCGATCCCCTTCTGGAAAGCATCCTGGTCTGTCTCGTCGTAGGGCACCAACAGACCGGTCCGCCCGTCGGCCACCACCTCCGGGATGCCTCCGACGGCGGACGCGACGACAGCGGTGCCGCAGGCCATCGCCTCCAGGTTGACGATGCCCAGCGGTTCATAGACGGATGGGCAGACGAACACCGTGGCATGGGTCAGCAGCTGGACGGTGTGTGTCCGCGGCAGCATCTCCTCAATCCAGTGCACCCCTGGCCGCTCGGCAGACAGCGCATCGACGAGGCCGCGGAACGCTGCACCGATCTCGGGCGTGTCCGGCGCGCCAGCGCACAGGACCACCTGGGTGCCGGGCCGGAAGTGCCGCGCTGCCCGCACCAGATGGGGCACACCCTTCTGCCGCGTGATGCGTCCGACGAACAGCACGTACGGCTGATCGGGGTCGACGCCGAGCGACTCGACGAGGTCGGTGCTCTCGTCCGGTGCATACAGTGCCGGGTCGATGCCGTTATGGATCACGTGCACGCGATCTGGACTGACCCGGGGATAGCAGTCCAACAGGTCGGCGCGCATCCCCTGCGAGACGGCGATCACCGCGTCAGCCGCCTCGATGGCGGTGAGCTCTGCCCACGAGGAGATGGCGTAGCCGCCGCCGAGCTGCTCTGCCTTCCAGGGTCGGCGTGGTTCGAGGGAGTGCGCCGTCATGACGTGGGGGATGCCGTGCAGCAGCTTTGCCAGGTGACCGGCGAGGTTGGCGTACCAGGTGTGGGAGTGGACCACGTCGCAATCGCCGGCGGCGTTCGCAATCGACAGGTCGACCGAAAGGGTCTTCAGGGCGGCGTTGGCCCCGGCGAGTTCGGCTGCAGGCTGGTGGCCGGTGGCGCCGTCGCGCGAGTCGCCCCAGGTGTGCACCGACAGGTCGACGAGACGCCGCAGCTCGCGGGCCAGGAAGTCGACGTGGACCCCTGCCCCGCCATAGACGTCCGGCGGGAACTCCCTGGTGAGCAGACCGACTCGCAACGCGCACCTCGCGGGCCCAGAGTGTGTGTGCCTTGTTTGTACCCGACACACCTTTCGGAGACCAGTGCGGCGGCGATCGTTAGGGTCTGCTGTGTGCCGATGCCCAGGGCGATGCGCCGGTTCAACCACGTCGTGACCAACCACATCTCCAGGCTGGTGTCCGGCCGGGTGCCGCCATTTGCGACGGTGCGCCACGTCGGGCGTCGGTCGGGCCGGTCCTATCGGACGCCCGTGTGGGTGTTCCGCGTCCAGGACCGCTGGGTGGTCGCGCTCACGTACGGCTCCGACGTCGACTGGCTGAGAAACGTGCAGGCTGCCGGCAAGTTCGAGTTGGAACGGGCTGGCCGAGTGCTGCTTCTCGAGCCCATGCGGGTTGGACATGATCAAGAGATCGCAGCTGCGCTTCCGGCGCCGATCCGGCTGGGCCTGCGCCTGCTGAACGTCGACGAGTTCCTGGTGGCCCGGGAAGAGGGTTCGGCTGCTTCGTGAACTTCATGTGGCGAGAGACCTTTCGGCAACCGGGCGGCTAGCGTGCGACACATGACTCGAGAGCAGGTACGGGACTGGGTGGAGCGGTACGTCGCCGCGTGGCGGAGCAACGAGCCGGCGGACATCGGTGCCCTGTTCACCGACGACGCGACCTACTCACCGCACCCCTGGGACAAACCGTGGCGCGGGCGTGACGCGATTGTGGCCGGGTGGCTGGGCCGCAAGGAAGAGCCGGGCACCTGGTCGTTCACGTACGACATCGTCACGGTTGGCGACGGGGTGGGCGTGGTCCAGGCGCAGACGGACTATCCGGGTGAAGACCCGTCGGCCTTCAAGAATCTCTGGCTGATCCGGCTCGACGATGCGGGGCGCGCCACGACGTTTGCGGAGTGGTGGGTGGCGCCGCGCTAGGCAAGACCCCGCACTGACACCACAGAGAGCGGTGTCCCCTCGCACGGGATAGTGAGCTGCGGTGTCGGCTGCCCGTGCACTTCCACGTGCTCGCCATGGGTGAGCCCGGCGGCCGCATCTCCCAGGAGCGCGAAGCGGCCACCCGCCTCTGTCACCAGCTCGATGCAGCCTGTCGGACCGACCTCGATCGTGCCCGAGGCGGACAGCGGCTTGAGCAGATCGGACGGCTCCTTGGCCGGACTCTTCCGCAAGGCGTTGGGCGGGGGGATGTTGCTCAGCGGCGGCCGGCTAGTGCTGGCCTCGTCATCAGGCGTGGTCACTGCAACGCCCCCTTCCAGCTCCGGCTCAGCGCGGTCGGCACAGCCGCTCAGGGCCACCGTAGCCAGGACCGCGGTGGCGGCGAAGAGTCGTAGGGGTCGACGGGTCATGGCAGTTGGACGCACAAGACCCTCCGGCGGACCCAACAAGGCAGAAAGTCGAGGGTCCCTGCCGCTGTGCGACAGGGACCCTCAACGGTGATCCGATCAGGTCGGCAGACGCGCCTACGAGACGCGGATCGTCATCGTTGTCGTCTTCTGGTCGACGACCTTGATCTTGACGCCGACCGCCGGCAGATCGATACCGTGGAAGCGGAGTCTCGTTCGGCCCGTTGTACCAGTACTTGTCGGTGTCGTTGAACACCGGCTGGGCAGCCTGGCCCCTGATGTAGCTCGCCTGGCCAGTGGCCTGGTCGTGCAGGGTGAAAGAGTCCGACTTCTGCAGACCGAATGTTGCGTCGTAGCCCTGGATGCGGCTACGCCACGGCTTGCCATCGAGCTTGTAGATCGGCCTCGGGTTGGCGTCGATCGGCAGGACCTCGCCGCCGCCGGGGTGCTGGCTCGTGTTGTTGTCGCTGAACGAGGTGTCCCAGTAGGAGATGAGCAGGCCGTCCTGGTAGGGGAAGTGCTCGACGAAGTCCGGACGATTTGCCGGGAACCCGAAGTTGTACGGACCCGTCTTGAGGTACTGGTCGTACGACTCGTACGTCCGGTACGACGCGATGTAGTAGTTGTCGTGGAGCGTGGTGAACGATGCGGCGCGAGCCAGAAGCCGTCGACGGTCCAGCCGTTGTCGCCCTGCTCGGCGCCGTCCGTGAAGATCGCCTGGCCGTTGGCAGTTGATGGCGATCTCGTCGAGGAAGATGCCGGACGGCTGGTCGGGGTCCTGACCCTGGACAGCACCATCGGTCGCGTAGCGGAAACGCAGGCCGACCGTCGAGCCGGCGTAGGCCGACAGGTCGAAGGTGGCGCTGACCCAGGCCTCCTGGAGTCCGTCGATGCCGTTGCCCTCCGCCGCGGTGCCGATCGAGCCCGGGATCGCGGTCCAGCCGGTCCCGTTGTCGACCTCGACGTAGGCGTAGTCACACGGGTCAGGCCCGCAGTCCTCGATGTTCCAGCGTGCCTGGAACGTCAGGCTCGCGGCGCCGGCCGGCAGAGTCACCTGCCGAGACAGCGTGGCCTCGTAGTCATCGCCCGCGCCGGAGTACCACTGGTTGGCACCAGCAGCAGGCGCACCGAGCTCGTGCGTGACTTCCTTCTGCGGCAGCACGACGACAGCTCCCTGGGCCTTGTTGGTGTTGAACTCGTGCGGCCCGAGCTCGAGCGTGCGCTTCTGCCCGGCCACGACGATCTCATAGTCGAGCCAGCCGAGCTGGAGCTTGTCCCATGCAGACAGGTCCGCGGCGCGGGTGCCGATGGCCTGGTCGCCCGGGGCGGACACCCGGCTCTGCGCCATGAGGGTCCACCAGTTGACGGAGTTCTCGCCGCCGCCAGAGGTGTCGTAGTGGTCCGGCAGGCCGAGGTCGTGGCCGAACTCGTGGGCGATGACCGACAGGCCACCGTTCTCCGGCTGCACTGTGTAGTCGGCGGCCCAGATGCCGTGCTGTTGCCGACCGGCGTGCCGCCGAGCGGCGGGATCGGAGCGGCCGGGTCTGGTGGCCTGGAAGGCGTGCCAGCGGTGCGACCAGATGGCGTCCTCGCCCTGGTGCGGGTCACCGTCGGCCTGGTCGCCACCGGCGTGCACGATCTGCAGGTGGTCGACGTATCCGTCCGGCTCGTCGAAGTTGCCGTCGCCGTCCCAGTCGTAGCGGTCCCAGACGTCGTACTGCGCGAGCGTCGCCTGCGATCTGCGCGGGCGTCTGGCCGCCGTCAGCTGCTGGTGCGTACCCAGGCGTTCATGCCGTCACGGATCAGGTTCCAGGTGTTGCTGCAGACGATGCTCGGCGCACGGGAAGCCGTCGCTGCGGCCGTAGCGCGCCTCGTTGAACGGGACGGTCACCGGATCGGTGACCAGGCCCTCGATCGAGTAACGACCGGACGACTGGCGCTCGTAGTACTGGCGCATCGACTCGCGACCAGTGACGGAGCCGTCTCCGAAGTACAGGTCCTCGTAGTAGGCCGTGCCGTAGTTCGGCGAACCAGTCGGTCGAGTTGTCGACCGCGCGATTGGGCTCCGGGATCGCGTTGAACAACGGGCCGTCGAACACCGCGGGTCCAGGGATGTTCGGGTTGGTGTCCTGGTCCGGGTAAGACGGATGGCGCTCGTTGCCGAACTGCACGACCAGGACGAACAGCTGGTCGGTGTCTTCACGCGACAGCTCGACAAACTGGCTCTTCTTCTTGGCCGGCGTGGAGCGCCTGGCTCGCGTCGGAGCTGGCGGCGGTCTCCGCCTCGCCGACCTGGACCACGGTGCTGTTGCCGATGCGCTGCGGCGTGGCCTCGCCGTTGAGACCTGGCCGAGACTGCCTCTTCGCGCAAGGCCGCTGCTTGTCCTTGATGGGGTCGGGCAGCTCATGCGAGCTGGCGACGGGCTCCGACACAGTGGCGTCGGCGCCCGGCGCCGCCGCGCCGCCGGAAGGGGCGGCTGCGGCGTTGGTTAGGGCGAGGGATGTTGCGCCCAAACTGGACGCGAGGGCCAGGCTGAGTAGCCCGGCACTGGTCTTGCGCACGGTGCCTCCTGCAGGTTAGGACGCTGTCGCAGTCCGCCCCGAGGTGGTGACCTCAAAAGGCGGACTGAGTGCGGACCATACTTCCCGGACACTCCTGTCGGGAACCCTTGGCGGGGAGATTTTCTGTATCGATTTCGGCTGATGGCTGCGATTGTCTGGATCCGTGAGTTCGGCCCGAAGGATCGAGAAGGTCGCAGTCATGCCTGACCCACGTCGGCAAACGTCAGGGGATGTCGAGTGCCAACGGCCAGGGCCCCACGGTCGCCCAATGCACCAGGGCCCGCCCGGAGAGGTTCCGAGCGGGCCCCAGGTGCGAGGCGAGCGTCTGGCAGCTGGCGACGTGATCTTGATCAGAGCCACCGTGTTGCCGAGGATCGCCTCCTTGACCTCGAAAGCTGTGCCGTAGGCGACGCCGCCGTCGGCCGGGTTGCAGGTGCCGAGCGGCACGCCCACGCCTATGTCAAGGCCGTAGAGATCCGGCAGCGAGTTGCCGCGGCGGTCGACGATCCGCACCGAGTACGGAGCGCTGCGCGCGACGGCACTACGACCGACGCGTCCACATCGCGGTAGAAGAGAAGCCCGTCGTCCCGGAGCTCGAAGCCGGGGAACCAGCCCTCTGTTATCCGATCGTGACTGACGAATCGGACCCCACCTCCGAGGCGTAGGGGGTGGGGACCGTTCGTCTTCGGCGCCAGTAGGGTGCGCCTGGTGAGGGTCGCTATCGTCCGGGAGACGGCGTCGCACGAGAACCGTGTTGCGCTCGTGCCTGATGTCCTGCCCCGCTTGCTCCAGGCCGGACTGGATGTTGTCGTCGAAACTGGAGCCGGGGTAGCTGCGCACTACCCTGACCAGTCCTATGTCGAGGTCGGGGCCAAGGTCACTGACGACCCCTTGGTGGACGCCGACGTCGTGGTGTCCGTCGAGCCACTTCCTGCCGAACGGGTCCGGCAGCTGTCTGCAGGCACCATCACGGTGTCGTTCCTCCCCGTCACGACGCAGCCGGAGCTTGCGAGGGTGCTGCGCGACCAATCCGTGACCGCTTTCTCGCTGGAACTCGTCCCGCGCATCTCCCGAGCACAGTCCATGGACGCGCTCTCATCGCAGGCGCTCGTGGCCGGCTACCGCGCGGTGATCGTCGCGGCTGAGCGCTTGCCCGGGTTCTTTCCCCTGCTGATGACGGCGGCCGGGACAGTCCCGCCCGCGAAAGTGCTGGTGCTCGGCGCTGGCGTCGCGGGGCTGCAGGCGATTGCCACGGCGCGCCGGCTCGGAGCGGTCGTGTCGGCATACGACGTACGCGCTGCGGCGGCTGAGGAGATTCGGAGCATGGGCGCCCGATTTGTCGAGCTCGAGCTGCCGCCCCTCGAGGGATCCGGGGGCTACGCACGGGAAATGACCGAGGAGCGGTCGAGGCTGCAGCGTGAGCTGCTCGCGCCGCATGTCGCTGACGCCGATGCGCTCATCACCACGGCTGCCGTGCCTGGACGCACCGCACCCTTGCTCGTCACCCGGGAGATGGTTGCCGCAATGCGTCCTGGCTCGGTGGTGATCGACCTGGCCGCCGACAGTGGTGGCAATGTTGAGGGATCCGTAGCCGGTGACGAGATCCGCGTGCAGGACGTGCTCGTCTGGGGTGGTCTGTCGGTGCCCAGCCAGATGCCCGTGCACGCCAGCCGGCTCTATGCCACCAACGTCGCCAACCTCCTGCTCCTGATGACGAGTGACGGGCATGTCGTCCCCGACTTTGACGACGAGATCGTTGACGCCGCATGCGTTACCCACGATGGTGCAGTGCGGCACGAAGCCACCCGGACGATTTTGGAGGGAGACGCGTGAGCGAGGCAATTGCGCTGCTGACGGTGTTCGTGCTCGCCGTGTTCGTGGGCTTCGAGGTCGTCTCCAAAGTGTCGTCGACGTTGCACACGCCGCTCATGTCTGGTGCCAACGCGATCCATGGCGTTGTGCTCGTCGGCGCAATCATCGTGGCGGGCGCGGCAGACGGTGGATGGCAGCTTGCGCTCGCACTCGTCGCCGTCGTGCTCGCTGCGGTCAACCTGGTCGGTGGCTTCGTTGTCACCGACCGCATGCTCGACATGTTCAAGGCCAAGCCCGCACCGCGCGATCGTGAGGTGGCCCGTTGATCGAGACCTGGGCACAGGTCGCATATCTCGTCGCCGCTGTTTGCTTCATCCTCGCGCTCAAAGGTCTTGCCCACCCGCGCACCGCGCGCCGCGGCAACCTGATCGGCGCAGCCGGCGCCTTGCTCGCGGTGGTCGTCACATTCATTGCCTACGACGTCGGCAACCTCGCGCTGATCCTGCTCGCGGTGGCTGTCGGCTCCGTCGCTGGCGTCATCGGTGCGCGACGCGTTGCAATGACTGCGATGCCGCAGCTCGTCGCATTGTTCAACGGTGTTGGAGGTGGCGCCGCTGCACTCGTGGCACTGCTCGAGCTTGCCGAGGCACCGGCCGAGATCAGCACCGCCGACCTTGCCGCAGTGGCATTCACGGTGCTCGTGGGGGCGGTGTCGTTCTCCGGTTCCATCGTCACGTTCCTCAAGCTGCAAGAGCTCATGACGTCACGGCCGGTGCTGTTTCCCGGCGGGCCCTATGCGTTCGGCGGCTCACTGCTCGCGTCGGTGTTGATCGGTGCTCTCGTCGTCGGTAGCGGTGGGCTGGGCTGGGCGTGGGTCCTGCTGGCGCTGGGCCTGGTCGTGGGTGTGCTGCTCGTGCTGCCGGTCGGTGGCGCCGATGTGCCCGTCGTTATCTCGCTACTCAACGCGTTCACCGGTCTCACGGTGGCGGCTGGTGGCTACGTGCTGGAAAACTCGCTGCTTCTCGTTGCGGGGACCCTCGTGGGTGCCAGCGGGACTGTCCTGACGCGGGCCATGGCACAGGCGATGGGTCGGCCGGTGCGGGGCATCCTGTTCGGCGCGTTTCAGGCCAAGGCGACCAGTGCAGCCGTCGCAGCTGGCGAAGAGCGATCGGTCCGTTCGGCTGGCGCACAGGATGTCGCCATAATGCTCGGCTACGCGCGCAAGGTGATCGTCGTGCCGGGATACGGGCTCGCGGTCGCGCAGGCGCAACACACCGCGCACGAGCTCGCCGAGCTGCTGTCAGCGCGCGGCACCGAGGTCTCCTACGCAATACACCCCGTCGCCGGTCGCATGCCGGGACACATGAACGTCCTGCTCGCGGAGGCCAACGTCCCATACGACCAGCTGCTCGAGATGGAGACCGCCAATCCAGAGCTGCGCACAGCAGACGTAGCGCTGGTCGTCGGAGCCAACGACGTCGTCAACCCGGCTGCACGCACGTCGCCCGGGTCGCCGATCTACGGCATGCCGATCCTCGATGTCGACCGGGCTCAGTCGGTGGTGTTTCTCAAGCGGTCGATGCGCCCAGGATTTGCCGGCATCGACAACGAGCTGCTGTACGACCCGCGCACCACCCTGCTGTTCGGCGACGCGAAGGACTCTCTGACCAAGCTGGTGTCCGAGGTCAAGTCGCTCTGAGCCGCGCTCCCGCATCTCGTGTGGCGCGAATCGGTCGTCCGGGCGACACAGGGGCGCCCCAGCGGGGGAAGGTGGTGCAGGGGCGGGTCACATGAAAGTGGCGCTCTCCACGACGAGCGGCGTGCCCTGCTGACACGTGGTCATCATGCCAGGCTCAACACGGCCGGTCACCGACACAGTGCGGCCGGAGGTCAGCACGTCACGTGGCCCGCCCAGGAGGAGGTATCCGTCGAGCAACAGGCAACCTGCCTCGACGCCTTCGGTCGGCACACCCGTCAGCGTCGTGAGCGAGCCGGGCTTGCCGCTCGGTGTCAGGTCTTCAACCGGCGGCGTGGTGCTCGCGGGAGGAGTCGGTGTCGGCGTCTCGGGTTCCTGGGGCGTGCTCATGCTCGTTGCTCCAGAGGGAGTTGGTGTCGCTGCCGGCTCGGCGGTCGGTGCGTCCCCTCCGCATGCTCCCAGCAGCAGCACCAGAGCAGCGAGTCCAGCCGGCAGGACACGCAGAGTCACGCCCGTCCGACGTTCGTCGGCGGCGGAAGGTTCCACGCTCGGGCCGTCAGTCGATCGATCCGAGCTGGATGAGCGCGATGGCAAGGCACACGAATGCCGCAATCGACGTGGCGGTACGCGCGCGGTTCCAGCGCACCCAAGGTTCCTCGAACTGCTTCCGGACGGCAGCCGGTTCGGGCAGCCTCGCCGAATCCCCGGCCGCCGCGAGCTCATTGTTGAGCGGCACGTTGAAGCGCCCGGTGATGATGATCGTGGCCGCGTACAGCACGAAGGCCGCGATCGTCCAGGGCAGCACCGGACGTGCGTCGTCCGACAGGTGTAGCGCGACCGCAACGCCGATGAGCGCGGGCGTGCCGACGAAGCACAGCAGGAACCAGCCGTTGATGATGACGACGTTGACGTTCTGCATGACCTCTATGTACGACCGGTCGTTCGACCGCGCCAGGGCGGGCATGACGTTGTTGGTGTAGGTGAAGAACAGTCCGGCTATCAGTCCGGTAGTGATGGTGGCCGCCACGAGGACGATCGCCTGAAATGCGTTCATGCGTCACATCCTCCTCGGACGGCGTGAGACGCACCATGGCCGAACGACTCCATTCCATAAGCACACGTCTAGCCTGATCTCATGGACGCTCTTGCCGGGCTGCTCGACGGCCCACGGGCTCGTGGCGCCTTCCTGCTCCGGGCGATGCTGAGCCCGCCCTGGTCGCTACGGGTGCAGGACCGGGCGCCGCTCTCGATCGCAGCGTTCTCCCGTGGCGACGGGTGGCTGATCCCCGCGGCCGGCGAACCCCTCCGGGTTCGGGAGGGCGACATCATGGTTGCGCGCGGCCCCGAGCCGTACATCGTCGCCAATGACCCGGCGACGCTGCCGCAGATCATCATCCACCCGGGTCAACGCTGCACGACTCCCGACGGGGTGGAGCTCTCGCAGGCACTGGACCTCGGCGTGCGCTCCTGGGGCACCGACCCGGACGGGTCGGTTGTCGCACTCGTCGGCACGTACGAGTCGACGACGATGGTGGGCCGCCGACTGTTGGCGTCGCTGCCACCCCTGCTCGTGCTTCCTGGTGAAGCGCTGCAATCCCCGATCGTGCCGCTGCTGGCGAGCGAGATCGTCAGGGACGACCCGGGCCAGGACGTCGTGCTCGACCGGCTCCTGGACCTGCTTGTGATTGCAGTGCTGCGGGAATGGTTCGCACGCCCTGAGGCGGACGCCCCGGGCTGGTACGCCGCGTACGCCGATCCGGTTGTCGGCCGGGCCTTGCGCATGCTGCACCACAACCCCGCCCACGAGTGGACGGTGGCGGGACTGGCTGCCGAGACGGGCGTCTCACGTGCTGCGCTGGCACGCAGGTTCACCGAGCTGGTTGGTGAGCCACCGATGGCGTTCCTGACCGGGTGGCGCCTCTCGCTCGCCGCTGACCAGCTGCGCGATCCAGCGATGACTCTGGACTCGGTCGCTCGCCGTGTCGGCTATGGCAGCGCATTCGCGCTGAGCGCAGCGTTCAAGCGTGTCTACGGCGTGAGTCCGCGGGACTACCGGGAAACTTTGCGCGAAGGTGCTGCCTGACGCTCGTCAGACCACGCCGTACAAGCGGTCACCAGCATCACCAAGACCGGGCACGATGTAACCGTGTTCGTTGAGCCGCTCATCGACGGCGCCCGTCACGACTGTGAGCGGCACCTGGAGGTGCGCGGTCTCCTTCTCGACGCGCTGGATGCCCTCGGGCGCTGCGAGCAGGCAGATTGCTGTGATGTGGTCTGCTCCACGCTTGACGAGGAACTGGATGGCGGCCGCGAGTGTGCCGCCGGTGGCGAGCATGGGGTCGAGTACGTAACACTGTCGGCCGGTCAAGTCGTCCGGCAACCGCTGTGCGTAGGTGGTGGCGAGCAGTGTCTCCTCGTCGCGGATCATTCCGAGGAAGCCGACCTCCGCGATGGGCAACAACCGCACCATCCCCTCGAGCATGCCGAGCCCGGCACGCAGGATCGGCACCACCAGCGGCTTCGGCGCAGAGAGCCGCACGCCATTGGCTGCTGCCACCGGCGTCTGCACCGTGAACGGCGACACCCGTACGTCGCGCGTGGCCTCGTACGCGAGCAGTGTCACGAGCTCGTCGGTCAAGCGCCGAAATGTGGGCGAATCGGTGCGCGAGTCACGCAGGGTGGTGAGCTTGTGGGTGACAAGCGGGTGGTCCACGGCTCGCAGCTGCATAGCGGGAGCCTAGGGGGTATCAGGGGTACGTGAACGATTGCCGCGACCCCTTCCGCTGCCGGGCGGCTCGCTGCTAGCGTTCGGGCGTTCGCCCAAGATCGTCCGGATTCGTGGGTGGTGACTTACATGGGTCGGGGGGCCGCAAAAAGCGGTGGGGCACACGACGGAGCGCAGTGGCTGCCACCGGAGGAGCTCGACCGGTTGCGCCGACGCGCAGCAGTGCTGCGTGGTCGCGCCCGTGAACGCACGGCCGTCACCAAGACCGCGATGCTCGCGCCCGTTGTCCGTGTTCGGATGGCGCTTCGCGACCGGGCTCGTAACGGCTGACACTCGCGCCGTCGAGACTCGTTGCCCCTGAAACAACCGCTCCGCATCTGGCACAGATGCCATACATCGGCCACGATGCGTACGAGGGACGAATGCAGCACGGGGGTACGGATGGACGAGATGGCGACCGGCGAGGAGATCGACTTCGCCGTGGCCGCCTACCGAGAGGACGGCCGCTGGCAGCTCGACCCGCTGCCGCGCACCGTGGCCGGTGGACTCGGGTCCTTGGTGACCGTTCTCCGCCAGCGACCCGCAGACGGCGGGGCGCTCGGCCTGGTATCGGTCGACGAGGACTTCTTCCTTCTGGTCCGCGTACTCGGTGACGACGTGCGTGTCCTGCTGTCGGACGTGACCGCCGCACTCGACTGGCCGCTGGCGCGGGAGGCCGTCGAGCGGTTGCCCGACGAGGTGCCCGGCGACGTCGACAACGTGCAGCCCGCCGGCGATCTGGACATCGTGTCCGACCTGGGGGTCGACGCGCTGTCGCTGGGGATGATCTGCGCCGATCTCGACCGCTACCCCGACGAGATGCTTGGCGAGGTGGCCGACCGGATCGGCTTTGGTGAGGACTTCGAGCAGGCGCTCGACTCGGTGCTGGGCCGAACGGCCGGTCCCGAAGCGTGAGGAACGGACGACAGGGCAGGTAGGGAACGTGACGTACTTCGCCGCGGCTTTCTCCCGCAAGGGACGTGAGTGGCAGGGCGTCGATGTCGACCTCGACGAGGTCGAGGCGCTCGACGGTCTGGTCGATGCGGTCCAAGAGGCCGCGATCGATGCGGGTGGTGACGACGAGGTGCTCGTCGTGCTGCTCGAGCAGCCCGACGAGTGGTTCGGGGTCGTCCGTGTCGACGCCGACGAGGACCCGCAGGTCTACGTTTCGGATGCGCAAGCGGCGCTTCGGCATGCGCTGGGTGAGGTGCTCCTGCCTGATCTGATCCCTCCAGTGCCGGAGGTCGAGACTGCGCCTGCGCAGGCTGACGAGGCCGACTGGACGGAAGGACCGGAACCGGAGCCTGCCGACGTCGACCACGCGCCGGCCGGCCCGGCAGGCGCGGCCGATCTGCTGGGCGACCTGGGGCTTTCTGCCCGCCAGCTGACCGCGCTCGCCGAGAGCGGTTCGCCGGCCGATGCCCTAGCGGCGGTGGCATCGCAGATCGGCTTCGACGAGGCGCTGGAATCAGTACGCTGAGCGCCCCGCCAGGTTCGGGCGCGCCGCACCCCGGCTTCGAGGCGGCCATGCGGCAGGCGCTGGACGTCGGCCAGCGAGCGCTCGCCAGCGGCGACGTACCGGTCGGGGCTCTGGTCCTCGATCCCGATGGCCAGGTGATGGGCCGTGGCTGGAACGCGCGCGAGGCGACCGGTGATCCCACCGCGCACGCCGAGATGCTTGCTCTGCGCGAGGCTTCCGCCGGCCTCGGATCGTGGCGGCTGGAAGGCTGCACCCTCGTCGTTACCCTGGAACCCTGCACGATGTGCGCGGGCGCGTTGGTGCTCGCGCGGGTTGCCCGCCTGGTTTACGGCGCCAGTGACCCCAAGGCGGGGGCCGCGGGGTCGCTGTGGGATGTGGTCCGTGACCGGCGGCTCAACCACCGGCCGGAAGTCATCGCGGGTGTGCTGGAGGTGGAGTGCGCGGAGGCGCTGCGGGCCTTCTTCGCGGAGCACCGCTAGTCCGCGTTGTTTTCGGGGGTTGGCGTCGATTCCGGTAACCTCTCGGGCGGTGGCGTGTCCGAGCGGCCTAAGGAGCACGCCTCGAAAGCGTGTGAGGGGGCAACTCCTCCGTGGGTTCAAATCCCACCGCCACCGCCAACACGGACGGCGCCCGATCCAAGACCCGGTCGGGCGCCGTTTCGCATCCGGGAGGAGGCGCGGACGTGACCGTTGCGGACCTGGATGTCTTCCTGCTCGTGGGCGGGCTCGTCCTCGTCGGCGCCGTGTTGTCCGTGCGCCTCACGATCGGTGTGGGACTGCCGGCCTTGGTCGTCTACCTACTCATTGGCGTCGGGATGGGCGAGTCCGGGCTCGGTATCCAGTTCGAGGATGCCGACCTGGCGCGGGCAGTGAGCTTCGGCGCCTTGATCGTGATCCTGGCCGAGGGCGGCCTGTCGACCCGCTGGCGGGACGTCCGCCCCGTGCTGCCGGTGGGCATCTCGCTCGCCACTGTCGGCGTGGCGGTGACCGTGCTCCTGATGGCCGTGACCGCGCGAGTGCTCTTCGACCTCGACTGGACCTTGGCGCTGCTGCTCGGAGCCGTGTTCGCACCCACCGACGCGGCGGCGGTCTTCTCCACTCTCCGTCGCGTGCCGCTGAAGAATCGAGTGGCCAGCGCACTCGAGTCCGAGTCGGGTCTCAACGACGCACCGACCATCGTGCTGGTCGTGCTGCTGAGCATGGGCGGTTCGCTCGATCACGGCGTGATCGGTGTGGTCGGGACCGTCGTGTACGAGCTGCTGGGCGGGGCGATCCTGGGTGCCGTCGTCGGTGCGGCCGGCGTACTCCTTCTTCGGCGTGTCGCCCTTCCTGCATCTGGCCTCTATCCGCTCTGCGTCATGACGTTCGCCGTCCTGGGCTATGCGCTTCCGGCGGCGGTGCACGCGTCCGGGTTCGTCGGTGTATACGTGGCGTCGGTGATGCTCGGTAACTCAGACCTGCCGCACCGTGTGGCCACCAAGTCGTTCGCCGAGGGCCTCGCCTGGCTGGCTCAGATCGGGCTGTTCGTCATGCTGGGTCTGCTGTCCTCGCCGGGGCGCTTGGGCGCATCTGTGCTGACCGCCATCGTTGCCGGGGTGGTTCTGACCTTCGTCGCGCGGCCGATCGCCGTACTGGTGGCGACGTTGCCGTTCCGGCTGCGGTGGGGCGAGCGTGCGTTTCTCTCATGGGCCGGGCTGCGCGGCGCGATCCCAGTGGTGCTCGCCACGATTCCGCTCTCCGAGGACGTCCCAGGGGCTACGCGACTGTTCGACATCGTCTTCGTGTTCGTCCTCGTATTCACGTTGTTGCAGGCGCCGCCGCTGCCCTGGCTGGCCGACCGGTTGGGCGTGGCCGAGAGACAGGAGCCGCGCGATGTCGAGATGGAGGTCGCGCCGCTCGAACGTCTTGGCGCCGACCTCGTGCAGGTGCGCGTGACCACCCAGTCGCGGATGCATGGCGTGGAGGTTCGGGAGCTACGCCTGCCGCCTGGGGCATCGGTGTCGCTCATCGTGCGCGGCGACTCGAGTCTGGTGCCTGGCCCTTCAACGACGCTGAAACACGGCGACGAGCTGTTGGTGGTCACGCCCCGGTCCCTGCGGGAGAAGACCGAGGAGCGGCTGCGCGTGGTCAGCCGACGCGGGCGGCTCGCGACGTGGCTTGGCGGGCCGGACGGCTCCGCTCAGCAGGACTGATCAGCAGACCATCGGGGGCACCGGCGGCGCGGCTGGGGGCGTGATCGTCTGGAACTGGTCGCCCACCACGAGGTCGACCGACTCGTCGGTGCGGGTGTCGGTGACGAGGGTCGCGCCGGGCACATACGCGAGCACCAGGTAGGCGATCATTGAGTCGTCCTTGGCGCGCACTTCGGCCACTCCGGGGATCGCCTTGCGCAGCGGGTCGTTGGCGACGTCGACGATCACGAAACCCTGCTCCCGCATCTGCCGGGCACTCGTGCTTGCCAGACCATTGCGAGCGGTTGCGTTGTAGACGTTGACCTGCACGTTAGCGGGCGCCACGGCGGGCGCCGGGGTGCCCTGGCCTTCTGGACATGCGTTCGGGTCGGTGGTCGCGACGGTGGTCTCGTCATCCTCGACCGGCGCCTCGTCGCGGAGCGAGTTGAGCCCGTACCAGCCGGCGCCGACGACGAGCGCAAGCAAGATCGACAAGGTGACGCCGGAGCGTACGTGGCGACCCACCGCGGTTCGCGCTGCCGGCTCATCCGTCAACATGACACCCGCACCTCCCCGTTCGGCACGTTTGCCGTGAAGGAAGCCTAGTCGGAATCGTCAAGCACGAGAACTCGTGCATGAATGACCGGCCGCTGCTGCAGGGCGGCCCGCAGGGCGCGGTGCAGCCCGTCCTCGAGGTAGAGCTCGCCGCGCCACTCGACCACATGTGCGAACAGGTCTCCATAGAAGGTGGAGTCCTCGGCGAGCACGCTGGCCAGGTCGAGGTTGCGCTTGGTCGTCACAAGCTGGTCGAGGCGAATCTGCCGGGGTGGGATCTTCGCCCAGTCGCGCAACGGGATGTCGTGCGGCGGGTAGGGGCGCTCGTCACCGACGCGCTTGAAGACCATTCCGGGGAGTCTAGAGATGCGGGAGGCGACGCGGCCAGGAGGTTCACACAGCGGGCCACGGATCGCTGGTCTGGCTAGTCTGCAGGCGTCCGCGTGCGAGCGGGAGGCGAGGTATGGCCGAGGTAGGCGACGCTGTGCGCATCGTGCAAGAGGGGTACGCGTTCGGCGGTGCCCCCTGCCTGGAGATCGGCGCGTTGCTCGTCGACGGCAAGCCGGTCGCCGACGCGCCCGTACGCGTCCCACTCGCCATGCTCAACCGGCATGGGCTTGTCGCCGGCGCGACCGGCACTGGCAAGACTAAGACGCTGCAGGTGCTCGCCGAGCAGTTGTCGGCTGCGGGCGTTTCGGTGTTCGCGAGCGACATCAAGGGGGACTTGTCCGGGATGGCCGCGGCGGCTGAGCCGTCGGAGAAGCTTGCGACGCGGGCCGCCTCGGTGGGTCAGCCGTGGCAGCCCACCGCGTACCCCGTCGAGTTCTTCGCACTTGGCGGGTTGGGCCACGGCGTGCCCGTACGCGCGAGCATCTCGTCGTTCGGTCCCACCCTGCTGTCGAAGGTCCTTGGCCTCAATGACACCCAGGAGTCGTCGCTGGGGCTGGTCTTCCACTTTGCCGACCAACGCGGACTACCGCTCCTGGACGTGGCCGACCTGCGGGCGGTGCTGCACTATCTGATCTCCGCTGAGGGCAAAGCTGAGCTGGAGGGGTTGGGCGCGCTGTCCAAGGCGACTGCCGGCGTGATCTTGCGTGAGCTGATTGCCTTCGAGGGGCAGGGTGCGGACGTCTTCTTCGGTGAGCCGGAGTTCGAGGTCGAGGACTTCCTGCTCGTCACCCACGACGGCAAGGGCGTCGTGTCGATGCTCGAGCTGCCGTCGGTGCAGGACCGGCCGGCGCTGTTCTCCAGCTTTGTGATGTGGCTGCTGGCCGAGCTCTTCGAGGCGTTGCCGGAGGTGGGCGACATCGACAAGCCCAAGCTGGTGTTCTTCTTCGACGAGGCGCACCTGCTGTTTTCCGATGCGTCCAAGGACTTTCTGTCGTCTGTCGTGCAGACGGTTCGGCTGATCCGGTCGAAGGGTGTCGGCGTCTTCTTCGTCACCCAGACACCGAAGGATGTCCACGAGGACGTGCTCGCCCAGCTCGGCTCACGCATCCAGCACCAGATGCGGGCGTTTACCCCAGACGATGACAAGGCCTTGAAGGCCACGGCTCGTACGTTCCCGAAATCGGCGTACGACATGGAGGAGCTGCTCACGACTCTCGGCATCGGGGAGGCCGTCGTCACTGTGCAGTCAGAGCGCGGCACTCCAACCCCCGTGGCGCCGACCATGCTGCGGGCACCGCAGTCGTTGATGGCACCCATCCCCGAGGAGGCAATGGTCGCGGCGGTGCGGGCATCCTCGTTGTTGCCTGCTTATGGGCAGCGGGTCGACCGAGAGTCGGCTCGGGAGATGCTCGCCACCCGACTGGCCGGGGCGTCGCAGACGGCAGGGGCTCCCGCGGGTGCCGCGGACGCCGAGGCGCGGGCCATCGAGGAGTCGATCCTGGGCCGTTCGAGCTCGCCCGCGATCGACGACCTGCTGTCGCCCGAGCCGGCTCCGGCACCCCCGCGGTCGCGGAAGCGGTCGACCGGCTCGCGGTCGGGTTCGCGGTCGGGCGCTGCGGGTGGCTCGGCGGCCAAGGGCGGCCTGGAGGGCTTGCTCGTCTCGGCCGGGACCGCGATCGGAGTCGAGATCGTCCGCGGCATGTTCGGGACTGGACGGCGCCGTCGGCGCTGAACGGTGGACCGGTCCCCCCGCCGCCGCCGATCTTGAGGCGGTCTCGGGGTCTCGGCGCTCGCGAAGTCTCAAGATCACCCGCCGGTCGGGTACCCTCCTGCGCGGAGGATTCGCCTAGTTGGCCTAGGGCGCACGATTGGAAATCGTGTTGGGGTTAACAGCCCCTCGCGGGTTCGAATCCCGCATCCTCCGCGCTGTCAGCAGGGCTTTCGAGCCCCCGGAGTGATCTTGCTTCGGGGGCCGAAGCGGCTTGGCGGCGACGCGATGACAGCTGCGGAGATCGCCGAGGCGCTTGGGCTTCACGAGCAGGCGGTTCCCGACTTCCCCGATACGCTCGTCGCCCTCCGGCTACTGGATCGCGAGGGTGATGGGAGCGCTGCCGTCTTCCGCAATACGGACGCAGGCGCGGCCTTTCTCGACAAGGCCGGTCCGGCCTACATCGGCGGGATCCTCGAGATGTCCAACGCACGGCTATGTCGACTCTGGGGCGATCTCACCGTGGCTCTGCGGACCGGAGAGCCCCAGAACGAGATGTTGCGGAATGTGACAACACATCCCCGTCCACGTCGCGGATGAGGCTGGTGACGGAGCGTGTGAGCGACCGCGCCGTCGGATGGCGCGCTACTCGCAGAGTTGGGTGATGCGCTTGGGGTCTTCTATGCGTCTTCGAGATGTTCGCCGGCGGCGATGCCGGACAGGCGTGTCAGCGCTTGCTCGGACGGACTGCCGGGCTCGGCGTGATAGATGATTAGGAACTGTCCCTCGGTGGCGGTGATCGCCAGCGTCTCGGTCAGCAGCTCGATAGCACCGACGAGTGGATGGTTGATGACGTGAGTAGGGAGGGTCACGACGTCGACGTCGTGACGCGCCCACAGGCGTCGAAACTGTTCGCTGCTCGCCGACAGTTCGTCGACGAGCTCCGCAAGATGTGGATCGTCGACGTCGGTGCCGACCAGCCCACGCAGGCGGGCCACCACGCCGCGGGCGATGGCTTCCCAGTCACCGCGCAGGCTGCGCACCTCGGGGTCCGAGAACGTCGCCCGGACGAGGTTGACCCCCGGGGTGAGTATGGTTGGCGCGAGCGCCGAGGCTATCGCGTTCGCGGCGAGCACGTCCATGTAGCGCCCCTGGACGAATGCCGGCGTGCTCGGCCACGAGGCGATCAGCTGTTCGATGGAGGCTGGCGCGTGCTCGCGTTGCCCGGGGCGATGCCGCGCGGCGGCCGGCTGCGAGATTGCATGGAGGTGGGCGGTGGCGTGTTCGTCGAGCTGGAGCGCACGGGCGAGGGCGTCGATGACCTGCGCGGAGGGGTGGTGTTCGCGGCCCTGCTCGAGCCGCAGGTAGTAGTCCGAGCTGATCCCGGCGAGCATGGCCAGCTCTTCGCGCCGCAGCCCAGGAACCCGTCGGCGGCCGGAGGCGGGTAACCCCACGTCCTCGGGGTGCAAGAGCGCGCGGCGCGCGCGCAGGTAATCACCGAGTGCGGTGCTCGGCGCCACGCCTAGACCATACGGGACCCCGCCGTCAACCTGTCCCTGACATTCCCAGGATGCACAGGGATCTGGCTAAGCGTGAGGGCGTCTGGCACCGTCACGCTGTAGCACTTCCGCGAGCTCACCGGCACGATCGCCGGGCCGAGGTGAAGGAGACGGTGATGGCAGTCGCAACCCAGTCACTACTTGCGTTGACGACGTCCGTGAATGGTGCGGCCTTCGAGTTGCGCGTCGCCAGTCACGAGACACTGCTGGACGCGCTCCGCGACCGGTTGGGGCTCACTGGCACCAAGAAGGGCTGCGACCAGGGCGCCTGCGGCGCGTGCACGGTGCTGGTCGACGGGAGACGAGTGCTGTCGTGTCTGATGCTGGCTGCTCAGTGTGAGGGTCGCGAGGTCACGACGATCGAGGGCCTGGCGACCGATGGCGAGCTTCATCCGGTGCAGGAGGCGTTCGTCCGGCACGACGCGCTGCAGTGTGGGTACTGCACGCCGGGGCAGATCATGTCGGCTGTTGCGCTGCTGGCCGAAGGACGTGCCGGCTCGGACGCGGAGATCCGCGAGTTCATGAGCGGCAACCTCTGCCGCTGCGGGGCCTATCCGAACATCGTGGCCGCCATCGGCGAGGTCGCAGGGCGATGAACGGGACGTTCGAGTACGTCCGTGCGGATGACGTCGCCGCGGCGGTCGCGTTGGTGAGCGGCGACTCGGAGGCGCAGTATCTCGCCGGGGGCACGACGCAGATCGACTTGATTCTCAAGGACGGGGTGCTGAACCCCGAGCGACTGGTCGACATCACGCGCTTGCCGCTCCGTGGGATCACCCTTCGCGGCGATGCGCTCGTCGTCGGGGCGTTGACGACGATGGAGGAGCTCGCGGCCGACCCGGTGCTCGATGTGCGGGCGGCGTTCGTGCGCGAAGCGTTGCTCGCGGGCGCCTCGACGCAGCTTCGCAACATGGCGACCATCGGCGGGAACCTGCTGCAACGCACGCGCTGTCGTTACTTCCGCGATCGGTCGGTGCCCGCGTGCAATAAGCGAACACCCGGAAGCGGGTGCGCAGCTATTACCGGTCCGGCGCGAATGCATGCGATCCTCGGCGCAAGCGCACATTGCATCGCGCTGCACGCCTCGGATCTCTGTGTACCGCTGGTCGCGCTCGACGCTGTCGTGCACGCCCAGGGGACGGACGGCCAGCGGACCATCCCGTTGACCGAGTTCTACCGTCTGCCGGGCGATCGACCCGATCTCGAGAATGTCCTCGCCCACGGCGAGCTGATCACCGCCATCGAGATCCCGCTGCTTCCCGCCGGCGCACGGTCGGGCTATTTGAAGGTGCGCGACCGCGCCTCCTATGAGTTCGCGCTCACGATCGGCGGCTGTGGCGCTCCTGATCGAGGATGGCGTGATGACCGAGGCGCGCGTCGCGCTCGGCGGGGTCGGGACGATCCCGTGGCGTGCGGCGGCCGCAGAAGAAGTGCTGATCGGCGCTGCCCCGGGCACCGCCGTGTTCCGCGAGGCTGCCGAGGCCACGATCGTCGACCCCTTCATCGTGCCGGGGACGGCGTTCAAGGTCGAGCTCGCCAAGCGGACAATCGTGCGGACGCTGGAGACGGTGGCCGGATGACCACGGTCATCGGTCCCGGTGTCGACCGCGTCGACGGACCGGCCAAGGTGCGCGGTGCCGCGGCCTACCCGACCGACGTCACCTACCCGGATCTCGCACACGCGGCGCTAGTTCGCAGCACCATCGCGTCCGGCCGGTTGATCGAGATCGACGACGCGGACGCTCGCGCGGCAGCGGGAGTCCTCACCGTCATCACCCACGAGACGGCCCCGAAGCTCACGCCCGCCCCGTTCGGGCTGCTGGGCCTCGCTCCGCCGCCGCCCCTGCAGGACGACCGCATCCATCACCACGGACAGTACGTCGCCGTTGTCGTCGCGGCGACGCCGCACGAGGCCGCCGCGGCGGCACGCCTGGTCAAGCTCGACTACGAGCCCGGCGACCCACTCCTGATGGACTTCGACGACCCGCGCGGCGAGCTCGAGGCCACCCCCTGGGACACCGACACACAGCGCGGAGACGTCGAGGCCGGCCTTGCTGAGGCCGAGGTCATCCACGAGGCGACGTACACCACCGCCGCGAACACCAACAACCCGCTCGGGCTGTTCGCGACGGTTGCCGCATGGGAGGGAGACACCGTCACCGTGCACGACGCGACGCAGTGGCCGGCGTACGCGCAGGCGACGATCGCCGGCGTGCTCGGGATCGAGCCGGCCGCGGTCCGGGTCCATGCGCCCTACGTCGGCGGCGCGTTCGGGGCCGGCCTCTTCGTCTGGCAGCACGTGATCCTCGCCGTCATCGCCGCCCGTGCAGTTGGGCGCCCAGTGAAGCTCGTCCTCACCCGCCCGGAGATGTTCACTGGTGTCGGCCACCGACCCAGCAGCGTGCAGACGATTCGGATGGGCGCTCGCCGCGACGGCGAGCTCGTCGCGATCGAGCACGTCTCGACCAACAGCGCCGCGATCGTGCACGCGAGCATCGAGCCGATCACCGGCGCTACCGCGCGCTCGTACGCCTGCGCCAACGTCGCCACCACCGACCGGCAGCGGCGCCTGAACATCCCACTGCCAGGATCGATGCGAGGCCCAGGGCACGCCCAGGGCAACTTCGCGCTCGAATCTGCGATCGACGAACTGGCCTATGAGCTTGCCGTCGACCCGCTCGAGCTGCGCCTGCGCAACTACGCAGAGGTTCACCCGCAATCGGGACTTCCGTGGTCGAGCAACGCGCTGCGTGAGTGCTATGCACTCGGCGCTGAGCGCTTCGGCTGGACAGGCCGCAACCCCGAGATCGGCTCGATGCGCGACGGCCACTGGAAGATCGGCTACGGCCTCGCCGCCATCAGCTGGAGCTGGTTTCAGGTCCGCTGCCAAGCACGCGCGACCATCACCCGGGACGGGCAGGCCGACGTCCGCAGCGCCGCAAGCGACCCGGGCACCGGCACCAGAACCGTGATGCGCCAGCTGTCCGGCGAGCGGCTCGGCCTCCCACTCGACCACGTCCGCTTCGAACTCGGCGACTCCGACATGCCCTGGTCGCCGGCTTCCGGCGGCTCCGGCCTCACCGCGTCACTTGGAAACGCCGTCCATGCAGTCTGCGGCGCGCTGATCCAGCGATTCCTCGACACCGTCGCCGACGACGACCGATCGCCTCTGCGCAGCTGCTCGCTCGACGAGGTGGCAGTCGGCGACGGACGCATCCACCGCCGCGACGACCCGCGCGCCGGAGAGCGCTACACCGACATCCTCGCCCGTCACGGCCTCGACGAACTCACCGCCGACGCGGAGGCAACGCCGCCCAGCCGGGACGTCGAGCTAGCCAACTCAGGCCCGTTCGCGGCCAAGTTCGTCGAGGTCCGCGTCGACGAGGACCTCGGCCTCATTCGCGTCGCACGCATCACCACGGCCGTCGACGCCGGCCGCATCCTCAACGAGAAGACTGCCCGCAGCCAAATCATCGGCGGCACCATCGGCGGCATCGGCCAGGCGCTGCTCGAGGAGAACATCATCGACCCCAGCACCGGCCGGGTCACCAACGCCACCTTCGGCGACTACCTCATCCCGGTCAACGCTGACGCTCCGGACATCGACGTCGTCTTCGTCGGGGAACCGGATCCGCTCACGCCGCTCGGAGCCAAGGGCGTCGGCGAGATCGGGCTCGTCGGCATCGCCGCTGCCATCGCCAACGGGGTCCATCACGCCACCGGTCGACGCATCCGCTCGATTCCGATCACCCTCGACCGCCTCCTGTAATCCGCATCAAGCGGAGTTCGCCGGAACCGGAGCAATCTCTCGTGGCCTGTGGCGTTGGCGTCGGCTGCCGCACTCATCCGGGCAACTTCTTGCCGCATACGAGCACGGAGTTACCCGGTCCGCGGTGGAGCGGCCGGCGACCCGTGTTTGGGGGCCCCGGACCCCGCCCCGTACACTCGTCGGCGACCCCTCGTGCGGCGGCATCCTGCCGAATCCCCCCAGGGCCGGAAGGCAGCAAGGGTAGGCGGGCTCTACTGGGTGTGCGGGGGGTCCCTTCATGCCCCGCATCCCACAGGGCAGGGACGAGTGTCGGGCCCGCGCACTAGGGTGCGTTGCGTGTCGCTCGCCCTCTATCGCATCTATCGGCCCGGCCGGTTCGCCGACGTGGTCGGTCAGGACCATGTCACCGAGCCGCTGAAGCGGGCGCTCGCCAACGACCGGGTCCACCACGCCTATCTGTTCTCCGGGCCGCGTGGGTGCGGCAAGACGTCGAGTGCGCGCATCCTGGCCCGGTCGCTCAACTGCGAAAAGGGACCGACCCCGGAGCCTTGCGGTGAGTGCCGCTCCTGCGTGGACCTGGCGCCCAACGGCCCGGGCAGCATGGACGTCATCGAGCTTGACGCGGCCACGCATGGCCTCGTCGACGACGCGCGCGACCTGCGCGAGAAGGCGCACTTCGCACCGGTGGCCTCCCGGTTCAAGATCTACATCATCGACGAGGCGCACCAGCTGGGCCCGGGCGCGGCTAACGCGTTGCTCAAGATCATCGAGGAGCCGCCGCCGCATCTGAAGTTCATCTTTGCGACCACGGCGGCAGACAAGATCTTGCAGACGATCCGGTCGCGCACGCATCACTATCCGTTCCGGCTAGTGCCGTCGCGCATGCTGCAGGCGCACTTGGCGTGGGTGTGCGAACAGGAGGGCGTTCAGATCGAGCCGGGCGCGCTAGCGCTCGTCGCGCGGGCCGGCGGCGGGTCTGTTCGCGATGCGCTGTCCGTCCTCGGCCAGCTGATCGCGGGCGCTGGTGCCGACGGGGTGACCTACGAGCTGGCCAACGCCCTGCTCGGGTTCACCGACGCTGCACTGCTCGATGAGGTCGTCGACGCGATCGCTGTCTCCGACGGCGCAACCGTGTTTGCCGCGCTCGACCGCGTCATGGAGACCGGCCACGATCCCCGCCGCTTCCTCACCGACCTGCTGGAGCGCTTCCGCGACCTCCTGGTCCTGCAGTCGGTGCCCGACGCCGCGGAGAAGGGGCTGCTCGATCTGCCCGACGACGAGATCGGTGCGATGTCCGCGCAGGCCGCCCGCCTGGGCGCAGGGGATCTCGTGCGGCTCGCTGATGTTGTCGACGCCGGCATCACCGCAATGAAAGGCGCCACCCCGACTCGATTGCAGCTCGAGCTCGTCTGCGCTCGCCTGCTGTTGCCCGCCGCCGATCACTCCATTGAGGGCGTGATGGCGCGGCTGGACAGGCTCGAGCGGCGGCCGTCGTCCGCTGAGCCCGCGACGGGGGCCGTACGACGTGCGCCCGAGCCGACGCCGCAGGCGTCCGCCGAGCCTCCTCCGCGCGTCGAGGCAGCAAAGCCGCCGGCGGCTTCCACCACGCCCGCACCGAGGCGGCCCGCCCCCGAGACAGCCGCCCCGGCGTCGAGCGCACCGCCCCCGAGCGTTCCCGCGGGAACGCCGCCGCCACAGCCGCAACCCGCAGGTGCCGCGCCCGCCGGGCCGAGCGTCGCCGAGGTGCGGCGACTGTGGCCCGAGATCCTCGAGACGCTCAAGAGCAAGCGCCGGGTGACCTGGATCCTGCTCAGCCAGCAGGCTCAGGTGCTGGGGATGGACGGGTCCCGGCTGCAGGTGGCGTTCAACAATCCGGGCGCGCGCGCTCAATTCACCAGCTCCGGCCATGACGAGCTGCTCAGGATGGCGCTCCAGGACGTTTTTCGTGCCGAGATCGGTGTCGACGCAGTCATCGACCCGTCAATTGGTGGCGGTCCAGCCGGCTCGGCACGCGGACCGAGCCCACGTCCCCCGAGTGGGCCGAGCGTCAAGCCCAACAGTCCGGGGGTTCCCGATGTCTCGCCCGGCGCCAGCGGGGGCTCGGAGGCGCCGGCCACCCCGCCGCCCGCCGCGACGTCATCCGCCGATCTCCCTGGTGACTCGTCGGCCGCCGTCGCTCGCCCCTCAGGGGACGCCACGGGCGCACACCCCACGCAGGAGCCCGCAGGCCCAGTTGACGACGGCGTCGATCCCGATGACCCGACGATCGACGAGCACGGCATGTCGCACCACGATCTGCTCGCCCGCACTCTGGGCGCCAGCGTGATCAAGGAAATAGCCCATGATCATGAATGATCACCCGTGCCTGAGCACGGACGATCATTCACGATCATGGAAGCGAGTTGTGGGCACCTCGGCAGTCGGCGCCGGGAGTGACGCCCTCGGCGCTGGTGTCGCCAGCGGGCCGTAGGCTCGTCCTAGACCGACCACCCGACCGTCAGGAGAAGCCGCAATGCTGCCCGGTGGCATGGACTTCGGCGAGCTGCTCCAGCAGGCGCAACAGATGCAGGCGCAGCTGGCCACAGCACAGCAGGAGCTTGCCGAGATGCAGGTCACGGGCACCGCGGGAGGCGGTTTGGTCACGGCCACGGTGAGTGGCGCCGGCGACCTCGTGGGACTCGACATCGACCCTTCCGTGGTCGATCCGGCCGATGTGGAGACTCTGGCCGACCTCGTGCTTGCCGCAGTCCGTGACGCTCGCGAGCAGGTCGCCAAAGCGACCGCTGAGCGCATGGGGCCGCTGGCCCAGGGGCTTGGCGGTTTGGGTGGGGCACTCGGCGGCCTCGGTGGCACGTCCGGTGGGTTGGGCGGCTCGCTGGGCACCGGGCCAGGACAGTAAGGCATCGGGTGTACGAGGGCGTCGTCCAGGACCTCATCGACGAGCTCGGCCGGTTGCCGGGGGTCGGTCCCAAGAGCGCGCAGCGCATCGCGTTCTACCTGCTTGCCGCCGAGCCGACTGACGTACGGCGGTTGGCGCACGCGCTGCTCGAGGTGAAGGACAAGGTGAGGTTCTGCGCCACCTGCGGCAACGTCGCCGAGGCTGAGCAGTGCCGCATCTGCCGTGACCCACGTCGTGATCTGAGCGTGCTCTGCGTCGTCGAGGAGCCCAAGGACGTCGTCGCCATCGAGCGCACACGCGAGTTTCGTGGCCGCTACCACGTGCTGGGCGGCGCCATCAGCCCTATCGAAGGCGTGGGGCCAGATGACCTGCGCATCCGCGAGTTGATGACTCGGCTTGCTGACGACACGGTCACCGAGCTCATCCTCGCCACCGACCCCAACCTCGAGGGTGAGGCGACGGCCACCTACCTTGCGCGGTTGGTCAAGCCGATGGGGTTGCGGGTGACGCGCCTGGCCAGCGGGCTGCCGGTGGGCGGCGACCTGGAGTACGCCGACGAGGTCACCCTTGGCCGCGCCTTTGAGGGGAGACGGTTGCTCGATGTCTGATACCTACGACGACTTCGCGCATGACATTGCCGCGCACATCGAGAGCTTTCTCGTCGCGATTCGCGAGATCGCCCGGGGCGACGACCCCGGCAGCACCCTGTCGCTGCTGTTGCTCGAGCTGAGTCAGCTCGGCCTTGCCGGCGGGCGCCTTGGCGCCGTGGCTGATGTGGTGCCCGAGGAGCGGTTCGAGCCGGACGCCGGCTACGACCCCGATCTCGAAGAGCTGCGCGAGCGCCTTGCCGGCCTGTTGGCGCCGATCAACGACTACGTCGAGGTGCACGACCCCATCGATCCCGACCGGGGCGCGGCACGCTTTCGCCTCGCCGACGATATTGCGAGCATCGCGCAGGCGCTGCTGCACGGGCTGCAGCACTACCGCGCCGGCCACGTCACCGAGGCGCTGTGGTGGTGGCAGTTCTCCTACCTATCCGACTGGGGCAACACCGCGCTCGCGGTGCAGCGCACCCTCCTGTCGTTGATCGCGCACACCCGGCTCACTCACGAGCACGACGCCCGCACCATCGCCGAGGACGAGCTGCTCGCCCAAGCCGCGACCGAGGCGCTCGACGTCGAGGCCTGACGCGGCTCAGGCGACGCGCACTGCGCGCGGCAACTTGGCATACGGCGTGTGCAGCCGACGAGTCGCCAACGCAACACCGCCGGCGCCGAGCAGTAAGTCGAATGCGAGACCGTACGGCCAGACGGGTCCACCCCCGTTGTCGGAGACAGATCCGTCGAAGCGCTCCGGCTCACGCAGCAGGCGCACCGCCTCACTCAGGCCGCCTAAGTGGGTCGGCCGGGTTGGACTGCACCGCGCCGGTGACCGGATCACGCTCGGGCGGCACCCGCGGCGCCGCGTCGGCGAGAACCACGAACGGGTTGGGCGCGAGCAGCCACCAGACGCGCTCCGGGTGACTCTCGGTCCTCGTGAACGTGGTCTCCGAAAACCCATCCGAGACCGTCTCGTCGGTGGTTGTGATCGCCAGCCCCAGCCCGAACGCAATCGGCGTGCCGACGCTGAGCGCGAACACCGTGAGGTACGAGAGGACCGCCGATGTCGTCGTACGGGCCATGACTGCCGACCAGCCGAGCGAGACAGCTGCGAATGCGCCGAGCAGCAGCGCCACGACCACGAGCGTCACGACGACGCGGCTGATGCCGACGCCGCCCATGAGCAGGCAGAACACGACCATCGGCAACGTCAACGCCAGGAAGACGAGAGCGGTGGCCCAGGCAGCGACCAGCTTGCCGACCGCGATCTCGCGTGGCGACAGTAGCGTCACCTGCAGGGGGGCGAGCACCCCGCGTTCGCGGTCGCCGTTGATCGACTGGCTGGTCAGCGCCGGCACGACGAGCAGCCCGAGGGCGAGCACGAACAGCATGAGCCCGCCGAACATCGGTGTCCCGATCTCGTCCTCCTCGGACACCGTCAGCGCCCAGAACTCGAGCAGCGTGAAGCCCAGCAATACGACGAACCACGATGCGAGTAGCCAGATCCAGCGGCCGGCTCGCAGCCGCAACCGGAATTCCTGCTCGGCCATCGCGCGCACGCCCCACCAGGTCATCGCCGCTCCTCCGTCATCGCGAGGTAGGCCGTCTCCAGGGTGCTGCCGGCCGGTGCCGACGAGACGACGCGTACGCCGTCGGCGAGCAGCCGTGCCAGCAGATCCGCGGCCGCCACGTCACTCGACAGCAGCACCTCGCATCCGTCGGTAGCAGACGGCTGCGGATCGAGGCCGTACGCCTGTAGCCGCGCGAGCAGCTCGGGCGGGTCGAGCGCGCGCAACCGCCACGGCCGGTGCTGCTCGCGGGCCAGATCGGAGACCGCCTCCTCGGAGACCGTACGACCGGCGGAGACAAACACGACGCGGTCGGCGGTGTGCTCCAGCTCGGCGAGCACGTGCGAGGAGACGACCACGGTGCGGCCTTCCGCCGCCCACGTCCGCATCAGATCCCTCAGCTCGACGCGGCTGCGCGGGTCGAGTCCGGCTGCCGGCTCGTCGAGCAGCAGGACCGCGGGGTCGTGGATCACCGCCCGGGCCAAGCCGAGCCGCTGCTTCTGACCGCGGGAGAGCACGTGTACCGGACGGTCCGTGAACTCGGTCAGGTGCACCAGCGCCAGCAGCTCGATGATGCGTGCGTCGGCGGCAGCCGGTGCGATGCGGTAGGCCGCAGCAGCGAACCGCAGCACCTCTCGAGCGGTAAGCGACTCGTAGACGCCGAACACGTCCGGCATCCAGCCCATGGCCTCGCGCACAGCCGTCGCTTCGTGGACAGTGTCGAACCCCGCGACCTCGATGTCGCCTGAGTCGGGCTGCAGCAGGGTCGCCATCATCAGCAGCAGCGTGGTTTTGCCTGCGCCATTGGGGCCGACCAGTGCGGTGACCTCACCCGGCCTGGCAGTGAGGTCCATGTGGTCGACGGCGACCACATCGCCGAAGGTTCGCCGCACTCCGCGGGCACGAATACCGCCTGTCACGCGTCCTCCGTGGCTTGGTTGCTGGCGGCAGCCTAAACCCCTGAGAGCGCGGCCACGGCAAGACTTCCCGTGTTCCGCTGTCCGAGGCGGACGTCCCACAAAACGGACAAGCCCGAACGCCCGTAACCGTCTCGTTAGACTTGACGTCGCATCCACTCCACCGGAGACGTCGAGCACAGGGAGAGTCCGCGCCGTGGCCCTGGTCGTCCAGAAGTACGGCGGCTCCTCTCTGGCCGACGCAGATGCCATCAAGCGGGTGGCCGCCCGCATTGTCGCCACCAAGGAGGCCGGCAACCAAGTCGTCGTCATTGTCTCTGCGATGGGCGACACGACGGATGAGCTGCTCGACCTGGCTCAGCGGGTGAGCGACCAGCCGCCGGGCCGCGAGCTCGACATGCTGCTGACCGCCGGCGAGCGCATCTCGATGGCATTGCTAGCGATGGCGATCGCCCGTCGCGGCCACGTCGCCCGGTCGTTCACGGGCAGTCAGGCGGGCGTGATCACCGATGCTGCGCATGGCAAGGCACGCATCATCGACGTCACGCCGAGCCGCATCCAGCAGGCACTGGACGACGGCGCGATCCCGATTGTTGCCGGCTTTCAGGGCGTGAGTCAGGACAGCAAGGACATCACCACGCTCGGCCGGGGTGGGTCCGACACGACGGCAGTGGCACTCGCGGCCGCGCTCGATGCGTCCGTCTGCGAGATCTACACCGATGTCGACGGTGTGTTCAGCGCCGACCCGCGCATCGTGCCGGCCGCCCGGCGCCTCGCCCGCATCACGTTCGAGGAGATGCTCGAGATGGCGGCCTGCGGCGCCAAGGTGCTGCACCTGCGCTGTGTGGAGTACGCCCGCCGATTCAACCTGCCCATCCACGTCCGATCCAGCTTCTCGACTCTCGAGGGGACCTGGGTCGTGGCGTCGTACGACTCGACGAACGGAGCACCCGTGGAGCAGCCGATCATCTCGGGCGTCGCCCACGACCGGAGCGAGGGCAAGATCACGGTCGTTGGCGTGCCCAACGTCGTCGGTGAGGCGGCCGCGATCTTCCGCGCCATCGCCGATGCCGGCACCAACATCGACATGATCGTCCAGAACGTCTCCGCCGAGGGCACCGGTCGCACGGACATCTCGTTCACGTTGCCCAAGTCCGACGGGCCGACGGCGTTGCTCGCGCTCGAGGCGATCCGCGAGCAGGTCGGCTTCATCGGCGTGCGCTTCGACGAGAAGATCGGCAAGGTTTCGCTCGTCGGGGCGGGCATGCGCAGCCACCCGGGTGTCTCCGCCGACTTCTTCGGGGCTCTCGCCAAGGCGGGTGTCAACATCGAGATGATCTCCACGTCGGAGATCCGCATCTCCGTGGTCGTACGCGCCGACGACGTCGACGCAGCGGTGTCTGCCGCACACACGGCGTTCGACCTTGACGGTGATCAAGAGGCTGTCATTTACGGAGGGACTGGTCGGTGACCAAGCACGCCAACCGCAAGCCCAGCCTGGCTGTCGTGGGCGCCACCGGCGCGGTCGGCACGGTGATGCTCGAGCTGCTTTCGACGCGCGAGGACGTGTGGGGGGAAATACGGCTCATCGCGTCGGCGCGCTCTGCTGGCCGCAAGCTGGTCTGTCGCGGCCAGGAGCTCGAGGTCGTGGCGCTCTCGGAGGAGGCGTTCGACGGCATCGACGTCGCGATGTTCGACGTACCCGACGAGGTATCGGCGCAGTGGGCACCGGTGGCCGCAGCGCGCGGCGCGATCGCGGTCGACAACTCCGGCGCTTTCCGGATGGACCCCGATGTGCCACTCGTCGTGCCCGAGGTCAACGCCGTCACGGCACGCAACCGCCCACGCGGCATCATCGCCAACCCCAACTGCACGACCCTGTCGATGATCGTGGCGATGGGCGCGTTGCACGCCGAGTTCGGGCTCGAGGAGCTGGTAGTCGCGTCGTACCAGGCGGCCTCCGGTGCGGGTCAGGCCGGCATTGACGCGCTGCACGACCAGATCGCCAAGGTGGCGGGTAACCGCGAGCTCGGTACTCATCCGGGGGACGTCCGCCGTGTCGTCGGCGAGGACCTCGGGCCATTTCCCGCCCCGCTCGCGCTCAACGTCGTGCCCTGGGCCGGCTCGCTCAAGGACGATGGCTGGTCGAGCGAGGAGCTCAAGGTCCGCAACGAGTCACGCAAGATCCTTGGGCTGCCTGGGCTGCGGGTGGCGGCGACCTGCGTGCGAGTGCCGGTCGTGACCACGCACTCGTTGTCGGTGCACGCCGTCTTCGAGCGGGAGGTGCCGGTCGACGCGGCCCGCGAAACGCTGCGGTCAGCTCCAGGAATCGTGCTGTACGACGACCCGGCGCGCGGCGAGTTCCCAACCCCAGCTGATGTCGTGGGCACCGACCCCACCTGGGTCGGACGCCTGCGCCAGTCGTTGGACGAGCCGCGGGCGCTCGAACTGTTCCTATGCGGCGACAACCTGCGCAAGGGCGCCGCACTCAACACGGCGCAGATCGCCGAGCTCGTCGCGGCCGAGCTGTCTGCCGCCTGACCCGCCGACCATGCGGTTGGCGCCCCATTTCACGCGGATTCGGTCGTCGGTCGCATGTTCGGCGAGCGCCAAGCGCATGTTCGCTACGCCAAGCAGCGAAGCGGCCGGCGTCCCCAGCAGGGACACCGGCCGCTTCGTGTGAGCGTCGGGCTGGCGGGATTTGAACCCACGACTTCCTCGACCCGAACGAGGCGCGCTACCAAGCTGCGCTACAGCCCGCGGACGCCGGTTGAGTGTAACCGAGCGCGAGGGGTGCCACGAAACCGGATTCGTACGGGCGCCCCAGCGACCGCCGCACGGCCGTCGTACGGACGTCAGCGCGCAACCAGCGTCAGCAGGCTGGCCTCGGGCGGGCAGGCAAAGCGCACGGGCGCAAACGGAGACGTCCCTAGGCCGGCGGACACGTGCATCATCGCCGTACGACCGCCCGAAGCGTGTCGGTGCACGCCTTTGACGCGCCGCGCATCCAGGTCGCAGTTGGTCACCAGGGCGCCATAGCCAGGGACGCAGAGCTGCCCGCCGTGCGTGTGGCCGGCGAGGATCAGCGGGTAGCCATCGCGGGTGAACGCGTCGAGCGTGCGGAGGTACGGCGCGTGCGTGACCCCGATCGCGAGATCGGCGGCGGGATCGCCAGGTCCGGCGATCTCCTCGTAACGGTCGCGACGCAGGTGTGGGTCGTCGACCCCGCCGAACGACAGCGTCCGTTCGCCGGCCTTCAGCGTGCCTCGGGCGTTGGTCAGGTCGAGCCAGCCGGCGTCGAGGAACCCATCCCGCAAGTCGCCCCACGGCAGGTCCTCGACGTCGCGCACTTGCGGTTTGTGGGTGAACAGGTAGCGGGCCGGGTTGCGCAGCCGTGGCGCGAAGTAGTCATTGGACCCGAATACGAACACCCCCGGCACGTCGAGCAGCGGGCCGACGGCGTCGAGGACTTCGGGTACCGCCTCACGGTGGCTCAGGTTGTCACCGGTGTTGACGACCAGGTCGGGCTGCAGCTCGGCCAACGACCGCACCCAGTCACGCTTGCGCCGCTGCCCAGGCGTCATGTGCAGGTCGGAGATGTGCAGCACGGTCAACGGCTTGCTGCCTGGCGCGAGGACGGGGATCGTGAACCGCCGCAGGCGGAACGAGCGCACCTCGTACGCAGCGGCGTACGTCACGCAGCCGACAGCGATTCCGGCGGTCGCCAACGCAGCTCGGGCGATGTTCTGGCCTGCAGTCACGCGCCAATGGTCGCAGATCAACGGGTAGCTGACCTGCGAGGATGACGCGCATGACGACCCTCAAGGAGCGCCTCCGAGCCGATTTGACTTCGGCCATGCGCGCTCGCGACGAATTGCGTACGGCCACGCTGCGCATGGCACTCACCGCCGTAACCACCGCCGAGGTCGCCGGGAAGGAAGCTCGCGAGCTCTCCGACGACGAGGTCGTGGGCGTCCTCAACAAGGAGTCGAAGAAGCGCCGCGAGGCAGCCACTGCATTCACCGATGCCGGCCGTACAGAGCTGGCGGCGCGCGAGGAGTCCGAGGCGGAGGTGCTGGCGGAGTATCTCCCGGCGCCGCTGTCCGCCGAGGAGCTCACCTCCCTGGTCGCCGAGGCCGTCGCGGAGTCCGGGGCTGACTCCCCCCGCGGCATGGGCGCTGTGATGAAAATCGTGACGCCACGGGTAGCCGGCCGTGTCGACGGAGCGGCTGTCGCGGCCGAAGTCAGGCGCCACCTGGGCAGCTGAATTTGTGTCAACCCCGGTTGACAACTCAGCGCCGCGTCAACTACGGTTGACGGTATGACTCAGGCAACTGACTTGGCAGCCGCGGCAGCTGGTCCGGACGTCCGGGCCGGTCTGCGCGCGGTGCTGGCGCTTCGCCGATTGGCCGACACGCTGGAGGCTCTGCAGGTGCGCAACGCGCGGCGTCAGGCCTGGTCGTGGCAAGAGATTGCCGATGTGCTCGAGGTCAGCAAGCAGGCCGTGCACAAGAAGCATGCGCACAGCGTTGGGGAGTGAGGGACGTCATGTTCGAGCGGTTCACGAAAGCAGCGCGCGAGGTCGTACACCGTGCCGTGGAGGAGAGCGAGCGGCTCTCGCAACGGCGTGTCGGCACCGAGCACCTGTTGATCGCGCTGGTCGCTTCCGACGGGATCGCCGGTCGGGTGCTCCGCGCTCAGGGGCTCGAGATCGATGCCGTACGTGCCGCGGTGGTCGAGGTCGTCGGTCCCGCGCCTGGGCTGTTCACTGCGGACGAGGCCGACGCGTTGCGCGCCGTCGGCATCGATGTGGAAGCCGTATTGGGCCGCATCGAGGAGACGTTCGGACCCGACGCCCTCAGCCAGGCGGATGACGAACCACGGCGCGGGCCGTTCCGCCGCCGCCGGCGAGGTGGACGGTTTTCCCCGCGCGCTAAGAAGGTTCTCGAGCTGGCGCTGCGAGAGGCCTTGCTGCTCAAGCACAACTACATCGGCACCGAGCACATCCTGCTCGGGCTGATCCGGGAAGGTAACGGACTCGCTGCCAAGATCCTTGCCGACCGTGGAACCGATCTGGACGCACTGCGTCGCGCCACGATCAGTGCGACGAAGGACGCCGCGTGACCCGTCGTTTCCCGGGACGACCATGCGCTTGTCGCCCGGCGATCATGTGGTTGCTCCCCGAATCCCAGTGAAATCTGGCGTCAACAACATGTTCGGCGGAGACTGGCGCGGCTAGCCGGGTCCGCGGCCTCCGCGGCGGCCGCCATTCCCGTCCCCCTGGCCGTTGCCGCCTTGACCGTCGAGTGGCGCGATGAAGGGCGCCAGGATGTCGGGCAGCTGTGGTGCGGCAACGACGGGCGGCACGACGGCCGGCGCGGGCGCCGGGGCAGCCTGCGCACCGGCCACGAAGAGGCGCACTGTGCCGCCAGCAGGGTGGCTGCTTCCCGACCGCGGGTTGGTGTAGACGACCGTGCCTGGCGGCAGGTCAGAGTCGACCTCGCCGCCCACCTCGACGTTGAAGCCGGCGCGAGTCAGCTCCTCGACCGCCTGAGAGACCTGCAGGCCACGGACGTCCGGGACGTTGCCCCGGAGACTGGCGACGGCCTCTGGGTTTGGCGCGACAAAGTCGCTGGCGGGGACACCGTCGAGCGCTGCTCGCATCGCGTCGCGCCACATCGGTCCAGGGATGCACCCACCACATGCGGAGAACTGCTTTGCGCCCTTCAGGACGATGCCGCGCATCGACTCACGTGGCAGGTCGACGTCGCCAACCGCCATGGAGGCTGCGAGCTGCGGCGTGTACCCGGAGAACCAGACGGCAAGTTCCTGGTTGGTCGTTCCGGTCTTTCCAGCGGCTGGGCGGCCAATGCTCAGGTTGCGGCCGGTGCGGCCGCCGTCAGGGCCATCGATGACGCCGCGGAGGACGTCGTTGATGGTGTCGGTCTGGGCCTGGTCGAGCAGCTGCCGGCAGTTGGGCGCCGGGATTGGCATCGGTTGGCCGTTGCGGTCGAGCATCTCGGTGATGGCGTTCGGCTCGCAGTAGACGCCACGCGCGGCGAACGTCGCGAACGCGTTGGCCATGTCGAGCGGCGCCACCTCGCGGGACCCCAGGACCATCGACGGGTGGGGGGTGATCGGTGTGCCGTTGGTTTCAACGACGCCCATGTCCGTCATGAATCTGGATGGGTCGCAGAGACCGGTCCGCTGTTCGAGCTGCGCATAGAACCCGTTGTTGGACCGCCACGTGCCCGACCGAATGTTGAATGTCCCGGTCGGCGTGGAGACCTGCCAGGTCTTTGTATTGCGGCCCCCGCCGTAGGGTCCTTCGCACGTCGCGAAACTGCGCTCCGGCAGGGTGATCTCCCTGCTTGGCACGCCGATCGTCGTCGACAACGGGATCCCCTGCTTGATGGCCGCTGCGAGAACGAACACCTTCATCGTCGAGCCTGGCTGGAACCCGTCGCCGCCACCATGCGCGATGTCGACGTTGTAGTTGAGGTATGTCTGCCCGGCCGCGACGTCGTCGCCCATCGGCCGCGACTGCGCCATCGCCTTGATCTTGCCGGTGCCCGGCTCGATGAACGTCATCGCGCCCACTGCCGCGTCGGCCGGCGCCATCTTGCCGTCGATCGCTGATTGCGCTGCGGACTGCACCTTGGGGTCGATCGTGGTCTTGATGGTCAGACCGCCGCGGTAGAGGTTCTGCCTGCGCTGCTCGGGGTCGGCACCCAGCCCGTCAAACAGGACGAGCTCGTTCTCGACGTACTGGCAGAAGAACGGCGCGTACGCCGTGATGCAGCCGTTGGGTGTCTCGGAGACGGCGAGCCCAAGATCGGACGACCGAGCCTGGGCTGCCTCGGCGTCGGTGATCATATTCTCGTCGGCCATGCGACCAAGCACGACGTTGCGCCGGCCGATGGCCGCCTCGGGGTTGTCCTCCGGGTCGTAGGCGCGTGGCTTCTGCACGAGCCCAGCAAGAAGGGCGGCCTGCGGCAGCGTCAGCTCGGCGGCGCTTACCGAGAAATAGTGCCGAGCCGCCGCCTCGATCCCGTAGGCCCCCTGGCCGAAATAGGCGATGTTGAAGTAGCGCGTGAGGATCTCGGCCTTGGTGAACTGCCGTTCGGCGGCGATGGCGAGGCGCAGCTCGCGCAGCTTGCGGTCGAGCGTGTCGTCCTGGGCCTTCTTGCGTTCATCGGCCGTCGAGGCCTGCTCGATGAGCACGAGCTTGACGTACTGCTGGGTAAGCGTGGACCCACCGCCCGTGATCTCGTCGGCGGCGAAGTTACGCAGCGCCGCGCGGCTGGTGCCCTGCAGGTCGATCGGGCCGTGCTCGTAGAACCGGGCATCCTCACTCGCAAGCAGCGCGTTCTGCATGACCGGGGCGACCGCGGCCAGCGGCACATCGACCCGGTTCTCCTGGAAGAACGTGGCCAGCAGGTTGCCGTTGGCATCGAAGACTCGGGAGCGCTGGGCGAGCGGGCGGGTCTCCAGGTCGTCAGGCAGCGACTCGAACGTCTCGGCGCTGCTCTTGGCGGCGAGCCCGAGCGCTCCGGCGATGGGCAGGACCAATCCGGCCACGAGCACACCGGACAGCGCGCTGAGGCCGACGAGCAGCAGCAGCCGCCGGGTTGCCCCAGCGACGGACGAGGGGCGGAGATTCGCCATGGTGGAAGGGTAGTCGAGCCGACCCCGTGCCTCCTCCTACGCCGACCAAATCGTCATATAGTGCGTTCTGCGCGGCTAGACAATCAGCCGAACGGTCGATGCCAGGGGGCCTCTTGCAGGCTGTTCGCTACCTCCCAAGTCGCCTACTGTCCGTAATCGGGTGCCTGACGCTCTAAGGGGTGATAGCGGCAGGCGCGACGTCAAGGGGGGACGACACAGCATGTGGAGAGATGACTGGACCGAGTTGGCCGCGTGCCGCAACGGCGACCCGGACCGATTGTTCGTGCAGGGGGCGGAGCAGCACCGAGCCAAGATCGTGTGCGCGAGCTGCCCGGTCCGCACGGAGTGCCTGGCTGAGGCGCTGGACCGGCAGATCGAATTCGGGGTCTGGGGCGGCATGACCGAGCGGGAGCGGCGGGCGATCCTGCGGCGTCGGCCCAACGTGACGTCCTGGCGAGCGCTGCTTACTGCGGCGCGGTCGGAGTTCGACGCCGCCGAGCGGGATCGACTCAAGCTGCCCATCCAACGCCCTGCGGCGCCCTCGCCGATGTCGCAGGCCAGTTGATGGCCAGTTAACTGCCGGCGAGTGCGGCACCTACACGGCGGAGGCCGTCGAGGTCGTGCACGTCGGCGGCGAGCGCCGGGACCCACGTAGTCGCGACTCCGGGGTGCGCGGCGTGAAAACGGTTGGTCAGCCGGGTTTCCAGGCCGATGGCGCCCATCCGTTCGGCGTGCATGCGCAGCAGTCCCACGGTCAGCACATGCTCGCGTCCATCGGCTAGCTGGTCTGCCGCCGCGAGGCTGTCGTCCGCGGACAGGTCAGGCAGCCACGTTGTCTGCACTCGATTGAGGACCAGCCCGCCCAGCGGCATGCCGTCGGCGGCGAGCCGGTCCACGAAGTACGACGCCTCTCGCAGCGCGTCAGGTTCGGGCGTGGCGACCACGAGGAACTTGGTCTCGGGCGCGGCCAGCAGCGCGTACGTGCGCTCGGCCCGCTCGCGGAACCCGCCGAACATCGTGTCGAGCGACGCAACGAAGGTTTGCACATCACGCAGCAGGTCCGACCCGAGCAGCCGCGATAAGGCGTTGGTGAACGCCCCCATCCCCGCCTGTACGAACCGAAGGTAGGCCCGGCCACCGGCTTTGGCCGGTGCGCCGAGCAGCCGGATGAGACGCCCATCGAGGAACGACCCGAGCCGCTGTGGGGCGTCCAGGAAGTCGAGTGCAGACCTTGAGGGCGGGGTGTCGACAACGACCAGGTCGTACTCGGATCGCCCATGCAGCTGCCCGAGCTTTTCCATCGCCATGTATTCCTGCGTGCCCGCGAAGGATGAGGACAGCGCCTGATAGAACGGATTGGCAAGAATCTGTGCGGCTTTGTCCGGCGATGCATGCGCCTCGACGACCTCGTCGAAGGTGCGCTTCATGTCCAGCATCATGGCGGCGAGCGAGCCACCCGCCGTTTCGTCGACGCCGGTCACCGCGCGCGGCTCGTTGTCGAGCTCCCGAAGGCCCATCGACTGGGCCAGCCGGTGGGCTGGGTCGATCGTCAGCACCGCGGCACGCCGGCCTCGCTCCGCCGCCCGCAGCGCGAGCGCCGCGGCCGTCGTCGTCTTGCCGACGCCGCCGGACCCACAACAGACGACGATCTGCGTGGCTGAATTGTCGAGGACCGTGTCGACGTCCAGTGTCGGCAGCTCTGGGAGCGCGGTCTGGGTCACGCCGCCCCCTGATTGCGCAGCTCGGCCGCCAGCTCGTGCAGGCCGGCGGGGGTCATGCCGCCGGCGACGTGCGTCAGGTCGTACGTGGGTCGGTCGAGCCGGCCCAGTTGAGCCCGCACCTGCTTCTGAAGCGCCACGCGCTCCGCATGCTCGCGTGCCTCTTCGAACAAGCCGACGACGATGTCCTCAGCTGCCGGCAGACCGGCTTTGGTCAGACTCGCGGACACCGCCTCTGCGTCGAGAGTTCCCTTGCGTGCCGCCGCCAGGTCGCGTACCCGAAGCGCCGGCCGGCGAGTCTGGTTGACGATCACGGCGCCGACGGGCAGCCCTGTCTCGCGCAACTCCGCTGCGGCGTCGACCGTTTCCTGCACCGGCATCTCCTCGAGCAGTGTGACGATATGCACGGCAGTGCGCGGCGAGTGCAAGAGCGTGGTCGTCGACTCGGCGTGCCGGTGCACTGGCCCCACCCGCGCCAAGCCGGCGACCTCGGAGGTCACATTGAGGAAGCGGGTGATCCGCCCGGTGGGCGGCGCGTCAAGCACTACCGCGTCGTACACCGGCCGTCCGTCGCGATGCGTGCGCTTGGTGGCCTCGTATGTCTTGCCGGTGAGCAGGACGTCGCGCAGCCCGGGCGCGATCGTGGTGACAAAGTCGACGGCGCCGAGCCGATCAAGGGCGCGGGCGGCCCGTCCGAGGCGGTAGTACATGTCGAGGTACTCAGTCATGGCCGCGCGCGGCTCGACCGCCAGGCCGTACACCTCCCCGCCGCCGGGCACCGACCCCACCTTCCGCTCGGCATGCGGCAGTGGCGGCACGTCGAACACGCCGGCGATCCCCTGCCGGCCCTCCACCTCTATGACCAGAACGCGCCCGCCCGCCCCGGCCAGCGCCAACGCGAGCGCTGCGGCGACCGTGGTCTTGCCGGTGCCGCCCTTGCCGGTGACGACATGCAGCCGGACGCCTTCCCAGTCGCCGCCGCTTGCCACGTCGCGAGCCTAGGACCTCCCGCCAGGGGATTGCGCCGATAGCCTTGCCGTCATGGCGAAATGGGAGTACGCGACGGTGCCGCTCTTGGTGCACGCGACCAAACAGATTCTGGACACCTGGGGCGAGGATGGGTGGGAGCTCGTGCAGGTCGTGCCGGGCTTGAACCCGGAGAACCTCGTGGCCTACCTCAAGCGCGAGAAGCCGTGAGCACCCCGGAGGACCGGCTGGCCGAGCTCGGCCTCGCGGTGCCCGAGGTGGCCAAGCCGGTGGCGTCGTACGTGCCGGCGGTGCGCACCGGGTCGTACGTCTACACGTCGGGCCAGCTGCCGATGCGCGACGGTGAGCTGATGTACGTCGGCAAGGTCGGCGCCGAGGTGACTCCTGACGAGGCCCGAGACTGCGCCCAGCAATGCGCGCTCAATGCCCTGGCCGCCGTCCGTGCCGAGATCGGCGAGCTGGCCAAGGTCACGCGGGTCGTCAAAGCAGTCGTCTTCGTCGCGAGCACGCCGACCTTCACCGGGCAGCCGCAAGTCGCTAACGGTGCAAGTGACCTGTTCGGCCAGGTCTTCGGCGACGCCGGCCGGCACGCCCGCAGCGCCGTGGCCACGCCCGTGCTGCCGCTGGACGCCCCGGTCGAGCTCGAGCTGGTCGTCGAGATCGCGTGACCTCCGGGCGGCTCTGAGCCATGGATCCGCCACGCGTGCTGACCGGGGAGGTCGCCGCCCGTGCACGGGCGATCGCGGCGGGCGAGCTGCCCGCCGCCGCCCCGGTCCCCGCTGCGACTGTGCTGCTGCTCCGCGACGGCGCAGCAGGAGTTGAGGTCCTGGTGTTACGCCGGCACGCCGGCATGGCGTTTGCCGCCGGCATGCTCGCCTTTCCCGGAGGCCGGGTCGAGGACTCCGATCCCGCACCAGTGTTCGTCTCCGCGGCTGCGCGGGAGGTCGCCGAGGAGACGGGCGTGACGGTCGGCCCGGACGTCCTGGTTCCCTGGGCGCATTGGGTGACGCCGACGTTCGAACCGCGGCGCTATGACACGTGGTTCTTCGTGACGCCTATGCCGCCCGGCCAGGTCGTGCGGAACGCTTCGACCGAGGCGACGTCACTCGAATGGCGCCGCCCGATCGACTGCCTTGACGAGCCGATGTTGCCGCCGACTCGACAGGTGCTCAGCGAGCTGGTGCCGTTCGCTTCGGTCGCGGCGGTTCTGGCGGCCGGGGTGGGTCGCCCGGTTGAGTGTGTTCGGCCGGGTTGGGTGGTTGACGGTGATCGCGTACGGCTCCTGTTTCCCGGCGAAGCCGGCTATCCGGGCGCTGCGCAAGGGGACACCGCATGACCGGCTGGCCGTGGGAGGCGGCGCCATGGACCGGCGGGCCCGTGAGCTCTCGGGCGACCTGCGTGCTTGCGCCCAACCCTGGGCCGATGACACTGGAGGGCACGAACACCTGGGTGCTCTCCGAGCCGGGCGCCAGGCGCGCCGTGGTAATCGATCCCGGGCCGGACGACCCGCGTCATCTGGCGACGGTTCTTGAGGTCGTACGAGCTCGCGGCTGCGAGGTCGAGGTGGTGCTGCTCACCCACGGGCACCCCGACCACGCCGCAGGCGCCAGCCGCTTCGCTGACCTGGCCGCGGCACCCGTACGTGCACTTGACCCGCAGCCTCGGCGTGGAGACGAGGGGCTAGTCGACGGCGACGTCGTGGACGTTCAGGGACTCGAGATCCGGGTCGTCGCGACACCCGGCCACACGGCCGACTCGTTGACATTCCTGTTGTCCGCCGACAGCGCGCTGCTCACCGGCGATACGGTCCTTGGTCGGGGGACAACGGTGGTGATGCATCCGGATGGGCGGCTCGGCGACTACCTCGACTCACTCAACCGGCTGCGGCGACTCGTTGACGCGGCCGAAGCCTCGCGGGTGTTTCCCGGGCACGGACCGATTGTCGACGACGCGGGCGCCGTGCTCGACGCGTACGCCGCCCATCGCCAGCAGCGACTTGCCGAGGTTGCCGCGGCGGTGGAGGCGGGCGCGACAACTGCGCACGAGGTCGTCGAGCGGGTCTACGCCGATGTCGACCGGGCACTCTGGCCGGCGGCGGAACTGTCAGTGGCGGCCCAGCTGGAATACCTGCGGGACCGCTGACCGACCCTGCGGCTCAGCGCGCGCGGCGGCGGAGCCGCTCGACGTCGAGCAAGATGACCGAGCGCTGCTCCAACCGGATCCAGCCGCGCTGCACAAAGTCGGCGAGCGCCTTGTTGACAGTCTCCCGTGAGGCGCCGACGAGCTGGGCGAGCTCTTCCTGCGTGAGGTCATGCTCGACCCGCAAGCCCTCGGCGGCCGGCGCGCCAAACTTGGCGGACAGGTCGAGCAGTGCTTTGGCGACGCGGCCGGGCACGTCGGCGAACACCAGGTCGGCAAGCGTGTCGTTGGAGCGTCGGAGCCGGGAGGCCAGCTGCAGCAGCAGCGCTCGAGCGACCTCCGGGCGCCCAGTGAGCCATGACAGCAGGTCGGAGTGGCCGAGGCCGAGCAGGACGGTGTCGGTCACGGCGGTGGCCGTGGCCGAACGTGGCCCCGGGTCGAATAGCGACAGCTCGCCGAACATCTGCCCTGGCCCAAGGATGGCCAGCAGGTTCTCCCGGCCATCGGGTGCGGTGCGGCCGAGCTTGATCTTGCCGTCGCTGATCACATAGAGCCGCTCGCCGGCGTCGCCCTCCCGGAAGACCACCTCGCCGCGCGCGACCTTGACCTCGACCATGGACGAGCGCAGGGCGGAGGCCGCCTCATCGTCGAGCTCACGGAAGAGGGTCGCGCTGCGTAGTACGTCGTCCACTCGTCCTCCTGGCTCCGACAGTCGCGATCAAGCGATCGTACGACCTTCGAATGTGGTCTGCGTCACGTCCCATCCTGCCCGATCTTTCCGCGTGGTGCGCAGGCGTCGCCCCCAGCCTTTGGCACGCCCACCCGCAGGCGCCATCGGGACCGTAGGCTTGCCCGCGTGCCGAAGACCGCCGCCGCCGAGAGCCGGCTCGCCCTCGTGCGCCGGGCGCGGCGCATCAATCGCATTCTCGCCGACACCTATCCCGACGCCCACGTCGAGCTCGACTTTCGCGACCCCTACGAGCTGCTCATCGCCACCGTGCTCTCGGCGCAGACAACGGACAAGATGGTCAACAAGGTCACGCCCGAGCTGTCCCGCCGGTATCCGACGCCCGCCGACCTCGCCAACGCCGACCCGGCCGAGGTCGAGCAGCTCATCCAACCCACCGGCTTCTTCCGCGCCAAGACCAAGTCGATCATGGGTCTCGCGGCCGCGCTGGTCGAGCGGTTCAACGGCGAGGTCCCGCCGCGCATGAAGGACCTCGTCACGCTGCCCGGCGTGGGCCGCAAGACGGCCAACGTCGTGCTTGGCAACGCGTTCGGCATCCCAGGTCTGACGGTCGACACCCACTTCGGGCGGCTGGTGCGCCGGTTCGGCTGGACCAGTGAAACCGACCCGGTGAAAGTCGAGTCCGAGGTCGCGACGCTGATCCCTCGCAAGGAGTGGACGGACCTGTCGCAGCGCCTGATCTGGCACGGCCGGCGGCGCTGCCATTCACGACGTCCGGCGTGCGGTGCCTGCCCGATCGCGGGACTTTGCCCCTCGTACGGACTTGGGCCGACCGACCCGAAAGTGGCGGCCAAGCTGGTTCGCGATATCGAGGAGGAGCCGCCTGCCGAAGGGACTGGCGTCGAGGAGCGCGCCGGATGACGGCGCAGGCCGACATCCCGCTCGAGCCTGCCGATGGCCTGCCGGACTGGATGCTGCGACTGGTCGCGGCGGCCCCACATGCCACACCCTTTCCGCCCAGTTTTCGGCCGCCCGGCAGGGGCCGCCCGGCGGCTGTGCTCCTCCTGTTCGGCATCTCGCCCGGTCCGGACGGGGCGGACCAGCCGGACGTGCTTCTGATCGAACGCGCACGCGACCTGCGCGCCCACGCAGGGCAGCCGGCGTTCCCTGGCGGCGCGCTCGACGAGACCGATGCCGGGCCCATAGCGGCGGCTTTGCGCGAAGCCCAGGAAGAGACCGGGCTCGACCCTGCCGGTGTGCAGCCCGTCGCGCTGCTGCCCGACATCCCGATGACGGTCACATCGTTCCGCGTCACCCCGGTCCTGGCCTACTGGCGCGAGCCGTCTGCCGTCGCCCCGGGGCACCCGGCTGAGGTTGCGGCGGTGGCCAGAGTGCCATTGTCCGACCTCGTCGACCCCGCCAACCGGCTCGCCGTGCGCACCATGGGTCGCTGGGTGGGACCCGCCTTCCGGGTCGCCGACCTCCTTGTCTGGGGAATGACCGCCGGCCTGCTCGACTCGCTGCTCGACCGCGCCGGGCTGGCCGTCCCGTGGGACCGCAGCCACGTCGAGGAGCTTCCTCCTGCCACACTCGGCATCCCCGACAATCTGGGCACGGAGGGCTGAATGTTCCTGGGACTCACGTGGCTCGACTGGCTGGTGATCGTTCTCGCGGTGATCGCGGGCGTCACGGGCTACACCCAGGGGTTGCTGTCCGGCCTGCTCTCGTTCGTCGGATTCGCCGTTGGCGCGATCGGCGGGCTGCTCGTGGTGCCGCAGCTGCTCGGTGGGCTCGAGCCTGGGCTTGGCACGGCCTTGCTGGCCGTCTTCCTCGTGCTGGTGCTCGCAACCTTCGGTCAGGCGGCGTTGGCGTGGCTCGGCCGGCGGCTGCGTGACCAGCTGACCTGGCGCCCGGTCCAGGCGGTCGATTCGGTCGCGGGTGGACTGTTCGCGGCCGCGGGGGTGTTGATTGCCGCGTGGGCCATTGGGCTGGCCGTCTCGGCAGCGGCCATTCCTGAGCTGTCGAGCGTGGCGCGCGAGTCACGGCTGCTGCGCGCCATCGATGGCGTCGTGCCTGTCGAGCCCGACCGAGTGCTCTCCACGTTCCGGTCGGTTGTCGACGCGGAGGGCTTCCCTGACGTCGTCGCGCCGTTCGTGCCCGAGGACATCCGCACGGTCGACGAGCCCTCGCCCATGGTGGTTCGCGACCCCGAGGTCCGGGCGGCGATGAACAGCGTCGTCAAGCTGATCGGCCGCGCGCCCGCCTGCGACGCCAACTTCGAAGGCTCCGGCTTCGTCATCTCGGCCGAGCACGTGATGACCAACGCGCACGTCGTGGCTGGCGTACGCCGACTGTTTGTCGAGCCCTTCCGCGGCGATCGCATCGAGGCGACTGTCGTTTACTTCGACCCGCAGTCCGATGTCGCCGTCGTCCACGTGCCGGGGCTGTCGGTGCCCGCGCTGGCCTTCCGCGACGACGCCGCCCCGGGTGTCGACGCTGCCGTCGCCGGCTACCCCAACAACGGTCCGCTGCGGGTCGACGAGGCGCGCGTCCGCAACCGCGTCGAGCTCGTCGGCCAGGACATCTACGATGACGCCCGCGTCACCCGTGAGGTGATCGCGTTGCGCGGAGACGTACGGCCCGGCAACTCGGGTGGCCCGCTGCTCGCGGACGACGGGCGCGTTTATGGCGTGGTATTCGCCGCCTCTCTGAGCGACGACGACACCGGCTATGCCCTTTCGCCCGCCCAGGTCGCGGACGCGGCTGAGGAGGGGGCAGCCGCGACGGAAGGTGTCTCGACGGGCGACTGTCGCTGACCGGGTTAGTGCTTGCCCGGCTTGCCGAGCCAGCCGACCAGCACGTCGGACACAAGCTCGGGAGCCTCCTCGTGCGGGTAGTGCCCCACGTCGTCGAGGAGGTGCCACCGGTACTCACCCGTGACGTGCGCCCCGGACTCCGCCGCAGTGCGCGGCAGGACGAGCGGGTCGAGCGCCCCGTGGATGGACAGCACCGGCATGCGTACGGGGGTGCGCATCCGGCGGGCGAATCGCTGCCCGTCACGCCGTGGCAGCGACCGCACCAGCCAGCGGTGGTACTCCAGGGCGCAGTGCGGCGCGGGCCAGAGCTGCATCGCCGATCGGTAGCGCCAGGCCGCCTCATCGTCGGGAAACTTCGAGTCCGGGGCTGACCAGGACCGCAGCAACGTCTCCACGTAGGCGCCCCCGTTGGCAGCGAGCTTGCGCTCCGGCGCGATCGGGGTCTGCACACGCAGGAAATGCGCCATGCTCCGCAGCTGGCCAGGTCGGCGCAGGCCCGCCACCAGGCTGATCGGGTGCGGCATCGACAGCACCGCGAGGCGGCTGACGACCTGCGGGCGCAGTGCGGCTGCGGCCCAGCCGACGAACCCACCCCAGTCGTGGCCCACGACGACCGCTCGCGACTCGCCGAGAGTGCGGATCACGCCACTGACGTCGTCGACGAGCGTGAACGGGTCATAACCGCGGGGCGGCTTGTCCGAGCCGCCGTAGCCGCGCAGGTCCATTGCCGCGACGCGGTAGCCGGCGTCGGCCAGCGCTATCAGCTGATAGCGCCAGGCCCACCACAGCTCGGGGAAGCCGTGCAGAAGCAGGACTAGTGGGCGCCTGCCGTTGTCGTTGCCCATCTCGGCGACGTGGAACTGGGCGCCGTTGGCCGCGACGCGGCGATGCGTCCAGGGACCTGGGGCTTCGACGACTTCTTCGGGCACCGGTCCGCGGCTCACGTGCTTCGCCGCAGCACGCGCTGCGTCTCACGGGCAGCCTCGATGGTGCGCTCGGGGCCCTTGGACGCCTTCTTGAGCAGCCGTTGCCCGACCAGGACGAAGACCGCTGCGATTAGCAGATACACCCCAGCGACGATGAGGAACGCCCACGCGGGGTGTAGGCCCGCCGCCACCAGTCCCTCAGCAGCGGCTATCGACAGCAGCACCAGCGCCAGCAGACCGAGCAGAGCCGCCCCGGCGAAGAGGCCTACGCCTACCCCGGAACGTTTCGCCGTCTCGGCCAGCTCGGCCTTGGCGAGCTCCACCTCTCCACGGGCAAGCGTTCGAGCGTCCTCGGTCATTGAGGCGATGAGCTCACCGAGGCTCTTGTCGGTCACGCCGTCCGCACTCATGCCTGCTCCTGCTGGTAGACGTCGGGGACACCGTCGGCGTCGAGGTCCTGGGTGTCTTCTTCGCTGAGGCGACGGTAGACCCGGTTGCGCATCGCGAGCACACCCGACGCCAGCACGGCGGCGACGATCGAACCGATCAGGACCGCGGTCTTGACCAAGTCGACAACCTCAGCGTTGCCCACGAAGGCCAGCTCACCGATGAGCAGGGAGACTGTGAACCCGATGCCGGAGAGCAGCGCCACGCCCGCGACGTCGCTCCAGTGCAGGTCGTGGGACAGCTCGGCGCGGGTGAACCTTGCGGTGAGGTAGGTACCTCCGAAGACGCCAAGGGCTTTGCCCACGACCAACCCCAGCACTATGCCAAGGGGAATCGGATCGGTGAACACCGACCGTAGCGCCTCGCTGTTCAGGACCACGCCGGCGGCCATGAGCGCGAAGACTGGCACGCAGAAAGCCGCCGATATCGGTCGCAGGGCGTGCTCATAGCGCTCCGCCGGCGACTCCCGCTCACCCTCGTCGCGGTGAACGCGGGTCAGCAGGCCGAGCGCGATGCCGGCGACGGTTGCGTGGACGCCGCTCTCGTGGACCAAGATCCAGACCGCCACACCTATCGGCACATACAACGCCCACGACTCGACGCGACGCGATTGCAGCAGGGCATAGACCAACAGCAGCCCGGCGGCCCCCAGCAGCGGCCCCAAGGCCAGGTCGTCGGTGAAGAACACCGCGATCACGATGATGGCAAGCAGGTCATCGACCACCGCCAGCGTCAGCAGGAAGGCACGTAAGGCGGTTGGCAGGAACGAGCCGATCACCGCCAGTACGGCCAGTGCGAACGCGATGTCCGTGGCTGTGGGGACAGCCCATCCCTGGTAGGAGCCGTCGCCGATCGCATTGACAAGCACGTACACGAGCGCCGGCACGGCCATGCCGCACACGGCTGCGACGGCGGGGAGCACGGCCTCCGACGGGTTGCGAAGGTCACCGACCACCAGCTCGCGTTTGAGCTCCAGACCCGCGACGAGGAAGAACACGGCGAGCAGCCCATCGGCGGCCCAGGTGTGCAGCTCGAGGTCCAGGTGCAGCGACGCCGGCCCGATAACCGTGTGCTGGAGGTCGAAGTACGACGCGTCCCACGGCGAGTTGGCCCAGATCAGTGCGACGACCGCACCCAGCAGCAGGAGGAAGCCGCCGACCGTCTCGTTGCGGAGCGTACGCAGGATCTCGGTGCGCTCAGGGAGGGAAAGTCGGTGGAAAAAGCGTCGCGCCGTCCGGATTGGGGAAATGTCGAGCACCTCCGACTCATGAGCCTACCGACGGCTCGTTACGCGAAGGCGAAGTAGCGCAGCCAGAGGTAAGGCCAGGACAGGGTCACCGTCACCGCTGTGACGATGAGCCCGTACCGCGTGAACATCCAGAAGGAGATCGGATAGCCGCTGCGCCGGGCGATGCCGGTCACCACGACGTTGGCGCTTGCCCCGATGGCCGTGCTGTTGCCGCCAAGGTCGGCCCCGAGGGCCAGCGCCCACCAAAGCGCGATCGCCGGTGGCGTGGAGCCGTTGGCCTCGACGAGATCGGCGACGATCGGTGACACCGTCGCAACGAAGGGAATGTTGTCGACGATGCCGGACACGACCGCCGAGCCGAACAGCAGCACGGTCGCCGCGAGGAGCAGCTGGTCGCCAACCGCGTCGATGACCTGCTCGCCGATCCAGTCGATCACGCCGACGTTGACGAGGCCCCCGACCATGAGGAACAGGCCGAGAAAGAACGCGAGCGTCTCCCACTCCACTTCGGCGAGGTAGTCCCCGGGGGTCAACCCGCTCACGAGGACCAGTGCGCCGGCTCCGAGCACTGCCACGACGCTGGGTTCGAGCCCGAGTGCGTCGTGCAAGACGAACGCGACGAGAACTAGCCCGAGCACAATCATCGAGCGGCGCAGCAGCGGCACGTTGCGGATGGCACGCCGCCCGTCGAGCTGCATGACTGCTGCCGCGCGCTCCTCGTCGTACACGAATGCATCACGGAACAGCCAGCGCGCCATCACGACGAAGACGACCACAAGTACGACGACTATCGGCGCCAGGTTGAGGAGGAAGTCGTTGAACCCCAGCCCCGACCGACTCGCGATGATGATGTTTGGCGGGTCGCCGATCAGTGTCGCCGTGCCGCCGATGTTGGAAGCGAGCGCTTCGGCGATGAGGAACGGCTCGGGGCGTACGCCGATGCGGTCGCACACGAAGATCGTGACCGGCGCGATAAGCAGCACGGTCGTGACGTTGTCCAGCAGCGCCGACGCTCCGGCCGTGATGAGGCAGAGCAAGACCAGCGCTGGGTATGGGCGGCCGCGAGCACGCTTGACTGCCCAGATCGCAAGGTATTCGAATGCTCCGGTCTGCTTGATGATCCCGACGATCACCATCATCCCGAACAGCAGGAAGATGACCGACCAGGCGATACCGGTGCTCTCGGAGTAGAACGCCGAGTGCTCGTCGAGCGCGCCGATGAGCAGCATCAGCCCGCCACCGATCAGTGCGGCCTTGGTGCGATGCACCCACTCAGTGGCGATGACGACATAGACGGTGACGAAGACCGTGATGGCGGCGACGACGACGAACGTGCTCGGGTCGTCGCTCATTGCTTGGGCAGGGCAGCGCCGAGGAGCCGGTGAACGGTGATGACACCGATGATCTTGTTGTTCTCGACCACGGCGACGACCGGCGAGTGTTGCCTGGCCATGATGGCGGCGATCTCGATGAGCGTGGTGTCGCCGCGTACGAGGGGGCGGTCAGCGTCGCGCTTGGGCATGTACTGCGGCGAGGGCATCAGCTCGGCGACGGTGTGACCCTCCAAGGTCGCGCAGAAGTTGTCGGCCTCCGCCTCGCTGTAGACGCTTGCGAGCGAGGGGTCTTCCTCGACGTACTCGGGCAGCGCGAAGCGGAGCACCTGGCTGCCGGGCAGGATCGCCAGCGGCATGTCGTCGTCGTCGACCACGACGAGGCCAGGCAGGCCGCGTTCCGCGAGCAGCCGGGTGGCCTCGAGCGCGGGCGTGTCCAGGCGTACGACTGGGAACGGCTCGGCGAGCTGACGCGCCAGCATGGCCCAACGGTATTGGCCGGAGGCGGGCGGCGCTGGAGGTGCGGGGCCGGAGGCGCGGGGCTAGCGTCCAAGGTGGGGCGGGGTCCCGCTCCGGGTGCCCGATCAGGAGGTGCGCACCATGACCGACATCGGGAAGATGCTCGGCGGACTGCTGGGCAGCGGCGAAAAGGGCAACGTGCTGCAGAGCCTGCTCGGCATGTTCGGCGGAGGAAAAGGCGAAGGCTTCGACCTAGGTGGGCTGCTGAGCAAGTTCCAAGGCGCCGGGATGGGCCAGAAGGCCGAGTCGTGGGTGGGAACTGGGGACAACGAGAAGCTCAGCGGGTCCGAGGTGGGGCAGGCCCTCGGCACCGACACGGTCGAGAAGATCGCGCAGCAGACCGGAGTGTCCAAGGAGGCCGTTGAGAACGACCTGGCCGACACGCTCCCTCAACTGATCGACAAGGTCACCCCCGAGGGCAAGGTCCCTGACATGGGCGGACTTCAGGACATCATCGGCAAGTTCCTGGGCAAGTAGCCGCCCGCGCGCAACGTCCAAGCGACCGTGCCCTATTGCGCACGGTTGCTCGGACGCAACGCGAGAGGCGGCGTGTCCGCGCGTCAGTCCTCGGACTTGCCCGACGCGAGGCCGGTCTTGATGAGGTCCATTACGGACGAATCGGTCAGGGTCGTGACGTCGCCGAGCTGACGGTTCTCGGCCACATCGCGGAGCAGGCGGCGCATGATCTTGCCGGACCGCGTCTTGGGCAGCTCCGCCACGACCATGATCTGCCGTGGCTTGGCGATCGGGCCGATCTCCTTGGCCACATGGTTGCGCAGCTCCGCCACGATGTCCGCGCCCTCGTCGGCATCGCCGCGCAGGATCGCGAACGCGACGATGGCCTGGCCCGTCGTCGCATCGGTGGCGCCTACGACCGCTGCTTCAGCCACCTTCGGGTGCGACACGAGCGCCGACTCGACCTCAGTCGTCGAGATGCGGTGGCCGGACACGTTCATCACGTCGTCAACCCGGCCGAGCAGCCAGACGTCGCCGTCCTCGTCCTTCTTCGCGCCGTCACCGGCGAAGTAGTAACCCTTGTCCGCGAACCGCGACCAATAGGTGTCGATGAATCGCTGGTCGTCGCCCCAGATGGTGCGCAGCATCGCCGGCCACGGTTCGGTCAGCACGAGGTAGCCGCCACCACCATTGGGCACGGCAACACCGGTGTCGTCGACGACATCTGCCCCGATGCCGGGCAGCGCGCGCATCGCCGAGCCTGGCTTGGTCTCGGTGACTCCGGGCAGCGGGCTGATCATGATGGCTCCGGTCTCGGTCTGCCACCACGTATCGACGATGGGGCAGTTGGAGCGACCGATGTTCTCCCGGTACCACATCCACGCCTCGGGGTTGATCGGCTCGCCGACGGATCCGAGCAGCCGGAGCGACGACAGGTCGAACTGGGCGGGGATATCGCTGCCCCACTTCATGAACGTGCGGATTGCCGTCGGCGCGCAGTAGAGGATCGTGACGCCGTACTTCTGCACGATCTCCCACCAGCGACCCTTGTGCGGCGAGTCGGGCGTGCCTTCGTACATCACGGTTGTAGCCCGGTTGGCCAGCGGCCCGTAGACGATGTACGAGTGCCCGGTCACCCAGCCGATGTCGGCCGCGCACCAGAAGATGTCGGAGTCGGACTTGAGGTCGAACACGTTGCGGTGCGTGTAGGCGACCTGGGTGAGGTAGCCGCCGGTCGTGTGCAGGATTCCCTTGGGCTTCGCCGTTGTGCCGCTTGTGTAAAGGATGTAGAGCGGGTGCTCCGAGTCATGCGCTTCCGGCGTGTGGTCCTCCGACTGCGACTCAACAATGTCGTGCCACCACACGTCGCGTCCGTCGGTCCACGGGACCTCTTGGCCCGTACGGCGGACGACGAGCACGCTGCGCACATCGGGGCACTCCGCGAGCGCTTCGTCAACGGCTGGCTTGAGCGCGCTGGCCGCGCCACGCCGGTATCCACCGTCAGCGGTGACCACGACGCGCGCGTCGGCGTCCTGGATGCGGCCCTTGAGCGCGTCTGCGGAGAAGCCGCCGAACACCACCGAGTGCGGCGCGCCGATGCGTGCACACGCCAGCATCGCGATAGCAGTCTCCGGGATCATCGGCATGTAGATGGCGACCCGATCGCCCTTCCGTACGCCGAGGGCGAGCAGGGCGTTGGCGGCCTTGCTTACCTCGCGCTTGAGGTCGGCGTAAGTGAGAGTACGGGTGTCGCCCGGCTCGCCCTCCCAGTGATAAGCGACCTGGTCGCCGTAGCCCGCCTCGACGTGCCGGTCGACGCAGTTGTAAGCGACGTTGAGCGAGCCACCGGTGTACCACTTGGCGAACGGCGGGTTGGACCAGTCGAGCACCTGCTCCCAGGGCGTCGCCCACGAGATGAGGTCACGTGCCTGCCGATCCCAGAACGCGAGCCGGTCGGAGGCGGCCTCGTCGTAGAGGCCCGGCTGCGCATTGGCATTGGCGGCGAGCTCGGGGGGTGGGCTGAACCGGCGGTTCTCGCGCAACAGATTGGAGAGCGTGGGCTCGTGAGTCTCGTTCGACACCTTCGTCTCACCTTCGGGTACGGCAAATGAAATGGCCAGGCCCACCATGACATGACGGGAGCGTGTACTCCATCAGCCTAGGTGGGCCCGGATCAAGCGGGGTGCTCAGTGGACGACTGCCTTGGCCGACCCTGCCCCGGTCAGCGCACGCACCTCCATCTCGGCGTACTTGTCCGCGTCGGCCTTCTCCTTGGCGGTCACGGTGCCCAGCCAGCCCAGGAAGAAGGCCAGCGGGATCGAAACGATGCCCGGGTTGTCGAGCGGGAACCAGTGGAAGTCGATCGACGGATCGGTGATCATCGAGAGGCTGCGCCCGTCGGGGCCGGCCGGCTTACCCGAGACCACCGGCGAGAAGATGATCAGCGTCACGCAGCTGATGAGGCCGCCGTAGATGCTCCACAGCGCTCCGCGCGTGTTGAACCGCTTCCAGAACAGCGTGTAGAGGATGGTCGGGAGGTTGGCGCTTGCCGCCACTGCGAAGGCAAGTGCGACCAGGAAGGCGATGTTCTGCCCGTTGGCCAGGATGCCGCCGAAAATCGCGAACGCACCGATGACGACCGCCGTGATGCGAGCAACCTTGACTTCGTCACGTGACGAGACCTTGCCCCGCTTGATGACCTGCGCGTAGACGTCATGCGCGAACGACGCCGATGCGGTAATCGTCAGGCCGGCCACTACCGCGAGAATGGTCGCGAACGCCACCGCGGCGATAAAGCCCAGCAGCAACGTTCCGCCGAGCTCGAACGCCAGCAGTGGTGCAGCCGAGTTTGCCCGACCGGGTGCTCCGGCGATGGTCTCCTTGCCAACGAGGGCTGCGGCGCCGTACCCCAGCACCAGCGTGAACAGGTAGAAGACCCCTATGAGCACGATCGCCCACACCACCGACCGCCGAGCCTCTTTGGCGGTCGGAACCGTGTAGAAGCGCATCAGGATGTGCGGCAAGCCGGCCGTGCCGAGGACGAGCGCGAGGGCCAGTGACAGGAAGTCGAGCTTCGACGTATCAGTGGCACCGTACTGCGCGCCGGGCTCGATCGAGGAACCCGCCGCCGCCGCGTCGCCCAGCAGCTCCGACAGGTTGAACCCGTACTTGCTCAGCACCCACACCGTCATGAGGGCCGCACCGCTCATCAGCAGGATGGCCTTGACGATCTGCACCCACGTTGTGCCGCGCATACCGCCGACCATGACGTACACGATCATCAGCGCACCGACGACCGCGATGACCAAGCTCTGGCCGGACCGCTGGTCGACCCCGAGCAGCAGCGCGACCAGGCCACCGGCACCCGCCATCTGGGCGAGCAGGTAGAAGAACGACACCGTCAGGGTCGAGATGGCAGCGGCCATGCGCATTGGGCGCTGCCGCATCCGGAACGACAGCACGTCGGCCATCGTGAAGCGACCCGTGTTGCGCAGCATCTCGGCAACCAGCAGAAGCGCGACGAGCCAGGCGACCAGGAAGCCGATCGAATAGAGGAAGCCGTCGTACCCGTTGATCGCGATGGCGCCGGCGATGCCAAGGAACGAGGCGGCCGATAGGTAGTCACCGGCGATAGCAGTGCCGTTCTGCGGCCCGGTGAAGGCATGGCCTGCAGCGTAGTAGTCGGCCGCGGTGCGGTTGTTGCGCGATGCACGGAAGACAATGAGCAGGGTCACGACGACGAAGAGGGCGAAGATCCCGGTGTTGACCGTCGGATTGCCGATGTCCTCTTGCGCGAGCACGGTCGTGTGGACAGACATCGTGGCGGTCACTTGCCGCCTCCTTCCAGCTCGTCGCGCAGCCGCTCGGCCATCGGGTCCGTCACGCGGTTGGCGAAGCGGACGTAGAGCCAGGTGATGAGGAACGTGGAGACGAACTGCCCGAGCCCAAGCAGCAGGCCGACATTGATGTTGCCGAAGACCTTCTGCGCCATGAACTCGTGCGCGTAGTCGGCCAGCAGGACGTACAGGAAGTACCAGGCCAGGAAGACCACGGTCATGGGGAAGATGAACCCGCGCAGTCGGCGACGTAGCTCGGCGAACTCAGGGCTCGCGTGCATAGCTACGTAGGCGTCACGATCGGGTGTCACCGAAGACCGCTCCCCGCGGCCAGCGGCCGCAAATTCGGCATCTTCGTCGAGCGTGCTCAAGGGGACCTCCAGGAGCGCTGTGTCCGGCGTCACGTGCCGGTGTTGCCCGCGAACGCTAGGAGGGGCACTGGGTGTCTCGGGAGGTGTGCGTACAGCTCTTGCGACGAGCGGTCGCTGAGCCTCGGTCTGCGGTGCGTGGTGCTGCGACGAACGGTCGGTGTGACGCGCCGAGCGGTCGGCTGTCAGCGGTGCCAGGGGTGCGTCGAGTCACGCACGACGTCGAGCCCTTCCGGGGTGTGCAGCCGCACCATCGTCCTTGCCACGTTGGCCGGTCGCTGGGCGGGTGTCAGCAGCGAGACGACCACCATTGTGATGAATGCGAGCGGCACGCTCCAGGCGGCCGGTTGACCGAGCAGGGTGCCGAACCAACCGTCGTACGGCCCATTGCTGATCGTCAGCAGGACGGCGGTAGCACACAGGCCACCACCAATGACCAGACCGGCGATCGCTCCAGTGGTCGTGAGGTGTCGCCACCAGATGCCGAGCAGCAGCAACGGGCAGAACGACGACGCAGCCACGGCAAAGGTGAGCCCCACGACGTTGGCGACGCCGAGTCGCTGCCCCATCAGGGCGAGCAGGAACGGGACGACTACGGCAACGCACGTGCCGAGCCGGAACGCCGTGACACCATCGCGGATCCGCGTGGCCAGCAGGTCCTGAGAGAGCACCCCCGCGACGGACACGGTGAGCCCGGACGACGTCGACAGGAAGGCCGCGAATGCGCCGGCAGTCACAAGCGCGCTGAGCAGATCGCCGGTCACGCCACCGACCATGCGCTCGGGGAGCACGAGGGCGACGGTGTCGGCCTGGCCGGACTCGGCGAGTTCTGGCGCGTACAACCGCCCGAGCACGCCATAGGCGGTCGGCAGCAGGTAGAACGCGCCCACGAGCGCCAGAACGCCCACCGTGGTGCGCCGCGCCGCGCGGCCATCTGGGTTCGTGTAGAAGCGGACCAGGACGTGTGGCAGGCCCATGGTTCCGAGGAAGAGCGCGAGGATCAGCGAGTAGGTGGTGTAGAGCTGATGCGGCTCGTCACCGGTCATCGGCAAAAGCCACGAGTCGGGCGCGAAAGCAGCTGGTGATGGCGCGCTGTCGGCCTGCCACGCGCGCAGCAGGAACACGACTGGGATGGCCAGGGCCGTGACCTTTAGCCAGTACTGGAAAGCCTGCACGAAGGTGATGCTGCGCATGCCACCGGACAGGACGGTGACGAGCACGACGAGTGCGACCAGGGCAGCGCCGACCCACGTGGGTACGCCGGTGAGCGTGCGCACCACGAGCCCAGCCGTTTGCAGCTGCGGCATGACATAGAGCCAGCCGATGAGCACGACGAGCACGCTCGCGACCCGCCGGACCGTCGTTGACTCCAGTCGCGCCTCGGCGAAGTCAGGCAGCGTGTACGCACCGGACCGGCGCAGTGGCGCCGAGATGAAAACGAGCAGGAGAAGGTAGCCCACCGTGTAGCCCACCGGGAACCACAGCATGTCGGCGCCGGCCACCAGGATGAGGCCGGCTACGCCGAGAAACGAAGCCGCGGAAAGGTATTCGCCGCCGATCGCTGCTGCGTTCCACTGCGGTGTGACCGTGCGTGACGCGACATAGAAGTCGCTGGTGGTGCGCGACAGCCGAAGCCCGAACGCGCCGACACCGACCGTGGCGACGACGGTGAACGTGATGGCCGTCCACGCCAGGAGGTGGCTCACTCTGGTGGTTCCTGCGGCGCGACGAGGTCGGTGAAGCGACGCTCATTGCGCTCTGCCTGTCGCACGAACACGACGCCGACGACAAGCAACCACGGGTATACGCCGACGCCCAGGATCAACCAAACGAGGGGGATGCCGGCGATGCTTGCCTCGCGCACTGCAGGTACGAGTGCGAAGAGGATCGGGAGCGCCCCGAGACCGAGCACCACAGCTGTCGCGGTCACGAAGGCCAGCCGCCCCTGGACCCGCATCAGCGATCGCATGTAAACCTCGCCGAGCCCGGTCAACTCGTCGATCTCGCGCGTCACAGGGTGCCGAGCAACGCGCGCAGCCATCATTCGTGGGCTGGACACCGTGACACGTTGTGTAACCCGCTGGGGAATGTCGTTCATCGTCGGTCCGGTCTGCCCGGCCGGACCTGTCGGACGAGCAGGTCGCGCAACTCGCGCGTGTGCCGCCGGCTGACCGGCAGGAACTCGTCACCGATCCGTACTGCGCAGCGCCCCCCATCCATGCGGATCTCGTCGACATGGGCCAGTGAGACTAGATGGCTGCGATGGATGCGAACGAACCCGGCATCGGCCCATTGCTCCTCGAGAGTGGTGAGCGGGATGCGGACGAGGTGGCTGCCGTCGGCGGTGTGCAGCCGCGCGTAGTCGCCTTGCGCCTCGACGAACCGTACGTCGCCGCGGGACACGAAGCGGGTCACACCGCCGAGCTCGACGGGAATCGTGTCGTCCTGCCTCGTGTCGGCTCGGGGGCTTGCCGCCGGCCGGTGCAGCGCGGCAACCACTCGGCGAACCGCCTCGCTGAGCCGCTCGGCACGTACGGGCTTGAGCACGTAGTCGACAGCGTGCAAGTCGAACGCCTCGACCGCATGCTCGTCATGTGCCGTCACAAATACCACGGCGGGCTGCGTACGGAACCGGCCGAGAAGGTCAGCCAGCTCGAGGCCTGTGAGGCCTGGCATGTGGATGTCGACGAAGACGGCGTCGACGGCTTCGTCACGCAGCTCGCGGAGCGCTGCAGGCCCATCAACCGCCGTGCGTACGGATTGCACGCGCGGGTCGGCGCGCAGCAGGAAGGCGATCTCGTTGAGCGCGGGGAGCTCGTCATCGACGGCTAGGACACGCAAGGCGGTCATGAGGCGCGCACCCCCTGGCGGTACTTCGGGACGCGGACGTTCACCTTGGTGCCCGCGCCGAGCGCGGTCTCGACGACCAGCCCATAGTCGTCGCCGAACACTGCACGCATCCGTTCGTCGACGTTGCCGAGCCCCACCCCGTCACCGGTGGGTTCACCGCCGAGCGTGCGCCGCAACCGCTCCGGATCCATGCCGACGCCGTCGTCGTCGATGCTGATGAGGCACTCGTTGCCGGCGTCTTCGGCAAGGATCGTGATGTGCCCCGGGCCGGGCCGGCCTTGCAGGCCGTGCCGGATGGCATTCTCCACGAGCGGTTGGAGGCAGAGGAAGGGGACGGCAACGGGCAGCACCTCAGGCGCGATGCGCAGCGTGACCTGCAGCCGGTCCCCGAACCGAGCCCGCTCGAGCAGCAGGTAGCGCTCGATGGAGCGCAGCTCCTCGGCGAGGGTCGTGAACTCGCCGTGCCGGCGGAACGAGTAGCGGGTGAAGTCCGCGAACTCGGTGAGCAGGTCGCGGGCACGCTCTGGATCCGTACGGACGAACGACGCGATCGCGGTGAGCGAGTTGTAGACGAAGTGCGGTGAGATCTGCGCACGCAGCGCGCGGACCTCCGCCTCGGCGACCTGAGCTCGGGACCAGTCGAGCATGGCGAGCTCGAGCTGGCCCGACACGAACCCGGCGACCTCCTCGACAGCCCGGACCATGCCGGCACTCGGGCCATTCTCGGAGTAGGCGACGAGGGCGCCAACCACGCGCCCGTCGGTGGCTAGCGGGGCAGCGACGGCGTTGCCTACGGAACAGAGGGGGTCCTCGCACGCGACCTGCTCGGACGTGAGCACCCGCGTGCGGCCCTCGTCGATCGTCCGAGTGGCGTGCAGCATTGCAGACGAAGCGTGGGAGGTCTCCCCGGAGCCGTCCCAGGCAAGGAGTGCAGTCTCGCTCGTGAGTGCCACCGCGTCGCACGCGAGCAGCGTGCGCAGGTGTCCGGCTGCCCTGCCGGCCGACGCTTCCGTGAGGCCACCCCGCAGAGGCGGTGCGGCGAGCGACACCGTGTGCAGGGTCCGGTAGGTGGCGACATCGGCGGCGGTCCCGAGATACCGACGGGCACGGGTGAGGCGGGCCACGACGTACCAGAGCGCGCCCACGACCACGAGCACGCCCAGCGTCACCATTGCCGCCTTCATGGCCCGGCACCGTATCTGGGTCGGGCCGGGCAGGTCGAGGGGCACGGCGGTGGCTCGTCCTCGCCGTGGGCCACGGTCATCAGTGCGGCCGGTTGGCCGCTGTGACGGCAACGATCGATCGGCCGCGCGTGTGGCAGGATGCCAGTTGTGACATCGATGTCATCTCTACGGACGACGGAGGTTCTGTGGCCGAGGGCAAGCCGTCGCCGGTGGGTGTCTCGCGACCCACGCTGGCGCACGTAGCAGCGCTGTCGGGAGTCAGCCTCAAGACGGCGTCGCGTGCCTTGAACGGCGAGCCCAACGTCGCCGAGTCCACCGCGCGGCGCGTGCAGCAGGCGGCCGACCGCCTGGGCTTCAGGCTCAACGGCATCGCCCGGGAGCTGCGCCGAGGAGCGCGGTCCACGCTGGTTGGGTTGATCACGGGCGACCTCGCCAACCCCTTCTACTCGCGGCTCGCGAGCGGCATCGAGCGAGAGCTTCGCTCGGAGGGTCTGCAGTTGGTGACAGCAAGTTCCGACGAAGATCCCGATCTCGAGGTGGCGCTCGTCAATGCCCTGCTCGAGCGTCGGGTCTGCGCCCTCCTCGTCGTGTCGACGGTGGGTGACCACGGATACCTCGCCGGTGAGCGGAGGCATGGGGTGCCCTTGGTGTTCCTCGACCGGCCACCGATCGGGCTGCTGTCCGACGTCGTCATCCTGGACAACCGCGGCGGCGCCCGGCTTGCCGCCGAGCACCTGCTCGCCGCGGGTCATCGGCGCATTGGGGTCGTCGGTGACTTCTCTCGGTTGGCCACCCTCCGCGACCGCGTCGACGGCTTTCGCGAAGCCATGGAGCGGGCGGGTGTGGATGACTGGCGCGGCTACGTCCACGAGGGAGCCCACGACGTCAGCACCGCGGAGGCTGCTGTGCGAGAGCTTTTGGGCCGACCGGACGCTCCGACTGCCTTGTTCACCACCAACAACCGCATCACCACCGGCGCTCTGCGCGCGCTGCGAGACCTTCCGAAACCGCCAGCGCTCGTAGGGTTCGACGACTTCGATCTCGGCGACGTCCTCGGCGTGACCGTCGTGGCGCATGACGTCGAGGAGATGGGCCGTCGAGCCGCGCGGCTCGCGCTCGAACGACTGGGCGGGCGCACCGGGCCTGCGCAGACCGTGGTGCTGCCGACACGGCTGGTGCCACGCGGCTCCGGCGAGCGCCGGGCGTCCTGACGCCGTTACCCGGACGTCGTGAGTGGCGTCCGGAATCGCCCTGGATGCGTAGTCACGAGATGGCAACGTCCGCGTTTGCACCGTTGACAACGCCGCCGAACCCACGCCAGATTGACCATGGATGACAACGATGTCGGCGATCGTGGCTCGCTGAGCCAGTCGCTCGGAGGGAGTGCGATGCATCTCAACAAGCGGAAGGTGGGGGCGGCCTTCAGTGCCGTAGCCCTCCTGTTGGTCGCTGCGTGTGCCGGCGACGACGACGACAGCGGCGACGCCACCGGCAGCGCCAGTGGCGATGTCGAGGTCTTCACCTGGTGGGCTGAGGGCGGTGAGAAGGCGGGGCTCGACGGCCTGGTGTCCGTGTTCGACACGGACTGCTCGGACTTCTCGTTCGTCAACGGTGCGGTTGCCGGTGGGGCCGGTAGCAACGCTAAGAGCGTGCTCGCGTCGCGGCTGCAGACCAACGACCCGCCGGACACGTTCCAGGCGCACGCCGGTGGTGAGCTGAGCGACTACATCGCCGCCGGCCAGGTGCAGGACCTGTCGGCCGACTTCGAGGAGTGGGGTCTTACCGACGTCTTCCCGCAGGGCCTGATCGACAACATCACTGTCGACGGCAAGATCTACTCGATCCCGGCCAACATCCACCGGGCCAACGTCGTCTGGGCCAACCCCACGGTGCTGCAGGGGGCTGGGCTCGCGACCACGGCCCCGGCTGACATCGACGGGTGGATCGCCGACATGGAGAAGTTGAAGGCCGGCGGCATCGAGGCGCCTCTTGCCATCGCCAAGGACTGGACTCAGACGATGCTGCTCGAGACCGTGCTCATCTCCGAGCTCGGCCCCGACGGCTTCAACGGGCTGTGGACCGGCGACACCGCATGGGACTCCGCAGAGGTCTCGGGCGCCGTCGACAAGTTCGCCACGCTGCTCACGTTCGCCAACACCGACCGCGACAGCCTCGACTGGCCGGACGCAGCCAACTACGTCACACAGGGCCAGGCGGCTTACACCGTCATGGGTGACTGGACAGCGGCCAACTTCGACCAGGAGCAGCTCGTTCCGGACACCGACTACGTCTACTGGCCGGTCCCCGGCAACGACGGTGTGTTCCAGTGGCTTGCTGACTCGTTCGTCCTGCCGACCGGCGCACCGAATGAGGAAGGCACAAAGTGCTGGCTGCAGACCGTCGGCAGTGCAGAAGGCCAGAAGGCGTTCAATACGAAGAAGGGCTCGATCCCGGCTCGCACCGATGCCAACGCCGCTGACTATGGGCAGTACCAGCAGTCGGCGATGGAGGACTTCGGCACCGATGAGCTGGTTGTCTCGCTGGCGCACGGGTCCGCGGCTTCGATCGCGTGGATCAACGACGTCAACTCGGCTACCGGTGCGTTCAGCGGCAGCCAGGACGTCGACGCACTCAAGTCGGCCCTGGTGACCGCAGGCGAGAACCACGCCCAGTGAGCTATCCCCTGCGCCACGCCCACGGGTGATCGCGTGTCGGCGGGGCGGTCGTTGCGACCGTCCCGCCGCCACGCCCGACCCCTAGACCTATCCGCCCCTAGACTATCCGTCTCGATGTCCGTCATTGGACGCCGACCGGTTCGTGCTGGAGTTGTTTGTGCGTCAGAGGATCCGCAGCTGGGGGCCGGGGCTCCTGCTGCTGACACCGTCGCTGGTGATCCTGGCGATCTTCGTCTACGGCCTCATCGCCTGGACGATGCGGCTGTCGCTGACCGACCGCCACACCGCACTACCGGAAACGGGCTACGTCGGTCTGGAGAACTACAACAACCTCTTCACCAACGACGACCGGTTTATTCACTCGCTGCGCAACCTCGCGATCCTCACCGTGGTGTTCCTTATCGGCACGCTGGTGCTAGGGGTGCTCTGGGCGCTGCTGCTTGATCGCGGGATCAGGGGTGAGGGCTGGTTCCGGTCCATCTACCTGTTCCCGATGGCCGTCTCGTTCGTCGCGTCTGGCGTCGTATGGAGATGGCTGCTCAACAGCGCTGAAGGTGAGAACGCCGGTGGCCTCAACGCCCTGTTCGGCCTCATCGGTCTCGACGTGCTGCAGAACTCCTGGTGGTCAGACCCCGACTGGGGCATGGCCGCCATGGCCATCCCGGCAATCTGGCAGCTGTCCGGCTACGTGATGGCGTTGTTCCTCGCCGGATTCCGCAGCATTCCCGCCGAGCTGCGTGAGGCCGCAGTGATGGATGGCACCACGACCTACCAGCTCTATCGGCACGTGCTGTTCCCGCAGCTCACCCCAGTTGCGCTGGCCGCGCTCATCATCATCGGCCACATGTCACTCAAGATGTTCGACCTCATCATGTCGATCTCCGGCGCGCAGTACGTCACGGAGGTGCCGTCGGTCTACATGTGGACGATGCTGCTGCAGTTCGACTACGCGAAGGCCGCCGCCATCGCGACAGTGCTGTTGCTCATCGTCGCCGTCCTCGTCGTCCCGTACCTCGTCCACACGATCCGGACGGAGAAGCGGGCATGAGCGTTGACACCCTGGCCCAGACCGAGGCGCTCCCGCCCGCGCAGGCGCCGGTCGGGCGTCGCGGCACGCGTCGGTCGGCCCTTGCGCGCACGACCAAATTCGTGCTGCTGCTGGCGTTCGTGTTCGTGGTCCTGATCCCGGCCTACGTGCTCATCGTCACCAGCTTCAAGCCGGGCTCGGAGACCGGCGTGAGCAGCGCGTGGACCTTACCAAAGGAATGGACCACCGACGGGTGGCGGCAGGCGTGGGACACGCTTCGACCGTCGTTCCTTCGTACGTTCGCACTGGCGATCCCCGTTGCCGTGATCTCTTCACTGCTCGGTGCGGCCAACGGGTTTGTGCTGTCACGCTGGCGCTTCCCCGGGGCCGACTTCGTGTTCACGCTGATCCTGTTCGGGATGTTCATCCCGTACCAGGCCGTGATGATCCCGCTGCGTCAGCTGACGCAGGAGCTCGGGCTGCCGAGCGGCATTCCCACGCTGGTCGTGGTCCACGTGATCTACGGCATCCCGATCTGCACGCTCATCTTCCGCAACTACTACGCGACCACGATCCCCAACGAGCTCATGGAGGCGAGCAGGGTCGATGGGGCCGGGATGCTTCGGACGTTCTGGTCAGTCATCCTGCCGCTGTCCGCGCCGGGGTTTGTCGTCACGATCATCTGGCAGTTCACATCCGCCTGGAACGACTATCTATTCGCGATCTTCCTGTCCAACACGCGCAACGGACCGGTCACCATCGCACTCAACGCCCTCGCCGGCGGGCAGCTCACGAACTACTCGGCGAGCATGGCGGGAGCACTCATCGCGTCCCTGCCGACACTGGTGGTCTACATCATCCTCGGCCGCTACTTCATCGGCGGACTCATGGCCGGCTCGGTCAAGAGCTAGCGAGGGCAGCTGATGGCTCTGACCTCGTGGCTGAAAACGCCCTCGCACTTGTCCTGGCTCGACGAGCATGGCAACGGCATCCTCGAGTTTGCCCGAGCCTCCCGGCACCCATCGTTCGGCTTCGCATGGCTGGACGACGCCGGACGCCCACAGCTGGACCGTCCGATCGAGACGTGGATCACCGCTCGCATGGTGCATGTGTTTGCGCTAGGGCATCTGCGTGGCCAGCCGGGGTACGCACCGCTCGTGGACCACGGGGTCCGCGCGCTCAATGACCAGTTGCGCGACCGCGAGCACGGCGGCTGGTATGCCAGCGTGCGTCCCGACGGATCGGTGGACGGCGCCGACAAGGGCGCCTACCCGCACGCGTTCGTGGTTCTAGCCGCGAGCAGCGCGGTGGTGGCAGAGCGGCCAGGCGCACGGCACCTGCTTGCCGATGCACTGGACATCGTGGAGCGGCACTTCTGGGACGACCTGGCCGGCCGCTCCGTGGACTCGTACAACCGAGACTGGACTGTTGCTGAGCCCTACCGAGGCGCCAACAGCAGCATGCATCTTGTCGAGGCGTTCCTCGCAGCGGGCGACGTCACCGGGGACGCGCGCTGGCAAGACCGGGCGTGTCGGATGGTGGAGCACCTCGTCCATGGTGTCGCTGCGGGACACGGTTGGCGGCTGCCGGAGCACTTCAACGCCGAGTGGGAGCCGGTGCTCGACTACAACCTGGATGCCCCGGCGGATCCGTTCCGCCCCTACGGCACCACCGTTGGTCATTGGCTTGAGTGGGCGCGGCTGCTGCTGCACGTCGAGGCGTCGCTTCCGGCAGCGCCGGGCTGGCTTCTCGACGACGCGCGATCGCTCTTCGCCGCGGCGGTGCAGCGTGGCTGGCGCATCGACGGTGAGCCGGGGTTCGTCTACACGCTCGACTTTGACGACCGTCCCGTCGTGCGGACACGGATGCACTGGGTGCTCGCCGAGGCGATCTCGGCTGCTGCCGCGCTGTTCATCCGGACCGGCGACCAGTCGTACGAGCAGTGGTACCGCACCTGGTGGGACTATGCCGCCGATTCGTTCCTGGACCGAAAACGCGGCAGCTGGCACCACGAGCTCGACCCGCACAACGTCCCGTCAGCCACGGTGTGGCCGGGCAAGCCCGACGCCTACCACGCCTACCAAGCCACTCTCATCCCGCAGCTGCCACTGGCCCCGGTGGCGGCATTGAGCCTGCCAAACGATTGGCTCGCCGGCCGGCAGCACGTGGACGCTGCCCGGTCCGGTTTCGCAGGCAGCAGCGGTGTCTTTAGGCCCCATGACAACGCTGTCGCGACAAGATTGGGATCGACCATGTGGGAGAGTCCTTGACCAATAAGGCCCACAGGAGTACGTGAAGAGCAACGTTCTCGGCGCGATGACAACGCTGTCACAAGGAGGACTCCGCGATGCAACGCCGAACGAGATTCGTACCCGCGCTAGCCGCCACCGTAGTTGCCACCGGCCTGCTGGCCGCTCCCGTGGCGAGCGCCACCGCGAGCCAGGCCAATGGAACGGTGACGACCGACTTCGCCTCATCTTTCGAGGCTGCCGACCCACAGCCCACCTGGTCGGACGCCGTGGAGGAGGTCGATGGCGAGAAGAAGACCGGCGGTGTGACTGGTCAGCCCACCAGCGGCATCCCCGGCAGCGTCATGGACAAGGTCGTCGCCGTCACCGCCAGCGCGGAGAACCTGCCGAACGAGGGAGTGGCCCAGCTCGTGGACGGCGACGCCAACTCCAAGTGGCTCGCCTTCAGCGCTACCGGCTGGGCCCAGGTACAGCTAAGCGAGCCGATCGCGGTCGTCCGTTACGCGCTTACATCAGCCAACGATGCGCCCGAGCGCGACCCCAAGGACTGGAAGCTGCAAGGTTCGCAGGACGGCATCACATGGGTTGATGTCGACCAGCAGATCGCGCAGGACTTCGCGGACCGCTTCACGACGAATGACTACCAGTTCAGCAACACCACCGCGTACCTCTACTACCGGCTCGACATCACGGCAAATCACAGCGGTGGACTCATCCAGCTGGCCGAGCTGCAGCTGTCCAACGGAGACACGACCCCGCCACCGGTCACCGACATGCGCAGCCACATCGGGTCGGGTCCGGCGGCCGGTCCCACCATCAAGCCCAACGTGGGATTCACCGGTTTCAGTGCCTTCGAATACTCCGGCAGCCACGTCGGAGAGGGCCACGGCTTCTCGTACAACAAGGTCTTCGACGTCGATGTCCGCGTGAACGCCGAGTCTGAGCTGAGCTACCGAATCTTCCCGCAGATGATCGGCAACGATCTCGGCTACGCGAGCACGTATGCGGCCCTTGACCTCGCCTTCACAGATGGCACCTATCTGAGCGAGCTGCACGCCAAGGACCAGCACGGCTTCGAGCTCAGCCCCCAGAGCCAGGGCGCGTCCAAGAGCCTCTACGCCAACCAGTGGAACCACAAGGAATCCGAGCTTGGGAAGGTCGCCAAGGGCAAGACGATCGACCGCATCCTCGTCGCCTACGACAACCCCGACGGCCATGGCCAGTTCAAGGGCTGGATCGACGACGTCGTCATCAAGACCGGCAAGGACGAACCCACGCACAGCCACCTGTCCGACTACGTCATCACCAACCGCGGCACGAATTCGTCGGGCGCGTTCTCCCGAGGCAACAACATCCCGGCAACCGCCGTGCCGCACGGGTTCAACTTCTGGACGCCCGTCACCAACGGTGCCACGACGAGCTGGCTCTACGAGTACGCGGCGGCCAACAACAACGCAAGCAATCTGCCTACCTTGCAGGCGCTGGCGCTGAGCCACGAGACCAGCCCGTGGATGGGTGACCGGCAGACGTTCCAAGTCATGCCGTCCGACGCCACGGGTGTTCCGGGCTCCAGCCGTGCGGGCCGCGCCTTGCCGTTCAGGCACGAGAACGAGGTCGCCAAGCCGCACTACTACGGCGTGACGTTCGAGAACGGCATCAAGGCGGAGATGACGCCGACCGACCATGCGGCAATGCTGCGGTTCACCTTCACCGGCGGCTCTTCCAACCTCGCGTTGGACAACGTGACCAACGACGGCGGACTTACCATCGACCAGGCCAACGGCGTTGTGACGGGGTTCTCCGATGTCCGCAGCGGCCTGTCCAACGGCGCAACCCGGATGTATGTCTACGCGACGTTCGACAAGCCCGTCGTCGGCAGTGGGATGCTCGGCGGCCCGCGGCCCAACGTCGCCGGCTATGTCAAGTTCGACACCAGTGGCGCCGACAAGGCCGTGACGATGCGCGTCGCGACGTCACTGATCAGCATCGATCAGGCCAAGAAGAACCTCGAGCTCGAGATTTCAGCGGGCGACGGCTTCGAGGCCGTACGGGATCGGGCTCAGCGCCTCTGGGACGACAAGCTTGATGTCATCAAGGTGGAAGGCGCCAGCCACGACCAGCTGTCGACTCTGTACTCCAACCTGTACCGGCTGTTCCTCTACCCGAACTCCGGGCACGAGAACACCGGCACCAACGCTGCGCCGATCTGGAAGCACACCGTGCAGTCGTCGACCGATACCCCTCCGAGCGGACCTACGCAAACAGGTGCACCCATCGTCGGCGGCAAGGTCTACGTCAACAACGGATTCTGGGACACCTACCGCACCACGTGGGCGGGCTACTCGTTGCTGAGCCCGACGATGGCCGGTGAGCTGGTGGACGGCTTCGTGCAGCAGTACAAGGACGGAGGCTGGATCTCCCGATGGTCGTCCCCCGGTTACGCCAACCTGATGACCGGGACCAGCTCCGACGTGGCATTCGCCGACGCGTACATGAAGGGCATCCGCAACTTCGATGTCAAGGCGGCCTACGACGCGGCGGTAAAGAACGCCACCGTCCGGCCGCCGGGGTCGGCGGTCAACTCCAACGTCGGCCGCAAGGGTCTGGAGAACTCGATCTTCCTGGGCTGGACACCGTCGACGGTCTCCGAGGGTGTGTCGTGGGCCCTCGAGGGCTACATCAACGACTTCGGCATCGCCAACATGGCGAAGTCGCTGTCGGAGGACCGGTCGCTGCCGCGGGCCGAACGCGAGCGCTACGGCGAGGAGGCGGACTACTTCCGTAACCGCGCGCTCAGCTACGTCAACATGTTCGACCCCGCGATTGGGTTCTTCCAGGGCCGGGCGGCCGATGGCACCTGGAAGTCGACACCGGATAAGTACGACCCGCGCGTCTGGGGCCACGACCACGACTACACCGAGACCGACGGGTGGAACTTCGCGTTCCACGTGCCGTTCGACGGCCAAGGCCTGGCAAACCTCTACGGCGGTCGTGACGCGCTGGCCGACAAGCTCGACACCTTCTTCGCCACACCGGAGACGGCGACCTTCACGGGCTCGTACGGCGGCGTCATCCACGAGATGGTGGAGGCGCGTGACGTACGGATGGGGCAGTGGGGCTTCAGCAACCAGGTCAGCCACCACATCCCGTTCATGTACACCTACGCGGGCCAGCCATGGAAGACACAGGAGAAGGTTCGCGAGGTGCTGTCGCGGATGTACGTCGGCAGCGAGATCGGCCAGGGCTACGCCGGTGACGAGGACAATGGTGAGACCTCGGCGTGGTACCTGCTCAACTCGCTCGGTCTCTACCCGCTGCAGATGGGCAGCGAGAACTACGTGATCGGCTCCCCGCTGTTCACCAAGGCGACGGTGCAGCTCGACAACGGCAAGAAGATTGTCGTCAACGCTCCGAACAACAATGCGAAGAACGTGTACGTCAAGTCGCTGCGAGTCAACGGCAAGAATCACGATCAGGCCTACATCTCGCACCACCAGCTCGCAACGGGAGCGGTGCTCGACTTCGAGATGTCACCGTCCCCAACCAAGTGGGGTACCAAGAATGACGCTCTGCCTGTCTCTCTGAGCGATGGCAAGGATGTCGCGCAGCCGGTCGGAGACGCCACCGGCCTCGGTGTGGGTGCAGCGACGGCGAGCGGTGGCAACCCCACCTTGCTGTTCGACAACTCATCGGCGACCGAGTCGATCACGACCGGACCCGCGCCGTGGGTGCAGTTCAGCTTTGCGGCGGGCCGCTCCGCCAAGGCCCGGCAGTACACGCTCACCTCGAGCGCGGCGCCTGGGGCCGACCCGACGGCGTGGGTGCTCAAGGGATCCCGCGACGGTCAGAGGTGGAAAGTGCTCGATGAGCGCTCGGGGCAGTCGTTTGCATGGCGGCAGCAGACGCGTGCATTCACGATCGACGATCCCGGGTCGTACGCGCATTACCGGGTCGAGATCACCGGAGGTGGCGGCGCGCTCGCCGAAGTCGAGCTGCTCGCTCCGCCGGCGGCACCTCTGACCGATGAAGAGTCGGTGGCGGCGTACTTCGACAGCCTCAACCTCGGCGACGTCACGGCCGTGACACAGAACCTCCTGATCCCGGACGGTTCGCTACATGGTGTGCAGGCGACGTGGACGAGCTCCGACCCGGCGCTCATTACCCACGCCGGCAAGCTGGTGCGGCGACCCGCGCTCGGCGAGCCGGACGCGACGGCGACTCTGACCGGCACGGCCACCAAGGGCACGGCGACTCACACCGAAGCCATCGAGGTGACGGTCAAGGCGTGGACAACTGAGGAGATGCAGTACGGCGCGGGGGTCGACCTGCAGACCTCGTTCGACGACGGCCAGCTCCAGCCGTTCGGCAACGCACGTCTCGAGTCGGTCGACGTCGCCGAGTTCTGCTGCGGGATTGGTGGCATGGAGACCGTACGTGGCACGGCATCTGAGGCGGGCGGCTCCCCGGCCCTGCTGTTCTCGGGGCGGGCCGAGGCCGCGGACGCGCACGCGACCAGCGCCGCTTTCGATGGCGCCGGCATCTGGGTCAAGCCGTCGACGACGTTGTCGTACTCGGTCTGGCCGCAGAGCTCAGGCGGCGGGCAGGTCACGCCGACCAGCCGCAATGTCGCGGTGGAGGTGCTGTTTACCGACGGCACCTACCTTCGTGACACCGCGGCCGCGGATCAGCATGGCAACTCGATCCATCCGCGTTCGCAGGGCGGTGTCCTCACGTTCGACAAGTGGAACAGCGTCATCGTCAACGTTGGCGCCGTCGCCGCAGACAAGCAGGTCGACCGGGTCGTCTTCTCCTTCGACTCCGGCGATCTCACGGGGTCGTTCCGTGGGTTCGTCGACGACGTGAAGATGGAGCACCAGGCGAGCTGACCTACGCAGTTGGCCGCCGCGCCCGCAGGTTAACCGACCTTGCGGGCGCGGTAGCTGTGGGTGATGTACGGCAGAACGAGGCGGCCAGTGACCGCGTGCCGATCGAACAATGAGCCGATCTCGTTGAGCAGCCGGCTGCGCTGCTCGGCCGGCATGACGGCGGCGTACGAGCGGCTGCGGATCAGATCGATCAGCAGCGGCCGGTCGATCGGTTGCGCGTGCTCGTAAGTCCGGTGCTCGAAGTCCGCGAACCCCGGGAACCCATCGAGGGCATTCGCCGACGCGGTTGACTCGCGGTCGAGCTGTGCTCGCTCCGAGATGAGCGTGTTGAGCTCGGCGACCCACGGATCACGGTCATCGCGGATGTTCCACATGAGACCGAGCGTGCCGCGCAGTCGCAGAACGCGAGCCATTTCCGGCAGAGCTGTATCGGGCTCGAACCAGTGGAACGCCTGGGCGACGACGACCGCGTCGACGCTCGCATCGGGAAGGGGGATCGTCTCGGCCGTGCCGACATGGCTCGGGACTTCCGGCAGCAAGAGCCGGAGCTGCGCCAGCATCTGTGCAGCCGGGTCGACGGCAACGACGTCGTAGCCGGCAGCAACCAGCTGCGCGGTGAGCTTGCCGGTGCCGGCACCCAGGTCGAGGACTCGTCGTGGCGGGTCGCCGACGAGCCACGACAGGGCGTGGACGGGGTAATCGGGCCGCGCTGCGTAGGCCGCGGCCACGTCGGCGGCGTCGAAGGCAGCCGCCCGCTGCTGCTTTGCCAGCTCGTCCACGGCGCTCACTGTGGCACAAAGGTGCGGCGCCCCTTGCGGGGCGCCGCTGGCACGCCAGCTCGGGTTACCAAAGCGTGCACCTGTCTGTCGCCCCGGCTTACCCGGAACAACTGCCCGTACATGGGCTGGTCGCCGCGTGGGTGCCCGACTGTCGTGCGCGGTCCTATGGGCCGTACCTGCTTTCTAAAGCATCGAGTCGGCGTGTCGGAAGGGGTTGGCCATGATCTTTACGATTGGTTACGAACGGGTTACGACGCCGGGCAGCTGCGCTCGGTGAGGCGGATCAGGGACGCGAACCCCGGTCCATAGCTGACATCGATCTCCTGGGTCCTGCCATCGTCGAGGGTCAGCCGAAGGAGCATGCCGGACAACTCGAAGTTCTGGGCGGCGACACAGTCGACCACTCTCCAGACGGATGCGATCGAGCCACCGGAAGGGCCTTCGACCGGTTGAGGCAGCTCCGTTGTCTCGACGGAGAAGGCAGGGTTGGTCGATTCAACGCCCACGACTGTGACCTCGCGGTCCGATTGCAAGTGCATGTCGAGGGTCACCGAACCCTCGCCCCACTCCGGGCTGCTCAGATCTGCCCACACGCCCCCGTAGCCCATCGAGGGTGAGCAGATCCAGTCGCGGGCGCCAGCGAGGTTCTCCCATTGCGCGAATGGAAGGTCGACGGAGTGACTTTGCCCATCCGCCGTCCGCACGTCGAGCAGCGCATGCGTCGCGGTCTCCCGAGGTCGCGGCGCCTCGCAGTCCATGGAGAACGTTGTCTGGACCAGGGCGCTCTCCCCCGGGTCGATGTCTCGCGACATGTCTCGGTCGGGGTTGCGAGGCTCCCACCCGGTCACGCTGATGCCTTCGACCGTGACCGGGTGCTCGCCAGAGTTGAAGATCGTGAATGTTGCCGAGACGGCGTCGAGGTCCTGCACCGGACCCGCATCCCTGAGGAAGGCAACAAGGTCGGTCGCTCCCCGTGCTGCCGTCACTGTCCGCCAGTCATCGATCGCGTTCCACCCGGCCGCCCCGGCGAGCAAGCCGCTGACGACACCTACGATGGCGCCTACGGTGAGCTTGACCCGTCGCCGCGGCGGTGGTGGAGGTTCCTCCTCGTCCTGGCCCTGGATGTCGAGGTGAATCGGCTCGGCGGCGACGCTGGGCACCCGCGGCGGCGACGCTGGGCGCTGCTTGCTGCGGCCGAGCTCCAGGATCTCCTCGCCGGGCACGATCAGACGGTATCCCGATGCGGCGCGGCTTGGGTACGGGTTGCGCTGCTGCGTCAGGCTTCCGAGCGACCGGTGCGGCGCTTCGCGGCGTACCAGACGATGCCGGCAGCTGCTGCGCCCGCGCCGATTGCGGCGGCGGCGATAGCCGGCTTCGGGGCACCGCGCAACGATGCGCGTTGCCGGAGCGCGACTGGCTTGGAGAACATCAAAACCGGCCATCCCCGCTCGGCCGCGGTGCGGCGCAGTGCACGGTCGGGGTTGACGGCGTACGGATGGCCGACGGCTTCCAGCATCGGCAGGTCCGTCGCCGAGTCCGAGTAGGCGTAGCACCGGCGGAGGTCGTACCCCTCCCGCTCGGCCAGCTCGTGGATCGCCTTCGCCTTGTGGTCCCCGTACGCGTAGAACTCGATCTCGCCGTCGAAGCGGCCCTCGTCGTTGACGACCATGCGAGTCGCGATGGCCCGGTCGGCGCCAAGCATCTCGGCGATCGGCTCGACCACTTCGGCACCCGAGGAGCTGACGATCACGACATCGCGCCCAGCCAGGTGGTGCTCCTCGATGAGTGTCACCGCCTCGTCGTAGACGATCGGGTCGACGATGGTGTGCAACGTCTCGGCGACGATGTCCTTGACGGTCTGGACGTCCCACCCCGTGACCAGACCTGAGAGGTACTCGCGCATCCGTTCCATCTGGTCGTGGTCGGCGCCACCGACGAGATAGACGAATTGTGCGTACGCGCTGCGCAGGACGGCACGCCTGTTGATCAACCCGCCCTGGTAGAACGAGCGCGAGAAAGCCAGGGTGCTCGACTTGGCGATGATCGTCTTGTCGAGATCGAAGAACGCGGCTGTGCGGTTCGGCAACGTTGCCGCGGCAGCGGAATCCACGCAGCCGAGCATAAGACCCGAGACCGGTACCGGCGCGAATCCCCGACAACCGGGCAAATTTTCCGCACCCGGTTGTTTTCTTTCTGGTGATGTGGGGCATGCTTGAAACAGCGGCACCCCCCCTGCCGCTTGAGTCCGGCCACCCCCCCTAGGTCGGGCTCCACGGCCCCCGCCACCCCCCGGCGGGGGCCGTCTTGCTGTCTGGCCGCTGGGCGGGCTGGTTTGTCCACATGCGTTCTGGAAGCGGTTCCACGGTCCACAGATGATCGGCGCCCCGTAGTCCGCGGAGGGCGCCGCCCGTGATGCTCGTCGGGTGTCCGCCGGTCCGGAGGGGTGTTCTCACAGATGCGTCGAAGGCTTGACCCGCCGCGCCTTGCCGATTTCGAGGGGCCGGCCCGTGCGCTGCTCGTCACCCAGGACCACGAGCTGCTTGATGCGGTTCTTCGCCTGGCCGCGGCCACAGGGGTCTCGCTTGACGTCGCGCATGAGTCGGTGGCCGCGCGGCGTTGCTGGGCCAGGGCACCCCTGGTGGTCGTGGCGTACGACATGCTCGGCCCATTGGCCGCTGCCGGACTGCCGCGGCGTCCGGCTGTTCTGATTGTGGGCCGGCAACGACCGGATGAGACGGTCTGGCAGCACGCAGTCGCCATCGGCGCGGAACAGGCACTGCTCCTTCCGGATGCCGAGTCGGTCCTGCTCGACCGGCTGGCCGAGTCGGCCGAGCCGCGCACGGCCGCGCGCGCCGTCGGAGTCATCGGCGGACAGGGAGGCGCGGGGGCGTCTGTGCTGGCCGCCACCTTGGCCTGTGGCGCCGCGCGGCGCGGTCTCGCCCCGTTGCTGGTCGACGCTGATCCGCTCGGTGGTGGTCTCGATCTTGTTGTTGGAGCGGAGGCGGAGCCAGGTCTGCGCTGGCCCGACCTCACGGCGGTGCGGGGCCGACTGCAGGGCACGCGGTTGCGCGAGTCGCTGCCTGAGCTCGACGGCCTCTGGGTCTTGTCGCACGTGCGAGGCGACTCCGCGACGCGCCCTTCGGTCGACTCCGTCCGCGCAGTGGTCGACGGTGGGCGCCGAGGCTTTGACCTCGTCGTCGTCGACCTCCCACGCCACTTCGACGAGTCATCGACTGCCGCCCTTTGCAGCTGCGATGTGGTCCTCATAGTGGTTCGTGACCAGCTCCGTGCGGTGGCTGCCGCCGCAGTTGTGGCCGAAGCAGTCGGGCGATGCGCCGCAGACGTGCGAGTGGTCGTCCGCACGCAGGGCCGGTCAGGCCTCGGGGTCAACGCGGTCGCATCCGGGCTGGGGCTGCCGTGCGCGGGTGAGATGCCGCACCTACCCAGCCTTGTTCGTGACCTCGATGCGGGTGTCCCCCCAGGGCGCGCGTCACACAACCGGCTGGGGCGCCTCCGCGACAAGCTGCTTGATGAGCTTGCGCCGGCATCGGCTGCGGCATGAGCGTTGACACCGCCCTCGTCGACCGCGTGCGTGCCTCGCTCGCACGATCCGGCGACCGACCGACTCCGGCCCGCGTGGCCGCGGCGCTTCGTGCCGAGGGTGTCGTCATCGGCGACCACGAGCTCCTCGAGATGAGTGAGGCCTTGCGAGCCGACATGCTTGGTCTGGGGCCGTTAGAGGAGTTGCTGACCCAACCGGGCGTCACCGACATTGTCATCAACGGCCCTGGTGAGATCTGGTTCGACGACGGGGATGGCCTGCGTCGGTCACACATATCCTTCGAGTCCGCTGAGGGTGTCAGGCGGTTGGCGCAACGGCTGGCCGCGTCCGCGGGCCGACGACTTGACGACGCCAGCCCGTTCGTCGACGCGCGGCTGCCCAACACCGCGCGCCTGCATGCCGTGCTACCGCCCGTGGCGCCGGATGGGCCGCTGGTGTCGTTGCGGCTGCCCCCCAGTCGCCCCTTTGAGCTTGCGGACCTCGTGCGGTCAGGGTGGGCATCGTCGAGCGCGGCCGAGTGCCTGCGACTCGTGGTCGCGGCCCGGCTCGCGTTCCTGGTGACGGGTGGCACCGGTTCCGGAAAGACCACCGTGTTGTCCTCCCTGCTCACGCTTGTCGACCCGGCCGAACGCATCGTGCTCATCGAGGACTCAGGTGAGCTGGCACCTCGACATCCACATGTGGTGCGGCTGGAGGCTCGGCCGCCCAACGTCGAGGGCGTGGGCGCGGTTGAGCTGAATGCCTTGGTCCGGCAGTCGCTTCGGATGCGGCCCGACCGCATCGTTGTCGGCGAGGTTCGCGGGCCGGAGGTCGTGGACCTGCTGGCCGCGCTCAACACCGGACACGACGGCGGCTGCGGCACCCTGCACGCCAATAGTCCGGCCGATGTGCCGGCGAGGCTGGAGGCGCTCGGCACTGCTGCAGGGCTGAGTCGCGCGGCGGTCCACAGTCAGCTGACCGTCGCCCTCGACGTCGTGGTCCACGTCGAGCGTGCGCCGTCCGGCCGACGCCGGCTCGCCTCGATCGACGTGGTGACGGCTGACCCCGGCGGGCACGCAGCGGTGACGCCCGCATTGGCCGTGACCGGCGACTCCACGGACACCGGGCCGGCCTGGGATCTGCTCGACGACATGCTGTCGGCTCGGGGAGTGGTGTCATGAGCGAGCCACTCGCGGTGGTTGCTGCGGCGTTCGCCGCAATGCTCGTGCCGGCTCCCCGGCCGGAGCTGGGGCGCATTCGACCCGGCACGGCGAAGGTTCGCCATCCGCACCTGGTCGGCGGGCGGTCGGTCGCCGCGCTGGCCACGATCTGCGTGGCCTTCGGGGCACTGCTCGCCGGGCCGGTCGCGGCGGCGCTGGGCGGGTGCATCGCTGTCATCGCCCGTTGGCGGAGGCGGGTCATGCTGCGGTCCAGGGAGGCGGCCCAGCGCCGAGCCGGCACCGCCGACGCGTGCCGCGTGCTGAGCGTGACCCTGCGTGCCGGGCGTGGCCCTGCCGACGCGCTGGCCACGGCGGCGACAGAGCAGCCTGACATCGCCGCGGCGACCCGCGCAGCGCAGATCGGTGGGGACGTGGTCAGTGCTCTGCGCGAGGCAGGCCGAAAGCCCGGGGGAGAAGGCTGGTCGGCCATCGCAGCCGCCTGGCTTGTCTCGGAGCGGAGCGGCGCCAGCCTGGCCGACGTGGTCGATCAGGTTCTCGCCGTCCTGCGAGATCGCCTGGCCGCCGCGGGCGAGGCCCAGACCGAGCTGGCCGCGGTCCAGACGACGGCATCGCTGCTCGCATTGCTCCCCGCGGTGCCGTTGATGCTCGGTGCCGGCGTCGGCGGCGACCCTGTCGGCTTCCTCTTCCACACGGTTGCCGGCGGTGGCTGCCTCGCCGTCGGACTTCTCCTGTCCGTCGCCGGACTAGCCTGGGTTGACCGGCTCAGTCGCGCCGCCCTGCCTGTCGCAGGCCCCGCGTGAGCTCTTTTGCGGCCGTCCTGGTGGCTGCTGCGCTCTGGCTCGCCTGGCCCGCCGATCGGCGGGCGCGTCAGGCTCGCATCCTGGGCTTGAGCGGCGATGCTCGTGTGCGGGTTGCCGTTGGACGCAGCGCACGCCGGGAGACTGCTGTCGCACTCCTAGCGGGAGCGGCTGCTGCTGCCCTGATCGAGGGCATCATCGGGCTTGCCGTGGGGTGCGCAGCAGCCCTGTTGGTGCATCGGTCGCTTGCCCGTCTGGAGCCGGCCGAAGTTCGCCTCGAGCGGGAGCGGCTCGCCGCGGACCTGCCTCTGGTGGCGTCGCTCCTTGCGGCGGTCGTGCAGGCTGGCGCATCGGTCAGCGGCGCCGCCGAGTCGGTCGGCTACGCCGTTGGTGGCCCGCTGGGTCGGCGCCTGCTCGACTGCGCCGCGGCGTCCGCAGTCGGCGCGGCACCGGACCAGGCCTGGCAGCCACTAACGGACGAGCCGGCGGTCGCACGGTTGGGCCGGACGATTGTCCGGTCCGAGACCACGGGCACAAGCCCCGCGCGGGCGCTGACCGCGCTCAGCGCAGATGCAGCCGGCGCGGCCCGGTGGGCAGCCCAGGCGCGGGTCCGCTCCCTGGGTCCGCGGGCAGCTCTACCGCTGGGACTGTGCTTTCTGCCCGCGTTCGTCGTGGTCGGCGTAGTGCCGTTCGTCGCCTCGGCAGCCGTAGCAGTGCTCCCGTGACGCCGTGGTGCATGGCCCGCGGGTCGTGCTTCGTCGTGCCTGAGCTGTCGTCAACGGGCGCCGTATCGGTGCTTCGTCGTGACTGTGCTGTCCTCAGCGGGCGCCGTGTCGGTGTGGCTGTTGCTCATCTCTCGTCCACATGGGCCCGCTGGACCTGAGCGTTGTCCCCAGACTTGCCGCGCAGACTCCCACACCCGCGCTCGCGCTTGCAGGCTGCGAGCAGTCCTCTCCACCGAGGGCCCGCACCGGCCGGCTGCCGGCAAGGGAGTCATGCATGACACGAGCTGTGCGCCGCCTCTGGGCGGGTCGTCGCGACGAGGCGGGGATGACCACGGCGGAATACGCGGTGGGCACCATCGCCGCGTGCGCCTTCGGCGGGCTGCTGATCAAGCTGCTGTCCAGCGACTCGACGATGAAGATGCTCACCGATGTGGTCAAGCGGGCGTTCGCGCCGTTCCTGGGATGACGCGCTGGCCAGGGACGGTTGCGGTGCGGTGGCGCCAGCACCTGCGCCGGCGCCACCACGACCACGGGTCGGTGACCGCCGAGACGGCCGTGGCGCTCCCGGCGCTCATCCTCGTTGTGGCCGCTCTTGTGTGGTTGATCGGTGTGCTTGGTGCGCACGTGCGTTGTGCGGACGCGGCTAGAGAGGCAGTTCGTGCAGCGGCCAGAGGCGACGATGCCGGGGCGGTGCGAGCGGTCGCGGCAGAGGTTGCGCCGGCGGGGTCGGTCGTCGACGTCTCGAGCGGTGACACCGTGCGCGCCGTGGTGACTGCGCGTGTCAACGCACCTGGTCTCCTGGCCTCGCTGCTGCCCGCGATGACGGTCAGTGGTTCGGCGGTCGCGTTGCCCGAGGCAGGGATACTCCGCGCAATGGCTCCGGATCAATGATTTGCGCTCGCACGGTCGGTCGTCGGTGCCGGCCCGAGCACGGTTCGGGCACGATCCTCGTCCTCGCCGTGATGCCACTGTTGCTTGCTGTGACGACTGTTGTCATCGCCGGCGCGGTGCTCGTGACTACTCGGCATCGCGCCGCGGTGGCAGCGGACCTGGCAGCGCTGGCCGCGGCGCAGTCGCTTCTCGACGGGCAGGGTGACCCGTGCACGGCGGCCGGCCGCGTCGCGCTTGCCAACGAGGCTCGGCTGGAGAGCTGCCGCCTCGACGGCACGGCGGTCGAGGTCGCGGTGCACCTCAACACACCTGGCTGGGCCTCCGCCGTCGCATCCGGTATCACTCGACGAGCCCGTGCCGGGCCGACGGGCGAGCTTGCCGACCCGCCGGTTCCACCATGACCGCACGATCGGCGGCGGGCTCTACCTTTGTTCTGTGTCAAGCGATTGCAGCGCCGGCTCGGCCCAGCTGCGTTGCATGGCCCGGCACGGTCACGTGTTGCGGGGCCGCTCCTGACCGAAGGGATCGCTGAACGGCTCGTGTGGCGTGCCCGAGGCATCCTTCGGTGGTGTTGTGCGGTCGGTCTGCTGAACCTGGCGCTCGAGCCGCGCCTTGTCCTCGGCCAAGGCATCGCGCTCCGCCACGATGGCCTGCCCCGCGGCCGCCTGGCGACGCAGCTCCTTCTGGCGCTTGCGGCGAACCTGGGTGCGCCTCGCCCCGAGCGCCACCAGCACCAGCATCAGCAGCGTCAGCAGCCCGACGACGAAGCCGGTGATCAGCACACTCGCGACGGTCGTGTCTATCTGCGCACCAAAGATCTCCAGCTGTGCCGGATCGGCCGAGCCGATCAACGCGCCGAGCATGAAGACAACCAGGAGCGCGAGGATCACGAGGGCCAGGACCAACATCGCTGCCTCCTTCCGGCTGCGGGTTAAGCCTGTCCGGCCCCGGGGCGGCCGGCCAGCAGGACGTCGAGCAGTCGGACGGCCCCATTCTTGTCCAGCGGTTCGTTGCCGTTGCCGCATTTCGGCGATTGCACACAGGACGGGCAGCCCGTGGCGCACTCGCACGCGGCGATTGCCTCGCGCGTGGCCTGCAACCACGCCTCCGCAGCTGCGAAGCCGCGCTCGGCAAAGCCCGCCCCGCCGGGATGACCGTCATGGACAAACACGGTGGCCAGGCCGGTGTCGGGATGCCAGGCAGTCGACAGGCCTCCGATGTCCCAGCGGTCGCACGTGGCAAACAGGGGCAGCAGACCGATCGATGCGTGCTCCGCCGCGTGGGCCGCGCCGGGCACGTCTGCCGGGTCGAGCTGGGCCGCTGCCAGCTGCCGCTCGCTCACGGTCCACCACACGGCCTTCGTCTGGAGAGTGCGCTCGGGCAGATCGAGTGCCACCTCGCCGAGGATCTCCCCGGATCCGAGCGCGCGCTTGAGATATCCGACCACCTGACTGGTGACCTGAACCGCACCGAACGCGAGCCGCGCATCCCCCCAGGTCGTCGCCCGCGACTCGGACCGAATGCGCACGTCGCTCACCTCACGGGCGTGGGTGGTGTGGTCGGGGACCCACGCCTTGACCAGAGCGACAGTGTCGTCGAGGTCAAGCTCGTCGACGCGATAGCTCTCACCTTGGTGCACGTAGGCCGCGCCCTCGTGGATCGTCATCGGCGCCGAGGCAGCGTCGACGGTGCCGATCAGCCGACCGGTGCCGATCTCGACGAGTCGGACAGGCGGCCCGCCGGTGCCGCGAAGATCGGCCAGGTCGGACGCCCGGTCGCGCTGTGTCCAGTACAGGCCGCCCGACCGCCGTCGCAGCAGGCGTCGTTGCACCAAACTGTCGGCCACCTCGGCCGCGGCGGGGCCGAAGTCCGCCAGATCCTCGGCCGTGAGCGCTCGTTCCTGCGCCGCCGCACACAGATGCGGAGCGAGGACGTAGGGGTTGTCCGGGTCGAGCACGGTGGCCTCGACGCTGCGACCGAATATCGCCTCCGGGTGGTGAACGACATAGGTGTCCAGCGGATCGTCCCGCGCGACGAACACGACCAGCGCGGGCTGGCGGGCGCGACCGGCTCGCCCAGCCTGCTGCCAGAGGGAAGCGCGCGTGCCTGGCCAGCCCGCCAGGAGGACGGCATCGAGACCGGAGATGTCGACGCCGAGCTCCAGAGCGTTGGTCGCGGCCACGCCGATCAGGTCTCCGCGATGCAGGGCAGCCTCCAGGTCGCGCCGCTCATATGGCAAGTAGCCTCCGCGGTAGGCCGCGACCGCAGTGCCCAGACCCGGCACCGCTCGATCCACGCCGTCGCGGGCGAGCAGAGCGACCATCTCGGCGGCGCGTCGCGACCGAACGAAGGCCAGGGTCCGCACCTTGCTCGCGACAAGGTCGGCCAGGAGGGTGGCGGTTTCCGCGGTCGCCGACCGCCGAATTGGTGCCCCGTGCTCACCCCGGATCACGCTGAGCGGTGGCTCCCAGAGCACGAACTCCCCGCCCCCGTGTGGCGACGAGTCCTCGCTCACCGCGACCACCGGATCGCCCAGCAGCCGGGCAGCCGACTCCGCCGGATCGGCCGACGTTGCCGAGGCGAGCACGAACACCGGGTCGGAGCCGTAGGACCGCGCCAGCCGCCGCAGCCGACGCAACACGTGCGACACGTGCGAGCCGAACACGCCCCGGTAGACGTGGCACTCGTCGACGACCACGAATCGCAGCCGTCGCAGGAACGACACCCACCGCTGGTGTCGCGGCAGCACGGATCGGTGCAACATGTCCGGGTTGGTCAACAGGTAGGTCCCGTGCGCCCGCGCCCAGTCGCGCTCCTCGGCGGGCGAGTCTCCGTCGAGCGTTGTGGCCCGCAGGCCAGGGAGATCCATACCGGCCAGTAGCCGCAGCTGGTCGGCGGCCAGTGCCTTGGTCGGCGCAATGTAGAGGACGGTCGGCTCCCGACCCGGCCGGCCACTGCTCAGCGCCGTGAGTGCCGGCAACAAGTAGCCGACTGACTTGCCCGACGCCGTGCCCGTCGCCACGACAACATGTCGACCTGCCCACGCGTGCTCCGCGGTCGCCACCTGGTGCGCCCACGGCGAGACGATCCCGTGTGCCGCGAACGCGTCGATGACGCCCGGGCCGGCCCATGCCGGCCAGTCGCAGGTGCGCGCCTCACGCACCGGCAGCTGCTCGACGTGGGTGACCCGGTCAGCCCGCCATACGGAGGGGAGCAGACTGGCGAGCTGCGTCACGATGGCAGTCTCGCAAACACCCCGGACGATGGTTGAATGCACCAGGGGTAAACCGCCCAACACATACTGAAACCGTGGAGGATCTCTCGTGGATCTCACGCTGACCAGCCACGAGCGGAACGGCCGCACCGTGGTCGATGTCGCGGGCGAAGTCGACGTCTACACAGCGCCCAAGCTGCGCGAGCAGCTCGTCACACTAGTTGATTCAGGCCACATCGACATTGTCGTCAACATGGAACGCGTCGAGTTCCTCGACTCCACCGGTCTCGGCGTTCTCGTCGGCGGACTCAAGCGCGTGAAGAGTCGTGAGGGGTCCCTTCGCTTGGTCTGTACGCAGGAGCGCATCCTCAAGATCTTCCGCATCACGGGACTGACCAAGGTGTTCCCGATCCATGCCTCAGTAGACGAGGCCGTCACGGCGGCTTAGCGTCGCCCTGTGGCCGCGGTCGAGCTCACAATCCCGTCCGACGCCGCTCACGTCCGGACCGCGCGGCAGGTTGCGGCCGCGGTCGCCCGCCAGTCGGGGCTGCCTGACGAGACCCTTGAGACCGTACGCCTGGCGGTTGGCGAGGCCTGCGGCCTGATGCTGCGAATCACCGACGAGGCCTCGGATACCCGCATTCGGCTGGAGATACGCGATGACGACGGGCTCGCAGTGACCCTGACGGCCGGGGCGCGTCGGCCGCTGGCCGAGGCGACCGGTCCCGAGGCCGCCCGGCATCTCGCAGCCGTGGACAGTGCGCTGTCTGATCCGTCGCCCGAGCCGCTGCCCATCGGCTCGGTGCTCGCCCTGCTGGGCGAGCTGGCGCATCACGTGGACGTGAGGACCGGTCCGCTGGGCGTTCGTCTGGGGCTGCGCTGGGCGACCGTGGCCTAGCCGAGCCTGGTGGCACGTGACCGTTGCCACACCACCCGGATTCCCATGGTGTGATGCCCATCTCGTAGAGTGACCCCCCATCCGGGTCCACCGATGCCTCCGGCGGGGTGGGTTGCCGGTTCCGTCACAGACCGCATTAACCCCGCGGGGGGTGCTACCGACCCTTCGTCGGGGCGCCTGCCTATCGGGTTTTCGGCCCTCGGGGCCACGTCGAGGAGGACGTATGACCGAGCTTTACCGAGCCGCCGAGAGCGGCCCGACGGTCGAGCTCTCTGGGGGCAACCTCAGCTACGTCGTGGTGGTTGCGCTCGTCGCAGTTGCCGCGCTGGTGATGGCGAGCATGTTCCGCCGAGAGGTGCTGGCCGCCAAGGACGGTACTGAGCGCATGAAGGAGATCGCGCGGGCCGTGCAGGAGGGGGCCGCGGCCTACCTCAACCGGCAGTTCCGCACGCTCGCGATCTTCGTTGCGCTGGTCTTCGTCCTCCTGTTCTTCCTGCCCGGCGACGCCGACGTACGGGTCGGGCGCTCGATCGCGTTCGTTTTCGGCGCGGCGTTCTCGGCGGCGATCGGCTACTTCGGCATGTCGCTCGCGGTGCGCGCCAACGTCCGTGTCGCCGCCGCCGCCCGTGACGAGGGCCGCGACCCGGCGATGCGCATCGCGTTCCGCACCGGCGGCGCGGTTGGCATGGCGACCGTCGGCCTTGGCCTGCTCGGTGCGGCGCTCGTCGTGCTGCTCTATCGCTCCAACGCACCGAACGTGCTCGAGGGCTTCGGGTTCGGTGCGGCACTGCTCGCGATGTTCATGCGTGTCGGCGGCGGCATCTTCACCAAGGCCGCCGACGTCGGCGCCGACCTGGTCGGCAAGGTCGAGCAGGGCATTCCCGAGGACGACCCGCGCAACGCCGCCACGATCGCGGACAACGTAGGTGACAACGTCGGCGACTGCGCCGGCATGGCCGCCGACCTCTTCGAGTCGTACGCCGTGATGCTCGTTGCCGCGCTCATTCTCGGCAAGGCGGCATTCGGCGCCGACGGTCTTGTCTTCCCGCTGATCGTGCCCGCGCTCGGCGCGCTGACCGCGGTGCTGGGCATCTACCTGACGCGTCCCCGGCCCGGCGAGAACGGCCTCGTCACGATCAACCGGTCGTTCTATGCGTCCGCCGTCGTCTCCGCAGTGCTGTGCGCCATCGCGGCCTACTCTTTCCTCCCTGACACGTTCGCCGAGCTCGACGGCGTCAGTGCCAGCCTCGCCGCGATCGACAAGGACCCGCGTCTGCTCGCGTCGATCGCCGTGGCTATCGGCATCATCCTCGCCGGCATCATCCTGTGGCTGACCGGCTACTTCACCGGCACTGACAAGCGTCCGGTGCGCGACGTCGCCAAGACCTCGCTCACCGGGCCGGCAACGGTTGTGCTGTCCGGCGTGGCGCTTGGCCTGGAGTCGGCCGTCTACACCGCACTCGTCATCGGTTCGGCAGTGTTCGGCGTGTTCCTGCTGGGGGGCGGCTCGATCATTCTGTCGCTCTTCCTCATCGCCCTGGCTGGCTGCGGTCTGCTTACCACCGTCGGTGTGATCGTCGCGATGGATACCTTCGGCCCGGTGTCGGACAACGCGCAGGGGATCGCGGAGATGTCGGGCGACGTGCACGGCGACGGCGCGCGCATCCTCACCGAGCTCGACGCTGTCGGCAACACGACCAAGGCCATCACCAAGGGCATCGCCATCGCGACTGCGGTGCTCGCGGCGACGGCGCTGTTCGGCTCCTACACGGACGCGATCTCTACCGCGTTGGGCGATGTCGGCGAGAGTCTGGCCTCGGCCAGCACGAGCGTCCAGGCCACGTTCACCAACCAGATCGTGTCACCCAACACCCTGGTCGGTGTCCTCATCGGCGCGTCGGTGGTGTTCCTCTTCTCTGGTCTCGCGATCAGTGCGGTCGGCCGAGCCGCGGGGGCCGTGGTGTATGAGGTTCGTCGGCAGTTCCGCGAGAACCCCGGGATCATGGAGGGAACCACCAAACCCGAGTACGGTCGCGTCGTCGACATCGTGACCCGCGACTCGCTGCGCGAGCTGGCCACGCCCGGCCTGCTGGCTGCACTGGCCCCAATTGCGGTGGGCTTCGGGCTTGGCGTCGGACCGCTCGCCGGCTACCTCGGCGGCGCGATCGCGACAGGCACTCTCATGGCCGTGTTCCTGGCCAACTCCGGCGGCTCGTGGGACAACGCCAAGAAGCTCGTCGAGGACGGCAACTACGGCGGCAAGGGCTCCGAGGCCCACGCCGCGACCGTCATCGGCGACACGGTGGGCGACCCGTTCAAGGACACCGCCGGCCCTGCCATCAACCCGCTGATCAAGGTGATGAACCTCGTCTCGGTGCTCATCGCACCAGCAGTGGTGACGATGACGATCGGCGACTCGTCCAACACCGCGCTGCGCTACACGATCGCGATCGCTGCCACGCTGGTCATCGTCGTCGCCGTTGTGGTCAGCAAGCGACGACCGATCGCCATCGAGGCGTCGTCGTCGGACACGCCATCGCCAGTGTCGACCGCATAAGGCGCCGCCCGGCTGGTGTTGATCATGGTGAAGGGGTGCTCATTCTTGAGGAATGATCACCCCTTCGCCATGATCAACACTGGGGGGTGGCACGGGCGGCTCGGGTGACTGCGCAGCCGCGGCTGGACCGCCAGCACGCCGACGCGTTGCGCGAGCGGTTCACCGAGATCGGCTACAACGTCGACGGTGTACGCGACTGCCTTGGCCCGCTCGCCAGCGCTGCGCTGCACCGCAACGAGACGACCCCCGGGCTGCGTGCCACCGCGGGAGGGTCGCCGCTCGAGACGTTGACACGCCTGTTCCCGCTCCAGGCGGCCGTCTCGAGCAGGGATGCCGAGCGCGCACTGCCAGGACTTGTGCGGCCGCTCGTCGCGGCAGGCTTCCTCGCCGTCGACGGCGACTCCGTACGCGCAACGGCCGATCTTCGACCGTACGCGGACGACATGGGCGACTGGTGGGTCGCTGCCGACCTCACACCAGGCCTCGACGGGCGTCTCGCACCGGTCTCCGATGACCACGTGCTCGGTGTCAACGCTGCCGCCACTACTCTCGCGCAGCTGACCATCCGCCGACCGATCGGCCGAGCACTCGACCTGGGCACCGGATGCGGAGTCGAGTCGCTCCACCTGTCCCGACACGTCGAGCACACGGTGGCCACTGATCTCAGCGAGCGAGCCCTGGCGTTCGCGCGGATCACCGCGGACCTCAACGACATCGCCGTCGACCTTCGCCACGGCAACCTCTACGACCCGGTCGTGAACGAGAAGTTCGATCTGGTCGTGTCCAACCCGCCTTTCGTGGTCAGCCCCGGAAAGCAGCACGTCTACCGCGATTCCGGTTTGCCGGGTGACGAGATCTCGCGCCGCGTCGTCGTGGACGGCGCGGCACGATTGAGCGTCGGCGGCCACCTGCAGGCTCTCGTCAACTGGGTGCACCGGCGCGGCGAGGACTGGCGGGAACGAGCGGGCTCCTGGGTGGCGGACACCGGCTGTGACGCCTGGCTGATTCAACGGGAGTTGCAAGACCCAGCGGAGTACGTAGAGCTGTGGCTGCGCGACTCGGGGGATGTTGCGACTCCGGGCTACCGCGCCGCGTACGACGAGTGGCTCGGCTGGTTCGAGGACCACGCTGTCGAGGCCATCGGTTTCGGCTGGGTCGCATTACGCCGTACGGATGCCGCAGCCCCGCAGGTCGTGGTCGAGGACTGGCCGCACGCCGTGCACATGCCGCTGGGCGACACGATTGCAGGACACTTCGACGCAGCCGCCATGATTAGCGGGATCGATGGCTCGGGTGTCCTCGCTACCCGCCCCCGGCTCGCCGCTGGCGTGAGCCAGGAGCAGATCGGGCCACCAGGGGCGGAAGATCCCTCGCATGTCGTGCTCCGCCAGTCGTACGGGCTCGGCCGTGCCCGCGAAGTCGGCACTGCGGAGGCCGCACTTGTCGGCGTCGCCGACGGCACGCTCACTGTCGGCCAGATTGTCCATGCGCTCGCCGAGATCCTTGCCGAAGATGTCGCCGCGCTCACCGAACCGCTGATTGGCGCCGTGCGGGAGCTGGTCCGCGACGGCTATCTCTTGCTGCCTTAGGCAGGCGTCGGGAGTGCGACAGGAGCCGGCGCGACTGACAGCAGCTCGTCGAGCAGCCGGCGACTGCCCGTGATCTTGACCAGATCGAACTGATGGTCGACGAACAGGTGGTAGACCGCGACGGGATCCCCTTCGACGAGGACATCCGGTTGCTCGATAGAGCCCGGCCGCACCTCACTGTCGACGATCGAAGCGACCTCATCTCCGACCCGGAACTCGAAGCGGCCGGCCGGCGCGACGGCGGCGAGCGCCATGTCGAGAATGTTCTCCAGCCAGCCAGGGAAGAGATCGACATCGTGCGGGGCGCCGAGTGAACGGGCACCCCACATCGCCAGCTCGCGGATGACCGGCTTGAGCGCCAGGCCGTAGTCCGTCAGCTCATAGACCCGGGACGCTGCGGGCGGTGGCAGCTGTCGGCGGGACACGATGCCGTGGGTCTCGAGGTCACGCAGCCGCGAAGCCAGGATGTTGGTGCCGATGCCACTGAGGCTGTCCACGAGGTCGGTGTAGCGCTTCGGGCCACGCAGAAGCTCGGTCACAACGAGCAGCGCCCACCGGTCACCCACCAGGCTCAGCGCGTGCGAAACCGGACAGTACATGTCGTAACGGCTGGACACGCCCCCATCCTAGCCCCGCTGCTTGCTGAAGGAAAGATAGGGCTTGCAAATCACAAGTAGACGCTACTAGTTTGCAAGTGACATCGCTCACGCAAATCGGAAGGACATCGGTCGTCATGATCGAATCTCATCGACGCAAGTGGCTGGCCTTGGCGCTGCTCAGCGTCGTCCAGTTCATGGTCGTCTTGGACATAGCCATCGTGAACGTCGCACTGCCGTCGATCCAGGTCGACCTGGGGTTCTCGCAGGAGAACCTGCAATGGGTCATCAGCGCCTACGCGCTCGTCTTCGGAGGTTTCCTGCTGCTAGGCGGGCGTTCTGCCGACCTTCTCGGGCGACGGCGCGTCTTCCTTGCCGGCGTGGTCGTCTTCACCCTCGGATCGCTTCTCGCCGGGTTGGCCTGGTCGGACACGTCGTTGATCGGGGCGCGCACCATTCAGGGGCTCGGCGCGGCGATCATCACCCCCGCCGCGCTCTCCATCTTGTCGACGACCTTCGTCGAAGGGCGTGAGCGCAACATCGCCCTCGGGGTCTGGGGCGCCGTCGGCGGATTCGGGGCAGCAGCCGGCGTACTGCTGGGTGGCATCCTCACCGACGCTCTCAGCTGGGAGTGGATCTTCTTCGTCAACGTTCCAGTCGGTGTGGCCGCGTTCGTGCTGTCGCCGTTCCTGTTGTCCGAGAGTCGAGATGCCCGTGTCAAGCGGTTCGACATTCCCGGAGCAGTCCTGGTGACGAGCGGTCTGTCCGTGCTCGTCTACGCAATCACTCAGGGCGGCCGGCAGGGCTGGAGCGACGCGACAACGCTGGCGTTGTTCGCCGCGGCGGGGGTTCTCCTCGTTGGTTTCGTCGCCTGGGAGCTTCGCCACCCCGAGCCCCTGATGCGCTTCGGCCTGCTGCGCACGCGGACCGTCGCCGGCGCCAACGTTGCCGGTCTGATCCTGGGCACGGCGACCTTCTCGATGTTCCTGATGCTCACGCTCTACATGCAGCAGGTGCTCGGTTTCTCGGCGATGCGGACGGGCATCGGCTACCTCGCGGTGGCCGGCTCCGCGATCGTCTGGTCGGCGGTGGCTGCGCAGCTCGTCACCCGGGTCGGTGTGAAGCCGGTGCTTGTTGCTGGCATGACGGCGTTGACCGGCGGCCTCATCTTCTTCACGCAGGTGTCCGTCGACGGTTCGTACGTCGGCGACCTCCTGCCGGGGTTCCTCCTCGTCGGCGTCGGCCTGGGATTCTCGTTCGTGCCGATCTCGATCGCTGCGCTGGCTGGGGTGCAACCGGCCGAGGCAGGGTTGGCGTCCGGCCTGATCAACACCTCGCAGCAGATCGGCGGTGCGTTGGGGATCGCCGCGCTCTCCACCATTGCCACCTCGCAGACCGAGAGCGCGCTGACATCCGGCGCGGCACTGCCGTCCGCACTCGTCGACGGCTTCCAGTCCGCCTTCCAAGTCGGGGTCGTCATCGCCGCGCTCGGCATCCTGGCCGCCCTGGTGCTGATCCGCCGCGACGAGATCACTCAGCCGCAGGAGCAGGAGCAGGAGCAGCCGCTGGAGCCTGCGTTGGACATGGCCTGAGGAGCAGTTTCACCGCTCGCCCACCCGCGTCACGGCGACGCGGGTGGGCGAGCGTCGGGCAGGGCTTGTGACCTGAGTCACACTCGAACGGGAAGCACGAGACGCTTACCCGCGTTGGCGGGGTGTTGGGCGGGACCGGTTACCGTTCCCCCCGGGAGTGATCCGACTGGACGCCGACGTCCACCATGATCGAGACTCCCGCTCGTCTGTCCGTGTGAGAAGAGAGAGCCGCGTGCCCCCGAAAAGGAAGACCACCGAAGCCGGGCCGAGCCGCCTGGTCATCGTCGAGTCGCCCGCCAAGGCGAAGACGATCGCCGGCTACCTCGGCAAGGGCTACGTCGTGGAGTCCTCGGTCGGGCACATCCGCGATCTGCCGAGCAAGAAGACCGAGGTTCCTGAGGCGAAGCGCGACAGGTACGGGGCGCCGGTCGGCGTCGACGTCGACAAGGGCTTCGACCCGTTGTACGTGGTCCCGGCGCGCAGCAAGCCGCAGGTGCGAAAGCTCAAGGATCTCCTCAAGGATGCCGACGAGCTCCTCCTCGCCACGGACGAGGACCGGGAGGGCGAGGCGATCGCCTGGCATCTCGAGCAAGAGCTCAAGCCCAAGGTGCCCGTCAAGCGCATGGTCTTCCACGAGATCACGCGTGACGCGATCCGGCGAGCCGTCGAGACGCCGCGCGACATCAACAAGCCGTTGGTCGATGCGCAGGAGGCTCGACGCATTCTCGACCGGCTGTACGGCTACGAGGTGTCGCCGGTCCTATGGCGCAAGGTCACTCAGGGACTCTCCGCAGGCCGCGTGCAGTCTGTCGCCACTCGGCTCGTCGTCGACCGCGAGCGCGAGCGCATGGCGTTCCGCTCCGCCGACTACTGGGACCTCGAGGCCACGCTCGACACCGAGCGCACCGCCGACCAGCCATCCACGTTCAATGCTCGGCTCGCCACAGTCGGCGGCCAGCGTGTCGCCGCCGGCCGTGACTTCGGCAGCGACGGGGAGCTGAAGAATCGCGACGTCGTACGCCTCGACGAGGCTGCCTCCCGCGCGCTCGCGCAATCGCTGACCGGCCAGCCGTTCGAAGTCCGCTCGGTCGAGTCCAAGCCCTACCGCCGCAGCCCGTACGCACCCTTCCGCACAACCACGATGCAGCAGGAGGCCGGGCGCAAGCTCGGCTATGGTGCCTCGCGCACGATGCAGGTCGCGCAGCGGCTGTACGAGAACGGCTTCATCACCTACATGCGCACCGACTCCACCACGCTGTCGGGCACCGCGATCGCGGCGGCTCGTGCACAGGTGGCCGAGCTGTACGGCTCGGAGTACCTGCCCGACCAGCCGCGCACCTACGCGTCCAAGGTGAAGAACGCGCAAGAGGCGCACGAAGCCATCCGCCCTGCCGGTGACAGCTTCCGCACTCCGGCGCAGACCGGCTTGCACGGCGACGACTACCGGCTCTACGAGCTCATCTGGATGCGCACCGTCGCCTCGCAGATGCGCGACGCCACGGGACGCACTGTCTCGGTGCGCATAGGGGCGACGGCCACCGACGGTCGCACGGTCGAGTTTGCCGCTTCCGGTCGCACCATCGACTTCTTCGGCTTCCTCAAGGCGTACGTCGAAGGAACCGACGACCCCGAGGCCGAGCTCGATGACAAGGAACGCCGGCTCCCGGCCCTCGAGCAGGGCCAGCAACTCAGGGCGGTGGCGATCGACGCGGAGGGGCACAGCACCAAGCCACCGGCGCGTTACACCGAGGCCACACTCGTGCGTGAGCTCGAGGAGCGCGAGATCGGCCGGCCGTCGACCTACGCGGCGATCATCCGCACGATCCTCGAGCGTGGGTATGTGTTCAAGCGCGGCAGCGCACTCGTCCCCACGTGGCTCGCGTTCGCCGTGGTCCAGCTGCTCGAGCGGCACTTCACGCGGTTCGTCGACTATGGCTTTACGGCGCTCATGGAGGACCGCCTCGACAGCATCGCGGCCGGGGACCTGGACCGTGTCGCGATGCTCAACCGGTTCTGGAACGGCGCCGACGGCCTCGTCGGCCTCAAGCCGCTCGTTGACGGCCTTGGCGACATCGACGCGCGCGAGGTGTCGTCGGTGCCGATCGGGGACGGCTTCGTGGTCCGTGTCGGTCGTTATGGTCCGTACGTCGAGGATGCCGAGGGCAACCGCGGCCCCGTACCAGACGACTTGCCGCCCGACGAGATGACGCCGGATCTTGCGCGCGACCTGATCGCGCGCGGCAACGGCGACCGTGAGCTCGGCGTCGACCCTTCCACGGGGCTGACGATCGTCGCGAAGGACGGCCGCTACGGTCCGTACGTCACCGAAGTCCTGCCGGAGGACGCGCTCGGCGAAGGCCAGGCCGCGCACGGCGTCGTTGTTCAAGTCGATGTCCGTCGACTCAGTGACGCTCGAGCAGGCGCTCGAGCTCCTGACCCTGCCGCGCGTCGTCGGGGTCGACCCATCCGACGGCGAAGAGATCACCGCGCAGAACGGTCGCTACGGCCCATACCTGAAGAAGGGCAACGACTCACGTTCGCTCGAGTCGGAGGACCAGCTGTTGACGATCCCGCTGGACGCGGCGCTGGCGATCTATGCCCAGCCGAAGGAGCGGGGCCGTGGTCGGGCGACCGCGCCGCCGCTGCGCGAGCTCGGCGAGGACCCGGCGAGCAAGAAGCCGCTGGTGATCAAGGACGGCCGGTTCGGCCCATACATCACTGACGGCACGACCAATGTCACCGTGCCGCGGTCGGAGTCTGTGGAGTCGATCACCCACGAGCGGGCAGTCGAGCTCATGGCCGAAAAGAGGACGAAAGCTCCCGCGCCACGTAAGGCCGCCGCATCGCCACGGAAGAAGGCCGCGCCGAAGAAGAAGACTGCAACGCCAAGGAAGACGGCGCGGTCACGGTCGAAGGGCTGAGCCGGCGGCGCACCCTGATCACGCGCCGCACGCCGACGAGCAGAGCCGTAAGGGTGAGCCCCACCAGCACCGACGCGAGGATCTGCTGCCACATCGGCCCATCGACGACGGCGGATGCGCCGCGGCCGATAAGCACCGTCGACGTGGCCCAGGCGATCGATCCCACCATCGAGGCGAGTGCGAACCGCCGCCAGCGAATGCGCAGGTGGCCGGCAACCGCACCCGCGGCGCTGCGCCCACCAGGGACGAACCGGCCGACTACAACGAAGCCGACCGAGGGCTCAGCCGCTGCCTCACCCGAGTCCTCGCGGTTGCGGGACAGCCGACGACGAAGTGCCGAGATCTGCCGGCGCAGCACCCGTTGACCGATGCGGTACGTGAGCTGATCGCCCACCACGCCGCCAGCCGCTGCGGCGAGCGCGATCGCCCACCACTCCAGTCGCCCGTCTAGAGACAGTGCACTGGCCGTGAGCACGGCGACCTCCGCGGGGATCAGCGGCGCGACTGCGTCCAGCGCGACCAGCGCGACGATTCCGACGTACGCGATCAACGGCGCCGACTCGACGATTGTCTGGACGTCCACACATGCCTCCCGCTGTCCCTTTCACATTCGTCTCGGGAGGCGGTGGCGGGCATTGGGGAGCCCACCCAAATCGAGGCTGGGGTTACCCCGAGGGCCTCAGGGGAGCAAGCCGCAGTCTCCGTAGCGTCCGAGCGGCGGGAAGGTCAACCGCCCAGCTGGGCGACGGCACGCATTTTGTTGACGACGTCGAGGGCGGCGACCTTGTAGGACTCTGCGAGCGTCGGGTAGTTGAAAACCGTGTCGACGAGATAGTCCACCGTGCCGCCGAGCCCCATGACGGTCTGGCCGATGTGTGCGAGCTCGGTGGCGTCGGTGCCGAACACATGCACGCCGAGCAACCGTCGGTTGTCCGGGCTGACCAGCAGCTTGAGCATGCCGTCGCTGTCGCCGAGAATCTGGCCGCGAGCGAGCTCGCGATAGCGCGAGATGCCGACCTCGAACGGTACGGCGGCTTCCGTGAGCTCGTCCTCGGTACGACCCACGTAGGAGATCTCCGGGATCGTGTAGATCCCGATCGGCTGGTTCTCGCGTGCCAGCGGCCCCGTCGGCTCGCCGCAGGCGTGATAGGCCGCGAGTCGCCCCTGCTCCATCGACGTGGCCGCGAGGGCCGGAAAGCCGATGACGTCGCCAACGGCATAGATGTGCGGGACTTCGGTGCGGAAGTGCTCATCGACGGGGATCCGGCCGCGATCGTCGGCGGTGAGACCCGCGTTGGGCAGGTCGAGCGGGCCAGTCGCGCCCTGCCGACCGGCGGAGTACATCACGGTGTCTGCCGGGATCTTCTTGCCTGACTCGAGCAGCGTGATCGTGCCGCTGTCGTGCAGCTCCACCCCAGAGACGGTCTCGCGGAACCGGAACGTGACCGCGAGATCACGGAGGTGGTACTTCAACGCCTCGACAATCTCGAGGTCGCAGAATTCAAGCATTCGGTCACGGCGCTCGACGACGGTGACCTTGGTGCCGAGCGCGGCGAACATCGACGCGTACTCGATGCCGATGACGCCCGCGCCGACGACGACCATCGACCGCGGGATCTGCTGAAGATGCAGGATGCCGTCCGAGTCGATGATCGTGCGTTCGTCGAACTCCACGCTCTGGGGCCGAGCCGGGGTCGTGCCCGTCGCGATGATCACGACGTCTGCCTGTAGCCGGGTGTCGTCGTAGCTGGCGCCGCTCTTGATGCCGAGCGTGTGCGCGTCGAGGAAGTGACCGGTGCCGGGCACCAGTCGTACGCCGTTGCGCGCGAGCTGGCTGCGGACGACGTCGATCTCGCGGCCCACGACGTGCTGCGTGCGGGCGCTGAGATCGGCGACGGTGATCTCCTCCTTGACGCGGTACGACCGGCCGTACAGCTCGCGCTGGTGCAACCCGGTCAGGTAGATGACGGCCTCGCGGAGCGTCTTCGAGGGGATCGTCCCGGTGTTGATGCACACACCACCGACCATGTCCTGGCGCTCGACGAGGGCAACCCGTCGGCCGAGCTTGGCCGCGGCGATCGCTGCCTTCTGTCCCCCGGGCCCCGACCCGAGTACGGCAATGTCGACCTGGTCCACGCGCCAAGCATGCCGCCTTTCGCGCCGGCCGGGGTGGTTGGAGGCGTGCGGCCTCGGCGGCTTGTCCGGGGCGCTCATTAGGCTGTGCCGCGTGCCAGACCAGCCGCTTGCCGCCGCCGGCCTCTTCATCGCGCTCGAGGGCGGAGACGGCGCGGGCAAGTCGACCCAGGCGCGGCTGCTGACCGAGTGGCTGCGTGAGGGCGGGCGCAAGGTCGTGCTGACCTATGAGCCGGGTGACTCGATCATCGGGCCCACCGTCCGCCAGCTGGTCCTCGACCCTGCCAACCACGGCCTGTCCGACAGGGCGGAGGCATTGCTGTACGCCGCGGACAAGGCCGAGCATGTGGCGGCGCTGGTCCGCCCGGCGCTGGCGCGCGGCGCGGTGGTGGTGACCGATCGCTACATCGATTCGGCGATTGCCTACCAGGGTGTCGGACGCGGCCTGGGTGCTGATGCGATCGCGCGGCTGTGCGGGTTCGCCACCGATGGACTCGTCCCCGACCTGACGGTGGTGCTCGATGTGCCGGCGGGGATCGGGAGGGGGCGGTTCGACACCGCCGACAGGCTGGAGAGCGAGCCGGAGGCCTTTCACGAGCGGGTGCGGCAAGCGTTCCTCGACCTCGCCGCCGCGGCGCCAGAGCGCTATGCGGTGGTCGATGGGAGGGCTGCACCGGCATCCGTCGCCGAGCACGTACGAAATGCCGTCGCAACTGTCCTGAGGGGACGGGTGGGAGCGCGATGACCGTCTGGGACGCAGTGGTCGGGCAGCCCGTCGTGCCCGGGCTGCAGCGGGCGGTCGCCGATGCGCAGCGGGTCGTCGCGCGGGAGCCGGACGCGGGCGACGTCATGACCCATGCCTGGCTGTTCACCGGACCTCCCGGGTCGGGGCGGTCGGTCGTGGCCAAAGCCTTCGCCGCCGCGCTGCAGTGTGCGACGGGTGGCTGCGGCGTGTGCAACGACTGCCGCACGGCGCTCTCCGGCGCGCATCCCGACGTAATGCTGGTCGCGACGGAGCAGCTATCCATCAAGGTCGACGATGTGCGTGCTCTGGTGCCGCGCGCATCGCTGCGTCCGTCGCACGGCCGTTGGCAGGTCGTGGTCATCGAAGATGCAGACCGCTTGACCGAGGACGCTGCCGACGCGTTGCTGCTGTCCGTCGAGGAGCCGCCGTTGCGCACGGTGTGGATGCTCTGCGCACCGACGGCTGAAGACATTGTGCCGACGATCCGGTCACGGTGCCGGATAGTCGGGTTGCGCACACCGCCCTATGACGACGTCGCCCGGCATCTCGAGACGACCTATGGGATTGACGGGCCGATGGCTGCGTTTGCCGCGCGGGCGGCACAGGGACACATCGGCCGGGCCCGCGCGCTGGCGGTCGACGAGCAGTCGCGCAACCGGCGCAACGAGGTGCTGCGACTGGTGTTTCAGGTGGGCGACATAGGGTCGTGCCTGCAGTCGGCGGCCAACCTGGTCGAGGCCGCTGAGGAAGACGCCAACGCTCGCTGCGACGAGCTTGATGCACGCGAGACAGAGGACCTGCGGGCGGCGCTCGGCGCAGGGCCAGGATCGCGCACTCCGCGCAGCGCCACCGCAGCACTGAGAGCTTTGGCCGAGGATCAGAAGACCCGGCGCAAGCGGGTGCAGCGTGACTCCGTCGACCGCGCGCTCGTCGACATCCTGGCGGTCTACCGTGACGTCCTCGTCCTGCAGATCGGCGCTGGGTCGACGTTGGTCAACGAGGAGCTCCAGGTGCAGCTGGGGCGGCTGGCAAGGCAGAGCGACTCGGCGGCAACCGTGCGACGCATGGCGGCCATCGTCGAGACGCGCGAAGCGCTAGACGGCAATGTGGCGCCGCTGCTCGCACTCGAGTCGATGGCGTTGCGGCTGAAGGCGGGCTAGTCCCAAGCGCTCGCACCAACCTGATTCTCAGGAACCTCCCAGGAAACGCTCAGGACCGTCTCAGTCCGGCAGTCCACTGTGGGAGTCGTGGCAATCACGAGCATGAGCATCGCCGGCACCGGCTCTCAAACCACGCCCGCCAAGCTCCTCGTCGTCGACGACGAGCCCAACATCCGCGAGCTGCTGTCCGCGAGCCTGCGCTTTGCGGGGTTCGACGTGACCACTGCGGAGGACGGCTGGCGCGCCTTGGACATCGCCGACGACCTCCACCCCGACCTGATCGTGCTCGACGTCATGATGCCGGGCCTGGACGGCTTCTCGGTCCTCCGCCAGCTCCGTGAGCGTCGCCAGCACGTACCCGTGATCTTCCTTACTGCCAAGGACGCAACCGAGGACCGCGTGCACGGACTGACGCTGGGCGGTGACGACTTCGTGGTGAAGCCGTTCAGCCTCGATGAGCTCGTTGCCCGTGTGCATGCGGTCCTGCGTCGCGCAGACCGCGGCGCTGTGCAGGACATCCCACCGATGCTCGGGTTCGCCGACATCGAGCTCGATGAGCTCAGCCACGAGGTGCGAAAGGCGGGCGAGCTAGTCGCGCTGTCGCCGACAGAGTTCAAGCTCCTCCGCTACTTCCTGGCCAACCCCGGCCGCGTCCTCAGCAAGGCGCAGATCCTCGACCACGTGTGGGCGTACGACTTCGGGGGTGACGGCAGCATCGTCGAGTCGTACGTGTCCTACCTCCGCCGCAAGGTCGACACGACCGAGCCGCGACTGCTGCACACGGTGCGCGGCGTCGGGTACGTGCTGCGGAGACGTTGATGCGGACGCTGCGTGCAGGATGGGCGCGGACACCGCTGCGCGTACGCCTCGTCGCGGCGATGCTCGGTCTGCTCGCGGCGGCAATTCTGGCGTCCGGTGGCGCCTCCGTGACGCTGCTCCGGTCGTACCTCGTCGACCGCGTCGACACGCAGCTCGAGGATGCCTCGCGGATGGCGGTCAACGATGTCATGCACGGGCGCGGTCTCTACGAGAACGGCCGTCCACTCCCTGGCGGTGAGGCGGGAACGACGTATGTCGTCCAAGCCAACGGCGCCGACGGCTCATTGCTCGACGAGGGCGACACAACCGACGGTGACGCGAGCCCTGACCTTCCGAAACTTGACGCGGCCGCCGTGACCGCCCTCGGCGATGCGCCGTACACCGTCGGCTCGGCGACCGGCGGTGGCGAGTGGCGCGTCATCACAGAGGCTCTTCCTAATGGCGAGAGCGTCACGGTCGCGCTGTCCCTCGACAGTGTCCAGAGCACGACCGACCGGTTGATGACGATCACCGCGGCGGTCGGTGGAGCCGTGCTGCTCCTGCTGGCCGTCGTCGCGTATGTCTTGGTCCGCTCCAGTCTGCGTCCGCTCGTCGGGGTCGAACGCACGGCCGAGGCCATTGCGGCCGGCAACCTGTCGCACCGCGTGCCCGAAGGCGATCCGCGCACCGAGGTCGGACGGCTGGCCCAGTCGTTCAACTCGATGCTCGGCCAGATCGAGGCAGCCTTCCGCGCTCGCGAGGAATCTGAGACTGAGGCCCGCGCGTCTGAGGAGCGCATGCGACGGTTCGTCGGCGATGCCAGCCACGAGCTGCGTACGCCACTGACGTCGATACGTGGGTATGCCGAGCTGTACCGGCAGGGCGCTGCTGCCGAACCAGCCGACGTCGCGAGAGCCTTCCGTCGTGTGGAGGACGAAGCTCGCCGCATGGGTCTCTTGGTTGACGATCTGTTGCTCCTCGCCCGCCTCGACCAGCAGCGCCCGCTCGACCAACGACCGGTCGATCTCCTCACCCTGGCGACCGAAGGTGTTGGGGACATGCGCGTCGTCGCTCCGGATCGCCGGATCGAGCTGGAGGTCATTGGCACACCGGACCGTGTGCCCGTCGTGGTGGGCGACGAGGCGCGGCTGCGTCAGGTGCTCGGCAACCTGCTCGCCAACGCGACGAGTCATACGCCCGCCGGAACGCCCATCACCGTGCGAGTCGGCACCACCAACGATGCCGACGGTCCGCACGCGTTCCTCGAGGTCGCAGATCAGGGGCCTGGCCTCGACGACGAGGCGGCGGCCCAGGTCTTCGAGCGCTTCTATCGCGGCGACGCGTCCCGCAGCCGTGCCGCAGGCGGCACCGGCCTTGGGCTTTCCATTGCGGCTGCGCTGATTGCCGCACATGGCGGGCGCATCACGCTCCAGACCAGCCCCGGCGCGGGAGCAACCTTCCGCGTGCAGCTGCCGCTCGCACCCGAGCCGGTCGGAGCGGCCGAGGCGAAGCCGTCCCCAGCGACCTCACAGGTTGCCACCAGGGTCAGCACATCCTGACCTCAGAAGGTGGTGGTCATGACGACCACAACGCTGAGGCAGCACATGACAACCCGTGCGGAGAATCCGCCAGCACCGCCCATCCAGGTCGACATCGTGCTTCCCGTTCGAAACGAGGAGCGCGGCCTTCGATCGGGCGTTGAGCGGCTGCACGACTACCTTCTGAAGCGCTTCCCCTTCAACGCACGCATCACGATCGCGGACAACGGCTCGACCGACGGTACCTGGCGCGAGGCTTGCCTCCTCGCGGAGCGCTTCCCCGAGGTCGAAGCGATCCGAGTCGCCGAGCCTGGACGTGGCCGCGCTCTGAGCACCGTGTGGAGCGGAAGCGACGCACAGGTGCTGGCCTACATGGACATAGACCTGTCGACCGACCTCGACGCGTTGCTGCCGCTGGTGGCGCCGCTGCTGTCGGGACACAGCGACCTTGCGATCGGGACGCGGCTGGCACATGGCTCCAATGTCGTGCGCGGCCCGAAGCGAGAGCTGATCTCGCGTGCGTACAACACTCTGCTCCATGTCGCCCTCCGGACACGGTTCAGCGACGCGCAGTGCGGCTTCAAGGCCATCCGCGCCGAACACGCCCGCGAGCTCCTCCCGCTGATCGGCGACACTGGCTGGTTCTTCGACACTGAGCTGCTCGTGCTCGCCGAACGCGTCGGCCTACGAATCCACGAGGTCCCCGTCGACTGGGTGGACGACCCGCACTCGACTGTCCACATCGTGCCGACCGCGATAACCGATATCAGGGGAGTGGCCCGAGTTGGGTGGGGGATGGCCACCGGCTCCATTCCGGTCCGCGAGGTCGCGGCGCGACTAGGGCGGCGCGCGGCGCACGACTCCGGTACCCGCAGCCAGCTCGTCCGATTTGCCGGCGTCGGAGTGCTCAGCACGATCGCGTACGCGCTCCTCTATCTCGTGCTGCGCCCGAGCCGGTCGGGGCGGCCCGAGTCGCCGGGCGAATCTGCAGGTCACTCACCCAGACAGGCTGGCCAGGCGCGGGTTAGAGTCCCTCAATGGCCATGGTGATGGCGGTCGCGTTCAACAGATACGGCCGTCTCTACTACCTCGACCCCGGCGCGCTCGAGCCGAAGGTCGGCGACAGGGTGCTCGTCCCCACCGACGACGGCCCCGAGGTTGCCGAGGTCATCTGGGCGCCGGCGTACGTGAGCGAGGAGATCGGCGGCCTGCCGAAGTGCGCGGGGATTGCCGGCGATGAGGACCTCGAGCGCGACGAGCGCAACCGCCGCCGCAAGGCGGACGCCCGCATCATCGCCAAGCGCATGGTCCGTGAGCACGGTTTGCCGATGAAGATCGTCGCGGTTGACTACACCGAGCGTCGCCCAGACATCGACGAGCTCGTGACCTTCTACTTCTCCGCTCCCCACCGGGTGGACTTCCGCGGGCTGGTGCGCGAGCTGGCGCGCGAGGTCCGTGCGCGGGTCGACCTGCGCCAGATCGGCGCCCGGGACGAGGCGCGAGTGCAGACCGGGCTGGGGCCGTGCGGGCGCGACACCTGTTGCTCGACGTTTCTCAAGGACTTCGAGCCCGTCAGCGTGAGGATGGCCAAGGACCAGGACCTGCCGCTCAACCCGCTCAAGATCTCGGGCGCGTGCGGACGTCTCATGTGCTGCCTCAAGTACGAGCACCCGCTCTACCTCGATTTCAAGAAGTCGGTCCCCAAGCTGGGTGCGCACGCGTGCGGCGCACCGACGGCGGAGGCCGAACCGGTCGAGGGGACGGTTGTCGGCTACAACGTGCCGGCCGATCTCATCGTGATCAAGGACCAGGAGTCGGGCCGGCGGACGTCGTGCCCCAAGGCAAGCGTCTGCGGCTCACGCCAGGAGTTCGAACGCGCCATCGACGCCGGCATGCGCTGGACGCCGGACGCGGGCCTGTGACCAGAGCCAACCGAGGCGCCGCCGCCGCGGTCGCCGTACTCCTCCTTGCCGCAGCGTGCTCGAGCGGCGATGGCGACGAGCCCGGCAGCCGGCGGCCCGCGGCGGAAGCACAACCGGCCGCGGCGCCCTCCGACGTCGCCCCTGAGTTGGCGCGGTTCTATGAACAGCAACCTCAGTGGACCGGCTGCGATGGGGAGTTCGAGTGCGCGACGCTCACGGTGCCCGTTGACTACGCGTCGCCTGGTGGCGAGACGATCGAGCTCGCGCTCCTACGGGCGCCCGCTGGCGACCAGAGCCAACGGATCGGCTCGCTGATCGTCAACCCGGGTGGGCCGGGTGCATCGGGGATCGACTACGCCCGGGCCGCGAGCTCAGTGGCGACCGAGCCGGTGCTCGAACGTTTCGACGTTGTGGGGTTCGACCCTCGTGGTGTTGGGCAGTCGAACCCGGTCGACTGCCTCGCGGACGACGATCTGGCTGCGTTCGTGGCGGCAGATGCAACACCAGACGACGCCGGCGAGGTCTCCGCGATCGACTCGGCCAGCGCCGAGTTCGCAACCGGATGCCGGCAACAGTCGGAAAGCCTGCTGCCGCACATTGGCACGCGGGACGTAGCGCGAGACGTGGACGTGCTGCGCGGGGTGCTCGGCGACGAGCAACTGCATTACCTCGGCAAGTCCTATGGCACCGACATCGGCGCGGCGTACGCCGAGCAGTTCCCGCAGCGCGTCGGTCGCATGGTCCTCGACGGTGCTTTGGACCCCAGCCTCTCGGGGACCGACGTCTCGCTCCAACAGGCCGCAGGCTTCGAGCAGGCGTTCCAGTCGTACGTCGATGCGTGCCTCGAAACCGAACGCTGCCCGCTGGGGTCGACGAAGCAGCGGGCACTGGCGCGGTTCGACCGGCTCATGGCGGACATCGACGCCGAGCCGCTGCCGGCAGACGGGCGCGAGCTGACGCAGTCGCTGGCGGTCCTCGGTGTCGCCTTGCCGCTGTACTTCGACAAGTCGCAGGGCTACCCCGCGCTGGGTGCCGCACTGGCGCGTGCGCTCGATGGCGACGGGACTGCGCTCATGACCCTTGCGGACATCTACCTTGGGCGGGAATCCAGCGGCAGTTTCCGTGGCAACCAGAACGAGGCGATCTACGCCGTCAACTGCCTCGACAGCAACTCGGTCAAATCGGTGGCCGACGTGGAGGCCGAGGTGGGTGCCTACGCCGCAGCGTCGCCGAGGTTCGGCCCCTACCTCGCCTGGGGCAACCTCGTGTGCGCCCATTGGCCCGTACCCGCGGTCAACGACATGGGACCGGTCTCGGCAACGGGCGCCGCTCCGATCTTGGTTGTCGGCACGACGGGCGACCCGGCGACGCCGTACGGATGGGCCGTCGGGCTGGCCGATCAGCTCGAGTCGGGCGTGCTGCTCACGTACGAGGGCGACGTGCACACGGCGTACATGACGGGTAGCGACTGCGTCGACACTGCGGTGGACGCCTACCTCCTGCAGGGCACACCCCCGGCGGACGGCGCGCGGTGCTAGGGGGACGGCGCTCGTTAGGGTGGGGCCGTGCCTGCCACGCTGACGCCCCCGCCCGACTCGCTGTTTGTGAAGCTCCTGCGGGAGCAGGTGCAGCACGAGTTCGCCGCCAGTCATCAGTACGTCGCGCTCGCCGTCTGGTTCGACAACCACGATCTACCGCGGCTGGCCGCGCACTTCTACCGACAGGCTGTCGAGGAGCGCAACCACGCGCTGATGATCGTGCAGTACATGCTCGACCGGAGCTTCGACGTCGCCATCCCGGGAGTTCCTGAGGTGATCAACGAGTTCTCGGCGCCACGCGATCTGATCGCGCTCTCGTTGGGGCAGGAGCGGGCGGTGACGGATCAGATCGAGGCGCTGTTCAAGTCCGCCCGCGACGAGGGGGACTTCCTCGGCGAGCAGTTCATGCTGTGGTTCCTCAAGGAGCAGGTCGAGGAGGTCGCCTCGATGTCGACCCTGCTCGCCATCGCCGACCGGGCTGGGCGACGACATCTGGCAGCTCGAGGACTTCCTGTCCCGGGAGGCAGTGGGGGACGGCGGCACTGACCCGGCCGCACCGAAAGCGGCCGGGGGACTGCTCTAGAGAGGCGTCTAGCGCCTTCTCGCGTCGGGTTCAGGCGGATTCGGACGCCGACGCATCGGCAGGTACACTCGACGCCCGTGCCCCGCTCATCGGCGGGATGCACGCCGCCTTAGCTCAGTCGGCAGAGCGACGCACTCGTAATGCGTAGGTCGTCGGTTCGATTCCGACAGGCGGCTCTCTGTGGCCGGCTCCATGTGGCACAGCCCCTGTCCGGGGCTTCGGTCGAGTGTTTCTAGCCGCTAGAGGTCGCAGTCCGGGGCGGACGCCGCGAGTGCCTCCCAGGATGTGCTCACCGCTGCAAGCGAGTCGACGAGTGCCTGTACCGACGCAGAAGTCACGTCGCCTGCCGCCTGGATCGAGTCGAGGTCGGCGGAGACCGCCTCGAGAGAGGTCTCGAGACCTGCGATCGGTTCGGAAAGTTCCGCCTCGGCATCCTCTTTCACGGTCTCGAGACTGGTTCGGATCGAATCGAGCGAATCCTCGATGTCAGCCACGGCTCCTTCGCCGACCTGTGGGTCGAGTTCCTGCAATTGGTCGACATCGCCTCTTAGGGTCTCGAGACTGTCGCACACCGCGGGTGTGTCGTCGCCAGCGCAGCTTGCGATCATCCCAACGGTCGTGAGCAACAGGAGCCCGACGAGTTTCACTCGTCGCGACGGTGCCCGGTCGGGCTCGTGAGAGGTCATCGTGCTCAGCCGTCCTTCCTCTGAACGGGCCACAGAGTCTGCGGCACCGACTATGAGTTGTTCGGACTGTCCTGCGCGTTGGCGATTTCCTTCTCGATCTCGACGTCGAGGTCTCCCCAGGTGGTGTTCGTGATGACCGTCTTGTCGGCATTGGCAAGCAGCGGCTCAATGTCCGTGCCGAGGCGATTGACGGCAACCACGACCAGACCCGATTGGCCCGACTCGAGAAGTTCGGCGACGGCCTCCACGTCCTGCTTCGGAATGTTGCGGTGGAAGTGGCCCACCATCGCGCCGGCACCCCCTATCACGCCCGCCGAAGCGAGAACGCTGGCGCCGGCGGGCGGGGCGACGACGACGAGTGCCGCGCCGAGGATGGCCCCACCCCACGCGAGGTGCTTGGCGGTGCTGTCATGCCGTTCGACCTGGAGCTTGCCCGAGGCGTCCTTGGTGAGGACGGCGACGGCGGTGTGATCGAAGTCGCCCTCGTGGCGTGCTTCCCAAACGGCTTGGAAGTCGTTGACCGCAGCGTCACGACTGCCGTACCGCGCGGCCGCCAGGGTGATCGGTGTGTTCGCGTCCATCAGGTACCTTCCGTGTTGCTTGGTGCGTGTACCTCACGCAGAGCAACACCCGACATCGTGCGGCGGAAACCCGTGCCGGTCGTCATACACAACACATGAAGCTGTTCCCCACACGGTCCCGCTCGCCTTGTACCGCCTCGAGTGATGGCGGGGTTGGCTCACGGTTCATCTGATCTGTGTGATGCGGAGAGCCTCTTCCGTACCGCTCAATGGAGCGTGGAGGTCCCCAGCCAGAGTCGCCAGACGCCCGCATCCCGGCCAGCGCCGTGTTGGTCTCTTCGGACGCTGATCGCGCGGAAGGGGTGAGTTGACCTTGGAGTACACAGACCGACTGCGGCGTCTAGCCATCAATGACGCACACATCGTGGAGTATCACGTCGAGGGAGCGGAGGCCGCGCCGGAGGCGCTGGATCCCAAGACGCTGGCGCTTGTCCGCCTTGCGGCGTTGGTCGCGGTTGGAGGCGCCGTCCCGTCCTACGGAGCGCAGGCGGATGCCGCGGTGACTGCTGGCGCGACCGCAGCCGAGATCGTTGATGTACTGGTCGGCGTTGTGCCCGTCGTGGGGCTGCCGTGTGTCGTCGAGGCGGCCCCGAAGCTTGCGCTCGCGCTTGGGTACGACACGGACGAGGCCCTCGCCCGAGCAGCCCGGTGGGTGATGTCGGCTACCCGCCGAGCAGGCCGATCACCGTCGCGTGCTGCACCGCATCGCTCCGGGACGAGACGCCCAACTTCCGATAGATCGAGGCGACTTCGCTGCTGACTGTGTTGCGTGAGACGTAGCAGTCGTTCCCCGATCTCGCGAATCGACAGGTGCGTCTGCAGGTACGGGAGCACCCGGAGCTCTGCCGGGGTGAGTGGCGCCGCGGCGGTCACCCCCGCCGGCTCCTTCGGAGTGAGCATTCGGCGAAACTCCGACACCTCGTCGACGAGGGCGCCCAGAGCCGGCCGGTGCAGCAGCACGTCGTCGATCTCACGCAGCAGGTGGCGGGCCGTCGTGGGGTCACCCAAGGCGGCGTACACCTTGGCGAGCTGCAGTCGGACGCGCACGGCGATGAAGGGCAACACAAACGTGGCCGACGGGCGGGTCCGCATCGCCTGCGTCAGCTGGCGGTCCGCCTCCCTCAAATCGCCACGGTGCACAGCAAGACGGGCCGCGGCAGCGAAGGCGAGCACGCTCGGTGACGTAGTCGTGCATCCGATGCGCGTCGATTGCGCCGAGTGCCTGTTCAAGTACTCCGCGGCCACCGTCCACCGCCCGCTGTCCATCGCCAGCAGCGCGCCCTCGGACAGGCTGATGACGAGCACATCAGCGTTGTCGTGGGTGACTGCGACAGCGGCCGATTCGGCGAACAGGGCACCCGCTCGGTGACCATCCCCGGCGAGCAGATGCGCCTCCCGCTCAGGTACAGCGCCTGATCACGCCAGACGCTCCACGGTGGTTCCTGGGCGACCGCGACGCTGGCGTCGCTCATGGCTTGCTCTGGACCGGCGGCGGCCATGACGGCCCGGAGCATCGCCCGGCCCGACACGAATGACGCCGTCCCGTCCGCGGGCACCAAATCAAAGGACGCGGTATCGAGGATTGCCGCCCACCGTTGCGCTTCGGCGTTCTGGCCGGTCATCGCCGTAATCCAGCCGGCCAGCACGGCGAGCGGGGGATACGCCTCGATTGCGGAGTCGCCGAGCGCCGAGAACCATCGCTGCACCGTGGATAACTGCCCGGCCTGGTAGGTCGGCAGCGTCAGCTCCGTCACCAGCTGCACGCACCGGTCCCGCTCGGCCGTGTTCAACAGGTGCTCGAGGGCCAACGCCGGCGATCCGTTGGATTGGTACCAGTCGGCGGCCCGCAGGTGCAGTTTCGTGATCACGTCGGGCTCGACGCGACGAAGTTCACCGAGCAAGAACTCCCTGAACAGCGCGTGGTAGCGGTACCACTCTCGGCGACGATCGAGCGGGATCAGGAACGAGTTCGAGGCTTCGAGGCTGCGCAGTTTCTCCTGCGCGTCCGATCCGCCGAGTACGGCGTCGGACAGCGGAGCGCGCAGTTGGTCGAGCACACACGTGCGGCGCAGGAACCGCTGGATATCGTCGGGCAGCTGCACCAACGCTTCGCGGTACAGGTAGTCGGCCACGTACCGGTCGTCACCGGACACCGTCAACGCCTCGCCGTGGCTGTCGCGCGCGATCACTGCGGCGAGGTATACGCCGACCGGCCAGCCTTCGGTCCGCGCGGTCACCTCGGCTGCCACCTCAGGAGTGAGACTGACATGTGCTCCTGCGAATATCTGCTCGATCCCGGCCGCGTCGAGGGCCAGGTCTTGCGCAAGGATCTCCACAGCGTCACCCGAAGCCCGCAGCCGCGGCACGTGAGGCTGCTCGAAGCGACTCGCCGCGACCAGCTGGGACCCGGTGGGAATCCCGGAGATCACCACGCTGAGCGCATCGTGACAACCCGGCGACCGGAGTTCGTGAAGGTCGTCCAGGATGAGCACGAATGGAACTGGGCTCGCCCTGAGCGCCGACGCGAGCAGCGGCGCGGCACGTCCCAACACGGATACGCCCGGCCCGCGCATGTCAGCGACCAGCTCGGAATCGCCCGGCGAGACTCGAGCGTACGCGGACGCCATCAAGGTGAGCAGCACCGCGGGATCGTCGTCGAAACGGTCGAGGGACACCCAGCCGACCCGACGATCCTCGGCCAAGGCCCACTCCACCAGCAAGGTCGACTTGCCATACCCCGCAGGTGCGGTGACGCCGACCAACCGGCAGCCGCTCGCACGAGCCGTTTCGATGAGCCTGGCGCGACTTACCAGAACCCTGGGCGAGGACGCGGCACCGACAGCTTCGCGTCGAGCAGCAACGCGTTGAGCTCGCCATCGGTCGGCGCCGCCCCCTGCGGGTCATCGTCCACGGTCGAAGCCTAGGTTCGGCAGTCCGGCCGGACAAACGGTGTCATTGCCGCCGACGAGAGCCTCCGCGTTTGTCAGCGGCGTCGCCCGAGATCGATTCATTCAATCTGTGGGATGCGGCAACGTCGTCATGCGCGCTCAATCAGACGAGAGGTGCGGCGGGACCGAGTCGAGGATCGACGAGGCGAGGCCCGCACGAGAGCGTTAAGAACGTGGAACGAAAGGGAGCACCATGACCGAATCGACAAGCGAGACACCGGTCCTCGACCTGCTCGCGCAAATGACCGTGGACTCGGCCGCTGCGTCGAGTCTCGACCCGGAAACACTCATGCTGGTGCGCGTGGCCGCGCTCGTCGCCGTGGATGCTCCGGCGATCTCGTACCTGCTGAACCTCGGAGCGGCGAGTGAGGTCGGTGTCGACGCCGAGCAGGTGCGCGGTGTCCTCGCCGCGGTCGCGCCGATTGTCGGCACGACACGGGTCGTATCCGAAACCGGAAAGATCGTCAAGGGGCTCTCGGTCGCAATCGAAGTCGCGGAGCTCGACGAAGAGAGCGACGACTGACCGGCACTCGCGGAAGCGACGCATAGCCAGATCACTGCCAGCAGTTCGCAGTCCTCGGGAACTCGTTCCTAGTCGTCCTCGGCGTGGTCACCGGATCCGCCGCCCAGCAGGTCCTTGGAGAGGGGTCCACCAGTGATAGGCCGCGACACAGAACAGGATTCCGACGCCACACCCCAGGGACCGGCACACGTGTCAGACCCGTCTAGTGGATCTGCTGACGGCGGCAGGGCTCCCGCTACCGAGGCGAGACCGGACGGCAACCGGCTGTTTCTCTGGGTCCCCAAGCTCGGGATCGGGGCGTGGAGCTTCGTCGGTTTTGTCGTGGCAACGGCGATCGTGGTCGCCGCGCTGGGCGCAGTGAGCGAGATCGTGCTGCCGCTGACGTTCGCGGCCGTGCTCGCCGTGATCTTCAAGCCGCTGGTCGGAACCCTCCAACGTCACAAGCTCAAGCCGACTCTCGCGGCCGGCCTGGTCGTGCTCGGCCTGCTCGCGTTGATGCTCGTCGTCTTCGTCGCGACGGTTCGCGGTGTGACCGAGCAGACCGACGAGATCGGGTCCTCGGTCGACGCGGCGATCGACAACGCGGCCGACGAGCTCGACGTCGACCGGGACTCGCTGGACGACGCCCGGGCCGCGACCGAGGCTGCGGCACCGATGATCGGCGACGGCTTCGTCACCCATCTGGTCTCCGGCGTCGACAAGCTGATCGGTCTCGCCAGCGGCGTCATCCTCGGCGCCCTGATCATGTACTACCTGCTGAAGGACGGGACCCGGCTGCGGCGATCCGTCGTGGCAGGCTCGACCCCACGCTGCGCGACGACGTCGACGGCTTCATCGGCGATTCCTGCCGGATCCTTCGCGACTACGGGCGAGGCCGTACGGTCATGTCTGCCGTCGTGGCGATGGTCATCGGCCTGGCCGCACTGCTGCTCGGCCTCCCGCTGGTCTTCACGATCATCGTGGTCAACTTCATCGGCGGCTACATCCCCTACATCGGCGCCTTCCTCGGCGGCGGGCTGGCCGTGATCGTCGCGCTCGGCGACGGCGGGCTCGGCAAGGCCGCCATCATGCTCGCTGGTGGTGCTCGCCTCCAACCTGATGCTGGAGAACTTCGTCGAGCCCAAGGTGATGGGCCGCAGCCTCGACATCCATCCCTTGGTCGTGCTCGTCGTCACCGCCTTGGGCGGCCTCGTCGGCGGCATCGTCGGCCTGATCCTGGCCGTGCCCTTCTACGTGATCGCCCGCAGCGCCATCGCCCGCCTTCGATCACGAGGGCGTCATCGACCGGGTCGCCGACCGCGCCGAGACGACCGTGCAAAGCATGCTTGAGTGACCACGCATGGCTTGGCCCGCTACGCCAACATCATGCCGGGTCAGGACTTCACCGGGAACGCGCGAGTGAGTGAGCGGAGCCGAGAGAGGACGACGTGACCACGGCAACTGTCGGGCAGCTTTCCGCGGCGCAGCGGCGACGGCGCCTGGTCGGTGCTTTGCTGAGGTCGTTGGCCGTCACGGTGCTGCTCGTTGCCGTCTATTACCTCGCGCCGCTCGACAGGTTGGCCAACGTCCCGCTGTGGCTGACGCTGGCGGTTGGCCTGCTCGTGTTGGGCACCGCTTCGACGTTCCAGGTGAAGGCGATCGCCCAATCGCGGCACCCGGCGGTGCGCGCGGTCGAGGCGCTCGCGGTCACCGCGCCGCTGCTGCTCCTGCTCTTCGCCGCGACGTACTTCCTCATGGCTGAGGCCGACGCCGAAAACTTCAGCACGGAAGGGCTCACCCGGACCGATGCGCTCTACTTCACGGTCACGGTGTTCTCCACCGTCGGCTTCGGGGACATCACGGCAACGAGTCAGGCAGCCCGGTTGCTTGTCACAACCCAGATGCTCCTCAACTTTATCGTGCTAGGGCTCGGGATCCGCGTCTTTGCCGGCGCCGTCGAGACCGGCCGCCAGAAACCCAACAGCGGACCACAAACAGACGCAGGCAAGTAATCGCGTCCGGCCGTGGTTCACACGGTATGAGTGATGCCGATCTCCGCGCCGCTCAATAGGTTGCGAGCGTCAGCCTGGAGCAAGACACACGAGGAGGACCACCATGACCGAGCAGGCGACCGAGCAATACGACCAGGCCCCGGAGCAATACAACACGGCTGTTGAACCGGCGCGGAGTAGCAGCTCCACGCCCGGCTTGGTCATCTTCGCCGGCATCATGATGATCATGGCAGGTGTGTTCCAGGCCTTCGCTGGCCTGACAGCCCTGCTCGAAGACGAATTCTTCGTGGCCACCGGCAACTACGTGTTCAAGTTCGATGTGACCACCTGGGGCTGGATACACCTGCTCGGCGGAGTCATCGTTGCTCTGGCCGGTGTTGCCGTGATGTCCGGGCGTACCTGGGCCCGCGTCATCGGGATCATCCTGGCCGTGCTGAGCGCCCTGGCCAACTTCACGTTCATCCCGTTCTACCCGGTCTGGTCGCTGCTCATCATCGCGCTGGACGTGTTCGTGATCTGGGCACTGGCCACCTACCGCCCGGACTCTCGGTAGTCGTAGCGGGCGCCTGAACCCCAACGAGGTGACGACGTCATGACGGCGCCAACCGCATCCACGGATTGCGCACTACCGTGGCGAGCCCGGGAGTAACCGCACAGCGTGGCCCGTCGCGCTGGATGTCGTACTGGCCAGGCCGCGTCGCACTCGGATCGCTGGCCGGAATCGGGCGGATCGACCTGTTCGACCGCGCCATGGCGGTTGCCGCTCAGCTGTTTGCGTCTGTGCTCCCGATCCTGATCATGCTGTTCGTTTGGGTTGGTCAGTCGACCACCGAACGGGTCGCGGATGCAGTCTCGATGCCGCCGGCCGCCCAGGATGTCCTCGAGCAGGCCCTGGACGAGTCCGGCGGCAGTGCGTTCGGCATCGCGGGAGCGGTTTTCGTGCTGCTGTCGGCGACCAGCCTGTCCCGCGCGCTGACCCGCGCGATGGCCACGATCTGGCGGCTGTCCCGGCCGAGGACTCAGCTAAGCAACGCGTGGCGCTGGGTGGCAGTGGTGGTGGCGTTGGTGCTGGCGATCGTGGTGACCAGTTCCCTTAGCCGGGTTACCGACCCGATCCCCCCGCGCAACGCGTGGACTTTCGTGCTCACATTCGCTCTCGACATACTGGTCGCGGCCTTGGTGCCATGGCTGCTGCTGGCCAACCAGGTGCCACTGCGTCGACTCATTCCAGGTGCCGCCGTCTTCGCGCTGGCCATGCTGGCGGTGCGACCAGCCTCCGAGGCGTACCTGCCGCGCGCCTTGGAGGAGAGCGCGGACCAGTACGGGTCGATCGGGGTGGCATTCACCTACCTGGCCACGCTGTACACCTTGTCGCTCGTCTTCCTGGCCGCCGCGATCATCGGCAACGTCATCGCCGAAGACCCGGGCGGGCTGGGGCAGTTCATCCGTCGCGGCGGGCCGACCCGGACGGACGACCCCACCAGCGCGGAGGACTCGGCTGAGTCGGCGGTGGATCTGTGAGAAGCGATCTCACACGTTCTACGTGACGACTGCTGCAGCTGCGCGCTAGATGATCCCTGTAGGCGCCGATCGCTGCAGAAGAGACGCCCGACCGAGGAGGGAGCAATCATGGTCGCCGCAACCAAGACGCGCATGCTGTCCGGTCAGGACCTCGCCGAGTTGCTTGCCCTGACGAAAGGCGCGGACAGCGTCGAGCTCAAGCTGACAGTGCCGGTGTCCGACCGGAGTCGCGGGGCGGCTGCGCTCGGGGTGGATCCCATCGACGCGCAGATCCGACAGGTCTACTTCTTCGACACACCTGACCTGACGCTCAACAAGATCGGCGTCGTGGTACGCGCGCGCCGCGTGCAGCTGAAGGGCGATGACACGGTCGTGAAGCTGCGCCCGGTGGTCCCCGACCAGCTTCCGGCAGCGTTGCGCGATTCGCCCAGCTTCGGCGTGGAAGTCGATGCGCTGCCCGGCGGCTTCGTCTGCTCGGGATCGATGAAACGCGCACTGAAAACGCCAGACGTCAGGGACGCGGTCCTCGGGCTGCGCCCGGTCCGCAAGCTCTACTCCAAGGAGCAGCGGGAGCTGTTCTCGGCGCACGCACCCGACGGACTCGGGCTGGACGACCTTTCGATCCTCGGCCCGATCGTCGTGCTCAAGCTGAAGTTCGCGCCCGAAGGATATGCCCGCAAACTCGTTGCCGAGCTCTGGCTCTACCCGGACAACTCCATGATCCTCGAGCTGTCGACGAAGTGCGCGCCGTCAGAGGCGTTCCAGGTGGCGGCCGAAACGAGAACGTTCCTCACACAAAGCGGAGTCGACCTCACCGGTGAGCAGCAGACCAAAACGAAGAAGGCGCTCGAGTACTTCTCGAAGAAGCTGCGCACAGACACCGACTGAGCCTCTGGAGGGGGCCGCGTCGTCACGAGGTGCGGGTGCCGCCGGACGCGGTGCGTTCGTCGCACGCCTCGACACAGAGGAGCAATGAACCAGACCCCTTACGGTTGTCAGTCGGCCACGTACCAACAACCGCGGCTTGCCAGGCATCGCGGTGCTCCTCCGCACGGCTCATGTAGCCACGAGATCGACCTGCGCCTACTCGGTGTTTCGGCGATTTCCTGTGAGCACGACGAACGCGAGAACCGGCGAATGCTGCCGCGGGTGCCCCAATCCAGGAATGAACCCGGCTACTCGTGCGCGCCGAGGTACCCGAGCGTGTAGTGCGCGGAAGCGTCAGCCATCGTGTCCCCAGCGCGGGCGCCCTTCACGATTGATCTACTGGTTGCGACTGACTAGCGCGAGCCTGCAGCTCGTGACAGCGTCGGCGTCGCGGAGCGGCTGACGCGGAAGCTGGGTGCGGCCGAGACACGGCGCAGATGGCGCTTCACACGTTCTGTGTGGTGACCCATGCCGGAGCGGTCTCTACGGTGATGGTCACATCGAGTATCTGGAGGAGGCCGTTATGTCCGCCGAAGACGTGACCAGGACGCCCGTGCCGCCCACGGTCACGACGCCGTCGAGTGTGGAGGCCGGGATCGGGGCGCTGGAGTTCACCGACGGGTACCCGACGGTGAGACGGCAGCGAAGCTGCGCGACCACCTGGACTACCTGCACGGTGTCGAGGCGTTCATGAACTCGATCCAAGGAGTCTCGACGTACGCCATCCGGGAGGGCTTCCTGGGCGCAGGGATACGGGACGGCGACGTGATCATCTTCTCGGAGCTGATGGACTCCCGGTCGCTGTTCTTGACCGCGAACGCCGACACCGTCTACTTCCTCGCCTTCCTCGACCTGTCCGACGGACCGCTGGTGCTGGAGACCCCGACGGACACCCTGGGCATCGTCGACGACATGTGGTTCGGCTGGATCACCGACTTCGGTCTTCCCGGCGCGGACCGTGGCCAGGGCGGCACCTACCTTCTGCTCCCTCCGGGCTACGACGGACCGGTGCCCGAGGGTGGGCTGTTCGTCCGTCACTCGTCGACCAACCATGTGCTGATGCTCGGCCGGGCGTTCATCGACCAGAACGAGAACAACGACCCCGCCCCGACCGTGGCCCGGATCAAGGAGCAACTGAAGATCTACCCCTACGTCCCCGGTGGCCTGGGCAGCAGCATCGGCAGCTACCTGACCGGCAATGGTCGGCTCGGCCAGCTCGCGCAGCGACAGAGCCCCCGTTTCGTGGAGGGGACCGGGCTGGCGATCAACACGGTCCCGCCCAACGACTTCGGCCACTACGAGATGCTGGACGCGCTGGTGCAGCTGGAGCCCGCCGAGGCGCTCAACACCGAACTTGCCGGTCAGTTCGCCGCCATCGGGATCGTCAAGGGCGAGAAATTCGAGCCCGACGCCCGGCTGCGCGCGATCCTCGACGAGGCGGTGGCCGTTGGCAACGCCGCCGGACGGATGCTGGGCATGGGTGCACACCCAACCGAGAGCTTCCGCTACTACGACGACGACGACTCGGCCTGGTGGATCTCGCTGTGGGTCGGCGGGTTCGACTTCACCAACCCCCCACCGATGATCACCGCGGACGGCATCGAGCCCTTCCCGAACAAGGGCGCCCGCCAGCTGCACTCACGCACCTCGTTCTTCTACACCGCGACCGGCATCACCCCAGCCATGTGCATGCGGCTGACCAACGTCGGCTCGCAGTACCTCATCGCCAACGTGGATGCGGACGGCGAGTCACTGGACGGCGCGAAGACCTACCGGCTGCGGCTGCCGAAGGACATCCCGGCCGCCCGGTTCTGGTCGTTCACCGTCTACGACAACCAGACCCGCTCGATGCTGCAGACCCCGCAGCGCTACCCGCGTGCGGGCAGCCAGATGTTCCCCACCCCGGCAGCCCAGGCGGAGTCCGACGGGTCGACTGTCGTCTACTTCTCACCCACCAAGCCTGATGACGTCGCCGCGGGCAACTGGATCCAGACCGACCCCGCCAAGGGCTGGTTCGTCATCCTGCGCCTTTACAGCCCACTTCAGCCCTTCTTCGACAAGACCTGGCGACCCGGCGAATTCGAAACCGTGCGCTAACGCAGGGCGGGCCCGCTCGCACCCGAGCGGTCGTACCCCACATGGCGCGGCAGCCCCTGCCAGGGCACCGCACATACGTGGAGGACCCAAAGTAGAGGCGGGGTGCATTCCACACCTCGAAGGAGTGGTGCCGGATGGGAGCCGCGTTCGGTTGGGGCACCTTGGCGAGTTCCTCGCTCGTGATCGGTGCGCTCATCGCTCTGCGATTCCACATCGGGCTGCGAGCAATAGGGCTGATCATGGCCTTCGGCGCGGGAGTGCTGATTAGTGCGGTCGCGTTCGATCTCGTCGAGGAGGCGACCGAAGCGTCATCCGGTAGCGGGGCTGTCGCGGCGGGTCTCTTCGTCGGCTGCGGAGTCTTCTTCGGCGGCGACTTGCTGATCGACCGCCTCGGAGGCAGCCAACGAAAGGACGCTACCGGCGAGCAGGAGAGTGGCTCGCCGCTTGCCATCGTGCTCGGAACCGTGCTCGACGGGATCCCCGAGTCGATGGTCATCGGCCTTACGATCTTGGAAGGCGGCGAGGTGGGGGCCGCCTATCTGGCTGCGGTGTTCATCTCCAACCTGCCCGAATCGATCTCCTCGACAACTGGTCTGGCCAGCGGCGGCTGGAAGAAGTCGCGAATCCTGTGGATGTGGATTGGGATCGCACTCGTCTCGGGGCTCGCCTCGCTTGCGGGCTACGGCCTGTTCCAAGACTCCTCGCCAGACGCGAGCGCCTTCGTCCTGGCCTTCGCGGCCGGCGCCATCCTCACCATGCTCGCCGACACGATGATGCCCGAGGCGTTCGAGCACGGCGGGAAACTGGTCGGTGTCGTGACGACGCTCGGATTCGCCGTCGCGTATGGCATCCACACACTTGGTTAACGGATCCGTCAACCGTCCTGCCATCCGCGCATGGTCGCCGGGAGATCGAGCGGTCAACAAAAGGGACGACCAGGAACAGAGCCCGTCACGGCTTCGAGATTGTCGACTGTCTAATGGGCTGGACGGGATCCGCGTACGGCACGCTCTGATCGGCGAGCTCGTCGCTACGGTCGAAATGCCAACGATCTGATCCGCTTCTGTGCGGCTGGCAACGACCGCCACTGAAGCCGTCGCGCCGTACACGATCTCAACTGCTCTGCTCTGCCACGCACCTCGGCCGCGGCTGGCATCAGTGTGTAGCTATGGGCGGCTCCTCGCATCCTTGCAACCGTGGCCAAGGAACGGTCGGGTGTCGGCGGCTCTTGCGACTTTGGTCGCGATCTTGGCCTGGTGCGCCGAAGGTTTGCTGTCGATGACCGTCCAGCTCTCCCCTCCCTGCGAACAACGTATGACCGGGTCCTCCGGTCAAGCTCATGTTCAGAGGTAAGGAGTTGATGATGCGCAGATTGCGCGTCGCTCTGCTCTCTGTCGGCGTCCTCGCCACAGGAGCGCTCGCTGTGCCACAGGCATCAAGCGGGCACGCGGATGGACAAGACCTAGTCAAGATCCCCGGCCTGCACGCCCCCGCGTCGGTGGTCCGTGACGACGAGGGGATTGCTCACATCAAGGCGATAAGTCCGCATGACCTGTTCTTCTTGCAGGGCTGGGTCCACGCGGACGATCGACTGTTCCAGATGGACGTTCGGCGCCGGACGGGGTCGGGTACGCTCGCCGAGCTGGTTGGCAGCAGCGCTCTGCCCAGCGATGTTCAGCTGCGGACGTTCGGGCTGCGACGCACTGTGGAGCGCAGCCTGTCGCTGTTGTCCTCCGAGACCCAAGCGGATCTGGGCGCGTACGCCGACGGGGTGAACGCGTGGATCGCACGGAACAAGCTGCCGTCGCAGTACGCGACGGTGCAGGTGACCAAGGTCGCGCCATGGACCGTGGTGGACAGTCTGCTCGTGAACAAGTTGCTCACGTTCAGCCTGTCGTTCGACCTGGACATCGACCGAACCACGGCCGTGCAGAGGTACAGCGCGGCCGGTCTCGACGGCCACACCGCGGTGTTCCAGGACGTGTTCCCGTTCGCGCCGTTCAACACCGCGTCGCCGGTGATCGACTCCACCGCGAGCCCGGCCACCCCAGGCACGCGGAACCCGGGATCCGGAGGCAGCATCGGCGTTTCGGATGACGCCGCGCGCCTGGCAGCCGACTACCTCAAACGCGCCGAGCAGATACCGCTGATTGTCGAGGCGATGAACGGGTTCGACCTTCTACGTGAACAGCCTGACTCCTGCGGAGCAGGGCAACATCGCGCTGTACCTGAACTTCGACATGGTCGGCTCGCCCAACTATGTGCGCTTCGTTTATGACGGATCTGGCGATGCATTCGGGATCCCCGGCCCAGACGGGTCCGCGGCGATCGAAGATCTGTTCAACAAGTTCTATGCCGACCGAGGTCTCGCCTTCGAGCCGACGGCGTTCGACGGTCGCAGCGATTACGGTCCGTTCATCGCGGAAGGAGTGGATATTCCCGCTGGTGGGCTCTTTACGGGAGCGGAGGGCAGGAAGACGGTCGCTCAAGCCGCGACGTACGGCGGCACTGTCGGTGAGCAGTACGACCCCTGCTACCACGAGGCCTGCGACACATTCGCCAACAACAACAACGCTGTTCTCGACCTCAACAGCGACTCCATCGCCTTCGCCACAATGACGTTCGCGATGAGCACGCAGACCGTGAATGGCGAGGTGGCCGCGGCGGCAAACTAGCTTGGGCTGCAAGCCCTCTGTGCTGGCACCTATGGGATCTACCGCGGACCGCACGCGATCCGGTAGGCCTGGGCAGCCCAACTCAGGGGTTCGAGCACCATGCTCGAACCCCTGACGGGCGCGGGACGTAGCAGCATTCCGGCTAGCCGCCAGGTCAAGACTCCGGCTAGCAGGGGTGTCGATTGGGTACTCGCCTTGACGACACGAACCCTTTCCCGCGTGATGCTCGTGTCGTGCCAGCTCAGTCCAGCCCCGAGGACCTGAGGGTCCGCTTCGAAGTCGAAGCGGTTCCCCTGCTGCCTCGCCTGTATCCGGCAGCCATGCGCCTGACGAGAAACCACGCCGACGCGGACGATCTCATGCAGGAGACCTTCCTTCGGGCATACGGCGGCTTCGGCGGATTCCAACCCGGTACGAACCTGCATGCGTGGCTGTACCGGATCCTCAAGAACACATTCATCCAGGGCTATCGCAAGCGGCAGCGCGAACCGAAGACCATTCCCGAGGAGTGGTACGGGGACACGAACGGTGGCCGGCGCAACGTCGAGGCCTCGGCTGAAAACGTCGTGATCGCCTCCATCCCCGACCACCAGCTCCAGGCGGCGCTGCTATCGCTTCCGCTGGAGTACAGGCGTGTGGTGCTGCTCTTCGACGTCGAAGGGTTCAGCTACAAGGAAATCGCCCAGATTCTCGGTGTGCCCAAGGGAACCGTCACATCCCGACTGCATCGTGGCCGAAAGGCCTTGCGAAGGCAGATGCGGCCAGAGGCAAGCGGACGGCGGAACGGCCGGCGCCAACGGGCCAGCGTCGGAGCCGACGTGGTGCTGGCCACCCGGTAAGCCCGAAGGTTTCAGGCGCCAACGGCGACCGTCCAGGGTCGGACCTGCCACGAGCGGACCAGGCCGTTGCGCACGTACGGATCCCGCTCGGCGAACGACTCCGGGACCCTGGCGTCGTCGGTCGTCCAGACCAGCAGTGCCTTGTCTGCAGGTTCTGCGAGGGCGCCGGCCAGGAGCAGCTCGCCGTTGTCGTGGGCCTCCTGAGCGAGCGCCAGGTGCTCCGCGCGGAACTCAGGACGCCGGTCGAGGTAGTCGTCCACGAGCGCGTACTCCAGAACCAGATACTTGGTCACACGCGCAGCGTAACCACGTGGAGACTAGGCCCGATCGACGCGGACGAGGAAGCAGCCAGCGGTGAGGGAGTGCACCTGCACGTACTCGACCCGCGGGTCGGCGAAGAGGCTGTCCAGCACCCAGTCCGGGTCGGCGTCGAGCGACCTTCCATCGGTGATCTGCTGACGGCCTTTGCCGTACGCGTGGAAGGCAAGCCACTTGTGCCGCCAGGCGGGCGGGAACCGGCCGGGCTCGTCGTACGGCTCACACTCGTCGGCGTGGATGTAGACCGGACCTGGCAGTGGGTAGTCCCCGACACCGGCGAATGAGTTGTACGTGAAGAGCAGCCGCTTCTCTCCAGGTTGAATGTCCTGTAGGCAGTAGCGGCATGGCGCCGAGGTATCGGCTACCTCTACGTGCGCGGGGTGCCCGTAGCCAGGCGCTGCCATGCTGCGCCGGACCTCGGCGACGGTTTCCTGATCGATCGGCGTGATGCGAAACGTACGGACGCTCGTGGCCATCGTGGTGTCCTCTCTTCCCGCCTGTCTGTGGCTCACCTCCTCCCAACGTGCCTGCGGCCAGAGTTGTGAGGGTCCCATGGCTGTCCCCGTCGCCCTTGCCCGTTCGTCCGAGAAGCGACAGTCTCGATTCGAGGAGGGCGGACATGAAGTACTTGCTGCTGATCCACTCCGGGGGCGAAGCCTGGGCGCAGTACAACAGCCTTGGCGAACAGGAGCAGAAAGAGATCTCCGCGGAGTACTTCGCGATCTCAGATGTTCCCGGCGTTCTCAGCTCCGGGCAGCTGCATCCCGCAGACACGGCGACCACCGTGCGTGTGCAAGACGGCCGAACGCTTACGACTGACGGTCCCTTCATCGAGACGAAGGAAGCCCTGGGTGGTTACTACGTCTACGAGGCCGACGACCTTGATGCGGCGATTGCGATAGCCGCTCGCATCCCCGCCGCGCGCTTGGGCGGCGCGATCGAGGTGCGTCCAATCGTTGAGCGATAGCACGCCCATCGAGCAGGTCTTCCGCGACGAGTGGGGGCGAGTTCTCGCGACCCTCGTCGGCTTCCTCCGAGACTTCGACCTTGCTGAGGAAGCCGCCCAGGAAGCGTTTGCCGCTGCCGCCGAGCGATGGCCCCGCGACGGGACTCCGGCCAACCCGCGCGCGTGGCTGGTTACTACGGCGCGTAACCGAGCCATCGACCGTATTCGACGTGACCGGACGCTCGCCGCGAAGACCCGCCTGCTCGCCGTCCAGGAAGCCGTGGAGGACGAGATGCAGGACACGCCGTTCGTCGACGAACGGCTCGAGCTGATCTTCACCTGCTGCCACCCAGCCCTCGAGCTCGACGCGCAAGTCGCCTTGACCCTGCGCGCGCTTGGCGGCCTGAAGACCGAGGAGATCGCTCGCGCGTTCTTGGTTCCCGAACCGACGATGAAACGCCGGCTGTCGCGAGCCAAGCGAAAGATCAGGGATGCCGGCATCCCGTTCAGCGTGCCTGCTGAGGACTTGCTACCGGCGCGGTTGGCCGCCGTGCTCGCTGTGGTCTATCTGATCTTCAACGAGGGCTATGGCGGCCGCTCCGAGTTGGCTGCTGAGGCATTGTGGCTTGGCAGCGCGCTCGCAGAGCTCATGCCGGACGAGTCAGAGGTGCACGGTCTGCTTGCGCTCATGTTGCTCAACGATGCCCGCCGCGACGCTCGGTTCGTTGGCGGTGAGATGGTGCTGATCGCCGACCAGGACCAATCACGCTGGGATAGCAGGCAAATCGCCAGCGGTCGCCAAGAGCTCGACCGTGCCATGGTGCTCGGGGGCCGTGGTCCGTACGTGCTTCAGGCAGCGATCGCGGCCCTGCACACCGAGACGCCCCGCGACTGGCCGCAGATTTCCGCGTTGTACGGCGAGCTCGCCCGGCAGACCGGGTCGGCTGTCGTGGAGCTGAACCGTGCCATCGCGGTCGCCGAGGCGGAGGGATGTGACGCCGGGCTCGCGCTCGTCGACCAGCTCGAGCTCCAGGGCTATCAGTACTTCCACTCGACTCGGGCTGATCTGCTCCGCCGCCTTGGGCGCACCGCCGAAGCACGCACGGAGTACCAGCACGCCCTTGAGCTTGCGCACGCAGAGCCGGAGCGTCGATTTCTGCACATGCGGGTAGCAGAGGTGAGCGAATAGCTGCTGGGTTCGCTAGCCGGTGTCGTCGAAGTCGAGGTAGTTGTTGGGCGAGTCGGTGGGCGTGGTTGATGCGATCGGGTAGCTGGTTGCGCTGGGGTCGTTGTTGGGGGTCGAGCCAGATGGGTGGGATGACCCAGGGCAGCCCGCCGCGCAGCACGATGAGCCACAGGCCGGCGTGGACCTCGCTGTGATGCCTGGGACACAACAGCAGCAGGTTCGACAGGTCGGTCGCACCGCCTGCCTGCCACGGGATGCGGTGGTGCGCGTCGCACCAGGCCGGGAGGGCGGCGCAGCCGGGGATGAGGCAGCCGCCGTCGCGGGCGGCCAGGGCGCGGCGTTGCGCCGGGGTGGCGAGGCGGCGGCCGCGGCCGTAGTCGAGGATCTGCCCGAACGGGCCGATCGTTGCCCGTTCGAGGATCGCGTCGCAGGACAGCACCCCGAGGGTGAACGGGGACAGCGGGCCGGTCTGCTCGCAGCGGGCCAACCCGGCCGCGCCGCTGGGCCGCCGCCACGACGAGCCGGCACCGGCCGGCCTGTCGGCTGACCGGGACGTGTCGTCTGGCCCTGGCGCGTTGTCGTGCTCCTCGGGCGTCTGCTGCCGCGCGGCCTGACTCGGCCGCGCCGTCCTCAGCCGTGCGGTCGGCGCCGGTCTGCTCCTCGGCGCTGCGCTCCTCGGCGTCGCCGGCTCTGCTCGTCGGCGTTGTCGGTGGCTGCTGGTGGTGTGGGCGAGTTGGTGGGGGTTGGTGTGGATGACGATGCGTGGTGGTTCGCCGCCGCGCTCGCCGGTGTTGGCGAGGGCGGCCTTGGCCATCAGCACCAGCGCGTCGGCCATCCGCTGGCCCGCGCTGCGCGGATCCTTGACCGGCAGCGTCTGTTGGCCGTGCTCGTCGACGCCGCAGCCGGCCGGGTCCGGCTGCGCGTAGTGCTGCAGCGCGGTGGTGAACCAGGCGGAGCCGAGCTGGTCGAGCAGGAACCGCCCGGCGGTCATCCCGGTCGCGTCGGTGCGCCATCGACAGTGACCGGCGCTGGTGCGCGTCGGGGTCGAACGAGTGGGCGCCGTCGGGGTCGAGGACGGCGAGCAGGGCGTGGGCGACGTCCTCGAAGTCGCGGGGGGTGAACTGGGTGGACTGCTCGGTGAGGAACGCGGCGACCTTGCCGCGCTGCTTGTCCTTCAGGTGCGCCGGGATGCGGCCCAGGGCGCGCACCGCCACGTCGAGGTGTTCGCGGGAGACCCGCCCTGCGGCGAGCGCCTGCCCCAGCTCGCGCAGCTCCCCGCCGGGTGCGATGGCGCGGGCGGCCGCCACGTCGCGGCCCGACCCGGCCTGCCGGTGCCGCAGCCGCAGCCACTGCGCGGTCGACTTCGCCCCCACATCGGTGGCCACCTTGCGCTCGTCGACCGCGGCCAGCAGCCGCAGGTAGGCCGCCTCCGCGGCGCGGCGCACCCGGACCATCTCGTCGAACGAGTCGACCAACGCCGCGCCGCCCAACACCGACGAGTCGGCGTCGATCACCTGGCCGACGGCGGCCCAGGCGGTCGGCCAGCGCGGACTCCACCGCAGTGACCGGCGGCGGAGTCGACTGCGCTTGCATGACTACTGAACTACACGGCAGGCCCGGACAGAACTCGCAGACCGCCGAGTGGCCCGATTCCCTTACCCCGCAAGGCTTCCCGGCCACCCGTTGTCCACAACCGACGATCCGTGCGCGTCCGCTGTCCACAGATCCATCAGGCACCTTGACGCGTCGCGGACGGCTATGCGACAGAACGAACGAAGCGGCGGACTTCGGCGTCGAACAGCTCAGGCGACTCGAGGTAGACCTCATGGCCAAGCCCCGGGAGGACCACGAGCTTCGACGAGGCGATTCGTTCCTGCAGAGCTTCGGCGACGGCCACGGACGACCGCTGGTCGGCAGCGCCCCATAACAGCAGAGTCGGCACTTCAATGTCCGCCAGCATGTCTCGCAGGTCAGCCTCGGCGAGAGCGTAGGCCATGGCGCGAGCAGCGACGGGGCGGCTGCTCGACATGATTCCCGCCAGCTCGCGTGCAACATCCGCCGACATGAAATCCGAGAGGCGTCCCGTCATCGAGGTCGGATCAAACCGACCGTCAGCAAGAAGTTGCGCCGCTTGCTCGGCGAACTGCACTCGTCGAGACACCTCGTCCCGCGGCAGGGAACCGGCCCAGCCCGCGTACGCGCCCACAAGGATCAGGCTCGCAGGTACCGTCGGATGGCGGCGGTAGAGCTCGAGCACGAGCGCACCACCGAATGAGTGCCCGAGCAGATGTGGGCTGCGAAGCCCGAGTGCTGCGATGAGCTCGGCCAGGCAGTCTGCATAGTCGGGCAGCCGGTGTGACTCGGGCGGATCAGCACTCTCACCGCATCCAGGCGCGTCCCAGGCCAGCACCGAGAACTCGTCCGAGAGACTCTGGATCTGCCGCCGCCAGACGCGGCTGTCGGACACTGCGCCATGCACGAGGACGAGGGGCACCCCATCGCCGGCTCGTTGGAAGGCAACCCGGCGACCCGCGATCTCGACGAACTCCAACATGCTCCCGACCACGCTCGACTGAGGACGCTACCCCGGTGCTGGCTCGCAGGTTGGAATCAGCCGGAGGTTTCGCCACCATCGGACGAGCAGCCATGGCCCAGGCTGCGCGTCCTTGCGTGTGTGTCCCCTTCCTGGCATCCCGGATCCGGCGCATGCTGGTGAGCAAGGGCGAGATCCGGAGGTGATGGGAATGCAGACCGTCGGATGGCACATCGAGATCGAGTTCCAGGAGGACGACGACCGGCACACCGCGGCGGCCGCGCTCGTACGGCTCCCAGACGGCTCCGAGCTGCGGTCGCGCGGACGGTCGAAGCGCAACCCGGCAGACTCGGTGCAGCAACGGGTTGGCGAGGAGATCGCCGCGGCACGCGCGCTGTCGGACTTGGTCCACCAGCTGCTCGACAAGGCAGCGGGTGAGATCGAGCAGGAGACTCATCAGCCGGCCTACATCAGCGCGTGAGCAACCTCGCCGTGCGAGTGCCGGTGTCCGACGACATCGGGCTGGATGCCGACATCGGGGTGCCGACCGAAGCGGGCGGAGTGGTCGTCTTCGCGCACGGCAGCGGGAGCAGCCGGCAGAGTCCGCGCAACCGGCACGTCGCGGCGCAGCTCCAGCGTGCCGGCCTCGGCACGGTGCTGGTCGATCTACTCACGCCGGAGGAAGAGCAAGTCGACCGGCTGACCGCGGAGCTCCGCTTCAACATCGGACTCCTCGGCGAGCGACTCACTACAATCGTCGACTGGGTTGAGCAACACCGTGATCTGTCGGCGCGCCCAATCGGCCTGTTCGGCGCGAGTACCGGGGCAGCAGCCGCGCTCGAAACTGCCGCCGCCAGACCCAAAGCCGTACGCGCAGTCGTCTCGCGCGGCGGACGACCCGATCTCGCCGCAGATGCCCTCGCCACGGTCGAGGCGCCAACCCTGCTCATCGTCGGTGGCAACGATCCGCAGGTTCTCGAGCTCAACCAGCAAGCGCAGCGCCGGATGCACGGCAAGACGCAACTGCGCGTCGTGCGCGACGCGACCCACCTGTTCGAGGAGCCGGGTGCGTTGGACCAGGTCGCCGAGCTGGCGCGGGAGTGGTTCGTACGGCATCTCGCCGAGCCACCAGCCGCCCTGGGGGACGTGTAGTCTCGCGGGCCATGCCGCTGTTCGACCTGCCTCGAGAGCAGCTCCTTACGCACCGCTCGAGCACCGAGCCACCTGCTGACCTCAGGCAGTTCTGGGCAGACACGCTGGCCGAGGCACGTGCGCGGGCGAGCGAGCCCAAGGTCGAGCCAGTCGATACCGGGCTGCGGCTCGTGCACACGTACGACGTCTCGTTCAGCGGGTTCGGCGGTGACCCGATCCGCGCTTGGTACCACCGCCCGGCGGGCGTAGACGCGGACCTGCCGATTGTCGTGCGCTATCAGGGGTACGGCGGTGGCCGCGGGCTCGCCCACCACGTGGGGCAGTGGCCGCTTGCAGGCTATTCATGCCTCCAGGTCGACACCCGCGGGCAGGGCTCAGGCTGGTCAGCGGGGGACACACCAGACCCGGTGGGAGCGGCCCCGTCGCACCCCGGGTTCATGACTCGGGGGATCCTCGACCCGCACGACTACTACTACCGTCGGGTCTTCACCGATGCGGTGCTAGCGGTCGACGCCGCGAAGGCGCTGCCGGGCGTCGATGGTTCGCGCGTCGCCGTATGCGGGGAGAGCCAGGGCGGTGCGATGTCGCTAGCGGTCGCCGGGTTGCGCGACGACGTGGCCGCGGTGATGCCCGACGTTCCCTTCCTCAGCGACATCCGCCGCGCCACAGAGATCACTGACAAGGCGCCCTACAGAGAGGTCGCCGCGTACCTCAAGGTTCACCGAGACCAGGTCGAGCGGGTCTTCGCGACGCTCGCATACTTCGACGTCTCCGTCCTTGTGCGTGAGGCGCAAGCGCCAGCGCTGTTCTCCGTTGCATTGATGGACGAAACCTGCCCGCCGTCGACTGTGTACGCGGCGTTCAACGCTTACGGCGGGGCGAAGCAGATCGTCGAGTACGTCTACAACGACCACGAGGGTGGTCAGGGTTTCCAGGACGCGGAGCAGTTGCGCTGGCTCGCCCAAGTTGCGCCGGTCTGACGCTGCGCCACCGCGGTCACTCGGCGAGCTGTCGCTCCAGCGCGACGGCCTGATGTCGGTGCCCGAGTGTCTCGTACCCGATCACTGTGACCAGTGGCGCACACATCAGCACGATGAGGCACACCGGCATCGCCACACCGACAGCTGCCAGCACCACGGTGAGGATGAGCACAGCGATCGTTACCAGAAGCAGGCTGAAGTGGAACCGGTCGCCCTCGTGCACAAGGTAGGTGTAGATGCCGTAGATGAGCAGCAGCGCAGCAGCGACCGGGATGGCCGTGGTGAGCACTGTCGCGGCTGGTCCGATGCGCCCCTCCGGATGCTCGATGTAGAGCGCCGCCACATGCAGCCCGGCGCCGGTCGCTACGAGCGCGGCGAACAGCGGGATGTGTCCGTAGCCCCAGCCGAAGGAACGCTCGCGGTGGCGTTGCAGCAGGTCCCCAGACGGAAGGATGAAGTACGACCACCAGAGCCCGAAGGTTAGGCCGATCCCGGCCACCGCGATCAGGGCGGCATCGACGGTCCAGCCCTGTGCATCGACGACGGCACCAAGCGAGGCGACTGTGCCGATGACTCCTTCGCCCAACGTGATGATCGTGAGTAGTCCGAACCGCTCGGCGATGTGGTGCGCGTGCCACGGCGTCCCACCTCGACGCTCGGCGAGAAACGGCCCAACCATCTCGACCAGGACCAGCACCGCCGCCCAGGCAAAGTACGTCGCGATCGACACCTGGACGAGGATGAGCGCGACCCATCCGACCTGCGCGACCCCGATGGTCAGGGCGTACGCCTGGCACGTCGTACGGCGTCGCGGATCTTGGCGCGCCGCGCGCAGCCACAGGAAGATCATGGCGACGCGCATGACGACGTAGCCGGCGACGATCACGCCGTTGTCGACGTACCCGCCGTCGTCGATGGAGTGGAACAGCCGAGGCAGGCCGAGAGCCAGGAATACCGCGCCGACCATGATCACCATCGTCGCCAGGCGGAACCCCCAGTCGTCGGTGTCGTAGGCCGACGCGAACCACGTGTAGTTGATCCACGCCCACACGATGGAGAAGATCGCGATGGAGAAGCCGGCGAGGGCCGCACCGTAGTGCGTCTCGGCAAGAAGGTGGGCGAACTCGTTGCTCGCGGCTCCGAACGCCACGACGAACGTCAAGTCGAAGAGCAGCTCGAGCGGCGTAGCGGCGCGATGCTCCTCCTGCGGATCGCGACCGGACATCACTCGCAGCCCGTGCCCCCGCGTGCGTGGAGTGTCGGTGGTCACTGTTCCCCGCCTTCTCCCGCCGGATCTCGCCACGACGTGGCCCACGTCAGCCGAGCGTATGCGTTGCGCATACCGTTTCTATACAGCGCAGGATTCCCAACGGTTTCACATCCCCGGAGCGATCAGGTGACACCAGCGGCCGGCACCGCGGCGTACGCGGCGATTGAGGCCGGCGGGACCAAGTTTGTGTGCGCACTGGGCACGGGGCCGGCCGACATCCGTGCTCGCGCCGTGATTCGCACCGCTGCTCCGGCCGAGACCCTCGCCCAGGTGGCGGAGTTCTTCGACATGCATCAGCACGATGGCCTGGAGATCCGGGCTCTTGGGATCGCGTCGTTCGGCCCGGTCGACGTCCGGCCGGCATCCCCCCGGTACGGGCGCATCACTACGACCCCCAAGCGGGGCTGGGAGGATGTCGACCTGCTCGGAACGATGCGCCGCCACCTCGACGTACCGACTGCACTCGACAGCGATGTCAACGGAGCAGCATTTGGGGAGTACCGGTGGGGTTCCGGCCGCGGACTGCACTCTCTCGTCTATGTGACAGTCGGAACGGGCATCGGGGGTGGCGCGGTCGTCGGCGGGAAGACGTTGCGCGGGCTTTTGCATCCCGAGATGGGGCACCTGCACGTGGAGCGGCACCCCGATGACAGCTTCTCCGGCACCTGCCCGTTTCACGGCGACTGCCTCGAAGGATTGGCGAGCGGGCCGGCCATCCTCGCTCGCACCGGCCGAGCGCCCGAGGATCTCGGTGCCCATCACGACAAGGTGGTCGAGCTAGAGGCTTGGTACCTGTCACAGTTGGTGACCGCTGCTGTGTACTTGATCTCCCCGGAGCGTGTCGTCGTTGGCGGCGGGGTGTCACAGCTCGACGGGCTGCTGCCCGCCGTGCGCTGGGCCGTGCTGGAGCGGCTTGCCGGCGCGCTCGACGGCACCGCGGTCGCCGATGACGTCGACAGCTACGTCGTTCAGCCGGCGCTCGGCTCGTCGTCGGGTGTGCTCGGCGCAATGGCCATGGCGGAGCTCGCGTACCTGACGCACTAGCCGCGACGCCGTGTCAGGACGCCGCGCGGCGGCGCGCACCCGGGCCAGCGGGGCTGTCGGAATACGACAAACGGCGCACTGGCGGCTTTGGTCACCCCAACGGTGAGAGCGGTGCCGGGGCACTGACAGGCTGGGCGAGACTGACAGATCCAACGAGGGAGCCACGTCCATGAGCCTGTCCATCCCGGCACCGCGGCCGGTCCTTGCCGATGTGATCCCTGGCGCTCGCGTCCGAGACGTGGCACTCGTCGTCGGCGGTGCGGCACTCACGGGCCTGCTCGCCCAGCTGTCGGTGCCCGTGCCCGGATCGCCGGTTCCCATCACTGGGCAGACGCTCGGCGTCCTGCTCGTCGGTGCGGCCCTGGGTCCGCTGCGGGGGGTGCTGTCCATGTTGCTGTACATGGGTGCTGGGCTGGTCGGCGTCCCTTGGTACGCAGAGGGTCAGTCCGGGTACGCCAACGTGTCGGCCACCTTCGGCTACATCGTGGGGTTCGTGGCCGCTGCTTGGCTTGTCGGGTTCCTGGCCCGCCGTGGCTGGGACCGAACTCCTCTTCGCGTCGTCGTGTCGATGGTGATGGGCAACGCGGTCATCTATGCCATCGGCGTGCCGTGGCTCGCGTACCAGCTGAACGTCTCGTTGGCCACAGCGGTTGACTTGGGAATGACCAACTACCTCCTGGGTGACGCCATCAAGATCGCACTGGCCGCCGGGTTGCTCCCTGCGGCATGGAAGCTCGCCGGCCGCGAGTGAGGGCGTGGAACCCGGCATCCGGCTTCACATGTGCGGCACGAGGATTGGGCTCACCCTGGGGGCGGCGTTCCGCGAACGTGTTCGGCAACAACTTCTCGTCCGCCGGGTTTGCCGATGATGGGATGGCCGTCGCACAAAGTCCGCACGCGATCGCGGCCACGAGCGCGGTCCGCAATGCGCGGCGCCGGATGGGTAACCGGCCGCTAGGGGCGGGGGGTGTCATGCGTCTCCTTGGTGTCTGACGATCAAATGCCTCAGACACTCAGGGCAGCGTGCTCACCCGGTCAACGATTGGTCGCGGCGGATGCTCGCCATGGCGCAGATCCGCCAGGGGGTACGTCCTGCCGCTCGTGATCGTGCAGGGCGGCTAGGGCCGGGGCTTGCGGTCGTACGACAGTCGGTGGCTTTGCACGGCGTCGTACGTGCGGCGCAACGACTCACCCATGCTGTCGTAGAGGCGTTGCGCGATCCTGACGAAGAGGAAGTCCACCAGCGCCAGCTGGGCGATTCGGCTGGACATCGCGCCCGACCGGTACCGGGTCTCCCGGGCGGCGGTGGACAACACCAGTGCGGCGCGGCTGGCCAGCGGGGACTCGGGGAAGTTGGTGACGGCTACGGTCCGTGCCCCGGCGTCGCGGGCCACCTCCAGCGCGTGGTTGGTCTCAACGGTCAGTCCCGAGTGGGAGATGCCGATAGCCACGCTGGTCGGACCGAGCAGCGCCGCCGACGTGAGGGCGAGGTGGGCGTCGATCCAGCAGTAGGACACCAGCCCGATGCGGTGCAGTTTTTGCTGGAGGTCGAGCCCGGTCAGCCCGCTCGAACCCACCCCGTAGATGTCGATGCGGTCCGCCGCGACCACTGCGTCGACGACGGCGTCGAGCGCCGCGAGGTCGATCTCCTTCGCGGTCTGCTCGATGGCGCGCGCCTCCTGGTAGGCGATCTTGGACACGACCTCGTCCGCGCCGTCCTCTGGCCCGATCTCGCCGTCGGCGATGCTGAACCGGTCGCGCTCGAAGTGCTCGCGACTGACCGCGCTCGCGATCGCGAGGCGGAAATCGGGATAGCCGGAGAAGCCGGCGGCGACGCAGAACCGCGCGACCGTGGCCTGGGACGTGTCGCAGGCCTTGGCTAGCTCGGTGATAGTCATGTCGCGGACGCGGTCAGGATCGACCAGCACCAGGCGCGCTACGCGCTGCTCCGCCGGCCGCAAGGTCGGCAGCAGCTGCCGCAGCGTCACTAGGACATCACTCGCCATGTGGGGCCCCCTTGATGCGGATGCTAGCGCCCGGGCGACGCGCTCGGAGGCTAACGAGGGAAAGAGTTTCCAATCTGATTAAACATCCGGTGGAATCTTGCCAGGAGTGGACCGACACCGTCATGCTGACCGGCACCCGAGTCGCGCATGAGAGATCGGACAGTGGACCGCACACCGCCACACCCCCAGCCACCGAGCGTTCCGGCCACCGAGCGTCGGAACGCCTCGTCGATTCGCCTTGACGACCTCACCACCGTCGAAGTGCTGCAACTCATGAACGCGGAAGACCGCCGCGGCACGGATGCGGTCGCTGCCGTGCTCCCGTTCGTCGCCGAGCTCGTGGACGTTGCGGCCCTGCGGATTCGCGCGGGTGGCGCCGTGCACTACTTCGGTGCCGGCACGTCCGGTCGGCTCGGAATGCTCGACGCGGCCGAGCTGCAACCAACGTTCGCCCTGCCGCCGGGCGTCGTTGTGGGACACCTCGCCGGGGGGGATGCGGCCTTGGTGCGCGCCATCGAGGATGTCGAGGACTCCCGAGAGGGAGGCGCCCGCGATGCCGCGTCCCTGGGGTCCGACGACCTGGCGATCGGCCTCACCGCGTCCGGCCAGACCCCGTACGTGGGCGGTGCTCTTGCCGCAGCCAGTGCACGCGGCGCTTACACCGCGCTCATCGCGTGCAACGCGGAGCCGGCGCTTGCCGACCACGCGCAGCTCGTCATCGCGGTCGACACCGGACCAGAGGTGCTGACGGGCTCGACGCGGCTCAAGGCGGGGACCGCGCAGAAGCTCATTCTCAACGGGTTCTCGACCGCTCTGATGGTTCGCCTCGGTCGCACCTGGTCGAACCTCATGGTTTCCGTTGTCGCGACCAACAACAAGCTTCGCCGACGTACGGTGCGCATCCTCATGGATGCACTCTCGATCAGCGAGGAGGAAAGCCGACGCCTGCTCCACGAATGCGATGGCGACCTCAGGACCGCTCTGGTCGCCGCTCTCGGAGGGGTTGGGCCAGGTGCTGCGCGGGCCGCCCTGTCCGCCTCCGGAGATGCTGTCGGCGGTGCAGTCCGAGCGCTGGCCAGATCACATCCGCCCATTCCTACAGATCCCAATGTCCTGACAGACTCCACCGGCTGACGCATGGCCGACGTGGGGCGGACTCGTTACGGAACAGCAGAAGAAGGAGACAGCATGTCGAGCACCATCCAGCGCACCATCTCCAGCACTGCACCGACTCGTCGGCGATTCCTGCAGCAGATTGCCTTCGCCAGTGTGGCGGCCGGTGCGGGTGGCGGGTTCCTCGCCGGCTGTGCCACGGGAGGCGACGACGACAACGGCAGCGCCGCCCAGGGCGATGTCAGCAATGACAATCCGCTTGGCATCGCCGAGGACGGCGAGGTGGAGATCTACATCTTCGACGGCGGCTTTACGGATGCGTATGCCACCGAGATCCACGAGCCGCTGCTCCAGGAGCGGTGGCCCGACCTCACCATCGACCACCATGCCGCCGTCGACATCGCCGGCGAGCTGCAGGCCCGGTTCGTCGCCGGTGACCCGCCGGACTTCGTCAACAACTCCGGTGACGGGCAGATGGACCAGACGGCGCTCGCGGCAGACGGACAGCTCTACGACCTCACCCCATTGCTCGACGCGCCGAGCTGGGACGACCCCGACGTGACCGTCCGCGACACGCTGGCCCCTGGCACCGTCGCGAAGGGCACCTTTGGGCGGCAAGCCGGTGATCCTCAACTACGCCTTCACGGTCTACGGTCTCTGGTACAACAAGACCCTTCTCGACGAGAACGGGTGGTCGGTGCCGACGACCTGGGACGAGATGCTCGACCTTTGCGAGGACGTCAAGTCAACGGGCATCGCGCCGTGGGTCTACCAAGGCGTCACCGCGCCGCGCTACATGAACTGGCCGCTGCTCACCATGGCCGCAAAGCTGGCCGGCCCGGAGATCCTTGTCGCCATCGACAACCTCGAGGAGGGCGCATGGGGCCACGACGCGATCCGGCAGTCGGCAGAGGCGATCTGGACGCTCGGCCAGCGGGGCTACTTCCTGCCCGGCGTCGAGGGCATGGAGTTCCGTGACGCGCAAGGCCTGTGGGCCCGTGGCCAGGCGCTGTTCTGCCCGTCCGGCTCGTGGCTCGAGAACGAGGAGAAGGACGCCATCGCAGAGAACCCGACCTTCGAGCTCGCCATGATGCCGGACCCGCTGCTGTCGGCGGATTCGGTGATGCCGCTGGAGACGGTTCGTGCGGCGGCCGGTGAGCCGTACCTCATCCCGGCGAAGGCGAAGAACCCGCAGGGGGGCATGGAGTACATGCGCGCCATGCTGTCCAAGGAGGGTGCCAGCCGGTTCACCGAGCAGGTGGCAAGCCTTACCTCGGTGCTCGGCGCGGCCGACGGCGTTCAGATCGATGCTCCGGGTCTTTCGTCGGCCAAGGACGCGCTCGCCGCTGCCGGGACCAACATCGTCGACTGGCTGTACCCGACGTGGTACAAGACGATGGAGAATCCCGGCATCGACCAGGTCACCGGTGCACTGCTCCGAGGGGACATCAACCCCGACCAGTGGGTCGACCAGGTTGAGGCGGTCACCAAGACGATCCGTGACGACGACGCGATCGCCAAGCAGACCCGCGACGCGTAGGACAGCCTGACATGCAGATGCGGCACGGCAAGTACGCCTTCATCCTGACCTTCCTGCTTCCTCCGGTCGGGATCTACGCGGTGTTCATGCTGTCGCCGTACATCCAGGCCATCTACATCTCGATGACACGCTGGAGCGGCCTGTCGTCGGTCCAGACGTTCATCGGGTTCGACAACTACGTGCGGATGTGGCACGACGACCAGCTTCGGATCGCGTTGCGCAACAACCTGATCCTGCTGATCGTCGTGCCCGTCCTCACGCTGTTCCTCGGCTTGTTCTTCGCCTCGATGCTCAACGTCGGTGGCACTCGTCGCAGAGCAGCGGTCACCGGGGTGCGCGGCTCGTCGGTCTACAAGGTTGTCTATTTCTTCCCGCAGGTGCTGTCGGTGGTCATCATCGGCATCGTTTTCAAGTACGTGTTCGCGCCAGAGAACGCCGGCGGCATCCTCAACAACGTCCTGAACACCGTGGGGTTGTCGTCGCTCGCGCAACTGTGGCTCGGTGAGCCCCAATGGGCGATATGGATCGTCGTCCTCGTGATGACGTGGTCGTTCGTCGGCTTCTATGTCGTGCTGTTCTCGGCGGCCATGCAGTCGATCCCCCGCGACATCTACGAAGCGGCACTGCTCGACGGCGCCAGCCGGGCCACGACCTTCCGAAAGGTCACCGTCCCCCTGGTGTGGGACACCGTGCAGGTTGGCTGGGTCTACATGGCGATCGCGGCGATGGACGCGTTCGCGACCGTGCACATCATGCTCGGCATCAACGGCGGCGTGAACGGCGCCGGCGACGTCTTGGGGGTCTTCATCTACCGGGAGGCGTTCTCGTCGAACAGGTTTGGCTACGCCGCAGCCGTAGGCGTACTCATGCTGGTCCTGACGATGACGGTATCCGTGCTGTTCATGCGCATTCTGCGCCGCGAGAGGGTGGAGCTCGCCTGATGACGACGACGCAGAGGGTGCCGTACGCCGAGACGGGCGAGTCGACGCCGGAGCGGGCGCCTCGACCGGAGCCAGGCGTCGGAGTTGGGGCTAAGGCGGTCGGGCTGCTCAACGGCGGGTTCCTCCTGCTGTGGGCGCTGATCACGACACTGCCGTTGCTCTGGGCGATCCTGTCGGCGTTCAAGACCAACGGCGAGTTCCGCGTCGACCCCATGGGGCTTCCGGGAGGCCTGGCGTGGGACAACTTCGCCCGCGCCTGGTCGGCGGCCAACATTGGGCAGTACTTCGTCAACAGCGTCATCGTTGTATCGATATCGCTGACCCTGACCATGACTGTTCGGTGCAATGGGTGCCTACGTCCTTGCACGCTATGACTTCCCCGGTCAACCGAATCGTCTACTGGACATTCGTCGGTGGGCTCGTGCTGCCAGTGTTCCTGGCGCTCGTGCCGCTGTTCTTCATCGTGCGCAACCTCGGCCAGATCCCGCTGATCGGCGAGTACATCGGCCTCAACAGCTACCTCGGCCTCGCGCTGGTCTACACCGCATTCTCGATGCCGTTCACGGTCTTCTTCCTCACCGCGTTCTTCCGCACGCTCCCGACCTCGGTGGCCGAGGCAGGCGTCATGGACGGCTGCTCACACTTCACGCTCTTCTTCCGGATCATGCTTCCGATGGCGCGGCCCGGCATGATCAGCCTGGCGCTGTTCAACTTCCTCGGGCACTGGAACCAGTACGTCCTGCCACTCGTGATCATGCAGGACGGCGACAAGAAGGTGCTTGCGCAGGGGCTGGGGTCACTTGCCGCCAGCACCGGGTTTCGTGCCGACTGGACCGCATTGTTCGCCGGGCTCGTCATCGCCCTGCTGCCGGTGCTGATCGTCTACATCCTGTTCCAGAAGCAGGTGCAGGCGGGCCTCACGGCGGGCGTGCTGAAGTAGGGCGGCTCAGCTCTCGGGCGTGTCGGCGACGGGCTCAGCTTGGGCAGGCTCAGACCGGGCAGGCTCAGACTGCGCGGCGGGCTGATGGTGCGCGGCGGGCTGCACGATCTGGGGGCTGCCGTGGGTGCCGAGACCGGCCGGCGCGACGTGCCTGGGGTGGTCGACCTCGTGGGACTTGAGCCGCTCGTACGACGCACGGATCTCGGCCTCGGCCTCGCGACGGCCGACCCACGTGGCGCCCTCGACGGACTTCCCGGGCTCGAGGTCCTTGTAGACGGTGAAGAAGTGCTCGATCTCGAGCCGCTCGTACTCGGGCACGTGGTGGATGTCGCGGAGATGCTCCTTGCGCGGATCCTCAGCGGGGACGCACAGCACCTTGTCGTCGCCGCCCGCCTCGTCCTTCATGCGGAACATGCCCACCGCGCGGCACCGGATCAGGCAGCCGGGGAACGTCGGGTCCTCGATCAGGACGAGCGCGTCGAGCGGGTCGCCGTCCATGCCCAGAGTGCCCTCGATGAACCCATAGTCAGAGGGGTAGCGCGTCGAGGTGAACAGCCGCCGGTCGAGCTTGATGCGCCCCGTCTCGTGGTCCAGCTCATACTTGTTGCGGCTCCCCTGCGGGATCTCCACCGTGACGTCGAACTCCACGATCCCTCTCCTTCGGGGCCGCCAGCGCTGCGGCTGAATGCGACAGTGCTCTATCCTCCCACCTGGTCGAGGGTGGGGCGCCAGGCGGAGGTCGTGACACATGTCTCGTCGCGGCACCATCGCGGCCGCAGCAGGAGCCGGGCTGATCGCCGCGGCCGTCACCGCCTACGTGGTTGCCGGGCCGCGCGGGTCCGATGGGACGAGTGGAGCGGTGCCTTCACCGACTCCCACTCCTACGGCGTCTGAGACCGCGCCGCTCGAGATCCTGCCAGCCGCCGCCGTCCTCGATCCGCTAGCTGCCGCCGCGACCACCGATCTCCAGCAGGTTGCCGCCCGCCTCGCCGGACCGCTGGCCGCACCGGAGCTCGGCCCGCATGTCGGCGCCGCTGTCGTGGACCTACGGACAGGCCAGGTGGTGTACGGGGATGACGCCGCGGCCGGATTCATCCCCGCGAGCACGGCGAAGGTGTTCACCACCACGGCGGCGCTCGCGGCTTTGGGGCCGGCGCACAGGTTCGACACCAGGGTGCTGCAGGATCGCGTCACCGGCGAGGTGGTGCTCGTCGGCGGCGGTGACCCGATGCTGTCCCGATCGGTGCCCGCACCAGATGCTGTTCCGGGTCCGACCTCCCTGTCGACGCTCGCCGATCGCACGGCCGACTCGTTGCGTCGCAGTGGCGCCACGACAATCACGCTCCGCTTCGACGACACGTTGTTCGACCCCGGGCTGCCGAGCACCTGGGAGGCGCGCTACCTGACGCAGGACACGGTGTCTCGCACCAGCGCACTGAGTCTCGACGGTGGCAGGGTCCAGCCGGGCAAGGCGCCGCGGTCGCCCGACCCCGCGCAGGCGGCCGCCGACGAGTTCGCGCGACTGCTCGGCGAGCGCGGGATAGCAGTGACAGGCGCACCGGCCCGCGGCGCGGCGCCCACGGACGGGCGGCCCGTGGCGGTTGTCCGCTCGGCGCCGCTCGCCGACATCGTGGAGCACGTGCTGCTCACCAGCGACAACGACGCCGCCGAGGTGCTAGCCCGGCACGTCGCGCTGGCCAGCGGACAGCCTGCCACCGCCGATGCCGCCGCGGCAGCGGTCACCGCCGCGGTCGCCGGCATCGGCGTCGACGTGTCGGGCGTACGCCTGCTCGACGGCAGCGGGCTGTCGCGCGCATCCGTGATCCCGCCGCAGGCGCTCGCCGACGTGCTCGTCGATGCGGCGGCCGCAGAGCACCCGGAGCTGCGGTCGGTCATCAGCGGACTACCCGTTGCCGGCTTCGACGGGACGCTGACCGGCCGGTACGACGACCCGAGCGAGCTTGGCGGCCGAGGAGTCGTCCGAGCCAAGACGGGGTCACTCAACAACGTCAACGCGCTGGCCGGCACTGTCGTCACGCTGGATGGCGAGATCTACGCGTTCGCATTCCTTGCCGACCAGACCGGCGCCATGAATCCCACCCGTGACGCCCTCGATGTGGCTGCCAGCTCGCTGGCCGCATGCGGGTGTGCCGGCGGTTAGCGCAGTTCTGGGGTGTTGCCAGTCTCGGCGCAGTTGGCGTGGATGCCCGTACGGTGGACCGCATGACCCAGGCATCCTCCGGCGATGGCCCCAACGAGCAGCTTGTCGACTGGGACCTCGCCGCTGCCACCGCGACCCGGCTGATCCGTCCTGGTCCTGAGGTTTCGCGCGACCAAGCCGCCGCTCTCGTCGCCGAGCTGCGGGACGCAGCGCAGGCGGCGCAAGGCCACGTGGCCGCCTACACCGGCTTGTCCGCCCCGCCGGCGGTGGCGCCCGTCGTGGTCGTCGACCGAGCGGGCTGGGCCAAGGCCAACGTCGCTGCCCTCAGCCAGCTGATCACGCCGCTGCTGGACAAGGTCAAGGCCAAGCGCCCGCAGCGCCAGAGCTCGATCCCGATCTTCGACCAGATCGGGCCAAAGGTGACCGGAGTCGAGACCGGAGCCCTGCTGGCGTTCCTCGCAGGCAAGGTGCTCGGGCAGTTCGACCCCTACCACGTCGGCGAAGACGGCGAGCGCGGCCGCCTGCTCCTGGTGGCCCCCAACGTGCTCGCGGTCGAGCGCGAGCTGAGCTTGGACCCAAGCGACTTCCGGTTATGGGTGTGCCTGCACGAGGAGACGCACCGCGTGCAGTTCGGTGCCGTGCCGTGGCTGGGCGAGCACCTGCGGGGCCAGATCGCGCAGGTGCTCGAGGCCACCGAGCTCGATGCCTCGGCGTTGGCCAATCGGCTCCGTGACGTGGTCGAGCACGTCATCCGGTCGGCCAAGGAGGACGACGGTCGCTCCATCCTCGACATCGTGCAGACGCCCGAGCAGAAGGAGATCGTCGACCGGATCACCGGGATCATGTCGCTCCTCGAGGGCCATGCCGACGTCGTCATGGACGGTGTCGGACCTGACGTCGTGCCGACGGTGGCGGCGATCCGACGTCGTTTCCAGGCCCGCCGGCAGGGTGCGAAGGGCACCGACAAGATGCTGCGTCGCCTGCTTGGCCTGGACGCCAAGATGCGGCAGTACCGCGATGGTGCGACGTTCGTCCGTGGGGTCGTGGACCGGGTCGGCATCGACGGGTTCAACCGGGTCTGGGAGTCGCCCGAGCAGCTGCCGACGTTGGCGGAGATCACCCGCCCGGACGCCTGGGTGGAGCGGGTGCACGGGGCTGCGGCCTGACGGTCGCGTCCTGCGACACTGAGCGACATGGGGCCTCACTCCGCGGTCGCGGCAGTCCGCCTCGCGGTGCGACGGGCGCTGGCCGATCTGCCGCCCGGATCTGCTGTGTTCGTCGCGTGTTCGGGGGGCGCCGATTCGCTGGCGCTGGCCGCCGGGCTCGCGTTCGAGGCGCGGCGTGCGGGCTGGCGGGCCGGCGGCGTGGCGGTGGACCACGGCTTGCAGGCGGCGTCGCCGGTCGTGGCACGAGGCGCCGCCGCGAGCCTCGTACGGCTAGGGCTCGATCCGGTCGAAGTCGTGGCCGTACGCGTCGAAGGCGGCGGCGGTCCGGAGGCTGCCGCACGCGCCGCGAGGTACGCCGTACTCGATGCAGCGGCTTCGCGGCAGAACGCCGCGGCGGTACTTCTCGGTCACACCCTCGACGACCAGGCCGAGACGGTCGTGCTCGGCCTCGGCCGTGGATCAGGTGCCCGCTCGCTCGCCGGGATGTCCGCGCAGTCAGGACGCTATCGGAGGCCGCTGCTCGCGCTCACCCGGGCGACGACCCGGGCCGCCTGCCTGGCGCAGGAGCTGGCGCCGTGGGACGACCCGCACAACGCGGAGACCAGCTACGCGAGGGTGCGCGTGCGCCAGGAGGTGCTGCCGGTCTGGGAGAAGGCGCTCGGCCCGGGAGTCACCGAGGCCCTTGCGCGTACCGCGCGGCTGCTGCGGGCGGACGCCGACGCCCTCGACATCTGGTCAGCGCGAGCCTGGGAATCGTGCTGGGACGCCGACGGGCTCGTTGCCGCCAGGTTGGCCGACCTGCCTGAAGCGGTGCGCACCAGGCTGCTGCGCAGGCTCGCGCTCGACGCCGGTTGTCCGGCGACCGACCTCAACGCAGCGCACGTCGCCGAGCTGGACCGGCTCGTGGTCGACTGGCATGGACAGAGATGGGTCGAGCTGCCAGGGGGGCACCGCGGCATGCGCGTCCGGGGTCACATTGCCGTTGCTTCCAAGCCGTTGGATTCGTTACCAAACACGTGATGCGCGCCTGACGCGTCCGACGGAGGGAATCGCGCATGCGCGCCGTGGTGTACGACGGGTTCGGCCAGCAGCCAGAGGTCAGGGAGGTGGCCGATCCGCGGGCACCGTCCTCGGGGGCAGTCATCCGAGTGCTTGCGACCGGGTTGTGCCGCAGTGACTGGCACGGCTGGATGGGCCACGACGCTGACATCACGACATTCCCGCACGTCCCGGGCCACGAGCTCGCCGGCGTGGTGGCGTCCGTCGGTCACGACGTCACGCAATGGCAACCGGGTGACCGCGTCACGACGCCCTTTGTCAGCGCGTGCGGCGACTGCGCTTCCTGCCGTGCGGGCAACGGCCAGGTCTGTGAGCGCCAGACCCAGCCCGGGTTCACGCACTGGGGGTCGTTCGCCGAGCTGGTGGCCATCGAGCACGCCGACGTCAATCTCGTGCGGCTCCCTGATGACATGCCGATGCCTGCGGCGGCGAGCCTCGGGTGCCGGTTTGCCACGGCGTACCGAGCGGTGGTCGCGCAGGGGAGGGCGCGCGAGGGCGAGCATGTCGTGGTGTGGGGGTGCGGTGGCATCGGGCTGGCCGCGATCATGGTGGCTCGCGCCCATGGGGCTCATATCATTGGTGTCGGCCTGACGGCCGAGGAGCTCGCCCTCGCGAGTGATCTGGGCGCCGACGTCGCCATTGATGCAACAGCAGGCAATGCTCCCGAGGAGATCCGCGCGGCCACCAGTGGTGGCGCCCATCTGTCGATCGACGCGGTCGGCGACCCAGCTGTCTGCGCTGCATCCATCGAGAGCCTTCGTCGCCGCGGCCGCCACGTGCAAGTGGGTCTGCTTCCGTCGGCGGACGGTCGTACGCCGGTGCCGATGGGTCGCGTCATCGCGTGGGAGCTGGAGTTACGCGGCGCCCACGGGATGGCGGCGGTCGACTACGCGCCCATGCTCGATCTGATCGCGGCGGGCACGTTGCAGCCGGGACGTGTAGTGACGCGGCGCATCGGACTGGACGCCGTGCCCGCGGCGCTCACCGCCGACCGCTTCCCGGCCGGAGTGACGATCATCGAGCCGTACGACTGAACCGGCGCGCCCTGACACCCTTGCTGTGGCAGGCTCTCAGCCGTGGACGAGGAGCACATCGGCGACGCTCTCGAGAAGGTTCTCTACACCGAGGACGACATCCAGCGAAGGCTGCGCGAGCTCGCTGCGGAGATCGAGCATGACTACGAGGGCCAGGACATCCTGCTCGTCGGAGTGTTGAAGGGCGCGGTCATGGTCATGGCCGATCTGGCGAGGGCGCTGCACCGACACGTGGCGATGGACTGGATGGCCGTGTCGTCGTACGGCTCGGGCACCAAGTCCTCAGGCGTCGTGCGCATCCTCAAGGACCTCGACACCGACATCAGCGGCAAGAACGTGCTGATCGTCGAGGACATCATCGACACGGGCCTCACGCTGTCGTGGCTCGTGTCCAACCTCCGCTCACGTGGTCCCGCATCTGTCGAGATCTGCGCGTTGCTGCGCAAGCCAGGGGCGGCCAAGACGAACGTGGCCGTGAAGTACGTCGGCTTCGACATTCCCAACGAGTTCGTCGTCGGCTACGGCCTCGACTTCGACGAGCGATTCCGCAACCTACGTGTCGTGGGCACGTTGGCGCCGCACGTCTATTCCTGAGGCGCGCCCTCCCCGTCGAACATGCGGTTGGCGCCCGTTTGGAGGCGGAAACGGGCGCCAACCGCATGGTCGCAGGTCGGTAACCGCATGGTCAGCCCTCGGGCGCCGGGATCGGCTCCGGGAGCGGCATCGGCTTGCCCGGGTAGGGCTGATAGTCGTTGACCGCCACGAGCGTCGAGCCGATCTCATCCAAGCCGTCGGTCGACACGAGCGTGAGGGTCGCGCCAGCCATGCCCTCGTCGAGGACAGCCATCCGGCCAGCGCCGACGGGGATCGCGCGGGTGACCCAGCCGTCGCCGTCGGGCTTCCAGCGCCCCGCCTCGGTCAGCGCGCCGTCCGCGCCGACGCGTACGGCCCACAACGACGAGCCGTCGGGACCGGAGATCGGCAGGTAGGCGGTGCGCAGGTCGGGCAGGTAGGAGAACTGTCGCGAGTCGCCCTCGACGTCGCTCCAGGTGTCACGCAGCCCGAGTGCGTCAAGCCGAGTCGGTGCCGCGAGGTTGGAGAGGTCGAAGGTCGAAACCTGTACGCCGAGCGTCTGTCCCTGTTCGTTGGCGTCTTGGCCTACACCCAGGAGCAAGTCGTCACCGAGCGGGTGCAGATAGCCCGAGTAACCCGGAACCTTGAGCTCGCCCAGCACGCGAGGAGCAGCCGGATTGGACAGGTCGACCGTGTAGAGCGGGTCGGTCTGCCGGAATGTCACGACGGTCGCGAGGTCGCCGAACCAGCGGACGGCCCGCACCTGCTCGCCCTTGCCGAGCCCGCCGACCGAGCCCACAAGGTCCAGCGAGTTGCCGCGCTCCTCCAGCACGCTGACGGCCGCATCGGTGTCGGGGGCGCTGCCGTCGGCCCCCGACCCCATGTCGCCACGGGTCGTCGCGACGCGCAGTCGTCCATCGGCCTCGCTCATCGCCCAGCGGCCCATCAGCCAACCGTCGACCTCGCCGGAGCCGACGTACGACGTCTGCGGCCCCGACACGTCGAAGGAGTGCAGCTGGGTGCGCACGGTGGTGTCCTGCTCGACGGCAGGGCCGATCCGAGTGTCGACCGGGAGCGGGCGGAACCAACCGCCCTGGGTGGTCGCCACGTAGAGCCGGTCGGTGGAGGCGTAGACGAGGTCGCCGTCTGCCGTTATCGCGGTCGACGCAGGATCCGCGGGCGCGTTCAGATCCAACGTGAGCACGGTGATAACGCCAAGGCCGGACGGCCGGTTGGGGTGTTGGACTGCCGCGCAGTCCAACAGGGGCTCGGTGGACGCGACGTTGCCGCTCGCATCGCGCACAACCCGCTGGGGCAGCCAGTCCTGCGCCTCGGACCCGCTAACGACTCCCTTGTTGTGCTCCTGAGCTTCGGTCTCCGCGCCGGGCGTTTGCGGGAAGAGGAAGGGAAGCGTCGGGTTGTGCTGCACGACCACTCGTACGACGCCCTCATGCTCGCGCGCGGAAACGTACGAGCCTTCGACCTCGTCCGTGCGCACGATGGCCGGCGCGCTTGCGTTGGTCAGGTCAATGACGGTGAGCACCGCGGTAGAGGCCCCTGGCGCGACAATGCTGCTTGCCGCCGCGCGATCGGCCGCCGGCCCGACAGGCCCCTCGTGCCACTGCGACCCGAGCACGAGCGCCTTGTCACCGGACAGCAGCAGCTCGAAGGCGCCACCGGGGAGCCTGACCTTGCCGAGCTCGCGCGGGGAGTCGCCGGTGACGTCGAGCACGTACAACTGGTCACCGCGGACCAGCACGACCCGTGATCCGTCGGTCTTGATGAGGTCGGGCTCGTCGACACCTGCTTCTTGCACGTTGGTGCCGGTGGCTCCAGGCCCGGCCGCGTCCGTTCCGGCGGCGCTATCGCCGGCGCTTTGCGGTGCGGCAGGAACAGCGGCGCGCTGGGCGGTTGTTGCCTCGGCGCCGCCAGTGGCGGCCATGACGTCGCCCGCGCCAGCGCCGCCATACAAGTCGATGCCGTACGGACCGACTGAGCCCAGGGCGGCGTCGACGAACCACGAGCGCAGCTGTTCACAGCCGTCGAACGGTGTCAGCGTCGCGGCGTCCGCACGCTGCTCACTCGGCCCGCCCGGCACCAGCAGGATCGCCCCGGTGAGCGCCGCGACTGCCCCTGCCGCCACGGCCGTCCTGGTCCGTACGCCCACGCTGGCCTCCAACCCATCACCGGCCCGCCTGATAGCCGGATGTGCAGGTCGGACGTGACGAAGGCCACTTCGGTTCCACCCGACTCCGCCCGATATCTAACCGTGTCTTGCCGAACAACCTGCAACCGCGGGAACACCCCATTCGACCTGCTCGTTTCGGCTTTGATGGACACGACGCGGGTGGGCGTGCGCGAGACCCGCGGTGTACCGTCGAACCTCAGGTCAGGGAACACCTGGGCAGCGCCGGCCAGCCAGCCGGCGTGGGGTTGGACCCGGGCGTCGTTGTTGCGCATGGGCTGTTGAGCTGGCAGGAGGAAGGGGCCCCTAGCGCCCCGAGTTAATGGACGTGAAGCGCTTCTTCCGTGGACCGATCTTCTGGATCGTGTTTGCCCTCCTCGTGTTGTTCGGCGGTCAAGCCCTGCTGTCGGGCACCAGCAGCTTTGAGCGGGTTGACACCTCGACGGTCCTCAAGGAGATCGACGACGGCAACGTCCAGTCGGCCAAGGTCCTTGGCGCCGACACGATGGAGATCCAGCTCACTCTCAAGAACGGTGACCAGGTCCGGTCGGCCTTCCTCAACGGCCAGCAGGGCAGCATCACTCGCGCTCTCCAGGACCAGACGGAGAGCGGTGAGCTGCCCGACGGCTGGACCGCAGAGAACCCGCGGCCGTCGTTCTTCATGTCGCTGTTGACGTCACTGCTCCCGTTCCTGCTGCTGTTCGGCCTGATCTTCTTCTTCATGAGCCAGGTACAGGGCGGCGGCAGCCGGGTCATGAACTTTGGCAAGTCCAAGGCCAAGATCGTCAGCAAGGAAGCCCCCAAGACCACGTTCGCCGACGTGGCCGGAGCCGACGAGGCCGTCGAGGAGCTCTACGAGATCAAGGACTTCCTGCAGGAGCCGCTGAAGTTCCAGAACGTCGGCGCCAAGATCCCGAAGGGCGTGCTTCTGTACGGGCCGCCTGGCACGGGCAAGACGCTGCTCGCCCGGGCGGTTGCCGGCGAGGCCGGTGTGCCGTTCTATACGATCTCTGGCTCCGACTTCGTCGAGATGTTCGTCGGTGTCGGCGCGAGCCGCGTCCGCGACCTGTTCGAGCAGGCCAAGGCCAATGCGCCGGCCATCGTGTTCGTCGACGAGATCGACGCAGTCGGCCGGCACCGTGGCGCCGGTCTGGGCGGCGGACACGACGAGCGCGAGCAGACCCTCAACCAGCTGCTCGTCGAGATGGACGGTTTCGACCCCAAGACCAACGTCATTCTCATCGCGGCGACCAACCGGCCCGACATCCTCGACCCGGCGCTGCTGCGCCCTGGCCGGTTCGACCGGCAGATCTCGGTCGAGGCGCCGGACCTCGAGGGCCGCTTCAAGATCCTGCAGGTGCACGCGCGCGGCAAGCCGATCGACGCCAATGTCGACCTGATGGCGGTGGCTCGACGCACCCCCGGCTTCACGGGTGCCGACCTGGCCAACGTTCTCAACGAGGCCGCGCTGCTTACGGCCCGTGTCAACGGGCGGCTGGTCAACGCCGGCGCGATGGACGAGGCGATCGACCGCGTGGTCGCCGGCCCGCAGAAGCGCTCGCGCATCATGAAGGATGAGGAGAAGCGCATCACCGCCTACCACGAGGGCGGCCACGCCCTGGTGGCAGCGGCGTTGCACCACACCGATCCGGTGCACAAGATCACGATCCTGTCCCGCGGGCGGGCCTTGGGCTACACGATGGTGCTGCCCGACGAAGACAGGTACTCCACGACTCGCAACGAGATGCTCGACCAGCTGGCCTACATGATGGGTGGCCGCGCGGCGGAGGAGCTCGTCTTCCACGACCCGACCACAGGTGCCGCCGACGACATCGACAAGGCCAGCACGTTGGCTCGCAAGATGGTCACGCAATACGGCATGACCGAGCGGCTCGGTGCAATCAAGTTCGGCGCAAACCGGGCGGAGCCCTTCCTGGGTCGCGACATGTCGCACGAGCGTGACTACTCCGAGCAGGTCGCGGCCGTCGTCGACGAAGAGGTGCGTCGCCTCATCGAGGGCGCGCACCAGGAGGCGTTCGACATCCTCGTCGAGAACCGCGACATCCTCGACAACCTCGTCCTCGAGCTCCTCGAGAAGGAGACGCTCGACAAGGGGCAGGTTGCCGAGATCTTCCGCGACGTCGTCAAGCTCCCCGAGCGGCCGGCCTGGACCGGCTCGCCGAGCCGCGCCCCGTCGACCCGGCCGCCGGTGACGGTGCCGCCGCGGGCGGCTGAGGAGGCAGCCGAGGACAAGGCGGCCGCGGAGAGCAACGGGTCGCCGAGCGAGCAAGCCGCGGGAGTCAGCACCCCTGCTGGTGTTGCTGAGCGTCGCACGCGGCCTGAGCCACATGGCGCCTGAGCCCACGGATCACGTTGGGCTGCCCTCTGACGGCCCGGCTGCCATCGCGAAGTTCGACCACGACCGGGCCGAGGCGGCCGTCAGAGAGCTGATCATCGCGATTGGTGACGACCCGGAGCGCGACGGTCTGCGCGACACACCCGGTCGCGTCGCTCGGGCCTATGCCGAGCTGTTCGCCGGATTGCACGCCGTGCCCGAGGACGTGCTGACCACGACGTTCGATCTCGGCCACGACGAGATGGTTCTGGTCAAGGACATCGAGCTGTACTCCACATGCGAGCACCACCTCGTGCCGTTTCACGGCGTGGCGCACGTCGGCTACATCCCCAGCGAAGATGGCCGCATCACCGGGCTGTCCAAGCTGGCCCGGCTCGTCGACGTCTACGCCAAGCGACCACAGGTTCAGGAGCGGCTCACCACACAGATCGCCGACGCGCTGATGCGCATCCTCGAGCCACGCGGGGTCATCGTGGTCGCCGAGTGCGAGCACCTCTGCATGACCATGCGCGGCGTACGCAAGCCGGGTTCGCGCACTGTTACCAGCGCCGTGCGGGGTCAGCTGCGCGATCCGGCCACCCGCGCCGAGGCGATGAGCCTCATCCTCGGGCGCTGACCTCGCGCATCTCCTCGGCCAGCGCTGCGGTGAACGCGTCGACGTCCGCCTCGGTGGTGTCGAACGCAGTCATCCAGCGGACCTCGCCGGTGTGCTCGTTCCAGGTGTAAAACCGGAACCGCTTCTGCAGCCGCGTCGTCACCTCCGCCGGCAGCACGGCGAACACTGCGTTGGCCTGCACGGGCCGTACGATCTCGACACCCGGCACCGTGCGCACCGCGTGCTCCAGCCGCCCGGCCATCGCGTTGGCGTGCAGTGCATTGCGCAGCCAAAGATCTCCGGCGAGCAATGCCTCGAGCTGTACGGACACGAAGCGCATCTTCGAGGCCAGCTGCATCGACAGCTTGCGCAGGTAGGTGATGTTGCCCACCGCGTCGGGGTTGAGCACGACGACTGCCTCGCCGAACATCAAGCCGTTCTTGGTGCCGCCGAACGACAGCACATCCACGCCGATTTCTGTTGTGAACGCCCGCAGCGGCAAGTCGAGCGTTGCTGCGGCATTGGCCAAGCGGGCCCCGTCAAGGTGGACGACCATGCCGAGGTCATGCGCGTGCGACACGACTGCCGCCAGCTCGTCGACGCTGTAGCAGGTGCCGAGCTCGGTGCTCTGCGTCACGGACACCACTTGTGGTCGCGCGCGGTGCTCGTCACCGAAGCCCCAGGCTTGCCGGTCGACCAGGTCTGCGGTGAGCTTGCCATCCGGAGTCGGCACCGTGAGCAGCTTGAGCCCGGCAACCTTCTCGGGTGCGCCGCACTCGTCGGTATGGATGTGCGCCGTCTCTGTGCAGATCACCGCACCCCAACGGTCGGTCAGTGCCTGCATGGCGATGACGTTGGCACCGGTGCCGTTGAACACCGGGAACGCTTGCGCGCGGTCACCGAAGTGCCCGCGGAAGATCTCCTGTACGTGCTCGGTGTAGGCGTCTTCGCCGTAGGCAACCTGGTGGCCCTCGTTGGCAACGGCCAGCGCGGCCAGCACCTCCGGGTGGACACCCGCATAGTTGTCGCTTGCGAATCCGCGCTCGGTCGGGTCGTGTCTCCGTTGCGCCGGCGTGGCTGCCGTGTCGGTCACGGCGTCAGCCAGAGGTGTTGTCCGTTGAGCTCGGCGGTGGAGCGGTCCCAGAGGCCGGCGATGACATCCGCGAGCTCCGCGACGTCGGTGTAGCCCGCGAACGAGCGGTCGGGCTCGGCGGCTCGCTGGTGTGGGTTCACCAGTGCCTTCACGACGAGGATCGCGGCAGCCGGCCCGTCTTCATCGGGCGTGCCGCTTGCGGCCCTTTCCTTGGCGTACGAGTCGGCGGCAGCCAGCACCCACGCCTCGGCGGCGGCCTTGGCGGCGGCGTAGGCAGCGTTGCCCTCGGTCGGCTTGCTGGCCCCGGCGGCCGACACGATCACCAGCCGGCCGCGAGGGCTGTGCAGCAGCGCATCGTGGAGCGCGAGCGTCGTGTGCTGAAGCGTGCGGATCAGCAAGTTGTCGAGCAGGTCCCAGTCTTCGAGCCGTGTCTCGCCGAACGTCTTGCTGCCACGCCAGCCGCCGACAAGATGGACCAGCCCGTCGACCCGCCCATGCTCCGCCACGGCCGTCTTGGCCCACGCCTCCGTCGCCTTCCAATCGAGCAGGTTGACGACTGACCCGTGGACGACTCCGGGCGCGGGTTCGGCGGCCGCTACCGCATCGGTCAGCCGATCCGCGTGTGCGTCCGAGGCCAGCACAGTGGCGCCTCCGGCGGCGAGACGTCGTACGGTCGCCACACCCGCGGGGCCGCCGGCTCCGGGTACGGCGATGACCAGGCCGGACAGATCGGGATCGGTCACGAAGTGATGCCCTTCGTAGAGGCGACGACGTCGCCGAGCTTCTTCGTCAGGCTCTCGTAAAACATGCTGAGCGGAAACTCGTCCGGATGCACGACGTCGCAGAGCCCCTTGGGTGGTCCGTCGAGCGGCAACGCATCACGACCCTTGGCCCACGTCGACGCGGGGTTGGGGGTGAGATAGCGCGCCACGAGCTCGTAGGCGGCGATCCAGTGCGCCACCTTGGGCCGGTCAATGCCGGCTCGGTAGAGCTTTTCGATCTCCTCGAGCAGGTCGGTGGTGACGTGCGCGACTCGAGGCCAGTCGAGCGTGAGCCGGTTGTCGGTCCAGCGCAGCACGTCGTTCTGGTGCAGATAGGCAAAGAGCAGCTGGCCGCCGAGCCCGTCATAGTTGCGCACGCGGGAGCCTGTGATCGGGAACCGGAAGAGCCGGTCGAAGAGGATCGCGTACTGCACCGACTTTGCGATGGGCGCGACTGCGGCTCCGGCTTCCGCTTCCAGGCGTACGGCTTCCCGGAACGCCGTGAGGTCGCAACGCAGCTCCTCCAGGGCGTACATCCAGAACGGCGCGCGCTGCTTGATCATGAACGGGTCGAACGGGAGATCGCCATGGCTGTGCGTGCGGTCGTGCACGAGGTCCCAGAGCACGTAGGAGTCCTCCGCCGTGTGCTGGTCGGCCAGCAGCGGCTCCGCGTCGGAAGGCAACTCCAACCGGAGCACGTCGACAGCGGCACGGGACACCACCCGGAATCGCGCGGCCTCCCGGTCGCAGAAGATCGCCCCCCAGGTGAATCGCGGGGGCACCTCGCGCATGGCCACGGTCTCCGGGAAGAGCACCGCCGAGTTGGTGTCGTAGCCGGCCGTGAAGTCGACGAACCTGATGGGGACGAACATCGGGTTGTCGTAGCGCTCGCGCTCGATGTCGGCCAGCCAGTCGGGCCAGCGCACCTCGACGAGCAGCGCCTCCAGGTTGCGGTCGGGGTTGCCGTTCTGGGTGTACATGGGGAACAGCACAAGGTGCAGCAGGCCATCACGGCGCTGCTGCTCGGGGTGGAACGCGAGCAAGGAGTCGAGGAAGTCGGGCACCCCGAACCCCTCGCTCGCCCAGCGCTCAAGGTCCTTGACCATGGCCTGCAGATAGGGCTCGTCGTGTGGCAGGAGGGAGCTGAGCTCGTGAACGGCGGAGACGATGGCGGCGACCTGCGCGCCGACCTCCTCGCGGTCATGCTCGGTCAGGTCGATCGAGCCGTCCTTGGCCTGCAGTGGGCGAATGTCGCTGACCGCCTGCTTGAGCCGAAGCCAGGCCGGGTGCTGCGCGAGCTCGTACATCGAAACCCCGATCAGGCAGGAGAAATTCTTGACGCAGACTTTACCCGCCGTAAGAGATCCGTATAAATGGGTCCGGGACCGGACGATCGCCCGTGGGGATCCTGCGGGAGAAAGAGTGCGCCGGCGCCGCGGATGTCTCAAGATCGGTTAGCTACATGGGAGGCTTCCCGCGTGACCGAGTCCGACCCAGCCGCGCCCCGGCAGTCCGCGCCGGCCAGGCGCTGGGTGGCGGGCCTGCCGAGCCTCGACCGCTGCCTGGTGATGGGCGTGGTGAATGTCACCCCGGACTCGTTCTCCGATGGCGGATTCTGGTTCGAGCCGGACGCGGCAATCGAGCATGGCCTCGCGCTGCGCGACGAGGGCGCCGACCTTGTCGACGTGGGCGGAGAGTCGACGCGACCGGGGGCGGAGCGGCCATCGCAGGACGAAGAGCTGCGCCGCGTCATTCCGGTCATCGAGGCGCTGAGTGCCGCCGGCCTGGTCGTGAGCGTCGACACAATGCGCGCGCCTGTTGCCGCGCTCGCGATCGAGTCCGGGGCGCGGGTCGTCAACGATGTCTCCGGTGGCCGCGCTGACCGTGACATCCTCCGAGTGACCGCCGAGGCCGGCGTGCCGTACGTACTCATGCACTGGCGTGGGCACTCCACCGGCATGCAGTCGCGTACGGAATACGGCGACGTCGTCGCCGACGTGCTGGCCGAGCTGCGGCCCCAGGTGGATGCGGCGGTCGCCGCCGGGATCGATCCGGCGCGCATCGCCCTCGATCCTGGGCTCGGGTTCGCCAAGAACGCTGAGCACAACTGGACCCTGCTGCGTCGCCTCGACGAGCTTCACGCGCTGGGCTTCCCCCTCCTGGTGGGCGCGTCGCGGAAGGCGTTCCTGGGGCGGTTGCTCGCCGACGAGCAGACCGGAGAGCTGCGGCCGCCGGCCGGGCGTGATGCGGCGACGGCTGCTGTCTCCGCCCTGGCCGCGGCCGCCGGCGCCTGGTGCATCCGCGTGCATGATGTGGGCCCGACTGTCGATGCCGTACGGGTGGCGGCGCGGTGGGCGCTGGGATGAACGACGACGTGCTGGCAGCAAACACCGCGCACTACACAGCGTTCGAGACTGGAGATCTCGACCTCATGGGGGCGATCTGGGTCGACGGGAAACCGGGCGATGACGCCTGGTGCGTGCACCCCGGCTGGTCACCGATTCGCGGCCGCTCGGCAGTCCTTCGGTCGTACGCGGCACTCATGGCCGGCACGACCTACCTCCAGTTCTTTCTCACCGACGTCGGGGTCGCCGTTTACGGCGACACGGCCGTGGTGACCTGCACCGAGAACATGCTGAGCGCTGGGGCGGACACGCCCGAGACGTCGTTTGCCGGCGGGCGCGCGGTGGCTACGAATGTGTTCGTACGCGCGCCGGACGGATGGCGGCTAGTCGTGCATCACGCCTCGCCGGTGCTGACTCGCTCCGGCGACGGCCAGCTGGAGGATGACGCGTCAGACTGACAGGGACGCGTCGGCCGGACCTTGCCGCGTCATATCGATTTCGTGTCGCCCAGCGGGTCGCCTAACCGCTCAGATCGACTGGGCAACGGTCCCAACGCGTCCCGAACCGCCTCGATGCGGTCGACCAGGCGGTCGAAGTCGGCCTGAAAGGCGCGGACCTTCGCGGCTGCCTCGGCCTCGACCCGGCGAGCCTCCTCCTCCGCGGTCGCGATGATCTCGCCGGCTCGTTCCTCTCCGGCCTTGACGAGAGCGCCTTGCTCCTCCTCGCCGCGCTTGGTGCTGGCAGCGGCGGCCTCTTCGGCGTTGCGCAACAGGTCGGCGACGTGGGTGCCGAGCTCCTCGAAAGGAGGCGCGTGCTCCTCGAACTTCTGCTTCCACTTCAGGCCTTGGCGCTCGGCCTGCTGCGCCCGCCACTCGGCGTCGCGCACCCGTGCCTCGAGACTCGCGGTCTTCTCTCGCAGCGAGGCAAGCCGGTTTTCCGCCTGCGTGACGTAGGCGTCGACGTCAGGCTTGCGGTAACCCCGCACTGTGGTTTCGAACCGGACGACGTGCTCGACCTCGTCCGTAGAGCGTTCCAGAACGCCAGCCTCCTCGGGCTGGACCGTGGCGTCGCTCACGTGCTCCACCATCCCCTTCTGGCGCCGTTCGCGCTGGCAAGCACTCTGGACGGTAGTGCATGTGCGGGGCGCCCGTCGCCGCCGATTGTGGAATACGTCATGGTGCTAAGGGGCAGCGATACGTCCTGGGGGGCCGATAGGGTCGGAATGTGCCTGACCTCATCGTGCTCCGTGGCCTGACAGCTCAGGGCCGCCACGGCTGGTTCGACGAGGAGCAGGAACGGGGGCAGACGTTCCACGTCGATGTCGGTCTGGAGGTCGACACAGCAGCCGCTGCGGTGACCGACGACCTGGCCGACACCGTCGACTACGGCACGCTCGCCGCGCAGGTGGTGGCGCTCGTCGAGGCGCAGCCGGTGCGGCTCATCGAGACGCTCGCGCAGCGCATCGCCGATCTGTGCCTCGATGACCCTCTGGTGCAGACCGTCGAGGTGACCGTGCACAAGCCGGAAGCACCCGTGTCGGTGCTCTTCCACGACGTATCAGTGACGATCCGCAGGAGCCGCGCGTGACCAGCTTCCCCCACCCACTCGAGTTCGACGCCGACACGCTGACCGGCGAGTTGGCCCCCATCAGGCGGGCCGCGCTCGCCCTGGGCAGCAACCTCGGTGACCGGCTCGACTACCTGCAGGGGGCGGTTGACTCGCTCACGGAGTCCCCAGAGATCTCGCCCGTGCGGGTCTCGAGCGTCTACGAGACCGAGGCTGTCGGCCCCGAGCAGCCGCCCTATCTCAACGCCGTGCTCGTCGTCGAGACGTCCCTGTCGGCGCGCACGCTGCTGGAACGCGCGCATGCCGTCGAGGATGCCTTCGGCCGCGCTCGCGACGTCAGGTGGGGCCCGCGCACTCTGGACGTCGACGTCCTCGCGCTCGGCGACAAGGTCATCTCCGACGACGACCTGCAGGTGCCACACCCTCGGCTGGCTGAGCGGGCCTTCGTGCTCGTGCCGTGGGCCGAGGTCGATCCGGGCTTCGACGTGCCAGGCATGGGGCGGGTCGCCGACCTCGCGTCCGCCGCGTCGCAGCAGGGTGTGCAGCGGGTCGATGACGTCCGTCTCGACCTGCCCGTCTAGCGATCTGGCCGACCGGCATGGGCCTCACCCGCATCCGAGTTCTCGTCGTCGTCGCAGTTGTCGGCGTCGTGGCGGGATACCTGCTCGGGCGGGTGCTCGACGGGTTCACCTCGACGGGGCTGCCGCGGATATCTCCCGTCACGCCGGCTCTGTTCGTTCTGCTGGCAGCTGGCCTGCTCGCGGCGGCGAGGGTCGTCAATGGATGGGTCAAGGAGCGGCGCTACGACCGCCGGATGGACGCGCTCACGGTCGCCCGGCTGCTCGCCCTGGCAAAGGCCGCGTCGGTCTTCGGCGCGTTCGCGCTTGGTGGCTATGCCGGGTTCGGCATCGTGGCTCTTGACCTGATGGAGTCCGATGCGGGGCAGCGCAGGGTCCTGCTGGTGGCAGCCACCTGCGTCGGCGCACTGGCGACGATGCTGGCCGCCCTCCGGCTCGAGCGCGCCTGCCGCGTGCCGCCGCCCGACGACGAGCGGGAGCTCCCACCGCGGCCGTGGGACAACGGCGCGACACGCCCCGACTGATCGAGCCATTCCTCCTGGTTCAGGGGTTTTGCGCCACTAGGGTGTGCCCGTGCTCACCCGCCGCCGCACCTCTGCCGCCCACGTCATCGCCGTCTGCGGCCCGCTCGCGTCGATCACGCTGGTCGCCGCCTCGTTCGTGCTCGGCGGATCCTGGCCGCGCCTCGCCGCGCTGGTCACTGCAGGTGGGTGCCTGGGATTGGGGATCATGGTCGGGCGGCTTGATCGGCGCCGGCACGTCGAGGTGGCCGCCGCACGGTCGCGCCAAGCAACGGCCTACGACCGGCTGCACGCGCAGCACACGAGCGAACACATCGAGTTCACCGGCTACATGGTGAGGGCTGATCGACTCGGCCGAGGAGGCGATGAGTGCGCTGCGCAGCCGCCTAGACAGCGTCGAGCGCACGCTCGACCAGACCAGGTGGGCGGTGGCACGCAGCGAGGACGCCGCTTTGCGCGCCGAGCGGGCCCGAGCCGCCGCCGAGCAGCGAGCCACCGTGGCTGAGCTCGCAGCGGTCGAGGCCGAGCAGATCGCGCTGGACGCCGAGAACCTCCTACGAGAGCTGGCGACCGAGCTCGACGGCAAGGCAGACCCGGTTGCTGCCGAGCCGGGTGAGTCAGGTGTGACGATGCCGCGCGACGAGCCGCTGCTCACTCGCCACGCCGGCGTCGACGACCTGTGGACGGTCGCCGACGCGCCGACCGTGGTCGACCTTGCCGCCCGCGAGGCCATCGACGCAGCGGTTGCCGAGGCGGACCGCCGTTCGGCGTGAGGTCGCCGGCGACCCGAGCTGCCACGCGGGCGGCCCTAGACCGCCGAAAGTCGACGTGGCTGGTTGCGACGCTCCTCGCTCCGTCTGCGACGACTTCGCGTGCCAAACGTGCGGAAAACCCCACGAAAACTATCGCCAGACGCACGTTGAGCGCGCGAGGTCGGCCGGAATTCGGGCACCGGAGCCGCCGGCGCGGACCAAGCTCTGTTCGGGGGCTTTCCACGGCGATCAACTTCTTGACCTCAGCGGAAACGGGCTCCGCAGCCAAGCCCCCTGCGCGGGGGTGTGCACGGGGACGCAACTTTGTAGCGCTGGGCGCACAGCTCGTCGCGCAACCTCCTACCCACCTGGCTGCCCGGACGAAATATCCAGCCCGGGCTAGCCGCCGCTGTCCAGCACCAGCGTGACCGGGCCGTCGTTGACCAGCGCCACCTGCATCATCGCGCCGAACACGCCGGTCGCGACCTCGGCACCGTACGAGCGCAGCGCGGCCACGACGGCGTCCACGAGCGGCTCGGCGATCGAGCCCGGGGCTGCCGCAGACCACGACGGGCGGCGACCCTTGCGCAGGTCGGCATACAGCGTGAACTGGCTGACCACCAACAGTGGTGCGCCCACCTCGGAACAGGACCGCTCGCCGTCCAGGATGCGCAGCTCCCACACTTTGCGCGCCAGCCACTGCGCCCGCGCTGGCGAGTCGTCGTGCGTCACACCGACCAGGACCAGCAACCCGGGTCGGTGGATCGCGCCGACGACCTGGCCGTCGACGGTCACCGATGCGGACGCGACGCGCTGCACCACTGCTCGCATGGCGCTCGATCCTGCCAGGAGGCGGGGCACGTAGGCTCCCGGCTCGTGGCGTACGAGCTGGTGGCAGAGGTGGTCCGCTCCGGGTTCATCGAGGGGCGGCACTTCGGCGCAGTCGTCGCACTTGCGGCGGATGGGTCGGTCGCATTCGCGGTGGGCGACCCGGCCGCGCCGATCATGCCGCGATCGAGCAACAAGCCGATCCAGGCCGCCGCGATGGTGAACGCCGGTCTCGACCTCGACGGTGAGCTGCTGGCGCTCGCTGCCGCGAGCCACGGCGGTGAGGCCTTCCACCTCGACGGTGTGCGGCGCATCCTCGCCAGCGTCGGGCTCGACGAGACAGCGCTGCAGACACCGCCGGAGTGGCCGATCGACGAGCAGGCCCGGTTGGCGTACATGCGCAGCGGCGCCCAGCCGAGCCGCTTAGCCATGAACTGCTCGGGCAAGCACGCCGCGATGCTCGCCAGCTGTGTCGCCAACGGCTGGCCGCTGGACACGTATTGCGACCCGCAGCATCCGCTGCAGAAGACGATCGCCCTGACGTTCGCCGAAGTCACCGAAACACCCACCGCGCACGTCGGGGTGGACGGCTGCGGTGCCCCGGTCCTCTCGACGGCGTTGTTCGGCCTGGCGACCGCGTTCCGGACGCTGGCGCTCGCCCCGAGCGGCAGCGCAGGGGCGCGCGTCGTCGATGCGATCCGGACACATCCCGAATGGACGAGCGGAACCCGGCACCACGAGGCCCTCCTCATCCGCGGCATCCCTGGTCTGCTGGCCAAGGGCGGCGCCGAGGGTGTCTTCGCCGCCGCGCTGCCGGACGGCCGGGCACTCGCCCTCAAGGTTTCCGACGGATCGCAGCGCGTGGTCCCGGTGCTCGCGGTTGCGGCGCTGCGACGGCTCGGTGTAGCAGCACCCGTCCTCGACGAAGTGGGCCACTATGACCTGCTTGGCGGCGGCCAGCCGGTTGGGGAGGTACGCCCGATCCTCGCCGGCTGATCCGCAAGCCCGCGGTCTGACGTAAACGCGACCGGTTGCGTACGCTGGACGTCGTGGAATTCTTCGGCGGAATCCAGAACCTTCTCACGCTCGGGCTGCTCGTTGTCGCGCTAGGTGTCAAGATCTGGGCACTGGTTGACGCCCTGCGGCACCGCACGGACGCCTACCCTGCTGCTGGGAAGCAGACCAAGCCGATCTGGGGGGCAATCCTCGGACTCGCGCTCGTGGTCCAGATCGTCATTCTCTACCCGCTCAATTTCCTCAATCTTGCTGGCGTCGCCGCCGCGATCATCTACCTGGTCGACGTCCGACCCGCCGTCAAGCAGGTCGAGGGTGGTCGTGGCGGGCGGGGCAGCCAGATGGGTCCATACGGCCCCTGGTGAGCCTCGAGCTCGTCAGCACGGGGCGCGGCAAGCCGGTCACCCTGTTCGTACACGGGGCGACAGGCTCGATCGCGATCAACCCGGCCCTTCGGGAGCGGCGTGATTGGCTCGCGTGTCTTCGTGCACCTGCCTGGGTACGGCGAGTCGCCGCCGCTCGCCACTCCGACGTACGCCGCAATTGCGCGGCTCGTACGGGACTCGGCGGCGGCTGTCGCGGCCACGCAGGCGTTCGGCATCTCCCTGGGGGCTGCCATTGTGACCCGACTGCTCCTCGATGAGCCCGGCCTGCTTGGCAGGGCCGTACTCGCGCTGCCTACTCGGCCGTCCGCCGCGCCACTCACCGCGATCGCGGACGCGCTCGACTCGGGACAGGGCGCGCCTCTGCTGACGGAGGAGACCGGCGCCAGCCCGTCGATCGAGCTGCAACGGTGGGCCTCTTCGCAGGCCTCGACGCTGCAGCGGTGGGCGGTCGCGGACACCCTGCGCGGTCTCGCGGACGACGCGCCGCTGCCCGACTCCGATCGCTTGGCTGACGTAGACGTACCCGTCCTCGTCCTCGCGCAACAGGGTGATGCGGTGCATCCCCTGTCGGCTGCCCACGACGTTGCTGACAAGCTCCCGAACGCGACGCTGGAGATCCTGCCTCCCGGCGGACTGCTCTGGGCACACCGATCGCGGGTACGCGAGCTCGTCTCCGGCTTTCTCGCACCTGAACGGGAACCCGCATGAGCGCCCACGACCGGCACGGCCGCACCCACCGCCTCGAGCTCGACGACCAGACGCTGCGCACTTGGGATGCCACCGTGCTCGCCGCAGATCCCGACCAGGGTCTGGTCCTCGACCGATCGGCGTTCTACCCCGGCGGAGGCGGTCAACCGCCGGACCACGGTGTGCTGATCTGGGGCGGGGTCCAGACCCGCATCGTCGGCAGCCGCAAGCAGGACGACCTGTGGCTCGTGCCGCACGAGGAAGACCCGTTGCCGCCTCCTGGCACGGCTGTCCGCGGTGCCCTCGACGACGAACGCCGTTCGATCCTGATGCGCACGCACTCGGCGCTGCACCTGCTCGGCGGCGTCTTGACCCGCGAGCTCGGCGTGCTCATGACCAGCAGCGCGATGGAGCCCGGTGAGGGTCGGCTCGACTTTCCACTGCCGGAGGTGCCTGCCGGGTTGAAGCAGACGCTGACCGACGCGTGCAACGTCGAGGTGCAGGCCGACCGGGCGATCGCCGTCTCGGTGCTGCCGCGCGATGAGGCGTACGCGATTCCCACGTTGCTGCGCACGGCCACCGACCTGCTGCCGCCTGATCTTGAGCTCGTACGAATCGTGGACATCGACGGGCTCGACCTGCAGGCCGACGGCGGCACACATGTCGCCTCAACCCGTCAGATCGGCCGGATCGACGTCGTCAAGATCGAGAACAAGGGGAAGGCATTCCGGCGCGTCCGCGTCCGCGTATCGGACTGATTCGGATCATTCCGCACGGCCACAGGCCGAGGGCCCTGGCCGCCCGGATGAAGGCGTCGTAGGTGTCGTCGGAGAACAGCACGACACCGCGCCTCCTCGACGTGGCTCGTCGCATCGGCCACCGTGGCGACGGCGATCCGGGCGGCGTCGTCCAGCGGCCATCCGTATATCCCGGCGGACACCGCGGGCAGCGCCAATGTGCGCACGCCGAGCTCGTCGGCAACCTGCAGTGCCTCGCGGTAGCACGAGGCCAGCAGCTCGGGGTCACGCTGTCCAGCCCGGTGGTTGGGCCCGACTACGTGGATCACCCACCGCGCTGGGAGGTCACCCGCGGTCGTCCAGCCCGCCCGACCGGTGGCCAACCCATCGGGATAGCGACTGATGCAGTCGTCGAGCACGGCCGGCCCACCTCGTCGGTGGATCGCCCCATCCACGCCGCCGCCCCCGCGCATCCCTGAGTTGGCCGCGTTGACGACCGCATCGACCTCCTGGGCGGTGATGTCGCCCTTGATGAACGTGAGTTCGATCACGAGATCGAGCCTACGACCGTCGACCCGCCTGGCAGAGCGACGCCTGGACGAGCGTCCGGGCCCTGTCGCCAATGAGCCAATTGCATGACGAGTCAGCACCAAACCGTACAAATGATCTCCTCCCTTAGACTTCCTCGCATGCCTGCTCTGAGCCCGCCGAACGACGACGTGGCCGCCAACGCCTCCCCGCACACCGACGACCCCGCCGACCGGCGCATCGTCACCGACACCAAGGCCATGAAGGCACTCGCGCACCCTGCCCGTTTGCAGATGCTCGTCCGCCTCACCACCGAGGGGCCGGCCACGGCCACCGAGTGCGCACAGCTGACCGGGCTCACCCCCAACGCCTGCAGCTATCACCTGCGCCACCTCGCCAAGTACGGCTTCGTGGTCTCCGCCGCCCCCCGAGACGACGCGCGCGAGCACGAGTGGCGGGCCACGGCCTACGAATTCACGTTCGAGCTCGATGAGGAGTCGCACCTGACCCGTGGGGCCTATCTCCGGCTTGTCCACGGGATCATGGGCACCGCAGCCGCCCATGTGGAGCGGTTCCTGAAATATGCAGTGGACGAGCCCACCGAATGGGTCAGCGCTGCATGGGTCAGCCAGCATGTGCTGCGGCTCACCGAAGATGAGCTCTTGCGGGTCCGTGCGGGCATCGAAGAGCTGATACATCCTTTCCTGAACCGCACCCGCGCCGACGAGCCGGTGGGCGAGTCCCGGCTGATCGATGCCGCGATGTTCGTCACTCCGCGGGTCACCTGACGTCGATCTGGGCCCGCCCGTTGTTTGACAACGTGAGGCACTCTCGATGGTGGACAGGAGCGGGAGAGGGGCACCGATGACGACGTACGGCGTCGACACCACGCGCACCACACCCCCGCGTCGCGTGGCGATGCTCAGCCTCCACACCTCGCCGCTCGATGCACCCGGCTCCGGTGACGCTGGCGGCATGAACGTCTACGTGGGAGAGCTGTCCCGCGAGCTTGTCGCGCGTGGCATCGCGGTCGAGGTGTTCACCCGTCGGGTTGCCAGCAATCAGCCCGCGGTCGTACGCCTGCCCTCGGGCGTGCTGGTGCGGAACGTGTTGGCCGGTCCCTACGGCAACATCGACAAGGGCGACCTCCAGTCGCGCATCTGCGAGTTCGCGGGTGCGGTGATGCGGGTCGAGGCGACCCAAGGCCCGCACTACTTCGATGTTCTGCATTCGCACTACTGGCTGTCCGGGCAGGCCGGATTGGTCGTACGGCGCCGCTGGGGCATCCCGTTGGTGCACTCGGCGCACACCCTTGCGCGCGTCAAGAACCGCACGGTCTCGGCAGATGACGTGCCCGAGCCGCTGTCCCGCATCGCGGGGGAGGACGAGCTGGCGCAGGCCGCCGACGTGCTCGTCGCCAACGCCGAAGACGAGGCTGCCGCCCTTGTTGGCCTGTACGACGCCGACCCGTCCCGGTTGCGTATCGTCCACCCCGGAGTAGACCTGACCGTCTTCGCACCCGGCGACCGGCTAGCCGCCCGTCGCATGCTCGGTCTACCGGAGGGTGCGCAGGTGCTGCTGTTCGCCGGTCGCATCCAACCGCTGAAGGCGCCCGACGTGCTGGTCCGCGCCGCCGCGATGTTGCGCGCTCAGGATCCGCGCCGACCCCTGATTGTGGCGATCGTGGGCGGGCCAAGCGGCAGTGGAGCCGCGCGCTTGCCGCGGTTGCGTCAACTGGTGACCGCGCTCGGCCTCGACTCTGTCGTACGGTTCGCGCCGCCGGCCGACCGTGACCGACTCGCGCAGTGGTACCGCGCGGCCGACGTGGTCGTCGTGCCGTCGCGCAGCGAGTCGTTCGGACTCGTCGCGCTCGAGGCGCAGGCGTCTGGGACACCGGTGGTGGCTGCGGCTGTCGGTGGTCTGCGCACTGCCGTTGCCGACGAGCGCTCCGGCTTGCTCGTCCCGGGCCACGACCCCCGGTTGTACGCCGCCGCGCTGCGTCGCGTGCTCGACGAGCCAGGGCTACGTGCGCGGCTGCGTGCCGGTGCGCTGGAGCAGGCGTCGCGATTCAGCTGGTCACGCACGGCGGAGGGCACCGTACGCGCCTACTCGGCCGCGGCCGAGCGGCTGCTGCCGCCGCGTGCGCTGGCGATCGCGACATGAGTGAGCAGCCAGCGAGTCGTCGAGGTGCTGCGCACTGCACTCGCCGCGATGGACGTCGAATGGGAGGAGCAGCGCGACTCGCGGTTCTCGGTGACGTTGCCTGGTGAGCGCAAGCAGAAGACGACCTGCAGCTTGGCGGTGGGGGAGCACACGCTCGCGGTCAGTGCGTTCGTGGCAAGGCGGCCTGACGAGAACCAGCGAGGCGGTCTACCGCTGGTTGCTGGAGCGCAACGCCCGTGCCTACGGCGTCGCCTTCACGCTCGACTCGGCGGGTGACATCTGGCTCACGGGCCGCCGACAGCTCGCCGGGCTGGACGCGGCAGAGGTCGACCGGTTGCTCGGTGCGGTGTTGGAGCTGGCGGACCGGTCATTCAACGTGATCCTCGAGCTGGGCTTTGCCGACGCGATCCGCGCGGAGTGGCGCTGGCGCCTCGACCGGGGCGAGCCCACGGCCAACCTGGCGGCGTTCGAGCACCTGCGCCCGGCCGACTGAGCCGATCAGGCGGTGGCGACGCTCTCCTCGATCTCGCCCTGGCTTCGCAGCGCGGCGATGCGCTTGCCGCGAGCGCCACTGATCGAGAGGTGCCCGAGCGCCGTGCCCAACCCGAGCACCGCGCAAGCTCCCCACAGCAGTACCGGGCTGTGGTCGTACAACCACCCGCCGCCCAGCGGCGCGACGAAAGCCGCACCGCTCCACGCCACCGAATACACACCCTGGTACCTCCCGCGCATCCCCGCGGGCGACAGGTCCGCCACGACAGCCATCGATGTTGGCGCGTTGAGCACCTCGCCGACGGTCCAGATGCAGACGACGAGCGCATAGGCCACCGCGCTGTTCGCGACGTTGTTGAGGGCGAAGCCCACACCGACGAGCACCGCTGCAACAGCCAACACCCGCGAGCGCGGGAACTGTTCGGCGATCCGCCCGAGCGGCAGCTGCAAGAGCACGATGAGCAGCCCGTTGATGGCGATGACGCTGCCGAACGCGGCGGCGGACAGGCCGGAGTCGGACATCGCCAGCGGCATCGCGGTCGCGTGCTGCATGAAGATGAGCGCGATCAGGAACGTGAGGCCCACGAACACCATGAACACCCGGTCGCGCAGCACATCGAGCAGGCCGCCGCTCTCTTTGACGACTGCGGGTGTCGCGCTGACTGCTGGCCGCGTCTCGGGCACGCGCAGGAAAACGACGGCTGCGCAGAGCAGGAGGGCGATCGCGTTGCCGAAGAAGAGCAGCTGGTAGGAGACACCCGCGAGCACACCGGCGACGACGGTCGCGAAGGCAAAGCCGAGGTTGATGGCCCAGTAGTTGAGCGAGAACGCCCGGACCCGGTCGATCGCCGGGACGAGGTCGGCCATCATCGCCGTGCGCGCCGGTCTCGTCGCGTTGGTCCCAAGCCCGACGACGAAAGCCATTGCGAGGATCACCGGCAGCTCGGGTGCCAGGCCCATCACAAGGACCCCTGCGGCCGCGATGACTTGGGCCGCAAGCACGGTCGGGCGCCGTCCCCACCGGTCGGCGCTCACCCCGCCGACAATCGCGCCCACCACCGAGCCGAGGCCGAAGACCGTGCCGACAACACCAGCGGTCGTGGCGGAGTGGCCGCGCTCGGCCGTGAGCCAGATGGCCAGGAACGGCACGACGAATCCGCCGAGGCTGGAGACGAGAGCGGAGGTCCAGACCCACCAGAAAGCACCGGGGAGGCCACCCACGAAGGCTTGGACTTCGTGGCGCACGCGATGCACGGCTGGTGGTCCTCCTGAGCGTGACGAATCATGGCGTAATGAGCAATATGGCGCTCTGCATCTTACCTGACCTGAGGCTGCCTAGCACTCGATTAAGGGCTCACCGCGGTGCGGCAGGATGGAGCAATGACCCTGGGAACGCTGGTCCTCCTGCGCCACGGCGAGAGCGACTGGAACGCCAAGAACCTGTTCACCGGCTGGGTTGACGTCGGCCTCTCGGAGAAGGGACGCGTCGAAGCGGAGACCGGTGGCCGACTGCTGGTAGAGCGCGGCGTGCTCCCTGACGTCGTACACACCTCTGTGCTGCGTCGTGCGATCAGCACCGCGGAGATCGCTCTGCACGCGGCTGACCGGCACTGGATCCCGGTGGTGCGGTCGTGGCGTCTCAATGAGCGGCACTACGGGGCGCTGCAGGGGAAGAACAAGAAGCAGACGATGGAGGAGTTCGGCGAGGAGCAGTTCATGCTGTGGCGTCGGTCGTACGACGTCCCGCCGCCGCCGATCGACCCGTCCGACGAGTTCGCTCAGACCGGCGATCCGCGTTATGGGCTGCTGCCGCCAGAGCTGCTGCCGGCCACCGAGTGCCTGAAGGACGTGCTTTGGCGGGCGCTGCCCTATTGGTACGACGCGATCGTGCCCGACCTCGCGCTCGGCAAGACCGTGCTCGTGGCGGCGCACGGCAACTCCCTGCGCGCCATTGTCAAGCACCTCGACGGCATCAGCGACGAAGCGATCTCCGGGCTCAACATTCCGACAGGTATCCCGCTGGTGTACGAGCTCGATGACAGCGCGCGCCCCATCACGCCCGGCGGCGAGTATCTCGACCCCGACGCAGCAGCAGCCGCCATCCAGGCTGTGGCCAACCAAGGCCGC
>CAWCXA010000006.1:0-80185 GCA_963799425.1 uncultured Actinomycetota bacterium | reverse complement strand
GGGCCGCCGGGGTGTCGGGACGGGCCGTTATTGCCGGCGGAGTGCTCGGCATCGTCGGGTTCTTCGTCGTACCCGTCGTGGGCCTGTTCCTCGGGTTCGTGCTCGGCGTCTATCTGTACGAGCTGGGGCGCCAGCGCGACAACGCGCAGGCCTGGCCGGCAACCATCGAGGCGCTGAAGGCGGTCTGGGTGTCGATCGTGATCGAGCTGTTCGCCGGGATGATTGTCGCGGTCGGTTGGCTTGCGGCGGTCGTGTTCGGTTGAACACGGGGTTGGCTGCCGGACTAGGCGCGGGACCGGCTCTGCCACCAGGCGACGAGCGCGCCGGCAATCGCTCCGAACAGGTGCGACTGCCAGGAGATCCCGGGCTGCCCAGGCAGGACGCCGAAGATCATGCCGCCGTAGACGAAAACGACGAGCACGGCGACAAGAATGCTGGCCGGCTTGCGGGTGAAGATCCCGTGAGCCACGAGGTAGGCGGCGAGGCCATAGACGAGTCCAGACGCACCGACGTGGACGGTGCCGGGTGCGGCCAGCAACCAGACAGCGAAGCCACCGAGGACGGTGATGGCCAGCGCCACCGACCAGAACCGTCCTGTTGTCACGGCCACGAGCAGGCCAAGGACGAGCAGGGCGACAGTGTTGGCCATCAGATGGCCGAAACCGGCGTGCAGGAACGGAGCCAGCACCACCCCGGTCAGGCCGTCCGTCTCCCTGGGCTGGATGCCGAACCGATCGAGCTGTTCGTCGGAGATCGCGTCGACGATCTCGGCCAACCAGAGAACCGCGACGAGGATGAGCGGCGCCAGGGCCACCTCGCGCAGCGGCGTACGCCGCTGCACTGGCGACGGACTGGACACTCTGTGCCTCTCAGTCGAGGTAGTCGCGAAGCACCTGCGAGCGGCTGGGGTGCCGCAGCTTGGACATCGTCTTGGACTCGATCTGGCGGATGCGCTCGCGGGTGACTCCGTAGACCTTGCCGATCTCGTCCAGCGTCTTGGGCTGGCCGTCGGTGAGGCCGAATCGCATCGAGACGACGCCCGCCTCCCGCTCGGACAGCGTGTCGAGCACCGAGTGCAGCTGCTCTTGCAGGAGCGTGAAGGACACCGCCTCGGCAGGCACGATCGCCTCGGAGTCCTCGATGAGGTCACCGAACTCGCTGTCGCCGTCCTCACCGAGCGGTGTGTGCAGCGAGATGGGTTCGCGGCCGTACTTCTGGACCTCGATGACCTTCTCGGGGGTCATGTCGAGTTCCTTGGCCAGCTCCTCGGGAGTCGGCTCGCGGCCCAGGTCCTGCAGCATCTGCCGCTGCACCCGGGCGAGCTTGTTGATGACCTCGACCATGTGCACCGGGATGCGGATGGTGCGCGCCTGGTCGGCCATCGCGCGGGTGATCGCCTGGCGGATCCACCACGTCGCGTAGGTGGAGAACTTGAAGCCCTTGGTGTAATCGAACTTCTCGACTGCCCGGATCAGGCCGAGGTTGCCTTCCTGGATCAGGTCGAGGAAGAGCATGCCGCGACCGGTGTAGCGCTTGGCCAGCGACACGACCAACCGGAGGTTGGCCTCGAGCAGGTGGTACTTGGCGCGGCGGCCGTCCTCGGCGATCCACTCCAGTTCCTCGCGAAGCTTGGGCGCCATGCGGGGGGTGTCCATCGCCAGCTTTTCCTCGGCGAACAGCCCGGCCTCGATGCGCTTGGCGAGCTCGACCTCCTGCTCGGCGTTGAGCAGCGGGACCTTGCCGATCTGCTTGAGGTAGTCCTTGACGGGGTCGGCGGTGGCGCCCGCGACCATGACCTGCTGCTCGGGCTCATCGTCGTCGGACGCCTCGGAGAGCACGAACTCGTCGCCGGTTTCCTCGTCGGTGCCGGACTCGGCCGGCTCGGCGTCGGGCGCGGCTACGGCGGCGTCGGGGGCGGCCGTCGGCCCGGTCGCGAGCTCTGCTTCGAGGTCGACGAGCTCGATCTCCTCGAGGACGACATCCTCGGCGCTCGCCTCAGGTGCGGTGGCATCCGACACCTTGCCGGTGCCTGCCTCAGCGGTGGCGGCCTTCTTGGCTCCGGCCCTCCCCGATGTCGTCTGTGCCGATGTCGTCTTCGCCGTTGCCGGCTTGGCTGCGGCAGTCTTGGTCGGCGCAGCCTTGGTGGGCGCAGCCTTGGTCGCGGCTGCCTTGGTCGCGGCTGGCTTGGTCGCGGCTGGCTTGCTGGCCGCAGCCTTGGTGGCCGCAGTCTTGGTGGCGACAGTCTTGCTGGCGGCAGCCTTGGTGGCCGCAGCCTTGGTGGCCGCGGCGGCGGCCTTCTTCGCCGTCGGCTTGGCGGCCGTCGGCGTGGACGCGTCGTCGGCGGACTTTGGCGAGACCTTCTTGGTGGAGCTGCTCGCGGCCTTGGTCTCTGATTTGGCCGACTTGCTCGCCGCTTGCTTGGCCGGCGCGGCTCGCTTGGCCGCCGGCTTGTCGGCAGCCGGCCGGCTGGCAGAGTTGGCCGACTTGGCTGTTGTCTTCTTCGCCGGGGCCTTGGTCTGCGCCCGCGCGCTACTGGTCGCCGCCGCCACCCGCTTGCGCGGCGTGCCGGAAGCATCGGCATGGCTCACCGAGACGCTGATGCCGGCCTCCTTGATCAATCGGACGAGGACCTTGCTGTCGGCGATCGACAGCCCGGCCGAGTCGCACACGAGACGTACGTCGTCAGCAGACACCCCACCATTCGCCATTCCCTGCTCGACGAGCTGGGCCACCTCGGGAAGGTCGACGATCCGGGCTGCGGTGGAACGGGACGAGCTCGACGACACGAACGACCTCTCGATGGCGCTGCGGGGACCGCTTTACAGTACGTAAAGCAGGGGCGTATGTGGCAACTCAACATTCTGTCACGGGGACAGCCCTTCCAGCCGACGCGGTGAGCATGTGTCCTACGTCGCATATACCTGGCCGGGTGAGTGGCCGCCCAGGATGGCCGGTTCAGGTGCTCTTGGCTGCCCGCTTGACCTCCTGCTTGAACGCTCGGACTCTCGCCAGCGACTCGGCGTCACGCACGTCCGCGACGGAACGGAAACTGCCCTCGTCGCCGTAGGCGCCCGCCGCCTCGCGCCAACCGGCCGGCTGGATGCCACGTTGCTTACCCAGCAGCGCGAGGAAGATGCGCGCCTTCTGGTCCCCAAAGCCGGGCAGCGCCTTGAGCCGCGTGACGAGCTCGGCGCCAGAGGAGGCGCCCGCCCAGATCTGCTCCGCATCCCCGTCGTAGTGCTCGACGATGTAGCGAGCCAGCGCCTGGATCCGCCCCGCCATGGCGCCCGGGTAGCGGTGCACCGCCGGCGGCACAGCCATCAGCGCCGCGAACTCGTCCGGGTCTCGGGAGGCAATGTCGGCCGCGTCGAGATCGCGGCCGAGCCGCTCAGTCAGCACGTGCGGCCCGGCGAAAGCGCGCTCCATCGGCACCTGTTGGTCGAGCAGCATGCCGAGCAGCAGCGCAAGCGGAGACCGGTCAAGCAGAGCATCTGCATCCGGCTCCTGGGCCAGGCGCAAGGTCATTGCCGCACCCTTCAGTCGCCCTCGTCGGCCTTGACGGCCAGGACGGGACATGGTGCGTCGAGAAGGATGCGTTGCGCATGGCTCCCCAGGATCAGCTTGCCGACTGGTGACCGGCGACGCAGGCCGATCACGATGAAGTCGGCGGCGGTCTCCTTGGCCACGCCGATCAGGTCGTCGGCCACATCGTTGCCGCGGACCAATTGGCGCACCTCCGACTCGATGCCAGCCGTGCGCAACTGGTCGCCGACGGTGGTGAGCTCCTCTTCGGACCGCACCGCATCGTCCTCGTCGTAGTCTCGGCCTCCGCGGGAGGAGTTGATCACGATGAGCCGGGCATTTCTGATCTTGGCCTCTTCGGCGGCACGCCGCAGCGCCGCGCGCCCTTCCGGCTTGGGGACGTAGCCGACGACGATCGTGGTCATGCGAGCGGGGCTCCTCTCGACGCGACACGGCGAGGCGAAACGTTACACGGCCTGCACCGCAGATTCGGCGGTATCGAGGCCCCAGCTGCGGGTTGTCGCGACGACCAGCCGCAAGGCGGGAACGGCCGCACCTGCCGCGGGCTCGGCGTGGGCCGTGACGACGAGCCCTCGATCGGGCAGCGCACCATGCCGATCCTCCACCAGGAACGAGACCATGGCATGCGGCGAAACGGCCTGATACGCCGGCGTCTTGTCGAACCCCGCGCCACCCACAAGCAGCTCGTCGTCGCGCACCTGGTAGGCCGCAGTCACGAGCTCGGGAGCGCCATCACGCCTGGTCGGCACCGCAAGCCGGCCCAACCGCTGCGCCCTCAGGAACATGCGTTCCTGCTCTGTCCACCGCATGATCCGATCATGGCGTTGTCGTCGTCGGAAGGCGACTCCTAGACGGTGCTACGCCGCGGTCTCACGGCGGACCGCGGCTCGCTCGGCCTCGGTCGTGCCACCCCACACGCCGAACAGCTCCGGCTGCGTCATGGCGTGAGCCAGGCACTCGGCGATGACGGGGCACTCCGCGCACACCTGGACGGCTTGACGCTCGCGCCTCCGGCGGACCGTCGGTGTCTCACCGTCTGGGCCCACGAAAACCTCGACCGGCAGGCCGTGGCAAGCCGCCGACTCCGACCACGACCACCCGCCCACCGGCGGCGTCGTCGCTCTGCTGCGCCTCATCGAGTGCACCGACCTCCCGGTCTCGTGCTCGCGGGTCACCCGACCCGCACCTAACGTGGCCAACGTCCGACAGGAGCGTGATGTTCCGGGTTGCGCGCAGGCGGCCGTGCGAGGATCGGCCACGTGGACACGCCGCCGCCCGGATCGTCGGCCGACGGGCCGGCCGGAAGGCCCGCCGACGAGCTGTCGCCCGTTGCTGGAAGCGGGTCGCCGGTGGCCTTCGTGCTCGGCGGCGGGGGGCTCCTGGGCGCCGCCGAGGTCGGCATGCTGCAAGCTCTGCTCGAGCACGGTGTGCGGCCAGATCTTGTCCTCGGTACCTCGGTCGGGGCGATCAACGGCTCGCTTCTCGCCGCTGAGCCGGTCCGGAAAACGGTTGACCGCCTACGCGAGCTGTGGACCTCGATGTCCAAGGGCGGCGTGTTCTCCGGCTCGGCCCTCCGCCGGGTCGGGACGTTGGCCCGCACACGTACACATGCCCACGATGTCGCCCCCCTCGAGCGGCTGCTGCGCGCCGAGCTCGACGACCGGCTGATCGAGCGAATGCCGGTGCGCTTCCAGTGCGTGGCCGCCTCCATCGAACGAGCGGCGGAGCATTGGTTCAGCACCGGACCGGTCGTGGACGCGGTGCTCGCAAGTGCCGCGGTTCCCGGATTGTTCCCGCCGCGCCGCATCGGGTCGGAGCATTTCGTCGACGGTGGGCTCGTCGACTCGATCCCGGTGGGTCGGGCTGTCACCCTTGGGGCGCGCACGATCTGGGTGTGTCACGTGGGACGGATCGAGCGGCCCCTGGCAGCGCCGCGCAGTCCCTGGGAAGTGGCAATGGTCAGCTTCGAGATCGCCCGCCGACATCGCTTCAACACCGACCTCGCGGACGTGCCGGCCGACGTGGTCGTGCACGTGCTCCCGTCGGGAGCCGCAGAGCTGCCGGCCTACGCCGACCTGTCTGCGCTGCGCTACCGGGACACGTCGCGCATCGTCGAGCGGATCGACTCGGCATACCGCGCCACCGCCGAGTACCTGGCGACGGTGCGTGTCTAGTGCTGCCACCTCGCTGGATCCGTCGAGTCGTGATCGCACCGACCGTGATGGTGGGCGTGACCCTGGCCCTGCTGGCGATGCCCGTTGCACTGCTGGTGGCGGGTGCGCTGTCCCCGCTGCTGCCTGGGCGGTGGCGCCCGCTCCGGTTCTTCTGGTTCCTCGCGGTCTATGCGGCAGCCGAGCTGGTCATGCTCGCCGCCCTCTTCGTCTTGTGGGTTGCCACCGGGTTCGGTGCTGCGATCGACCGACCTTGGTCGCAACGGGCGCACTACCGGCTGGTGGGTCTGTTTCTCGATCTCCTCTACTACGAGGCCACCCGGGTGTTGGGGGTGCGAGTCATCGTGGAAGGTCCCTCGCCCGATGTCGGGCCAGGGCATCCCATCGTGGTGCTGTCGAGGCATGCGGGGGCTGGTGACTCCTTCCTGCTGATCAGGCTGCTGCTCAGCACCTACAGCCGCGAGCCGCGCATCGTGATGAAGGACACCCTGCAATGGGATCCCGCCATCGACACGGTGCTCAACCGGCTGCCCAACCGCTTCATCACCCCCAACCCGGGCCGCACCGGCGCGCTGGTCGAGCAACGAATCGAGGAACTGGCCGGCCGACTGGACGCCAATGACGCGCTGGTGATCTTTCCCGAGGGTGGCAACTTCTCCAAGACCCGCCGCCGCCTTGCCATCGACCGGCTGCGGCGCAAGGGGCTCACCGCCGAAGCCGAGCAGGCCGAGCGGCTTCGGCACGTGCTGCCGCCACGGCCGGGCGGCACGGCCGCCGCCTTTCGGGCCGCGCACGATGCCGACGCGGTGCTCGTCGCCCACACCGGGCTCGAGCACCTCTCGTCGCTCGGCGACCTGTGGCGGTGGCTGCCGATGGACTCCGAGGTGCGGCTGCGGTGGTGGCGGGTGCCGGCCGCCGAGGTGCCCCGCGAAGCTGCCGCCGTGGCTGAGTGGCTCGACGATTGGTGGGCGCGCATAGACGACTGGATCCATGCGAATCAGCTCGCCGCCCACCAGGCTGAGGGTGGCAGCGCCTGATCGACGACGTCGCGCAGCAGAAGCGCCATCGAATAGCCCGGGTCATCCGCCAATGCGATGTCGAGCGCCGCGTGTGCCAGCACCCACGAGCCAGACAGGTAACAGGCCGCGGACAGCAGGGAGGCGGTCGGTGCGCGCACGGATGGTGGGACCCGACGCACGACATAGGTCCACATGTCGCGGTGCTGAGCGACATCGTCCGGCCGAATGAGCAACCAGGCGAAGTCGCGCACCTCAATTCTGTGGGTATGTACGACGAGCCAAGCGATCTCGTCGGCGTCAAGTGATCGCGGAGCGTCAGGCCCAAAGCGCGCCACTGCCGCAAGCACTCGTCGCCTGCCGTCCTCGGCGAGCCAGCGCGAGCCATGCCTGGGACCGTCGCCCGCGACCCGGTCTCCGACCTCGCGTTCGGCGACCTGGAGCTTGGCGGAGACGCGCTCACTCTCGTCGGGGATGGGCGAGAGCGTCTCCTCGAGAGCCGCCCTGCTGGGCAGCGCCGTCAGGCCGGCGACCGTCGCCTGGGCGGCTAGGGCGGTCGTCGTCGGGTCGTAGGGAGTGCCGTCGACTGGGCAGCAGCCGCTGTCACAGGTCAGCGACCACCAGCGGCCGTCATGCACCCGGAGAATCTCGACGATCTGCACCGACCGCCGGTCAAGCACTCGCTGCAACGTGTCAGCATGCCTGGTGGCGAGCCGGGCATCAGCCGTGAACAGCGTCAGCACCGCCTCGGACACACCCACGCCCTCGAGCGTCATGGCGACTTGCGACGCGAACTGGGCGACCCGCACCGGCGGCAGGTCGAACCGGGAGATCGGCGCACCTTTGTGGACCGGCATGACGACGAGGCTTTCCTCGGGCTGAAAGCCCAGCAGGTAGGGGAGCACGACGGCCACATCACCTGGGCCGCGCACTCTGAGGGGAGCTTGCTCGGTCGGTTGCATGTCACGCAGCGTGCCCCGCACAAGCCCCCTTGGTGAGAGCCAAACCATGATCTGTGGACAGCCAGCGCAGCGTCCGCCGCCTGTGGACAGTCCCGTGCAATCGACCGTGATGTCTGTGTCGCCTGCCAGGATGGCGGGCGTGGGTAGGCGTGATCGGGCGAGCATCCTGCACGTCGACCTTGACGCGTTCTATGCCGCTGTGGAACAGCGGGACAAGCCGTCGCTGCGCGGCAGGCCGGTCATCGTCGGTGGCATAGGGCACCGGGGTGTCGTCGCGACGGCATCGTACGAAGCCCGCGCCTTCGGGGTCCACTCCGCCATGGCCATCGCCCGGGCACGGGCCTTGTGCCCACACGGTGCCTACCTCGTCGGCCGCTTCACTGCCTACCGCGAAGCATCGGCACAGGTCATGGAGTGCCTGCACGAGCTGTCACCTCTGGTGGAGCCGCTCTCTCTGGACGAGGCGTTCGTCGATCTCGCCGCCGACCCCCGGCACGACCTCGCCCCCGGCCCCTTGACAGCCCTGGGCCACGAGCTCAAGCAGCGCATCCACTCGCGCACTGGGCTCACGGCCAGTGTCGGCCTCGCGACGTCCAAGCTGATCTCCAAGATCGCTTCCGATCTTGGTAAACCCGACGGGCTCGTTCTCGTACCGCCGGGCACCGAGCTCGACCTGCTGCACCCGATGTCCGTACGCGCCATCTGGGGAGTCGGGCCGGCGACCGCCGACCGCCTGGCGCGGCTGGGCGTGCGGACCGTGGCCGACCTCGCCGCCATCACCGAGGACGAGCTCGTCGCCACACTCGGCAACGCACACGGCCGCCTGCTGCATCAGCTGGCGCGCGCCGAGGACGATCGGCCGGTCACTCCGGACAGGGAGTCGAAATCGGTCAGCATCGAGGACACGTTCGATCGTGACATCACCGATCGCCGGGTCCTCGCCGGTGTGGCCGACACGATGGCGCGCCGGGTCTGCGAGCGGCTGGCCGCCGCAACGCTGTCCGGTCGCACGGTGACGCTGAAGATCCGCCTCGCCGACTTCACCACGTTGTCGCGGTCGCAGTCGCTGCCGGCCCCGACCGACGATGCACAGGTCGTCGCGCGGCTCGTGCGCCGCCTGCTCGACGAGGTCGACACCTCCGACGGCGTGCGGCTCCTCGGCGTCGGGATGTCCGGGCTCGCCGACTGGGTGCAAGAGGATCTGTTCGCCGCCGACCAGAGCGAGCTCGGCGACCCCCAGCCGCCTGAGGCGACCAGCCAGCTCCACGAGACGAGAGCATGGCTGCCAGGGCAGGACGTCGTCCATGACAGCCACGGACCGGGCTGGGTATGGGGGTCGGGAGCGGGCGTGGTGACCGTACGGTTCGAATCCCGGCACACCGGCCCGGGACCGGTGCGTACGTTCCGCATCGACGACAGCGCACTCGCACCCGCCGCGGGCCTCCCGGCCGAACCGGCGGCGGCAGCGCTCTCAGGTGCCTCTCAGGACCGCGAGGCACACTGATCGCATGCGTGTCCTTGTCGTCGACGACGACCGGGCGGTCCGGGAGTCACTGCGTCGGTCCCTCGTGTTCAACGGGTACGAGGTCGACTTGGCGACCGACGGCTCGGACGCGCTCAAGCGGCTGGCTGTGCAGTCGGCGGACGCCATCGTGCTCGACGTGATGATGCCCAACCTCGACGGCCTGGCGACCTGTCGGGCGCTGCGGGCCGCCGGTGACGACGTCCCCGTCCTCATGCTGACCGCCCGCGATGCCGTCGCCGATCGGGTCGCCGGTCTCGATGCGGGGGCCGACGACTACCTGCCCAAGCCGTTCGCGCTCGAAGAGCTGCTGGCCCGGCTGCGCGCCCTGCTGCGGCGGTCCATCACCCGCGTCGACGGCGAGCCGATACTGGCGTTTGCCGATCTGTCCCTCGACCCCGCGACCCGTGAGGTGCACCGCGGCGACCGGGAGATCCGGCTCACCCGCACCGAGTTCAGCCTGCTCGAGCTGCTCATGACCCATCCACGTCAGGTGCTCTCCCGCGAGCGCATCCTCGAAGAGGTGTGGGGCTACGACTTCCCCACGACCGCCAACTCGCTCGAGGTCTACGTCGGTTACCTGCGCCGCAAGACAGAGGCCGATGGCGAGCCACGGCTGATCCACACCGTGCGTGGGGTCGGATACGTGCTGCGGGAGACGCCCCCGTGAGCCGGCTTGGCGCTGCTCGAGCACAGCTGTCCCGGCTCTCCGTGCGGGCGCGGGTCGCGATCGCCGCGGCAGTCGCCGTCGGCCTGGCCGTGCTCGTCACAGCGGGAGCGGCCTATCTGACCGTACGCAATCAGCTGCTCGACGAGATGGACACGAGCCTCGTCGACCGAGCGCAGTCTGCTGTGAGCGGTCCACTTGCCGACCCCACACGGCTCGTCCAGGTCCCGGCCGAGGCACTCGGCGCGGGCGACCTGCGCATCGCGCTCCTGCGTGCGAACGGCGAAGCGTTCGTCGCCGAGGGAGAGAACAGCGCTCCCCCGCTCGGCGCGGCGGAGCTGCGGGTGGCCCGTGGGACCGACGACGGGTCGCTGCGCACCGCCTCGCTCGACGGCGTCCGGTACCGCGTCGCCGCGGTGCCGGCCGGCCCCAACCTGGCGCTCGTCATGGCGCAGAACACCGCGCCCACGGAGCGCACGCTCAGCCGGCTGGGTCTCATCACCCTCATCGCCGGAGCTGTTGGTATCGGCGTGGCAGCATGGGCCGGCTACGGGATCGCACGTACGGCGTTGCGACCGGTGCGACGTCTCACGGACGCGGCCGAGCATGTCGCCAAGACTCAGGAGCTGGACCCGATCCCTGTCGTCGGACACGACGAGCTTGCCCGCCTCACCGAGTCCTTCAACTCCATGCTGGTCGCCCTGCGTGACGCGCAGGATCGTCAGCGCCGCCTGGTCGCCGACGCGGGACACGAGCTGCGCACGCCGTTGACGAGTCTTCGTACCAACCTCGACCTGCTCGCCCAGAGCGACGCGCGTGGCGGGCTCGATGCCACCGAGCGGAGCCACCTGCTCTCCGACGTACGAGCGCAGATCGAGGAGATGAGCGCACTCGTCACCGACCTCATCGAGCTGTCGCGCGAGGACAGCCCGGCCGAAGCCGTTGCGCCGATCGATCTCGCCGATGTCGTTCGCAGCGCGATCTTGCGGGTACGCCGACGCGGGCCTGACGTGAGCTACTCGGTCGACCTGCGGCCCTGTGCCGTCGAAGGTGACGCGCAACTGCTCGAGCGAGCCGTCATCAACCTGCTCGACAACGCCCGCAAGTGGAGCCCGCCCGGCGGCATCGTGACCGTGCGCCTTCGCGACGGAGAGCTCACCGTGGCCGACAACGGGCCGGGCATCTCCGACGAGGACCTGCCGCACGTGTTCGAGCGGTTCTACCGGTCGACCGAAGCGCGTGCGCAGTCCGGGTCGGGGCTGGGCCTGGCGATCGTCAAGCAGGCGGCCCAACGGCACGGCGGCACGGTAACCGCGGGCACTTCCGAGTCTGGGGGTGCGCTACTGACCCTGCGACTGCCGCCCATGCTGGTGGCCAGTGATGACGCGGCCGCGACCTCGCCAGACGGTGACCTCGGTGACAACGACGCGCCCACGGGGAGTTCTTCGACACCTCTTGGTGTTCTCTCAGTGTCTTCTCAGCCGCGACCGAAAGAGTGATCCTCATGGAGCAGAGCCGAGACAACAACGGCGGCGCCCGGCCCACCGGCTGGCAGTCCGCCACCGACGTAGCCAACCGCGATCCCTGGCGCCAGGCCCCGAGCGACGTCCCCGAGACGAGCCAGCCCACCGACCAGGCGCCCACAGGTCCCGTCGCCTCCCCGCCGACCACGGCTGAGGGGCCGACGGCGGACGAGGCGCAGACCGTGCAGCAGCCGCAGGTGCCGGCCGACTCGACGCAGGAGCAGCCCGCTGTCGACGACACGCGGGCGCTGCCCTTCGGCGGGTCACCGGACGGACCGATCGACACGCCGCCGAGCCGTCCCGAGGCGCAGCCCGACCGACCCAAGCGCCGTCGCGCGGCCCTGGTTGTCGCGGGCCTGCTCGTCGCCGCGCTCGCCGGTGGGGCAGCCGGCGCCGGTGTGACCGCCGCACTCGACGACGACAACCCGTCCGCGCCAGCGACCTCGAGCCTGGCCAGCCCGGCGAGCAACACGTCCAGCAACAACGACTCGGGCCCCACCACGGCCGTCGAGGAAGTGGCCTCGTCCGTCATGCCGAGCGTCGTGTCCATCAGCGTGTCCACCTCAAACGGGAGCGGCACGGGCACCGGCGTGGTCATCAGCTCCGACGGCAACATCCTGACCAACAACCACGTGGTCCAGGGAGCCGGCGGCGGCAACGCCCAGCTCGTGGTGACGTTCTCAGACGGCAGCAGTGCACGAGCCGAGGTCGTCGGCACCGACCCGACGACCGACTTGGCCGTCATCCACGTCGACCGCAACGACCTGACGCCCGCCACATTCGGCGAGTCGAGCGAGCTGCGGGTCGGTCAGCAGGTGGTCGCCATCGGCTCCCCGCTCGGGCTGGACGGCACGGTGACCCAGGGCATCGTCAGCGCGCTGCAGCGTCCGGTTCGCACGGAGCCGAACTCGCAGGACAACGTCAACACCGTCATCGACGCCATCCAGACCGACGCGGCGATCAACCCCGGCAACTCCGGTGGTGCGCTGGTCAACCTCGACGGAGAGGTCGTCGGCATCAACACTGCAATTGCGTCGCTGTCCGCCGGGGTGGGCGGCGAGGCCGGGTCCATCGGTCTCGGATTCTCCATCCCGATCGACCAGGCGCGCGCCATCGCCGAGGAGCTGATCGACTCCGGCGAGGCCAGCCACGCCCTGCTCGGCGTCTCTGTGGGTGACGCCCGGTCGACCGACTCGCTGGAGAGCGGTGCGCTGATCCGGTCGGTCACCGGCGGCGGCGCCGCTGCGGAGGCAGGTCTACAGGAGGGCGACATCGTCTCGAGCATCGACGGCCGCGCCATTCCCGACAGCGACAGCTTGGTCGCGGCCGTGCGCAGCCACCGGCCTGGTGACACGGTCGACGTCGTGGTGCAGCGCGGAGACAACGAGCAGACCGTGCAGGTCACGTTGGACTCCGACGCCGGCCAGAACTGACGGATACCTAGCGACACGAGAGCCCGGTCCCAAGCGGGGTCGGGCTCTCGGCATGTCGGGCCTCAGGCGCAGCTCGACGACGTCAAGTCGATGCCGCCCTGACCTTCGTCCTACGCCGGCGGCACGACCGGGGCGAGCTCGGGCCGTTTCGGTGCCCGCCCGTCGCCTGAGGAACGGCCCTGCAGGCGGCGCAGGACCCACGGCGCCAGGTACGTGCCTGCCCAACGAACGTCGGACCCTCGTGCCGCCAGCCACGGAGTGGGATCCGCCGGGTCGAGCGGCACCCGCCAGTCAGCCAACACGGGAAATGGCACGCCTAGCGTCTCGCACACCACGGCCGCGATGCGCTCGTGCCCGAGGCTCGACAGATGCAGTCGATCTGCACTCCACATAGCGGGGTGACGGAACACGTCGGGTGCGGCCATGTCGGCAACGATGCAGCCGTACCTGTCGGCCGTACGCAGGATCGCCGCGTTGAACGCCGCGATGCGCCCGCCCATGCGGCCACGCCCATCCTGTCCCGCTGCCCGGCTCGCGCCACCACCGCGAAACACCAAGACGTCGCTGCCGCCGGCCCGCAGCTCGCGTGCCGCTCGGTCGAAGAGACCGGCAACGTATGACACGTCCACCCGCGGGCGGAGCAGATCGTTGACACCGCCGAACAGCGTGATCAGGCCAGGGTGCAGCTCGACGGCCCGCGGCACCTGCTCCTCGACAATCTGCCGGATGAGCTTGCCGCGCACCGCGAGGTTGGCGTACTGCAGCCCGGGCTGTTGCGCCGCGAGTGCTCCGGCCACAAGATCGGCCCAGCCACGCAGTGTCCCGTCGGGCCGCATGTCGCCGACACCTTCTGTGAAGGAGTCCCCGAGGGCGACGTAGCTCGTCCACATGAGGCCAAAGTTTGCACGCACGGGGGGCTCCCCCCCTGTGGACCCCCCGTAGTTGAACGCACGAGGGACTCCTCTTCTCGTGGAACCCCTGGGTTGTCGGCGCGGAAGGGCAGGATGGGGGCTGTGCTGCTAGCCGAAGTCGCCTCCACATCAGCCGCAGTCGCCGCCACATCCGCACGCTCGCGCAAGGTGGCGCTCCTTGCGGCATGTCTGCGCGACGCCGCACCCGAGGAGGTGCCGGTCGTGGTGGCCTACCTGTCGGGTGAGCTGCGGCAGCGCCGCACCGGCCTGGGCTACGCCGCGTTGCGCACCGAGGCAGAGGTGGCCGCTGAGCCCAGCCTGGGGATAGTCGAGGTCGACGCAGAGTTCGAGCGGCTGTCCGCCTTGGCAGGCAAGGGTTCTCAGGCTCAGCGCCGCGACGGGTTCGCCGCTCTTCTGGCGCGAGCGACCGAGCCGGAGCAGCGGCTGCTCCGCGGCTTGGTCTCCGGCGAGCTGCGGCAAGGCGCCCTCGAAGGCGTGATGCTCGAGGCAGTGGCGGCCGCAGCGGAGGTGCCATCGGCGGCCGTGCGACGTGCGGTCACTCTGGCCGGCTCCGTCGCCACCGTCGCACAGGCCGTGCTCGACCACGGCGAGGCCGGCCTGGACGCATTCCGCCTCCAGGTCGGTTCGCCGCTGCGCCCGATGCTCGCGCAGCCCGCCACCGACATCGCCGACGCACTGGCCCGGGTGAGCCCCGCCGCTGTGGAGTGGAAGCTCGACGGCATCCGCGTCCAGGTGCATCGCAACGGTGACGACGTCCGGCTGTTCACGCGCACCCTCGACGACATCACTGATCGGCTGCCCGAGGTCTTCGACGTCGTACGTTCGCTGCCCGTCCGCACCCTTGTGCTCGACGGCGAGACGATCGCGCTTCGGCCCGACGGGAGACCGCGACCGTTCCAGCAGACGGCGAGCCGCACGATGACCCGCGGCGGCACAGCGGCTGCCGTGGCGTCGACACCGCTCACGCTCTTCGTCTTCGATGCGCTGCACGTCGACGGCGACGACCTCGTCGGCGCCGGCGGCTCCGAGCGGTGGACCGCCTTGGAGCGCGCGGTGCCCGAGCAATTTCGGGTGCCACGCATCGTCACCGACGATCCCGACGAGGCGAGCGCCTTCCTCGACGATGCGCTCGCGCGCGGCCACGAGGGCGTGGTGGTCAAGTCGCTCGATGCGCCGTACGAAGCCGGCCGCCGCGGCGTCGGCTGGCTCAAAGTCAAGCCACGCCACACTCTCGACCTCGTCGTGCTCGCGGTCGAGTGGGGTCATGGCCGGCGCACCGGCAAGCTGTCCAACCTGCACCTCGGGGCACGCGGCAACGACGGCGGCTTCGTGATGCTGGGCAAGACCTTCAAGGGACTGACCGACGCGATGCTCGTGTGGCAGACCGAGCAGCTGCTTGCCCTGGCTGATGGCCCCACCGACAGCTGGGTGGTGCAGGTCAAGCCCGAGCTCGTGGTCGAGGTCGCGTTCGACGGCGTGCAGACGTCGCCGCGCTATCCCGGTGGCATGGCGCTGCGCTTTGCGCGAGTGCTCCGGCACCGGCCCGACAAGCCGGTCGCCGAGATCGACACCGTCGACACCGTGCGCGCGATCCACGGGATGGCCCACCCCGTGGACTGACCTGGGCGGCCGGGAAGGCCTGGCCTACCGTCCGTGTTGTGGGCAGAGTTGGAGATACCCGGCAAAGGAGCGCACCGTGTCTGTTTCCTACGATCCCGATCCCGTTCTGGCGGCTTACGCACATCCCGAGCGGCTGGTGACGACCGATTGGCTGGAGAAGAATCTCGGCGCTCCCGACCTTGCGATCGTCGAGTCCGACGAGGACGTCCTGCTCTATGACACGGGACACATCCCCGGCGCCGTGAAGGTCGACTGGCATCTGCATCTCAACGACCCGGTGACCCGTGACTACATCGACGGGGCCAAGTTCGCCGAGCTGCTCGGCGGGCTCGGCATCAGCCGCGAGACCACCGTCGTGATCTACGGCGACAGGAACAACTGGTGGGCCGCCTACGCGCTCTGGGTCTTCTCGCTGTTCGGCCACCCCGACGTACGCTTGCTCGACGGTGGCCGAGCCAAGTGGGTCACGGAGGGCCGCCCGCTGACCCGCGATGTACCGTCGCCGACGCCGACCACCTACCCCGTCGTCGACCGCGACGACACGCCGATCCGTGCGTTCCGCGACCAGGTGCTGGCTCATCTCGGAAAGCCGCTGATCGACGTGCGCTCCCCAGGTGAGTTCTCCGGCGAGCTGCTTCACATGCCCGACTACCCGCAGGAAGGCGCCGTACGCGGCGGGCACATCCCCGGTGCGCGCAACATTCCGTGGGCTCGGGCTGCGGCCGAGGATGCGACGTTCAAGCCGCGGGAGGAGCTCGATGCGCTGTACGGCGGGGAGGCCGGGCTGGCCCCTTCTGACGACGTCATCGTCTACTGCCGCATCGGCGAGCGCTCATCGCACACCTGGTTCGTGCTGACACACCTTTTGGGCTACGACAAGGTTCGAAACTACGATGGGTCGTGGACTGAGTGGGGTAACTCGGTCCGCGTACCCATCGAAAAGGGAGCTGGTTCGTGACCCTGCCTGCCACGCTGCAGGAGATCGTGGACGACTTCAACGCGGTGTCCGCGCCGGACCGCCTCCAGATGCTGCTGGAGTTTTCCGAGGGCCTGGAGCCGCTGCCGGAGCGCTTCGCCGACCACCCCGAGCTGCTCGAGCCGGTGCCGGAGTGCCAGTCGCCGCTGTTCCTCGCGACTGAGGTCGACGCGGCGGGCACCGCCCGGCTGTACTTCCAAGCGCCGCAGGAGTCGCCGACCACCCGGGGATTCGCGGGCATCCTGCAGGCTGGGCTGGACGGGCAGCCGGTGGGTGCGGTGCTTGATGTGCCCGACGATGCGCCGCTGCGGTTCGGCCTCGCCGAGGTGGTCAGCCCGCTGCGACTGCGCGGCATGGTGGCAATGCTCGCTCGGGTCAAGCGGCAGCTGCGGGAGCGTGCCGCGGCCTGAGCACGGCCGTACGGTCCTTGGTACGATGAGCGTAGGCTCTGAGCCTACGGAGGTCGTACTCATGACGCCTGGCACCTTGCCCATCGCCCTCGCGCGGCGACCGCTCGCAGTCCTGCGTCCGCGCGACGCCGCCGACGTCTACGCCCACCCGCGGGCCGAGTTCGCCCGCCTGGCCGAGCAAGGCCTCCTGCGCCGAGTCGCGACGGGCTACTACGTACGCGTCCCCCCGGACCATGTCGGCGACGACGGCTGGCGACCGGACTTGCATGCGACAGCGCTCGCCGTGGCTGCAGCCGACTACGGGAGGGACACGGTCGCCCTCATTCACCTATCGGCCGCCCGCATGCACCGTGCCCTGCCCCGAGAGATCGCACTGGCAGTTGTCGCGGTGCCCAAACAGCGCCCGGTTCTGCGGCTGCTCGGCGGTGCGGCAACGTTCGTCCGCCGTGACGTGACCCGGCTTGACGTCGAACGAATCACCACCGACCTCGTCGAGTCCTGGGTGACGACGGTCGAGCAGACATTCATCGACCTGGCCGCCAGGCCGGAGCTCGGCGGAGTCGACGCCGCCACGATCCGGGAGGCGCTGGTGTCGCTGGGCCAGCGCGCTGACTCCCAGCTCGTGGATGAGCTCGCTGCCCAGCAGCGGCACCGGGCAGCTGTTGCCCGCGCACGTGAGCTGGTCGAGCGTGCTTGACGCAGGTGACGCGGCCCAGGTCGCGGCACGGTTCGGGGCGACCGACGAGCAGGTCCGCCGCGACCATCTGGTGGCGCACATGCTCGCCGGGCTGGCCGAGCTCGAGGTCAGCGGATTGGTGTTCTTCGGCGGCACCGCGCTCAGCCTTACGCACCTGCCCAACGGGCGGTTGTCCGAGGACGTCGACCTCTACGTCCCCAGCCGCCCTCAGGCCGCGCGCGTGCTCGACGCGGAGCTGCCTCGGATGCTGCGCCGCGAGTACCCGCGTTCGCAGTGGGATCCGGCACTCAGCACGGTGCGCGCCAACGCGGCGGCACGCCTCGTCACCGAGGAGGGTCTCGCGATCCGGGTCCAGCTCCTCGACGTCGACGTACAGGGCTGGCGCGTGGTTCCCACTGAGCTGCACGCGCTCGAGCACCGCTACGGCGACGTGCCCGTCACCAGCATGGTGGTGCCCACGCGGGCCGCCTTCGCCGCGATGAAGGCAGCCGCGTGGGTCGACCGTCGTGCGGCGCGCGACCTGTTCGACCTCGCCCAGCTCGCGGCTGCTGGCGCGCTTGACGACGATGCGCGGGCGTTGTTCCGGCGACTAACAGGCCGGCAGCTGCGCGCGTACGACCTCGCTGTCCGCCCGCCGGGCGACTGGCAAGCGCAGCTCGCCCACCAGACGCGCGACCTACCGACGTCGGAAGCTTGTCTCACGGCGGTGCGGGCAGCGCTGGGCTGAGACCCGACCCATTCAGCCGCGCTCGGCGCGGTCGGCGTTGGCATGGATTGCGTCGCGAACGTACTGCGCCAAACGCGGTGCCATGTCGTCGTACGTCTTGGTGAACCGCGGATCCGCGACGTACATGTCGCCGAGACCGCGCTGGACCTCGTACGGGCACTCGTAGAACCACCGGCTTATGTGCTGACGGTGTGCCTCTACGGCGTCCATCGCCTCGGGGGAGTCCGCGGGCCGACCGCTCCGATGGATCTCCACCAAGTGCTCGGTGATCTCCTTCGCTTCCTGTTGGATCTGCAACCAGTCGGCCTTGGTGTAGGCGGACGTACGTCGATGCGATTCGCGGTAGGCGTTGGAGTCACCCCACCGGTCCTTGACCTCCTCGGCGTGCTCGGTCGGGTCGAACTCGCCGAAAACCTCGAGCATCTCTTCGGGGGTCAGCCTGATCCCCAGCTCGTGCGCTTCCATCGTCTTCTCCAGTGTCGTGATGATCCGGTCGAGCCGGTCTCGCTTGCGGCGCAGAAGCTCGTGCTGTCGGCGCAAGTGCGCCACGATGTCGTACTCCGGGTCGTCGAGGATCTTGGTGATCTCGTCGAGACCCAGGCCGAGCTCGCGGTAGGCGAGGATGCGCTGCAGCCGCTCCAGGTCGCCGATGTCGTACGTGCGGTAGCCGCCGGACGTCCGGCCGCTCGGAGCCAGCAGCCCGAGCTCGTCGTAGTGGTGCAGCGTGCGCACCGTCACGTCGGCCATCCGCGCGACCTCACCCACGGTCCAGCTCATGTTGTCGACGTTAGGGCCTCACGTCGCGTGAGGGTCAAGCAACCTGAGCCGGGAGGTTGTGTCCGAGGCGTTCTCTAGGGTCTGACCCAACGCCGCAGCTGAAAGAAGGCATGGATGCCGATCGCGACCGAGCAAACCCACACCGAGGGTCTTCGAGCGCTGCGAGCGCTCACCGACGACCCGCGGGCGGAATTTCGCGACGGCCAGTGGGAGGCGATCGAGCACCTGGTCGGCGGTGGGCGGGCGCTCGTCGTGCAGCGCACCGGCTGGGGCAAGTCGGCGGTCTATTTCGTCACCACGCAGCTGCTGCGAGCACGAGGCGCCGGTCCCACGCTGATCGTGTCGCCCCTGCTGGCGTTGATGCGCAACCAGGTCGCTGCGGCCGTGCGGGCCGGCATCCGCGCGCACACGGTCAACTCCTCCAACGTCACCGAGTGGGAGACCGTACGGTCCGCCCTAGCTGCCGGAGATGTTGACGTCCTGCTGGTGAGCCCCGAGCGGCTCAACAACCCCGAGTTCCGCGACGTCTGGCTGCCCCAGCTCGCGTCCGCGGTCGGCTTGCTTGTCGTCGACGAGGCACACTGCATCTCTGACTGGGGGCACGACTTCCGGCCCGACTACCGGCGCATCAAGGACATGCTCACGCGGCTGCCAGGCGACACGCCCGTGCTCGCCACCACGGCGACCGCCAACGCGCGCGTCGTCACCGACGTGGTCGAGCAGCTCGGCGTCGGTGATGCACCCGTGCGCACCATCCGCGGGTCGCTCGAGCGCGAGTCGCTGCGGCTCGGCGTACTGCGGCTGCCCAGCGCGGCCGACCGGTTGGCCTGGCTGGCCGACCACCTGCGCGACCTGCCCGGCAGCGGCATCATCTATACGCTGACTGTCGCCACGGCCGAGCAGGTCGCGCAGTTCCTGCGCGCTCAGGGCTATGAAGTGCAGGCCTACTCCGGTCGCACCGACGAGGCCGAGCGCCTGTCCGCCGAGCAGGCGCTGCTCGACAACTCCGTCAAGGCCCTTGTTGCCACCTCCGCACTCGGCATGGGCTTCGACAAACCCGACCTTGGGTTCGTGGTCCATCTGGGGGCACCGTCGTCTCCCATTGCCTACTACCAGCAGGTCGGGCGCGCCGGGCGGGCGGTGGAGCACGCCGATGTGCTCCTCATGCCCGGCCCTGAAGACGAGGACATCTGGCGCTACTTCGCGTCGGTGGCGTTTCCGGCGGAGACGCAGGCTCGGGCGGTGCTCGCGACGCTGGCCGACTCAGGGTCGCCGCTGTCCACCGCGGGGCTCGAAGCACGCGTCGACATCCGTCGCACCCGCCTGGAGCTGCTGCTCAAGGTGCTCGACGTCGACGGCGCCGTCACCCGCGTCCGCGGTGGCTGGACGACGACCGGCACCGACTGGGCTTACGACATCGATCGCTACTCAGCTGTCGCGGCCACCCGGCGATCCGAGCAACAGGCGATGCGCGCCTACGTGAGTGCACGTGACACGTGCCGCATGGAGTTTCTGCGTCGGCAGCTCGACGACCCGGACGCCGAGCCGTGCGGGCGCTGCGACAGCTGCGCGGGCGCGTGGTACCCAGCGGACGTCGGTGCGGACAGCCGCACGGCAGCCACCGGAGACCTGGACCGGGCCGGCGTGCCAGTCGAGGCGCGTGGTCTCTGGCCGACCGCGATGGACAGGCTCGGAGTTGGGGTGCGCGGGCGCATCGACGTGGCCGACCGTGTCGAGGTCGGCCGCGCGCTGGCGCGGCTGTCGGATCTCGGCTGGGGCACCCGCGTTCGCGAGCTCGTCCGCGTCGACGGGGTCGACGGGCCGGTGCCCGATGACGTCGTCGCCGCCTGTGTGGCGGTCCTGCGCGACTGGCCCTGGGAAAGCCGGCCCCTCGGCGTTGTCGCGATGCCCTCACGCACGCGACCTCAGCTCATCGGCTCGCTGGCCCGACGCATCGCGCAGATCGGCCGGCTCGCCGACCTCGGCACACTGGCCTACGCCGGCGATGGACCATCCGGTGAGCCTGGCGGCAACAGCGCGTTTCGCCTGGCCGGCGTCTGGGATCGCATTGTCGTGCCCCGTGAAGTCGTGACCGCGTTGACCGACGTCGGTGACGGCCCGGTGCTGCTCGTCGACGATCTCGCCGACTCGCGCTGGACGGTCACGGTGGCCGGGCGAGCGCTCCGGCACGCTGGAGCAGCACAGGTGCTGCCGTTCGTGCTCGGACTGGTCGGCTAGGTTCGGGCCATGTCCGACACCGCCGCTGCCCCGGCCCACGCGACCGCGCCACCAATCGCCAAGCGGATCCCAACCACCCGCAGCCACCACGGCGACGACGTGGTCGACGACTATGCCTGGCTGCGCAACGCCCAAGACCCCGAGACCATCGGCTATCTCGAGGCGGAGAACGCCTACACGCAGGCGCGCACTGCTCACCTGGGCAGGCTCCGCGAGCAGGTCTTCACCGAGATCAAAACCCGCACCCAGGAGACCGACCTGTCGGTGCCGCAACGCAAGGGCCAGTGGTGGTACTACTCGCGGACAGTCGAGGGCCAGCAGTACGCCATCCATTGCCGCGCGCCCTATGTGACCGGCCAGGACACGCCGCCCCGCACGGACGACGGCACCCCGCTGCCGGACGAGCAGGTGCTGCTCGACGAAAACGCCGCCGCCGCTGACTCGCAGTTCTTCAGCCTCGGCAACTTCGATGTCACCCCCGACGGCCGGCTGCTCGCCTACTCCACTGACCATGTCGGCAACGAGCGCTTTGTGCTCCGCGTGCGCGACCTGACGACCGGGAGCGACCTGCCTGACGAGATCGCCGACACGTTCTATGGCTCGTCGTGGTCGCTGGACGGCTCGACGCTCTTCTACATCACCGTCGACGACGCGTGGCGACCCTTCCGTGTCTGGAGACACCGCGTCGGCACGACCGTCGAGAGCGACCAGCTGGTCTACGAGGAGGCCGACGAGCGATTCTGGGTCGGCGTCGGACTCACGCGCAGTGAGCGCTTCATCGTCATCGAGGCCGGCAGCAAGGTCACGTCAGAGGTGCGGCTCCTGGACGCGTCGACGCCCGGCGCTGAGCCGTGGGTCTTCCGGGAGCGCCGGCAGGGCGTCGAATACTCCGTGGAGCATCAGGGTGACCGCTTTCTCGTGCTGCACAACGACGGCGCGCTCAACTTCGAGCTGGCCGAAGCGCCCGTGCCTGACCCGTCGCGGTGGACCGCACTGGTGCCGCACCGCGACGACACCCGGCTGCTCGATGTCGACGCGTTCGCCGACCATCTGGTCGTTTCTCATCGTCGCGACGGTCTCACCGGGCTGCGGGTGCTGCAGGACGGTTCGGCGCGAGAGATCACCTTTCCGGAGCCTCTCTACACGGTGGGCGGCGGTAGCAATCCTGAGTACGACACCACGTCCTACCGATTCGGCTACACGTCGCTTGTGACGCCCGGCTCGGTCTACGAGACCGAGGTGACCACCGGCGAGCTGACATTGCTCAAGCAGACGCCAGTGCTTGGTGGCTACGATCCGAGCTCCTACGAGCAGCACCGCGAGTGGGCGGCGGCCGACGACGGCACGCGCGTGCCCATCTCCATCGTCAGTCGCGCCGGCACGCCCCGCGACGGGTCGGCGCCGATGGTGCTCTACGGCTACGGGGCCTACGAGGCGAGCATGGATCCATGGTTCTCGGCGGCGCGGCTGTCTCTGCTCGACCGCGGACTGGTGTTTGCCATCGCCCACATCCGCGGTGGCGGCGAGATGGGCCGCCGCTGGTACGACGAGGGCAAGCTGCTGCACAAACGCAACACGTTCACCGACTTCATTGCCGGCGCAAGGCATCTCGTGTCGGAGGGTTGGACGAGCGCTGACCGGCTGATCGCACGTGGCGGCAGCGCGGGCGGACTGCTCATGGGCGCGGTGGCAAACCTCGCGCCCGACGCGTTCCGCGGCATCGTCGCGCAGGTTCCGTTCGTCGATCCACTCAACTCGATCCTCGACCCATCGCTGCCGCTCACCGTCACCGAGTGGGAGGAGTGGGGCAACCCCCTGGAGAGCGCCGAGGTCTACGCCTACATGAAGTCCTACGCGCCCTATGAGAATGTCGAGCCGGTCGGCTATCCGTCGATCCTCGCCATGACCGGGCTCAACGACACGCGGGTGCTGTTCCACGAGCCGGCCAAGTGGGTGGCTCGCCTGCGCTCGACAGCGCGCGGCGCCGACACGGTGCTGCTCAAGACGGAGATGAGCGCCGGCCACGGCGGCCGCAGTGGGCGGTACGAAGCATGGCGCGAGGAGGCATTCGTGGTGGCGTGGATCCTCGACACGCTGGGGCTGGCGGAGTCCGCGTGATGGCCGACTACACCGGCAGCGTCCGACGGAGCGGTCGCTACACGTATGTCGCAACCGCCAGCAGCGGGGCCACCGTGACCATGGCGAGCAAGGGCACACCGGGCGCGTTCTCCCCGGTCGAGCTGCTCCTCGCGGCGCTCGGCGGCTGTGCTGGCTTCGGCGTCGAGCGGTTCGTGACGCGGCGCGCCGGTGAGCCCGTCCTCATGGAGATTGAGCTGGCCGGCGACCTGACGGCGCCGCAGAGCAACAAGCTGCGGCAGATCACCGTGCGCTACGCAGTCGACACCGCCGACGGGCCGGTCCCGGACGAGATGCTCGGCAATGCGATCCGGCTCACGCACGAGCGCACCTGCACGGTCAGCATCGCGATCGACGAGAGCGCCAATGTCGACGCGTTCGTCGGTGAGGGTGGCGAGCCGGTCTTCCAGCACCGGGTCGACTGATTCCCCGCCGACCATGCGGTTGGCGCCCGTTCCGGCGCGGTTTCGGCCGTCAACCACATGCTCGGCAGTCGATAACCGCCTGCTCGGCGCCGGCGCGTGGCAGCGCTGCGGGGAACGACTAGCCTCGACGCGTGCCCCGGACGCTCCTCACGCCACGCTGGCTGGCGCTGCATGCGCTGGCTCTCGCGGTGATCGCGGGCATGATCTGGCTGGGGTCGTGGCAGCTCGACCGGTTCCGGGACCAGCGTGACCGCGACGACCGGCTGGCGGCCTCGCCCGTTCCGTTGGAGTCCCTGGCCCAGCCTGGTGCGGACCTGCCCGGGGCGGCGGAGGCGCGGCAGGTTGCCGTCAGCGGCCGCTTCGACGCCGACGCACAGGCAACGATCCCGGGCCGCGTCCTGGACCGCACGATGGGCGCGTGGGTCGTGACCTCCCTGGAGACCGCCGACGGGTCGACGGTTCCGGTTGTTCGCGGGTGGGTCGACGAGGTCAGCGAGACCGCGCTGCGCGCGCCGTCGGGTGAGACCGACCTCGTCGGGATTGTGCTGTCTTTCGAAGACGAGGGCGACGCCACGCTCGGCGCGACGGCCAACCTTGACGACGGCGAGCTCGCCTACCTCGGCAGCCCGGAGGCCGATGACGAGCTTGGGCTGGCCGATGAGAGCTCGTACGGCGGCTACCTCCTGCTCACGGAGCCGACGGAGTCAGCCCTGACTCCCGTGCCGGTCGATGTCGCGGCGCCGCAGGGAGGGGTGAGCCTGTGGCAGCACCTGTCCTACTGGGCGCAGTGGTGGGTCTTCGCAGCGGCTGGTGTCGTCTTCTGGCTCCTGCTGGCCCGCAACGCCGCGCGTTCCGCGCGCCGCACAGCAGCTCAGGCGCCCGTGGAGGACGACGCGCCGGTCGCCTGACTGGTGTGGTGCACATCGGCCATCACCTTGCGCTCGGCCACGAAGGACATGAACGGGATCGTGCCCGCGAGGAGCAGGGCAACCGTGCGCCAGGCGCTCCAGCGCAGCCGCTGCGCGACGAGGAACGCGCTGACCACGTAGGCGAAGTAGATCCAGCCATGGGCCGTGGCAACTACCCGAGTCAGAACGCTGTCGCCCTCGAAGGCGTACTTGTTGACCATCGCGAGCAGCAGCAGGATGAGCCACACGCCGGTCGTGTACGCGAGGATCCGGAAGGTCAGGAGCAGGCCAGGTTTCACGCCCCGAGCGTACGGATCAGCGCCATGGCGTCGTACGGCGCCCGGACCTTGACGTCGTTGTCGAAGTAGGCGAACACGTCCCGCGGCCGGTTTTCGGCGGGTGCGGCGACCGTGCGGCCTGGCGGTGGCTGAGACCCGGAGCGCCATGCGCGGATCCGCTCGGCCCACGAGTCCAGGGCGGCGTCGTCGTAGCCGCTGACATACAGCTCCTTCTCGCCGTGCAGCCGTACATAGACGAAGTCCGAGGTCACGTCGAACATTCGTGGCCAGCGCCCGGCGGCGTCGGCCACGACGAGCGCGACACCGTGGGTCCGCAGCAGATCCACGAAGTCAGGGTCCTCGAAGCTCCGGTGCCGCACCTCCACGGCATGCCGCATTGGCCGCTCCGCGTCGGTCTCGGTCCAGGACCGGTCGGTCATCCGCTGGTCATGGCGGCGAGCGAGCTCGGCAGCCTGGCCCGTCGTGCGTGGGAGCTGGCCCAGAAACGCGTCCAGGCGCGCACGGTCGTACCCCAGGGTCGGCGGCAGCTGCCACAGGACCGGCCCCAGCTTGCCGCCCAACGCCAGCAGCCCTGAGGCGAAGAAATTGGCCATGGGTATCTCGACGTCGGCCAGCTTCTTCATGTGGGTGATGAACCGCCCGCCCTTCACGGCGAAGACGAAGCCGTCGGGGGTCTGGTCGTGCCAGGACCGATAGCTCGACGGGCGCTGTAGGGCGTAGAACGACCCGTTGATCTCGATCGAGGTAAGCCGTTCGGCGGCGTACCCGAGCTCCTGCCGGTGCGGCAGCCCTTTCGGGTAGAACACCCCCCGCCACGGTGGATAGGTCCAGCCAGAGATCCCGATCCGGACGTCGCCCTGCGCGTGCGCCATGTCGAGATCGTGCCCGGACATGGCTTAGGTCACATCCGCATCCGTGAAGCCGTCGCCGTAGGTTAGGCTCACCTAAACACAATTCCGACGTTCGAGGATCGGACGCAGCCCGAATGACCGCCGTCGCCGCCACCTCGGTGGACGTGTGCGACCCGGCGGCTGCCTGCGGCCCGGCGCCCGGCTGTTCTGTCTTGTCCCGAGAGCTCGATGAGCCCCTGGCCGGCACCACACCGCCGCATACTGCGTGGCTGCTGATCGAGCACGAAGGCGCCTGGGGCCGGGACGCGGTCGAACACGTGCTCGCGGCGCTCCCCGCCGCTGCACAGGCCGCCGTCACTCGGGCCCGCGCAGCTGGCTTGCGACCGATGCTCCTGCGTCGAACCGGACGGCACCCCCGCCAGCCGGGCGCACCGCGGACGGTGTTCCTGGCGTCGAGCCGGGTCGGCGCCGAGTGGTTGGAGCGAGTCGAGGTGCACGATCTGGCCGATCTCGCCCGCCTTGACCTTGCCGCCGTGGTGGCTGGACGGCCCGGGCACGGCACCCCGGTGCATGACCCGCTGCTGCTCGTCTGCACGCACGGCACCAAGGACATGTGCTGCGCCGTGGAGGGTCGCCCGCTCGCCGAGTCGTTGGCTGCGCGACACCCGGGACTCGTGTGGGAGTGCAGCCACCTGGGCGGCGACCGGTTCGCCGGCAATGTGGCGGTGCTGCCCTGGGCCGAGTACCACGGGCGGCTGGACCCCGCTGCCGCGGCGAAGGTGGCGGCCGCCGCTGTGCACGGCGACGTGGCCTACGAGCACCTTCGGGGACGCGCCGGGTATGACATCTGGCAGCAGGCGGCTGAGCACGCGGTGCGCCGGGGAACCGGCATCAAGGCCCGTGACGACGTCAGGTGCGGCCCAACCTCGATCGACGGGGCCGAAGCGGCGATCGAGGTCTCCACGCCCGACGCGGTCTGGCAGGTCCGTCTCGGCCGCGCTGGCCGACCAGGCATCCAGCACACGCGATGCACGCACATCGGAGCGGGCACGTCGATAGTTGCGCTCTCGGTGCGGGTGCGCGCCACGTCGGCTGCCTGACAGGATCATCGCCTCCCCTCCCCTTCTCCGGGCTTTCCACTAGTGGTGGGTGACCGAACGTTGCGGGTCGGGTCCGGGGGCGTCCACGATGCGGCGCCGTGCCGCACGCGAGCATGATCAGTTACATGACCACGCAAACGTCAGTTCAATCTGAGATCGCTGGCCAACCGCTCCTGGAAGTGGAGCAAGTGATGACCGCGGGTGACCATTTCGGCCATCGGGAGAGTGGCGGGCTCGTCGTCGACCTGTTCTGGAATCACGGCGAGCGCGGCGATGAGTTCTGCGTCAAGGTCGAGGACCGGCGCGAGGATGCCCGTTTCCTTTTCTTCCCGACGACAGGGCGAGAAGCGATGCACGCCTTCTACCACCCGTTCTCGACATGATGGCAAATCGGTCTCGGAGTACGCAGGTTCTCGGCTGTAGCGCGCCCAGCCTTCGCGTACGTTCTGGCTATGCGTTTGGCAACCTGGAACGTCAACTCCGTCATAGCGCGGCTTCCCCGGCTGCTCGAGTGGCTTGACACGCGCAAGCCCGACGTCGCCTGTCTGCAGGAGCTCAAGTCGACCGAGGACGGGTTCCCCACAGACTCCGTACGTGAGCTGGGCTACGACGTCGCCCTCAATACCTCGGGCCGATGGAACGGTGTCGCCATCGTGTCGCGCGTCGGCCTTGACGACGTTCGGCTCGGTCTCGACGAAGAGCCGGGCTTCCCGGATCCTGAGGCGCGGGCGGTCGCCGCGACGTGTGGCGGCGTGCGGGTCCGCAGTGTCTACGTACCCAACGGACGTACGCCGGACAGCCCGCACTACGCCTACAAGCTGGCGTGGCTCCACTCGCTCGTGGCGACGACGCGGCTGGAGCTGGCCGACAACCCCGCTTATGTCGTCTGTGGCGACTTCAACGTCGCACCCAGCGACAGCGACGTCTGGGACCCGGCAGCGTTCGTCGGAGCGACCCACGTGACGCCGGCCGAGCGCGAGCAGGTCGAGTCGCTGCGCGCGCTCGGGCTCACCGACCTGATCCCACGACCGGGCAAGGGTCCCAACCCGTTCACCTATTGGGACTACCGCGCAGGGATGTTCCACAAGGACATGGGGATGCGCATCGACCTGGTGTACGTGTCCGACGCAGTTGTGGCTCGTCAGCCGGATGCATGGGTCGACCGCGAGACCCGCAAGGGCAAGGGGCCGTCGGATCACGCCCCTGTCATCGTCGACCTCACGTAGGTCGGCGGCGGCGCGGTCTTGGCTTGAGCGTCGTGGTGGGCAGCTCTGGCGCAGCCAGGCGGTCGCCGTCGTACGCGGCAACAGCGCCGAATCGTTCACCCGCCTGCCACGCGACGCGGGCGGCAACGATCTCTTCGTGGCTGCGGCCGACGAAGTTCCACCACATGAGGAGCTCCTCGGCAAACGGCTCGCCGCCGAGCAGGAGTGCCCTTCCCGGCACCGCGCGGGCGTTGATCGTCACCGCGTCGCGTCCAGCGCCGAGGTAGAGCATCGCGCTGCGCTCCACGCGTGTCTGCTGCACCTCGATGCCATCGGTCACAGCCAGAACTGCATGCTCGAACTCGGGGTTGAGCGGGATCTCCAGCTGGGCGTTGGCGTCGAGCTGTATGTCGGCCCCGACAAGCGGCGAGAAGGTACGTGCGGGAGAGGCCGTCCCGGCCAGCTCGCCCATGATTACTGTCACGGCAGCACCACGGCTGGTAATCGTCGGGAGCGTGGGGTGATGCTCGAACCCGGCGTCACCGTTGCGGCTCTCGTCAGGCAGAGCGACCCAGAGCTGGACGCCGTGCAGCACTGGCGCGTGGGTTGGTGGTGACTCCTCGGAGTGCGCGATCCCCCAGCCTGCAGTCATGAGGTTGAGCTCGCCGGGGCGGATCAGCTGCTCGGAGCCGACGCTGTCGCGGTGCAGCACGTCACCCTCGAGCAGCCAGCTGACAGTCTGCAGGCCGAAATGCGGATGCGGCGGCACCTGCATGCCTGCCGTCCCGGCAACACGGTCGGGGCCGTAATAGTCGACGAAGCACCACGGCCCCACCATGCGGAGATCCCGATGCGGCAGGGTCCGCCGCACTCGCATCGCGCGCACCCCACCCAGTGGCACGTCCCGGGGAACCAGGAGCTCGAGGACCGGACTGGGGGCTGCCTCTTCGAGACCGCCGCAGGCAGTCTCCTCCGGCCGGGTTTCGAGGTTGCTCACGCTCGTGACCCTATTGCTATCTCGCTGCGGTCATCGTCTGCGCGTCGACGTACGCACTCCACACGTCCGAGCGGACCCGGCCACGCGGCGGCACCGGGATACCCTCGGCGGCGGCCCAAGCACGCACGTCCGCATCCGTCGGCGGGCGAGCCGGCAGCAGACCGGCCTCCGGTAGCTGCACCTGGCCGGCAACCGCGTCGGTGGACAGCTCCACCAATGCTGCGGCAAGGAACCGGTAGGTCCACTCTTCGGCCAGCGGTCGCGTCTCGCAGAACACGATCGGCACGTGCGGCACGCGGACCTGCGCCTCGGCGAGGCCATCGGCCACTGTTGACGGTCGTACGTGCTCCAAGGTGAAGACCCGCGAGTAGCGGTCTTCTACAACGACTGCGGCTCGACCGAGTGCCGCGAGCTCCGCCATCGCATAGCGCAGCTTGCCCGACAGCAGGCTGCTCGACAGGTCGGCGAGCGACTTGCGTTCCACCGCCGCGACGATCCTGTCGTCGAGCGCCACGGCATAGTCGCCGGCGGGCAGGCCCCGGCGGCGGGTGGTGACCTGCTGCGAGGCGAATCTGTACGGGTAGCGCTCGTGCGAGTCGACCAGGATCTCTAGGTCGACTACTCCCTGGGCGCGTCCGCGCGGTACACCCACGTTGGGTCGAGCCTGCTTGGCGGTGCGCGGCGACTGCCAGAAGATCGCCTCGCGGCCGCCGCGGATGCGGGTCAGCACGAACTGTGAACGGTTCTCTCGCCCGCGATCCAGTACGAGGTCGATTGAGGCTCCGCGTCGCTCGCACAGCCGTACGGGGACGCGCTCAACGACCTCCGGCTCGGCCGGCCACGCGGTTGCGCGGTGGCAGTAGACCTTGGCAGTCCGTGGCCAGGTCTCGCGCGCCTTGAGGACGATGCCGTGCTTGCCCAGCGGGATCCGCAGGAGGAAGGGCAGCGCCGAGCCCTCCTCCGGGTTGCGTGCGATGACGAAGTCGTCTGGCACGGCGCCAGTCTGCCAGGCGCAGTCATCCACATGCCGCAACGCAGCCCGCAGCAGCGAACTCTTGGCTGTGGAGAACGGCTCTGGGCCCGCTCGGCAGCACGAGACTCTCCGCATGCAGGAGAGTGAGGACGTCGAAGTCCGCGCCGAGCGCGTCGTGCATGATCACTTCGAGGACGTGGCCCAGCCACGCGGCGACGAGTGCCTGATGTGCTACCTACAACGGGTTGTCGAGGCCTTCGGCTGCGACACGACTCTGCGCTGGAGCCAACGTTGGATCCGACACCAGCGCAACGTTCGTCGACGGGTCGGTGGACTGTCGAGAGAGTTGCGGCGCCGCGGCGGCTTCTGTGACTGCGAGGTGCTCATGAACGTCTACGGGGACCGGGTGCCGAACACCCCCGATCCGAGGCCGTGCTCCCACGGCGGGCTCGGCTGGTGATGCGCCGGACCGGCGGGGCCCACCTACACCCGCCGGTCCGCGCGTCTCGTGGTGTCAGCTGCAGCCGCTGGTCGACCCGCAGCCCTCGCAGACGTAGCAGCTGCCCGCAGGGCGCATCTTGGTGCCGCAGGTGAAGCAGAGCGGCGCGTCGGCCGTGGTGCCCTGCAGCACCTCGAGCAGCTCGGTCGTTGTGTGCGCGGCCTTCGGCGCGTCGCGGACCGCCGCGGCTTCTATGATCTGCTGCTCGTGAGCCTCGGGGTCAGCAGTCGCCGATGACTCGCCGGCAGGCCCTGCCGACTCTGCCAATGGCGCCGACTGGCGCAGCGCTTCAACGTCGACATCGACAGGCTCATAGACGCCGGTGTCGAGCTGGTGTGCCCGCTCCTTGGCCGTGTGGATGCCAAGAGCGGAGCGGGTCTCGAAGTCGAGGTGGTCGAGAGCGAGCCGCCGGAAGATGTAGTCGACCACGCTCGACGCCATGCGCACGTCGGGATCGTCGGTCATGCCCGAAGGCTCGAACCGCATGTTGGTGAACTTCTCGACGTACTGCTCGAGCGGGACGCCGTACTGAAGGGCGATCGACACGGCGATAGAGAACGCGTCCATGACCCCGGCCAACGTCGACCCCTGCTTGCCCAGCTTGAGGAAGACCTCGCCTAGCCCGTCGTCGGGGTAGGAGCCGGCCGTCATGTAACCCTCGGCGCCGCCGACCGTGAACGACGTAGTGCGGCTCGGTCGCGACTTGGGCAGTCGCTTGCGCACCGGGCGGTACTCGACCACGACATCCTTCGCCGGCACGGCCACCGTTGCGCCCTTGGCCCTGGCATCGGACAGCGGCTGGCCGACCTTGCAGTTGTCGCGGTAGACGGCGAGGGCCTTGAGGCCGAGGTGCCAGCCCTGCAGGTAGACGTCCTCGATCTCCTCGACCGTGGCCGACTCGGGCATGTTGACCGTCTTGGAGATGGCGCCCGACAGGAACGGCTGCACCGCCGCCATCATCCGTACGTGACCCATCGGCTCGATCGACCGCGGCTGACCGGCAGCGCAATCGAAAACCTCATAGTGCTCGGGCCGCATCCCCGGCGCGTCGACCACGTGACCGTGCTCGGAGATGTACTCGACGATCGCCTCGATCGTCTCCTCCGAGTATCCGAGCGTCCGCAGCGCACGCGAGACGGTGTTGTTGACGATCTGCATCGACCCGCCACCGACAAGCTTCTTGAACTTGACGAGTGAGAAGTCCGGCTCCACGCCCGTCGTGTCGCAGTCCATCATGAAGCCGATGGTGCCGGTCGGTGCGAGCAGGCTGGCCTGCGCGTTGCGCCATCCATTCTTGTCACCGATGCCGTTGCCCTCGGCCCAGTACCTGGTGGCGACCTCGAGCACTTCGGCGTCCATCGGGTGCATGGGACGCAGCGCGTCGTTGGCCGACTGGTGCTTGTGCATGACTCGCGCGTGTGCCGAGGCATTGCGGGCGAAGCCGTCGTAGGGTCCGACGACGCCAGCGAGCACCGCCGACTGCTTGTAGGCGGCACCAGTCATGAGCGAGGTGATCGCCGCGGCGACCGCGCGGCCACCGTCGGAGTCGTAGGCCAGGCCGGACGCCATGAGCAGCGCACCCAGGTTGGCGTAGCCGATGCCGAGCTGGCGGTATGCCCGTGTGGTCTCGGTTATCGCCTCGGTCGGGAAGTCGGCGAAGGAGATGGAGATGTCCATCGCCGTGATGATGAGCTCCACGCACCTGGCGAACAGTGCCGCATCGAAGCTGCCGTCCTCCCGCAGGAACTTCATGAGGTTGAGGCTCGCGAGATTGCAACTGGAGTTGTCGAGGCTGAGGTACTCACTACATGGGTTAGATGCGGTGATTCGTCCGGTCTCGGGGTTGGTGTGCCAGTCGTTGATCGTGCCGTCGTACTGAATCCCTGGGTCGGCACACTCCCACGCCGCCTGCGCCATCTTTTGCCACAGATCCCTGGCGCTGACAGTCTCGATGACCTCTCCGGTCATGCGTGCACGCAGCGCAAACTCGCCATCGGCCTCCACCGCCTGCATGAACTCGTCGGAGACGCGGACAGAGTTGTTGGCGTTCTGATACTGGACGGAGACGATGTCCTTGCCGCCCAGATCCATGTCGAAGCCGGCGTCGCGCAGCGCGCGGATCTTGTCCTCTTCGCGCGCCTTGGTCTCGATGAACTCCTCGACGTCGGGGTGGTCGACGTCGAGCACCACCATCTTCGCCGCCCGACGTGTGGCGCCGCCGGACTTGATGGTTCCTGCCGAAGCATCGGCGCCTCGCATAAAGCTCACCGGGCCGGATGCCGTGCCACCGCTGGAGAGCAGCTCCTTGCTCGACCGGATGCGGGAGAGGTTGAGGCCGGCGCCGGAGCCGCCCTTGAAGATCAGCCCCTCTTCCCGGTACCAGTTGAGGATCGAGTCCATCGTGTCGTCGACCGCGAGGATGAAACAGTTATGCACGCGGAGACCGCCCGAGAGGTACTCGCCGGACTCTGTCTGGATGTCATAGACATCCATCTCGCCGCGCTGCTCGATCCGCGCGATTTCCAGCCGCTTGACGTCCAGAGCCGGCCGGCCAGGCAGATCGAAGCTCCGCTCCAGCTTCTCTGCCTTGCGTGGGTCGACAAAGCCGATTTCGTCAGCGAAGATGCGTCGATCCCCGGCGTTCTGAATACGCAGCCCCCAGATGCCGCCCTGCCGCCCAGCCCGGTCGTCTCGCTTGAAGCCAATGCGTGCGAAGATGCCGAAACGTGTCAGCAGAGCCTGCACGCCACGGACGAGCTCTTCCGACACCATGTCGAGGCCGACAAGGGTCGAGCTCGCTCGGGCGGACACGTATCCCTCTGCCTGGAAGACACTGCGAAGGTAGGAGGCAACGACAGGCAGTGGCGCTGTGAACAGGTGAGCGGGAACGCTCATCTCGCGACCTCGTGTGAGCAGATCCCAGCGCTGAACAAATGGCCTGAGCGCGTTGCCATACAGACGGGTTCGCCGGCAGTCGAGGCTTGTGTCCTTGGTCTCGACGGATGTCTCGTGGCGGTGGACGTCCGGGAACACCACGTCCAGCGCGCGCGTCACCCAGTCAAGCTCCGCAGGAGTAACGCTCATCGCCTCGATAGTCAGCGACCGGTTGGTCCCGGTGTATTGGCCGACGAACCCGTCGGACTGCAACCAGCCCGCCAGCGCAGCCTCAGCAACGTCCTGCGCCATGATCTCGGACTCACCAAAGGACGCTCGGCGGTGCCACTCCAGCTTGTCGCCTGGCCGCAAGGTGCCGGCCTCAACGAACCGTCCACTTCCCTCACCGCTGCTCCTCCACACCAGGTGGTCTGCGGTGACCTCAAGTGCCTGGCCGGACTTCAGGTGGATGCGCAGCACGCGCTTGACGCCGTTGTGCTTAACCGCGAGGATCCGCGTCACACCCTGCGCGTCGAAGACCTTGGCGCCAACAGCGTTCTGCTCGACCAGCTCGCCGATCGGGATCATTCCTGCGGGCGTGCTGACCAACGCGTCATACGGCTGGCACGCGCTCACCTGCTGCGGCGACGGCGTGCCCACGTTGAACCACACCGGGCTGTTGAAGCTGAACACCTGGTGCAGCAGCATCCACATGAGCTCGTGCTCGAAGATGTCGGCGTCGTCGCCGGTGAAGTAGCCGAACTCCTCCCCCGCCGCGCGATACTTCTTCACCACCCGGTCGATGAGCTGGCGCAGGCTCCACTCGCGGGCATCGGTGCCGACGGCGCCGCGGAAGTACTTGGTCGTGACGATCGTCGAGGCGTTGAGCGACCAGAAGTCGGGGAACTCCACCCCTCGCTGCTCGAACACCGTCTCACCAGTGCGCCAGTTGGTCTGGACGACGTCGCGCCGCTCCCACGTCACCTCGTCGTAGGGGTGCACGTCGGGCTTGGTGAAGATCCGTTGGATCTTCAGCCCGCCGCGATTGGGGGCGCTACGCCCCGCGCCGCGTCCGCTGACCGTCTCCGTCATTCCCGTCTCCTGTCCCCGTGTGAGCTCGGATCCCCGAGCATTGTTCTCTGACGTCTGTGTGTGGTTTGGCCGAGCAGCTAGGACTGGCCGCCCGGCAAGGCGGGCTCAGGCACGGCGTGTCCGTGCTCGGCCCGAAGCAGCGAGATCTCGGTCTCGAAGTCAGCCAGGCTCTCGAACCCGCGGTAGACGCTGGCGAACCTCAGATAGGCGACCTCGTCGAGCTCGCGCAGCGGCCCGAGGATCGCCAGGCCGACCTCGTGGCTCGGCACCTCCGCACACCCGCTCGCCCGAATGCGCTCCTCCACCTGCTGCGCGAGTCGCGCAAGCGCGGCCTCCTCCACGGGCCGGCCCTGGCACGCCTTGCGAACACCGGTGATCACCTTGTCGCGGCTGAACGGCTCGGTTGCGCCCGAGCTCTTGACCACCGCGAGAGTCACCTGCTCCACGGTGGTGAAACGCCGTTCGCACTCAGGACATTGCCGGCGTCGCCTGATGGCGGTGCCGTCATCAGCGGTGCGACTGTCGACCACCCGCGAGTCGGGGTAGCGGCAGAACGGGCAGTGCATCGAAGATCACTCCCCCTCCGGCATCAGCTGATCGACGGCACCCGCCGACCTCCCCGAGCCGACCCACTTACCGCGCCCTCTCTGGGGACAGATCTGTGGATGACCTGGGGACGACCTGTGGGCCGTAACCACAACTTGTGGATGAAGTACACAGATGTAACTACTAGATCTGGTGCCAGACTAGCCCCGGGCACCGACAAGTGCAAAGCGACACGACGAGGAGCGGACACCGATTTAGCGCGTGGGCACATCGAGCTCGTCGCCGATGGCGACGCTGCCACTGGCCAAGCCGTTGAGCCGGCGAATGTGCGCCACGACATCACGTGTGTCGGCCTGCGGAGCGGCCGCGCGGGCGATCTCCCACAGCGTGTCGCCCGGACCCACGACGACCGACCGGGTGGCCGGCGGCGGGCCGCCAGGCTGGTCCGCGATGACTGGCGCCGCCAGCCCCACGAAGGCGGACGCAACGCCGATCAGGCTGGCGAGGGAGAGGACCAGCCGACCTCGGCGCGTGAGTCGCAGCCGGTCGGTGGTTGCGATGTCCCGCTGAGGGCGGGCAGCACAGTAAGCCGTGCGGTGGACGGTCGCAGACACGGCGACTCCTCTCGTACAGTCGTTCGATAGAACGTCTGTACGGTTATACCGCTCACCCCCGACAGAAGTCGACAGACACGTCGAACAGATGTTTGAACAATGAGCCGGACGGCGCTACCTTCGAACTAGTGATCACGACACGAGGAGGTTCCCAGGTGAGCAGGCAACGGCCGGAGGGCGACTCCGGCGGCACCGTCACCAGCTTTCCCGAGGGCGCCGAGGACGAGACGGGCCTGACTCCCCGCCAGCGTCGGGTCCTCGAGGTGATCCGTGACTCGGTGGATCGGCGTGGATACCCGCCCAGCATGCGTGAGATCGGGCAGGCCGTGGGGCTTACCAGCCCATCGAGCGTCAGCCATCAACTACACGCGCTGGAGCGCAAGGGCTACGTGCGGCGAGACCCCAACCGCCCACGCGCGCTCGAGGTGCTCGCACCCGACGAGCTCCGCACCCGCGGCGCGGCCGACGATCACGTCGACCCCACCGGCTCTGGCGACGCCCGGCCCGACGCCACCTATGTCCCGCTCGTCGGTCGCATCGCCGCCGGCGGCCCGATCCTGGCCGAGCAGGCGGTGGAGGATGTCTTCCCACTCCCCCGTCAGCTGGTCGGGGACGGCGCGCTGTTCCTACTCAAGGTCGCCGGCGACTCCATGGTCGACGCCGCCATCTGCGATGGCGACTGGGTCGTGGTGCGCCAGCAGCCGGTGGCCGAGAACGGTGAGATCGTGGCGGCCATGATCGATGGCGAGGCGACCGTCAAGACCTACAAGCGACGAGACGGCCACGTCTGGCTGCTACCGCACAACCCCGCCTACGAGCCCATCCCTGGTGACGATGCGGTAATCCTCGGGCGCGTCGTCGCGGTGCTCCGGCGCGTCTGACCGGAGCTGCGACAGCTAGGCCGAGGTCGTCGTCTCCTTGAGCAGTCGGGCGACCAGCTCGTCATCCGCCGCATCGAAGAATGTGCCCACGACGTCTTCCACCTGCGCGAACGAGTCGGCGCAGAACAGCAGCGGCTGGTAGTGCGTGATGTCGTAGGTCTGGACACCCATCCGTGCGATGTCGAGCGGCCGCAGGTCGGCGCGGGCGATCTGTTGGATCTCGCCGTACGACGACAACAGCCCGGCGCCGTAAGTCTTGACGACGTCACCCTCGCGCAGCACCCCGAACTCTAGGGAGAACCAGAACACCTTCGACACGAACTCCAACGCCTCGGCGCTCTCGACCCGGCGGGCCGCACGCCCAGCTGCGTAGTACAACGCGGCAAACCGTGGCTCGGACAGGCAGTTGCCGTGCCCGACCACCTCGTGCAGCACATCGGGCTCGGGCGTGTAGAGCGGCACCGAGTGGTGGCGCACGTACTGCGTCGAGTGGAAGATGCCGTCGGCCAGTGAGCCGTAGAACTGCAGCAGCGGCACCAACCCCGCGGCCGGCACGTAGTGGAAGCCGGTCAGGGGCTGCAGCAGCGCGTTGACCTCGTCGAGCTGGGGGATGTGGTCCTCGGGCAGCTTGAGGAGGACCTTGCCGTCGAGGTACTGCTGGCAGGCGAGCTTCTCGTGCAGCGCGTGCAGCTCACCGCACACGATGCGCCAGACCTCGTGCTCCTCGTCGGTGTACGGGGCGCGCGGCAGTGGCTGGCCCGGCTGCCAGTCCATCGCCAGAGCCGCGAGCGCGTTGCGCCGGCTGCGGTAGACCTCATCGGTCGCGCCGGGGTGGTCGTCATCCAGGTGGACGGTGACCTCCCCGTCCTCGCCGCGGGTGACGGGTGCATACAGCTGTGCTTCCTCGAACATCTGCGCCTCCGGGATCGCCGGCTCTTCGCCTTGTCATACCCACTCGATCAGAGCGGTATCCAGCCAGCCTCGCATACGCGCCTGGCGGTCGTCAGCCCTGCCCAGCGACCCCCGCCTGGGCAGACCTGGCCGACGCCACCGGGTGCTCGCCAGCCGCGGCCAGCCGTCGCAGGGCACCCAGCACAAGAGTTCGATCGGTCGTCGGCCACATCGGCGGAAGCGACGCGCGCAGGAACCCCGCGTACCTCGCCGTTGCCAGGCGCGGGTCGAGCACGGCCACCACGCCGCGGTCGTCAACGTGACGGATGAGCCGCCCGGTCCCCTGCGCCAGCAGCAGTCCGGCGTGCGCAGCGGCCACCGACATGAAGCCATTGCCGCCGGCCCGCTCGACCGCCCGCTGCCGCGCCGACATCAGCGGGTCGTCGGGTCGCGGGAACGGCAGCCGGTCGATGACGACGAGCTGGCAGGACGAGCCTGGGACGTCGACGCCCTGCCACAGCGACAGCGTGCCGAACAGGCTGGTCTCCGGGTCGGCGGCAAAGCGTCGGACGAGCGTGGGCACCAGGTCGTCTCCCTGGCACAGCACCTGAAGGTCAGGAAGCCGCTCGCGGACTGCCGCGGCCGCCTGCTCCGCCGCCCGCCTGGACGAGAACAGCCCGAGCGTGCGGCCACCCGCAGCCTCTACCAGACCTGCGATCTCGTCGAGCACCGACTCGGTCGGCCCGTCACGCCCCGGAGTGGGCAGGTGCCGCGCAACGTAGAGCATCGCCTGGCGTCGGTAGTCGAACGGCGACCCGACGTCGAGGCCGGTGAACGACGCGCGCGCATCGTCGTCGTCGGCAGCGCCATCGACGGGCGCAGGGCCTAGCCCAGCCGAACGGGCCACACCGTCGAACGAGCCGCCGATCGCCAGTGTGGCCGACGTGAGCACACCGGTGACCTTGGCGAACATGCGATGCCGCAACAGACCGGCCACCGACAAGGGTGCAACGCGCAGCACGGCCCCGGCTCGCTCCGATGACTCGAGCCACACCACGTCGTGCTCGCCGTTGGCTGCGATGCGCTCCGCGGTGCCGAACGTCTCGTCGACCAGGGCCTTCGCCTGTTTTCGTACGGCCTCACCGTCGGCCGCACGGTTGGTGCTGTCGGCCGACCGCGCGAGGCCGGACTGCACGGCACGGGCTGCGTCGCGTACGGCCACCACCCCGGCCAACAGCTCGGCGGGGATGACGTCGAGTCGACCCGGCACAACGGTCGTGGCCGAGTCGCGCAGCAGCTCGGCCGCGTCGAGCAGCCGGTCGGCGTCACCGTCGTCGACGAACTTCCGCACTCGCTTCGCCGCCCGCTCCACTACCCCTGGCCAGAGCTCATCGGTGACAACCGACGTCACGCGAGCCACCAGCTCGTGCCCCTCGTCGATGACGACGACATCGTGCTCGGGCAGCACAGTGAGGCCCTCGATCGCGTCGACCGCAAGCAGCGCATGGTTGGTCACGACGATGTCCACACCAAGCGCCTCGCGCCGCGACCGCTCCGCGAAGCAATCCGAGCCGTAGGGGCAGCGGGTGCCCCCAAGACACTCCCGCGGCGACACCGAGACCTGCCGCCAGGCACGGTCGGAGACGCCCGGGTCGAGCCGGTCTCGGTCGCCAGTGCCGCGCTCCTGCGCCTGCTCCTTGGCCCACTCGCGGGCCCGCAACACCTCGGCTCCGATGGCGCCCACAGTCTCGGGCATGACGAGCACACCTTGGTCGTCGGGCACCCCGTCGTGCACGCGAAACAGGCATGCATAGTTGGCCCGACCCTTGAGCGTCGCCCACCGCAGGGGTCGCCCGATCAGCGGCTCGACCGCCTCAGACAGCCTCGGCAGGTCACGGTCGACGAGCTGGGCCTGCAGGGCGAGCGTCGCCGTCGCGACCACGACCGGCTGATCTGTGCCCAAGGCGTGCCGCAGCGCCGGGACCAGATAGGCCAGCGACTTGCCCGTGCCGGTGCCCGCTTGCACGAGCAGATGCTGACCCGACTCCATCGCCGCCGATACCTCGTGCGCCATGGTGATCTGCCCCGGTCGCTCGGTCCCGCCGAGGGCGCGGACGGCAGCGTTGAGCAGCACGTCGACGCCGGGCAGGTCAGCAGGCTCGGGGGTCACCGCGCACACGCTATCCGGCGAACGGGCCCCTGCCGTGCCGCCCATGCACAGGCTCCGGGAGGTCGATCCGCGACTAGACTGTGATCCGTGACAACCGTGACATTTCGTCGACTAGGAGCGTCTGGTCTCACCGTTTCGACGGTGGGCCTCGGCTGCAACAACCTCGGCCGGCTTCGCACACCGTCGGAGTCGCTGGAAGGCGCCCGGGCCGTGGTCGACGCGGCACTCGACGCCGGCATCACGCTCTTCGACGTCGCCGACACCTACGGAGCAACGCCTGGGGTCAGCGAGGAGCTGCTCGGCGACGCGCTCGGCAAGCGCCGCGACGATGTCGTCGTCGCCACCAAGTTCGGCATGGACGTGCGCGGCGCCAACGGTCCCGATTTCGGTGCGCGCGGATCGCGTCGCTACATCGTCCGGGCGGCCGAGGCGTCGTTGCGCCGGCTCGGCACCGACTGGATCGACCTCTACCAGTTCCACACCCCGGACCCGCTCACCCCGATCGACGAGACGCTCGATGCGCTCGACGACCTTGTCCGGTCCGGCAAGGTCCGCTACATCGGCCACTCCAACCTCGCAGGCTGGCAGATCTCGGAGGCGGAGTTCACCGCGCGGCTGCACGGTTCGACGCGGTTCGTTTCGGCGGAGAACCAGTACAACCTCATCGACCGGCGAGCCGAGCTCGAGGTCATCCCGGCCGCCAAGGCGTACGGTCTCGGCGTCCTGCCGTACTTCCCACTCGCCAACGGCTTGCTGACTGGCAAGTACTCGAAGGGTGACCGCCCGTCGGACAGCCGGCTGGTGCACACCAAGCCGCACCTGCTGGAGTCAGCGCCCTGGGAGGCGCTGCGTCGACTGGCCGACTTTGCGCATGCGCGCGGCATCACCGAGGTCGACGCCGCCATCGGTTGGCTGCTCGCCCAGCCGCAGGTCTCAAGCGTGATCGCCGGTGCGACGAGGCCCGACCAGGTGCGGCGCAACGTCGCGGCCGCTCAGTGGGTGCCCACCACCGACGACTTGGCAGAGATCGACGAGATTTTCCCACCGCCGGAGAGAGTCGCCGCGTTTTAACCGGCCGGTCCGGCGCAACGTCCAGGCCTTGTGCTGGGATTGAGCGCGTGACCTACGACGCCGTACCCGTTGTCCCCCGTGAGCTGCTCTTCGGCAACCCCGAGCGCGTCCTTCCGAGCCTGTCCCCCGACGGCACCCGACTCGGTTTCATCGCGCCGGTCGAGGGTGTGCTGAACGTATGGGTCGGTCCAGCCGACGATCCCGCTGCCGCGCGCCCCGTCACCAACGACCGTGGGCGCGGCATTCGCTCGTACGCGTTCTGCCACGACGACGCGACGCTTGGCTACCTGCAGGACACCGACGGCAACGAGGACTGGCGGCTGTACGCGCTCGACCTCGCGACCGGCGAGGCCGAGCTCGTCACACCCGGCGAGGGAGTGCACGCGATGATCCTCGGTCACAACCGGTGGCACCCGCAGACGGTGCTCGTCGGGCTCAACGCCGACAACGCGCAGCTGCACGACATCTACCGGCTCGACCTCACCGATCGGTCCCTCGTCAAGGTCGAGGACAACCCCGGCTTCGCCGGTTGGCTCATCGACTCCAACCTCGCGGTGCGCGGCGGATTGTCGATGACCGAGGACGGCGGAGAGATCGTGCATCTGCGCGGCGACGACGGGGCGTACGAGCCGTGGAAGGAGGTCGCCCCAGAGGACGTCGCCACAACAGGCGTGCTCGGCTATGTCCGCGACGGCTCGGCGCTGCTCATCATGACCAGCGTCGATGCGAACGCGTCTCGACTGGTCCGGCTCGACCTAGCGACGGGTCAGGAGAAGGTGCTGGCCGAGGACCCGCAGTACGACGTCAGCGGTGTCGTCCTGCACCCCGACACCCTCGAGCCACAGTCGGTGATCTTCGCCAAGGACCGCGCCGAGTGGGTGCACATCGACACGTCGTTCGGCGCCGAGGTCGACAAGCTGCGCGGCCGCCTGCGCGGTGAGATCGGCATCTCGCGCTCGGTACGCTCCGACCGGCGCTGGCTGGTGACCGACGCGCCGAGCGACGGTGCCGTCCATTACTACGTGTACGACCGCGACGCCGAGACTCTCGACTTTCTCTTCGCGCACAAGCCGCAGCTTGACGACTACGTGCTCGCCCCTATGCAGCCGTTCGCGTTCACGGCGCGCGATGGCCTCGAGGTGCACGGCTACGTGACATTCCCGCAGGGAGTGGAGCGCCGCGATCTGCCGGCTGTGCTCAACGTGCATGGCGGCCCGTGGGCGCGAGACGACTGGGGTTTCGACCCGGAGGCCCAGTGGCTTGCCAACCGCGGGTACGTGACCCTGCAGGTCAACTACCGGGGATCCGTGGGCTACGGCAAGGCCTTCGGCAACGCAGCCGACAAGCAGTGGGGGCGGGCCATGCATACCGACCTGCTCGACGCACTCGACCATGTCGTCGCGGCTGGCTGGGTCGACAAGACCCGCATTGGCATCATGGGCGGCTCGTACGGCGGCTACGCCGCGCTCGTCGGCGCCGCGTTCACGCCCGACGTGTTTCGCTGCGCCATCGACCTTGTCGGGCCGTCCAACCTGCTGACGTTGCTCAACTCGCTGCCCGAGTACTGGAAGCCGGCGATCACGTTCATGTACGCCAAGGTCGGCAACCCCGAGACCGAGCGCGACATGCTCTGGGAGCGCTCGCCTTTGTCCCGCGTCGACGACATCCGCATCCCGATCCTCGTGGCCCAGGGCAAGAACGACCCCCGCGTCAAGCAGGCCGAAGCTGAGCAGATCGTCGCGGCCTTACGGGACAAGGGGATCCCGCACGAATACCTGCTCTTCGAGGACGAAGGGCACGGTCTCGCCAAGCCGGAGAATCGCGAGCGCTACTACGCGGCGGCCGAGGCGTTCCTGGCCGAGCACCTCGGCGGACGCACGGAGGGCTCGGCCTGAGCCGACTGGCACGAGAAGGTTCCTACGGCCGGACGACCGCAGCGGCTCCACCCCCGCGCCGCACTGGCTCGGCGGCGGCCAGCCACTGCCCGTCGCCCAGCCGTTCGATACCCGGTGGACGCTCCGATCTCCGCGATCGTGCTGAAGACATGGCCAAGCGCCACGAGTCCAGCTGCCTCCGGCGAAGCGAGGTAACGCCGGCTCTGCTGCCACGGCGGCTGTGTTGCGTTGCGAAGCCCGAGGAGACGCCAATGCGTCGGGCAACGTCATTCCCAGGTCGATTCGGTTGACGAGCATCTGCAGCACTGTGGTGATGATCATGGAGCCACCCGGTGAGCCGACGGCCAGCAGGGCTCGCCGTCCGCGAGGACGATCGTCGGCGCCATCGACGACCGCGGTCGCTTGCCGGGTCCGGGCAGATTGGGGTCGGGCGCGCTCCCCTGGGTCGGCGTGAAGTTGAAGTCGGTGAGCTCGTTGTTCAACAGGAACCCGCGACCAGGAACCACGATGCCGTTACCGCCTGTCGACTCGATGGTGAGCGTGTAGGCGACGACGTTGCCCCATCGGTCGGCGACCGTGAGGTGCGTGGTCGAGGTTCCGTCCGACACCGCCGTACCCGCGCCGGCAGCCGCCGGGCAGGGGCCGTAGTCGCCGTCCGGCGATCCCGGGGGCACCGGCTTGGTCGCGGCGAGTCGGCCCGATACGAGACAGGCTCGCTCGTCCGCGAACCCCTGCGACAGCAGCTCGGCGAGCGGTACGCCGGGCACGTCCCCGACGTAGCGGTTGCGGTCGGCGAAGCTCAGCGCGCTGGCCTCCATATAGCGGTGCAACGCCTGCACTCGGTCGAGCGACGCCGAGGTCCCAGTGCTCGAGGATGTTGAGCGCCTCGCCCACGGTCGAGCCGCCGGACGACGGCGGTCCCATACCGAAGACCTCGAGCCCGCGGTAGTCCACGCGGGTCGGCGGCCGCAAGGGTGCTTCGTACGCGGCCAGGTCCGCCACCTCCATCAGCCCTTCACGCACCAACCGGGTGACATCCGGAGCCACCGGCGGCTGCTGGACCGTCTGCACGATCTCCTGCGCCAGCTGACCGCGATAGAGCAGGTCGACGCCTTGTTGTCCGAGGCGCCGGTAGGTGTCGGCGAGGTCCCGATTGCGGAACACGCTGCCGACCTGCGGCGCGTCGCCACCCGGCAGGAACAGGTCGCGGGTCGAGGTGAAGTCATCGAACCGCGTCGCGTTGCTGAGGGTCTGGTCGCGGAAAGTCTGGTCGACGACGAAGCCGCGCGTCGCCACCCGCGTCGCCGGCTTCAGCGCCTCCTTGAGGCGGATGGTCCCCCACCGCTCCAGCGCGGTCTGCCACGTCATCGGCGTGCCGGGCACACCCGCGGACAGCCCGCTGGTGACCGCGTCGGCGAACGGGATCGGCAGGCCCGTGCTCTCGTCGACGAATGCATCGGCCTCCATGCGGAGCGGCGCCGTCTCCCGGCCGTCGATCGTATGCACCTCGCCCGTCGCGGCGTCGAAGTAGACGAAGAACCCTCCGCCTCCTATCCCCGCGCTGAACGGCTCCGTGACGCCAAGGGTGGCCGCCGCGGCCACGGCGGCATCCACGGCGTTGCCGCCCTTGCGGAGGACGTCGATACCTGCTGCCGTCGCATCGGCGTCGACTGTCGCGACGGCTCCATTCGAGCCGATCGCGACCGGCTGCTTGTCGGTTGGGCGCGTGTCTGCGCCCGCGGAGCCGATTGCGATCGAGCTGCCGAGGACGGCGATGGTCGTCCCGACAGCGGCGAGGCGGACCGAGTGAGCACAGGACCTGGGCATGGGGCCCTCCACGACGTTGTGGTTGGTGCCTTTGGTCCTGCCCACCGGCAGGCCCCAGGAAACATGCTAGGCGGAGACGTGCGCTGCGGCGTACGGCGCCAAGGCAGCCGCAAGCCCCTCGTGCACGCGGGCACGGACACGGGTGCCGCCGGACTCGTGGGCCACGCCGAGCACCTCGCCCTGCTCGTGAACGCGCGAGACAAGGTCGCCGCGGTCGTACGGGACAACAGCCTCGACCTCGACCGGCGGCCGCGGCAGGTCACGCTCGATCGCGGCAAGCAGGGCATCGATGCCCATGCCCGTGCGTGCCGAGACGACAATCGAGTGCGGCTCGCGTCGCTGCAACCGGGAGATGACGAGCGGGTCAGCTGCGTCGGCTTTGTTGATGACGACCAGCTCGGGCACCTTGGCCGCGCCGATCTCGGCCAGCACGTCACGCACTGCGGACAGCTGGCCCTCGGGGTCGGGGTGCGAGCCGTCGACGACGTGCAGGATCAGGTCGGAGTCGGCCACCTCCTCCAGCGTCGAGCGAAACGCCTCGACCAGCTGGTGCGGGAGATGCCGGACGAACCCGACCGTGTCGGCGAGGGTGTAGATGCGGCCGTCGGACGTTGTCGTACGCCGCACGGTGGGGTCCAGCGTGGCGAACAGCGCGTTCTCCACCAGCACACCGGCACCGGTGAGCCTGTTGAGCAGCGACGACTTGCCGGCGTTGGTGTAGCCGGCGATCGCCACCGCTGGCACCGACCGCGCACGTCGGACGGAGCGCTTGGTGTCACGTGCGGTGCTCAGGTCGCGCAGGTCGTCGCGCAGTCTGGCCATGCGGGTGCGGATGCGCCGCCGGTCGAGCTCGATCTTGGTCTCACCAGGTCCACGGCCGCCAATGCCGACACCGCCAGCAGCCCGGCCACCGACCTGGCGGGACAGGTTGCCACCCCAGCCGCGCAGTCGCTGCACGAGATATTCGAGCTGGGCAAGCTCGACCTGTGCCTTGCCCTCCTTGCTCTTTGCGTGCTGGGCGAAGATGTCGAGGATCAGTGCGGTCCGGTCAACAACCTTGACCTTGACCTTGTCCTCCAGCGTGCGCAGCTGGGCAGGGGTGAGCTCGCCGTCACAGATAACCGTGTCGGCGCCGGAAGCGACCACGGCGTCACGGAGCTCGACCACCTTGCCCGAACCGATGAAGGTCGCCGGGTCCGGGCGCTGCCGCCGCTGCAGCAGGGCCTCGAGCACCTGCGAGCCCGCCGTCTCAGCGAGCGCGGCGAGCTCGGCGAGGGAGTTTTCCGCGTCGACGACCGTGCCGTTGGTCCATACACCGACAAGCACGACCCGCTCGAGGCGGAGCTGGCGGTACTCGACCTCGGAGATGTCCTCGAGCTCGGTCGACAGACCAGCCACGCGCCGCAGCGCAGCACGCTGCTCCAGGTCGTAGTCACCGGTCGAGAGATCGTCCGCCACTCCGGGCTGCGCGTCGCGCGCGTCCTCCGTGGCTGCCAACTCGAAGTCGTCGTCTGGGTATTGGTTATGAATCGTCATTCTCCTGATCTCAACACCGGCGAGGCCGCCGTGCTTCCCAGCGTCCCACGGGGCGCGCCCGGTGCGCACCGCCTTATCACCAGGGCAGCCGGTCGAGCACCCCGGACGGGCCGATCTCGGCCGGCCCTGTCATGGACACCTCACCCGCCTCGTCCACGGTGACGACGAGCCGGCCGCCGCGCACCTCCACGACATACGACGTGCCAGGCGCGGCCCGGTCGCGTCGCATTGCTGCCACAGCGGCGGCGCACGCGCCAGTGCCGCACGACAGCGTCTCCCCGACCCCCCGCTCATGCACCCGCATCGCCACGTGGGCCGGGCCGCGATCAGCGACGAACTCCACGTTGACCCCGTCGGGAAACACGGACGCCGGCGTGACAAGCGGCGCCTCGGTCAGCGGCCCTGCCTGGCGCAGATCTTCGACGAACACCACGGCGTGCGGGTTGGGCAGGAGCAGGCCCACCGCCGGACGCGACCCGACCGGGGTCTGCACCTGCAACTGCTCGCCGCCCGGCACGGCAACCGCCGGGCCCATCGCGACGGTGAGCTGACCATCGGCCTCGACACGGACCGTGCGAACCCCGCCCCGCGTCGCCAGCAGCACCGGCTCGTCGGGCTTGACCCAGCCCTCCTGCAACAAGAACAGGACGAAGACCCGGCTGCCGTTGCCGCACATCTCGGAGATCGACCCGTCGGCGTTGCGGTAGTCCATGAACCACTCGGCCACGTCGGCGTACGGCTCGCCGTCGGGCACGGCGGCCGAGCGCACCACACGCAGCACTCCGTCCGCGCCGATGCCGCGCTGTCGATCACAGAGTGCGACGACCGTGTCCGCCGACAGGTCGGCGTGCACAGAGCCATCAGGATCGGGCAGCAGCACGAAGTCGTTGCGCGTGCCGTGGCCCTTGAGCCAACGCACGTCTCGCTGCCCAGACGTCATGTCGGCATGGTAGGTGACGCGTTTGCCCGCTCCGAAACGCCATCGATCGCACGTTCGACCAGGTCGGGTGCGTCATACGGCAGCCAGACGATGCGCTCGTCCTTGCGGAACCAGCTGTCCTGCCGCCGGGCGAACCGACGCGTGGCCCGTACGGTCTCCGCCCGCGCCTGCTCCTCGGTCCACTCCCCCGCCAGGTATCTCAGCACCTGTGCGTAGCCGAGCGCCCGGCTGGCGGTGAGGCCCTCTCGCAAACCCGAGGCCGCCAACCGCCGGACCTCGTCGACAAAGCCCTGCTCCCACATCAGGTCCACGCGCCGCGCGATGCGCTCGTCGAGGACGTCGCGCGGGATGTCGACCCCGACCTGCACCGTGCCTCGCACGGCGTACGCGCGCGGTGGCAAGGCCGCCATGAACGGTTCCCCGGTGATCTCCACGACCTCGAGTGCCCGGACGATGCGGCGGCCGTTGGTCTGCAAGATCAGTGCGGCGGCGGCCGGGTCGAGCTCGGCGAGGCGGGCATGAAGCACGCCGGGGCCGACGGTCGCGAGCTCGGCTTCCAGCCGCTGCCGCACCGTCGGGTCGGTGCCGGGGAACTCAAAACGATCGAGGATGGCACGTACGTAGAGCGCCGAGCCGCCGACAAGCACGGGTGTACGACCAGCCCCGAGGCACTCATTGATCGCTGACCGGGCCAGCGTCTGAAGCTCGGCGACGGTAACCGAGCGGGTCACTGGCCACAGGTCGAGCAGGTGGTGCCGGACGCCGCGGCGCTCGCCTTCCGGGAGCTTGGCGGTCCCGATATCCATGCCCACGTAGACCTGCATCGAGTCGGTATTGACCACATCTCCGCCCAGCCGCTCGGCCAGCGCGACGGCGAGGTCGCTCTTGCCGGAGGCCGTGGGCCCCACGACGGCGACGACCGGGGGCTCACGCACGGAACGAGTGTCGCAGATGCGTCGGTACCGGACGCGACTCCGCGACCCCCGCTCGCGCGGTGCGGGAAACGGGCGTACGAAAGAAGTAGGGGCCGGACCACTCGGAGCGGGAGGCGCAATGAGCGAGATGTGGGACAAGGCCAAGGACGCCGTCGGCGACATGACCGACAAGGCCAAGGACCTGATCGGCGACAAGGACGACGACATCGCCAAGGGCATCGACACGGCCGCTGACAAGGCCGACGAGATGACGGGCGGCAAGCACAGCGAACACATCGACAAGGGCGCCGACATGGCGAAGGACGCCGTCGACAAGATGGACGGCAAGGAGGACATCCCCAACACCTGACGATCCGCGGTGCGCAGGGGACCGGTCGGGATCCGGCCGGTCTGACGGGTCAGCCGTGATGGGTCCAGATGGCGACGAAGTACGCGACGCCGTACGGCGCCTCGTCGTAGAGCAACTGCGCATCCGGCACGTCATCGCCGCAGGCGCCGACGAGAACCTGCCAGGCCGCCCGCCCCGCAACCAGGAGCTCATCGGCCTCGACGGGATCGAGCACGCCGAGCGCATTGCTGTCACCCGTGGCGAGAGCCGCCGCCACGGACGAGTCGAAGGTCACTGCCCGCGCGTCGACGAAGCCTGGGGCCGACGGCGTCCGGCGGGCGGAGCCGTCGCCCATGACCAGCAGGGCCACGCGGTCGGCGCGCAGCGCCAGGGCCGCCCCGAGCTCGGCGCACTCGGCCGGCGTGGCGGCCGGCTCGACCCCCTGGTAGGTCCGCCTACCGTTCCACCCAATGAGGTCAAGGAGCCATGCGCCGACGGTCAACGACAACGGAAGCTCCGGCGGCCCGGAGCCGCGGCCGGCTCTGCGGTCGACACCGAACGGAGCCAACGAGCCGACCGCCGATTGGCCATGCTCGCGACGCGTTTGGTCGGCTCCGACCACGACCACCAGATCAGGGGCCGTCGCTACCAGCTCGTCGAGCGCGGCACGGCATGCGGCACGGAGCGGCTCGAGCTCAACCACCGCGCCTGCAGCAAGATCCGGAATGAGCGCGGGGGGATGCGGGCAGAACGCGGCGGCGACCAGCACGCTCGCACCGTATAGGTACTCACGGGCTGTCGTCAGTGCATTCCCCGGGGTAGCGCTCCGAGCAAACGTCTGGTGAAGTGGTGCCGATGATCGAGTCGTTGGAACCCGCACAAATCGGGCTTGTTACCGCAGTCGGGCTGGCGCTCGTGGGTTATGGCATCGCCATGACACCGCTGGTCCGCAATCGTGCGCGCCCGGCGATCATCCCTCGGCTGCTGGCGGCGGCGGGGCTGGTGGTGATCGCCGCCTACGGCTTCGATCTTCGCTCGCTGCTCGCTGTGGGCGTCGTGGCCATCGGCGTGGTCGCCGCCTACGACACCAGGTCACCCTCCGGGACTCCCTACCCGCGCTGGGACGCGATTGCTGCCGCCGCCCTGCTCAGCGGGCTTGCCGTCTACTTCGCGCTGCGCGGCGCCCTGCCGTTGCTCGACCGGGCCAGCTGGCTCCCAGCCGTCGCGGCGGGAGTGTTCGGGGTCGCCGGGGCGCTCGGCACGCTCGCCGTTGCTGACCGTGAGCGCGTGCGGTTGCACGAACGCCTTGTGGTCCACCGGCATGCGATCGGCGCGGAGAAACCCGCACTCCCCATCATCACTGTCGAGGTCGAGGAACTGACCCCGCCGGAGTTGGCGGAGCCTGAGCAGCCGAGGCCGTACGTCAACGGCGCGCGTCACACCGTGCCCGAGCCGCGCGCCGCCGATGAGCACCCGGTGCGGCTAATCCAGTGAGACCCGCACGCTGAACCGTGTCGTGCTTCCGTCTTGGTGGACGGACGCACCCACCGCGGTCATGGCTTCGACAAGGCTGGGGACTGACCATCCGTCGCCCGCCGACAACGCCGCCAGCTGGTCGATGTTGGCGTAGAGCACGAATGGGGCGTCCGGGTTCGCCACAACCTCGGTGAACTCGGCCACGTCGCCGAGCCCGCTGCCGTCGCGTAGCTCGGCCGCTTCATAGCCGAACGCGACGTACAGATTGTTGGCGTCAGCCTGAACCGAGAACGGCAGATCGGGCCCCTCTGCAGTCAGCACTCGAGTGACGACCTCCTGCGCGCGTTGAGCGTCGTCGCTGATGCTGACCGCCCCCACGAGCGGACCTCCGGCGGCGTCGAGGCGACTGTCCAGCGCGACGAGGAACCGCTCGCCGAGCACCGCCACGGCGTCATCGGGCAGGGCGATGCCGAGGGAGTTGGCGATCTCCTGCACGGGGATCATGCCGGACAACTCTGGCCAAGCCTGTCCGAGCGCAGCCCCCAGGCCGTCGACCTGCGCCGCGAAGGCCGTGGTCGCCGGGAGGTCGGCCGCGCTGTAGTCCGCATCCGACGGAGCCAGCGTTTGCGTGGCCCCTACACCGGTGACCTCACCCTCGAGTTCGATGCGGCCGTCGGCGAAGCGCACCGCGAGCGCGAGCTCGTCACCGAATCCACCAACCTCCGCCGGGAGCTCCGCCCCGGTCGTGGCGGCCGCCTGCATGACCAACGCCTCTAGCGATTCAATGTCAACCCAGGCGCTGGCCACACCTTGCTCACCGATGCGCTCCATCGCCGCCTTGTAGTCACTGCGATCGGCCAGGTTGTCCGACGCAGTGGCTGCGAGGTCGGCCTGCGCCTGCGTCTGCGCTATCAGGGCATAGCCGTTCTCGAACGCAACCCCGGTCTCTCCGTCTCCGGCCAGCAGCTTGATCCCGTCCCGGGCCTTCTGCTCGTCCTTGACCTGCACGGCCAACACGATGAAGGGCTCGGCAAGGGCATCGTCCCCGGGCAGCACTGCGAGTCCCATCCGGTCGCCGGCCCAGGGCTCGATCTCGGTGTCGAAGTCGATCGCGCTGAGCTCCGCGTCGTCCGCAGCAAGCAGGTTCCACGCCGTACGGCGCAAGTCGTCGTCCCGAATGTCCTCGGGCAGCTTGTCGACCAGGTCGAGGGCTTCGATCTTCTGTCCGGCGGACGGATCGAAGTCGAGCCGTACGTAGGCAAGGGCCGAGCCCGGGAGCACCTCGTCAGGCTGCGGCCCCCCACCTGAGAGCAGCGCGAAGGCGGTGAAACCACCTGCAGCCAACACACCGACGCCGACCACCGATGCGGCAACGATCGCGCGGTGACTCTTGCGCGGGGTGGGGGCGGTCCACGGAGCGGCGTCACTCGGTGGGTGGCCGAATCCGCCGAGGTCGATGGACTCGAGCGGCGGGGCTGCGTGACTTGCCTTATCGCTTGACTGCGGCGGCCGGTAGAGCGGGGTGTCGTCGGACATGAACTCGCGCCGTCCCTTCACGGACGCCAACATCGGAGCTCGGAGTGTATGTGTCCGCGAGCTCGCCGCGGAAGCAGTCTCCGAAACTCGCGCAACGTCCGAACGTCCGAGCGCAGTAACGCACGGTTACTCGGCCGCAACGAGCCAGCTGGCGGTCAGACGACGCTGCAGGCACCGACCGGTGCCGCGGGCTCCATCGCCGGGACACCGATGGTCGGCATGCCGAGCAGGACACCAGCTCCGGCTGGTCCCGGGGCTGCCGTGCGTACGGCCCAAGCGTCACCGGCTCGGGTGCGGCGCAACACGTACGTCGTCGAGTCGGCCACCAGGTGGTGCGGCGCTGCATAGGTCACTTCGACCTCGACCATGTCGCCGGGACGTGGCGACTCTGCACCGGCCGGCACGGAGAAGTGCACCAGCCGGTTGTCTCGAGCGCGCCCGGACAAGCGATGGGTGAGGCCATCCTTGCGCCCCTCGCCCTCGGCGACGAGCACCTCGGCGCGCCGGCCGACGAGGCGCTTGCTCTCGTCCCAGGCCATGTCCTCGACGACCTCGGTAAGCCGCTCGTACCGCTCCTGCACTACGGCCTTGGGCACCTGCTGCTCCATCGTGGCCGCGGGCGTGCCGGGCCGCCTGGAGTACTGGAAGGTGAAAGCACTGGCGAAACGTGCTTGCTGTACGACTCGCAGCGTCTCCGCGAAGTCGGCCTCCGTCTCACCTGGGAAGCCCACGATGATGTCCGTCGTGATTGCGGCGTCGGGCATCGCGGTGCGGACCCGGTCGATGATGCCGAGGTAGCGGTCGGCGCGGTAGGACCGACGCATCGCACGCAGCATTGCGTCGGAGCCTGACTGCAGTGGCATGTGCAGCTGCGGCATGACGTTGGGCGTCTCCGCCATGGCGGCGATGACGTCGTCGGTGAAGTCGCGCGGGTGCGGGCTGGTGAACCGTACGCGCTCGAGCCCCTCGACCTCGCCGCAGGCGCGCAGGAGCTCGGCGAACGCGAACCGGTCGCCGAACTCCACTCCGTACGCGTTGACGTTCTGGCCCAGCAGCGTCACCTCGATCACGCCCTCGGCGACGAGCGCCTCGATCTCGGCAAGGATCTCGCCGGGACGACGGTCTTTCTCCCGCCCCCGCAGGCTGGGGACGATGCAGAACGTGCAGGTGTTGTTGCAGCCGACGCTGACGGCGACCCAGGCGGCGTACGGACTCTCGCGGCGCGCCGGCAACGTGGACGGGAAGACCTCGAGCGACTCGAGGATCTCGACCTGTGCCTCCTCGGCAACGCGGGCGCGCTCCAGCAGCACCGGCAGGGATCCGATGTTGTGGGTGCCGAACACCACGTCGACCCAGGGTGCGCGGCGCACGATCTCGCCGCGATCCTTCTGGGCCAGGCAGCCTCCGACGGCAATCTGCATGCCGGGGTGAGCGCTCTTGACGGACGCGAGCCGGCCGAGGTTGCCGTAGAGCTTGTTGTCGGCGTTTTCCCGCACGGCGCAGGTGTTGAGCACCACGACGTCAGCCTGCCGGCCGTCGGCGGGCCGGTGAAAGCCCGCGCCCTCGAGCAGGCCGGAGAGCCGCTCGGAGTCGTGGACGTTCATCTGGCAGCCGTAGGTGCGGACCTCATACGTACGGGATTTCACGTCATTGAGGGTAACCGGGCGTCACGGCTCGACAACAATCTGCGCGTACGGGGGCAAGCCGTACGGACGCGACCCTGCCCCGTCTGGTGGACTAGCCCGCATGAGTCGACCGCTCGTCGTCCTGGACAAGGTCAACAAGCACTTTGGCGACCTGCACGTGCTCAAGGACATCGACCTCACGATCAGTGAGGGCGAGGTCGTCGTCGTGATCGGGCCATCGGGGTCGGGCAAGTCGACCCTGTGCCGAACGATCAACCGGCTCGAGCCGATCGATAGCGGCACGATCACGTTCAACGACAAGCCGCTGCCGTTGGAGGGCAAGGCGCTAGCTCGGCTGCGGGCCGACATCGGCATGGTCTTCCAGTCCTTTAACCTATTCGCCCACAAGACGGTGCTGGAGAACGTCACCCTCGGCCCGATCCAGGCCAAGGGCGTCAAGAAGGCCGAGGCGCGCAAGCGGGCGATGGCCTTGCTCGAGCGCGTAGGCGTCGACAACCAAGCGGCCAAATACCCGGCGGCGCTCTCCGGTGGGCAACAGCAGCGGGTGGCCATCGCCCGCGCACTCGCGATGGACCCCAAGGTGATGCTCTTCGACGAGCCGACTTCCGCCCTCGACCCGGAGATGATCAACGAAGTCCTCGACGTCATGATCGCCCTTGCTCGGGACGGCATGACGATGGTCGTCATCACGCACGAGATGGGCTTCGCCCGGCGGGCGGCCGACCGTGTGGTCTTCATGTCCGACGGCGAGATCGTCGAAGAGGCCGAGCCGGAGCAGTTCTTCACGTCCGCGCAGAGCAACCGGGCGCGCGACTTCCTGAGCAAGATCCTGACGCACTAAAGGCGACCGGTCGAGTCCCTCAGGGCCGGTCATGACGGAAGGCAGGAACATGCGGATCCACAAGATCACAGGGGTTCTCGGCGCTGCCGCGCTGGCGTTGAGCCTCGCGGCATGTGGCGGAGACGACGATGACGACGCCACGACTGGCGCCACGCCGACGGAGGCACCCTCGTTCGCGGCCGGTACGACGATGGCCGAGCTCAGCGAGGCCGGGTCGATCACCGTGGGCACCAAGTTCGACCAGCCGCTCTTCGGGCTCGTCGGGCCGGACGGCAAACCTGTCGGTTTCGACGTCGAGATCGCCAAGATCATCGCGTCTGAGCTGGGCATCGATGAGGACAACATCGAGTGGGTCGAGACCGTTTCGGCCAACCGTGAGCCGTTCATCCAGAACGGTCAGGTCGACATCGTCGTCGCCACATACACGATCAACGACACCCGCAAGGAGGTCGTCGACTTCGCCGGCCCCTACTACGTCGCCGGTCAGACGATCATGGTGACGGAGGCCAACACCGACATCAACGGCCCGGACGACCTGGCGGGCAAGACGGTCTGCTCGGTGGAGGGCTCGACTCCAGCGCAACGGATCACGGACAACTACCCGGAGGCGATCCTCAGCTTGACCGACGCCTACAGCAACTGCCTAGAGCCACTGCGCAACGGTCAGGTCGACGCGCTGACGACGGACAACGTCATCCTGTCCGGTTTCGTCGACCAGAACCCTGGCGAGTTCAAGATCGTGGGCGAGCCGTTCTCCGAGGAGCCCTACGGCGTCGGCCTCGCCAAGGACGACACCGATTTCCGCATGTTCATCAACGACGTCCTCGAGGAGTCGTTCGAGGACGGACGTTGGGTCCAGGCTTGGGAGAACACGGCCGGCGCCGTGCTCGAGACACCTGAGCCGCCAACGGTCGACCGCTACTGAGACCTGAACGATGGTGGGGGTGCGTCACGGGCGTACCCCCACCCGCATGTAGCCGCCCCTCGAGCGTCGCCGAAGGGAGTGACGTGGACGCGATCCTCGACAACCTCGACCTCTATTGGCAGGGCTTTCGCACGACGCTGAGCTTGCTGCTCATCTCCGGTGCGATCGCGCTGGTCTGGGGCACGATTCTCGGTTCGTTCCGGGTCTCACCGGTGGCGCCACTGCGCTGGTTCGGCACCCTTTACGTCGAGATCGTTCGCAACACTCCGCTCACCCTGGCCTTCTTCGGCGTGGTGTTCGTGCTGCCCCGGCTGGACATCGTGATCGACTCGTTCTTCGTCTCCGCGGTCATCGCGCTCAGCGTCTACACCTCGGCGTTCGTCTGCGAGGCAGTGCGGTCGGGGATCAACGCCATTGGCGTGGGACAGGCCGAGGCGGCGCGGTCGATCGGCCTGACGTTCGTACAGTCACTGCGGTTCGTGATCCTGCCTCAGGCGCTGCGGACGGTGATCCCACCGCTGATCAACATCTTCATTGCCTTGACGAAGAACACGTCCGTCGCTGGCGGCTTCTTCGTCTTCGAGCTCTTTGGCGTCGGCCGGCGGCTCGCCAACGCCAACCCGAGCGACGTCATCGCCGTCCTCATCGGCGTGGGCATCTTCTACTTGTTGATCACTGTTCCGTCCGGTTACCTCGCGGGTCGGCTCGAACGTCGGGCGGTGTTCGCCCGATGACCAGCGTGCTTTATGACGAGCCCGGCCCCCGGGGGCGGCGCCGGATACTCATCGGCTCCTTGGTGGGTGTGCTCTTTGTTCTCGGAATCATCGCGCTGGCGATCAGCCGGCTCGCCGCCAACGGGATCTTCGAAGCCGACCGCTGGGACATCTTCACCGACGAGGTCATGGGGTTCACCCCCGCGGATGTCTGGGAGACCCTGTGGAGGGGTGCCCTCGCGACACTGAAAGCAGCCGGGGTGGCGGCGGTGCTAGCGCTACTGCTTGGGATCATCCTGGCTGTCCTGCGAATGTCCCGGGTGGCGTGGATCCGCGTCCCGGCGACGGTGGTGCTCGAGGTGTTCCGCGGCCTGCCGGTCGTACTCCTGATGTTCTTCGCCGCGATCGGGCTGGGTACGTCGCTGTTCCAGGCGGTGGTGTTCGGCCTCACGCTCTACAACGGAGCGATCTTCGCCGAGATCCTGCGCGCCGGGATCGTCGCCCTGCCCAAGGGACAGACGGAGGCGGCACAGGCGATCGGACTGACCTCAGGCCAGACCCTGCGGCTCGTCCTGCTCCCGCAAGCCGTCCGCGCAATGCTCCCGTCACTGGTGAGCCAGCTCGTCGTCCTCAACAAGGACACGGCGCTCGGCTACATCGTCGCCTACCCCGAGCTGCTCCAGGCCATCCAGAATCTCGGCGAGTTCTACGGCAGCCGCTACGTGTTCTCGCTGTTCTTCGTAGGCGCTGCGATGTACATCGTCGTCAACTTCTCGCTGTCGCGGCTCGCGATCTGGCTCGAACGCCGGGTTTCAGGACGTACGGCGGGGCGCCCGCAGCAGCTGAAGGCCGAGCTGGAGACCACCGAAGCAGGAGCCTGACGTCGCCCGGCGAACGTCGTTGACCATGGGTTCGTGCACCTCCGACCATGTTGTTGGCGCCTGTTTAGGCGCCAGAACGGTCGCTAGCCGCATGCTCGACACCGACGGCGTCAGCGGGCGAACTCGCTGGCTCTGCTCTCCCGCACGACGGTGATGCGGATCTGGCCGGGGTAGGTCAGCTCTTCCTCGACCTGCTTGGCGATGTCGCGGGCGAGCACCTGCGCGGCTAGGTCGTCGATGGCGTCGGGCTGGACCATAACTCGGACCTCGCGGCCGGCCTGCATGGCGAAGACCTTCTCAACGCCCTCGTGGGCCATGGCGATCTCCTCGAGGCGTTCGAGCCGCTTGACATAGGCCTCGAGCGACTCGCGCCGCGCACCGGGCCGACCGCCGGAGATGGCATCGGCGGCCTGGGTGAGCACGGCCTCGACCGTTCGGACCTCGACCTCGTTGTGGTGTGCCTCGATCGCGTGGACGACGTCCTCGTGCTCGCCGTAGCGGCGGGCGATCTCGGCGCCGATCATGGCGTGGCTGCCCTCGACCTCGTGGGTGAGCGCCTTGCCGATGTCGTGCAGCAGCGCCGACCGCTTGACCGACGCGATGTCGAGGCCGAGCTCGGCTGCCATGATGCCGCCGAGATGGGCCGACTCGATGAGGTGCTTGAGGACGTTCTGTCCGTACGAGGTGCGGTAGCGAAGTCGTCCGAGCAAGGCGATCATCTCGGGGTGCATGTCGGTGATGCCGACCTCGACGAGCGCGTCCTCTCCCGCCCGAATGCACAGGCGCTCGACCTCGGCCTTGGACTTCTCGTACTGCTCCTCGATGCGGTGCGGGTGGATCCGTCCGTCGAGGACCAGCGCCTCGAGGGTGAGGCGGCCGATCTCCCGTCGTACGGGGTCGAAGCAGGAGAGGAGGACGGCCTCGGGCGTGTCGTCGATGATCAGGTTGACGCCCGTGACCTGCTCGAACGTGCGGATATTGCGGCCCTCGCGCCCGATGATGCGGCCCTTCATCTCGTCGCCGGGCAGGTGCAGGACGGACACGACAGACTCGGCGGTCTGCTCCGACGCGAGCCGCTGGATCGCAAGAGTGATGATCTTGCGCGCCCGCATGTCGCCCTCGTCCTGGGCCTCCTTCTCGATGTCCCGGACGATGATGGCGGCCTCCCGCTTTGCCTGGCGCTCCATGGCGGTGACCAGCTCGGCCTTGGCCTGCTCTGCTGTGAGCCCGGCCGTGCGCTCGAGGATGAGCCGGCGATCCTCCTCGACGTCCTTGAGCTCGATCGTCTTGCGCTCGATGTCGGCTGCGACATCTGAGAGTTCCTGGGTGCGCTCCTCGAGGGTGCGGGCGTCGGCGTCCAGCCGCTCCTCACGCTCGCCCAGGCGGCGCTCGCGGCGATCGAGGTCGACTTGCCGGGCGGACAGCGCCTCCCGCTGGCCGGTGAGCTCGGCCTCGGTGGTCTCGCGGATCTGGTTGGCGTGCGCCGACACCTGGTCGGCCTGTCGCCGGAGGGCAGCCGCCTCGTCGCTGGCTCGCCGGACGATGTCGTCGGCGTCGCGCTGGATCGCGTGCCGGTCAGACTCCCGCTGGGCGAGCAGCTGGGCGCGTTCAGCCTCGAGCGCAGCCAGTCGTGAGGACGACCCGTTGCGGTGGAAGACGGCGTAGGCGAGGAGGCCGATGCCCGCGATCAGAACGACTAGTACGCCGAGGAGGAGCCACCCTGTGTCCGACATGAAACGCACGCTCCTTCTCGACGGCGCCCTGGACGGACGCGCTTTGTCGGAAGGGACTCCTGCGCGGCACGGTGGTGGGTAGGCCAACAGCACCGCTCGTGAAACACGGCGCGGTGCGGGGCGACGGCCCTCCTCGCCGTCATGCTCCGGCCCGACTGTCGCGGGCCTGGTCCTCGGTCCAGAAGTACGAAGCGACCGGGTGGTCGTCGATCGTGCCTACATGTCAGTGCTGCCAGCTATCGAAATCCGCTGTGCCGCGGAGTGATCCCTTCCTGAAGGTCAGGCTACAAATCGGTAACGAGGAGGGTCAAGACGAGCGGGTCCTCGCGGGGCCGTGTCGCTGCTGGGTGGCACGGATTCCCGCCTGCTGATCTTGGGACAACCCAGGGATTTCCGTTCCAGAACGCCCAAGATCACGTCACCCTTTCGCCGGACCTGAGACAAGCTTGGCGCTCCGTCCGGGGCGCGGCTCAAGATCGCGCGGGTGTGCGCCACCTCGGCTGCTGACCGCGGCCGCCGGTCAGGCGGCGTCGTGGAGCATGAGGCGGAGGCGGTGTTCGAGTTGGGAGCCTTCCGAGAGGTCCGGCCGGGTCGACCGCGGGCGTGGGGTGCCGGGCAGCGGCGGGGGGTGGCTGCGGTAGCTGTGCCCGGTCGGGGTGGTCGTCTCGATCTCGCCGGTGTCGGCGTCGACCAGGCGGGCGGCCCAGCCGGGCATCGCCTTGGCGTAGTTACACGCCGCACACAAGCCCTGCCCGTTACGCACGCTGGTCTGGCCGCCGTCGGCGGCCTGCACGATGTGGTCGGACTGCCGGATCGGCGCGTCACACCACGGGGTGCGACACGTCTGATCCCGGGTGACCAGCCACCGGCGCAACCCGTCGGGGAAGATCCGTCTTCGCGAGTCCATGGCGACCAGCGCACCATCGCTGGGGCGGGTGTAGAGCCGGCGCAGCCACACCGCGCGCTTGGTGTCGCGGACCAGGCGGCGGGCCAGCGCGGCCGGGATCGGCCCGTACCCCTGCAACAACGCCGGCTCGTCGTCCCCGCCGAACAGCGTCTTGTCCGTCATGACCAGCTGAACCTCCACCGGCACGTCACCGACCCCGCTGACCTCGTCCGGGGCGGCGCTCATGTCGGCGTCGGAACCGGCGTCGCTGCCGGAGTCGGTGTCCGCGTCCGACTTGGCGCCAGTGCCGACGCCGTCGGCCCCGCCGTTCCTGTCGTCGCCTTCGTCCGTCGCTGTTCTCGTGTCGGTGTTGCTGTCGGTGTCGGGTGATGCGGTCAGCCGGGCGTAGAACAGGTCGGCCATGAGCTGGTCCCGGGACCGCTCATCACCGGCGGCCTTGAGCGTGTCGGCCTCCCGCCGCAGCGCGGCGTAGGCGGCCACCCCCAACGCGGCCGGCAACAACCCCGACAGCCGGGCCATCGTGTCCGGCGCCGGGCGACACGTCACCCGCCGGTCGGCCACCGCACCGCGGACCCGGGCCATGAACGCCGCCGGGTCCAGCCGGTAGGCGATCGCCCTCGCCTGCAACTCGGTCTGCAGATCACCCAACTCGGGCAGCCGGTCGGCCAACTCCGCATCCACCTGGCCGCGGTCCTCCACGAGACAGGCAGGCGGTCTCGCGGACCAGGATGGTGGCCCGCCACTCACTGATCAACCCCGCCGACAGGGCGGCCAACGTGTGCGGCATCTCGCCCACCAGGGCCTGCGCCAGGCCGAGGTGCCGGCCACCCTTGACCGGGCTGTCCCGCCGGGCCAGCGCGACCTGCGCGCCGATGCCGCGGCCCACCTCGGCCGCCTTGACGCCGGCCGCGGCCTGGGCGGCGCGCTGCGACGCGGCGAACGCCGCGGTCACCCGCGCCTGCGCCGCCGCGCACGCCGCCTTGATCATCTCCAACGCCCGGATCTGCTCGACCCGCTCGGCGTCGTCCACCCCGTCGTCGAGGCCGGACAGCCGCTCGACCCACCCGGTCAGCTCCGCCGTGGACAGCGCACACCGGCTCTGCACCCCGACCGGGGGAGCCGACCGTCCACTGTCTTCGTACATGTGTTCGATTCTACCAGGCAAACCCGACAGAACACGCGCCAAACCCGACACTGTGCACAAGAAAAATCCGCGCCGCTAGAACGCGCAGGTCCGGGCAGCATTGAGCGCCGTTCGTTCGATGATCTCGTCCGATCGAACAGTCGTCGGTCAGGCAGCTATTGGTCGTCCTCCGGCTCGACCGCCGCTAAGGCCTCTGCCGCCCGAGCCGCACCCTCGGCATCGAGCTCCTCCCGGACGACTCGGTAGGCGAGTGCCGCGCCGTAGCCCTTGCGAGCCAGCTGGCTCGTGGCCCGGCGGACCCGCGTCTGCCAATCGCGGCCACGAGTGGCGACCAGACTCCGGCGCACGAGCTGCCGGGCGGTCTCGGCTTCCTGGTCTCCGGTCAGCGCTTCGATCGCGGTATCGACGACTTCGTCCTCGACGCCGCGAGCTCGCAGCTCATGGGCGAGCGCTCGCCGCGCCAGTCCGCGCCCCGCATGTCGGGACTCGACCCACGCCTCAGCGAAAGCCTCGTCGTCTATCAGGCCCAGCCCCGCGAAGCGGTCGAGCACCGTCGACGCCGACTCCTCGGGAATGCCTCGACGATCGAGCGCCGCGGCGAGCTGCGCCCGGGTGCGCGGGCCCTGGGTCAACTGGCGAAGCACGATCGACCTGGCGGCCGACTCGGGATCGGGTGGCGGGCTCTCTCGGTCGGACGCCGACCCAGCAGCCCGACCACCTGCCCTCTGTGCCGATTCGCTCGCTGTCCCCGTCGTCCGAGTGCGGCGCCGCCCACGACGCCGCACCTCACCCCTGGACGCGAGCGCGTCGTCCTCCTCGAGCACCAGACGAGACCTAGAAGTCGACTGCAGGTTCTGCGGCCGGCGCGTCGACCCGCGGGCCGATGCCCAACTTTTCCTTGATCTTCTTCTCGATCTCGGCCGCGATGTCGGCGTTGTCGCGGAGGTAGGCCCGCGCATTCTCCTTGCCCTGGCCGAGCTGTTCGCCCTCGTAGGTGTACCAAGCGCCAGCCTTGCGGACGATGCCGTGCTCCACACCCATGTCGATCAGGCCGCCCTCACGACTGATGCCCTGGCCGAACAGAATGTCGAACTCGGCCTGCCGGAACGGCGGGGAAACCTTGTTCTTCACGACCTTGACTCGTGTGCGCGAGCCGACCGACTCGGTGCCGTCCTTGAGCGTCTCGATGCGCCGGACGTCCAGCCGGACCGACGCGTAGAACTTCAGCGCCCGCCCACCGGTGGTTGTTTCGGGCGACCCGAACATAACTCCGATCTTTTCCCGCAGCTGGTTGATAAAGACCGCGGTCGTGCCGGAGTTGCTGAGCGCACCAGTGATCTTGCGAAGCGCCTGGCTCATCAACCGGGCTTGCAAGCCGACGTGGCTGTCGCCCATCTCGCCCTCGATCTCGGCTCGCGGCACGAGCGCGGCCACCGAGTCGATGACGATGATGTCGATCGCGCCGGACCGGATGAGCATGTCGGCGATCTCGAGCGCCTGCTCACCGGTGTCGGGCTGCGACACGAGTAGGGCATCGGTGTCGACGCCGAGCTTCTGCGCATATTCCGGGTCCAGGGCGTGCTCGGCGTCGATGAACGCCGCGATGCCGCCCGCCTTCTGTGCGCTGGCGACCGCATGCAGGGCGACGGTCGTCTTCCCTGAGCTCTCCGGACCGTAGATCTCCACCACGCGACCGCGCGGCAGACCGCCGATGCCGAGCGCCACGTCGAGCGCGATCGAGCCGGTCGGGATCACCTCGATCGGGGCGCGGACTTCGTCGCCAAGCCGCATGACCGAGCCCTTGCCGAATGCCCGCTCGATCTGAGCGAGTGCGGTGTCGAGAGCCTTGTCGCGATCCGCGGGAACTGCCATGGATGCCACCTGTGGTTGGCGGGCCGGAGGAGTGTTGGCCCGGGAACGTCGTGTCGTCACGCCTGAACGCTAGGGGTATCCCCCGACAGAACACCGGGCGCCGTGCGCACCTGTGGACGGCCGAGGGGCCGGTCCGTACGTTGTGGACACTACCTCGAACGGTTGTTCGACACGGCGCGACACGCCGGGATCGACGTGGCCACCAGCAGCGCAGCGACAACGGCCGCCGCACCGACGTTCAGCGACCCGTAACCGAGCGTGCCCACCACGAGTCCAGCCAGCACCCCTCCGGCACCGGCAGCCAGGCCCATCAGCAGATCCGAAGCACCTTGCACGGTCGGTCGATCCTCGACAGAAACCGCATCCGTCAACAGCGTCGAGCCCGCGATCAAGCAGCACGACCAGCCCAAACCAAGGAGGTACAACCCCAACGAGAGACCCACCGACGACCCAGGAGCCGAGCTGCCTGCCAATGCAGTGGCGGTCAACAGCAGCACTCCCCCGGCCACGATGACCGGCACGCGGCCGATTCGGTCGGCCGCCAAGCCGACGACCGGCGACAGCGCGAACATCCCGAGAATGTGGCCGCTGATCACGAGGCCGATGATCTGCAAGGACGCCCCGCCATGGTCCATGTGGATCGGGGTCATGACCATCACCGACACCATCGTGGTGTGGCCCACCACAAGCGCGCCCAACCCCAGCAGGGCCGCGGGCGAGTGAGAGGCTGCGGCGAGGCCCTGCCGCAAAACGCCATGCCTACGTACGGGTGGCGACGGAGAGTCCGACACTCGGGCCAGCCGGCGGGCCAGCACCAACGGATCGGGACGCAGCATCGACCAGATCAGCAGAGTCGCCAGCACCAGACCGACGCCGCCCACGATGTAGGGACCAGCCAGCTTCTCAACTCCGACCGCCTCACCGACCACGCCACCGAAGCCGACAAGGTTGGGGCCCACAACGGCGCCAATAGTTGTGGCCCAGACGACGATGGACAGTGCGCGACCGCGATGGAGCGGGGTGGCCAGGTCAGCGGCGGCAAACCGAGACTGCGAGGTTGCCGTTGTGCCGCCCCCATACAGGGCACTGGCCAGCAACAGCAACGGAAAGCTCTTCCACTGCGCAGCGGCCACCGCCAAGATCGCACCAACCACCGCCGTCCCGTAGCCGAACGTCAGCCCGGCGCGTCGTCCGTACGACACAGCCAGCCGCGCGGCGGGCAGAGCGAGCAACGCAGCGCCCAGCACTCCGGCCGATGGCACCAGGCCGGCCAGGTCCTCACGACCCAGCACGTCTGACGCCAGCAGCGTCCCGACCGTGACTCCGGCCGCCACCCCGACGCCGCCGAGGATCTGGCTGCCGATGAGGACCCCCATCGTCTGCCGTTGGACGGCAGCAACCTCGGGCTCGGCGAACGTGCTCTGGGTCTCAGCGCTCATTGTCGGGCAGCTCCAGGTAGGCGGCAACGGCGCGCCACACCGACTTGGTGTCCTCGCCGGCGTCGAGTGCCTCGATCACCGTACGGTGCCCGAGCTGCGTGATGGATTGGTTGCGCGCCCACGTACGGGCATAGGTCGGCCCTAGCTGTTGCTCGAGCCGCGCCCAGAACTCCGTCAGTCGCACCACGCCAGTATCCCGTCGTCACTTGAGCAGCAGCAGGCCGAGCCGGCGCGACGCGATCCACATGCCGATCGCGCCCATGAGCGCGAGATAGAGGGCATGCAACAGCAGGATCGGCTCCACGGCTCCGGTGGTGAGCGCGCGGCTGAGGGCGACACCCTGATAGAGCGGTGTCACCTGTACGACGGTCTGGATCGGATCGGGGTACGACGACAGCGGGTAGAACGTCGCAGAGAACAGGAACAGCGGCAGCGTCACCAGGCCGACGAACTCGAAGTCCTGCCAGCTGCGCATCCACGTCGTGACGGCCATGCCCGCGCCGGCGAAGGCGAACCCGATCAGCACCGCCGTCGGCAGCACCAGCACCCCCCACCACGAGCTGACCAACCCGAGGGCGACCATGACGAGGAAGAACATTGCGGAGTAGATGGCGCCGCGGATCAGCGCCCAGGTCACCTCACCCCACGCCACTTCACGCGGTCCCATCGGGGTGGCCAGCAGCGCGTCGTACGTCTTCACGTACTTGAGCTTGAAGAACACGTTGTAGGTCGCGTCGAACAGCGCACCGTTCATCGCCGCCGTCGCCAGCATCGCGGGTGCAACGAACTCGGTATAGCTGATGAGCTCGCCATTCGGCCCCGCGAAGTCGCCGACCAGCGCGCCGACGCCGACTCCGATCGACAGCAGGTAGAACAACGGCTCGAAGAAGCCGCTCACAAATACTGGCCAGTCGTGTTTGTAGACGAGGAAGTTGCGCTCGACGAGCCGCCACGACCGCGGTCTCGGCGCCGGCAGTGCAGTGGTGCTGGTGAGGACGGTAGCCACGGAGTCCCCTCAGACCACGAGTCGACGTTGGAACGAACGGAGTGCCAGCCAGGCGCCGGCGACAATCCAGACGAGGATGTAGGCGGTGTGCCCCGCAGCTGCCTCGAATGAGATGTCGCCCAGCGTCAACCCTCGACAGAGCGCCACACCGTGCCAAAGCGGCGTCACGTACGCGAGCCACTCCAGCAGCAGCGGAAGCTGGGACACGGGAAAGAACACCCCGGAGAACAAGAACATTGGGGTCACCGCGAAGCGGAAGATCAGCGCGAAGCCCGAGTCACGCTCGACATAGGCGGAGAAGGCGAAGATCGGCGCTGCAAACGCCAACCCGGTGAGCGTGGCAGCGGGAATGGCAAGTAATCCCCACGGCGACTCGACGGCGCCGAAAAGAGCCACGACGAGGAGGTAGAACGCCGACACCGTGAGGACGCGTGCCCCAACCCAGCCGAGGTGGCCGAACAGTACGTCACGCACTCGCAGCGGCGATGCCAGCATGCCGTGGTAGATGCGGTCCCATTTGATCGCACCCAGCACGGGGTAGGTGGAGTCGAACGCGGCGGTCATCATCGCGGTGGCTGCCAGCAGCCCGGGGGCGATGAACGCCAGATAGCTCGCCCCGCTCAGCTCATCCGACCCACCTCGCTCGTCGACGAATGAGCCCAGACCGGCCCCAAGGGCCGTGAGCGTGAGAACTGGCAGCACGAACCCGGAGATCACACTGCCGCGCCAGACTCGACGGTATTGGAACAGCCAGCGTTCGAAGGCTCGGAAAGTGAGCTCCATCAGTCGACCAGCGTTCGGCCGGTGAGGTGCAGGAAGACGTCCTCGAGGGTGCTGCGCCGCACCAAGACACTCAGCGGCGTCACATCGGTGGAGTCGACCTTGGCGAGGACCGCCTCGCCGTCGTCGGCATAGACGAGCAACCGGTCGGGCAGCAGCTCCGTACGCTCACCGAAATTGGACAGCTTGTCGGCCATCACCTCGTGCTCGTCGGGGTTGAATCGCAGCTCGACAACCTCACGCGTGGAATGCGCGGCGATCAGATCGGCCGGTGAGCCCTCGGCGACGATGCGGCCCTTGTCCATCACGACGAGCCGGTCGCACAACTGCTCGGCCTCGTCCATGTAGTGAGTCGTCAGCACCAGCGTGACGCCGCGCTGCTTGAGCCGAAAGAGCCGGTCCCACAGCACATGCCGCGCCTGCGGGTCGAGACCTGTCGTGGGCTCGTCGAGCAACAGGACATCGGGGTTGTTGACCAGAGACCGTGCGATGGTGAGGCGGCGCTTCATGCCGCCGGACAGCGTCTCCACTCGCTCCGCCGCCCTGTCCGAGAGCTGTACGAACTCCAGAAGCTGGTGCGTGCGATCCCGGACCTCCGTGCGGGACAGGCCGAAGTAGCGCCCGTAGATCTGGATGTTCTCCGCCACCGTCAGCTCGAGGTCGAGAGTGTCCTCTTGGGGTACGACGCCGAGGCGGGCACGTATCTGCGGCCCCTGGGTAGCCGGATCCATGCCGAGGATGCGGAGCGTGCCGCCGGAGATCGGGGACACGCAACCGATCATGCGCATGGTCGAGCTCTTGCCAGCCCCGTTGGGTCCGAGGAAACCGAACGCCTCTCCGCGCGCAACATCAACGTCGATCCCGTCGACGGCAACGAAGTCACCAAAGCGCTTGGTCAGGCCCTGGGCGTGGATCAACGAGTCATCGGCGGACGTCACAGTTCGACGCTATCGGGGTACTCCGACAGGTATGAAACGGGTTTCTCGGACAGCGGACGGCGGACACTCTCCCGGCGTTCTGTCGGCGGTGCAAGGCAGGATGGCTGACGTGGGCGACGTACTCGAGCTGTTCGCGCCGGCGACCAGGGCATGGTTCTCCGGCGCGTTCGCCGCGCCCACCGCTGCTCAAGAGGGTGCGTGGCACGCCATCGCGGCTGGTCGGCATGCCCTCGTGGTCGCACCCACCGGGTCGGGCAAGACGCTCGCGGCATTCCTCTGGGCGCTTGACCGCCTTGCGACCGAGCCCGCCCCCGACGATCCAATGCAGCGCTGCCGCGTGCTGTACGTGTCACCGCTCAAAGCGCTAGCCGTCGACGTCGAGCGCAACCTGCGGGCCCCACTCTTCGGCATCCGTCAGGCCGCAGCACGGCTCGGGTTGGCCGAGCCTGATGTCGCCGTTGGCGTACGGTCCGGCGACACCCCGGCCGACGAGCGGCGACGATTCGGCCGACGCCCGCCCGACGTGCTCATCACGACGCCCGAGTCGCTGTTCCTCATCCTCACATCACAGGCGCGGGAGGCGCTCCGCGGAGTCCGTACGGTCATAGTCGACGAGGTGCACGCGGTCGCCGGCACGAAACGGGGCGCCCACCTGGCCCTGTCGCTCGAGCGGCTGGATGCGCTGCTGCCGCAGCCGGCCCAGCGCATCGGGCTGTCCGCGACAGTGCGACCCGTTGACGAGGTGGCGAGGTTCCTCGCGGGCGGGCGCGCCATCGAGGTGGTGACCCCCCCGAGCGAGAAGGAGATGCAGCTCGACGTCGTGGTACCGGTCGAGGACCTCGCGGAGCTCGCGACGGCGCCGCCGCTCGAGGGTGTCGACCCCAATGCGCACGCGTCCATCTGGCCGCACGTCGAGGAGCGGGTTGCCGACCTGGTGCAGGCGCACCGGTCGACGATCGTGTTCGCCAACTCGCGGCGGCTTGCCGAGCGGCTCACCGCCCGGCTCAACGAGATCGCGCACGAGCGCGAGACCGGCGAGGCGCTCGAGCCGGCCGGCTCGTTGGCTCCCGCCCAGACCATGGCGCAGGCCGGTGCCACGCGTGGCGTGCCGGGGCTGCTCGCGCGAGCACACCATGGCTCGGTCAGCAAGGAGCAGCGTGCCCTCATCGAAGAGGACCTCAAGGCCGGGCGGTTGCCGGCAGTCGTGGCCACGAGCTCGCTGGAGCTCGGCATTGACATGGGCGCTGTCGACCTCGTCGTCCAGGTGGAGTCGCCGCCATCGGTGGCCAGCGGGCTGCAGCGGGTGGGGCGCGCCGGTCACCAGGTCGGCGCCGTGTCCCGCGGCGTGCTCTTCCCCAAATACCGCGGCGACCTCGTGCAGACGGCCGTGGTGGTCGAGCGGATGCTTGCCGGCTTGATCGAGGAGCTCGCAGTCCCGCGCAATCCGCTCGATGTCCTGGCTCAACAGGTCGTCGCGATGGTCGCGATGGATGAGTGGTCGGTCGAAGAGCTGCTTGCGCTGTCTCGGCGCGCCTACCCGTTCGCCACGTTGCCCCAGTCCGCCTACGACTCCGTGCTCGACCTGCTCTCCGGTCGCTATCCGAGCGACGAGTTCGCCGAGCTACGGCCACGGCTCGTGTGGGATCGCGTCGCCGGCATGCTGTCCGGCCGGCCGGGTGCTCAGCGGCTCGCTGTTACGAGCGGCGGCACGATTCCCGATCGCGGCCTCTTCGGTGTCTTCCTTGTGGGCAGCGAGCGGGCCGCGCGAGTCGGCGAGCTCGACGAAGAGATGGTCTACGAATCGCGAGTGGGTGACGTCTTCACCCTCGGCACGACGTCCTGGCGCATCGAGGACATCACGCACGATCGGGTGCTCGTCTCCCCCGCGCCGGGCCAGCCTGGCCGGCTGCCGTTCTGGAAGGGCGACACCCCAGGTCGGCCGGCCGAGCTGGGCAAGGCGATCGGTTCGTTCGTCCGCGAGGTCGCCGCTCTGCCTGCCGACTCTGCCCGTGCGCGGGTCGCGAGCGCTGGGCTCGACCAGTGGGCGGTCGACAACTTGCTCGCCTACCTTGCCGAGCAGCGCGAGGCGACGGGCCACCTTCCCACCGACCGTACGATCCTGGTCGAGCGGTTCCGCGACGAGCTCGGCGACTGGCGGCTTGTGGTGCACTCGCCGTACGGCGCCCGCGTGCACGCCCCATGGTCGTTGGCGGTCGGCTCGCGGCTGCGCGAGCGCTTCGGAGTCGACGTGCAGGCCGTGCACTCCGACGACGGCATGGTGTTCCGCCTCCCCGATGTCATGAGCGAGAGCGGCGAAGAACTGCCCGGCGCCGACCTGGTCGCCCTCGACCCTGACGAACTCGAGGAGCTCGTCACGGTCGAGGTGGGTGCCTCAGCCCTGTTTGCCTCGCGGTTCCGAGAGGCCGCGGCCCGTGCCCTTCTGCTGCCACGACGCGACCCCCGGCGCCGCACGCCGCTGTGGCAGCAGCGCCAGCGCAGCGCGCAGCTGCTCGAGGTCGCGCGCAAGTTCGGCACGTTCCCGATCGTGCTCGAGACCGTGCGCGAGTGCCTGCAGGACGTCTACGACCTCCCTGCGCTCGTGTCACTGCTGCGCGACGTGTCGGCCCGGCGGGTCCGGGTAGTCGAGGTCGAGACCGCACAGCCGTCACCGTTCGCGCGCTCCCTGCTCTTCGGCTATGTGGCGTCCTTCATGTACGAAGGCGATGCGCCGCTCGCTGAGCGGCGTGCGCAGGCGCTCACTCTTGACTCCGCGCTGCTCGCCGAGCTCCTCGGTCGTGCCGAGCTGCGTGAGCTGCTCGACCCAGAGGTGTTGCTGCGCACCGAGTCCGAGCTAGCTCGCACGGCTCCGGAGCGACGGGCCCGTGACCTGGAAGGGGTGGCCGACCTCGTTCGGCTGCTCGGTCCGCTTACCACCGACGAGGTCCAGGGCCGCTGCGTTTCGCCAGCGGAGGTGGCTGGGTGGCTGGTCGAGCTCGCCGCGGCGCGACGGCTCATCCTGGTCCGCATCGCTGGCGAGGAGCGATGGGCCGCGATCGAAGACGCCGGCCGGCTGCGTGATGCGCTGGGCGTGGCGTTGCCCGTCGGCGTCCCCGAGGCGTTCACCGAGCCGGTGCCCGACCCGCTGGCCGACCTCGTGAGCCGTCACGCCCGCACGCATGGGCCGTTTGCGGCGAGCGATGTCGCGACCAGGCTCGGCCTCGGCGTCGCCGTCGTCGTGGGCATCCTGCACCGGCTAGCGGCGGCCGGACGTGTCGTTGAGGGTGAGTTCCGGCCCGGCGGCGTAGGCACCGAGTGGTGCGACTCCGAAGTGCTGCGCATGCTGCGACGCCGCTCGCTGGCCGCTCTGCGCAAGGAGGTGGAGCCGGTCGAGGCGTCCGCGCTCGGGCGCTTCCTACCGGCGTGGCAGCACGTCGGTGGTCGGCTTCGTGGCGTCGACGGGTTGCTTCGCGTCATCGAGCAGCTGGCCGGTGCGGCTGTGCCCGCCAGCGCGTTGGAGCGCCTCGTGCTTCCGGCCCGCGTGGCCGATTACACACCGGCATGGCTCGACGAGCTCACCGCCGCTGGCGAGGTCGTGTGGGTCGGCCACGGTTCGCTGCCAGGCAGCGACGGCTGGGTTTCACTGCACACGGCCGACACCGCGCCCCTGACGTTGCCTGACGTCGACCCGACCTTCGAGGCGGGTCCGCTCCACCAGGCGATCATCGAGGCGCTGGCCGCCGGGGGTGCCTACTTCTTCCGGCAGTTGGCCGACGCCGTTGGTGCAACCGACGACCCGGCAGTCGTCACTGCTCTCTGGGACCTGTTGTGGGCCGGGCACGTCACCAACGACACGCTCGCTCCGCTGCGCCTGCTGATCGCGGGTGGCCGCGGCGCGCACCGCGGCCGACCGACTCCGGTCCGCAGCCGTTACGGCACCCGGCGACCGCGACTGCCGACGCGGGGAGGGCCACCGCTGGCCGCAGGCCGGTGGTCCGCAGTTCCTGCGCGCGACGCCGACCCAACCCGGCGTGCCCACGCGGCGGCAGAGGCGCTCCTCGACCGCCATGGCGTGCTGACGCGCGGCGCAGTGCTCGCCGAACGCGTCCCCGGCGGGTTCGCGGCGGCCTACAAAGTGTTGTCCGCTTTCGAGGAGTCAGGACGCTGTCGGCGCGGCTACTTTGTCGCTGGCCTCGGCGCCGCGCAGTTCGCGCTGCCGGGCGCGGTCGACCGCTTGCGCAGCCTCGCCGAGGAGTCCTCTCCGGCGCTTGTGCTGGCGGCCACCGACCCCGCCAATCCCTATGGCGCCGCCCTGCCCTGGCCGGAGCGGGCCGAGGGCGGCCACCGCCCGGGCCGCAAGGCCGGCGCATTGGTGGTACTGCGCCGTGGTGAGCTCGTGCTCTACGTGGAGCGTGGTGGCCGCACCCTGCTGTCGTGGGGTGACGACGCCGAGGTGCTGCAGCCGGCAGCCGACGCGCTGGCCCTTGCCGTGCGCGACGGTGCTCTCGGTCGCCTCGACGTCGAGCGCGCTGACGGCTCGTTTGTCCTTGACACACCTCTCGGGCAAGCCTTGGCGAGGGCCGGGTTCCACCAGACACCGCGCGGGCTGCGGCTGCGCGGCTGACCGTCGCGTTAGGGTCTTCGATCGTGCAAAAGACGCGCGCCGACGGCTACACCGTGACCGACGACCCGGCCTTGCTCGACTTCGACGTTGTGCATGGCTTCCTCAGCACCTCCTACTGGAGTCCCGGCGTCTCGCGTGAGGTCGTCGAGCGCGCCGCTGCCGGCTCGTTGGTCGCGGGGTTGTACGCACCCACCGGGGACCAGGCCGGCTACGCCCGGGCCGTCACCGATCGCGCCACGTTCGCCTGGCTGGCCGACGTGTTCGTCCTGCCTGAGCATCGCGGTCGTGGGCTCGGCCGGTTCCTGGTCGGCTGGCTGCTCGACCATCCTGACGTGACCGGCCTACGGCGGTGGATGCTCGCGACCCAGGATGCCCATGGGCTATATGCGCAGCTCGGCTTTACCTCGCTCGACGACCCAGGCGTGTACATGCACCGCCGCACCAGCTGAGCAGTCCGCATCGACCATGCGGCTGTCAACCCGCGAACATGCGGCTGGCGACTCATTCGAGACGAAAACGGGCGTCAACCGCATGTTCGCGGGGAATGCCGCTACGTCAGCTCCTCGCCCGGGCGGTACCACTTTCTGTCGACGTGCAGCAGCGGTGTCTGGCCAAGGCTCGGGAATACCGTCGACACCACGCGACCCACCGCCAGGGTGTGGTCGCCGGCATCGACCAGTAGGTGCGGCACACAGTCGACCGCAGCCACGCCGCCGGTGAACACCAGGGCCCCGGATGCCTTGCCCCGTAGGGTCTCCCACCTACCAAAGTCATCCACGTCGGTGGGATACCGGTGCCGAGACGCGTACCGCGCCAGATCGAGCTGGTCATCGGCGAGCACGGTGACTGCCCATCCGTCGGCCACGGACAGTGCGTCGTGGATAAAGCTGCCGTGCCGCACGGCGGCAACGATCAACGGTGGCTCGAGGCTGAGCGACGAGACCGCCGTCATCGTCAGGCCGCAGTCGCGACCGACCAGATCAAGGGTCGTGAGGACGCAGACACCGCCGCCCAGTCGCGCCATCGCGTCGCGGAATGCGACGTCGTCGACGGAGTCTGCGAACTGGTCGGCGCCACCGAGCGACCACGGGTCATGCGGATGCACGGCCACACCTCTCCGGCGCGCGGACAGCCGCGCTCTTCTGGCAAGCCTAGGTGGCGGGCACCTCAGACGTGTGCGGTGACGCCGGCTTACTGGCCGTTGGTCGGCTGGTCGGTGGCCGCGAAGAGAGCCGACCGGGCGTGGGCGAGCCCCGTCAGCAGTGCGCCGCGCAACACCGGCTGCTCGCCGGTCTCGGTCGGCACGATGCGCGGGCTCACGGGCGCGAGATGGCCGACCTCGATCGCGATGCGCTCGGTCAGCTCGGTGCCGCCGGCGCGACCGACCTCTCCAGTGAGCACGACGAGTCCTGGGTCGACGACGGAGCAGACCGCGGCGACGCCAACGGCGAGCCGCCTGGACAGCTCGGTGAGAAATGCGGCGCCGGTCTGGCCGTTGACCGCAGCCTCGCGCACGGCGTCGCCCGCATCGCGAGACCTGAGTCCATGCTCATGCGCCAGATCGGCGACCGCGTCAGCACCCACGAGCCGCTGGAAAGCACCCTTGTGTGGCCGCGACACGCTGGTCGGCAGCGGCACCCCGGGGACCGGCAGGTAGCCGATCTCGCCGGCCGCGCCGGTGCTCCCCCGGTGTAGCCGCCCGCCGAGCACGACAGCTACGCCAAGGCCCCCGCCTACCCAGAACAAGACGAAGTCGTCGATGCCGCGCGCCGCCCCCTCGTGCTGCTCGGCCACCGCGCACAGGTTGACGTCGTTCTCGATGGTCACCGGCCGGCGCAAACCGGTCTCGAGGGTCTGTCGAAGACCTGCGTGCCACTCGGGCAGGTTGAACGCGAACTCGACGTCCCCGGTGGTCGGGTCGACGAGTCCGGGCGTGCCGATCACGACTTCATGCAGGTCGTCGAGCTTCAACCCTGCTTTGCGGGTCGCCTTGACGACGGCAGACCGTACGACCCGTGCGGGATCCTCCGCGTCGGGCACGTCGAGTCCGACCTCACCCACGACCGACCCGGTGACGTCGCAGATCGCAGCCGACACGTGGTCCGGGCCGACATCGAGCGCCGCCGCGTAGGCCGCACCGGGCACGACACCGTAGACCTCAGCGTTAGGGCCGCGGCCAGCGGACAGTGCACCCACGACTTCGACAAGGCCGCGGCTCTGCAGGGAGCCGAGCAGCTGTGACGCAGTGACCTTGGATAGCCCGGTGAGCTCGCCGAGCTGGGTGCGGGTCAGCGGGCCATTGTCGAGCAGCAGGCCCAGGGCGGCGCGCTCATTGATCGCGCGCAGCATGCTGGGGGTGCCCGGACGCCTCGACATTGGGCAGCTCCCTCAATCGGCAACAGTCTTTTCAGTATAGATCGTTACCTGTTACGGTGCGAGTACCGAGGCTCGGGGAGTGTCCATGGCCCGCCTCCCCGGGCCTTGTTCCAAACGCACATGCAACCGTCGACCCGCACCTCCCGCACCACTGCCCTGGGTCGGTCGGCTTGCGCGCAAGCGTAATGGCTCACGTGCGAAGGCACCGGGTAGAACGGCACGATAGCTGCATGCCCGAGGGAGACACGGTCTGGCGCACTGCACGGCAACTCCATGAGGCGCTCGCAGGACAGACCTTGACCGTCAGTGACTTCCGGGTCCCGCGTCACGCGACGGTGGACCTGACCGGGCGCACAGTCTCGGAGTCCGTCGCTCGCGGCAAGCACCTGCTGGTACGAGTCGAGCCCGACCTCACCGTGCACAGCCACCTCGGCATGGACGGCGCTTGGCAAGTGCTGCCTGGCCGACGTCGACCCACGGGCCGCGAGTGGGAGATCCGGGTGGTGCTGGCCAATGCCACACGGCAAGCCGTTGGCTGGCGGCTCCCCGTGCTCGATGTCGTTCGCCGGGTCGACGAGGAGCAGGCGGTGGGGCCGCTCGGCCCAGATCTGCTCGGTCCGGACTGGGATCCTGCGGAGGCCGTCCGCCGGATGAGCAAGGATCCGGACCGGCCACTTGGCGAGGTGCTGCTCGATCAACGAGTGATGGCAGGCATCGGCAATGCCTACAAGTCCGAGATCTGCTTCCTACGCGGCGTGTCGCCACTCGCGAACGTGTCGGAGGCGGGCGACCTGAATGGGCTCGTCGACCTCGCGCATCGGCTGCTGGTCGCCAACAGATCCAACGCGAGCCGGATCACTACGGGCGACCGCAACCGCCGGACGTGGGTCTATCGGCAGGCGGCGTGCGCACGCTGCGGCGGGCGGATCGAACGCATCACCCAACCCGGCGAGCGGGTGACCTATGTCTGCCCACGTTGTCAGCCCGCACCGGCGCGCTGACGGCCTCAGGCGGCGACGACCTCGCGGACGCGATTGCGCACCTCGTGCCGCCCATCACGGCGGACATCAGCCATCACGCCGATCGCCGCCAGCTCGGCTCTTGCCAGCTCTTCGCTGACCTCACGCATGACGGTCGACAGCGGGACGTCGAGCGCCGTGCAGATGGAGGCCAACAACTCGGAGGACGCTTCCTTCTGCCCGCGCTCGACCTCGGACAGGTAACCCAGGCTCACCCGGGCGGTGGTGGACACCTCGCGCAAGGTGCGGCCCTGCCGGGTCCGCTGGCGGCGGAGCACATCGCCGAGCAGGCGTCGAACGAGAACCATGGGCTGCTCCTTCCGCACTCGGGACGGCTCCAAGACTGAATCAACCGTACCTGGTCCGAGTCGTGAAGGCCGAGAGTAAGGCCGCCTGGTGGACACCATGTAGCCTCAACGAACGGTTGTGGACGGAGATTCCACGGTGATCATGCGGCGTGCCAGGTCGAGGACGGCAGCAACGGTCAGCTGCCGGATCACGGCGCGGTCACCGGGCAGCTGCAGAGACCGGGTCACGGTGCCGGCCGGGCCGGCGACGGCCACGAAAACAGTGCCCGGCGCCTTGCCGTCCTGCGGGTCCGGCCCGGCCACCCCAGTGGTGGCCAGGCCGTATGTCGTGGCGCAGCGCGCGCGTACCCCGTCCGCCATGAATGCCGCCGTCTGCTCGTGGACCGCCCCGAATCGGTCCAGCTGATCGGCCGGGACGCCCAGAAGATCATGCTTGAGGTCTGTGGCGTAGGCCACGACCCCGCCGCGGAAGATCCGCGACGATCCGGGCAGCGCCGTCAGCGCGCCGGCCAGCATGCCGCCGGTCAGCGACTCGGCAGTCGCGCAGGTCTCGCCCGCGTCCACCAGGAGCGCCGTCAGCGCGGCGGCCAGGCCGGGCCCGTCGAAAGCATCGGCACCGAGCAAGCCTTGAGCCTGCGCGGCGTACGCAGCAACGTCACGCTCCGCCGTGCGCGCGTCCCCGCGGACGACCCGAAGTCGCACCTCGACCACGCCGGGCTCAGCGAGGTAGCCGATGCTCGCCCCAGGATCTGCCTTGACCAGCGCCTCGAGGGCGGCGAGCCGCTCGGCGACGGCGCTTTCCATGACCCAAGCCACTCCGATCGACCTGGCGGCAATGGACTGCCCGGCCACGCCCGCGTCACGCAGCTCCGCCAGCACCGGTCCGGCCACCATCGCCTGCATCTCTCGGGGCACCCCGGGGACCGCGAAGACCACCCCGTCGGCCACGGCGACCCGGATCCCTGGTGCGCTGCCCACCGGGTTGCGCAGCGCCGCGGCGCCTTCGGGCAGCTGCGCCATCACCAGCTCAGCCGGATGCAGCCCCAGGCCGCGAGCCGTCGCGTACGACTCGAGCCACTCGACGAGCTCGGCTGACTCCCGCAGCGGCGCGCCGGTCAACCTTGCCAGAGCGAGTCTGGTGACGTCGTCCGAAGTGGGTCCGAGGCCGCCGGTGACGATCACGTACGACGCGTCATCCAGCCCACGCCGTATCGCGTTGACCGTCGCCTCGACGTCATCGCCGACATGGAACGCGCTGACCACAGCCAGCCCGTGGTCGGCGAGGAAACGCCCGAGCCAGACGGCGTTGGTGTCCGACACCCGGCCGGACAGCAGCTCGTCGCCCACCACGACCAGCGCGACGCTCACCGTTGCTCCTCGTCGGCCAGCAGGACCTGCAGCAGGCGGTTGAGCTCGACCTGGTCGGCTGGGCTGAGTCGCCTGACGAGGCGATCGGCCTCGTCCGACCAGGCCCGTTGCAAGCTGGCTAGCGCTCGGTGCCCGAGCGGAGTGAGCTCCACGAGGGTGGCCCGCCGGTCCGTGGGGTCCGGTGCTCGTACGACGAAGCCCTCGCTCTCCAGCTCGTCGACGAACTGGGTGGCCGAGCGAGCCGCGACTCCCAGCCGCTCGGCAAGGTCGCCAACCCGTAAGGCTCCCCCGCTGAGGACACGCACCACCCGCATGCGGCCGGGAGTCAGGCCGAGCGGCGCGACCACCCGGCGAGAGGCGTGGCGAAGCCGCCTCGTGACCGCGGTCAGCTGGTCGGCGAGGGCGACGGCGTCCACGGTGGCCATGGCGGACGAGTCTAGCGCGGATTTGCCCAGGTGCCTCTTATTGAGGTAACCTCAGCTTTAGCTCGGAAGACTCTCACGGAAAGAGGCGCCTATGCACCCCCGTGGCCAGATGAAACAGTTCATGCGCGACGACTCCGTCACGCGCCACCAGCTTGCTCCCGGCACGGTTCGCCGGATCCTCACATTCGCCCGGCCCTACCGGCGCGAGCTTGGCGTGTTCCTCGGGCTCGTCCTCGTCGACGCGGCCCTCGGTGCCGCCGTCCCCCTGCTGCTCGCACGCCTCATCGACGACGGCGTCCTCGGCAACAACCGGGGCCTCGTCGTCGCCCTCGCGCTCCTCGCAGTCGGCATCGCCATGGCATCCGCGGTCACCACCCTCGCCCAACGCTGGCTGTCGGCCCGCATCGGCGGCAGCCTGGTCTACGACCTGCGGACCCAGGTGTTCGACCACGTGCAGCGCATGCCGCTGGCGTTCTTCAACCGCACCCAGACCGGCGCCCTCGTCAGCCGACTCAACGGCGACGTGCAAGGCGCCCAGCAGGCCTTCACCTCGACCCTGTCGAGCGCGGTCAGCAGCGTCGCCACGCTGGCCATGGTGCTCGCGGCGATGCTCGCTTTGTCGTGGCAGGTGACGCTCGTCGCTCTGCTGCTGCTGCCATTCTTCCTTTTGCCGGCCAAGGCGGTCGGACGCAAGCTCGCGGGCATCGCGCAAGAGCGCTACGACCTCAACGCCGCGATGAGCCAGACGATGCAGGAGCGGTTCAACGTCGCAGGCGCACACCTGGTCAAGATCTTCGGCCGTCCCGACGAGGAGTCGGCGACGTTCGCCGGCCGGGCCGGCCGCGTACGTGACATCTCGGCGACGCAGGCCGTTTACGGCAGCGTGCTCATGGTGTCGCTCTCGCTGCTCGCCGCGGTGTCCACCGCGCTCGTGTACGGGGTCGGCGGCGCCCTCGCCATCGGAGGCACGATCGGGGTCGGCACGCTCGTCGCTCTGGCCGCCTACCTGCAGCGGCTCTACAGCCCGATCATGTCGCTGTCCAACCTCCAGGTCGACGTGATGACGGCGCTCGTCAGCTTTGAGCGGGTGTTCGAGGTGCTCGACCTCGAGCCGATGGTGGCCGAGTCACCCGATGCCAGGCCATTGGCTGTGCGCGCCGATGGAGCCACCGTCGAGTTCGACCACGTCGCGTTCGGCTACCCGTCGCCCGACGAGGTGTCGCTCGCGTCGCTCGAGTCGGTGGCCACCCTCTCGGCCGAGCCGGGCACGCCGGTGCTGCGTGATGTAACGTTCCGCGCCCAGCCCGGTCAGATGATTGCCATCGTCGGCCCGTCCGGCGCCGGGAAGTCGACGCTCACCGGGCTCGTGTCCCGCATGTACGACGTGACAGGTGGCGCGGTGCGGGTCGGCGGCGAGGACGTACGCGATCTCACTCTCGCCTCGCTCCGCGAGGCGGTCGGCGTCGTGAGCCAGGACGCGCACATGTTCCACGACTCGATCCGGGCCAACCTGCTCTACGCCAAGCCCGAGGCGACCGAGGCCGAGCTTGTCGCGGCCTGCCAGGCCGCGCGCATCTGGGACGTCATTGAGGCGATGCCCGACGGGCTCGACACGGTGATCGGCGACCGCGGCTACCGGCTGTCCGGCGGCGAGAAGCAGCGGCTCGCGATCGCCCGGTTGCTGCTCAAGGCTCCGGCCGTCGTTGTGCTCGACGAGGCCACGGCACACCTCGACTCGGAGTCCGAGGCCGCGGTGCAGGAGGCGCTCGCACAGGCGCTGCGGGGTCGTACGTCCCTGGTCGTCGCACACCGCTTGTCCACCGTGCGCGACGCCGACCAGATCATCGTGGTCGACAGCGGCGGCATCGTGGAGCGGGGCACGCACGCCGAGCTGCTCGCCCGCGGCGGCACCTACGCGGAGCTCTACCGCACGCAGTTCGCGGACCAGCGCGAAACAGCAGTCGCCGCGGCCTGACCGCTTCAGTCTGCGCGACGGGTCAGGCGGACGGCCTGGCGTACGTAGTCGAAGCCGGTCACCACGGTCACCACGACCGCGACCCCCATGACGACGGCACGCACGACGTCGAACGCGTCCGGCAGCGGCAGCAGGTAGAGGCTGATCGCCAACGCCTGCAGCGCGGTCTTGGTCTTGCCACCGCGGCTGGCCGGGATCACGCCATACCGGAGCACAGCGAACCGCAGCACCGTGATGCCGACCTCGCGCACCAGGATGACGATCGTCACCCACCAGGGAAGCTCCCCCAGCACCGACAACCCGACCAACGCCGTGCCGGTCAACGCTTTGTCGGCGATGGGGTCGGCGATCTTGCCGAAGTCGGTGACCAGCCCCCGGGCGCGAGCCACGTCGCCGTCCACCTTGTCTGTGACCATCGCGATCGCGAAGACGACGAACGACGCGACCCGCGCTGCATTGTTCTCGCCGTTGTCGACCAGGAGCAGCCACCCCACGAACGGGACGAGGAACAAGCGCAGGACGGTGAGCCCGTTGGCGATATTCCAGGCGCTGGGGGCGACGGCCGGCTGGCTCACGCGGCGACCTCCGCCACCAGGTCGGCACCCTCGGAGTCGACCACGGCGGCCCGCACGACGTCGCCGATGCGCATGCTGGCGGCCGACCCGACCAGACGCGTCGTCCCGTCGACCTCCGGCCCCTGGTGCGCGGCTCGGCCGTCCACACCGTCGCTGCCGATCGATTCCACCAGCACCTCGACTCGCTCCCCCACGCGATCTTCGGCTCGCTGCGCGACCAGCTCGTCGACGAGGTCGGTGATCCGCGCGACCCGGTTGTCGATCTCGTCCTGGTCGAGCTTGCCGTCAAATCCCGCGGCCTCCGTGCCGTCCTCGTCCGAGTAGCCGAACACTCCGACGACGTCGAGCCGTGCCTCCGTCAAGAACTGCTCGAGCTCGGCGAAGTCGGCTTCCGTCTCCCCGGGAAAACCGACGATCACGTTGGACCGGATGCCCGCCTGCGGAGCCAGCGCTCGGATCTGCGCGACCAGGTCGAGGAACCGCTGCCGCGAGCCGAACCGCCGCATCCGTCGCAGCACCGGCTCGCTGGCGTGCTGGAACGACAGGTCGAAGTACGGGGCCACACCTGGCGTCGCCGTCAGTGCTTCGACAAGGGTGGGGCGCAGCTCGGCGGGCTGCAGGTAGGACACCCGTACGCGCTCGATCCCGTCGACCGCCGCAAGCTCGGGCAGCAGACTCTCCAGCAGCCGGAGGTCGCCAAGATCCTTGCCGTAGGAGGTGGAGTTCTCACTCACCAGGAAGAGCTCGCGTACGCCCTGCGCAGCCAGCCAGCGCGCCTCGTCGAGCACCTCGGTCGGACGGCGGGACAGGAATGACCCGCGGAACCGCGGGATGGCACAGAAGGTGCACCGCCGGTCACAGCCAGACGCCAGCTTGAGCGGCGCAGTGGGACTGCCGTCGAGCCGGCGTCGGAGGACCCGCGGCCCGCTGGCCGGCGCGACGTCCGAGAGCTCGGAGGCAGCTGTGTCGTGACGCAATGCGGCGGCGGCGTGCCGATCGAGCGGCGTGAGCGGCAGCAGCTGCCGACGGTCGCGCGGCTCATGTGCCATGTGCGCCTCGCCCGCGAGGATCGAGCGCAGCCGATCGCCGATCTGCCCGTAGTCGTCGAAACCGAGCACCGCGTCGGCCTCTGGTAACGCGCCGGCGAGCTCGGCGCCGTAGCGTTCCGCGAGGCAGCCGACTGCCACAACCGATCGGGCGGCCCCGACCGCCTTGAGGTCGGCCGCGGCGAGGATCGAGTCGATCGAATCCTTCTTGGCACTCTCCACGAACCCGCAGGTGTTGACGAGCACGGTCTCCGCGTCGACCGGGTCGGCCACCAGCCGGAAGCCATCGGCGTGCAGCCGGCCGGCCAGCTCCTCGGAGTCGACCTCGTTGCGCGCACAGCCCAACGTGACGAGAGCGACCGTGTGGCCGCCGTTGGCCGTGGGAGACATGCCGTCAGGGTAGCGGTCTGGTTACTCCCCCCGGACGG
>CAWCXA010000005.1:0-29884 GCA_963799425.1 uncultured Actinomycetota bacterium | reverse complement strand
GACAGCACGGCGAGCTCCAGCTCCGGACCGACCGGCTTGTCCGACACGAGCAGGTTGCCCTCGCCGGCGCCGGTCGTCCCGCCGGCAACCGGCCCACGGTCGACCACGGTGATGCGTAGCCCTGCCTGAGTGGCGAACCAGGCGCAGGCCGCGCCGACGACCCCCGCGCCGATGACGACCAGATCGGCCGCGCGAGGCGCCATGGTCATCACCGCGGTACTATGTCACATTCCATCGAGGCCGGGCGAGGTCCACCAAACGTTGCCAATCGCGATGTGCCCATGATGGAGGAGTGACCTGATCGACTGATCGGGAGGTTAGTGTCACATCACCCTGGCCGGGGTGCGTCGGCCGGTATTCGACTGTGAGGTGGAAGAGATGCGAAGCACGAACCTGTCTCGCAGGTTCGCCCTCGTCTCGGGCCTGACCGCAGCAGCTCTTGTGTTGACTGCCTGCGCCGGCGACGACGACAGCGGCGGCGACGAGGAAGGCGCGAGCGGCGGGGGGTCGCTGGTCTTCGGCGTCGCTCAGGACCCGATCATCATTGACGGCGCGCTCGTCAGCGACGGAGAGAGCTCGCGGGTGATCGACCAGATCTTCGAGGGCTTGGTCAAGACGGAGGAGGGCGGCACCGAGATCGTGCCGTCGCTGGCCGAGTCGTGGGAGGCCAGCGCCGACGGCCTGGAGTGGACGTTCAGCCTGCGTGAGGGTGTCAACGTTCACCGACGGAGAGCCGTTCAACGCCGACGCCGTCTGCTTCAACTTCGACCGCTGGTACAACTTCACCGGCATCATGCAGAGCCCGGCGGTGTCGTACTACTGGGGCACCGTGTTCGGCGGCTTCGCCGACGGGGCGACTCGAGAGCCTCTACGCGTCCTGCGAGGCGACCGACGAGCAGACCGCCGTCGTCACGCTCACGCGACCGTCGTCGTCGTTCCTGTCGGCCCTGGCCATGCGAGCCTTCTTCATGGCCAGCCCGAAGGCGCTCGAAGAGGGCGGGGCCGACGAGGTCAGCGGCTCTGAGGACTCGCCGACCTTCGATGGCACGTTCGGCTACGAGACCCCCGTCGGCACCGGTCCGTTCAAGCTCGACACGTGGGAGCGCGGTAGCCAGGTCACGATGGTCCGCAACGACGACTACTGGGGTGAGGCGGCCCAGCTGGACGAGCTCATCTTCTCCGTCATCCCGGACGGCCCGGCGCGCCGGCAGGCGCTCGAGGCCGGAGAGATCGACGGCTACGACCTCGTCGACCCGGCGGACGTCGAGGCGCTCGAGACCGCCGGCTTCCAGATCCTGCGCCGTCCGGCGTTCAACGTCGGCTACGTCGGCTTCCAGCAGAACGCCGCGCCGTTCGACAACCTCAACATCCGCAAGGCGATCGCGCACGCGATCAACCGCGAGGCGCTGCTGCAGACCGCCTACCCCGCAGGGTCCGAGGTGGCGACGCAGTTCATGCCGCCGGAGCTGTTCGGCTGGGCCGACGACGTCACGACCTACGAGTACGACCCGGACGAGGCACGCAGTCTCATCGCGCAGGCGCAGTCCGAGGGCGTGACGAACCTGACGCTCCCGTTCTGGTACCCGACGGACGTCTCCCGGCCGTACATGCCCAACCCGCAGCAGAACTGGGAGCTGATCAAGGCCGACCTCGAGGCGGTCGGCTTCACCGTCGAGCCGCACTCGGCGCCGTGGAACCCGGACTACCTGGACGCTCAGTCGACCGGCAACACGCCGATGTTCCTGCTCGGCTGGACCGGGGACTTCGGCGACCCGGACAACTTCGTCGGCACCTTCTTCCAGCAGATCAACCCGCAGTTCGGCAGCTTCGACAACCCGGACATCCGGGCTGCCCTCGACGCGGCCGAGCAGGAGACCGACGAGGAGGCCCGCATCGGGCTCTACCAGGAGGCCAACCGGATGATCATGGACTTCGTGCCGGGCGTCCCCTACGTGCACACGCAGCCCGCGATCGCGTTTGCCGAAGGCGTCTCCGGGTACGTGCCTGGTCCGCTCAACAACGAGAGCTTCGCGATCGTCTCGGTCGGCTAAGCGCTCACCACAGAACAGATCACTGATGCTCCGTTTTGTCGTACGGCGGCTGGTCCTGCTTGTCCCGATCCTGCTCGGGCTGTCGGTGCTGCTGTTCGTCTGGCTGCGGGCCCTCCCAGGAGGGCCCGCAGCGGCCCTCCTGGGAGAGCGCGCGACACCCGAGCGGGTCGCGGCTGTCGAGCAGTCGCTCGGCCTCAACGACCCCTGGTACGTGCAGTACTTCAGGTTCCTGGGGCGTGCGGTCACGCTCGATTTCGGCACCAGCGTGACGACCAGGCGCCCGGTCACCGAGGAGATGGTCCGGCTGTGGCCGGCGACCTTCGAGCTCGCGATCGCGGCACTGCTCTTCGCGGTGTGCGTCGGCGTCCCGCTCGGCTACTTCGCCGCCCGCCGCTACGGGCGCTGGCTGGACAGTGTCTCCGTGGCCGGTTCGCTGCTCGGCGTCGCCGTCCCCGTCTTCTTTCTCGCCTACATCCTCAAGTGGGTCTTTGCGGTCAAGCTCGGCTGGCTGCCGAGCGCCGGCCGCCAGGACCCGCGCTCGGACGCCGAACATCCCACCGGGTTCTACGTCCTCGACGGCATCATCACGGCCAACCCGCAAGCCACGTGGGACTCGATCACGCACCTCATCCTGCCGGCGATCGCGCTCGGCGCGATCCCGCTGGCGATCATCGTGCGGATCACCCGGGCCAGCGTGCTCGACGTCGTGCACGAGGACTACGTACGCACCGCGGAGGCCAAGGGGCTGCTGCAAGGGACGATCACCCGGCGGCACGTGCTGCGCAATGCGCTGCTGCCGGTGGTCACGGTGATCGGACTGTCGGCCGGAATCCTGTTCTCCGGCGCGGTCCTGACTGAGACGGTCTTTGCCTGGCCGGGTGTCGGGCAGTTCATGGTGCGAGCCATTGAGCAGCGCGACTATGCCGTCCTCCAAGGATTCATCTTGATCATCGCCATCCTGTACGTCCTCGTGAACCTCGCCGTCGACATCTCGTACGGCTTGATCGACCCGCGGGTGAGGGTCGCGATGAGCCTGTCCAGGCCGAGCTGGTCGAGACCCAGCAGGTCACCGAGGCCGAAGCTGGCGCAGCCTGCGCCGCGACGCGTGGCGGCGGCTGCGCCGCGACCCGGTCGCCATCATCGGCTTCGCGCTCATCGCCGCGTTCGTCCTCGTCGCGATCTTCGCGCCCTGGATCGCGCCGTATTCGCCGAGCCAGCCGGTCGGCGCAGGTGACCCCGACGGACATTCCCGGCCCGTCGGCCGAGCACTGGTTCGGGCTGGACCAGAACGGTCGCGACGAGTTCAGCCGCGTCGTCTACGGTGCGCGCCAGTCGCTGCTGGTCGGTGTCGTCTCGCTGATCCTCGGCATGGTTTTCGGCCTGCTCCTGGGGTTGCTGGCAGGTGCCTTCGGCGGCTGGGTCGACACCGTGGTGATGCGTTTCGTTGACATCATGCTGTCGATCCCCGGGCTCCTGATGGCGATCGCCATCGTGGCATTGCTCGGCCCCAGCCTGACGTCCGTCATGATCGCCATCGCGGTGATCAACGTGCCGATCTTCGCCCGGCTGTTGCGCGGCCAGATGCTGGCGCAACGCGAGAGCGACTACGTGCTGGCCTCCGTGTCCGTAGGCGTGCGTCGCCGCACGGTCGTGCTCGGCCACGTGGTGCCCAACTCGATCTCGCCGGTCATCGTCCAAGCCACGCTCGTGCTGGCGACCGCCATCATCGAGGCAGCGGGCCTGTCGTTCCTTGGCCTGGGCAGCGCCGATCCGGGCGTGCCCGAATGGGGGCGGATGCTGGCCGAGACCCAGCGCTACCTCGCGAGCGCCCCGCACCTGGCCTTCTTTCCCGGGGTCGCCATCGTCATAGCGGCACTCGGGTTTACCCTGCTCGGAGAGCGGCTGCGCGAGGCCCTCGATCCCAAGTACCGGCGGTGAGCGTGACCCAACCACTACTGGACGTACGTGATCTGGAAGTGGCGTTCACCCGCAAGGGTCGCCGCGACGTGCTCGCTGTCGACGGGGTCTCGTTCAGCATCGCGCCCGGCGAGACCATCGGACTCGTGGGCGAGTCGGGCAGCGGCAAGAGCGTCACCTCGTTGGCCGTGATGGGGCTGCTCCCGTCGCGTGGCGTACGGGTCGGGGGGGAGGTCTGGTTCGACGGCACCGATCTGCGCACCTTGTCGGCCGACCGCATGCGCGACATCCGTGGCCGGGATATCGCCATGGTCTTTCAGGACCCGATGTCCTCGCTCAACCCGGTGATCCCCATCGGTGTGCAGGTGACCGAAGTGCTCGAGCGTCACCAGGGCCTCAAGCGTGACGAGGCGCGTGACGCCGCGACCGACCTGCTCGCCCGGGTCGGCATCCCCGATCCCCGTCGGCGGCTCAAGGACTACCCGCACCAGTTCTCCGGGGGTATGCGGCAGCGCGCGCTCATCGCGATGGCGCTTGCCTGCAAGCCGAGGCTCCTCATCGCCGACGAGCCGACGACGGCGCTGGACGTGACGATTCAGGCGCAGATCCTCGAGCTGTTGAAGGATCTCGTCCGCGACAGCGGCACGGCGCTGATGATGATCACTCACGACCTCGGCGTGGTCGCCGGTCTCTGCGACACAGTGAACGTCATGTACTCGGGCCGCATCGTCGAGTCGGCGCAGCGCCGCCCGCTCTTCGCGCGGCCTCGGCACCCCTACACAGGCGGTTTGCTCGCCTCCATCCCTCGGCTCGACGCGCCCCGTGGCGAGCCGCTGCACCCGATCCCCGGCTCGCCCAACGACACCCTCGCGTGGGCGCAAGGCTGCGCGTTCGCGCCGCGCTGCGGCAACCGCGTCGACGTCTGTACGAGCCTGCCCCCCGAGCTGCAGCCAGACGCGATCAGCGCCGACCGGACGCTGCGTTGCCACAACCCGCTCGTCCCTGCAGAGGCCGTGGCGTGAGCGCCCCGGAGACGATGCCGCCGACCGTTGCGAAGGCGGGGGAGGTGCCGGTCACTGCACCGTTGCTCGAGGTCAGCGGTCTGGAGGTCCACTTTCCGATCAAGAGCGGGATTCTGCTCGAGCGTCAGGTCGGGGCCGTGCGCGCGGTCGACGGCGTCGACCTGGTGGTGCCGCGCGGCTCGACCGTTGGCCTGGTGGGCGAGTCCGGCTGCGGCAAGAGCACACTCGGCCGGGCCATCCTGCGGCTGGTGAAGCCGACGGCAGGCGCTGTCCGCTTCGACGGTGTCGACCTCACCACGCTCGACGACGAGGCAATGCGGCGGATGCGGCGGCGCATGCAGATGGTCTTCCAGGACCCGATGTCGAGCCTCGACCCGCGGCAGAGCGTCGAGTCTGTCCTCACCGAGCCGATGCGGGCGCACGGCGAACCTGCAGGAAAGGCGGCGCAGCTCGCCCGAGTGCGCGAGCTGCTGGATGTCGTCGGGCTGCCGTCCAACGCGGCGTCGCGCTATCCGCACGAGTTCTCTGGTGGACAGCGCCAGCGAATCGGCATCGCACGTGCGGTCGCGCTGGAGCCTGAGCTGCTCATCGCTGACGAACCCGTCTCCGCGCTCGACGTGTCGATCCAGGCTCAGGTGCTCAATCTGATGGAGGAGCTGCAGCACCGGCTCAACCTCACCTACGTCGTCGTCGCGCACGATCTCGCCGTCGTGCGGCACATCTCCGACGTCGTCGCCGTCATGTACCTCGGCACGATCGTGGAGCAGGCCGACTCGGAGGATCTCTACGCCGAGCCCTATCACCCCTACACCATCGCGCTCATGTCGGCAGTGCCCGTGCCCGACCCAGAGGTGGAGGACCGGCGCGAACGCATCCTGCTGCGCGGCGACCTGCCATCGCCGGCCAACCCGCCTAGCGGCTGCCGGTTTCACACGCGGTGCCCCTTCGTGCAGGAGACCCGCTGCCGCGACGAGCGTCCGACGCTGCGCGAGGTCGAGCCTGGGCATCGGGTGGCGTGCCACTGGGCTGAAGACATCAAGGCCGGCCGGATCACTGCCGCGGCGGAATCGTTCGACCCGGTCGCGGCGGCGACCTCGATCGCCTGACCGAGGTCGGCGCGCTCGGGTTTCACAAGTCGTCAGCCGGCGACCGCGGGGTCGTGAGCTCCGCATCGACGGGCGGCTCGGGGGAAACGTCGATCTCGGGCAGCGGTGGTGGGGTGCCGCCCCACGCCGGGCAGATCGGCCGATGGCTGCACCAGTCGCAAATCCGGCTGGGGCTCGGCCTCCAGTCGCCCGTCTCCATCGCCCGGCTGATGGCTAGCCAGAGGGCGGCCAGCTTGCGCTCGGTGGCCCGCAGGTCGGCCTCGTCAGGCTCGTAGCGCAAGATCTCGCCGCTGCCGAGATAGAGCAGCTGCAGCATGCGGGGCACCCGGCCCGACATCCGCCACAGAACCAGCGCGTAGAACCGCATCTGAAACAGAGCCTTCTGCTCGAAGGCCTCACGCGGGGCGTTGCCGGTCTTGTAGTCGACCACACGGAGCTCACCGCTCGCCGAGCGGTCGAGCCGGTCGACATAGCCCCGAAGTCGTAGCCCGCTGTCGAGCGTCGTCTCGACATAGAGCTCGCGCTGCACGGGCTCGAGCCGAGACGGATCCTCGAGCGTGAAGTAGCGGCGGGTCAGCTTGCGGGCGCTGTCGAGCCAGCTCGCGAGTGCGTCGTCGGCGTCGGAGAACAGCTCGGCCAGCCCGGGCTCGGCCGCCAGCAGACGATGCCACTCCCCGTCAACGAGCGCAGTCGCCTGCTCAACGGTGCGCTCCGCTGCGGGGAGACTGAACAGCCGCTCCAGCACGGAATGAACGACGGTGCCGCGAGTCGCCTCCGGGCTCGGTGGCTCGGGAATGCGGTCGATGACCCGGAACCGGTAGAGCAGCGGGCACGACATGAAGTCAGCGGCCCGCGACGGCGACAGGCTGCCGATCACCTGCGGGCCGTCGAGCTGAGGCGCTGTCGTCATGCCGCGACTCTATGGCTGCCCCCGGACAGAACGTCGGACGGCGACCAGACGACTCACGCTCGGTGCCAGATAACCTGGACACTGTGACCAAGCCTCGGACCGGCTCCGACCTGCACATCGGCTCGGTGTCCGGTGTGCCGGTCAAGGTCAGCGGGACCTGGTTCGTCGTCGCCGCGCTGATCACCATCGGCTTCGCCCCGTTCGTCGACGATCAAGTCCCAGGGCTGGGCGCGTGGCGCTTCGTCGTGACGTTCGCGTTCGCGGTCCTGCTGTACGGTTCGGTGCTCTTGCACGAGATCAGCCACGCCCTCGTTGCCCGCCGCCTGGGCCTGCCGGTGAAGGGGATCACCGTGCATTTCATCGGCGGCTACACCGAGATCGAGCGGGAGGCGGAGACACCCGCGCGCGAGACGGCCGTCTCCGCCGCCGGTCCCATCGTCTCGCTGCTGACAGGCTTGGTTGCCTGGTTGGTGGCGCAGCCGGTCAACCAGGACGTCGCCGAGTTCCTGCTGCTGGAACTGGCCTTTGCCAACTTCGCAGTCGGGGTGTTCAACCTGCTGCCGGCGCTCCCGCTGGATGGTGGGCACCTGCTGCGCTCCGGTGTCTGGCAGGTCACCGGCGACCGGGAGCAGGGCACCGTCGTCGCCGCGTGGGCAGGCCGCATCCTCGCTGGGCTCGTTGTGCTCTTGCCGTGGCTGATAGCCCGTGGCAACCCGTCGCTGCTGGGCATCATCTGGGGTTTCCTGCTCGGCTTCTTCATCTGGTCCGGCTCGACCCAGGCCCTCAATTCCGCACAGGTTCGCCGGCGGCTGCCGCGGCTGGACGCCGAGCGCTTGGCCCGGCCGGCTCTGCCGGTGCCGGGCGACCTGCCGCTGGCCGAGGCCATCCGCCGGGCACAGGAGGCTGGCGCCCGCGCGCTCGTGGTCGTCGACTCCGCCGGGCGCCCGCTGGCCGTGGTGAGTGAGGCGTCAGTGGTCGCCACGCCTGAGGAGCGCAGGCCGTGGGTGAGCACGGCAAGTGTGGCGCGCAGCCTGGAGTCGGGCATGGTGCTCGCGTCGACGCTGTCGGGCGAGGGCTTGCTCCAGGTGCTGCAGCAGACGCCGGCCTCGGAATACCTCGTGCTCCGTCCTGACGGTTCGCCGGCCGGGGTGCTTGCCCTCACCGATGTGCAGGCTGCTCTCGCGGCCTGAGCCCATCGATTCTTCAGGGGGTCCACGGGGGGCTTACTCCCTGCTGGTGCGTACCCTCGGCTCCATGCCCGAGGCCGTCGAGACCGTCAACGCGCCTGCCCCGACCACCGCCCGTCGCGGTCCCTTTCGCGCTGGTGAGCAGGTCCAGCTCACGGACCCCAAGGGTCGCCACCACACGATCACGCTGTTCGCCGGGCAGCAGTTCCACACCCACAAAGGGTCGTTCCCGCACGACGCGCTCATCGGGCAGCCCGAGGGATCTGTGGTGACGTCGACCGGCGGCACCGACTACCTGGCGCTACGCCCACTGCTCGCCGACTACGTACTGTCAATGCCCCGCGGGGCGGCGGTCATCTACCCGAAGGACGCCGCGCAGATCGTCGCCATGGCCGACGTGTTTCCGGGGGCGCGGGTTGTCGAGGCAGGCGTCGGCTCCGGTGCGCTGACCTGTTCGCTGCTGCGGGCGGTGGGTGAGCAGGGCCGCGTCCACTCGTACGAGCGGCGCGACGACTTCGCTGCTGTTGCCGCCAAGAATGTCGAACGGTTCTTCGCCGGGCCGCACCCGGCATGGCGATTGACGGTCGGTGACCTGGTGGAGACGTTGGACGAGACCGACATCGACCGGGTCATTCTGGACATGCTTGCGCCCTGGGAATGCGTGCCGGCGGTTGCTGGGGCGTTGGTGCCGGGCGGCGTGCTGTGCTGCTACGTGGCGACGACCACCCAGCTGGCCCGCACGGTAGAGACCATCCGTACGCATGGTGCGTTCACCGAACCGCAGGCCTGGGAGTCGATGGTCCGCACCTGGCACGTCGAGGGTCTCGCGGTGCGCCCCGACCACCGGATGATCGGCCATACCGGCTTCCTCATCACGACACGCCGGCTCGCTCCGGGGGTCTCCGCCCCGACGCGGCGGCGCCGGCCGGCGCCGGGGGCGTACGGCGACGACTACGCCACCGACTGAACGGCGCGTTGCACACCGCTCTGCACCACGGCCGGCAGGTTACAGATCGGTTTCCTCGCCAATCCCGCGTGATTATGGTCGCGCACGAGGTGTGACGGCCTGTGTAGGGTCGTGCCGAGACCCCTCCCCGGAGGTGAGCCTGTGTCCGGACACGACGTCACAGGAGATCCGGCAGGGCGGCGCCGCAGCGACGCGGAGCTTGCCGGCCAGGTTTCCTTCTTGGAGCAAGAGGTGGTGGCTCTGCGCCGCCGCCTTGCGGAGTCACCGCGCCAGATGCGACACATCGAGGACCGGCTTGCGGAGACGCAGGCCCAGCTCGCGGAGGTGACCGCACAAAACGACCGCCTCGTCGCCACGTTGCGCGAGGCGCGCGAGCAGATCGTGGCGCTCAAGGAAGAAATCGACCGCCTCGCGCAACCCCCGGCTGCCTACGGCGTCTATCTCGAGCGCCACGATGACGACACCATCGACATCTTCACCGGCGGCCGCAAGCTGCGAGTCGCAGTCAGCCCCAACGTGGAACTCGAAGACCTTCGGCCCGGCCAGGAGGTCATGCTCAACGAGGCGATGAACGTCGTGACAGCGCTGGCGTTCGAGAGCATCGGCGAGATCGTGATGCTCAAGGAGGTCCTGGCCGACGGCGACCGTGCGCTTGTCGTGGGTCACACCGACGAGGAGCGCGTCGTCCGGCTTGCTGAGCCGCTGCGCGACGCAGTGTTGCGCGCGGGCGACTCACTGCTGCTCGAGACCCGGTCCGGATTCATCTACGAGCGCATCCCCAAGACCGAGGTCGAGGAGCTCGTGCTCGAAGAGGTGCCCGACATCAGCTACGACGACATCGGCGGCTTGCACGGGCAGATCGAGCAGATTCGCGACGCGGTCGAGCTGCCCTATCTTCACCAGGACCTGTTCCGCGAGCACAAGCTGCGGGCGCCCAAGGGTGTTCTGCTCTACGGTCCGCCGGGCTGCGGCAAGACCCTGATTGCCAAGGCGGTTGCCGCTTCGCTGGCTAAGAAGGTCGCCGAGCGCACCGGCCGGTCGGAGGGCAAGTCCTACTTCCTCAACATCAAGGGCCCCGAGCTGCTCAACAAGTACGTGGGGGAGACCGAGCGGCACATCCGCTTGGTCTTCCAGCGGGCCCGTGAGAAGGCCAGCGAGGGCACACCCGTCATCGTGTTCTTCGACGAGATGGACTCGTTGTTCCGCACGCGCGGCAGCGGTGTTTCCAGCGACGTGGAAAACACGATCGTTCCGCAGCTGCTCAGCGAGATCGACGGAGTCGAGAGCCTCGAGAACGTCATCGTGATCGGTGCGTCCAACCGCGAGGACATGATCGACCCGGCGATCCTGCGGCCAGGGCGTCTCGATGTGAAGATCAAGATCGAGCGGCCCGACGCCGAGGCGGCGCGTGACATCTTCTCCAAGTACCTCACCGAGGACCTGCCGCTGCACCCCGACGACCTTGGCGAGCACGGTGGTTCGCGGGCGGCAACGATCGACGGGATGATCCAGCGCTCGGTGGAGCGGATGTACACCGAGACCGAGGACAACCGGTTCCTCGAGGTCACCTACGCCAACGGTGACAAGGAGGTGCTCTACTTCCGCGACTTCAACTCCGGCGCGATGATCCAGAACATCGTCGACCGTGCGAAGAAGATGGCGATCAAGGAGTTCCTCGGCACTGGCCAGAAGGGCATCCGGGTGCAGCACCTGATGCTGGCCTGCATCGACGAGTTCAAGGAGAACGAGGACCTGCCCAACACGACCAACCCCGACGACTGGGCCCGCATCTCCGGAAAGAAGGGCGAGCGGATCGTGTTCATCCGCACGCTCATCTCGGGCAAGCAGGGCGACGAGGCGGGGCGGTCGATCGACACGGTGGCCAACACCGGCCAATACCTGTAACCAGGCGGTCGCTCAGGCGAACCGGAAGCGCGTGGCGTCGGTCGGGTACGACGTCCACGCGATCACCCGCGTCGGCGTCAGACATTGCAAAGCCGGGTAGGAACCGATGCCACTGTCGCCGTACTCGGGGTATTTCCGCTGTGAGGCGTCCGCCAAGCGCGTTGCGAGGTCGGGGGACACCTCGACCAGTGTCACGTTGCCATCGACCATCACGGCCCGCGACGGGTCCGCAAGGTGCATCACCGCGTGCGGGTTCGCGACTACGTTGCGTCGGTGCAGAGTGGCCGGGCTGCCGCCGTAGAACCACCGGTCGTCGAGCCAGATCCCGTCGACCGGGACCACGTGGGGTTGACCATCGGGTCGGACGGTCGCCAGCCAGTACTGCTTGGCCTGCTCGAGCGCCGCGACCACGATCGCCCACTCGAGCGCTCGCTTCGGTCGGCCGTAGCCGTCAGGCAGCTCGAGCAGCTCCGCAAAGGGCATCGAAAGCGCCTCCCAGCATCTATAGCATCCCGTCGGCGACCAGCCGTTCCACGAGCAATCGGCCGTCCGGGACGAACGACCAGCTCGTGTCGGCCAGCCGCGCCAACAACTGCGCGGTGGTCATCCACGTCCCCCAGACGACTTCCTCGACCTGGTGCGTCACGGGACCGCTCCACTCTGCGTCGTAGAGGAACGCCACGTGCCGCGTGCGATCGTCTTCGTACGACATCGTGCCGAGCTCACGCAGTGGTACGCCGACAACGCCCAGCTCTTCGGCAAGCTCACGCGTCGCGCAGTCAAGCGGCGTCTCGCCGAGCTGCACGCATCCGGCCGCGAACGCGTCATGGGCGCCCGGGAAGACATCCTTGAGGTCGCTGCGTCGATGCACATACACCGATCCGGCGCCGTCGCGCAGCAGCACCGCCACAACGCCGTGGACGAGGTTGTCCCTGCGCATCACCGACCGCAGCACGCCCTCGCCTGTTGGCTGGCCGTCAAGTTCGTACAACGCAACGGTCTCCTCGGCCATGACCGGAGATTCTGGCAGACGGTGCCGTCAACCTCCGCACCCGCCAGCGCGTCATCAACGCACAGGGGAGGTGCCAGATGAACAGAAAGCTCGTCCAGTTGGCCACGGGGGTGGCCGCCACACTCGTCCTCGCGACGGCTCCGGCAGCCGAGGCGCGGAGTCCGTACTGCGGGATCACCTGGGGGTCGCAGCCCGAGGTGGTCGAGACGATGAGCGGCGCGACGCTCACGAACGTGCGCGCTGGTCGGCACGGCTGCTTCGACCGGCTCGTGCTCGACTTCGCGGGGTCGGTAGACGGCTATCGCGTTGAGTACGTCCCACAGGTCACCATGGATGGCTCGGGTGCCGCTGTGCCGCTGCGCGGCGGGGCTGACCTGCATGTGGTCGCCCTGGCGCCGGCGTCCGACGTCAACGGCGCGTCCACATACGCCCGGGCCGGCAAGAGCGAGCTGGTTCCGGTAGGCGGGATGCGGACATTTCGCCAGGTGGCCTGGGCCGGGTCGTTCGAGGGCCAGACGACGATCGGTCTCGGCGTCCGCGGCAGGCTTCCGTTCCGGGTGCTCATCCTCGAGGGGCCTGGCTCGGGGTCACGGCTTGTTATCGACGTGGCGCACCGCTGGTGACGCTGGGTCCCTAACGAGGCCCGAGCCGTAGTCTCGTGTCATGGGCGTACGCCGTGTGATGGGCAGTGAGACCGAGTACGGCATCTCGGTGGCGGGCAATCCCGGGGCCAACTCGATGCTGTCCTCGTCTCAGGTGGTGAATGCCTACGCGGCGGCAACCATCCGCAACCGCCGCGCTCGGTGGGACTTCGAGGAGGAGAACCCGCTGCGGGACGCTCGTGGCTTCGACCTGTCGCGTGATCTCGCCGACGCGAGCCAGCTCACCGACGAGGAGGTCGGGCTCGCCAACGTCATCCTGACCAACGGCGCCAGGCTGTACGTGGACCACGCGCACCCGGAGTACTCCACGCCCGAGGTGACCAACCCGCTCGACCTTGTCCGGTGGGACAAGGCGGGGGAGAAGGTGATGGCCGAGGCGGCCCGCCTCGCCGGCTCGCTGCCAGGCACCTCGCCGATCCTCCTGTACAAGAACAACACCGACAACAAGGGCGCGTCGTACGGCTGCCACGAGAACTACCTGATGAGCCGCCGTACGCCGTTTGCCGACATCGTTCGCCATTTGACGCCGTTCTTCGTCAGTCGGCCAGTGGTGTGCGGGGCAGGGCGCATCGGGATCGGTCAGGACGGTCGGGAGCACGGGTTCCAGATCAGTCAGCGGGCCGATTATTTCGAGGTCGAGGTCGGTCTGGAGACGACGCTCAAGCGCCCCATCATCAACACGCGCGACGAGCCGCACGCCGACGCGGACAAGTACCGCCGGCTGCACGTGATCGTGGGTGACGCCAACCTCTCGGAGGTCTCGACGTACCTCAAGGTGGGCACGACGTCACTCGTGCTAGCGATGATCGAGGAGTCGTTCCTGGAGGACGACCTGTCCGTCGACCGGCCGGTGTCGACGCTGCACGCCATATCGCATGACCCGACACTGCACGAGCTCGTCACCCTCAAGGACGGGCGACAGCTGACCGCGGTGCAGCTGCAGATGGAGTACCTCGAGCAGGCCCGCAAGTTCGTCGAGGACCGCTACGGCGCCGACGTCGACGAGGCGACCGCCGACATCCTGGGGCGCTGGGAGTCGGTGCTGGCCCGACTCGAGTCTGACCCGATGAGTCTGTCCACCGAGCTCGACTGGGTGGCCAAGCTCGACCTGCTGCAGGGCTATAGGGACCGGGACGGCCTCGACTGGGACCACCCCAAGCTTGCGCTCATTGACCTGCAGTACTCCGACCTGCGCCCTGAGAAAGGCCTCTACCACCGGCTGGTGTCGCTGGGTCGCATCGAGCGCCTGCTCGACGACGAGTCCGTGCTGCGGGCGGCGCATGAGCCGCCGGATGACACCAGGGCTTACTTCCGTGGGCGATGCCTCAGCAAGTACGGCGACGAGGTCGCCGCAGCGTCCTGGGACTCCGTCATCTTCGACCTGCCCGGGCGCGACGCCCTGCAGCGGGTGCCGACGCTGGAACCGTTGCGTGGCACCAAGGCGCACGTCGGCGACCTACTTGATCGGTCGGCGACTGCGGAGGATCTCGTCCGCGCTATCACTGGCGGCTGAGGGGTCAGCGGCTTAGTGCATCGAGGGCAAGGTCGACGTCGTCTTCGGTGTTGTAGAGGTGGAACGCCGCGCGGAGTCTGCCATCGCGCACGGCAGCTCGGATGCCGGCGGCCTTCAGTCGATCCTCTGCGCCTGGGACGTCGACCGACACGATGGCGGAATTGCCCGGGGCTAGGCCGAGACCAGTTCGGAACCGGTTGGCCAGGCTGAGGTCGTACGCATGGATTGCGGCGACGCCGACCTGCTCGATGAGGTCGAGTGCAGGTGCGGTGGCCACCCAGCTGAACCAGGCGGGGGAGATGTCCAGCCGTCGGGCGTCATGCGCCAGTCGCAGCGGCGGCCCGTAGAAGGACTCGTACGGATTCTCACCAGCGAACCAACCCGCCTGCGCCGGCACCATCCGGTCGCGAAGCTCCGGCGTCGTCACCAGGAAGGCCGTCCCCCGCGGGGACAGCAGCCACTTGTAGGCGCCGAGGACCATGGCGTCGAACCGCGTTGCATCGACCGGCAGCCAACCAACTGCTTGCGTGGCGTCGACGACGGTGAGCGCTCCGGCTGACCTTGCCGCGTCGACGATCGAGTCGACGTCGGCCACGTCGCCTGTTGACGATTGGACCAAGCCGAACGCCACGACATCGACGTCAGCGCTGATGGCGGAGGCGAGCTCAGCGGCCGCGACCGTGCGCACATCGAAGTCTTGGACCTGCCACGGAAAAAGGTTGGACGTGAACTCCTCGTCCGGGACGAGGACGCGCGTCCCCGCCGGGAGCGACGCCGCGACCAGTGCCACGAGCTGGGAGACCTGCGCGCCAGTGCTGACTTCGTGCGGTGACACGCCGACGATCCTCGCGAGTGCATCGCGTGCTCGGTCGGTGCTTTCGCCCCATCCCTCCCATGACGTACGGCCCACGCGCCAGTCGTTGAGTGCATCGTGCAAGGCGTCCCAGGCGGGCTGGGGAGGCAGGCCATAGCTGGCGGTGTTGAGATACCCGGGCTCGGGCTGGAACAGCGACTGTGCCTTGGAGAGATCCACGGTGCACCATCTTGCCAACCCGCGTGGAGAACATCGGCAACAGTCCTGGGTTACGAATAGGGTCTAAGAGACACGTGGCCAACCTCGGGGAGGCACTCATGGCAACGCGTGACACCGGCGGTCAGGCCCACCGCACGAAGAAGTCTCAGGAGACTGAGGAAGAGTCGGCCGAGGCCACTGAGGAGATCAAGGAGCGCCAGGAGAAGCTCTCAGACGACGTCGACGCGATTTTGGACGAGATCGACGAGGTGTTGGAGTCCAACGCCGAGGACTTCGTACGTAGTTTCGTCCAAAAAGGGGGAGAATAGAGGTAAATGTCCGAATTGGGCGAAGGTCAGTCCAAGGTGTGCCGTGACTGCGGAGAGTCAAAGCCCCTCGACCAATACTGGCGGCTGGTTTCTTCCCCTGACGGCAGGGCTTACTACTGCAAGCAGTGCTTCAAGGAACGCAACCGACGCACTCTTGAGCGTCGCATCGCGAAGGGTCTCGCGTCCCCGCCATCCGTGAGGCGTCGGCAACGCGCTGACGGACCGGATGGAACCAAGTGGTGCCCTTCATGTGAGAGGTACTTGGAGATCTCGGCCTTCGTGCGGAATCGCTCAATGTCGGATGGGATCGGTTCGTACTGCCGGCCCTGCCAGAACGCCAAAGCGAAGGAAAGCCGTGAGCGGGTCCACGGTGGGAATCGGCACTATCACCTCAAGCGCCGATACGGGCTGGGTGCCGATGACGTCGAGGCCATGCTGGAGGAGCAGAACGGCGTGTGCCCAATCTGCGAGCGTTCGCTCTCCGTGAAGGACGCGCACGTTGACCACAACCACAAGACCGGAGCGGTCCGTGCTGTGCTTTGCTTCAACTGCAACGGAGGGCTTGGTCAGTTCCGCGATGACTCGAAGGCACTCTTTCGCGCGGCCGTGTACGTGAAGGGAATCATGTGGCCACCGACCCGCGTGTGACTGGAGCACTTCCGGCACCGTTCCTCACGCCGGGGAGCTCATCTTTCACCGACTTCCTCGCGTCCTACTCACCCGACTTGCTGCCGAGTCGACGAGTGCCCGCGACGCCAGTGACCACAGACGTGCCGCACGCCACGACGATCGTCGCGACGACGTTTCCTGATGGCGTCCTGATGGCCGGTGACCGCCGAGCGACGATGGGCAACTTCATCGCGCAGCGCGACATCGAGAAGGTGTTCCCCGCCGACGACTACTCGTGCGTTGGCTTCGCGGGCAGCGCCGGGCTCGGGCTCGAGCTGACGCAGCTGTTCCAGGTGGAGCTCGAGCACTACGAGAAGATCGAGGGGATGGTCCTGTCGCTCGAGGGCAAGGCCAACCGACTCGGTGCGATGGTCCGGTCCAACCTGCCGATGGCGATGCAGGGGCTGGCTGTCGTGCCGTTGTTCGCCGGCTTCGACCTCGACACCAGCGAGGGCCGGATCTTTTCCTACGACATCACCGGGGGGCGCTACGAGGAGCATTCGTTCTACTCCGTCGGATCCGGTTCGCTGTTCGCCCGCGGTGCTCTGAAGAAGCTATTCCGTGACGACTTCAGTGTTGATGACGCGGCGACCGCCATCGTCCAGTCGCTCTACGACGCCGCCGACGACGACTCAGCGACCGGCGGCCCCGACGTGACCCGCCGCATCTTCCCACTGGTGAGTGTCATCGACCGGAACGGCTATCGACGCATGGATGACGCCGACGTCGGCCGCATCGTCGAGCAGGTGCTGGGGGGCCGCATGACTAGGCCGGACGGGCCGCCCGCCGCGTTGCGCTGAGCGAATTGACGCCCGGGATGGTGCACAGATGACCAGCAGGACAGGAGAGGACCCACCACCGTGACGATGCCGTTCTACGTCTCGCCCGAGCAGCTCATGAAGGACCGGGCCGACTTTGCACGAAAGGGCATCGCGCGGGGTCGCAGCGCCGTGGTCGTGCAGTTCACCGGCGGCATCCTCTTCGTGGCCGAGAACGTGTCCCGGTCACTGCACAAGATCAGCGAGATCTATGACCGCATCGCGTTCGCCGCGGTTGGCCGCTACAACGAGTTCGAAAACCTGCGCATGGCCGGAGTCCGACTTGCCGACCTGCGCGGCTATGCCTACGACCGCGCCGACGTCACCGGCCGCGGCCTGGCAAACACCTACGCGCAGACGCTCGGTGCGATCTTCACCGAGAGCCAGAAGCCGTACGAGGTCGAGATCATCGTGGCGGAGGTTGGCGACAGCCCCGACAGCGACGAGATCTACCGGCTGACTTACGACGGCTCAGTCGCCGACGAGCACGGGTTCGCCGTCATGGGCGGCCTGGCCGAGCAGATCAACACCTACGTTCAGGAGCACTACCGCGAAAGCCTGAGTCTCGGCGAGGCTTTGCGGCTTGCTGTCGACGGTCTCGGCCGCGATGGCACCGGACCCAACGGCGGGCCGCGCATCCTCAGCTCGCGCCAGCTCGAGGTCGCTGTGCTTGATCGAGATCGACCCCGCCGCAAGTTCCGCCGACTGTCGCCGCAGGCACTCGACGAGCTGCTGGGGCCAGGGCAGGCGACGCCAGACGCGGCAACGGCGGCTGGGCCAGATCAGGCTGCACCGCCGTCACCAGGCAACCCCGAGGCTCCCGGTTCGGGCGAGACCAGTTAGTCGCCTGATGGTCTGAGGACGGGCGTCTGGTCTCTCAAACGGCCTCCTCGCGATGTAGGACGGCATTGAAGACTGTCGCGGGTACGCGGACCCTGTCGTCCTCCTGATAGCAAGCGACGAGCTCGTCAAACGTCTGATCCGGACTCCGGGTGAGCGCTGCAAGCCGGTCGAACAACTGGAGAGCGGGCGGCTCGATCGCTTCGCCGGGCGCCGGCATAGCACCCCAGACATCCCACGGCAGCATCTCCATGTTGTTCATGGCTGCAACATCGCGCAGCAGATTTCCAGCGATCCACCAGGCGCCGGCCTCGTGAGCTTGGCTGAGGCCAAACAGCGACGGATCGGCCTCGCCGTCACGGAAGCGGGCCCACGCATCACCGGCAACGAGGAACCTGTCGCGAGGCACATCCATGAGATCGAAGTCGACGTCGAACATTCCGCGCTGGACGTCGTCGATCTGCGCGTCCACTAGCGTCCACCTCAGCTGGTCCGGCTGCCAGTACTCGCAGACCCAGTGATCCTCGTACGAACCTGTCCCGAAATAGCCACCGAAACCGCACCGCGCCCTTGCTGGCACGCCCTGCGCTCGCAGCATCGTGACGATCAAGACAGTGAACTGGCGACAGTTGCCGGCGACGCGTTGCTCCGCTGGCCGCTCGCGTACCAGGGGCGAGCCGTCGACCTCCAATACCCGATCCAGCAGCCGCTCGACCGGCCGGATGTGCGCGCTTGCCCGATCTTCGTCAGTCAGCGTGATGCCGTACGCCCCTGCCAGGTGTTCGTGGACCACCAAGCCATGTGCGATGCGGGCCAGCTGGGCGACGTCGCGCGGCAGTGCCTCCAGTAGCGCTCTGTGGCGCCCGGCAGACGTCATATGAGCTGGCTCCGAATACAACTGGAGGAGGTGCTGCGTCGTGCCGTCGATCCTCATCGAATGCTCCTTCTGTGGCGGCCAGGGCGCGTCCTGGCGCCCAAAGGTCTAGCGAAGTCAGCCCCTATGGCGCCAGAGGGTTTCCGACCCAGCGCTTCCCGCACCCGCAGCGCCTAGAGTGGCGACATGGACAGGCGCATATTTGGACTCGAGAACGAGTACGGCGTCACGTGCACGTTCCGCGGCCAGCGGCGCCTGTCACCCGACGAGGTCGCGCGGTATCTCTTCCGCCGAGTCGTCTCCTGGGGCCGGAGCAGCAACGTGTTTCTGCGCAACGGCGCGCGGCTCTACCTGGACGTCGGCAGCCATCCCGAGTACGCCACGCCCGAGTGCGACTCGCTGATCGACCTCGTCACGCATGACAAGGCCGGCGAGCGCATCCTCGAAGGCCTGCTCGTCGACGCCGAGCGCCGCCTGCGTGAGGAAGGCATCGCCGGCGACGTCTACCTGTTCAAGAACAACACCGACTCGGCCGGCAACTCGTACGGCTGCCACGAGAACTACCTCGTGAGCCGCCACGGCGAGTTCGGGCGGCTGGCTGACGTACTCATCCCGTTCCTTGTGTCGCGCCAGCTCATCTGTGGCGCAGGTAAGATCCTGCAAACACCGCGCGGCGCGGTCTATTCGGTGAGCCAACGCGCCGAACACATCTGGGAAGGCGTGTCGTCCGCCACCACACGCAGCCGACCCATCATCAACACCCGCGACGAACCGCACGCCGACGCCGAGCGTTACCGCCGGCTGCACGTGATCGTCGGCGACTCCAACATGAGCGAGACGACGACGCTGCTCAAGCTTGGCGCGACCGATCTCGTGCTCCGCCTCGTCGAGGCAGGCGTCAGCATGCGCGACCTCACCCTCGAGAACCCCATCCGCGCCATCCGCGAGATCAGCCACGACGTCACCGGCCGGCGCAAGGTTCGCCTCGCCAACGGTCGCGACATGAGCGGGCTGGAGATCCAGGAGGAGTACTTCACCAAGGCGCGCGACTTCGTCGACCGGCGTGATCTCGCGACGCCGACCGTGCGTCGCGTGCTTGACCTGTGGGAGCGCACTCTCAAGGCAGTCGAGTCCGGCGATCTGACGCTGGTCGAGCGCGAGATCGACTGGGTCATCAAGCTGCGCATGATCGAGCGCTACCGGCAGCGGCATGGGCTGCCGCTGTCGAGCGCCCGGATCGCCCAGCTCGATCTCGCCTACCACGACATCCACCGGCACCGTGGGTTGTTCTACCTCCTCGAGCGCCGCGGTGCTGTGGCCCGCGTCACCCGAGACCTTGACGTCTTCGAGGCCAAGACGTTCCCGCCACAGACGACGCGCGCGCGGTTGCGCGGCGAGTTCATCCGTCGCGCACAGGAGCGGCGCCGCGACTTCACGGTGGACTGGGTGCATCTCAAGCTCAACGACCAGGCGCAACGCACCGTGCTCTGCAAGGACCCGTTCCGGTCGGTCGACGAGCGAGTGGAAAAGCTCATTGCCAGCATGTGACGCGCAGCACGCGCTGTGATCTAGGTCCTGAGAAGTCCCTGAGAACAGCGCCTGGACGTCAGAGTCGTTGTGCAGGGCGGGTTAGTCTGTCATGAACCCCTCTCCTCGCTGACAGGATCTTTCTCGTGCGCCGTATCGCCGCTGTGCTCGTCGTCGCCGCCCTTGGGCTTGCCGCCTGCGGTGGCGGGGACGATGACCCGACCGCCGACCCGACGGCCACCGACCCGAGCTCAGCGGCTGCCGTCGAGACCGTCGATGGGCCTGTTCCCGACGTCACCGGCGACTTCGGCGCCAAGCCGACCGTCGCGACCTCTGCGGAGACTCCGTCCGACCAGCTCGCGGTCAAGGTGCTGAAGGAAGGCGACGGCGAGGTTGTGCGCGCTGGCGATCTGCTCGTCGCGCACTACCTCGGCCAGGTGTGGGCCAGTGGCGCGGTGTTCGACAACTCGTACGACCGAGGCGAACCGACCGCCTTCCAGATCGGGACCGGAGCGGTCATCCAGGGCTGGGACGCCGGGCTCGTTGACCAGACGGTCGGCTCCCGGGTCGAGCTCGCGATCCCGCCGGCGCTGGGTTACCCCGATGGCAACGAACAAGCCGGGATCACCAAGGAAGACACCCTGGTCTTCGTCGTCGACATCGTCGACACCTACGGTGCCACCGAGCAGGTAGAGAACACGCCCGTTGCCCAGATCCCTGCGGGGCTGCCGACTGTGACTGACGGCGAGCCTGGCGAGGGACCGACAGTCGAGATCGGCGACAGTGCCGCACCCACGGCGTCCGACGCGACAGTGCTCGCAGACGGTACGGGCGCGCCGCTGGCGACGGACAAGAACCTCGTGCTGCACCTGGTGCGCTACGACTACGAAGGCAACGAGCTTGGTCGCACGTGGGGCCAGATGCCCGATGCATACAAGTCGGCGGAGATCCCGCAGCAGATCGTCCAGGCACTCACCGGCAAGGCCGCCGGCACCCGCGTCCTGTTCCGCATGGCCCCGGCCGAGGGTGGCACCGCCGAAGTCTTCGTCGTCGACACGCTCGGCAGCTTCTAAGGGGCCCGCCTCCCGCACCGTCTAAGGTGCGGAGGCGAGCACGACTTTGCGTCTGAGGGGATCGGCTATGACCGACAAGCCCGAGATCGACTTTCCTGGCGGCCTCGCGCCGGCCACGCTCGAGATCAGCGACCTGATCGTCGGCGACGGCAAGGAGGCCAAGGCCGGCGACCGCGTGCTGGTGCACTACGTGGGCGTCGAGTTCGACAGCGGGGAGGAGTTCGACTCGTCGTGGAACCGCGGCGAGCCCATCGAGTTCCCCCTCCGCGGTCTCATCCAGGGCTGGCAGGACGGCATCCCGGGCATGAAGGTCGGCGGCCGTCGCCAGCTCGTGATCCCGCCGGAGCAGGCGTACGGCCCCGCAGGCGGGGGCCACCGGCTCTCCGGCAAGGCGCTGATCTTCGTGATCGACCTGCTCGACGTCAGCTGAGCAGGTCGGCCGCGTGCCGTCCTGCTGCCGCAGCGGCCAGGAAGTAGGCGAGCTCCTCGTCGAGCCCACGTGCCATCGTCGACAGCCGCACGGGCAACGCTCTCAGTGACTCGTCGAGCCCGTCCACAATCACCTCGACGAGCCGATGCGGTGGTGCGAGCGGTGCGGCGTCCTGGCGGATCCGTGCCTCCTCGTCGCCACCGACAAGTGGCACCACGACGTCGGCTGGAGCGAGGGCTACGCGGCCGTACGCCGTCAGGCTGTGGTGCGATACACCGCGATGTCGATCACGCGCGTCCGCAAACGAGACACGCAGCGATGCCACCGGTCGGCCGCGCAGTGTGTGGACAGCATTGATGGCCTCACCGGCTGCCACTCCGGAGAACCCCCACCGAGTCCCGGTGCCGAGGTTGCCCGGTCCCTGAGTCGCGACCACGACATCAGCCCGCAGCACGTGCCTCGCCGCGAGGAGCCCGGTGTGCAGGGTGACTGCCTCCAGATCGCCCCCGAACGCCTGCCCGACCGTGACACACCCGGCCAACAGCCCCGCGTCGCGCAGTGCCGCGACATTCCTCGAGAACCAGGCCGGCAGTGCCCCGCCGTCCGTCATCACGTAGGCGACGGACGCCTTCGGCGCTGCTGCCCGGACGCCGGCAATCACCGCGGGCAATGCAGAGTGGAGGTCCGCAACAACGACGGGTATCCCGCCGAGGTCGTCGGCATCGCGCATCAGCGCGTGATGCTCGGATTCCTGCTCGTCGACACCGAGCACCGTTGCCTGCAACGGGGTGTAGCGCGCCTTGACCAGATGTCCGGAACCACTCGGCGGGTCTGCGGGCAACCTGTCGGGGATCGCGACCACCAGCGCGTAGCCGCCCGTGCCGAGTCCCAACGTGATCGCAGTCGTGTTGAGGAGTACGCGGTCGTGCGGCTGCGGGCGACCGACGAGCGACGGGTAGGCGAGGGCTCGTACGTCGCCTTCGTCACCGACCGTGACCGTCACCTCGACGGCGCCCGGCCACTCGCGGACGATCTCTGTCACGGTGCCCTGCCGCCACCTGATCACGGCTTGCGAGGTTACCCATAAAGATTGGATACGGTGCTGCGGTGGCACACCCGAAGAGCGAGCGGCTGATGAATCTCGTCATCTGCCTGCTGGTTGCGCGGACTTACGTGCCGAAGAGCCGGATCCGCGAGTTGGTCGGTGGCTACGGGGAGCAGTCCGACGAGGCATTCGAGCGTATGTTCGAGCGCGACAAGGACGAACTGCGCGAGCTCGGCATTCCGATCGAGACCGGTCAGGGCGGCGCCGATGAGGAACCCGGTTACCGCATCCGGCGCAGCGAGTTCGAGCTGCCACCAATCTCGCTGGAGCCCGACGAGGCGGCGGTCGTAGGTCTCGCAGCTCGAGTCTGGCGGCAGTCTGGCCTGGCGGAGGCCAGCACTCGGGCTCTGCTCAAGCTGCAGGCCGCCGGCGTTGAGGCAGACCCGGGCGTGCTGGACCGCGTGGAGCCGCAGTTTGCGGGGGAGGAGCCGGCCGTCTGGGTCCTCTGGCAGGCCGTACGAGATCGGCGGCGGGTGGTCTTCGACTATCGCAAGCCGGAGAGTCCCATCGTCGAGGAGCGGCTTCTCGAGCCCTGGAGCGTTCTGGCCCACCGCGGGCGCTGGTACGTCACCGGACATGACCTTGGTCGCGGCGAGGAGCGACTGTTCCGGCTGTCCCGCATCACCGGCGAGGTGCGGCCGGTCGGGCGGGGCAAGGCGTACGACGTACCGCCAGCTGAGCAGGTCCGTGCCGCCGCTCGCTCTCTCGTCACTGAGGCACCGTCCAACGAGCCGACGCGTGAGGCGCGACTGCGGGTGCGCAAGGGCGCGGGCTTCAGCCTTCGCCGGCGCGCCACGCACGCCAAGGAAGGCGACGGCTTCGACGAGATCACCCTGACGTTCGGCGACACCGGCTACCTCGCGGAGAGCATCGCCGGGCACGGCGCCGATGTGCTCGTGCTCGAGCCCGACGATCTCCGTGACCGGGTCATCTCGAACCTGCGCACTGTGCTGGAGAGCGCGTCATGAGCGGCTCGCAAGACCAGGTCGCGCGGCTGCTGGCGTTGCTGCCCTACCTGCTGGCACACCCGGGTGCCAAGGTCAAGGACGTGGCGCGGTTGTTCCGCGTGAGCGAGCGCCAGCTCGTGCGTGACCTGCATGTGTTGTGGTTCTCCGGGCTACCCGGCCTTTCCATGGGTGACTACATCGAGGTCGACATGGAGGCGGTGGAGGGCGCGGGCGTCATCAACGTCTCCAACGCCGACTACCTCGAGCGGCCGCTGCGGCTACAGGGCGACGAGGCCCTCGCCCTGCTGGTGGCATTGCGGGCGCTGGCCGCGACGCCGGGACTGACAGACCGTGATGCCGTCGACCGCGCGCTGGCAAAGCTGGAGGCCGCGGCCGGCGGTGTGTTCGACCAGGCGACGGCAGTGCACGACGAGCGTGCGGGCGACTTCGTCACCGGAACGGCCGAAACCGTGCGGCAGGCGCTGGCCGACGGTCGACGGATGCACCTCGGCTACTGGGTGCCTGGGCGTGACGAGACCACCGAACGCGATGTCGACCCGATGCGGCTGCTTGCCGTGCAGGGCAGGCTCTACCTCGAGGGCTGGTGCCGGCGCGCGTCGGACGTACGGCTGTTCCGCCTTGATCGGATCGCGTTCCTGAGCATCCTCGACGTTCCCGCAGAAGTCCCACCGCAGGCCCGCAAGCGCGACCTCGCGGCCGGTTTGTTCCAGCCGTCACCGACTGACGAGGTGGTGACGCTGGAGCTGGAGCCGCGCGGGCGGTGGGTGGCCGAGTACTACCCCTGCGAGTCGGTCGAGGAACTGCCTGGTAACCGGCTGCGCGTCCGGCTTCGCACCGCGGACCGGCGCTGGCTCGTACGACTGGCCCTCCGGCTCGGGGGCGCGGTACAGGTCATCGCGCCGGACGAGCTCGTCGAGGAGGTCCGCGCGAGCGCCCAGGGCGCGCTGGCGGCGTACGCGGTAGCGACCACGTGACCGTGATCGCCCGCGACCAGGCACCGCGGCAGGCGCTACCGTCGGGTGCGTGTGGGTATGGGTGATTGGCTACGTCGTGCTGGCGGCTGGCGGCGTGCTCCTGATCGGCTGGCTCGGGCGCGGCCTGTGGCGTCGGCTGGGAGGGCTGCTGGCCCAACTTGAGGGCCTCTCCGCCGATCTCGAGGCCAACCTGGCACGAATACAGTCGACCGATCCATGACGCTGTGTCCCCGCGGCGCAGCGTACGCTTGGAACCGTCCGGCCTCCCACGGAAGCGAGATCCGCGTGTTTAAGTCCTTTGGGGCACCTGAGATCATCCTTGTGATCTTCGTGATCATCCTGCTGTTCGGCGCCCGCAAGCTGCCAGAAACGGCCAGGGGCATGGGGCAGGCTCTACGGATCTTCAAGAAGGAGGTCAAGGACGACGACCGTCCGACGACCCCGACCCCGGAGATCACCACCAGCCAGGCTCCGGCCCCGCCGACCGTGACCGCGGAGCCTGTGCAGCAGCCCGCGCAGCAGCCGGCGCAGGAGCACGACCACCCCCAGCGCTAGCTGATCGTTGAACCCTGATGGCGACGCTCACCGGGCGCCGCGGCGGTAGCCCGGCGCAACCCGAGGATGAGGGACGCATGTCCCTCATCGCGCACCTGCGCGAACTGCGCTCGAGGCTTATCAAGAGCGCGATTGCGGTGGTGCTTGGCGCAATAGTGGGTTTCGTCTTCTACCAAGACATCCTTGAGTGGTTCATCGGGCCGTTCCGAGCCGCTGTCGAACAGCTCAACGAGAGCCGCGACCTCAATGCGGAGATCAACTTCGCCGGCATCGCCGACCCGTTCGTCATCCCATTGAAGATCGGCATGCTGACTGGCCTGGTGCTGGCCAGCCCGGTGTGGATCTACCAGCTGTGGGCGTTCATCGCGCCGGGCCTCTACAAGAACGAGAAGAAGTGGGCGCTCCTCGTCGTCGCAAGCACCGTGCCCCTGTTCGTGGGTGGCATGCTGCTCTGCTACTGGTTGCTGCCCAAGGGCCTCGGCGTCATCCTCGGCTTCACGCCCAATGATGTGAGCAACATCGTCAGCTTCCAGGAGTACTTCAACTTCGTGCTCCGGCTCGAGCTTGTATTCGGGATCGCGTTCCTGCTCCCGGTCTTCGTGGTCATGCTCAACCTCATCGGTGTCTTCGCGGGCCGCACGCTCTCGCGGTCACGTCCGTGGATCGTCGTCGGAATCTTCATCTTCGCCGCCGTCGCCACACCGACCGGCGACCCGATCACCATGGTCATGCTGGCCGGGCCGATGTGGATCCTCTTCGAGATCGCAGTCGTCATCTGCCGCCTCAATGACAAGCGGCACGCGCGACAGCTCGCCGAGATCGAGCGCATGGTCGACGAGGAGACCACCTGAGCGGGTCGCCGGCGCCCCGCGACATCGCCCTCCTGGTCAACCCCACCTCAGGACGTGGCCGCGGCGCGCGGGCCGGGCGGGAGGCGGCCCACCAGCTGACGGCTGCCGGGTGTCGGGTGAGGCACGTGATGGGCCGTGACGCGGCAGCAGCCGCCGACCTCGCCCGCGAAGCCGTACGTGACGGTGTCGACGCGCTCGTCGTCGTCGGCGGCGACGGCATGGTGCACATCGGGCTGCAGGCGGTGGCCGGCACCAGCGTCCCGTTCGGCATCATTCCGGCCGGCAGCGGCAACGACGTGGCCCGCGCGCTTGGCATCCCGCGAGGCGACGCCGCCGAAGCCGTCGAGGTCATCGCCGCAGGGAACACCATCGAGATCGACCTCGGCCGCAGCGACGGGACATTCTTCGCCGCGATCGCCGCGCTCGGCTTCGACGCCCTCGTCAACGACCGCGCCAACGGTATGAGCTGGCCGCGCGGTCGGCTGCGCTACGACGTCGCACTTGTCGTCGAGCTCGGCCTGTTCCGCCCGATCCCGTACGAGCTGGAGACCGACAGCGGCACCGAGCGACTCGACGCCATGCTCGTGTCGGTGGCCAACGGGCCGTCCTGCGGCGGTGGGATGAAGTTCGTGCCGGACGCCCGGCTCGACGACGGCGTGCTCGACCTGTTCGTTCTGCATCCGATCTCCAAGCCCGCGCTCGTACGGCTCTTTCCCAAGGTCTACAGCGGGCGGCACGTGACGCACCCAGCGGTGGAGATCCGGCGCGTACGCAGCGTCCGCGTCGGCGCGCCTGGAGTCACGGCCTACGCCGACGGCGAGCGTCTCGGCCCGCTTCCGCGCACTTTCGAGGCGGTCCCGGCGGCACTTCGCGTCTTCGCCCCGCCAGCCGGGTAGGTTCGCGGCATGGACACGTCGACGCCGCTCGGCCGGTTCCGTGACCTCTACGACTTCCCCCTCGACGAGTTCCAGGTGCGCGCCTGCGAGTCCCTGCAGGCCGGTCGCGGCGTGCTCCTCGCGGCCCCCACCGGCTCGGGGAAGACCGTCGTCGGCGAGTTCGCCGTCCACCTCGCGCTCGAAGACGGCCGCAAGTGTTTCTACACGACACCGATCAAGGCGCTGTCCAACCAGAAGTTTCGCGACCTCGTCGAGCGTTACGGCTCCGAGTCGGTCGGTCTGCTCACCGGTGACAACAGCATCAACGGCGAGGCGCCGATCGTCGTGATGACGACCGAGGTGCTGCGCAACATGCTGTACGCCGGATCGCACACGCTGGCCGGTCTGGGCTACGTCGTCATGGACGAGGTGCACTATCTCGCCGACCGGTTCCGCGGCGCGGTTTGGGAAGAGGTCATCATCCACCTCCCCGACTCCGTCTCCCTCGTGTCGCTGTCGGCGACGGTCTCCAATGCCGAGGAGTTCGGCGACTGGCTCGTCACCGTGCGCGGCGACACCGACGTGGTGGTCGAGGAGCGCCGGCCAGTGCCGCTGTGGCAGCACGTCATGGTGGGCAACCGTATGTACGACTTGTTCGCCGGCGAGGGACGCGACCCGGGAGAGCGGCGCGTCAACCCCGAGCTCCTACGGATCGGCCGCGACACCGAGCGCTTCGCGCGACTCTCGGAACAACGGCGCTCGCAGCGCGGCTACCGGCCCCGCCGCAGCGGCCACACGTACACCCCATCCCGCGTCGACGTCCTCGCCGAGCTGGAGCAGCAGCACCTCCTGCCGGCCATCACGTTCATCTTCAGCCGGGCCGGATGCGACGCCGCGGTCCTGCAATGCCTGCATGCCGGGGTGCGACTCACGACCCTGGAGGAGCGCGACGAGATCAGGGCGTACGTCGAGAAGCGCAGCGAGTCGATCCCGCCCGAGGACCTGCACGTGCTCGGCTACCACGACTGGCTGGCCGGCCTCGAGCGAGGCGTTGCAGCTCATCACGCCGGGCTGTTGCCCACCTTCAAGGAGGTTGTCGAGGAGCTGTTCAGCCGCGGGCTGGTCAAGGCAGTCTTCGCCACGGAGACGCTCGCCTTAGGGATCAACATGCCGGCCAAGTCGGTCGTGCTCGAACGGCTGGTGAAGTGGAACGGCGAGACGCACGCCGAGATCACTCCGGCCGAGTACACCCAGCTCACCGGTCGCGCCGGCCGACGCGGCATCGACGTCGAGGGTCACGCGGTCGTGCTCTGGCAGCAGGGCCTCGACCCCACGTCGATCGCCGGGCTCGCCTCCACGCGTACCTATCCATTGCGTTCGTCGTTCCGCCCCTCCTACAACATGGCGGTCAACCTCGTCCGCCAGTACGGCCGGGCCACCGCGCGCGAGCTGCTCGAGTCGTCGTTCGCCCAGTTCCAGGCCGACCGGGCGGTTGTCGGTCTCGCCCGTCAGGTGCGGCGCAACGAGGAGGCGATGGCTGGCTACCAGGAGGCGGCGAGCTGCCACCTCGGCGACTTCATGGAGTACGCGGACCTGCGCCGGCAGATCAAGGAGCGCGAGGCCGAGCTCGTCCGGCTGGGCCGTGCCGACCAGCGTGCCGCGACCGTGCAGTCGCTTGAGCGGCTCAAGATCGGCGACATCGTCCGGGTTCCCGCGGGTCGGTTCGCCGGGTGGGCCGTGGTGCTCGAGCCAGGCATGCCGTACGGCGGAGCGGACGGGCCACGGCCGGTCGTCCTGACCGACGCGCGGCAGGTGCGCCGGCTGTCACTCGTGGACTTCCCGGTGCCGGTAACACCGGTCGGCCAGATGCGCGTCCCGCGATCGTTCAACCCGCGGGTTCCGGCGTCGCGGCGCGATCTCGCCGCCGCTCTCCGCGAGCGGGTGCCTGAGGAGGCTGATGGTCGTCGCCCGCGTCGCGGCAACCGGGCCGCGGCTGCCGATGACCGCAAGCTGCTCGAGCTGCGGGCCGCGATGCGTGCGCATCCCTGCCACGGCTGCGACGAGCGAGAGGACCATGCGCGCTGGGCAGAGCGCTACCAGCGGCTGGCCGGCGAGACGCAGCAGCTGCAGCGGCGCGTCGAAACCCGTACGAACACCATCGCCCGACAGTTCGACCGTGTCTGTGGGCTGCTGGAGCAGATGGGCTACCTGCGCGGCGACAAGGTCACCGACGACGGTGCCCGGCTGGCCCGGCTGTCACAGAGCTCGATCTGCTGCCGCCGAGTGCCTGCGGCTCGGCATCTGGGACGAGCTGGAGCCGGCTGAGCTGGCGGCGGTGCTGTCGGCGCTCACCTACGAGTCGCGACAGCCGGACGCCGTCACGCCACCGGCCATCGCGTCCAGCCGCGTTCGCGACGCCCTCGCGGGCATGGTGCACGAGTCGGGCCAAGCTCGACGCACTGGAAGAAGAGCGAGCGCCTGCAGTTCCTGCGTGAGCCCGACCTGGGATTCGCGCAGGGCGGCGTTCCGTTGGGCCGCGGGTGCGCGGCTCGAGGAGGTGCTCGACGAGGCCGACCTCACGGCCGGCGACTTCGTCCGTGCCATGAAGCAGCGTGCCTCGACCTGCTCCGACCAGGTGGCCGACGCTGCGGGCGACGCGCCGCTGCGCAAGACGGCGCACAAGGCTGCCGACATGCTGCGGCGCGGCGTCGTCGCGTACTCGTCGGTGGGCT
>CAWCXA010000004.1:0-18111 GCA_963799425.1 uncultured Actinomycetota bacterium | reverse complement strand
CTCAAGGGGGCACACGGCACGCGGGGGGAAACCGGGCAATCGTGTACGCAACAATGCGCGGGGCGCCGGAGGTGCCGGTTGCCGAGACTCGGGCTGGGCGAGTCGAGCGCCGCGGACGCCGAGTTGGTCGCGGGGTCGGCGGCGGAGTGGTGCTGCTCGGCCTCACGAGCCTGTTCACCGATCTGTCCTCAGAGATGGTCGCGGCCACACTGCCGCTGTTCGTGACTTTGCAGCTGGGGCTCTCACCGCTGCAGTTCGGCCTGATCGAGGCCGTCTACCAGGGCGCGAGCGCGATCGTCCGAGTGGTCGGCGGCTTCGTCGCCGACCGCTGGCGCCGGCCGAAGGCGGTAGCTGCAGCCGGCTATGGGCTGTCTGCTCTCTGCAAGCTGGCCCTGCTGCCGGTGGCGACGCTGGGCGCCGTCGTGACCGTCGTCGCGGTCGACCGCACCGGCAAGGGGATCCGCACCGCGCCTCGCGACGCGCTCATCGCGGCCAACTCGACTCCAGAGTCCTACGGCACGGCGTTCGGTGTGCACCGCGCGCTCGACACTGTCGGCGCACTGGGCGGGCCACTGCTCGCGTTCGGGATCCTCGCACTCGCGCCGCGGGCCTATGACGCGGTGTTCCTGGCATCGTTCTGCCTCGCCGTGATCGGCCTGGCGATCCTGGTGGCGTTCGTCCGGCAGCCGAGGGTGGCACCTCGCCCGCACCCGCTGCGCCTGTCGGAAGCGACGGCCGCGATGCGGCACGGGACCTACGTCCGGGTCGTGCTGGCGGCGCTGGTCCTTGCGGTGCTCACCGTGGGCGACACCTTCGTCTACCTCGCGCTGCTCCGCTCCGGCGCCGTCGACGCCAGTACGTTCCCGTTGCTGTTCGTGGGCACGGCGCTGGTCTACTTCGCCCTCGCGATCCCGCTGGGGCGGCTCGCCGACCGGATCGGACGCCGGCGGGTCTTCCTTGCCGGGCATGTCGTCCTGGTCGGGTGCTATCTGGCGGCGGCGAGCGGAGCCGGTGGCTGGCTCGTCGTCGTGGGGACGCTCGCCCTGCTGGGCGGCTACTACGCCGCGACCGACGGGGTGCTCTCGGCGCTCGGCGCCCCCCTCGTGCCCGCGGAGTCGCGCGGCTCCGGACTTGCCGTGTTGCAGACGGCGACGGCCGGTGGCCGGTTCGTGGCGGCAATCGGATTCGGTGCGCTGTGGATGGCGACCAATGCGGCATTCGCCTTCGTCGCTGCCGCCGTGCTCTTGGCGGTCGGGATAGTCGTCGCGGGCATGCTCCTGCTCCGCGGCGACGCCGAGGCGGGCTCGTCGTGACGCGGCGGGTTGCCGTGTTCCTCGCCGTGGTGCTGCTCGCCGTGCTCGGCGGCTCCGGTTACGTCGGCTATGCCGCGCTGCGCTCACGGTCGACCGCGGACCTGCCCGAAGCGGGGTCGGCGCAGGCGGTGCGCGAGATCCTTGCCGCTCCCCACCTGGTCTACCTCAGTTCGCCAGGCGATGCGTCGTACGGGACGCTGCTCGTCGCACCCTTGGACTCCCCCGCCGACGCGGTGCGCGTCCCCGGCGTGCAGTGCGTGCGGGTGCACGCCAGCCGCACCAACGGGCTCTGCGTCACCGCGGACGGTGTGCTGAGCGCGACAGCGTCCGTACGAATGCTCGGTCTCGACCTGCAGCCAACCGATCGAGACCCGGTGCCCCTGCAGGGGGTCCCGAGCAGGGCGCGCGTGTCGGGCGACGGTGCCCGCGGCGCAGCAACAACGTTCGTGACCGGCCACTCGTACGCCGACGCCGGGTTCAGCACCGCGACCGAGGTCTACGACCTCCGGTCCGGCGAGGCGTCGGGCAACCTCGAGACATTCGAGGTGGTGATGGACGGCGAGCGGTACGAGTCACCCGACATCAATATCTGGGGAGTGACGTTCGTGCCCGGCACCGACGAGTTCTACGCGACGCTGCGTACGCAAGGCGTCCCGCACCTTGCCCGTGGCGACATCGGCGAACGGCGCATCACCGTCTTGCAGGCCGGCGTGGAGTGTCCATCGCTGTCGCCTGACGGCACCCGCGTCGCCTACAAGCGGGCCGCCGGCGACAGCTGGGGCCTGTCGGTTCTTGATCTGGCGAGCGGATCCACGGTTGACCTGGCCGAGACGTATTCTGTCGATGACCAGGTGGAGTGGCTCGACAACGAGACCGTGCTCTACGCGCGTACTCCCGATGGCGCACGGGACCTGGCCATCTGGCAGGTGCCGGCGGACGGCAGCGGCGCACCGACCATCCTCGTCGACAGGGCGTTCTCGCCGGCTGTTGTGCGCTGAGGCGTCATTCGTCGTGGACGAGCGCGCCGCCCACGTATGTGCGCGCAGTGTTCACCGAGCCAATCTCACTGACGGGCAGCGCGAAGGGGTCGGCCGTTGCCACGGCGAGGTCCGCCACATAGCCGGGAGAAATGCGTCCGGAGTCGTCCAGGTGGTTGACGCGCGCCGACCCGGATGTGTAGGCGGCAAGTGCGGTGGCGAGGTCTAGCGCCTGATGGGGCAAGAACGGCTCGGAGTCCTCGCTATAGGCTGCCCGGTTCACGGCGACGTGCACGGCCTGCCACGGATCGGGACTCGTCACCGGCCAGTCACTGCCCATGGCGATCGCAGCACCGCTGCGGTGCAGATCACCGAACGGGTATTGCCACGCTGCCCGGCCGTTGCCGAGGAACGGGATCGTCAGCTCGTCCATCTGGGGCTCGTGATGCGCCCAGAGCGCTTGCACTGTGGCGGTCACCTCGAGCGATGCAAACCGTGGGACGTCGGCGGGGTGCACAACCTGCAGGTGCGCCAGGTGGTGGCGGTGCGTGCTGGGTCCGTTGGCCGCGCGGGCTGCTTCAAAGGCGTCAAGCGCGATGCGAACCGCCCGATCGCCGATGGCGTGCACGTGCACCTGGAAGCCGGCCGCATCCAGCGCGGTGACGTAGGTGTCGAGCTGCTTGGCCTCGACGAACGAGATGCCGCGGTTGCCTGTCACGTTGCCGCCGCCGTCGAGGTAGGGGTCCAGCATCGCGGCCGTGAAGTTCTCCGCGATGCCATCGAGCATGATCTTCACGCTGCCGGCGACGAACCGGCCGTGCCTCGCTCCGTCCCGGCGAGCGACCAGCTCGGGTAGCTGCTCGAGCCCGCGTTCGCGCTCCCACCACAGCGCCCCGCGGACCCGCGCGACCAGGTCAGCGCTAGCGGCGGCGTCGACGTACGTGTCGTAGGGATCAGCGTGGCCGAGGTAGGCGCCTACGATCGCGTCCTGCCATGCGGTCACACCGTGGGCCAGCAGGTGGCGCTGACCCTCGAGCAGCGCTGCCAGGCGCTCGGCCGGTGACTCCTCAGGCAACACCTTGAACAGCAGCGCGACCGCACCCTCGTGCAGCGTTCCCGTCGGCTCGCCGTCGGCGTCGCGCTCGATGCGGCCGTCGGCGGGGTCTGGCGTTTCTCGGGTGATCCCGGCCAACTCGAGGGCGCGGCTGTTGACCCAGCCGCCGTGGTGGTCGCGGTTGGGGAGGTAGGCGGGCCGATCGGAGACGATTGCGTCGAGGTCTTCCTTGCGCGGCGTGCCCCCGGGGAACGCGGCAAGCTGCCAGCCGCCCCCGATGACCCACGGGGTGTCTTGGTGCTGCGCCGCGTAGCCCGCGATCGTCTCTTGGTAGGCGGCAAGATCGTCCAGCTCGGACAGGTCGCAGTGCAGCCGTTCGGCACCGCCTTGGGTGGGATGGCAGTGCGCATCCTGGAACCCCGGAAGCAACAAACGTCCCGCCACGTCCACCACCTCTGTCTTACTGCCGCGGAGCTCACGTGCCTGCTCACCGACCGCGGCGATCTGGGCACCCCTGACGGCCACGTCCATGACGACCGGCGGGGTTGCGGCGCCGGTGAACACCGGACCGTTGGTGAACAGCAGGTCAGCGGGCTGCACGAGAGCCGAGCCTAGACGCGCAGCGTCTCCACCCTGGCGCCCACAGCCTCATAGGTGAGGGCTGCACGGTGATCGAGGCTGAGCAACAGGGCGTCGTGCTGGGCTGCCGTGAAGGCGATCAGCGCATCGTAGGTCTGCCCACCGAGGATCTCGCTGGACGCCACCATGGCTAGTAAGTCTCGGTGTCCCGTGTCGGAGAGCCCTAGGAAGGGCTCGTTGAAGCGCTGGCCGATGAACGCCTGGACGATGTCCGGCCGTGCCCGGTGCGGCGGCGGCAACCTTGTCAACACCGAGTAGGCCTCGACAGCAGCGTGTGCGATGAGGCGTGGTCGGCGAGCGAATGCCTTGAGCGCTCGTGCGTGGTGCTCGTGCCAGCTCGCGAACGCCGCGATGACCACGCTGGAGTCGACTGCGATCATCGCCGGGTCTTCTCCAACGTGTCGCGCACCATCTCTTCCGTCAGCTCAGGCAGCTCGGCGTCCGGCACGGCAACGACGCCCTCACCGGTGTCGATGAGTCGCATTGGCGTCGGCAGCGGCACAATCTCGAGCCGACCGTTTCGTTCGAGTACGTCCAGTGGCTGCCCGGAGGTAAGGCCTAGCGCGTCTCGAAGCGCTTTAGGAATGACAACCCGACCGGCAGAGTCGATGGCAGTTCTCATGGCATGAGATTACCATCATCGGTCTCCTACCGGCACTGACCGCGCGCGCTAGACGTGCGAAATACGTGGTCAAGAGACGCATTTGAGCGCGCACGGTCGGGGCTCTTGTTGGGTTGCACTAGGACTAGCCCTCGGCCGTGCGAACAGCCTCGGCAAACCGCCGGACAGCCGCCCGGAGCTCCTGCTCGGCATCAACTCCGCGCTCTCGCGCGGCGGCGACGACACCGAGCAGCGTGTCGCCGATGTCGCCATCGACCTCGACGGCGGGCCGGGAAACGGAGACGCCCGCCTTTTCGGCGCGGTGCAACAGCTTGGACGCCAGGGACAGCGCTGGCAAGGCCAGGGGTACGCCCTCCATCGATGACACCCTGCCTTTCTCGGCCGCCTTCTGCTGCTCCCACGAGGCGTCAAGGGTCTCGAGATCGGGTGCCTCCCCATCGCCGAACACGTGCGGATGCCGGCGCACGAGCTTGTCGACGATCCCGCCGGCGACATCGTCGACCGTCCACGGACCGGTCGACCGCTCCTCCGCGATGCGTGAATGGAAGACCACCTGCAGCAGCAGGTCGCCGAGCTCCTCCCGCAGATGCGCGTCGTCGCCGATCTCGATGGCTTCGATGGTTTCGTAGGTCTCCTCGAGCAGGTAGGTCACCAGCGACTCGTGCGTCTGCTGGCCGTCCCATGGGCACCCGCCCGGAGACCGCAGCCGGTCCATGAGTGCGACCAGGTCCAGAAACCGGGCGCCCGGAAGGTCGTACGACCCGTGCACGACCTCCAGGTCGGGCATCGGCTCGCCGGCCGACGCCAGCACCGCTGCCGTCAGGCCGTCAGTCAGTGCGACGTCGCCGGAAGTGCCGACCAGCCAGACGATGGGATGCTGCTCGCTGCGCGCCAACGCGAGCAGAGCACGTACGTCGGGTACCGCCGCCTCCACGGAGATGCCGGCTGCCGACACCGAGGCCGCCAGTGGCGTCGCCTCGGACTCGGCTAGCACCCGCCCAGATCGCAACACGTCCCACGCCGCGGCTGACAACAGCCCAGGAGCAACCCGCGGGCTGCTGACGAGGAGTACAAGTCGACCCATGCGCGCGGGGGCAAGCCGGGACTAGGCCGCAGCCTCGTCGAGCACGGACGCGATGGCACCGGTGCCTTCGATGAGCTGGTTACCCTCCCAGGTGCCGTAGCGGCGGTTGACCGTGACGCCAACCTCGTCTGCCTTGGCCGTCACAGCCGCCTCGACCGCCTCGTCCGACCCGAGCTCCTCGGCCAGCTGGCTGCGCAACACCTCGTCGTGGACCGCGCTGCGCAGTGTCTCCTCGGTGAAGCCTTGTTCGAGCATGAACTGGGTCAGGTCACCGCCCTGCGCCTCCTGCGCCTCCTGCAGCTGCTCGAGGAAATTGTCGACGTCAGCCTCCGACACGGTGACGCTCTCGTCTGTGGCGACATCTGTCAGCAGGTCGTGCCGAACCTCCTGCTGCAGGATGCGACGCTGCAGCGCGGCGGTGTCGATCTCGGAGCTGTCATCGGTTGTCGCGAGGAAGTCCTCGGCCTGGTCCTGCACCGCGGTCACCGTGATGCGACTGCCGCCCACGACTGCCGCCGCACCGATCTCGTCGTTGCCGCATGCCGTGGCAGCAAGCAGCGTGCCGGCGACGGCGACGGCGCTCACGACTGTGCGGCGCATGTCGGAGCTGCTCAGCATGACCACTTTCGGGACCCCTTTATCGGACGGGTCGAGCTCACGCCTTGCTCGAAGCCCCAGCCGGTGCATCGAGCATGATGTCGTCGATGACCTTGCGGGCCCAGCGGAGCAGCTCGACATCACGGACAGGCTGCCCGCCGATCGCTCGGGTCGACGGCCTCGGCACAAGGATCGTACGCACCGTGGCCTTGACCAGCGATCTCGGGTAGAGCCGGGCGAGCCGCACCTGTTGCGAGTCCCTCAGCTCCACCGGACCAAACCGTACGTGGTTGCCGGCCTGCACGACCTCGTGCAGCCCCACCCGCCTGGCCAGCACCCGGAACCGGGCGACCTCCAACAGGTTTTCCACCGGCTCGGGCAAGGGACCGTAGCGGTCGTCGAGCTCGTCACGGATGGCGTCGACTGCCGCATCCGAGTCGGCCTCCGACATCCGCCGGTAGGTCTCCAGCCGCAGGCGCTCGCTCGGTACGTAGTCGTGTGGCAGGTGAGCGTCCACGGGCAGGTCGATGCGGACCTCGGGCTCCTCCGAGGGCGTCTCGCCCTTGAACTCCTCGACCGCCTCACCAACCATGCGTACGTAGAGGTCGAAGCCGACGTCGGCGATGCGCCCCGACTGCTCGGCGCCCAGCAGGTTGCCAGCCCCGCGGATCTCCAGGTCCTTCATGGCGATCTGCATGCCGGCACCCAGATCGGTGTACTGGGCGATGGTGGCCAGGCGCTGGTAGGCCTCCTCGGTCAACGGCTTGTCCCGTGGGTAGAAGAAGTAGGCGTAGGCACGCTCGCGGCCGCGGCCGACCCGACCGCGCAACTGGTGCAACTGCGACAGACCGAGCCGCTCCGACCGGTCGACGATCAGAGTGTTGGCATTGGAGATGTCAAGGCCCGTCTCGACGATGGTGCTGCAGACCAGAACGTCCGCGCGCTTCTCCCAGAAGTCCTCGATCACCTGCTCCAGAGAGTGCTCCGCCATCTGGCCATGAGCGGTGACGATGCGCGCCTCCGGCACCAGCTCGCGCAACCGGGATGCCGCGCGCTCGATCGTGTCGACGCGGTTGTGTACGAAGAAGACCTGGCCCTCGCGCAGTAGCTCACGACGGATCCCGGCAGCCACCTGCTTCTCGTCGTATCCGCCGACGTAGGTCAAGACGGGATGCCGCTCCTCCGGCGGAGTCTGGATCACCGACATGTCGCGGATGCCGGTGATCGACATCTCGAGCGTGCGCGGGATCGGCGTCGCCGACATGGTGAGTACGTCGACGTTTGCCCGCAGGTGCTTGATCTGCTCCTTGTGCTCGACGCCGAACCTCTGCTCCTCGTCGACCACGAGCAGTCCCAGATCCTTGAACCGTACGGTGCCCGACAGCAGCCGGTGGGTGCCGATGACGACATCGACGCTGCCCTCGGTAAGTCCGGCGACAACAGCGTCGGCCTCCGTGTCGGTCTGGAACCGCGACAACGCCCGCACGGACACCGGGAACGCCGCGTAGCGCTCGGCGAACGTTTGCAGGTGTTGCTGGACGAGCAGCGTCGTGGGCACGAGGACCGCGACCTGCTTGCCATCCTGTACCGCCTTGAACGCCGCGCGCACCGCGATCTCGGTCTTGCCGTAACCGACGTCGCCGGCGATCACGCGATCCATGGGGGTGGACCGCTCCATGTCGCGCTTGACCTCGTCGATCGTGATGAGCTGGTCGACGGTCTCGACGTAGGGGAACGCGTCCTCCAGCTCACGCTGCCAGGGCGTGTCGGGACCGAACGCATAGCCCGGCGCGGCTTGGCGCGCTGCGTAAAGCTTGATGAGCTCGGCGGCGATCTCGCGGACGGCCCTGCGGGCTCGGCTCTTGCGGGCTGACCAGTCGGACCCGCCGATCCGGTCGAGCGTGGGCGCGTCGCCGCCGACGTACCGCGTCACCTGCTCCAAGGCGTCGGTGGGTACGAACAGCCGATCCGCAGGCTGACCGCGCTTGGACGGCGCGTAGTCGACGACGAGGTATTCGCGCATCGCACCCTGCACCGTGCGCTGGGTCATCTCCACGTAGCGCCCGACGCCATGCTGGTCGTGCACGACATAGTCACCCGGGCGCAGCTGCAGCGGATCAACCATGTTCTTGCGGCGGCTCGGCATGCGGCGCATGTCCTTGGTGGACACGCCGCCCTTGCCGGTCAAGTCGCTCTCGCTGAGTACAGCGAGGCGGGCCACGTCGGCGTAGAACCCGGTCACGAGCGTCGCGGTCGTCACCTGGATGACCCCGCGCTCGGGCGCTGCCACCAGGTCGGCGGTGAGCCGCGCCGGCAGCCCGTCACCGCTCAGCATCTCGGCCAGCCGCTTGGCGGAGCCGTGGCCTTCACTCGTGAGGACGACCGCCCAGTCGGCCGCGAGCGCCGCGCGCAGGTCAGTGGTGGCCCTGTCGGCGTCGCCGCGGTAGGAGTCGACCGGACGTGCGGACAGTGTGCGGCTCTCCACGCCGTCCAGCTCGACCGCCAGATCCGCGTCAAAGCCGAACGGGCTTACGCTCCACCAGGCCAGCCCACGTCCGAGCGCGTGCTGGCGCACATCGCCGAGAGTCCGGTAGCCCGCCGCTTCGAGGTCGATCGGCGACTGCCCGCCGCCGGCCGCGGCCGCCCAGGACGCCTCCAGGAACTCCTGGCTGGTGGCCACCAGGTCGTGTGCTCGGGTGTGGACGCGCTCGGGGTCGCAGACGAGCACGTGAGTGTCGCGCGGCACCAGGTCGAGCAGCAGCTCCATGTCGTCGACGAGCACGGGCGCGAGCGACTCCATGCCTTCGACCGCGATGCCCTCGGCGAGCTTGGTGAGCATCTCGGCGAGCTCGGGGTGCTGGACCGCGAGCGCGCGCGCCCGCGAGCGGACGTCGTCGGTGAGCAGCAGCTCGCGGCACGGCGGTGCCCACAAACCTCCCTCGAGCGGGGCGAGCGAGCGCTGATCGGTGACCGAGAAGGAGCGGACTTCGTCGACCTCGTCGCCCCACAGCTCCACCCGGACCGGGTGCTCGTCAGTCGGCGGGAACACGTCGATGATGCCGCCTCGAACAGCAAACTCGCCCCGCCGCTCGACCAGGTCGACCCGCGTGTAAGCAGCCGCCACGAGCCGCCGCACTATGTCGTCGAGGCTCACCTCGTCGCCAACGCGAAGTCGTACGGGCTCTAGGTCGGCCAGTCCGTTGACCTGCGGCTGCAGGACGCTGCGCACGGGTGCGACAACCACCTGGAGTGGCCCGTGCTGCGTGTCGGATGCCTCCGGGTGCACCAGTCGACGCAGCACGGCGAGCCGACGGCCCACAGTGTCTGACCGTGGCGACAACCGCTCATGCGGCAGGGTCTCCCAGGCGGGGAACTCGGCCACCGAGCCCGGGGGCAGCAGGCAGTCGAGTGCAGCCACGAGGTCCTCGGCCTCCCGGCCGGTCGCTGTCACGGCCAGAACCGGCCGGTCAGCAGCCCGGGCCAGCGCCGCCACGATGAAAGGACGCAGGGACTGCGGCGCTGTGAGGTCGAGCTCGCGCGCGCTGCCCTCCTGCGCGTCGCGGACGGCTCCGCGCAGTGCCGGATCACCCGAAGTCTCGTCGAGCAGGGCGTCCAGGACTCCGCCGAGGCTCATTGGCCCTCCTTTTGGCAAGCGCAGTCTTTCGGGCAGCACAGACGCCCCCGTTTTGGGAATCCCGGGGGTGCTTCCAGCGTACGCAAAGCGCCCGACAACTCCCCAGCGCCCCAGTTGCTCTGACTTGCTCTGACGCAATTTGCTCTGACGCAATGACATCCTGCGTCGAAGACTCGGTGCGGACCGTTCACCCCCGCGTAGGGGCGCCGTTTACTTCACGCATGATCGGCTGCGGGGCATGACTGAGACGAGTGGCATCATCGGTCGGCGCGGGTTCTTGATCGGCGCGAGCGCCACAGCCTTTCTCGTCACGACTGCCGGCCAGGCCGAGGCCGGCTGGCACCGCCCCGGAAACCCGTTCACGCTGGGCGTTGCCTCCGGCGATCCGCTGCCGACGAGCGTCGTGCTCTGGACGCGGCTGGCGCCGGATCCGCTGAACGGTGGCGGGATGCCGGACCGACCAGTACCCGTGCTCTGGCAGGTGGCACGCGACGAGCGCTTCCGCCGCGTCGAACGGCGCGGCCTCGCGCTCGCGCGACCACAGACCGCGCACTCCGTCCACATCGACGTCAAGGGCCTGGACCCGGGCCGGGACTACTTCTACCGGTTCTTCGCCCTCGGCGAGATCAGCCCCGTGGGGCGGACCCGCACGGCTCCGAGAAACGGGGCCGACGTCGCAGCGCTCAGCTTCGGCGTCGTGAACTGCCAGGACTGGCAGAACGGTCGCTTCCCGGCCTACGCCGGACTTGCCGCCGAAGACCTCGACGTGGTGCTGCACGTCGGCGACTACATCTACGAGGGGGACCCGCAGCCGGGCGCCATACGGCAGCACACGACCCCCGAGCAGCCCGGACTCAACCAGCTGCGCACGCTGGCCGACTACCGCAACCGGCACGCGCAGTACAAGACCGACCCGGCGCTGCAGGCGGCGCATGCGGCGTTCCCCTTTGTCGTCACGTGGGACGACCACGAGGTAGAGAACAACTACGCCAACGACATCGACGAGGTGGACGACAGCGGAGACAGCCGCCAGGACCCGGCGACGTTCCGCGCGCAGCGAGCCGCTGCCTACCAGGCCTACTGGGAGCACATGCCGATCCGCGCGTCCTACACGATCGGCTCGGCCGATTTCCTGATCTATCGGCGCTTCGACTACGGCGACCTCGCCCGCGTCAACGTGCTCGACACCCGGCAGTACCGCACGGACCAGCCTTGCGGCGTGCCCAGCGACCTCGGCCCGGTGTTCTGCGGCACCAGCAACGCCGCCGGCACGCTGACCGGCGAGACGCAGGAGCAGTGGCTGCGTGACGGGCTCGCCGACACGACCGCGCTGTGGAACGTCCTCGCCCAGCAGACGATTCTCGCGCAGACGCGCTTCCTCAACCCGACACAGGTGCCGCCACAGATCGCGAACCTCGACCAGTGGGACGGGTACGTGCCATTCCGCACCCGCACGCTGGAGCACGTACGAGATGCCGCCGTGCCGAACCCCATCGTGCTCACCGGCGACATCCACTCCGCCTGGGTCAACGACCTGCGGCCGAACTTCGACGATCCGGCCTCCCCCATCGTGGGCACCGAGTTCGTGGCGACGTCGGTGACCTCCGAATTCCCGCCGCCCTTCATCCCGATCATCATCGCGTCCAACGCCGCACTGAATCCGCACGTGCGGTACTTCGACGGCACGACCCACGGTTACCTGCGTTGCGACGTGGACCGATCCACCTGGCGGACACAGTTCCGCGTCGTCGACTCGATTGCCTCGGAGTCCTCGCCGGTACGCACGTCGGCGAGCTGGGTTGTGGAGGCGGGCCAGCCGGGCGCCATGCCGGGTTAACCTCTCCCGGGTGGCGGTGCAGTCGTGGGCGATGGTGGCCCTGCTGCATGCTGCCCCGATCGGTGAGCCTGTCGAGGTGTTCCGGTTCGCCGACCCGGCGATCACGGAGTCGAGCGGGCTGGCCGCGAGCGTCGTTCACCCCGGGGTGCTCTGGACCCACAACGACAGCGGCAACGCCGCCCGGCTGTTCGCGGTCGACCAAGCTGGAGCGACGGTCGCGACACTGGACATCGGGGGCGCGCTGAACGTCGACTGGGAGGCCATCGCGATGGGCCGCGGCCCCGACGGATCGGCCGCGTTGTTCGTGGCCGACACCGGAGCCAACCTGTCGCTGCGGCCGCAGCCGAGCGTGTACGTGGTCGCGGAGCCCAGGGAGCTCGTGTCCGGGAGCGTCTCGGCCGAGCGGTTCGCCGTGTCATATGCGGACGGCCGACTCCCCGACGTCGAGACCATCCTGGTCGACCCCAGAACCAATCAGGTCTATCTCGTCGAGAAGCGTGAAGGCGGCGGCGTTGTCTACGCCGGCCCAGAGCGGCTGATCGCCGACCAGCCCAACGTGTTCAGCCCGATCGGGACCGGTCCGACGATGGCGTCGGACGGCACGTTCCTCGCGGACGGCCGCGTCGCCCTGCGCAACAACACCCGCGTACGGCTCTACGACCGCCCGGGCGGCGTCGAGCAGGCCATCATGACGCTGCCACCTATGAGCGTCGGTGAGTCGTTGACCGCCGCTGCCGACGGCACCGCGCTGCTGCTCGGCAGCGAGGGCGTCGGTAGTGCGGTGTGGCGGCTGCCGCTGGGCGATCGTGCCGCGCCGCCCAGCGCGGCACCCAGCATCCCGACGCCCCCTCCAACGCAGGCGACGACGACGGCTACCGAGCCGGCGAACAGCGCGACCACCGAGCCCGAGCAGCGAGCGACCCGCTCCTACGTCTGGCCAGCAGTGGCCGGGGCCACTGCCGCAGGGCTGCTGGCGACTGCTCTGGCGCGCGTGCGGCGGCGCGGCCGAGACCGAACTCGCTGAATCGCCTCCAAGCCCGAACCTGCGCCCGTACGGTGAACGCGTGACCATGCAGGCCACGACGTCGACTGAGCCCGCGGGCGGAGCACCGCGGCAGCGCAGGTCGCGACGCCGTCTCGGGTGGCTGACCGTGGCCGCGTTCCTGCTCGTCGGCATCGGGCTCGCCATATGGGGCGCGATCGAGACGCGCAACGTCGTGGCCGCTGCCCGGGATGCACGTGCCGCGCAAGCAGACCTCGAGGAACGCCTGGAGTCCCGTGACTGGGCAGGCGCTCGAACGGCGGGTGACAGGCTGCGAGTCGCCGCCGACGATGCCTCCGCTGCCGCTCATGCCCTGCCGCTCGACATCGCGGCCTGGTTGCCGATGGTTGGCGACGATGTCGAAGCGGCCCAGGTGCTCACCGGCGGTCTCGACAGAATCTCGAAGGATGCGCTCGACCCTCTCCTGCAGAGCCTCGAGGGTGCCGACAGTCTGTCGACCGGCGGTGGCACGGTCGACGTCGCGCTGCTGGCCGATCTGGGTGCGGTCATGGCCCCGGCAGACGAGACGATCTCCGACGTGGCGGCCGATGTCGCGGCGCTCGATACCGACGCACTGCTCGGCCCGCTGCGCGAGCCGGTCGAGGAGGCGCGCGACGGTCTTGCCGAGCTGGCCGACCGCTCGCACGACGTGTCCGGGCTCGTGCAGCACCTGCCCGGTTTCCTGGGCGCCGACGGACCGCGCCAGTACCTGCTCGTCCTGCAGAACCCCGCCGAGGCTCGACCGACCGGCGGGATCGTCGGCACGTTCGCGCTCGTCCGGGCCGAAGGTGGCCAGCTGACACTGGTCGAAACGGTGGGCAATGACGCCCTCCTGCAGCTCGATCGCGCCGGTCTTGACGCCGTACCCGAGGCGGTCGCACTGTTCGGCGAGCAGCTCAGCCACGTCGCCAACCTCACGATGAGTCCAGACTTCCCGCAGGCGGCGCAGCTGCTCAGCCACCTTTGGCAACAGAGCGGGCAGCCAGCACCCGACGGGGTGATCGCGCTCGACCCCGTGGCACTGCAACAGGTGCTCGGCGTCACGGGCGCGGTCGCCGTCCCGGGTGGCCCCGAGGTCAACGCCGACAACGCCGTCGATCTGCTGATGCACAACGCGTATGACCTGCTCGGCGGGCTGTCGGATGCGCGCGACGACTACCTGAAGAATGTGGTGGGTGCGGTCTTCACGGCCGCGACACAGCCGGGCACCGACCTGTGGGGGTTGGGACAGGCTCTGGCCCTTCCTGAGGTGCGCGGCCACGTGACGGTGTGGTCCGGCCGCGAGGACGAGCAGGCGTTTCTCCGCGATGTCGCGTACGCCGGCGAGCTCGGCGACCCGGCGGACCGGGTCGGTGTCTACGTCACCAACGCCGACGCCTCCAAGCTGGACTACTTCCTCGACGCCGCAATCGCGGCAACCTGCACGGGGGACGGCTCGACGGTGTCCTTGACGCTGACCAACTCGGTGCCGGCCGAGGTCTCCCACTACATCGGCAGCAAGCTCACGACACCCAACACCACACACCGGGTCACGGTGTCGTGGTACGTGCCCCGCGGGCGGGGCGTAGGCAGCCTGACCGTGGACGGTGGGGCGGCGTCGTTCGTCACCGGCGATGAGGGTGACTGGCTCGTCCTGCGTCGCGAGGTCGACATCCCTGCCGGCGGGTCCGTTCGCATCGACCTGAGCATCCCCGGCTCGACACCGCTGGCGGACGTGATGACGCAGCCATTCGTCCGTGCTCCACAGGTGGACCTCAGCGGCTGTCGCTGACCTCGGTGTGACACAGTCCTGCGCGTGTCTTGGGAAGGCCTCGGCGACCTGCCGCAGCATGCGCTGGACGGGGTGCAGCTCGACGACCTCGATCTCCTGCTGGGTGGTGGCTACGGGGCGGCCTTTCGGTTTGGGGCCTCCCCGGCCGCCGCCCCAGTCGACTTCTTGCCGCTCCTCGATGTCCCGCCAGACGTCGCAGCCGAGGCCGAGCGTGCGAGGGTCCTGTTGCTGACCGACCCCGAAGGAACGCCGCTCGCCCGGCTGACGATCGAGACGGTCGCAGACATCGCCGCCGCGGGCAGTCGGCTGGTCGGACCGATCGAGCCGCTGCAGCCACCAGCGCACGGACCGGCGCGCCGCTGGCGGCGTACGGCCATCGACTCATCCGCCGAACTGATGGGCCGCCATGCTCTGCTGCTGGGCTTCCGTGGCGCCCCCACCGCCGAGCAGCTGCACACGGCGCGCGCGCACGCCGTCACCGGCAACATCGTGGTCCTCTGCGCCCTCGTCGGAACTGGCGCGCCCGTCGGAGGTGATGCCCACCATCTCGTCCGCGCGATTCAAGCTGCAGCCACCGACGTACCCGGTGCCGCCGTCCTCGCCGTTCCGTTCCCGCGACACCCTGACCTCGATGTCGACAAGGACGAGCAGGTCGCCCACGCGGTGCTGGCCAGGTACGGCGCCGAACGGGTGGAGCTGCTCGCGCCCGATGATGCCGATGGGACTGTCGGCCGCGGCGGCGTTGTCGTTCTGCTGACCGGCCTGTCCGGGTCCGGCAAGTCGACCATCGCCCGCGCACTCGTCGACGAGCTGCTCGACCGCACCGAACGCGAGGTCACCCTGCTCGACGGTGACGAAGTGCGCCGCATGCTCTCCGCAGGTCTCGGCTTCTCGCGCGCCGACCGAGACCTCAACGTGCGGCGCATCGGCTGGGTTGCCGCATTGGCCGCCAAGCACGGCGGTATCGCCGTCTGCGCACCGATTGCCCCGTACGCCGACTCCCGACGCGCGGTCCGGGCGATGGCCGAGGCGCACGGCCGATTCGTACTCGTCCACGTCTCCACGCCGCTCGAGGTGGCCGAGGCGCGCGACCGCAAGGGCCTCTACGCCAAGGCACGCGCTGGTCTCATCCCGGAGTTCACCGGCATCTCCGACCCCTATGAGGAGCCGGACGACGCCGACGTCGTCATCGACGCTTCCGTGGTGCCGGTTGACGATGCAGTGGACCGCATCATCGCCGCACTCGGCGAGTCGGACTAACGAGGTTGGCTGGCCTGGTCAGTGCGCGCCGCTCACCATGCCCGCGCCGACAGTGGCGTTGGTCTGCTCGTCGATGAGGATGAACCCGCCGGTCTGCCGGTTGCGCGCGTAGTCGTCGACGAAGATCGGCTGCTGGGTGCGCAGACGCACGCGGCCGATCTCGTTGAGTGACAGCTCGGGCGTGCTGTCGTCGCGGTGCAGGGAGTTGATGTCGATGCGGTGCTGCACCTCTTTGACGATGGCCTTGACGCTGCGAGTTGTGTGCTTGAGGACGTACTTCCGTCCGGGTACGAGCGTCGCCGTGTCGTCCATCCAGCAGACGACCGCGTCGATGTCCTGCGTCACCGTCGGACGGTTGTGCGGGCGGCAGATCATGTCGCCGCGGGAAACGTCGAGCTCCTCCTCGAGCCGCACAGTGACCGACATGGGGCTGAACGCCTCGTCAACCGGACCGTCGGCAGTGTCGATCCCCGCGATTCGCGTGGTGAACCCGCTCGGCAGCACCACGACCTCGTCACCAGGCTTGAGCACGCCACCTGCCACGGTGCCCGCGTAGCCGCGGTAGTCGAGACCACGCGACGACCGCGGCCGGAGTACGAGCTGCACCGGGAACCGTACGTCGGTGAGGTTGCGGTCGCTCGCGACGTACACGTTCTCCAGGTGGTGCAGCAGCGACGGCCCCTGAAACCACGGCGAGCTCGCGGAGCGCTCCACGACGTTGTCACCATGCAGCGCCGAGATCGGGATGAAGTCCACGTCGGGCAGCGCCAGCTTGGTGGAGAACGCGGTGAAGTCCTCGCGGATGCGCTCGTACACATCCTGAGACCAGTCGACGAGGTCCATCTTGTTGACCGCAACGACGAGGTGCGGCACCCGGAGGAGCGAGACGAGGAACGCGTGGCGGCGGCTCTGCTCCAGCAGGCCCTTGCGCGCGTCGACGAGCACGATGGCGAGATCCGCGGTCGAGGCGCCGGTGACCATGTTTCGGGTGTACTGAATGTGGCCCGGCGTGTCCGCGATGACGAACTTGCGCCGAGGCGTGGCGAAGTAGCGGTAGGCGACGTCGATCGTGATGCCCTGCTCGCGCTCTGCCCGCAGCCCGTCTGTCACGAGCGCAAGGTCGGTGTGCTCGTCGCCACGCGCTTCACTCGTACGGACAACCGCTTCGAGCTGGTCGTCGAACAACGTCTTGGTGTCGTAGAGCAATCGCCCGATGAGCGTGCTCTTGCCGTCGTCGACCGAACCGGCCGTGGCAAAGCGCAGCAGGTCCATGGTCAGAAGTACCCCTCGCGCTTGCGGTCCTCCATCGCGGCCTCGCTCACCTTGTCGTCGCCGCGGGTCGCACCGCGCTCGGTGATGCGCGTGGCCGAGATCTCGGCGATGACCTTGTCGACCGTGTCGGCGTCGGACTCCACGGCCGCGGTGAGCGAGGCATCGCCGACCGTGCGGTAGCGCACGCTCGCGGTGAACACTTCCTCGCCGGCGCGCGGCTGGCAGAAGTCGTTGACACCGAAGAGCATGCCGCCACGCTCGAACACATCTCGGCGGTGGGCGTAGTAGATGCCAGGCAGCTCGAGCCGCTCGCGTGCGATGTAATGCCACACGTCGAGCTCGGTCCAGTTGGACAACGGGAAGACCCGGATGCTCTCGCCGATGTTGACCCGCCCGTTGTAGAGACTCCAGAGCTCGGGTCGCTGGTTCTTCGGGTCCCACTGACCGAACTCGTCACGAAAGGAGAAGATGCGCTCCTTGGCGCGCGACTTCTCCTCGTCCCGCCGCGCCCCGCCGAACAGTGCGGTGAAGCCGTGCTTCTCGACGGCGTCCAGGAGCACAGGCGTCTGGATGCGGTTGCGGGAGCCGTTGGGCTCCTCGCGCACGAGCCCACGGTCGATGGCCTCCTGCACGGATGCGACCACTAGGTTGACCGCCAGCTCGGCCACCCGCTGGTCCCGGAAGTCGAGCACCTCGGGAAAGTTGTGCCCGGTGTCGACGTGCAGGACCGGAAACGGGATCGGGCTCGGAGCGAATGCCTTCTGGGCAACCCGGAGCATCACGATCGAGTCCTTGCCGCCCGAGAACAGCAGCACCGGCCGCTCGAACTCTGCGGCGACCTCGCGCATCACGAAGACGGCCTCGGACTCCAGCTGGTCGAGCTGATTGAGCCGGTAGTCGTGGATCGACATGGCTCGGTTCTACCGCAGTGCCCGCCTGTCGAGACGCGAAGTCCACAATCCGGACACGACGGCCCGAGGTCAGGTGTTGTACTGCTGTTGGGTTTTCT
>CAWCXA010000003.1:0-21003 GCA_963799425.1 uncultured Actinomycetota bacterium | reverse complement strand
AGTGCCCCCTCGGCGGTTCGCCGGGCGTGCAGGCGTGTCCTAACCCACACTTGCCTCAGTCCGTCCGATCACTGAGGGTCGCCCTTGCGCACAAGCGGTAGCAGCACCCAAGGCTCACGCGTCGCCATGGCAGCGGCGGTCGTCTTCGCGGCCGCCGCGCTCGTCGCATGCACGGGCAGCTCGGCAAATACGACCGACATCTTCAGTTCGACGCCGACACCGTTCCCGACGCCGACCGCCAGACCGACGACTCCACCTCGGGTCCTCGACATGGCCGGCCGGGCTCCACTCACCGGACTGCCAGGCGCCGCAACCGCCCTCGACCATGCGTCCGTAGCAGTCAAGATCTCCAACACCCCCGACGCGCACCCGCACCGCGGCATCAACGCGGCAGACCTCGTCTTCGTCGAGCCGATCGGTGTGGCGGCGACGCGGATCGCGGCCGTCTTCCACTCCACGCTTCCGGCCGAGGCTGGGCCCGTACGGTCTCTGCGCGTCGCAGACGCCGCCCTCATCGGGCCAACGCACGGCGTGCTGGCCAACACGATGGCCGCCCCGGAGGTGCTCGACTACATCGACGAGGTCGCCGACGTCGACAGCCTCGGCACCCTGCGCGTAGCCCGACGCTCCGGCGCCTACCGCCTCGACAACACGCGAAGCGACCCGCACCGCGTCTTCGCCCGGCCGGAGCAGCTGCTTGCTGTCAGCGACCGCCGCACGACCGCCACCGCCCTACTTCTCGTACGGCAGCAGCCCCACCGTCGTTGCCGCGCAGGCCGGAGCGACGCCCGCGTCGACCGTACGGATCGACTACTCCGACATCACCGTGAGCGACTGGGCGTACGACCCGACAACGGCCACCTATCGGCGGTCCGAGGGCGGTGAGCCGCACCTCGATGACGACGGCGTCCAGGTCACCGCGACAAACGTGCTCGTGCTCCGAGTCGACGCCGGAAACGCGCCCATCGGCAGGTCGAGCACTTTCACCATCGAGCTCGAGAACACTTCGGGGGATCTGACCCTTTTGTCCGGAGGCAGGGCCATCCCCGGGAAGTGGGCCAAAGGCGGGACCAACGGCCCGTTCAGGTTCACCACGACGGACGGCCAGCCGCTGTTGCTGAGCCCCGGTAAGACGTGGGTCGAGCTCCCGCAGATCGAGGTTCCGGTCACCCTGGGGTGACGTTCTGGCCAGACCTTTGTATGCTGGTCCGCGGTTGCGCATCACTTCCGTACGTTTTAACGACGCCCGCGAAGCTTGAATGGCGGGTGCTCCTTCTTTGGGTTTCCAGAGCGAGGCGCCGCATGCGACCCGGACGACAACCGTCGTCTCGACGAAAGATCCCAGAAGGAGAGCCAAATGGCTCAAGGCACGGTCAAGTGGTTCAACGCTGAGAAGGGCTTTGGTTTCATCGCCCAGGACGGCGGCGGGCCGGACATCTTCGTGCACTACTCCGCGATCGAGAGCAGCGGCTTCCGCACCCTCGAGGAGAACCAGCGCGTCGAGTTCAACATCACCCAGGGCCAGAAGGGCCCGCAGGCGGAGAACGTCCGCCCGGTCTGATCGACTCGCGCACAAAGCAGAGGCCGTCCCTCACCTCGAGGGGCGGTCTCTCGCTTTGCGTCAGGGCTTGTCCCGCTTGAGCCCAAGGCCTCAGCCGCGGCTGAGGATGTCCTGCTCGATGGGCGACGGGAAGCGCCCGGCGACGCGTACGCCGGCCATCCACTCCGTCATCGTGTCGGCGGCCACGTCGATCGCCTTGCGGGCGGACCGGTCGACCTTGTCGAGCAGCCGCGTGACGACCTCGCCATCGGCCCGCTGCGTCCACCCACCAACGACGCGGCCGTCACACCAGATCGTTGGTCCAGCGTTGCCCGCGGTGTCGAACAAGCTGGATCGGTCGTCGGGTCGTAGGTACCAGTCGCGCTCGGTCCAGCCCATCACCGTCGGGTCGAGCCCGGGCAGCAGCGCGACCCAGTGCCCCGGGGCTGGCTCGTCCCTCGTGTCGTCCGCGAGCACGACGCCAGTCGAGCCATCGTCGAAGGTCACCGGCACCGTGTCGAGACGCAGCCACCGCGGCCCGCGCCTGGCCGAGCGTCCAGCCCGTCCACCACTTGATGTCGGCGATCGTGGCGGGCCCGAACCGCCCCAGCCATGCCCTCACCAGCTCGACGCGTGCGTCGTCAGCGGGTGGGCGCGGGATGCCTCCCGGCAGCCAGGCCTCGACCGGCCACCATTCGTATTGGCTGCTCACCCAGGTGCCGCGCGGTCGACCCCGGACGATGTGCCCTTCGGCCGCCAAGAGGGTGAGCACCTGAGTCGTGATGTTGGTCTTGGCTTCGTACTTCTTGCCGATGTTGAGATGCAGCTTGGTCTGCAACAACGGCACCGCCGCCGACAGCTGTTGCCCGGTCGCGTGACCCATCTCGAGCAGCGCGTCGTGCGTGGCTTCCTCGACCTTGCGCAGCCAGTCGTCGCCGCCGGCTCCAGCGTCCGCGAGAAACTTGAGCAGCCGGTTCCGGTGCCTCGCTGCGACAGCATCGGTGCTCGATGTCTGCACGATGCCGGCGAAGTCGTCCGGCACGATGAACAGCGTGCGGCGCATGCCGAGCATGCGGATCAGCGTGCGTTGCTCGTAGAGGGCGTCCTCCAGCACTGAGACCGGTTGCATGCCCGTGCGCACCGCCGCCGACACGTGCACCGTTGCGGGGTCGGTCGCGTGCAGGGCCACGAGTCCGCGGGTGAGCTCGACAGGGTCGCTTGCGGCGCGGCCAGGTGCGAGGAAGTGGCGGCGACCCAGCCGCGCACGTCGTTGCTCGGTCGTGATGCGCAGGGTCGCGTGAGCCATGACAACAACTCTTCCAGCCGAGCCTGACGGTTTCAGGACTGCGCTTCGTGCCGTTCCAGCGCCTTGGTCGCTGCCTGGTGCTCGCGCTCCGCGTTGCCGAGCTGCCGGCGGGCCCGACGCGACGCTTCCTGTGCCGTCTTGAGGTCGGCCAGCGTTTGCGCCAGTTCGGCCCGGATCTCTGCGATGCGCTCCTCAAGCTGCTGCTCGTCAGCGTTCGCGGACTCGAGGTCGTCCTGCGTCACGGTGAGCTCGGCGGCTGCCTCGTCCAGGCGACCGCGCAGCTCGTCGCCGCGGCGCCTCCGTCGGTCCGCAGCCGTTTGCGTCGTACGCGTTGTGGTTGCGGGCTTCGACTCGGTTGGCGCGCTGGGCGCCTTCTTCTCGGCTCCCGGCGGCGCGGGTCGTACGGGCGCGAGCTCTTCGGGATCCGTCGCGCCGAACCCGCTCCACACCGCGGCCTTGACCAGCGCCCCGCTCGCCAATGCCTCGGCGACCGACTGATCTGCGACGGCGGCGGCAAGCGTGGAGCGCACTTCGTCCACGAGCGACGCCGCCGGATCGGTGACACCGGCGGCGCTCACCGCGTCATGCGTGAGGGACTCCACGAGCTGGTTGCGGGCGGTGGACAACCGGCGCAGGTCGTCGGCGCTCATCGCGGACTCCGCCTCGCGCAACTCCTTGCCAATCGCCGTGATCTGCGCGACGACGTCGCCGTGTGACCGTACGAACCGATTGAGCACCCATGCACTCACCGTCGGCTTACGCAGTGTGCCGATCGACGCGGCGAGGGCACGGTCGCCGTCTGCTCGGGCGGCCTTGGCCTCCTCGGTACGCCGGGTGACGAACTCCTCCGGTCGGAGCGCGTACAGCTCAGCTGCGACATCGGCCAACTCCCGAGGCAACCGCCGACCCCCTTCACCAGGCTTTGCCCCGCAACACTAGGCCTGCATGCCTGTCACCGCGGGGCGAGACCTGCTGGACGTGGTCATTCTCAGGAGCGCGAACCGCCGCCTTCGTCGCCGTTACCGCGATCGAGGTCGGCGAGGAACTGCTCGACCTGTGCGGCGATCTCGTCGGCGCTGGGCAGCGGCCCCTCCGGGACGCCAGGCGATGCGCCGGTGCGCGACTCTACGAGCGCGTCGTACTGCGCTTCGAGCGCTCGGACCTGCTCGAGGTTCTCCTCCGACTGCCCGACCTGCGCGGCAACCTCGGCGTCGACTTGCTCGGCCGCGTCGCGAAGTCCATCGAGTGAGAACACCAGGCCGGTTTGTGCCGACACCGCCTCGAGCAGGGCGAGCGCGGCGCGCGGGTGGTCAAGCTGCGACAGGTAATGCGGTACGTGCGCAGCAAACCCCATTGCGTCCTTGCCCGCCTGGCCGAGCCGGAGCTCGAGCAGACCGTTGACGCTGCCGGGCACTTCCATCGTGCCGACCCACGGCAGGTGGCCCTCGATGAGCCCGCGGCTGGTGCCGTGCGCGGTCAGCGCAATGGGCCTGGTGTGCGGTGCCGGCCACGGCACGGCAGCCAGGCCGACGACAAGCTCGACGTCGAGCTTGTCGTGCAGTTCGATCACTGCCGACGTGAACGCATCCCACCGGAAATCGGGCTCGGGTCCGGCGAGCACCAGGAACGACGCCCCCGTGACATCGCGCACCTCGTGCAGCAGCAACTCGGGCATGTCGACCTCGGCGTAGTGATCCGCCGCAAAGACCATCCGGGGTCGCCGGGCGCGGTAGTCGAGCACCGAGTCGACGTCGAACCGCGCGATCACCCGGGTGTCGAGGGTGTCGAGCAGATGCCGTACGGCTAGCCGACCGGCGCCGCCGGCGTCGAGGAACCCCCAGAAACTGTGCACCAGAATCGGGTACGACCCCGGCGGCTCACCCGGCTCGAACCGGTAGAGCTCAGCGGGCGCGGTCACGGTCGTCTCCTCGTCACTGTCTTGTTAGAAGTCCATCGTCACACTTCAGCCAGGATAGGGACCTGACACCTCGGTCGGCCCGGTGCGGCTGGACGATTGCGTCTTAAGACGAACGCTCTCCCCGTCGCTCGCGATTCCCGCGCTGCTCGTGCTCCCGGGAGCCGCGGTGCTGCCGCGTCTGACGCGACGGCCCGGCGCGGCAGCGGGCTCGAATACACAACGCTCGTCGTCACACCTCCGAGCGCACCAATCCGGCCGGTGACTTCCTCGAGGTGTCGCATGGAGCGCGCGAGCACCTTGAGGAAGAAGCAGTCCTCGCCGGTGACGTGATGGGCCTCGACGATCTCCGGTGTGGTGTCGAGCAGGTCGTGGAACGGCTTGTAGTTGCCGTTCGGGTAGCGCAGTCGCACGAACGCCATCACGCCGAGGCCGACCTGGTCGACGTCGACCACCGCCGCGTAGCCGCTGATCACCCCCCCGTCCTCCAGCCGTCGTACACGCTCCGTCACCGCGCTCGGCGACATCGCGACCGCGCGCGCGAGCTCGGCCCAGGACAGCCTGCCGTCCTGCTGCAGCGCGGTCAGAATGCGCCAGTCAGTGTCGTCGAGTGTGGGTTCCACGGTCATGAGTGCATGATGCCGTGGAATCAGCGACATGTCTCCGTACATGCCGTCGATCATCCGTTCGGATGTGCACGATTCGCTCGTACTGTCAGTGTCATGACGATCACGATTGACAGCACCGCGGCCATCCAGCACTTCGCCGCCAAGCTCGCATTTGAGTCCGACGTGTCCGACGTCCACGCGGCGCTGGAGTCCGGCGCTGCTGACTTTGTGCTGGTGGACAGCCGCGGCGACGCGGCGTGGGAGCAGGGTCACATCGCTGGCGCACTGCACCTGCCGACACGCGACATCGCTGTGCTCGCGGCCGAGCGCGTTCCCGCGGGAACGCCCGTGGTCACGTACTGCTGGGGACCTGGCTGCAACGGCGCAACCCGTGCTGCGCTTGAGTTTGCGCGACTCGGCTACCCGGTGAAGGAAATGATCGGCGGGTACGAGTACTGGGTGCGCGAAGGCCTCCCGATCGTGTCCGCGAGCGGTCGCACGCGGCAGACCGCCGACCCGCTCACCGTTTCTGTGAACACCACCATCAGTTGCGACTGCTGAACTTGTAACAATGGCGGGGTGACCGCCCCTCGCCACCGCAAACCGGCGCTGCTGTCGGAGTTCGACGCGTTCCAGGGTTCGCCAGATCCCGCCGCGCGCACGACAGCCGCGCATGCGACCGCGGACGCAGTGCTGCGCGTGGGCCGGTCCGGCAGCGACCCGCAGGTCACGAGCCGGCTCGTGGCGCTCGTGGAAACGGTCGGGCTCGACGAGCTGGCCGAGCTGTGGCGTGACAGTCCAGAGGACACGCTGCCCGGCACTTTGTGGCAGCTTTACCTCTTGCGCACATGGGTTCGCCGCGACGGCGTTGAGGCGGCGCGGCTGTACGACGCGGGCAGGAGCGTCGCCGAGGTGTCGAGCGCGGTCGCCGGCGTCGCTGAGCCGCCGGGCCCCGCGGAGGTCGCAGCACTCGGCGACGCGGTGCTGACCAGCGCTTTCGATGGCGATTTCGCGGTTGCCCTGGAGCGCGCCGCGGCCTTCTGCCGGGTTGTCGGGGCCGGTCGGGCCCACCTCGCCGACGACGTCAGCGACGAGCAGACCGCGTCCAATCAGACCCGGCTCGCCGTCGGCAACATCCGCATGGCTGAATTCCTCGAGCGGTCGGCCAACCTCTGGCGGCACGACCGGCTCACCTGACGCGCCCAACGATCACGCTGAACGGCAACCTGGTTGCTGGAACAGGCGGCTGCAGCCATCCAGGCGTGCAACTACCTATGCCTGTGCGCTGGCATTGGGCGACCGCGCCAGACTCGGGTAACCTCGTGCGTGGCGACAGCCCGCAAGGGTCCTCGCCGGGCGTCGGACCGAGGTAACCCCGGGCTCCATTTTTTCGCCGCCATGAGCGGCCTTTGCGCCGAGAGGCGTTCCCGGTCCGGCGCTCCTTTAACTCCCGCTGGCTAGCCCCAGCCCAGCTCGTGCAGCCGGTCGTCATCGATGCCGAAGTGGTGCGCGATCTCGTGCACGACTGTGATGCGCACCTCGTCGACGACGTCGGCGTACGTGTCGCAGATGCGCAGGATGGGTAGCCGGAACAGCGTGATCCGGTCAGGCAGCACACCGGCGTAGAAGGTGTCGCGCGCGGTGAGCGGCGTGCCGTCGTACACGCCAAGCAGCTCCGGATCGCCCGGCGGCGGCTCGTCCTCGACAAGGATCACGACGTTGTCCATGAGCCGGGCGAGCTCAGCAGGGATCTCGTCGAGCGCCTGCCCGACAAGGTCCTCGAATGCCTCCTGCGACACGTCCAGCACCTGAGCATTGTCGCGTGCTTCACACGCGAAGCGGCCGCCCGGCAAGGTAGGAAGAGATCATGACGGCGACCGCCGACCCCAGGATCACGCGAGCCCGCCTGCTCGCATGGGGTCGGCGCGCCGCGCGCGTGGGGTTGTTTCTGCTGGTCACTGCCGCGGGCGCATGGCTGGGCTTGCTCGTTGGCGGCCGCGCCACCGCGGACCTGGGGCCGGTGCAAACGGTCATCACCGTCAACCCGCGTGTTCTCGGCCATACCGTCGTCGACATCCCACCGCTGGGTGAGCTCGACATCGACAGTCATCGCGGCCCGCTTGGCCTGTCGGTCACTGTCCAGGCGGTCGACGTCGCGGAAGCCCGCGCACTCCTCAACGACCGCACCAGCCTGGAGTCGCTGGGCGACGGCCTCGCGGAGGATCTCCGGGCAGGCGTCGTCGAGGCGACAATCCGCGGCCTACTGAGCGCCGCCGTCGGGGCCGCAATCGCCGCGGCCATCGCCTACCGCTCGACCCGAAAGGCGGCGCTGTCGGCAGGGGTCACCGCGGGGGTGCTGCTGGCCTCGTACGCCACGGCTTGGGCGACGTACGACCCAGGCTCGATCTCCGAACCTCGCTATTCGGGCATCCTCGCCAACGCTCCACAACTGGTGGGCGACGCGCGGCAGATCGCCGAGAACGTCACCGCTTACGGCGAGCAGCTCGGGCGGCTCGTCGAGAACGTCGCGCAGCTCTACTCGACGACTCTCGCACTGCCGAGCTTCGAGGCAAGCGACGACACGATCCGCGTGCTGCACGTGTCGGATCTGCACCTCAGCCCGAGCGCGTGGCCGGTGATCGCGTCGGTGGTGCAGCAGTTCGCGATCGACGTGGTCGTCGACACCGGGGACATCGCCGACCACGGGACGCCGGCGGAGAACGTGTACGTCGACGAGATCAGCGGGCTCGGGGTGCCGTACGTGTACATCCGCGGCAACCACGATTCGACTGCAACCGAGGCAGCCGTAGCCGCCCAGCCAAACGCGGTCGTGCTGGACGGCGAGGTAGCCGAGGTCGCGGGAATCCGGTTCCTCGGCGTGCCCGATCCGCGCTTCACGCCTGACCAGGACACCCGCGATCCCGACGGCGAGAGCGCGGTCCTGCGGCAGAGCACCCTTCGGCTCGCGGACGCCGCTCGGGCGGCCGATCCCCCGGTCGACGTGCTCGCGATCCACGACCCGAGCAACGCCGAGCTGCTCGACGGCACGGCGCCGCTCGTACTCGCGGGGCACACGCACGAGCGGCGGGAGGAGCTCTTGCCCGAGGGCACCCGGCTCATGGTCGAGGGGTCGACGGGTGGCGCTGGGCTACGCGCCCTCGAGGGCGAGGAGCCCACTCCTGTCACGTTGTCGGTCCTCTACTTCGATCAAGACACCAAGGACCTCGCGGCCTGGGACGACATCACACTCGGCGGGCTCGGCCTCACGTCGGCTGAGATCGACCGGCATGTCGCCGAGCGGGAGAACGGCGAGGATACGGACCCCGGGCAGCCGTCGCCGTCGCCCTGAGAGCGCGTCCCGAGGGGTCGTTTTGGAGGACGGCCGGGCAGGCCGTATGCTTCCTGCGTCCCCGACGGCCTAGAGCCGTGGGCAGAGCCGAGCGTGGCCCGCCCCCATCGTCTAGCGGCCCAGGACACCGCCCTTTCAAGGCGGCAGCACGGGTTCGAATCCCGTTGGGGGCACTGCTCCACCCTCCAGTAGGGTGGGGCTTCGCACGAGGTCCTGTGGAGCAGTTGGAGTGCTCGCCGCCCTGTCAAGGCGGAGGTCGCGGGTTCAAGTCCCGTCAGGACCGCCATGTGATGCCTGCGACACAGCCGCGCGCACCTGGTCCAGCATCTCCCGTTCGCCCTTGCTGACCTGCTCCGCGCCGAATCCCAGGAAGCCGCCCTCCTTGGCGGCGTCGGCGGCGGCTTGCGCCGTCGCGACCAGCCACTGGCCGAACGCGGCCGTCTCCTCGGGAGTGGCTCGGGCAGCGACGATCGCCTGGACGGCGCTCAGCTCGACCAGCACCTGCTCACCACTCGGTGCCTCCCCTTCTAACGAGGGGCGATAGCCCTTGAGCGGGTTCCGCTTCTGCTGAACCTCGGCCTGGAGGTCAAGGGCCACCTCGGCCACCAGCTGCTCCCGGCTAGGAGGGTTCGTGGCGGACTTGACCGTCGCCATCGACTCCTTCGCCGCCTCGATCGGACCGCCAGGGTCTGCCAGCGAGATGGCCAGACCGGCCACCAACGGCGCCCGCACGATCCGGCTCCAGTCCTCGGCGGAGAAGTCACTCTTGGTCGTCACGGCACGTCCTTTCGTCCGGCGGCCGGTGCATGGAGCTGCTCGCGGGCGTTCGCACGCCCGGGTGCCAGTCTCCCCGCTTGCGCCGGGCGCTGTCACGGGTCGGTTAACCCACAGGTACGGGAGCCCTGGAACGTGAGGTACGGCGGGAGCTGCTAGCACCAATGGCCTGGAGAGCGACACGGGCTGCTGCAGCGCCCAGCCGCCGACCGGGCTCCTTGGCGAGGAGGCCTTCGATGACCGGGCGGAGCGGACCGGCGCTCTGGAAGGGTGCCGGTGCAGCTTGAACAACGGCGGCAAGCGTGTCGTACATGTCGCCCCTATCGAAGGCCGGCCTGCCCTCGACCGCAGCGAACAGTGTCGCGCCGAGCGAGAACAGGTCCGAGGCCGGCTCGGGCTGGCCGCCGTGAACCTGCTCCGGCGCGATGTAGGCCGGGCTACCGGCGATCAAGCTGGTCGCGTTGCTGGCATCGTCGTCGGTCGTCCAGGCGATGCCGAAGTCCGTGAGGACCACCCGCCCGTCGTCGCAGAGCTGCACGTTGCCCGGCTTGACATCGCGGTGCACGACTCCTGCCTGGTGGATCGCCTGCAGCACATTGAGCAGCTCGAGGCCAACCCTCGTCACCCGGTCGATCGGCAGTGGTCCGTAGACGTCCAGCGCCTCCCTCAGCGTTCGCCCGGACAGCTTCTCCATCACGATCCAGGGGCCGCCGTCGTGCCTCACAACGTCGTGGATCTGGACAACTCCGCCGTGGTCGACCCGTGCCGCGGCTCGTGCCTCGCGGAGCGCACCCGCAAACGCCGCCCGCCGTGTCGCCTCGGAATGCGGGTACTTCATGTCGACCTGTTTGAGCGCGACCGGCCGGTGCAGCACCTCGTCCTCTGCGAGCCAGACCCGACCCATGCCGCCGCGGCCCAGTAACGAGTCGAGCCGGTAACGGCCGACCACCAACCGACTGGCCGGCTTGGTCGCTGGGCTCGCCAACGGCGCCTTGACACTCGCTCCCGCATGTTCCTCGGCGGAACGCGTCGGCGTGTCCCAGAGCGCCTTCACACACGCTAACGATGGCCTCGGCCCGAACGCGTGTCGTCGCCGTGAGCACCCAAACCGACTACCGGCTAGCAGGAATCTTCGCCGGCACGTACCCCTAGGGTTACGGCCATGACTGAGCTGATCACCCCAAAACAGTTCCACGATGCTGCCGGCGTCGATGACTGGCGAGTCCTGTGGTCGGTTGCCTTCGCGGTCTTCCGCACCGGCGACTTCGCCACGGGCTTGAAGTTGGTCGATGAGATCGGACGGGTCGCCGCGGCGACAGATCACCATCCGGATCTCAACCTGCGTTCCGGCGTGTTGGAGGTCCGGCTGGTCACCAAGGAGCGGTGGTCGCTGACCGACCTCGACCTATCACTGGCCAGGCAGATCTCCGCGGCCGCCGAGGCGCTCGGGGTCAGTGCCGACCCCGATCACACCCGGACGTGGGAATTCGCCCTCGACGCCCTCGACGTCGACAAGGTGCGGACCTTCTGGTGTGCGGTGCTGGGCTACGAATTGGCCGGGGAAACCGACATCGTCGACCCCGATGGGCTGTACCCGCCGGTCTACGTGCAGCAGATGGCCGAGATGCGTACGGGTCGAAACCGCATTCACATCGACGTCGGGGTCCCGCACGACCAGGCGGAAGCCCGCGTGGCCGCCGCACTGGCAGCCGGCGGCACCATGGTCAACGACAAGTTCGCCCCGATGTGGTGGACACTCGCCGACCCCGAGGGCAACGAGGTCGACCTCGCCACCTGGATCGGCCGCGCCTGAGCACTGCGAGAGACACGTTTGATCCCAGCCAGGAAAGGGACCGCAATGGCGGAGCCGATGGTGCGTGGCTTAGACCCCCGGAAGCGTCGCCGGCTGATTATTGGCGTGCTGCTGCGCGCTGCGCTTACAGCAACCTTGCTGGTCGTCATCTATTACGTGCTGCCGTTCGACGGAGTCGAGCGCCTGTCCCAGTGGGCGCGTCTGGTGGTCGGCTTGGCAGTGATCGCCGCTGTGACCGCGTGGCAGATCCGTACGATCCTGAAGTCGCGGTATCCGGGCCTTCGGGCCATCGAGGCGCTGGCTGTCTCAGTTCCGCTCTTCTTGTTGTTCTTCGCGTCCACGTACTTTCTGATGTCCGGCGCGGGCTCGGGCAACTTCAGCCAGGCGAATCTGTCACGGACGGACTCGTTGTACTTCACCGTCACCACCTTCGCCACGGTCGGCTATGGCGACATCACCCCCACCACCGAAGGCGCTCGCCTCATCGTCACAGTTCAGATGATTCTTGACCTGTTGATCCTGGGTCTCGGCGTGCGCGCTTTCATAAGCGCGGCGCGGTTGGGTCAGAAGCGGAGCGCCGCCGACAACCAGACTCCGCCGGTCAGCCAGCTGCCCCAATTGCCAGGCTAGAAAGCAGCTCGCGGTATCACCGCCCCTTGATCCGTGCTCTTGTCAGACAGCCGAGCTCGGGCATCGAGCCGGCTTGTCGACGAGGGGGAGTTCATGCGTACGTACGCGGTGCTACGGGATCTGAGCCGGCCGGTGACCCGGGAGCCATTCGACGCGGGCGAGGCCACTGCAGAGTCCGTGGCCGAGGTGCCGAGCCAGCCGAGGCTCGACGTACACGAGATGAGCAAGGACGAGGTCAGGTCGATTTCTCGCGACCCGGAGGTCCAGGCCATCGCGCCGATCATGCCGACCAGGCTCGTCGAACCATTCGAGGTCGACCCGGCCGATGCGGCCACGACTGCGTGGGGCATCACCGCCGTCGGCGCAGATACCTCCGCACGTACGGGCGCCGGCGTCGTCCCCGCCGTCCTCGACACCGGCATCGATGCCACACACCCGGCGTTCAGCGGCGTGACGCTCATCGAGGAGGACTTCTCCGGCGACGGGAATGGCGACAAGCAAGGGCACGGCACCCACTGCGCCGGCACCATCTTCGGCCGCGATGTCGACGACACGCGCATCGGTGTGGCGCGTGGTGTCACGACAGCCCTGATCGGAAAGGTCCTGGGAAACGACGGCAGCGGTGACTCGGAGGGTCTGTTCCGCGGCATCCAGTGGGCCACCGACCAAGGCGCGCAGGTCATCTCGATGTCGTTGGGCTTCGACTTCCCCGGACTCGTCAAACGCCTCATCGACGACGGATGGCCCGCGGACCTGGCAGCGTCTGCTGCGCTGGAGGCCTACCGCGCCAACCTGCGCATGTTCGACGCGCTCATGCAGCTGGTGCAGCGGCGCGAGGCATTCGGGGCCGGCACGATCGTCGTCGCGGCCGCCGGTAACGAGAGCCGCCGCGAAATCAAGCCCGACTACGAGATCGCCGTATCGCTTCCGGCCGCTGCCGAAGGGGTCGTCTCCGTCGGTGCCGTCCAGGAGTCGCCAGCAGGCCTCACGATCGCCCGGTTCTCCAACACCTTCCCGCAAGTCAGCGGCCCAGGGGTCAACGTCTTGTCGGCGCGATCCGGCGGCGGCACCCGCAGCCTCAGCGGCACCAGCATGGCCACACCGCACGCCGCCGGCGTGGCTGCCCTGTGGTGGGAGGACGTCGCAAACTCCCCGCTGCCGCAGAACGCGACCACGGTCACCGCGCGAATGATCGCCAACGCTCGGGTCGACGCCCTGGCACCCGGGGTCGACATCGCCGACCGCGGAGTCGGGGTCGTGCACGCACCCTGACCCGGCGCATCAACAGAAACGCGGGACGACCCCCGGACAGCAACGGGGGATGCCGGCCGGGGGTCCCCACGCGACGCTACGCGTAGTACCCGTGGTGCGCACGGGGAGCGTCGTCAAGAAGGCGTAAGCACCCGACCATGTCCGAATTTCGACGAGTTGTGCTGTGGCCTCGGGGAGAAGGCGGAACTCGTTGGCCGTAGGACCGGTCGATGCGGCAGGCTCGTCCCTCGTGGCCTCTCTCTCGCTCGCCGTGCCCGGCCTCCCGACCGGCTACACGGTCCACCGTCAGACCCTGGACGATACCGAGGCCATCCTGGCCGTCGCCCACGCCCACGACATCGCAGTCATCGGCTACCCCGACTTCGCGAGTAACGACGTCGTCGACATCTACAACGGGACGCACACCGACCCGGCGCGCGACACGTGGGTCGTCCGTGACAGCTCTGGAACCATCTGCGCCTGGGCATTCGTCGCCAGCAACTACGGCGGGGGCGAGGACGACTTCGACCTCTACGCCAGGCCGGGCATCGACCCGGGCGTACGTCCGGCCTTGGTCGACGCCATCGTCGCGCGAGTTGCCGAGCGCGCGGTCGACCGCCAGCTGAGCGAGGTCCTCGCCACGGCGTACGCCATCGTCGGTGACGACGCATGGACGGCCGTGCTGCTGGGCAAGGGCTTCACGGTCAACCGCCGCTTCACGCGGGAGCGGATCGATTTCGACGGGCCGAGGCCGTTCCCGGTGGCGCCGGAGGGCGTTCGGGTACGGACCTTCGACCCCGACTCGCAGCAGGACTGGGTCGACTGGCATCGCATCCTCGTCGACTCGTTCTCCGAGCACTGGGGCGCCGAGGAGATGACCCTCGACGCGTTCCGCGGCCGCATCGATGCGGAGCAGGACCCGAACTTCGCTGAGTGGTTCTTCGCCGAGGTCGAAGGCGTCCCCGTCGGGATCTGCCAGTCGACCGGAGCGTTCAAGGAGGAGAACGCCGGGTGGGTCCGCAACCTCGGGGTCCTGGCTGCCTATCGCGGCCGCGGCATCGCCCGGTTCTTGCTCGAGCACGCATTCGCCACCTACACCGCCCGCGGCTGCACATCCGCCGGCCTCGGCGTCGACACCCAGAACGAGACCGGGGCACTGCGGCTGTACGAGTCGGTCGGCATGCATCCGGCGTTCCAGGCCGATGCCTATCAGCGGGTGGTCCCGGCCGCCGCATCCTGAGGTCGATCATGCGACAGTGCGACATCTGCGGCCCCCTGATCGCACAAATGTCGCCCGGTCGCATGATCCACTCGCTCCGGTTACTCGGCCTTCCTCGCAGGAGCGCTAGCGCCTAGTCTTGGCCCGTGCAGACACCCGGCCGAGGCACGGCGCGGATCGCCCGCGGCCTGCTGCTGGCGGCTGGCTGCCTCATGATTCCCTCGGCGGGGCACGCGCTGGCGGGCGGCGACCTAGGCCTATCCGGCCCCTACCTACTGGTCGCCGGCCTGCTCGCCGCGATGTGTGTCGCGCTGGCTGACCGCCGGCGCGATCTTCCGTTCATCGCCGCGGTTGTGTTGCTGTCTCAACCTGCGCTGCACGTGCTGCTCAGCCTTTCTGCGCACAGCGACACCGACCCTTGGCACGGCGGGCTGCCGATGGTTGCCGCTCACGTGGCTGCTGCGGGCGTGGTGTCCGTGCTGTTGGCAGGCGGCGAACAGGCGGTGTGGGCGCTCGGATCGCTGTGCCGCCGGCTCGACCCGAAATCATGGCGCATCCCGCCGACTGCCGTTCCGGCACAGACCGTCGCGCGGCGGGTGCGCGTCAGTGCGAAGCCAGTACGCCCCTATGCCCTTCTTCTCGTCCGCTCCCATGCGCGACGCGGCCCTCCGGTGACCATCCCGGCCTGACACCAGGCCGTACTACCTGTCACCACTCACCGTTAGAGGGCGTCCCTGTGTTCAAGATTCGACGGCTGCGCGCCGTCCTGCTCGGCGGCTTTGGGGTCGGTCTCATGCTGTGCATCGCCCCGACAGCCGCGGCGCACACGGAACTGCGGTCATCCAACCCCGCGGCGGGAGTCACGCTCGATGCCGCGCCGGCGACAGTGGTGCTGACGTTCAACGAGGCGGTCCAAACCGAGTTCGCCCAAGTTGCCGTCCTCGATGCCGCGCAGGCGCACTTCGAGTCCGGTGTCGCATCTGTGGTCGGCGAGAACGTCAGCCAGGCCGTCAGCGCGCTGCCCGGGGGCGCCTACACGGTGTCTTGGCGCGTCGTGGCTGACGACGGGCATCCGGTGACAGGGACGTTCGCGTTCAACGTGGCCGCGCCGCCGCCAGTAAGCCCGACGTCCACGCCCGTCGCGGAAAGCGCCTCGCCGACCAATGCTCCGGAGCCGACCGACGAACCTTCGGCCGACCAGACCGCCGCGTCCGCTGCTGAAGACGACGACTCCGGGCTGCCTGCCTGGGCGATGGGCGGCATAGCGTTGGGGGCTGCCGGCGCCGTCGGCGTGATCGCGTTCCGCCTCGTCCGCGGGCCGCGCCACCCCTCAGAGTGAGTTCACAAATGACCACCACCTCGACCCCGGACTCGGCAGTCCGACAACCACCACCGACACGTCAATGGACGCTCTCGGCGGCGGTGACAGCACTGCTCGTACTGGCGGTCGCGCTCGTCCTCGGTGGCGGTGGCAGCGGCGGCCCGGTGCCGGGGCTGACGGACGCAGGTGCGCTGACCCGCTGGGGTCTGCCAACCAGCCGGCTCGCCGAGGATGCCGCGGCGACCGTGACCGTCGGCTTCCTCCTGCTCGCGGTGTTGCTGCCGGCCGTCAAGGGCGAGCTTGGCCGCAACTCGTTGCGCGCGCTCCGGATCGCCGCGGTCAGCGCGGTCGTGTGGGCGCTCGCCACGCTGGCCGTACACCTGTTGACCCTGAGCGATCTCGTCGGGCTGCCGTTGCCGGAGGCGCTGGCGGGCGACTCTCTGCTGAGCTTCACGACCGATGTCGAGCAGGGCCGGGCGCTGGCGCTGGTCGTGATTCTCGCGCTGGCGGTCGCCGCGTCTGCGGTGCTCACGATCGGCCGGGGTGGCGCCTGGGCGGTGCTGCTGCTGGGCATCGGGGCGCTCATTCCGCCTGCGCTCACCGGGCACTCATCGACCGGCGACTACCACCACTCGGCGGCGATCAGCCTGATCGTGCACATCGTGGGGATCGCGCTTTGGGTCGGCGGGCTCATCGCAGTGTCGTGGTACGCCGCGCAGAAACCCCGCGACCTGCCTACCGTCGTCTCGACCTTCAGCGCCGTTGCGCTCGGCTGTTACGTCGCGGTGGTGGCGAGCGGGGTGCTCAACGCGTACGTGCGTCTGCAGTCGCCGGCCGATCTGGTGACAACCGAGTACGGGCTGCTGCTGCTCGTCAAGGTCACGCCTTGTCGTGGTGCTCGGCTGGCTGGGCTACACGCACCGCAGCCGCACACTCGTGGCGCTCCGCGCCGGGCGGTCGGGCGCATTCCGGCGACTCGCAGCCGGCGAGGTCGTCGTCATGGCCGCGACAATCGCGCTCGGAGTTGCGCTGTCCCGGACGCCGCCGCCGGTGCCCGAGGATCCGGGCCAGCTGACCCGCGCACGCGAGCTGCTGGGGTTCGTGCCGCCGCCGGAGATCAGCCCTGGACGGATCTTCACCGAGTGGTACCCCGACGCGGTGTTCGCGATCGGCTGCCTCGGCGCGGTGCTGCTCTACCTCGGCGGTGTGTGGCGGCTGCGGCAGCGCGGGGACCGTTGGCCGGTGGGCCGTACCGTGTCATGGCTGCTCGGGGTCACGGTAATCGCGTTCGCGACGCTGTCGGGTGCGATGACGTACGGCATGGTAATGATCAGCGTGCACATGGTGCAGCACATGGTGCTCTCGATGATCGCGCCGGTGCTGCTCGTGCTGGGCGGGCCGGTGACGTTGGCGCTGCGGGCGATCGCGCCGGCGCGGCGCGGCGAGCGTGGCGCGCGGGAGGTCATCCTCTCGGTCGCGCAGAGCCCGGTCGTTCGGTTCCTGACGCACCCGGTGGTGGCGTGGATCCTGTTCGTAAGCGCGACTTTCACGATCTACTTCACGCCGCTGTTCGAGTACGCGATGCGCAACCACTACGCGCACCTCGCCATGCAGCTGCACTTCATCGTGGTTGGCTACCTGTTCGCAGAGGTGCTCGTCGGGATCGACCCGCTACCAAAGCGGCCGCCGTATCCGGCGCGTGTCGTCATGCAGTTCGGCGCGATGGCGTTCCACGCGTTCTTCGGCATCGCGTTCATGAACTCGGCAAACCTGATCGCCGGCTCCTGGTATCGCGAGCTCGCAGCCGATATCCCATGGCTGCCCAATCCGCTCGAGGACCAGCGCCTGGCCGGGGGGATCGCGTGGGGGTTCGGAGAGATCCCGGCGTTGCTGGTGCTCGCGGTGATCTTCGTGCAGTGGTACCGGTCCGACGAGCGCGAGGCGCGGCGCAAGGACCGTGGCGGGACGACCCAGGCGGAGCTCGACGCGTACAACGCCTATCTGGCTCGGCTATCGGGCGCCGACCGAAGCGACTCCCCGTGACTGTTCGGTGGGTTTTCGGGGGCTGCGCAGCCTCCGGTACACTCGTGCCGCCTCAGAGGTCAGGTAGCTCAGTTGGAAGAGCGTCCGCCTGAAAAGCGGAAGGTCGGCGGATCGAAACCGCCCCTGACCACCACATCCGCCACCAAGCACTGCGAGCGCTATCGCACGACGTTGTACGCGAGATGCGTCGCGCCATCGGTCTGGCTGAGCTCGGTCTGTTCCAGCTCCGTTCGCTCCGGGAGCTGGTCGAACAGCCGACGGCCCCCGCCGAGCAGCACGTTGACCAGGTGGATCCTGATCTCGTCCACCAGCCCCGCGGCGAGGAATTGCTGGTCGACGTTCGCGCCCATCAGCCCTATCCGCTTCTCCCCGGCGACCTCCCGTGCCTTCGCGAGAGCACTGTCGATCCCGTCGGCGACGAACGTGAAAACCGGATCCGAGCCCGCGGCCGGCCGGTGGGTGACCACGAAGCACGGGACGTCACCCAGTGGACCCTTTCCACCCCACTCCTTGATCGAGTTGTCGTAGGACCGCCGGCCCATGATCACGGCGCCGGTTTCCTCGACCAGGTTGCCGAAGACCCGATCGAACACCGAAGGATCGTCGAACATCCAGTTGTGCAGCCGCATCCCGTCCTCGCCCAGTCCCTGCTCTGGGGTGTCGTTGGGCGCGGCGATGAAGCCGTCCAACGACATGCTCATGTCGATAACCACGTTGCCCATGTCTCCTCCTCTGTTCTGCAGATCCCAGCTCGTCGCCGGCGCTCGGCCGCCCGGCCTCTTGCCTCGGAGTCGGAGCCAACTCGCGTTCTTCGACTAGCGTGTGCAGGCGTGAGCACCGAGTATCGCGCGCATTTCGACGCAGACGTCACGTTCTCCAACGGCGGCTCACTGTCGGTGCGCGATTTCCGGCTTGACGTTCCGGGTGCGGACATCGACGAGCGTTCGCTGGCCGCGCTGCTTGTGCGCCACCTTGGCCTGCTGATGGTGGGTTCGGTTGAGTTGCATGGTGTGCGCATCGTGGCGGAGCCGCACAAGGGCTCGCGCGGCGTCGACATGCCGATGGAGGTGCGCGAGGCCTACGTGGATCTGAGCCACCCGATCGAGCACGGCATGGTGACCTACCCGGGAATGCCGGGCCCGGAGATAGGCGATTACCTGTCCTGGGAGGACTCGCACGCGCGCTACGCCGCGGGGACCGAGTTCCAGATCGGCAGGATCTCGATGATTGCCAACACGGGCACCTACCTCGACGCCCCGGCGCATAGGCACCGTGGTGGCACAGACCTGGCCGGGTTGGACCTTGCACAACTGGCCAACCTTCCCGGTGTCGTCGTCGACGTGACGGGTGCCGCTGAGCCCGGCATCGACGCCCTCGCGCTCGCGCCGTACGACGTGTCGGGTCGAGCGGTCGTGTTCCGGACCGGATGGGACCGGCACTGGCGCACCGAGGCGTACGGCTCGGCCGACGCGCCCTACGTCACGCGGTCCGCGGCCGAGTGGCTGGTCGCGCACAACGCGGCTCTGGTGGGCATCGACTCCATCAACATCGACTCGGCAGCCGACCCGCAACGGCCCGCCCACACATTGCTGCTGGCCGCCGGGATTCCGGTGCTGGAGCACCTCACGGGCCTCGACCGGCTGCCCGCGTCCGGATTCCGGCTGCACGCGGTGCCCGCGCCGGTACGCGGGATGGGCACGTTCCCGGTCCGGGCCTACGCCATCCTCGAGCGGCCTGACAACCTCAGATCGTGAGGCTGATCGGGAACGTCGCCAGCCAGGCGACCGTGCCGATGAAGATGACGATGCCGAAACCGAGCAGGGCCACACGCACACGTCGCGACGGCAGCCTCATGCTCATCCCGGCGAAGAAGAGCACGGCGGCGAAGAGCACCACACACAGCACGTAGTTGGTGGCGCGTTGGATGTTCGTCCGTGCCGTCGCGGACTGGCGCTCCGCATCGGCCTCCAGCCGCTCGGCGTCCGCCCGCGCCTCGAGCTGGTACTCGGGCATCGCGAACGGCGTGAGCGGCGCATCTGGGTTGCGAAGGGGCATGCTGGCGATCCATGCGTCCATCGCGGGTCTGAACTCGTCTCGGAAGCGTGCGTAGTAGAAGTCGGTAAGCTCCGTCTGCCCCTGCGCGTAGGCATCGATCCATTGGATGTACGTCGCCACGTCGACTTGTGTCTGAGAGTTGGCGAGGCCATCAGCCTTGGTCGACTCGACTCGGGCCGCGCCGGCACGGCTGAACGCCGTAGCCTGCTCACCATTCCAGCGGCTCGCCTGGTAACCGCTCCACGCGGTCGCGACCGTCGCAATCGCCAGCAACAGGGTCGCCACGAGTTCGAGCAGACCATCGGAGCGGCTCGAGTCGGACGTCACGACGCGACCCCGGCAGCGTCGCAGGGGATCGACACCTGCACGTTGAGAGCGCTCAGCGCATCGTCGACGAGTCGCAGTGACCGTTCCATCGCCACCGGTTCGAGCCCCCCGACGCCTCCGTGGAACGGATTGTCCAGTGTGTTCAGCAGGAGCAGCAACGTGACAATGACCGAGACGACTGCTCCCATCAGCAGCGCCTGGACGACTACGCGCTCGCCGCTGTCGGCGAAGAAGAGCATGTAGACGAAGATGACGACCGCGATGAAGAACAGCGCGATCCACAGTGGCGTCGGGATCACCCCTACCGCGCCGTGTACGCGATCGAGGCGCGCCGCCTCGCGTGCCGAGGTTTGGTCGAGCCACTGGTCGTAGGCGGACTGCTCGCTCGCAGTCTCCGGCTCGAAGGTTTGTATCGAGCGGAACATCTCGACGCCCCATGGGTTCACGTGGTCGCCGATCGTGCCCGCCCGCATGCGGGGCCACTCCTCGCTGACGACCGACCGTCCGTAGCACACGAGCTCCCCGGTCAACTCCGAAGCCCTGTCCTCGGGAAATAGCTGTGCGATCCGGACCTGCTGCACGACGGTGATCGCTTCTGTCTCGGCGCCAACCCGCGACTGGTCGAAGCTCGAGAACGCCAGGAAGATGATGAAACCGAGCAGGATCGAGAACCCGGCCGCCAGGACACCGAACACGCCGGACGCCCGGTCGCCATCTTCGAAGTAGCTGCCCTCCGGCGCACCGCGTCGTACAAGCAACATCACCGCGATCGCAACGCCGGTCACCGCGGCGATGATGAGCGCTCCCAAAACCAGGTTCATGACTGAACCCAAGGAGCCAGATGTCGTCTAC
>CAWCXA010000002.1:0-45985 GCA_963799425.1 uncultured Actinomycetota bacterium | reverse complement strand
ACCACGGGAATGACACCCACGAGTACGTCGACAATCTCGGCGGCCGTCGCACCCGCATCCACTGCAGCGTCGGCTTGCGCGCCGTAGGAAGGACCCTCGCCGCCAACGGCGATCAGAGCGGCCAGCTGGACGAGTGCCAATGTCCTGGCATCAAGCGCCGCAGACTCCACGATCTCAGCGGCCGGCGCGTCGGCGAAGCGTGAGTCGTTGAGGGACAACAGCCGTAAACGCTCCGTGTGGTCCACGTCGGATTCCCCTCGTCAGAACTGCTCTCATCATCGGCACGCGGCCAGGCCCTCCGCATCACGCACATCAGGTGAACGAGCCGGATATCACCCGATCGAAGTGATGCCCCAGCCCGACGCTGCGGATTAGGTGAGACAAGAGCACGAGACGAAGAAGGGCGCCGCCATGGACGAAGCAACAGCCGTCGACGAGCTCGGCCCAGTCGACTACATCGTGGTCGAGTTCCGCGGCAGCAAGTTCAACGGGGCGATCGCCCCGGCGCTGGCCGATCTCGTCGAAAGCGGCACGATTCGCGTGCTCGACCTGCTGATCTTGAAGAAGGACGAAGACGGCTCGGTTGAGCCGTTCGAGCTCTCCGACCTCGGGATGGATGAGCTCGGCGAGCTGCGCGCGTACGAGACGGAGCTGGCCATGCTCCTCAGCGAGGACGACGTCATGAACATCGCCGCCGCCCTCGAGCCGGGCTCCTCGGCCGCGGTCCTCGTCTGGGAGAACACCTGGGCCGCGCCGTTCGCCAGCGCCGTGCGCAAGTCCGGTGGCCAGCTGGTCGCCAGCGGTCGCATACCCATCCAAGCCATCCTGGCCGCCATCGAGGCCGACGAGGCTGACGAGGCCATCGAGCAAGGAGCGTAATCATGGGGATCGCACGTCGACGTATGCGCCGCGCCGCGGTGATCGGACCCGCGCCGGTCGTACGGACCGCAACCACCGTCGCCACCGCCGCGGTCGTCGCTCACGGCGTCAACCGCCGCATGGACCGTCGTGACGACCGCAGAGACGACCGCCGCGACTAGGGGGAGCAAATGTCGCCCGAAGACAGCCGTACGGTCCTGCCCATTCCTGATCGCGCCTACTCCGGACTCGTCACGTACGACGCCAAGGATCCCGACACCAAGTCCTTCCCGCCGATCGAGCCGCTGCGGCCGCCGGCGGGTGCGCCGAACGTGCTCATCGTGCTCATCGACGACGTCGGCTTCGCGGCATCGAGCGCGTTCGGCGGACCGATCAACACGCCGACGGCCGAGCGGCTGGCCGCCGACGGGTTGAAGTACAACCGGTTCCACACCACTGCCTTGTGCTCACCCACGCGGCAGGCGCTGCTGACCGGCCGCAATCACCACTCGGTCGGCATGGGTGGCATCACCGAGATCGCCACCTCGGCGCCTGGCTACAACTCGATCCGGCCCAACACCGCCGCGCCGTTGGCGGAGACGCTGATGCTCAACGGCTACTCGACCGCACAGTTCGGCAAGTGCCACGAGGTGCCGGTCTGGGAGACCAGCCCGATGGGCCCGTTCCGCGCGTGGCCAACCGGCTCCGGCTTCGAGCACTTCTACGGCTTCATCGGCGGCGAGACCAACCAGTACGCGCCCGCGATCTACCAGGACACCGTGCCAGTCGAGCAGGACCGCACTCCGGAGGAGGGCTATCACTTCACCGAGGACATGACCGACCACGCCATCGACTGGGTCCGCCAGCAGAAGGCACTGACGCCGGACAAGCCATTCTTCATCTACTACGCGCCCGGTGCCACGCATGCTCCGCACCACGTACCGGTGGAATGGTCCGCGCGGTACCAGGGTCAGTTCGACGACGGGTGGGACGCGCTGCGCGAACGCACCTTTGCCCGGCAGAAGGAGCTCGGGGTGATCCCCGCCGATGCCGAGCTCACGACGCGGCCGGCAGAGATTCCCGCCTGGGACGACATGCCCGACGATCTGAAGCCGGTGCTCGCGCGCCAGATGGAGGTCTATGCGGGGTTCCTGGAGCACACGGACCACCACGTCGGCCGGCTCGTCGACAGCCTCGTGGACCTCGGGATCCTCGGCGACACGCTGATCTACTACATCATCGGTGACAACGGGGCGTCGGCCGAGGGGACGCCGCAGGGCTGCTTCAACGAGCTCATCGTCCTCAACGGCGCAGCCGGCCTGGAGACGACCGAGTTCATGGCGTCACGGATCGACGATTTCGGCACGCCGGCGGCATACAACCACTATGCGGTGGGCTGGGCGCACGCGATGGACACCCCGTATCAGTGGACCAAGCAGGTGGCCTCGCACTGGGGCGGCACGCGCAACGGCACCATCGTCCACTGGCCAAATGGTGTCTCGGCGCGGAACGAGATTCGTTCCCAGTTCCACCACGTGATCGACGTAGCGCCGACCGTGCTCGAGGCCGCTGGCCTGCCAGCACCCATGAGCGTCAACGGCGTCCAACAGATCCCGTACGAGGGTGTCTCGATGGCGTACTCGTTCGACGAAGCCCAGGCCGACGACCGGCACACGACCCAGTACTTCGAGATGTTCTGCAACCGCGGCATCTACCACCAGGGCTGGACCGCCGTCACCCGGCATAGCACGCCGTGGGTTGCGACGGAAATGCCCGCGTTCGATGACGACGTCTGGGAGCTCTATGGGCCGGACGACTGGACGCAGGCGCACGACTTGGCGCAAGAACAGCCGGAGAAACTAGCTCAGCTGCAGCGGCTGTTCCTGATAGAGGCCGGGAAGTACAACGTTCTCCCCCTCGACGACCGTCGCTTCGAGCGGTTCAACCCTGACCTCGCGGGTCGCCCTCAACTGGTGAGGGGCAACTCTCAGATCCTCTTCGGTGGGATGGGCCGGCTCTCGGAGAATTCCGTGGTCGTGATCAAGAACAAGTCGCACGCCATCACAGCACAGATCGACGTGCCCGAGACGGGTGCTCATGGGGTGATGGTCGCCCAGGGTGGGGCGTTCGGCGGGTTTGTGCTCTACGCCAAGGACGGCAAGCCGGCCTATTGCTACAACCTGTTCGGCCTCCAGCAGTTCAAGGTCTATGGATCCGATCCGATCCCCGCGGGCGAGCACCAAGTTCGAATGGAGTTCACCTACGACGGCGGCGGGATCGGCAAGGGCGGCACTGTCACGCTGTACGTCGACGGCGACAAGGTTGGCGAGGGTCGCGTCGATGCAACCGTGCCGATGGCGTTCTCCGCCGACGAGACGACCGACGTCGGGAGCGACACCGCGACGCCCGTGAGCGACGACTACGGGCCGAAGGATAGCCACTTCACCGGCCGGGTCCGCTGGGTACAGATCGACATCGATGAGGCGGCCGAGGACGTCGACCACCTCATCTCCCCGGAAGAACGCGTCCGCATCGCCATGGCAAGGCAATGAGGATCCACCCCATTTGTCATTGACCACACCAAGCTCAAAGGAGTCATGTCATGCCGCTCTTGGATCTGTTCTGGACCACGCTCTGGTTCTTCCTGTTCTTCGCCTGGATCTGGCTCGTCATCACGATCTTCGCCGACATCTTCCGCAGCAACGACCTGTCCGGCTGGGGCAAGGCGCTATGGACGCTGTTCGTGGTCTTCGTGCCATGGCTCGGCGTGCTCGTCTATCTGATCGCCCGCGGCAAGTCCATGGGCGAGCGCAGCATGCAACAGGCCGTCGAGCGGGAGCAGGCGACCCGGCAGTACATCCAGACCGTGGCCGCGCAGAACGGACACTCCACAGCCGACGAGATCGCCAAGCTCGCCGAGCTGCGCAACTCCGGTCTGCTCACCGCAGGACGAGTTCGACGCGCAGAAGGCCAAGCTGCTCACCTCGGTCTAGCGCGCGACCACAGGCCGTAGCGAGCGCGCGGTCGGGCGCATGTCCTAGGGAGGCTCGGAATGTCCGACACAAGACCAGCGCCGACTGTCGAGACGGCAGTCGCGAAGCCGTCCGGCAGGGGGCGATCGATTGCGGCGCTGGTCTGCGTGGTGTTGGCGGCGCTGCTGACGGTGCCGGCGGCACTCGCGTACTGGGGGCAACGCACGCTGAACGACACGCAGCGGTACGTGGACACGGTCGGTCCGCTGGTGGAGTCGCCGGAGGTGCAGGCCGCCATCTCGACGACGGTCACCGGCGCGATTCAGGCGCAGGTCGATGTCGAGGCGGTCCTGAACGACGTGTTCGCCGGCGTCATCACCGAGCGTCCCCGGTTGCAGCAGCTGGTCGGGCCGATTTCCGGCGCCGTCAACGGGCTGATCGAACGCGAGGTCCAGGCACTGGTGGCCTCGGAACTTTTCGCCGACTTTTGGGTCCGGGCCAACACCCGGGCGCAGCAGGCGTTGGTGCGCGTCCTGGAAGGCGACGAATCTGGTGCGGTCTCGGTGCAGGGCGACCAGGTCGTGCTGGACATGGGAGAGGTCATCACCCAGGTGCAGCAGCGCCTTGTCGAGCGCGGGCTCACGATCGTCGAGAACGCTCCGATCCCCGAGGTGGACCGGCAGATCGTGCTGCTCACCGCGCCGCAGCTGGAGCAGGCCCGCACGATCTACGCGTTCGGCAACCCGGTGGCTCGATGGTTGATCGTGGTCGTGGCGGCGCTCTACCTCGCCGCGCTCCTCCTCTCCCGCCGCAGGCCGCGGATGACGGTGATCATCGGGTTGGCGCTGGTGGCCAATGCGCTGTTGGTGGCACTGGCCCTGTCGGTCGGCCGCCAGCTGTTTGTCAACGAGCTCACCGGCACCGTGTTCGGCCCGGCCAGCGACGTGTTCTACGACCAGCTGCTGACCTACCTGCAGCGCGGCTGGCAGGTGCTGCTCGGGTTGGGCCTGATCCTGGTGGTCGCGGGCTGGTTCGCCGGTCCCAACGCCTCCGGTACCGCCGTGCGCACCTCACTCGCGGGCGGGCTGGAGACCGCCGGCACGGGTCTGCCCGGCGAGCAGGTCGGCGGTGTCGGCCGGTGGGTCGCGGCCAACGCCCGATGGCTGCGGATCGCCGCGGGTGCCCTCGGTGCTGTCGTGCTGCTGTGGGGCAACCAGATCTCGGTGTCGCGGCTGTTCTGGGCGGTGCTGCTCACCGTGGTGCTGCTGGCCGCCGTACAGGTACTGATCGGGGCTGGACGTGCAACACGCACCCCCAGCCCCGCTCTGGCAGCCGCCGGCGATGCGTAGACGACATCTGGCTCCTTGGGTTCAGTCGTGAACCTGGTTTTGGGAGCGCTCATCATCGCCGGGGTGACCGGCGTTGCGATCGCGGTGATGCTGCTTGTACGACGCGGTGCGCCGGAGGGCAGCTACTTCGAAGACGGCGACCGGGCGTCCGGCGTGTTCGGTGTCCTGGCGGCCGGGTTCTCGATCCTGCTCGGTTTCATCATCTTCCTGGCGTTCTCGAGCTTCGACCAGTCGCGGGTTGGCGCCGAGACAGAAGCGATCACCGTCGTGCAGCAGGTCCGGATCGCACAGCTATTTCCCGAGGACAGGGCTTCGGAGTTGACCGGGGAGCTCGTGTGCTACGGACGGTCGGTCGTCAGCGAGGAGTGGCCCCGCATGCGGGCGGGCACGATCGGCGACCACATCAACCCATGGGGCGTCGAGATGTTCCGCTCGATACAAACCTTCGAGCCGGAGACTGCGAGCGAGCAGTCCGCCTACGACCAGTGGCTCGACCAAACCTCGGCACGCGAAGCGGCCCGCCTCGATCGCGTGCATGGCGCGGTCGGGGTGATCCCAGAGCCACTGTGGGTCGCGCTGTTCTTCATCGCGGTCGTCATCTTCGTCTACATGCTCTTCTTCGCCGACAGCGGTGAGCGGGCAGTCGTCCAGGCGCTGCTGATGGGAGCAGTCGTCTCGGTCATTGTCACGTTGCTGCTCCTGCTGAACACACTGGACAATCCGTTCCACGGAGGCGTCGGGGGGCTCGACCCGGTGGCGATGGAACGGTCACTGCGACTCGTCGACGATGCGTTGAGCGCGCTCAACGTGCAGGTGACGATCCCCTGCGACGCTGAAGGGGTCGCAACGTGATGTCCGACTCGAACCGCTCCGATGGTCTGCTTGAACTCGTGGCGACCCTGTTGCTGGCGGTTGCGACGGTTGCGACAGCATGGAGCGGTTACCAGGCGAGCCGCTGGAATGGTGAGCAGGCTACGGCGTTCAGCCGTGCCGGCGCGGCCCGCGTCGAGTCGACCAAGGCTGATGGCCTCGCCAACTCTCAGACACAAGTCGATGTGGCGACGTACATCCAATGGATTGATGCCTACGCGCAGGGGCAGACGGAGCTTACCGACTTCTACTACGCACGCTTCCGAGACGAGTTCAAACCCGCGATGGACGCATGGATCGCCAGCATGCCCCTTCGCAACCCAGATGCGCCGCTCACGCCGTTCGCGATGCCCGAGTACCAGCTCGAGGCCCGTGCGGAAGCGGAACGGCTGGAGGCCGATGCCGAGCGCATGTCCGCGACGGCGAGGACGAACATCCAACGCGCCACGAACTACGTGCTGTGTGTGGTGCTCTTCGCCGCCGTGCTCTTCTTCGCCGGGATGAGCATGAGGCTGCCGTCGCGACGTGTGCGTGTGGCCCTGCTCAGTTTCGGCGTCGTGATCTTCATCGGCACGGTCGCCTGGCTGGCGACGTTCCCGATCAGCCTCACGATCTGAGGTTGTCAGGCCGCCAGTGGCGCCGGGTGTCAGGCGCTCGTCAGTGTCGGCCGGCCATGTCGAAGCCCGCGAAGTGGCACCGACTCCTAGGTAAAGAGTCCGGGCAGGGCCCAGCTCGAGCAAGGAGCTGGGATCTGCAGAACTGAGGAGGCGACATGGGCAACGTGGTTATCGATATGAGCATGACGTTGGACGGCTTCATTGCCGCACCCAACGACACCCCGGGCCAAGGACTGGCGAGGACGGGATGCGGCTGCACAGCTGGATGTTCGACGATCCTTCGGTGTTCGAGCGGGTGTTCGGCAACCTGGTCGAGGAAACCGGCGCCGTGATCATGGCCGGCGATCCTACGACAACTCGACAAGGATGGCGTAGGCACGGCCCACTGGGAACGTGCCCATCCCGGTCACCGGCGCGGGCACGCGCGCCCGCGTGCAGCCGGAATCCGGACGCGGGCAGCCGGTCGAGGCCCGTGAGGTGCTCCACCACGGAATCCCGGCGGCCAGCAGCAATGTGTGGGCGGGCCGTTGCGGGTCGGCTGCCGAGTCGATGTTGATCGAGTCGATGCCCACTAGAGCCGCGTTGTGCGCGACCAGCCACTCGGCCGCGGACAGGAGTCGATGCCCACCAGAGCCGCGTTGTGCGCGACCAGCCACTCGGCCGCGGACCGCGTGACGTAGGGCGCGTCGGCCGAGCCGTACGCCTCGGTGCGCCAGTGCCGGTCCCATCCGGTCCGGAACACGACCGCTCGACCCGACACGTCGTACGGCGCGAGCGCGAGGGCGTCGATGCCGGGCTCAGCGGCACCCGTCACGTCGACGACGACACCGGGAAGGTTGGCCAGTTGTGCAAGGTCCAACCCGGCCAGATCTGTGCCACCACGGTGCCTATGCGCCGGGGCGTCGAGGTAGGTGCCCGTGTTGGCAATCATCGAGATTCTGCCGATCTGGAACTCGGTCCCCGCGGCGTAGCGCGCGTGCGAGTCCTCCCAGGACAGGTAATCGCCTATCTCCGGGCCCGGCATTCCCGGGTAGGTCACCATGCCGTGCTCGATCGGGTGGCTCAGATCCACGTTAGGCCTCGCCCATCAGGCTGGCGTGGACGCCGCGCGAGCCCTTGTGCGGCTCCGGGGAGGACGAACAAGAGGATTCGTACGAGATTGATTAACAGGGCCTGCCAGTACCGTCTCGCGCCACGATGCGCACACCATGCAACCCCGAACCCAGCCGGCCGTGGCAACACCACGACCGAGCTTCGGTCTGTCATGGGCGCATCGTGTGGCTGTCGACCAGCCGTCGAATCGTACGCCACGTGGATCATGCTGGCACGGGCCTCAGGTGCAACTCGGTCAGCGGCAACGCGAACGCCTATTTCCCTACCATCCTGAACAGGGTTACCAAGCGCTGGGCGCACAAGCAGCGCGGCCAGCGAACGCTCGTCGATGTCCGATGTGGGGTCGCGGTATGTCGCAGCGTTGGCGGCCAGCGACACCGAGGCGTTGCTCGTCGATGTTCGCATCCGGAGGTGTCAAGCCGCGACATGACGCCTGGCAGATTCTGACAGGTGAGCTCGCCGTCGGACGTCGAGCATGACGTCCTGTACAAGTGGTTCGCGCCGGACGACATCGTCACGCCGTCGAACATATTGAGGTGGGCAAGCTGGTCGACCGACAACGAGTTGGCTACCGGCTCCGGGTACGGAACGGCAACGGGACGCACCGCGTCGAGCAATACGCGTACTTCGACCTCGACGATGACGGCTGGACCCGCATGAACGTCACGGTCCGGATATCGACCCCTGCACCGACCGCGTGAGCCGCCGTTGCACAACGTGACGTATGGTGCTAGAGGCGTCGAACATCGCGCGATACTCGGTCTCACGCCTGCACACTGATCGTGGCCGAGCCGGCGCCGTCGTCGACGAGCTGGTCGAACAGAACGCAGAGTCGGATGGCTCCGGCAACGTCGTTCTCGGCTAAGCGACTGCCGGCGGCCGAGCGCCGGCGACAACGCTCGAGGGATCTGCACGAACAGCCAGGAGGAGACATGGGCACGCGCGCGCGTGGTTATCGACATGAGCGACCAGCCGGCGTGCAGGTAGCCGTCGACGCACGACCGGGCCACCCACACCTCGCCGCGTCGCAGCTTCTTCGCCGCCACAGTGCGTGTACAACATTCGTTGGACGGCTTCTTCATCGCCGCGCCCAACGACACCCCGGGGCAGGGACTGGGCGAGGACGGGATGCGGCTGCACAACTGGATGTTCGACGATCCTTCGGTGTTCGATCGGCGTCTTCGCCGCAACCTGCGACGGAAACTGGAGCGGCGCCGTTGATCATGGGCCGGCGGTCCCTACGACAACCGTCGATCAAGGAACGTGGACGGTGGCCGAAAGGGTCCACTGGGCGTCTGCACGTTCCGTGCTTCGGGTCGCCCACGTGCGCGCGAGGTCCACATCGGACCACATGTCGGCCGGACCGCGGATCGGGCCGCCGAGCCGACGACCAGGACAGCGCCAACATCGTGACGCCCCTGCGCCCAGCCTCGCACCTGTTCGATGAACCTTCACGTGTCGCGCCGACGGCGATCGGGTCTGCGGCAGTCCCCAACTGCGCGCAACGAGCAGACTGACGCACCCAGCTGCCGTGACCATGCCCGGCGCGACCTGGGAGACTCGCTGCGGGCGCGCGGGCGCCGCGGGCAGCCCACCCGTCAGCCTTCGGACGACGGGACGTGCCGTGCGACCAGAGTGACTCTCCGCGGCTGAGTGGAGCCGGATCGGACGGGCGCCGTTGTGGCCGGTCGGCCATCTCGCTGGCCGATCCCGGCGGTCCGATCGAGGCCGCGAAGGAGTCGATGGCGACGGCAAGTCGGCCAGAAATTCCTCGGCCGCGGGGAACTGGTGGACGAGATCGCTTGACATCCAGGCGGAGGTCCAGCAGAAGCGGATAGCGCTCATGGAGCCGCGAACGTCGAGAGCATCCACCTGGTCAACGTGCTGCTCGGCTGGGGGCCGTCGGCTGTTCGACCAGCGCCCGGAAGAGACGGCGGCGTTTGGCCAGTCGGCTGGTTGCCTCGACGCAAGCTCGCCGCCGACGCCGCGAACGGAGGCGGCTTCCTGGGAACAGAGCGAGCAGGTCAGCAAGGCGAACGGAGCTGCAACGACCGCGCTCAGCCGACCGATGGCGCGACGCACCTCGCGTACAACGTCGTGCGATAGCGCTCGCAGTGCTTGGTGGCGGATGGTGGTGGTCAGGGGCGGTTTCGATCCGCCGACCTTCCGCTTTTCAGGCGGACGCTCTTCCAACTGAGCTACCTGACCTCTGAGGCGGCACGAGTGTACCGGAGGCTGCGCAGCCCCCGAAAACCCAAACAGTCACGGGGAGTCGCTTCGGTCGGCGCCCGATAGCCGAGCCAGATAGGCGTTGTACGCGTCGAGCTCCGCCTGGGTCGTCCCGCCACGGTCCTTGCGCCGCGCCTCGCGCTCGTCGGACCGGTACCACTGCACGAAGATCACCGCGAGCACCAGCAACGCCGGGATCTCTCCGAACCCCCACGCGATCCCCCCGGCCAGGCGCTGGTCCTCGAGCGGATTGGGCAGCCATGGGATATCGGCTGCGAGCTCGCGATACCAGGAGCCGGCGATCAGGTTTGCCAGTTCATGAACGCGATGCCGAAGAACGCGTGGAACGCCATCGCGCCGAACTGCATGACGACACGCGCCGGATACGGCGGCCGCTTTGGCAGCGGGTCGATCCCGACGAGCACCTCTGCGAACAGGTAGCCAACCACGATGAAGTGCAGCTGCATGGCGAGGTGCGCGTAGTGGTTGCGCATCGCGTACTCGAACAGCGGCGTGAAGTAGATCGTGAAAGTCGCGCTTACGAACAGGATCCACGCCACCACCGGGTGCGTCAGGAACCGAACGACCGGGCTCTGCGCGACCGAGAGGATGACCTCCCGCGCGCCACGCTCGCCGCGCCGCGCCGGCGCGATCGCCCGCAGCGCCAACGTCACCGGCCCGCCCAGCACGAGCAGCACCGGCGCGATCATCGAGAGCACCATGTGCTGCACCATATGGACGCTGATCATCACCATGCCGTACGTCATCGCGCCCGACAGAGTCGCGAACGCGATCACCGCAACACCGAGCAGCCACGACACCGTACGGCCCACCGGCCAACGGTCCCCGCGCTGCCGCAGCCGCCACACACCGCCGAGGTAGAGCAGCACCGCGCCGAGGCAGCCGATCGCGAACACCGCGTCGGGGTACCACTCGGTGAAGATCCGTCCAGGGCTGATCTCCGGCGGCGGCACGAACCCCAGCAGCTCGCGTGCGCGGGTCAGCTGGCCCGGATCCTCGGGCACCGGCGGCGGCGTCCGGGACAGCGCAACTCCGAGCGCGATTGTCGCGGCCATGACGACGACCTCGCCGGCTGCGAGGCGCCGGAATGCGCCCGACCGCCCGGCGCGGAGCGCCACGAGTGTGCGGCTGCGGTGCGTGTAGCCCAGCCAGCCGAGCACCACGACAAGGGTGACTTTGACGAGCAGCAGCAGCCCGTACTCGGTCGTCACCAGATCGGCCGGCGACTGCAGACGTACGTACGCGTTGAGCACCCCGCTCGCCACCACCGCGACGTAACAGCCGAGCGCAACGGCGCTGAAGGTCGAGACGACGGTAGGCAGGTCGCGGGGTTTCTGCGCGGCGTACCACGACACTGCGATGAGCCCGCCGACCCAAAGCGCGATCCCCACGATGTGCACGATCAGGCTGATCGCCGCCGAGTGGTGGTAGTCGCCGGTCGAGGAGTGCCCGGTGAGCGCAGGCGGAATGAGCGCCCCGATGCCCAGCAGCAGCACCGCCCAGGCGCCACCCCGGCCGATGGTCAGCACCGCAGACGCGGCGACCGCCAGCGCGAGAATCACGACCAGAGCCAGCGCCCGGCCCTGCTCGACATCGGTCGTGAAGCTCAGCAGAGAGTCGCCTGCCAGCGCCTCGGGCAGCGGTAGCCCGACGAGATCGCTCAGGGTCAACAGGTGTACGGCCAGCGTGGCGAGCGCCCACACCACCGCGCTGACCGCGGCGATCCGGAGCGCGCGCAACGAGTTGCGCCCAAGCTCGCCCTTGACGGCCGGCAGCAACACCGCGAGCAGGAGGAAGCCGACGGTCACGGTCGCCGCGGCATCCTCGGCGAGCCGGCTGGTTGGCAGACCCCAGCGGGTCAGCGCACCTGCGTCCGTCAGCCCCGGCACCGGGCCGCCGCTGCCACCGCCACCGAGGACGAGCGCGACCGTCAGTACGAGCAGTGCTGTCACCGCCGCCGAGAGCGTCCATTGACGTGTCGGTGGTGGTTGTCGGACTGCCGAGTCCGGGGTCGAGGTGGTGGTCATTTGTGAACTCACTCTGAGGGGTGGCGCGGCCCGCGGACGAGGCGGAACGCGATCACGCCGACGGCGCCGGCAGCCCCCAACGCTATGCCGCCCATCGCCCAGGCAGGCAGCCCGGAGTCGTCGTCTTCAGCAGCGGACGTGGCGGTCTGGTCGGAAGGTTCGTCGGTCGGCTCGGGAGCATTGGTCGGCGAGGCGCTTTCCGCGACGGGCGTGGACGTCGGGCTTACTGGCGGCGGCGCGGCCACGTTGAACGCGAACGTCCCTGTCACCGGATGCCCGTCGTCAGCCACGACGCGCCAAGACACCGTGTAGGCGCCCCCGGGCAGCGCGCTGACGGCCTGGCTGACGTTCTCGCCGACCACCGATGCGACACCGGACTCGAAGTGCGCATGCGCGGCATCGAGGACGGCAACTTGGGCGAACTCGGCTTGGACCGCCTCGTTGAACGTCAGCACCACTGTCGCCGGCGCGGCATCGAGCGTGACTCCCGCCGCGGGGTTGGATGACCGCAGTTCCGTGTGCGCCGCGGCTGTCGGGGCGTCGCGATGCACAGCATGAGACCGACCCCAAAGCCGCCGAGCAGGACGGCGCGCAGCCGTCGAATCTTGAACACAGGGACGCCCTCTAACGGTGAGTGGTGACAGGTAGTACGGCCTGGTGTCAGGCCAGGATGGTCACCGGAGGGCCGCGTCGCGCATGGGAGCGGACGAGAAGAAGGGCATAGGGGCGTACGGGCTCCGCATTGACGCGCACCCGCCGCGCGACGGTCGGTGCCGGAACGGCAGTCGGCGGGATGCGCCACTTTCGGGTCGAGCCGGCGGCACAGCGATCCGAGCACCCACAGCGCTTGCTCGCCGCCTGCCAACAGCACGGACACCACGCCCGCAGCAGCCACGTGAGCGGCAACCATCGGCAGCCCGCCGTGCCAAGGGTCGGTGTCGCCGTGCGCAGAAAGGCTGAGCAGCACGTGCAGCGCCGGTTGAGAGAGCCCGACAACCGCGGCGATGAACGGAAGATCGCGCCGGCGGTCAGCCAGCGCGACACACATCGCGGCGAGCAGGCCGGCGACCAGCAGGTAGGGGCCGGATAGGCCTAGGTCGCCGCCCGCCAACACGTGCCCCGCCGAGGGAATCACGAGGCAGCCAGCCGCCAGCAGCAGGCCGCGGGCGATCCGCGCCGTGCCTCGGCCGGGTGTCTGCACGGGCCAAGACTAGGCGCTAGCGCTCCTGCGAGGAAGGCCGAGTAGCCGAAGCGAGTGGATCATGCGACCGGGCGACATTTGTGCGATACATTTGTGCGATCAGCAGGGGGCCGCAGACGTCGCACTGCCGCATGATCGACCTCAGGATGCGGCGGCCGGGACCACCCGCTGATAGGCATCGGCCTGGAACGCCGGATGCATGCCGACCGACTCGTACAGCCGCAACGCCCCGGTCTCGTTCTGGGTGTCGACGCCGAGGCCGGCGGATGTGCAGCCGCGGGCGGTGTAGGTCGCGAATGCGTGCTCGAGCAAGAACCGGGCGATGCCGCGGCCGCGATATGCAACCAGGACACCGAGGTTGCGGACCCACCCGGCGTTCTCCTCCTTGAACGCCCCGGTCGACTGGCAGATCCCGACGGGGACGCCGTCGACCTCGGCGAAGAACCACTCCGCGAAGTTCGGGTCCTGCTCCGCATCGATGCGGCCGCGGAACGCGTCGAGGGTCATCTCCTCGGCGCCCCAGTGCTCGGAGAACGAGTCGACGAGGAGGCGATGCCAGTCGACCCAGTCCTGCTGCGAGTCGGGGTCGAAGGTCCGTACCCGAACTCCCTCGGGCGCCACCGGGAACGGCCTCGGCCCGTCGAAATCGATCCGCTCCCGGGTGAAGCGGCGGTTGACCGTGAAGCCCTTGCCCAACAGCACGGTCGTCCATGCGTCGTCACCGACGATGGCGTACGCCGTGGCGAGGACCTCGCCGAGCTGGCGGTCGACCGCGCGCTCGGCAACCCGCGCGACGATGGCGGCGACCAAGGCCGGGCGTACGCCCGGGTCAATGCCCGGCCTGGCGTAGAGGTCGAAGTCGTCCTCGCCCCCACCGTAGTTGCTGGCGACGAATGCCCAGGCGCAGATGGTTCCAGAGCTGTCACGGACGACCCACGTGTCGCGCGTCGGGTCGGTGTGCGTCCCGTTGTAGATGTCGACGACGTCGTTACTCGCGAAGTCGGGGTAGCCGATGACTGCGATGTCGTGGGCGTGGGCGACGGCCAGGATGGCCTCGGTGTCGTCCAGGGCCTGACGGTGGACCGTGTAGCCGGTCGGGAGGCCGGGCACGGCGAGCAGAGAGAGGCCACGAGGGACGAGCCTGCCGCATCGACCGGTCATACGGCCAACGAGTTCCGCCTTTCCCCGACTTGCCCCAACGCCAACCCTCGCGATTCGGGACAAGGTCAGGCCCTTTACGGTTTCTTGACGCGCTCGCCGTGCGCTCCCCAGGTGCGACGCGTAGCGTCGCGTGGGGACCCCCGGCCGGCATCCCCCGTTGCTGTCCGGGGGTCGTCCCGCGTTTCTGTTGATGCGCCGGGTCAGGGTGCGTGCACGACCCCGACTCCGCGGTCGGCGATGTCGACCCGGTGCCAGGGCGTCGACCCGAGCGTTCGGCGATCATTCGCGCGGTGACCGTGGTCGCGTTCTGCGGCAGCGGGGAGTTTGCGACGTCCTCCCACCACAAGGCCGCGACGCCGGCGACGTGCGGTGTGGCCATGCTGGTGCCGCTCAGGCTGCAGGCCGCCGCCGGCTCGCGCCGACAAACGTCGACGCCCGGCCCGCACACCTGCGGGAAGCCGTTGGAGAACCGGGCGATCGCGAGCCCGCCGGCGACGCCTGGACCGCCCCCACCGACACGACCCCGTCGGCCGCGGCCGGCAACGACACCGCGATCTCGTAGTCGGGTCGAGATCGCGGCGGCTCTCGTTGCCAGCTGCGGCCGACGACGACGGTGCCGCGCCCGAAGGCTCGCGCCGCCGCGGCGGGATGCTGCATCAGCGCGTCGAACATGCGCAAGTTGGCGCGGTAGGCCTCCAGCGCACGCGACGTCGCCAGGTGGCGCGGCATCCGCGGTCGATAGGCGCTCGACGAGACCGGGGAAGTCGAAGCCCAGCGACATCGAGATGACGTCGGCGCCGTTGCTCCTGGCCCACTGGATGGCCGCCGAACAGGCCCTCGGAGGCCCGCGCCGTCGTTGCCCAGCACCTTTCCCATGAGGGCGCGTCGTGACGCCACGCGCGACGCCGATGCGCGTCCCGTCGACGTCGCGGCCGAAGATGGTGCCGGCGCAGTGGGTGCCGTGCCCTTGCTTGTCGCCATTCCCGTCGCCGGAGAAGTCCTGCTCGTGAGCGTCACGCCGGCGAACGCCGGGTGTGTGGCATCGATGCCGGTGTCGAGGACGGCGGCGACGACGCCGGCGCCCGTCCGCGCGGAGGTGTCTGCGCCGACTGCGGTGATGCCCCACGCGATCGTGACGGCCTCGGCCGGATCGACCTCGAATGGTTCGACGAGTCTGGTCGGCATGATCGGCGCGATGGCTTGGACCTCCGGGTCGCGAGAAATCGACCTGACTTCGTCCTTGCTCATCTCGTGAACGTCGAGCCTCGGCTGGCTAGGCACCACGGCCGCGGACTCTGCGCTGACCGCGCCCGCGTCGAATGGCTCCCTGGTCACCGGCCGGCTCAGGTCCCGTAGCACCGCGTACGTACCCATGAACTCCCCCTCGTTGACGAGCCGGCTCTATGCCCGAGCGCCGGCTGTCTGACAAGAGCCCGGATCAGGGGGCGGTGATACCAGACGATGATTCCTGCTAGCCGGTAGCCGATTTTTTGGGTGCTCGCGTCGATGACACGCGACCGGGCCGAGGCCAACCTTCACATGGTGAAGGCGCTCTGGGACACGCCGACGCGTTCGGCGGATGCGGTCGGGCGTGTCGAGGCGCAGACCGTGGGGGGGCCAGCTATCAAGCTGGCCGGGCCGCTGGTTGCCGGCCGTTACCGGCTCGGATCGCTGTTGGGCCGCGGCGGCATGGGCCGGGTCTGGCTCGCTGAGGACGAGGTGCTGCATCGGCCGGTCGCGCTCAAACAGGTCGACATGAAGGTCCCGCTGTCCGACGCGACCCGTCGGGCGGCGTTTGCTGGCGCGCTCCGGGAGGCGCGAGCCGCGGCACGGGTCGACCACGGCGGAGTTGTCCGGATTCACGACGTCGTGAGGCAGGACGGCTGCCCCTGGATAGTGATGGAGAAGCTGTCCGGGCGAACGCTCGGAGCGCTGGACGTCGACGGGCCACTTCCGGTGCACGAGGTGAAGAGGGTTGGCCTCGCGCTGATCGACGTGGTGCAGGCGGTCCACCAGGCAGGAGTCGTGCACCGCGATGTCAAGCCGGCCAACGTGCTCCTCTGTGAAGGCGGGCGGGTAGTACTCACCGACTTCGGCATCGCCTGGACGACGAAAGACGATGCCAGCGTCTCGACCGGGTTGTTTGCCGGCAGCCCGGCCTACATCGCGCCGGAGCAGGTCCGCGGCGGCGAGCCCGAGCCGGCGTCGGACCTGTTCTCGCTCGGCGCGACGCTGTTTGCCGCGGTCGAGGGCAGGCCGGCCTTCGACAGGGGCGACGTGTACGACACGCTTGCCGCCGTTATTCACGATGCACCGGCACCGTTCCAGTGCGCCGGTCCGCTCCGCCCGGCTCGATCCAAGGCCTCCTCGCCAAGGACCCCAGGCGGCGGCGTGAGCGCTGCAGCAGCCCGTCTGGCCCTCGAAGCCGTAGGAGTTAGCAGGTACTCGGAAGTCCGGGTGGCCGAGGGCGAGGCCAGGCGCTCGCCGTGACGACGCCACACCTTGTCCGGCAACGCCTTGCCAAACGCCCGAACGAGATTACGCCATCGCTGCGTCCCATTTGTGCAGGTCGCTGGCATCCCTCGCCTGCTGCAACGGATCCATGGCCCCTTGAGTCTTCTCCGCTCCGAACACCGGACTGCGCCAACCACACGAGCACTCCGCCTGCACGCGGCCTTCACCCAGCTCTCGGACACTGGTGCGGTGATCCACCGTTATCGGTCTCCTATAGGTGGACGACTAGGCAGGTCATCGTCCACGTCACACCATCGATGGCCTGCATCCGGGAGACGACCAATCCGGCCAGCTCGTCGATGCTCGGCGCCTCCGCCCGCGTAATGACGTCGTACGGCCCGGCCACGCCTTCCGCCTCGGAGACGCCCGGCACGGTCCGCAGTTCTGCGACCACGGCCGCCGCCTGGCCTGCTCGTGCCCAAATCAGAACGTACGCCGCGATCACGTGACACCTGCCGCACTCCGCAACCATTCAACACGTGAAGGCGGCCACCCTGCGATAGCAGGGTGGCCGGAAGGACGTGGTTAACGAAGCCGGGAACACAAACGGCCGAACCCCAATGAGGGTCGGCCTGTCCGGGATCTCCTGAGAGATCTCGCTGGCGGTCCTGACGGGACTTGAACCCGCGACCTCCGCCTTGACAGGGCGGCGAGCACTCCAACTGCTCCACAGGACCTCGTACAGCGCTTCACCCTATCGAAGGGTGAAGCAGTGCCCCCAACGGGATTCGAACCCGTGCTGCCGCCTTGAAAGGGCGGTGTCCTGGGCCGCTAGACGATGAGGGCGCGCCATGCTCGGCTCTGCCCACGGCTCTAGGCCGTCGGGGACGCAGGAAGCATACGGCCTGCCCGCCCCACCTCCAAAATGACCCCTCTGGGCGAGCTCTCATGGCGATGGAGACGGCTGGCCAGAATCCTCCGCCTCGCCGTCCTGCCGCTCCGCCACGTGCCGGTCGATCTCGGCGGAGGTGAGTCCGAGCCCGCCGAGGGTGATGTCGTCCCAGGCCGCGAGGTCCTTGGTGTCTTGGTCGAAGTAGAGGACCGTCAACGTGACGGGCGTCGGCTCCTCCCCCTCGAGGGCGCGCAGCCCCGCGCCACCGGTCGACCCCTGGACCATGAGCCGGGTGCCTTCAGGCAACAGCTCCTCGCGCCTCTCGTGGGTGTGCCCGGCGAGCACGAGCGGCGCAGTGCCGTCGAGCAGCTCGGCGTCGGTCGGGTCGTGTACCGCGAGCACGTCGACCGGCGGGTCAGCCGCTCGGGCCGCGTCTGCAAGCCGTTCCGTGCTCTGCTCGAGGCGCGCGCTCTCACCCTCGGCGTCACGCGTCTCCTGATCAGGGGTGAACCGTGGGTCGGGCACACCGAGGAACCGCAGCCCGGCGACTTCGGCCACTTCGCCGTCCAGCACGACCGCGTTGGGTTGGGCCGCGACGGCTGCCTCGGTCCCGACCGAGTCGTGGTTGCCGCGGACGTACACGTACGGCACCTCGAGCCGCGCTGATCTCGTCGACGTACGCGTTCTCCGCCGGCGTCCCGTGGTCGGCGATATCTCCGGTGTCGACGACCACGTCGATCGCGAACTGCTGCACCACCGACGCGATCACCGGCCACGCACTCGGGTTGAGGTGCAGGTCCGACACGTGCAGCACCCGGATCGTGTCGTCGCTTGCCTCAAAGCTCGGCAGGGCGAGGGTTGTCGAATAGAGCTGCGAGACGTTCTCGACGAGCCGCCCGAGCTGCTCGCCGTAAGCGGTGACGTTCTCGGCGATCTGCCGAGCGTCGCCCACCAGTCGCGGGGCGTTGGCGAGGATGCCCGAATAGCGAGGTTCGGAGATCGAGCCTGGGTCGTACGTCGCCCAAGCCGTGGCGTACGAGGCCAGCAGCACACCCGCAGTCACCGCCTGCCGACAGCGCCGCCTTGCGGGTCGAGCGGTAGGCGATGGCCGCCGCGATCGCGGCTCCGACGGCGGCGCTCAGCAGACCGCGGACAGTCGCCTCGACCACGCCCCCGCGGAGGTCCTCCGCGAGGCCGTCGCCCAGCGACTCCAGGCTGGATCGATCGTTGAGGAGCTCGCGGGCTTCTGTGACGTCGACGGCTTGGACCGTCACCGACAGGCCGAGCGGGCCACGATGGCTGTCGATGTCGAGCTCGCCCAGCGGCGGGATGTCGACGACGGTATGGCCGAGAACGCGGGGGTTGACCGTGATGACCGTCTGCACCGGCCCCAGGTCCGCAGTGGCGCGGCCGCCGACGAGGAGGCCCAGCCATGCGCCACCGGCCGTGACGACCAGGAACAGCGCGATGTGCGCGGCGCGCCGACCCCACGCGAGCAGGCGGGCTCGCGTGATAGCGGGGTCGGCGGACGGCGTCATGATCTCTTCCTACCTTGCCGAGTCGCCCCTGCGCGTCCATAGCGGGCGACAATGCTCAGGTGCTGGACGTGTCGCAGGAGACCTTCGAGGAGCTTGTCGGGTTGGCGCTCGACGAGATCCCGGCCGAGCTTGCCCGACTCATGGACAACGTCGTGATCCTCGTCGAGGACGAGTCGCCGCCGGGCGATCCCGAGCTGCTAGGCGTGTACGACGGCACGCCGCTCACCGCGCGCGACAACTCCTACGCCGGTGTGCTGCCTGACCGGATCACGCTGTTCCGGCTGCCCATCCTGCGCATCTGCGACACGTACGCCGACGTCGTGGACGAGGTGCGCATCACTGTCGTGCACGAGATCGCCCACCACTTCGGCATCGATGACGACCGGCTGCACGAGCTGGGCTGGGGCTAGCAGCCCTACCCGTTGGATCTTGAGGCAGTTCGGGGGCTCGGGCCCCCCGCATGTCTCAAGATCCCGCCGCGCGCTGGCGATCTTGAGACCTTCGCGGTGCTCGGGACCCCCGCATGTCTCAAGATCGGCGGTTTGAGCGATGAGAGTTAAAGGAGCGCCGGACCGGGAACGCCTCTCGGCGCAAAGGCCGCTCGTGGCGGCGAAAAAATGGAGCCCGGGGTTACCTCGGTCCGACGCCCAGCGAGGGCCCTTGCGGGCTGTCGCCAGGCAAGAGGTTACCCGAATCCGGTGCTCGCAATCCAACGAGCGCGGAAGGACCCCGCGCACTCAGGTGAGCCGGTCGTGCCGCCAGAGCGTGGCCGACCGCTCGAGGCCCTCGGCCATGCGGATGTTGCCTGCCGCGAGCCGCGTCTGGTCGGAAGCGGCCTGATCGTCGCTGATGTCGTCGGCGAGGTGGGCGCGGCCGGCCCCGACGACCCGGCAGAAGGCCGCGGCACGTTCCAGGGCAACCGCGAAGTCGCCGTCGAAAGCGCTGGTCAGCACCGCGTCGCCGAGTGCCGCGACCTCGGCCGGCCCGGGCGGCTCCGCGACACCGGCGACTGCGCTGGACACCTCGGCGACGTTCTTGCCCGCGTCGTACAGCCGTGCCGCTTCGATGCCGTCACGGCGAACCCATGTGCGCAAGAGGTAAAGCTGCCACAACGTGCCGGGCAGCGTGTCCTCAGGACTGTCGCGCCACAGCTCGGCCAGCTCGTCGAGCCCCACCGTCTCCACGAGCGCCACGAGGCGGCTCGTGACCTGCGGGTCGCTGCCGGAGCGGCCCGCGCGCAGCACCGCGTCCGCGGTTGCGTGGGCGGCTGTCGTACGCGCGGCGGGGTCCGGGGAGCCCTGGAACGCGTCGAACTCCGACAACAGCGCCGGCTTGCGGTGGCGAGGAGCGGTCACCCCGCCATTGTTACGCGTTCAGCAATCGCAACTGATGGCAGTGTTCACAGGAGCGGTCAGCGGGTCGGCGGTCTGCCGGGTGAGTCCCGCAGCGGAGACGACCGGGAACCCCTCGCGCACCCAGTACTCGTAGCCGCCGAGCATCTCCTTCACCGGGTAGCCGAGTCGCGCAAACTCAAGCGCAGCACGGGTTGCGCCGTTGCAGCCTGGTCCCCAGCAGTACGTGACCACCGGCGTTCCCGCGGGAACGTGCTCGACCGCGCGCAGTGCGATCTCGCGCGTTGGCAGGTGCAATGCACCGTCGATGTGACCCTGCTCCCACGCCCGCGTCCCCGCGACTGTCGACAAGCACAAAGTCGGCAGCGCCGGACTCGAGCGCGGCGTGGACGTCGGACACGTCGGACTCGAATGACAGCTTGGCGGCGAAGTGCTGGATGGCCGCGGTGCTGTCAATAGTGGTCGTCATGACACTGACGGTACGGGCGAATCGTGCACATGCGAACGAGTGATCGACGGTTCGGGGTGCAGACATGTCGCTGATTCCACGGCATCATGCACTCATGACCGTGGAACCCACACTCGACGACACTGACTGGCGCATTCTCACCGCGCTCCAGCAGGACGGCCGCCTGTCCTGGGCCGAGCTCGCGCGCGCGGTGGCGATGTCGCCGAGCGCCGTGACGGAGTGCGTACGACGGCTCGAGGACGCCGGAGTGATCAGCGGCTACGCGGCGGTGGTCGACGTCGACCAGGTCGGCCTCGCCGTGATGGCGTTCGTCCGACTGCGCTATCCGACCGGCAACTACAAGCCGTTCCACGACCTGCTCGACGCGACACCGGAGATCGTCGAGGCGCACCACGTCACCGGTGAGGACTGCTTCTTCCTCAAGGTCCTCGCGCGTTCCATGCGGCACCTCGAGGAGGTCACCGGCCGGATCGGGACGCTGGGGGTGTGACGACGAGCGTGGTGTATTCGAGCCCGCTGCCGCGCCGGGCCGTCGCGTCAGACGCAGCAGAACCCCGGCTCCCACGAGCACGATCATTGCGGCCAGCAGGGTCCAGGTGTTGATGCCGTCGACCCAGCGGGCGATCGCGCCCTGCACGTTGTTCGCCGCGTCGATCACCGGGTCGCTTGCTGCAGCGCCGCGCGACAGACGGATCTCGTACAGGCCGTAGTACGTGACGTACGCGCCCGCGACCAGCAGCAGCACTCCGCTGATGCGACCGATGTAAGGGACGAGTCGCGCACCTGTTGCACCACACCCTCCTGCGCCAGCGCCACCGCGAGACTGATGACGCCGACGACAAGCCCCATGCCGAGTGCGTACGCGACGTACACCGCGAGTCCGTCCAGCACCCCTTCGGCGCGGAACGTGCTCGTTGTCACAGCGAGGAACGGCGCAACCGTGCAGGACAGTGACGCGACCGCGTACGCGATGCCGTAGAGCAGCATCGACGCCGCTCCGCCGGTCGGTGCCGCACCGCGCACATGCGGCAACCGCAGCAAAACGTCATGGCCCGAGAGCAGCCAGATCCCTAGCAATACCAGGCAATCCCAATGACCACGGTCGCCCATGACAAAGCCGTTCCGAGTGACAGGGCCAGTGGGACGACCATGAGCCCGAAGGCACCGAACACGACGACGAACCCCGCCGTCATCGCACCCGTCGCGAGAAGTGCTCGCGGCACGGGACGCCCGTCGTCACCGCGAGTGATGAGCAGCGTGAGGTATGCGGGCAGCAGCGCGAAGCCGCACGGGCTGAGCGCCGCCAGCGTGCCTGCGGACAGCGCGAGGAGCAGCCGGTCGTTCACAGCTTGAAGTGCTCACGCGCGATGGCTTGCAGGTCAGGGTCGGCGCCGTAGGCCTCGATCGAACGGACGTCGCCGGCGGCCGAGACCAGCACGTAGGTGTGCTGCTGCGTCACGCCAAACCGGGTGTAGACCCCGCCATCGGTGTCTGCCAGGTGCATCAACGACGCGGTGCCGCTGTCGTCGACGAACGCCTGCATGTCGCCCGTGTTGCCGGACAGGCCACCGACGCCGACCACGCGCGCGCCGTCACCCAGCGTGCTTGCCAGGGCGGCGACGTCTCCGCCCGCGGCCTTGCAGACCGGACACCACGGCGCCCAGAACCAGAACACGGCGTTTGTGCCGGCCAGGGACGCGCCGTCAAAGTTGCCGCCGTCCACGGTCGTCGCGGTGAACTCGAGGATTTCCGGGATCGCGGGTGGGGCAGGTTCGACGGGCGCCGCCGGCGCCGGGCTGGCGGTGACGGCGGACGCCGTGGGTGTCGGCCGGCTCGCCGACCCGGTCGGCGGCTCGGACTCGCTCGTCGCCGCAGTGTCCGACTCCGACCCGCAGCCGACGAGCAGCGCGGGAATCGCGACGACGAGGAGAGCGTTTCGTCTTAAGACGCGGAATCATCCCGCCGCACCGGGGCCGACCAAGGTGTCACGTCCTTATCCTGGCTGAAGTGTGACGATGGACTTCTAACAAGACAATGACGAGGAGACGACCGTGGCCGCGCCCGCTGAGCTCTACCGGTTCGAGCCGGGTGAGCCGCCGGGGTCGTACCCGATTCTGGTGCACAGTTTCTGGGGGTTCCTCGACGCCGGCGGCGCCGGTCGGCTAGCCGTACGGCATCTGCTCGACACCCTCGACACCCGGGTGATCGCGCGGTTCGACGTCGACTCGGTGCTCGACTACCGCGCGCGGCGACCCCGGATGGTCTTTGCGGCGGATCACTACGCCGAGGTCGACATGCCCGAGTTGCTGCTGCACGAGGTGCGCGATGTCACGGGCGCGTCGTTCCTGGTGCTCGCTGGACCCGAGCCCGATTTCCGGTGGGATGCGTTCACGTCGGCAGTGATCGAGCTGCACGACAAGCTCGACGTAGAGCTTGTCGTCGGCCTGGCTGCCGTGCCGTGGCCGGCACCACACACCAGGCCCATTGCGCTGACCGCGCACGGCACCAGCCGTGGGCTCATCGAGGGCCACCTGCCGTGGGTCGGCACGATGGAAGTGCCCGGCAGCGTCAACGGCCTGCTCGAGCTCCGGCTCGGCCAGGCGGGCAAGGACGCCATGGGGTTTGCTGCGCACGTACCGCATTACCTGTCGCAGCTTGACCACCCGCGCGCCGCGCTCGCCCTGCTCGAGGCGGTGTCGGCCCAAACCGGCCTGGTGTTCTCGCTCGATGGACTTCGCGACGCGGCCGAGCAAGTCGACGCCGAGGTTGCCGCGCAGGTCGGGCAGTCGGAGGAGAACCTCGAGCAGGTCCGAGCGCTCGAAGCGCAGTACGACGCGCTCGTAGAGTCGCGCACCGGCGCATCGCCTGGCGTCCCGGAGGGGCCGCTGCCCAGCGCCGACGAGATCGCCGCACAGGTCGAGCAGTTCCTCGCCGACCTCGATCGCGGTAACGGCGACGAAGGCGGCGGTTCGCGCTCCTGAGAATGACCACGTCCAGCAGGTCTCGCCCCGCGGTGACAGGCATGCAGGCCTAGTGTTGCGGGGCAAAGCCTGGTGAAGGGGGTCGGCGGTTGCCTCGGGAGTTGGCCGATGTCGCAGCTGAGCTGTACGCGCTCCGACCGGAGGAGTTCGTCACCCGGCGTACCGAGGAGGCCAAGGCCGCCCGAGCAGACGGCGAGCGTGCCCTCGCCGCGTCGATCGGCACACTGCGTAAGCCGACGGTGAGTGCATGGGTGCTCAATCAGTTCGTACGGTCACACGGCGACGTCGTCGCGCAGATCACGGCGATTGGCAAGGAGCTGCGCGAGGCGGAGTCCGCGATGAGCGCCGACGACCTGCGCCGGTTGTCCACCGCCCGCAACCAGCTCGTGGAGTCCCTCACGCACGACGCGGTGAGCGCCGCGGGTCTCACCGATCCGGCGGCGTCGCTCGTGGACGAAGTGCGCTCCACGCTTGCCGCCGCCGTCGCAGACCAGTCGGTCGCCGAGGCATTGGCGAGCGGGGCGCTGGTCAAGGCCGCGGTGTGGAGCGGGTTCGGTGCGACGGATCCTGAAGAGCTCGCGCCCGTACGGCCTCGCGCCGCCGCGGCCGAGAAGAAGGCGCCGAGCCCGCCAACCGAGTCGAAGTCCGCAACCACAACGCGTACGACGCAAACGGCTGCGGACCGGCGGAGGCGCCGCGGCGACGAGCTGCGCGGTCGCCTGGACGAGGCGACCGCCGAGCTCACCGTGACGCAGGACGACCTCGAGTCCACGAACGCTGACGAGCAGCAGCTTGAGGAGCGCATCGCGGAGATCCGGGCCGAACTGGCGCAAACGCTCGCCGACCTCAAGACGGCACAGGAAGCATCGCGTCGGGCCCGCCGGCAGCTCGGCAACGCGGAGCGCGAGCACCAGGCAGCGACCAAGGCGCTGGAACGGCACGAAGCGCAGTCCTGAAACCGTCAGGCTCGGCTGGAAGAGTTGTTGTCATGGCCTCACGCGACCCTGCGCATCACGACCGAGCAACGACGAGCGCGGCTGGGTCGCCGCCACTTCCTCGCACCTGGCCACGCCGCAAGCGACCCAGTCGAGCTCACCCGCGGCCTCGTGGCCCTGCATGCGACCGACCCCGCAACGGTGCACGTGTCGGCGGCGGTGCGCACCGGCATGCAACCGGTCTCGGTGCTGGAGGACGCCCTCTACGAGCAACGCACGCTGATCCGCATGCTCGGCATGCGCCGCACGCTGTTCATCGTGCCGGACGACTTCGCCGGCATCGTGCAGACATCGAGCACCGATGCTGTCGCAGCGAGGCACCGGAACCGGCTGCTCAAGTTTCTCGCGGACGCTGGAGCCGGCGGCGACGACTGGCTGCGCAAGGTCGAGGAAGCCACGCACGACGCGCTGCTCGAGATGGGTCACGCGACCGGGCAACAGCTGTCGGCGGCGGTGCCGTTGTTGCAGACCAAGCTGCATCTCAACATCGGCAAGAAGTACGAAGCCAAGACCAACATCACGACTCAGGTGCTCACCCTCATGGCGGCCGAAGGGCACATCGTCCGGGGTCGACCGCGCGGCACCTGGGTGAGCAGCCAATACGAATGGTGGCCGGTCGAGGCCTGGCTGCCTGGCGGCATCCCGCGCCCGCCCGCTGACGACGCACGCGTCGAGCTGGTGAGGGCATGGCTGGGGCGGTTCGGGCCCGCCACGATCGCCGACATCAAGTGGTGGACGGGCTGGACGCTCGGCCAGGCGCGGGCCGCCGTGGCTGCGCTCGACACAGTCGCCGGTGACCTTCGACGATGGCTCGACTGGCGTCGTGCTCGCGGACGACACGGGGGACGAGCCAGCCCCGGCGTCCTGGGTCGCGCTGCTGCCCGGGCTCGACCCGACGGTGATGGGCTGGACCGAGCGCGACTGGTACCTACGACCCGACGACCGATCCAGCTTGTTCGACACCGCGGGCAACGCCGGACCGACGATCTGGTGTGACGGCCGCATCGTTGGTGGGTGGACGCAGCGGGCCGATGGCGAGGTCGTCACGCGGCTGCTCGACAAGGTCGACCGGACCGCCGCGCAAGGCGATCGACGTGGCCGCCGACACGATGACCGAGTGGATGGCCGGCGTACGCGTCGCCGGTCGCTTCCCGTCGCCCATCGAGCAGGACATCCTCAGCCACGGCTGAGGCCTTGGGCTCGAGCGGGACAAGCCCTGACGCAAAGCGAGAGGCCGCCCCTCGAGGTGAGGGACGGCCTCTGCGTTGTGCGCGAGTCGATCAGACCGGGCGGACGTTCTCCGCCTGCGGGCCCTTCTGGCCCTGGGTGATGTTGAACTCGACGCGCTGGTTCTCCTCGAGGGTGCGGAAGCCGCTGCTCTCGATCGCGGAGTAGTGCACGAAGATGTCCGGCCCGCCGCCGTCCTGGGCGATGAAACCAAAGCCCTTCTCAGCGTTGAACCACTTGACCGTGCCTTGAGCCATTTGGCTCTCCTTCTGGGATCTTTCGTCGAGACGACGGTTGTCGTCCGGGTCGCATGCGGCGCCTCGCTCTGGAAACCCAAAGAAGGAGCACCCGCCATTCAAGCTTCGCGGGCGTCGTTAAAACGTACGGAAGTGATGCGCAACCGCGGACCAGCATACAAAGGTCTGGCCAGAACGTCACCCCAGGGTGACCGGAACCTCGATCTGCGGGAGCTCGACCCACGTCTTGCCGGGGCTCAGCAACAGCGGCTGGCCGTCCGTCGTGGTGAACCTGAACGGGCCGTTGGTCCCGCCTTTGGCCCACTTCCCGGGGATGGCCCTTCCACCCGACAAAAGGGTCAAATCCCCCGAGGTGTTCTCGAGTTCGATGGTGAAAGTGCTCGACCTGCCGATGGGCGCGGTTCCGGCGTCGACTCGGAGAACAAGCACGTTCGTCGCGGTGACCTGGACGCCGTCGTCATCGACGTGCGGCTCACCGCCCTCGGAGCGCCGATAGGTGGCCGTTGCCGGGTCGTACGCCCAATCGCTCACGGTGATGTCGGAGTAGTCGATCCGTACGGTCGATGCGGGTGTCGCCCCGGCCTGCGCGGCCACGATGGCGGGGCTGCTCCCGTACGAGAAGTAGGGCGGCGGAGGTGTGCGGCGATCACTGACAGCAAGCAGCTGCTCCGGCTGGGCGAAGACCCGGTGCGGGTCGCTGCGCGTGTTGTCGAGGCGGTAGGCGCCTGAGCGCCGGGCAACCCGCAGGGTGCCGAGACTGTCGACATCGGCGACCTCGTCGATGTAGTCGAGCACCTCCGGGGCGGCCATCGTGTTGGCCAGCACGCCGTGCGTTGGCCCGATGAGGGCGGCGTCGGCGACGCGCAGAGACCGTACGGGCCCAGCCTCGGCCGGGAGCGTGGAGTGGAAGACGGCCGCGATCCGCGTCGCCGCCACACCGATCGGCTCGACGAAGACGAGGTCTGCCGCGTTGATGCCGCGGTGCGGGTGCGCGTCGGGGGTGTTGGAGATCTTGACTGCTACGGACGCATGGTCGAGGGCGGTTGCGGCGCCTGGCAGTCCGGTGAGTGGAGCCCGGCCGGCCATGTCGAGGACCCGAGGTGGAGTCGTCGGCCTGGCGGTCGGCGTCGGGAACGGTGTTGGTGTCGAGCCGAAGATGTCGGTCGTATTTGCCGAGCCGCCCGTGCATGCGACGAGGGCGGCGGCCGCCAAGACGACCGCCGCTGCCATGGCGACGCGTGAGCCTCGGGTGCTGCTACCGCTTGTGCGCAAGGGCGACCCTCAGTGATCGGACGGACTGAGGCAAGTGTGGGTTAGGACACGCCTGCACGCCCGGCGAACCGCCGAGGGGGCACTCAGCTGATGGTGACGCCGACCTCGAGCTGGGGGAGCTCGACCCAGGTCTTACCGGGGTTGAGCAGCAGCGGCTTGCCGTCTGTCGTAGTGAACACGAACGGGTCGTTGACACCGGCCTTGGTCCACTTGGCCGGGATCGCCTTCCCGCCGGAAAGCAGGGTCAGGTCGCCACCGGTGTTCTCCAGCTGGATGGTGAACGACTCGGCGCCACCGACGGGGGCGATGCCGGCCGCCGCGCGGAGCACGACGACGTTCGTCGCATTGGCCCGGACGCCTTCCTGGGACACGTGCGGCTGGCCGCCCTCGGAGCGCAGGTACGAGCCGGACGCGGCGTCGTACACCCAGTCGCTCTTGGTGATGTCGGAGTAGTCGATGTGCAAGTTGGTCGCCGGGGCCGCGCCGGCCTGTGCAGCGACGGCCTCGGGGCTGGTGCCGTACGAGAAGTAAGGCGCGGGCGGCGCGGTCCGGCTGGTCAGCGAGAGGAGCTTGGCCGGCTGGGCGAACACCCGGTGCGGGTCCTTGCGGGTGTTGTCGATGCGGTAGGCGCCGGTGCCCTTCGCGCGCAGGGTGCCGCGGTTGTCGAGGTCGGCGACGGCGTCGATGTGGTTGAGGACGTCGGCGGCGGCCATGGTGTTGGCGAGCACGCCGTGCGTCGGGCCGATGAGTGCGGCGTCAGCAACGCGCAGCGACCGTACGGGTCCTACCTCGGCCGGGAGGGTCGAGTGGAAGACCGCGGCGATACGGGTGGCGGAAACGCCGATCGGCTCGACGAAGACGAGGTCGGCGTCGGTGATGCCGCGGTGCGGGTGCGCGTCCTTGGTGTTGGAGATCTTGACGGTCACTGCCGCGTGGTTGAGCGCTGCCGCATCGCCGGGGAGGCCGGTGAGCGGGGCGCGGCCAGCCATGTCGAGGACGTTGCTGGGCGTCTCGGTCGGTGCTGGCGTCGTCGTCGGGGTCGCCGTGGGCTGCGACGTGACCCCGGGCTCGTCGTTGCTGCCGCAGGCCGCGACGGTGGTGACGACGGCGGCGACGGTGATCGCGGCGACGGCGGCGAGCGACTTGCGGGTGGGGCGGAAGTGCACGGGAGACCTCGGATTAGTCGACGTACCAACAGGGCTTCCGACCACTTGCCGCGGGCGGCGCCGAGCAAGGGTGACTTGTCGGGTTGGGATTTCCGCGTGACGCGGGACACGTTGAGGCGTGTTTGTGTCGCACATCACGAAGCCGCTTCGCGGGTGCGGCCAGGACCGCGGCGCGTCGCGCGCGCCGTCGCCGGATCTCCGCAAGGATCCGCTCATGACCGCCGTCGACACCCTTGTTTCCGCACTCGGTGCAGGCGAGGTGACGGTCCTCGACCTCACCGCGCCGCTCAGCCCCGAGACGCCCGTGCTGCAGCTGCCGCCGCCGTTTGCCAACACGATCCCCATGTCGCTGGAGAAGGTCAGCGACTTCGACGACGCCGGGCCGTTCTGGGGCTGGAACAACATCCACACCGGTGAGCACACCGGTACGCACCTTGACGCCCCGGTGCACTGGGCCACTGGCCGCGGGGGGATCAGTGTCGACCGGATCCCGCCGTCGCGCCTGGTCGCCCCCGCGGTCGTACTCGACTTCACCGCCGAGGCACAGGCCGACCCCGACTTCCTGCTCGGGCCCGAGCACCTGGACGCTTGGGTGGCCGAGCATGGGCCGCTGCCGGACGGCTGCTGGCTGCTGTACAAGACCGGCTGGGGCAGCCGCTCGCGCGACGCGGCCGCGTTCGCCAACGCCGACGAGAACGGCCCGCACACGCCAGGAGTTTCAACAGCCGCGCGCAGAGTGGCTCGCCGCATCGCCGATCACGGGCTTCGGCGTCGAGACCGTCGGCATCGACGCCGGCCAGGGCGGCGGGCTCGAGCCGCCGTTCCCGGCTCACTACCACCTGCTGGGCGCTGACAAGTACGGCCTCACTCAGCTGCAAGGCCTCGAGCGGCTGCCCGAGACGGGGGCGCTGCTGGTCGTCTCGCCGCTGCCGATCGTCGGCGGCACCGGTTCGCCGGCCCGCGTGTTCGCGCTGGTGGCTGTGTGAGCGGAGGCGGCCGGTGACGCGGACCGTGGCCGATCTTGTCGGCGAGGTGCTCGCCGACCTAGGCGTCGGGCACGCCTTCGGTGTCGTCGGGAGTGGCAACTTCGCCGTCACGAACGCGCTGCGCGCCAACGGCGTGCCGTTCGTCGCGGCCCGGCACGAGGGTGGCGCGGCGTCGATGGCCGACGGCTACAGCCGGTTCGCGTCGCTGCCGGGGGTGCTGTCGACTCATCAGGGTTGTGGGCTGACCAACGCGGTCACCGGGATCACCGAGGCCGCCAAGAGCCGCACGCCGATGATCGTGCTCGCCGCCGACACGGCCGGGTCCGCTGTGCTGTCCAACTTCCGCATCGACCAGGACGGTCTGGCGCGCAGCGTCGGGGCGGTCGCCGAGCGGGTGTACGGCCCGGCGTCGGCCGTCGCCGACGTCGTGCGCGCCTACCGGACCGCCGTGCACGGGCGGCGCACGGTCGTGCTGAGCCTGCCGCTCGACGTACAGGCCAGCGTTGTGCCCGACGGAGGTGAGGGCGGCCGTACGTACGACTTCGGCAGCGGCCCGCTTGAGGCGCACCTGCCCGTACGCCCGGCGCCCCAGGCCGTCGAGGCGCTGGCCGCACTGCTCGGCAAGGCCGAGCGGCCGGTCTTTGTCGCAGGCCGCGGGGCGCGAGGGGCCGGGCCGCAGCTCGCGGCCCTGGCGGAGCGGGCCGGGGCGTTGCTGGCCACGTCGGCCGTGGCCAACGGCCTGTTCGAGGCCGAGGAGTTCCGGCTCGGCATCTCGGGCGGCTTCTCGTCACCGACGACGGCGGAGCTGATCGGCGACGCCGACCTCATCGTCGGTTGGGGCTGCGCACTCAACATGTGGACGATGCGGCACGGCACGCTGATCGGGGCGAGCACGACCGTCGTCCAGGTCGACGACGACCAGGCTGCCCTCGGCGCGCACCGGCCCGTACACCTCGGCGTCCTGGGCGACTGCGCTGCCACGGCTCGAGGACGTACTCGACGCGCTTCCCGAGCGGCGGACCGGCTACCGCACGCCGGAGGTGGCCGAGCGGCTGCGCACGTCGCGCTGGTGGAACCAGACGCCCACGGAGGACCTGTCCACGCCGGACCGGATCGACCCGCGCGTGCTCAGCAACCGGCTCGACGCGATCCTGCCCGCCGAGCGCGTCGTGTCGATCGACTCCGGGAACTTCATGGGCTACCCGAGCGCCTACCTGCGGGTGCCGGACGAGTACGGGTTCTGCTTCACGCAGGCCTTCCAGTCCATCGGGCTGGGTCTCGCCAGCGGCATCGGCGCCGGGCTCGCGCAGCCCGACCGGCTCTTGGTGGTGGCGACGGGTGACGGTGGCTTCCTCATGAGCATCTCGGAGCTGGAGACGGCGGTGCGGCTAGGGCGGCCGATGCTCGTGGTGGTGTACAACGACGCGGCGTACGGCGCGGAGGTGCACCACTTCGGCACGGACGCCGACCTCGGCACTGTCGTCTTCCCCGACACCGATCTGGCCGCGGTCGCGCGCGGTTTCGGCGCGGCTGGCGTGACCGTGCGGACGCCGGACGACCTGGGGGCGGTGGCGGACTGGGCGGCCGCGCCGGAGGGTGTTCTCGTCGTCGACGCGAAGATCAGCAGCGACGGTGGCGCGTGGTGGCTCGCGGAGGCGTTCAAGGGGCACTGATGCCGGCCGACCTTCTGGCCCGGCACAACGGACGTGCCGACTTGGTGCGGGAGCGGATCGACGGGCAGACCAGCTCATTCGCCGCGCCACGTCGGCGGCGACCCGGATCATCTGTGGGCTGCTGGATCGGGGAGACTGTCCTGAGCTTCCTGGAGGCAGGGAGCTCGGGGCCTCTAGCTCAATAGGCAGAGCAGCGGACTTTTAATCCGCGGGTTGTCGGTTCGAGTCCGACGGGGCCCACTGCTTGAGCGTGAAGTGGATCTTTGCGGGTCCTTCTGAGGCGCTCATGGGACGAATGTGGGGACGAATGCTCGTCATTCTGAGGGTGTCCCATCGCCGGCGGCCGGCGGTCGATCTGGGTTGTAAGCCTCCAGGGCCCTAAGGTTGGCGGCGTTGCCGGCACGACGACCGAGGTACGAGTCCTGCGTCATGGACACTCGCGAGTGGCCCAACTGGTCGGCGATCATCCGGGCACTTGCCCCGCTGTCGTCGAGCAGAGTGGCGACTGTCTTGCGGTAAGTGTGGGTCTTGATCCAGTCGAACTCCGACCCTTCCCGCACCATGCGGAATGCCTTGCCGACGTTGCTCGGGTCGCGCCAACCACCCTTGGAGTCGGGAAAGACCGGCCCATCGAAGGCGCCGAAGTCGTACGCGCCGCGCACGCAGCAGCTGGACGCACCAGGACGGCAGCAATAGGACTCGCTCGGACGCGCGGGACTTGACCTTCTTGGCGACCAGGCCCTTGCCAGTGATGCGCACAATCGTCCGGCGTACGGCAACAGCTCCCTCTGTGAGGTCGACGTCGGCCCATGTCATGCCAAGCGCTTCGCCAAGACGCAGTCCGGTAGCCAGCATGAACCGGGCCAGCTCCGGCAGGTCATGACGCCGGGCGAACGGGCTGCCGTCCACGAGCTCGAGCCAAACTCGCAACTCGTCCACCGAAAGGGCACGTGCTATGCGGTCCCGGTCGAGCTCCAACGGGGTGACGTCCCGCACGGGGTTCGTCATGAGCGCACCGCGGCGCACGAGCCAGCTGCAGATCCCGGACAGAACAGAGCGCGTGAGTTTCGCCGTTGCGTAGCCCTTCTCAACAAGTACGGCTTGCAAGAAGCGGTCGAGTCGGGGGGTTGAGATCTCGCCCACGCGGAGTGACCCGATCATCGGAGACACGACGCGGTGCATGACGTGCCGATACTCCTGCAATGTCGTGGGGGAGCGGACGCCTCGCTCCACCAGGCCCTCGAACATCAACAGCCAAGACGTCGCGGCTTCGTCGAGTGTGCTCGTCTTGGTGAGCTCCCCGTCACCGTTGGCGCCGAGCGCCTCGCGTACGGCCTCCAAAACGTTGCGGGACGCGTCGGCCTTCGAACGTCCACGCCGCTTGATGCGGCGGCCTCGACCGGAGTAGTCGCGGTATCGCACGTATGCGACGTAGCTGTTGCCCTCTCGAGTGATGGAGGTCCCGCCGTGCTCGCCGAGGCCCAGCGGCTTCATGCCCAGACCTCTGTTGGCAGGGACGCGACCCACTCGCGCACGTCCTGTGGTCTGTAGCGGAGAAGCTTGCCAACGCGCCGACCTGGCGGACCTGTCCCGGCGCTGCGCCAGCTGTACAGGGTGTGAATGGGAACGCCTAGGTAGGCGCTGACGTCTTTGACGGACCAGAGTCGGTCGTCTATCTCCGTCGTCATCGGGTCTCCTTTCCGGATCCTCCTGTTCGAAGCCTCATTCGTGCTCCCACGCCGCCTCAACAAATGACTCCCTGCGTGCGCCTGGACCTCGCGAGCGCAGCAGAGCGAGCGGCTGCTGCTGCGGCTTCCTGATCGAGATAGCCGAGCCCGACGAACCGCCATTCGGCGATCACAACGCAGGTGTTGCCGCTCTCTGGGTCGTCATCGCCGGGTAGTTCGCGGATCGCCGCATCGGGGTCAAGACCGGGTGGGCGTTGCCGCCAGATTCGGCGGGCACGGCGGAGGGCGCCGAATGTCACCGAGTAGCGGCGGGACTTGGTGACCGGATGCCCGCGGTAGCCGAGGGTGCCCAGGCAGAGGCGTAGCCGGGCGTACCCATGCCCGGCAGTGTCGGCTAGATGCTCGGCGGTGGCGATCAGCCGCACCGCATGCTGCCGAAGCGCCGGTCGCGGCGGCGTGCGAGGCCGAAGCCACCCGGGTCGGCAGCCCGAAGTCCTCAGTGGCCTTGGTCAGGTACTTGGCCAGGTAGGCGGCGACCTGCTCAGGATGTGCCGGTCCCACAGTGCCATCTCGGTGTGCGTTGCCACTGATTGGTCGGACATCGACCTGGGCGCCCCATCTCAGCCGTAAAGCCGCGCCCTGTTCGTTGAGCGGGACGACGAGGCTTACATGCGCGACCGCCGCCCGGATCGCCTCAGCGAGGTCCACTGTCAGAGCAAGGTCGGGCGGCGTGGCGGGTCCGTCCGGCCCATCGAGCCGGATCGGAGCGTGCACGTGGATGACGCCTCGGGCCTGAAACTCGACCACCTTCGTGAAGGCGACACGGCAGCGTGCCCGAAAGCCCTTGACACCGAGGCCGGACATTGCGGCCAGGCTACGGGTGAGGGAGATGGTGAAGCGGCGCCACAGCTCTGGGGCGTGCCACTGCCAGAGCACATGTGCGGTGTAGTCGTAGCAGTCGACGCAAAGCGGTTGTCCGAGGCGCGGATCCTTGTCGTGGTGGCGGACCAAGCACCACAGCGGCCGACCGTGCTCACAGACTGGCTTGTCTCGCCGAGCCCGACAAGGTCCGCGCTGACGCTTGCCATGCACCGGCCCGAATGACGGCGCGGTAAGCGTGGCAAACACGGAGGGGTGGTCGGCCACGGAGTCGGGGATACCTTTGCCGCCGGCGAGGCCGCAGACGAGCAGGTGCCAGGCGTCGCCCTTGTATTCGCGTGAGCAGGACGGGCATACCGAGGCTCGGCGGTTCCCGCAACGCAAGTACGTGTAGCCGTCCAGCTCGTCACCCGACCGGTACGACCGCGCCGCCTCTCCGGTCGTCGGGTCGATGGTGCTGGTGTGGCCTCGCAACCTGACGGGCCGCGTGCAGTCACGTGACCGGCGCCGGGCATTCTCGACTGCGGCCCGACCCAGCAACAGCTGCGGATTGTCAGCGCGCACCGTCTGCCTCGACGGTGTTGACGAATCGGACCGCGCGGATCAGTCCGCCCGATCGGATGAGGATCTCCAGCCAGTGCTCCTCACACATCGGAGCCTCCACTCCGGCTAGGTCACGGACGACCACACGTGCGGAGGCACTGCAGTCAGAGGTCGCGCAAATGGTCATGCGGCCGTCCAAGTACTTCCGGCGGTCGCTTCGCAGGCGATGTCGAGGACGTCACCGAGCGTGGTGCCCGCGTCGAGCAGCGCGACCAGCGATTTGCGCCGCCGCGGTGGCAGCCCACCCCAGATGCCGTGGTCCTCACCGAACACGAGCGCCCAAGCGAGGCAATGGCGAGCGACTGGACACGCGGCGCAGATGCGTCGAGCAGCGACGGGAAACACTCCACCTTGGTCTTGAAACCAGGCGTCGGGGTCGGCACCGAGGCAGCCCGCATCGGCCTGCCATCCGGAGCGCAGCAGCTCGTCGACGGTGGGTCCGCCAGAGTCATCGATACTTGCCCGCGGCTGGAACCGTGCTGGGACCCGACCAACGAGTGCGGTCTCGTCAACGCAATCGGAATCGAGAGGAGTCACTGTCATTGGGACCACTCCTCAAGCGCGGCCTGAATCTGTTGGTCGCTGGTCTGTCCGAGCCCGTGCGGGGCCGGGTAGGTGGCGGCCATCTCGGTCAGGTCCTGGTCGGTGACGTGGCCGGCGCGGACGCGGGCGGGTTCGCGCCGGCCGTCGAGCAGCACGTAGCCGACCCCGGGTTGGGTGTAGGAGATGCTCTCGCATTCGGCGCCCCGGTCGCGGGCGCCGTCGCCCAAGACGAGGTCGACCTGGTCGGCCTCCACCAGCCGCAGCGCGATGCGGGTGGGGAACAGGTCGCGGAACGGCAGCACGTCCTTGCGCGGGTCCTGCACTGCCGCCACCACCAGCACCCCGACGGCGCGGCCCTGCGACAGCAACACGCCCAGTGCTTGCGCAGATGCGTTTCTTCAGGTCCCGGTCGGGCAGGTACGCGGTCAGCGCGGCGATCTCGTCGACCACCACCAGCATCAACGGATCGTCGGGGCTAGGTTCGTGCTGCCGGGTGATTCCGCGCAGCCGCACCGCGCGCTCGTGCAGGACGCGTTCGGCGTCCTCCAGCAGAGCGGCGGTATCGGCCGGGTTGTCGCAGGCGAACCGGGTGTACATCGGCAGGCCGGGGGCGAGTTCCATGCCGCCCTTCGGGTCGACCACCCACAACTGCACCGACCCGTCCCGGACGAGTGGTGCGACGGCGCGGATGGTCGACCACACGACCGAGCCCTTCCCAGCGCCGGTCGCGCCGGCCACCAGGAGGTGGGTGCCGAGCAGCCGCAGCCGCCACGTGTCGCCCTGGTCGGTGCGGCCCACCGGCAGCGCCCGCAGGTCCGGCTGCTCGTCGATCGGCAGCGCTGGCACGACCTGGGTGAGGCCGTCGCGGCGGGTGAAGTCCAGCCACACCCAGCCCGGCCGGTAGACCCTGACCCGGCAGGCCAATGCTCCGAAGGTGTGCGCGAGTTCGTCGGTGACCTGCTCGATGTGCTCGGGTGCCTGCCCGGACAGCAGCTTGAGCTTGAGGTGGTCGCCGTCCGGGTCGGAGCGGATCTTGCGGATCTTCGGCAGGTACAGCTGGTCGCCGAGGACGACGGCGAGCCCGGTGAGGGTCATCGCCGGTTGCCAGCGCCGTCGGTACACCCACCAACCGCGCCAGCGAGCTCGCAAACGGGAGGCGATCAACTTCTCGAACGAGGACGGAAACCAGGCCCGACACACGACCACCACGAATGTCGCGGCGAGGAGGATGATGCCAGTCGGGATACGGCCCAGCGTCAGGTGCGACCACGCCACACTGACCACAGTGGCCACCAGGAACGGATGCCGAAACAGCAGCCACAACGTCGCCCCGACACCGCGGAGCAACAACAGGACCACCGCCTCCATCAGCGGCAGCTCGTCATCCCGCGTGGAGCCGTAGCGGTCGCCGTCGACCTTCCCCCACGCCCACGGCCCACCATGGCGAGTGGTGGGTGCCGCCTCGATCCCCCGTGTCCTGTGCACGACAGCTCACCCCATACGATCAGGCGACCGATTTGACCGGGGACGCGCCCGGCTTCACCGCGTGCATCGCGGTCGCGCGCAGCGAGTACGCCACACGTGGCCGCGACCTGCGGTCATCCACATAAGGGATGACCGAAAGCCCGTCGAACACCACCGGCCGAAACGGCGTGCCCGGCAATGCCTCGGGTGGCACCGGCTGCACCTCGGCAGCGATCTTCACTGTCACTTCGGCCTGCCCCTTGCGGGCCTCCGGGTCGGGGTCGAGCACTCGCACCTGCCACAAGCGAACGCCTGTTGTCTTATCTCGCTGCTGCCGGTCGGTGCCTTGCGGCTTCTCGAAGTCCTCCGCCGCGCTCACATCGAGCGCGTACGCCCCATGCGGGAACACATCCTCGAACCGCACCGGTATTGGTGTTTGAACGGCCATGATGAACCTCCAAGTGTCGGTCCTCCTCTAGAGGAGTTGTGACATGTCTAGAGGAGCATCCGTGTACTTGGCAAGTGAGACACGCGCGAACCTTGGCGCGGATCGGACTTGACCTTGACAGGACTGGAGAGCACTAATAGTTCTCACGAGGTCTCATAAGAGAACGGAAGTCTCGTGCCAGTGATCGAGGTAGACCACAGGACAGCGACCGCCGTGAACCTGGCGGCGGACATCGCCAAGGTGTCGGCGGGCGAGATCGTCCGTCGACTCGTCGAGCGATTTGGTGATACCGCTGCTGTTCCCATTGATAGTGAGGTACCTGTCGGTATCCACGTCGATTACGACGGGCGCAGGACTCAGGCGGAGTTTGATCCGGCAACTGAGCGCGTTGACATCGTCGATGGCCCTCTCGCAGGAAACTCAAGCAAGAGCCCCAGCGGCGCCGCAATCGCCGTAGTCAGACACTACAAACCGAAGGTCAATCCGAATCGCAACGGATGGGAGTTCTGGATCGTGACGGACACGGGGCTGCCATTGCGGTCGATCAGACGCCGTTAACCGTTCGCTCTCGACCATGCCTCAGCGAGACGGCAGCTCGTAGTCGAGCACGAACGAGTGGGCCGCCATCACTGTGTCGCAGACTTCGACGACACGGCCGGCACTGTCCTCGGCGGCCCGAACAACTTGCAACACGGGAACCCCTGGGGGAAGCGTGAGGGTTGAAGCTTCCTCTGGGGTCGGCATGCGTGCCGAGACCTCTTCGCGAAATCTGTCTAGCCGGATGCCTCGTTCTTCAAGTCGCGCGTACAAACCCCCGGGACCGGTGTCCCTGTCGACTATCGCCGTTCCGTGAGCAAGATCAGCAGGAATGTAAGACACCGCGTACTCCACTGGAAACCCGTCGACTAGATAGCGCCGACGACGGATGACCACCTTCGTTCCTCGCCTCAGTCCCATCCGCCTGGCGACGTCATCGGGTGGGCGTTCCTCAGATACGTGAATCTGATCTACCTCCGGATGCTGCCGGGCAGCCGCGGCGTCGACCAGAAATGCCGCCTGCCCCCGTCGGCGATGGCGACGAGCGAAACGATCAGACGCAAGTCGCCGAACGGTCGGTCGCTGCCGCACGAACACGCCACGCCCGTGCTCAGCCACAATCAGCCCTTCAGCTTTGAGCTCGGCGAGGGCTTGGCGGATCGTCATGCGCGCAGACCCGTAGTGCTCCATCAATCGGGCCTCGCTCGGCAGGCGATCACCCGGCTTCAAGTCTCCACGGCGAATCGCGCTCCGCACGTGCTCTGCGATCTGCCGAAACACCGGCACATGACTTGGCGACTTAAGTGCCCCGAGCACGGCATCCTCCCTACACACCTCTAGAGGAGACTAGTCTGACACGACAACGAGAGGCATAACCGTGACCGACAGTCCGCTCCACTCGGTGAGCGTCGCCGGCGTCGTCGTGGACGACACGGGTCGAGCTCTACTCATCCAGCGTCGAGACAACGGCCGGTGGGAACCACCGGGCGGCATCCTTGAGCTAGATGAATCGATCGAGGAAGGCGTTGTGCGCGAGGTACGCGAGGAGTCCGGCTTGACGGTCGCGGTCGAACGCCTCACCGGGGTATACAAGAACACGGCACGCGGCATAGTGGCGCTGGTCTTCCGGTGTCATCCACTGTCAGGCACAGCAACGCCAACGCGTGAGGCAATTGCCATCCAGTGGGCGGAGGCCGACGAGGTTCCGAGCCTCGCCGACGAGGTGTATGCCATACGCATCCTCGATGCCCTGCACTCGACGATGCCCCAGATCCGTACTCACGATGGGCACCGCATCACCCAGAGGGCGACAACGACCGACAAGGAGACCCACATCGCAGCGACACGCGTCGACCGTGCCCCAGAATGACGACATGCCGGGGCAGCCTCTCCCGTCCTCACACGCTGCTAGCAAGCGCATGCGCGCCAATCGTGGTCGGGACACGGGTCCTGAGATGGCACTCAGACAGGCACTGCACCGCCTCGGTCTCCGCTATCGAGTGAACACCCCCATTCCCGCGGCTGGATCTCGTCGCACCGCCGATGTCGTCTTCCCAAAGCAGCAGATTGCGATCTTCGTTGACGGGTGCTTCTGGCACGGATGCCCACAGCATGGGACGACATCAAAGGCGAACCGTGACTTTTGGGAGAGCAAGATCAACGAGAACCGCCGGCGTGATGATGAGACAACTGCTCGTCTCGAGGCGGCCGGTTGGCGCGTGGTTCGCGTCTGGGAGCACGATGAGCCAGCCCATATTGCGCAGATGCTCGAGGCGATTGTCCGGCCGCGCCAGGACCAAGACCGGCACGCATGAGGTCGCAACTAACCCCACGTCAGGCGCTCCTGCAACTTGAGTAGAAGAAACTCGTACTCGAGTGCTTGACGTGCGCCGAAGAGTGTGGTGAGAATAGTGAAGCCCCGCCAAGGAGGCGGGGCTTCGAGTAGCTCGAGCACGTGGTGCGCAGGAACTACGAGTTGCATCGCCAGTCTATGCGGACCGCGAGGCTCGGACAAACAGAGAGGAGGGTCCGTCAGCCATGACGACCCCCACCGCTTCCGTCCCACAGGCACCGCAGATCGACACGACGCGTGCCTCCGCTATCCCCTGCCTGGTTGTCGACAACCACGAGGTCCTCGCCACCCTCTCGTTGGGGCACCTGATGCAACTGGTCCCCGATCCGCGACAGTTCGAGGACAAGAGGGTTCGCCCCGCCCTGCTCGCCAACCCCGCCTACGCAGAACTGGCCGACAAGCGGGAGACAGTGCAGCGCTACTTCACGGGAGCCAAGCGCACGAACGTCCCCAAGTACGCGCAGTTCATCTTCGAACGTGTCCGGGACCGGGAGCACCGCGGAACACCGCCCATCTGCCTGGGGACTACGTCAAAGCTTGTCGTGGTGCCCGGGCCTGAGGGCACGGCGAAGGTCGGCATCCCGTACGGGCGACTGTTCTTGTCCGTGGACGGCGAGACCCAGCGGGCGGCCTGGGAGGATGCGCATCACAAGTTCGCGGAGATGGTGCGTGCGGGACTGGCCGAGGAGGAGGCGCTTGAGAGCGTCCGGGTTCCGGTCGAGATCCATCACGGGCTGCCCGTCGAGCGATTGCAGGCCCTGTTTTACGAACGGAACGTGCTCGGCGCGAAGGTCAACGCGAACGAGGCCATCGCCAAGGACCAGCGCGACCCGGCGACCCAGATCGTGCGAGCCGTGATGTCCATGCCGATCATGCAGCCGAATGGGCAAATGGTCCCGACGTCTAGCGTCGTCCAGCAGGCGAGCCGCCAGGTCGGGCGTAAGGCACCGCAATGGGTGACCCTGAGTGCCCTGCGCACGCTCGTCGTGACGACGCTTCTTGGTCGGTCTGGACTGCAGTACGGAGCAAAGCCAGTGCCCACGCCCGAGGGCGTGGACTTCGATACGCTGCGCTCGGAAGTGGCTGACATCGTTCACGCGATCTTGCAGCACTTCGCGGACAAGTTCGCAGACAAGGAGAAGAACCTCATCGGCTCTCCTGCCGTCATGGCTGGGATCGGGGTCACGGCGCAGCGCGCGGTTTCCTCGCTTCCCCACATGCAGGAGCAGCCGATGACGTTGGACGAACTACTGGAACTGCTCGACGACATCCGCTGGGAGAAGGACGCCGGCTTCTGGGACGGCGTCGCAACGCGCAAGACTCCGAAGGGCGTGACGACCGTCGCCGGACCCAAGGAGGTTGGGTACGCGGTGTCCGAAGCGATCGACGGCAGCAATCTTGCCTCGGCTGCCCGCATCCGCGGACGTGACCACGTGTCGCTCTCTCCCGGACCGAGCACTGCCCTGTTTGCGGGCTAGCAAGAAGCGTGGACGGCTCCCCCACTGACCCGGGGGAGCCGTTCTGGCTTGTGGACACGCGGCGCGGGTCCTCGAGGTGATCTTGATTTCCTCCTAGAGTTACGCGCTGTGACGAGGAGTTCTAGGCATCCACTACGCAGCACAACTCGACCAGACTTCGAGCTAGGGTCTGCTCCCGTTCGCATTGTTGATCTATACGCCGGCTGCGGAGGCCTCACGCTTGGGATCGCTCAGGCAGCATCTTCAAGGAGTGTCGCCGTCGATGTGCGGCTGGCCGTGGACCTCGACAAGGTCGCGATCGACACGTTCGCGGACAACTTTCCGAAGGCGAACGTGGCCCATTGCTCCGTGGAGAGCCTCTTCGACGGTGAGCTAGGAGCGGAACCTACTAAGGCGGAGCGGACCACGGCCAAGGAGACTGGCCGCGTCCACGCACTCGTTGGGGGTCCCCCGTGTCAGGGTCACAGCGACTTGAACAACCACACCAGGCGCGATGATCCTAAGAACGCGTTGTATGCACGGATGGCACGCGCTGCGGAGATCCTCAAGCCCGACCTGGTCCTGATCGAGAACGTTCCAACAGTTCAGCATGACAAGGGCGGTGTGGTGGCGGCCGCTCGCGATCAGCTTGTGCTCACAGGTTATGAGGTCGTGGAGCGAGTCGTCCGGCTGGAGGCCCTTGGCGTAGCACAACGGCGACGTCGCCACGTTCTCATAGGGAGAAGACTGGATCGGCCACTGCCATCAACCAGGCGAATCCTCTCTGCCCTGTCACCCGGGAAGTTCACAGTTCGTGACGTGAAGTGGGCAATAGAGGACCTTGCCCAAGAAGACGGTGACGGAATCGACAAGCCGGCGCGCGCAAGTGCCGACAACATCAAGCGCATGACTTGGTTGCTGGAACAAGACGAGTACGACCTGCCAAATGTGTTACGCCCGCCTTGCCATCAGGACGAGCACTCCTACAAGTCGATGTATGGACGGCTCCGCTGGGATGAGCCAGCTCAGACCGTCACAAGCGGGTTCGGAAGCATTGGGCAGGGACGCTACATGCACCCTTCCCTGCCGCGTGCTCTCACGCCACACGAGGCGGCTCGTCTACAAGGCTTCCCAGACTACTTTCGCTTTGACGAGTTCACGAAGCGCGCCGACCTGGCAACAATGATCGGTAATGCTGTTCCACCGGCTCTGTCCAGCGCCGTTTTCCGCGTAGCCCTCAAGGACTGGTCGCTCACCCACCTAGGCTTGCCGAACGCATACGCAGGTCAGCGACCTACGGTCGTTAGACCGATCGCAGGTCGAACGAAGCGCGGCTCACACCCAACGCCCCGGAGCCAGCCCTCGGACCGAGCCGAATGATCACCGGAGTGGATCAGCGCTACGGCTATGGTCGTCTGGCCGGTGTTTGGGCGCCACTAGCGGCCGAGACGGGATCGAGGAGGTCACACAGGTCCTCGATAACAACCAATACCTGCTGGTAGTACTGACTTATCGTCGCCATCGTAATGCCGGATTCGGAACCATGCGAGACTCCATTGCGTACCGTCGCAACACTGTCAAACGCAGTCAACTCGTCCGGTCGCTTGGCCGACAGTTCAGCCCACCAACTCGGATCGAAGCTCTCCAGCAGTTCCTTGAGCTTGTCACGATCGATATTCCGAACTCGCCTGAGCTGCTGAGCAACAAATCGTTGAACGGCCGGATTGGACTTCGAACGGGAGTACTGTTGGAGCAGCTCCTTCAGTGACTGCTCGACAAAGCCTGAAACGAGCACGCACAGGTACCGCGAAAAGTGGGCAACCAACTCGCTTGTTAACGGCACACCTTTGAGCTGAAGGAAGACGTGGTCCAGTTGCTGTTTCCGTCTCCGAACCTCAGCTCGCCCCAGCGGTCGTTGCACTACAGATCCGCGAACGCCGCGGTTGCTAGGCGCAACCGTTCCTGAACCGTCTCCTCTGCCGCCGTGGAGAACCCAATCGCGGATTGATAGTCCCTGCTATGCAGGAGCTCCCGGTGTGCCTCCTCCACGCCCGCATCGTCAGCAATGTCGCCCTGAGTAAGTCGGCGCATAATGCCAACCATGAGCGAGTCCACCACTGCCGCGTTGACGGGGCCCTGAGGACGGAACGCGCGTCGCCCGATCCGCTTATCGAGGACCTCGACAGCAAGCGCGAAGAGGCCGATCAATTCCTCGACCTCGCTCTTAGAGCGGCTAGCGTTGGCGGCGACATAGTGATTTAAGTACGTCTTCAGAGGTCGTCTGTAGGCTTCGGGAGTCTCGTAGAGCGCTAAGACTCTTACAATCAACTCTTGGTCCTTAAAGCGCGGCGAGTGGGGACCATATAGGGCGCGCCAGTGTGTTTCCTCATTGAGATCATTGATGACTCGGAGGAATGGTCCGTTATACAGTGCGACTCGAATCTCCTGAGGTTGAAGCGGACTCCCGCCGGTATTCAATCGCTCGAAAATTGAATATACGGCGTCTTGAGACCCGGCCGGTGACTCTTGCCGAAGCACGGTGGCATGAATGATGCTGTCGTCGAGTCGCCTGCGATCCTCGTCATCAAGATCTTGATAGCGCAGTCCCTGAAATGGTTCCTGTACGAGACGTAGGCGGAACTCACGGCCGTGATGCACGCCTTTGTAGAAGGCGTGCAAAGTGCGTAATCTCTGTTGGCCATCCAGAACGAGCAGCTTATTGGACTTGTCCCTAACGAGAAAGATCCCTGGCACAGGGAGGCCTAGTAGGAGCGATTCGACGAACCGATCCATCTGAGGTCGAGACCAGACGAATTTCCGTTGGAAGCCACGGATCTCGTCACTTGCGTCGAAGGCTGGGTCGAAAGACGGAACGACAATGTCCTCTTGATCGATTCGTTTCACGAGGCCATCCACAGGATAGTCTGCCCCGTAAGACGTAATCTCGTAAGAAGTGGAAATAACTTCGGTGTCTGGGTCAACGTCAAAAACGTCGTCTATCTCGACCTCAGTCACAGTCAATTCTTCAGTCATCACCCGGCCCCTCTCCGCCGACATCGTGCCACGAAGTTGATCGCGCCGTGCGACGCTTGCACGGTTCCGACGACACCGCGTTCTGCCGGACAGCCACGTCGGCTGGTCCTGGTGATCCGCGCCCTGGGCAAGCCGATGTGTTCCAGGGCCCGGGCCAGGGTTCGGTGAGAACTTCCGCTACTCCGTCAAGGCGCCTTCGGCGCGAGCTCTCCGCGCTCCGCTCGACGGGTCCCCGCGCTGCGGGCGGCGCTGGCGCGCCGTCCTCGCGCACCCCCACTCGCGGGCGCTTCGGGCATGACAAGGCACCCGACTCCGAACGAAGTCGAGCCATTGCAGCAGCGCCACCAGCCACCGACCCGAGCGGCCACGATCTGCGCGCCGCCGGCCCGCGTCAAGGGCACGTCGCTACGCGATGGCCTCCGGCCACCCTTGACACAGACCGGCGCCACGCAACAGCGGCCGGCAATCGGATCGGAGGCTTTCCCTGACTGGGGACGAATGCGGGGACGCATGACCGGCCAAGCGATCGGACCAACGACCCTCAACACTGGTCAGATCACGCGCAAGCCAGCCTCCGGAGCCACTGTCACACTGCCCCACGAAGTCTCCGCGGGTTGTCGGTTCGAGTCCGACGGGGCCCACCTGACCTGCAAGTTTGCGCTGACGAGTGTCGAGACGAACCAGAAACGAACCAGAAACGAACCAGAAACGAACCACTTACTCCGCGGTGGCGTGCACGAGTGGCTGGAGAGCGTCGGCGACATCGGCGGTGGTCACCTCGCGGCGGCCGAGATAGAAGTCGAGTGTCGTCGATGGCCGGGCGTGCCCGAGCTGGTCGGCGATGTGCCGGATGCTGAACCCCTCGTCGTCTAGCCGCGACGCCACGGTCTTGGGGAAGATGTGGCTGATCACCCACGGGTAGCCGATCCGGTCCATGGCCTGGCGGAGGTCGGCCTGCGTGTTCGACGGGTCGCGAATCATCCCGTTCGGTGAGGTGAAGATGACACCGGCCGGTCCCGGCGGGTGCCCGGTCGCCAGCCGGTGTCTGTTCATGTCGACCAGCGACCGCGGCAGGGCCAGGATCCGTTCCGAGCCGACGGTCTTTGTGCGCGGCTGGATCTGCAGGCCGACCCCGTTGACCCGCACGACGATCGCGTTGACGTGCACGGTTGCCGCCTCGAGGTCGAGTACCGATTCGCGTACGGCGGCGGCTTCACCAATTCGCAGGCCGGTGCCCAGCAGGAACTGCATGAAGTCGGGCAGGTCCAGCCTGACTGCGACGCCGTCGGCTCGGAGTCGACTGAGCAGGTCGGCCGCTTCGGCGACGGTCAGGGCGCGCACCCGTTTGCGTGGACAGGCGATCGGGCGTGTGTCGTGCACCGGGTTGTGCGCGAGTGCGCCGTGCCGCACCGCGGTCCGGCACAGGCTCGACAGCGCGCGCCGTCCGGCCCGCGCCGCCTGTGGTCCGTGCTTTGAGCCGGACCGACGCCAACGCTCGGAATGACACAGCGCATGTGCCCTCGTCCAGCGTCTGCCCGCCGTGCGCGGCGAACTGCTCCGCCTCGGCGGTTCCGGCCGCCGCGCTGCCTGGGGGGGACGCTCCCCGTCCCAGGTCGCTGAGACCACGACCGCGCTCTGCCGAGCGATGGAGTCGAAGAGCTCAGGATAGATCCAGGGGTTCCCGGCCACGCCGCCTCCTCCGCGGAGGACCATCACTCGCCTGCAGGGCTTGGACGCCCGTGGTGCGTTGACGCCGAGCGGCGGTCAAACCTAAAGGCCGCGCTGTCTTTCCGGGAGTCGC
>CAWCXA010000001.1:0-144366 GCA_963799425.1 uncultured Actinomycetota bacterium | reverse complement strand
AAGGCAGCAGATCCCTAGAAGATCTCGATCTCGCCATTGTCGTACTCAATGACAATGATGGATTCGGGATGCTTCTCGGCCTGCCGGATCACCGACTCACGCACCATCGGCGTTGCCGGGTGATACCTCTTGGTGGAGCGCCCGATTCGGCGGCCGACCACGATCGTTTCGATAGTCATTTTCCCTCACCGTGAATGCTGTTCTCTGGGTATTCGGAGACGTCTGACCTCACGGTTGCCCTCGGTGGCGGCTCTGTCTTCACGGCGAGCCGCAGGTTTGCCCTCCGGCTGGCAGCAATCGTGCAACTCCTGCTGGCAGCCAGCCGAGACGGGCGCTGCCCGAAATGCCACACCCTCCCGCCCGTGACCGCACCGGGCGGGAGGACAGAACAATGCATCAGGTGCGCGACTCGGTTTCCAGCTCGCGCTCGACAGGCTGGTCGAGGACTTGCCGCAACCGCTCGCCTTCGACGTCGACGTTGGGGAGCGTGTCAGTTGGAAGAATGCTCTGGCGGTACGCAAGGTTGTGGTCTCTAGTAGCAGCTTGCAATGCATCGCGCAGAGGGCCCGCCTGAAGGTCAGTGATAAAGCCAGGTGTACCGATGTGTTGCCGCCAGGATTCGTTAATGGGACCGGCATCAACGGGGTCGAATCCCAGCTCGTCGACCAGGGTCATAACCCGCTGCTTGGGTGCACCGTCGTCGCCGGCAACCGGAAGTGCGACTCGGCGCGGATCGCCCGCAGGTCGGGCGAGGTCGATGATGCGTTGAGCAATGATGTTGTTGAACACCTTGACGACTGGCGTTCCAATCTGAGTTCCGACCCATGCGCTGTCGGTAAAGTCCTGGTCGTCCCAGAGCTCCTCGATGCGGCCGTCGCGCGCCACGTCGTAGTTCGTGGTGTCGATGACGGGCGCGTCGGTCTCGCGGAGCGAGAACAGGTGCGGGTCGAGCGCTGGGACCTTGCCCAGCGGGATGGCTACGACAACGACGCCGGCGTTCCTGACGGCGTCCTCCACCCCCGCGGGGCGGGCCCCGGTGCTGGCCGCCACCGCACCCAGCGACGCCGGCCCGCGCGAGTTGGCAATCCATACTTCGTGCCCAAGCGCATTGAGCGGTCCTGCGAGCGCGCCGCCAATGCGACCCGCGCCAAGGATTCCGATCTTCACCTTCGCCCCTTACCGAGCTTCGCTGGTCGACGCATCGGTCCGGTGGGGTCGGTAAGGCTTCGCGCCCAGCTCGGTGAAACCAACCATCGCGTGGGTCTCAGTCGAGTCGCTGGTTCCCATCAGTTGATCGATCGAGTCTCGCAACGCCTCCGGGGTCGTGATCCCGGAGATGTCCGGCGTGGCGGCGAAATAGTCGCGGTGGACGCTCCCCATTGCCGACGAGAGCATCTGACCGGTAATGGTGCAGCTCTGGTGCGCCAGGTAAGCGACGGTAGGCGCTACGAGATCGGGATCCAGCGTAAGCATGGTGCGTAGCGCGTCCGAGCCAGACTCCAGTGACGCATTCGACATGCGCGTCCCCGCGGCGGGTCCGATGATGTTGCACCTGATGTCACCCAGCGACTGCACCTCGACGGCGAGCGCCCGCGTGTAGCCGATGACCCCGGCCTTCGGTGCTGCGTACGACGTCAGTCGAGGCACACCGAACGCTCCTCCGGATGTCGTGTTGACGATGCGGCCGTATTTCTGCGCGGTCAGGTGTGGGAGCGCGGCCCGGCACATCCAGACGACACCCATGAGGTTGATGTCGATGCTGAGGTCCATATCGGCATCGGTCATTTCCGCCGCCCCGGCGAAAACGCTCGACCCGGCATTGTTCACGAGGATGTCGAGACGCCCATAGTTGTCGATCGCCGTTTGAACCGCAGCTCTGGCGCTGTCGGGCTCGGCGACACTGTGGGTGTCGGCCACGGCTTCTCCACCCTCGGCGGTGATCTCGGCCACCACCGCTTCAGCGAGTGCGTTGTCCGACACTCCTGGCAGGCCCGCTGTGGAGCCAATGTCGTTCACCACGACCCTCGCGCCGCGAGCAGCCAACAGGCGGGCATACGAACGCCCCAGCCCTGGATTGCCGCCGGCGCCGGTGACTAGGGCGACCTGGCCGTCGAAACGCATCTCGTTCAAGATCTCCGACATGAATAAACCTTCCCGTTGGCATAGTAGATGCGATGCATCCTGCACAGGTCCGCTCTAAATGGTTGCGTAATCACGCTCCTGCGTGAGCTTGGTGCCTTCCAAGTCGACAAGGTGAGCACCAAGGAGCAGCTGCGCGAGGACTACAACGGGCGCTGCCCGAAATGCCACACCCTCCCGCCCGTGACCGCACCGGGCGGGAGGACAGAACAATGCATCAGGTGCGCGACACGGTTTCCAGCTCGCGCTCGACAGGCTGGTCGAGGACTTGCCGCAACCGCTCGCCTTCGACGTCGACGTTGGGCAGCCGCCGGTCTAGCCAACGCGGCAGCCACCAGGCACGGGAGCCAAGCAACGTCATCACAGCCGGCACGATGGTCATCCGCACGACGAACGCGTCGAACGCGACGGCGATGGCGAGCGCGAAGCCGATCTGCTTGATGAGGTCCTCCCCGGAGAAGATGAACCCCGAGAAGACGCTGATCATGATGATTGCGGCCGCTGTGACGACGCGGGCGCCGCGCCGGAAGCCGGTGACCACCGCCGGTGTCGGCTTCTCACCGTGCACGTGCGCCTCGCGCATGCGGGTGACCAGGAAGACCTGGTAGTCCATCGCCAATCCGAACACCACGCCGATGAGGAAGATCGGCAGCAGGCTCAACACCGGGCCGGTCTGCTCCACCCCGATCGGGTCTGCCAGCCAGCCCCACTGGAACACCGCCACGACAGCACCGAAAGTCGCGGCCATCGTGAGCAGGAAGCCGAGCGTCGCCTTGATCGGCACGAGGATGGACCGGAACACCAGCAACAACAGCAGGAACGACAGACCGACCACGAGCGCCAGGTACGGCAGCAGCGCGGCGGACACCTTCTCCGAGAAATCGATGTTGATGGCGGTCTCCCCGGTGACGAGCGTGGTCGCCCCCGTCTCGGACTCGAGGCCAGCGGACTGCTCGCGGATCGCGCCGACGAGGTCCTCCGTCTCGGCCGACCCCGGTTCGGTCGTTGGCACGACCGTCAACAGCGCGGTGTCGCCGGCTGGGTTGAACACGGCGGGGGTCACCGCCGCCACACCCTGGGAGGTGCCGAGGGTGTCAGCGACCTGCTGCGCGGCAGCTTCGGGGGACGAGGCATCCGCCACGTCGACGACCACGGTCAGCGGGCCGTTGAAGCCCGGTCCGAACCCTTCGGCCAAGAGGTCGTAGGCCTTGCGCTGGGTGGTGTCACTGGCCATTGAACCCTCGTCTGGCAGCCCGAGGCGCAGGTCCAAAGCTGGGATGGCGAGGGTGACCATCGCCAGAACGGCAGTCACCAACACAGCGAGTGGTCGGCGGGTGACAAGGCGGGCCCAGCGCTCGCCCATGCGTGGCTTGCCCTCGTCGGACTCCGGGTCACCCGACCGAAGGCCTGGGATGCGTCCGCCGACGATGCGTCGTCCGGCGAAGCCGAGCATGGCGGGCAGCAGGCTGAGTGCGATGAGCACCGCGATGCCGACGGTGAACGCGGCCGCCAGCCCCATCTCGGTCAGGATCGGGATGCCCACGACCGACAGCCCGGCCAGAGCGATGATGACGGTCAGACCGGCGAACACCACCGCAGAGCCAGCCATGCCGACCGCACGGCCGGCGGCCTCCTCGGCGTCTCCGCCCTCCGCAAGCTCGTGCCGGTAGCGCGACACGATGAACAGCGCATAGTCGATCGCCACGGCCAGGCCGAGCATCAGCGCCAGCGTCGGAGTGGACGACGACAAGTCGACGAAGCCGCTCGCGGCGGTGATAGCGCTGATACCGATCCCGACACCGAGGATCGCCGTCAGCAGGGGAAGGCCGGCGGCGAGCAGAGAACCGAAGGTGATAACGAGTACGACCGCGGCTACGCCGATGCCGATGATCTCGGTGCCGCCCTGCTCGGGCTGTGCCTCGACCGCGTCACCCCCCATCTCCACTTGCAGCCCGGCATCGCGCGCGGGCTCGACGGCTTCAGTCAAGGCGTCGCGCGCCTGCTCCGTAAGCTCGCCGGCTTGAACTCCGTACGAGACCTGTGCGTACGCGATCGTGCCGTCGGGGGACACGGCGCCGGTCTCGTACGGGTCGGCGACGCTCACAACCTCCGGCGCGATGCCTAACGCGCTGACCACGTCCTCGACCGCCGATTGGTTGCCGGGGTCGTTGAGCGTCTCACCGTCTGGGGCAGCGATCACGACCCTGGCAGTCGCGCCATCGGCGGCCGCCTGCGGGAACCGCTCTTGCAAAAGGTCGATGGCTTGCTGTGACTGCGTGCCCGGGATGGAAAGCGAGTCGGAGGTGTCCTCGGACAGGGTCGCGGCGCCAATGCCGAACAGCACCAACATCGCGAGCCACACGGCCACAACCGCTTGGCGTCGACGGAACGAGAACCGGCCGAGCCGGTAGAGAAATGTCGCCATGGAAGGGCTCCGGTGGGTGTCGGTAGGGCACACCGAGGCGTGTTTCTCCGCCTCACGACCAGTCGGGTCGCCAGGTGTGTTTGCGTGGTGGGTGGCGGATCGGCAATAGGAAGTCGGCGGCGCGACGCCGCCGCCCCTCGAGGGTCGCGGTCAGGCGGTGGGGTGCAGGGCCGCGCGGAGCGTGGCCTTTGCCTGGGCGATGGCCGCGGTGGCGGCGTGGGTGTCTCGCAGGGCGTTGAGCATCACGAAGTCGTGGATGATGCCGTGGTAGCGCACCGCGGTGACGGGGACACCGGCCGCGCGCAGCTTGGCAGCGTAGGCCTCGCCCTCGTCGCGCAGCACGTCGGCCTGGCCGGTGATCACCAGCGCAGGCGGTAGGCCGGCCAGCTCCTCGAGCGAGGCCCGCAATGGCGAGGCCGTGATCTCCGCGCGCTGGGCCGGGTCGGTGGTGTACTGGTCCCAGAACCACTGCATGGCGTCGCGGCGCAGGAAGTAGCCCTCGGCGAACTGGTGGTAGGAGTCGGTGTCGAAGCTGGCGTCGGTCACCGGGTAGAACAGCACCTGTTGGGCGAAGCTGACGTCACCGCGCTGCTTGGCCAGCAGGGTGAGCGCTGCGGTCATGTTGCCGCCCACCGAGTCGCCGGCGATCGCGATGCGAGTCGAGTCGAGGTTCTGCTCGACGCCGTGCTGCGTGACCCACTGGGCGACCGCGTAGGACTCCTCGATCGCGGTCGGGTACTTCGCTTCGGGCGAGAGACTGTAGTTCGGGAACACCACCGCAGCGTGCGCGCCGACCGCGAGCTCGCGGATCAGCCGGTCGTGGGTGTGTGCGTTGCCGAACACCCAGCCCGCGCCGTGAATGTAGACGATCACCGGCAGCGGTCCGGTGGTGCCGCGCGGGCGCAGCACCCGCACCGACACCGCGCCCGACGGGCCGCCCGGCACGGTCAGGTCGGTGACGTCGACCTCCGGCGCCGCGATCTCGCCGGACTGAACCTGGTCCACGACTTCGCGGCCCTTGTCCGGGCCGAGGTCAAAGAGGTACGGGGGGTTGGCGGTCGCGTCGGCGAACTCCTCGGCGGCCGGCTCGAGCACGGGCTTGCTGGTCATGGCACTCTCCTTGGTTCCTTACCCGGGGACGGTCGGGTGTGTCGCTACGTCGAATAGTTACTACCATAGGCAAAGTTGCCGTCACTAGCAAGTATGCAGTTGACGCTACTATGGCCCGATGGCAGCAACCGCAACTGGCGAGACCCCCGGAGCGGCTACCGGCCTGCGAGAACGTTCGAAGCGCCGCAGGCGCGCCCTGATCTTGCGGACCGCGATGCGACTGTTCACCGAACGCGGGTACGACGCCACCACGATCGCGGAGATCGCCTCGGTCGCCGAGCTTGCCCCCCGCACCGTGACCGGCTACTTCCCCAACAAGATGGATCTGGCCACCGCCGTCACGGACGACCTCGCAACCCGCCTCGCCGCCACCTACACCGCGTCTCCCGACGACGACAGCATCACCGTGATCAGGCGCTGGCTCGACACCGACGTCGCGGACAGCGACTTCGAACTCATCCGACTGTCGGCAGCAATGACGGCGGCAAACCCGAAGCTCGCTGCGCCCACCGATGCGACGGTCGCCGCGGCAGCCACCGGGTCGGCCAGGATGTCGCGAGATCTCGGCGTCGCGCCCGACCATCCGACGGTTGCGATCTGCAGCGCAGCTCTCGGCAACGCCATCGGCACCTACATCGGCCTCCTCGTCAGCAGCGACCTCGACGAGGACCTACGCCGCTGGTTCCTCAACTTCCTCACCGCCATCTTCGACGGCGCCAGGCTGCGCTAGACGGTATGACGTGACCCGGTCGGCGTGACGGGGTTGCGGGCCGGGGCCTCACTCACAGAATTCGTGGGTTACCGAGCAGGGGCTGCCTGCTCGGCCTATCCGACATTTGTGGGAGGCCCCGGTGTTCACTGAGCGTACGAGTGTTGGGCTCGACGTACGCCGTCGCGCCCGGCCCGATCAACGGCCCCTCAGCGCAGGCCCTTCCCCCCGAGGTCCGCGCCTCCAACGCCGCGAAGACCGCCATGGGCCGCGTCGGCGAGGTCGACGAGGTCGCCAACGTCGTGGGCCTCCTGCTCTCCGACGAGGCCGCCTTCATCACCGGCTCGGACTATGAGGTGAATGGTGGCCAGAGCCAGCTCTGACATCGGCTGCACATTCCCGAGATAGGGCTGGCGGGCCACCACGGTACAGACCAAACAGACGCCGGCGCCCGGCCAAGTCCGGTAGGTCCAGGGCCACGGCTTGATCGACTCGGCCGGGGACGTTCGGTCAGCGCGGGCTCGAGGACATCCGCGCGGTTGGTGGTCAGGAGGAACACCACGTCAGCGTCCTCGGCCAGGCCGTCCATCCCGGTGATGGTCCGGATCTATGACCACCGCGACCTGATTCGTCATCGGCCCTCCTCACGTGGAGTCACCCCCGGCGGCCCCTTCCGTCGAGCACCAACCGCATTTGCACGAGGCCAGGCACACCTCCGTCACGAGCATGCGAGCCAAAGGTGTCCCTGACTTCGTGGTGGCGGCTTGGCACGGCCACGACGAGGCCACCATGCGCCGCACCTACAGCCATGCTCTGAGCGATCCCCATGGCCGCCGCTGCGCAGGTTCTCGAGGAGCTCCGCAGGGGTGCTGTTGGCCAGTGATTTCCAAGCGCATGTGAGACGAATGTGAGACGGAAGGCCAGGACAGTCGAAGTGTCCTGGCCTTCCGAGCTTCTGACCTGCGGTTCCGCTCCCCGGGCAGGAATCGAACCTGCGTCGCTAATCCTGATTCAAAGTCAGGCGGGCCCTGCCAGCAGACCAACCGGGGATCGACGCGACCAAGGTTATCTGCCGAGAACGGCCTCCCCGTCCGTCCGAGCGGTCGGCAGGCTTGCACAACCTACGCCTCCGTAGGTTACGGTTGCGTAGCCGTACACAACCCTCGAAGGGCTCCCCCATGACCGCTCCGATCGCCGAGCAGGACAAGGTCCTCGAAGCCGGCTCGCATCTCGCGCCGTGGAACCAGCCCGAAGTGGACGAGCCGCTCGAGCTCGGCACGCTCAGCGCCGACCTCCAATCGAGGACGGAGCGGATCCTCCTCGGCTTGTTCATCACCGTCCCGTTCCTCGCCATCCTCGCCGCGATCCCCATCGCCTGGGGCGGCTGGCTCAGCTGGACCGACGTGGTCCTCGCCGTGGTCTTCTATGTGATCGCCGGGCATGGCATCACAGTCGGCTTCCACCGCTATTTCACGCACGGGGCTTTCAAGGCCAAGCGCCCGTTGCGGGTGGCCCTAGCCATCGCCGGCAGCCTAGCCATCGAAGGTCCAGTGATCCGCTGGGTCTCCGACCACCGGCGGCACCACAAGTTCGCCGACAAGGAAGGCGATCCGCACTCTCCCTGGCGCTACGGCGACAACATCCCCGCGCTCATGAAGGGCCTGTACTTCGCCCACATGGGGTGGATGTTCGACGTCGAGCAGACCGACCAGCGGCAGTACGCACCGGACTTGCTCAACGACAAGGACATCGTCCGAGTGAGCAAGGCGTTTCCTACGCTGGTCGTCGTGTCGCTGGTGCTGCCCGCTGTGCTCGGTGGCCTGATCACCTGGTCATGGCAGGGCGCGCTCACGGCATTCTTCTGGGCGTCACTCGTCCGCATCGGGCTCCTGCACCACGTCACCTGGTCGATCAACTCGATCTGTCACGCGATCGGCGAGCGGCCGTTCAAGAGCCGCGACAAGTCGGGCAACGTCTGGTGGCTGGCCTTCCTGTCGATGGGTGAGTCGTGGCACAACCTGCACCACGCCGACCCGACCTGTGCCAGGCACGGCGTGCTCCGCGGTCAGATCGACTCGTCGGCTCGGGTGATCCAGGTATGCGAGAAGTTCGGCTGGGCCTACGACGTGCGCTGGCCGTCCGCCGAGCGGGTCGCGCGCAAGCGAGTCACCGACTCTCCGGCTGCCGGCTGAGCGGCCCCGCAATCGTCAAGCTTGTCAGGGGTCGGTGACAGGATCGCCGCCATGACCGTCGCGACGACCGCCTGGACGCTGGCCCCCAGCCCGCTGGGTGACCTGCTGCTCGTCGCGGACGGCGATGCCCTGACGTCCTTGCTGTTCACCGACGACGAGCGACCGGCCCCTACCGGCGTTCGCGACGACGCGGCCGGTGTGCTGCGGACTGCGCGCGCCGAGCTGGCTGCCTACTTCGCCCGGGAGCTGACGAAGTTCACCGTGCCGGTGGCATCGCTCGGCTCGCCCTTCCAGGAGCAGGTCTGGTCGCTGCTTCGCACGATCCCCTACGGCACCACGACCTCCTACGGTGTCCTGGCCCGGCGGTTGGGCAAGCCGCACGCTGCCCGGGCGGTCGGTCTGGCCAACGGCGCCAACCCCCTCGCGGTGATCGTGCCGTGCCACCGGGTCGTCGGCAGCACTGGAGCGTTGACCGGCTACGGCGGCGGTATGTGGCGAAAGCGCCTGCTGCTTGACCTTGAGATGGGTCTGCCGTTCGCCGAGCCAGGCATGATGACCTGGTGACCACCAGGCAACCAGCCGACTCAACGTCGCCGGCCCAAACGCCCAGCCGGATCCGCATGAGCGGCAAGCAGCGCCGTGAGCAGCTGCTCGACGTCGGGCGCGCGCTGTTCGCCGAGCGGGGGTTCGAGGGCACGAGCGTCGAGGAGATCGCATCCCGCGCCAAGGTCTCCAAGCCGGTGGTCTACGAGCACTTCGGTGGCAAGGAGGGCCTCTACGCGGTCGTCGTCGACCGGGAGATGCGCCGGTTGCTCGACTCGATCACGACGACGCTGGGCACGGAGGCGCATCCACGCAAGGTGCTGGAGCGCGCGGCGCTTGCCCTGCTGGACTACATCGAGCAATCGACCGACGGCTTCCGCATCCTCGTCCGCGACTCGCCGGTCGCCCAGTCGACCGGCACGTTCGCCAGCCTCATCTCCGATGCCGCGAGCCAGGTGGAGCACATGCTGGCGAGCGAGTTCAAGTCCCGCGGGTTCGACCCCAAGATGGCACCGATGTATTCGCAGATGCTGGTCGGCATGGTCGCGCTGACCGGCCAGTGGTGGCTCGATGAGCGCAAGCCACGCAAGGCGGACGTCGCGGCCCATCTCGTCAACCTGGCGTGGAACGGTCTGGGCCATCTCGAGCTCAAACCCAAGCTCAGCGAGCGGCGCGAGCTAGGCCGGCTTGCGGGCGATGACGAAGATTCGCCGGTAAGGCAGAACGGTGCCGTACGGCTGGCGGGGGTAGGCCTCCTTCAACGCAGCGCCGTACCCGGTGGTGAACTCGCGCGCATCGGTCGGCGACAACGCGGTGAGGACGGGTCGAAGGGCAGTCCCGCTGATCCACTCGAGGACGGGGTCCTCCCCGGCAAGCACCTGCAGGTAGGTGGTCTCCCAGGCGTCGACTGTGAGGCCGAGTGCGGCGAGCCGCTCGAGATAGACCTCCGGATCGTGCGACGCCGGTCGCGCGACCCGGTCTGGACCCACGAGGTCGCGCCAGCGCGGTGAGTCGGTCAGCTCGTGGAGCAGCAGGTGGCTCGGCTCGGCAAAGTTGCCCGGCACCTGGAACGCGAACCAGCCGCCTGGTGCGACCGACGCGACCAGGTCGGGCAGCAGGTCGAGATGGCCCGGCACCCACTGCAGCGTGGCGTTGGAGACGAGCACGTCGACCTGCTGGTCCGGCCGCCAGTCACGCAGATCGCCCAGGCGCACCTCGAGCTGGTGCCCCCTGACAGCGGCGTCGGCGACAACCTGCTGTGCTGCCTCGACCATCGCTGCCGACGAGTCGATGCCGAGCACACTGGCGCCCGGCCAGCGCTGCGCCAGCAGCGCGGTCTGCGTGGCGGGCCCGCAGCCCAGGTCGACCACGGTGCGTGGATCCGTCACGCCGATCCGCGCGATGAGCTCCACAAAGGGTCGCGACCGCTCGTCGGCGAATCGCTGGTAGACAGCTGGATCCCACATGACGTGTGATCCTACACGAGATATCTTGATATCAAGATGCTTGACGGAGAGATAGAGTCTGCCTGTGGGGCAGCGGGATGAGGTCGATGAGCTCGTCGATGCCTGGCGGCGCGAGCGCCCAGACCTCGACGTCGAGCCCCTGGAGGTCCTGAGCCGGGTCACCCGATTGGCCCGCCATCTTGACCGGGCTCGTCGTGCCGCGTTCACCGAGCACTCGCTCGACACCTGGGAGTTCGACGTGCTGTCGGCCCTGCGTCGCGCGGGTGACCCGTACGAGCTATCGCCCGGCCGACTGCTGTCTCGCACCCTCGTCACCAGCGGCACCATGACCAACCGGGTCGACAAGCTCGTGGCGAGGGGATTCGTCGAGCGGCGTCCCGACAGCGACGACCGACGCAGCGTCCAGGTGCGGTTGACGCCCGAAGGGCGGTCGGTGGTCGACGCCGCGATGGCCGGGCTGCTGCAGCGGGAGCGCGAGCTGCTTGGTGGGCTGTCGGCGCCACAGCGGCGCGAGCTCGCCGGCCTGCTGCGCACCATTGTCGCGCCTTTCGACGCGTCCGACGCCTGACTCAACCCGCGTCCTCGGCGAGCGCGAGCCAACGTTCCTCGAGCTCGTCACGCTCGGTCATTAGCGCCCGGAGCTCGGTGTCGAGCGCGAGCACCCGCTCGTGGTCGGTGGCCGATGCCGCCATCTCATCGTGCAGCCTCGCCTCGCGCTTCCCGAGCTTGTCCAGCTCGCGCTCCAGGCGTGCCAGCTCTCTCCGGGCGGCGCGGGTGTCGCCCGTACGAGTGCGTGCGCCCGCGCCACCATCGGCCGCCGCCGCGGCGAGCTCGGACCGTCGCCGGAGGTACTCGTCAATGCCACCCGGCAACATGCGCAGCGCACCGTCACCCAGCAACGACCACACGGTGTCGGTCACACGCTCGAGGAACCACCGGTCGTGGCTCACCACGACGAGGGAGCCGGGCCAGCTGTCGAGGAGGTCCTCGAGCACCGTCAGTGTCTCGATGTCGAGATCGTTGGTCGGCTCGTCGAGCAGCAGCACGTTGGGCTCGGCCATCAGTAGTCGCAGCAGCTGCAGCCGTCGTCGCTCCCCGCCGGACAAGTCACCGACCGGCGTCCACTGCCGCTCCCTGCCGAAGCCGAACCGCTCCAGCAGCTGGCTCGCCGTTGCCTCGCGTCCCTTTCCGAGGCTGACGACTCGTGCGATCTCCTCGACCGCCTCCAGCACTCGCAGGGTTGGGGCGAGCTCCGTCACCTCCTGGGACAGGTGCGCGAACCTCACCGTGCGGCCGCGGACGACCCGGCCAGAGTCCGCGCGCACCTCCCCGTCGAGGAGCCGCAGCAATGAGGTCTTGCCCGCGCCGTTGACCCCGACGAGCCCGATGCGGTCACCAGGTCCGAGCTGCCAGGTGATCCGATCGAGGAGGGTACGGCCGCCGAACGCCAGCGAGACGTCCTCGAGATCAACCACCGTCTTGCCCAGCCGAGCCGTTGCGAACTTCGCGAGCTCGAGGGAGTCGCGGGCCGGTGGCTCCCCCTGGATCAGCTCCTCGGCGGCCGCTATGCGGAACCTTGGCTTGCTGGTTCGCGCCGGCGGCCCACGGCGCAGCCAGGCCAGCTCCTTGCGCAGCAGGTTCTGTCGACGCGACTCCTCGGCGGCGGCGATGCGGACACGCTCTGCCTTGGCGAGGACGTACGCGGAGTAGCCGCCGTCGTACGCCTCCACGCCACTATCGACGACCTCCCAGGTGAGATTCGCGACGGTGTCGAGGAACCAGCGGTCGTGCGTGACGACGACCACCGCTTCGGAGCGGGCCGCGAGCTGTCGGCCGAGCCAGTCGATGGCCTCGACGTCGAGGTGGTTCGTCGGCTCGTCGAGGAGGAGCAGCCCGTGGCGGTGGACGAGTACGGATGCCAGCGCCACCCGCCGGCGCTCACCGCCCGACAACGGGCCGATCGTCGCGTGGAGCGATACGCCGCCGAGCAGGGCGGCGAGGACCTCGCGCACCCTCGCATCGCCCGCCCAGTCGTGCTCGGGCCGGTCGCCGACGATGTAGTCGCGCACCGTCTGCGCGGGATCGAGCTCGTCGGCCTGCCCGACCCAACCGATCGACAAACCACCGGTGTGAGTGACGCGACCGGCGTCGGGTGGCTCCCGCTTGGCGAGCAGCCGGAGCAGGGTCGACTTGCCACCGCCGTTGCGCCCGACGACGCCGATGCGGTCGCCTGCGGCGATGCCGATGCTGAGGTCGTCCAGAAGGATGCGGGTCCCGTAGGTCTTGCGTACGGACTCGGCGTTGACGAGGTTGACGGGAGCAGCCATGGCGACTGCCAGCATCTCAGCCGACGATGCGCGCTCCCGCAACGGGACCATAGGCATGCGTCACCTCGGCGGCGGCACCGGTCGCGGTCAGGCCGACCGAGATGTCGAGTGCGTGTTCGTCGTCTCGAGCGAGGAACGCGCAAGTCGGCCCGGACCCCGACACCAGTGCGCCGAGCGCCCCCAGGTCACGCCCGGACTCGAGGGTGAACCGCAACCGCGGGTCGAGCGCGCTGGCCGCCCGCTCCAGGTCGTTGTGCAGGCTCGCACCGAGCGCATCCGGATCCCCGGCCCGCAGTGCACTCATCAGCGCACCGGACAGCGACGGCCCTGGGACCGGGTTGCGGCCACGCAGGCGGTCGAGCTCGGCGTAGACCTCGGGCGTCGGCAGGCCGTCGTCGGAGAAGGCGAAGACCCAGTGGTACGTGCCGCGCGCCAGCGCCGCGGTCAGCTGCTCGCCGCGCCCGGTGCCGACAGCAGTACCCCCGAGCAGCCCGAACGGCACATCGCTGCCGAGCCGCGCGGCCAGCCGGATCAGCTCTTCGCGGCCGAGCATCGTCCCCCAGAGTGCGTCACACGCGATCAGCGCGGCCGCAGCGTCTGCACTGCCGCCAGCCATTCCACCGGCCACCGGGATGCCTTTGCGGATCTGCAGCCCGACGCCGGCCCGTACGCCCGCGTACTCAGCCAGCAACCGGGCGGCCCGCAACGCGAGGTTGGACGCGTCGGTGGGCACCCGGTCGGCATGCTTGCCGGTCACCTTGACACTGAACTCCGCGTCGGGCGCTGGGAGCGCAGTGACCTCGTCGTGCAGCGAGACCGCATGGAAGACAGAGACGAGGTCGTGGTACCCATCGGAGCGCAACGGGCCGACCGAAAGGGCGAGGTTCACCTTGGCCGGCGCACGCGCGATCACGCGGGCGGGCAGCGACATGGGCGGCACGTTACCGCGGACGCGCCTCCGCGACCCGGGCAAAGTCATCGATGCCCAGCTGCTCGCCACGCGTTCGCGGTTCGATACCGGCGGCGCGCAGCGCCTGCTCGGCCCCATCGGCGGAGCCGGCCCAGCCAGCAAGGGCGGCGCGCAACGTCTTGCGCCGTTGCGCGAAGGCCGCCTCGATGACAGCGAACACCTCCTCACGGGAGGCCGTCGTCTGCGGCGGATCACGGCGGTCGAGGGCGACCAGGCCGGAGTCCACATTCGGAGCCGGCCAGAACACGGTGCGCCCCACATGGCCCGCCCGTTTGACTGACGCGTACCACGCAGCCTTTACCGACGGGATGCCGTACGTACGTGAACCCGGCCCGGCTGCGAGTCGGTCCGCCACCTCCGCCTGCACCATGACGAGCGTGCGGCGGATCGAGCCGAACCGCTCCAGCAGGTGCAGCAGCACTGGCACGGCGACGTTGTAGGGCAGGTTGGCGACAAGCGCAGTGGGTGCTGGCCCCGGCAGCTCGGTGATGCGCATTGCGTCCTGGGCTACGACGTCCAGCCTGTTGGCCAGCGACGGTGCGTACGACTGCACGGTGGCAGGCAACGCGGCCGCCAGCACCGGGTCGATCTCGACCGCGACGACGCGAGCAACCTCAGGCAGCAGCGCGAGCGTCAACGAGCCCAGTCCGGGTCCGACCTCCACAACCACGTCGTCGGCGCGCAACTCCGCCGTCCGCACGATGCGCCGCACGGTGTTGGCGTCGATGACGAAGTTCTGCCCGCGCGCCTTGGTGGGACGCAGGTCGAGCTCGGCCGCGAGCCGGCGTACGTCTGCGGCCCCGAGAAGTGCGGAGGTCACTGGACGATCATGCGACAGGACGACACCTGCGACGCGGTGACGTCGCGGATGTCGTCCTGTCGCATGATCCAGCTGTCAGGTCGGCAGGCCGAGGCTGCGGGCACAGCCGGGCCACGCACCGTAGCCGCCAGACGCGTCGCGCAGCTTGGTGGCGACGGCGATCTGCTGCTCGCGGGTGGCCTGGTGCGGGAGCGGCGCGTACTGCGTACCACCCTGCGACCGCCACGTGCCGGCCGAGAACTGCAGACCGCCGTAGTAGCCGTTGCCGGTGTTGATCGCCCAGTTGCCGCCGGACTCGCACTGCGCTAGCCGATCCCACACACTGCCGTCCGACACCGGCGGCGCCGCTGGCCGCGGTTTGGTCCCCACCGAGACAACCTCGGTCACCGGCTCGCGGGTCACCTGTTCGCCGATGACCTGACGGGCAACCTCCACGCCGTTCTCGACGGTGATGACGACGGTCTGCGTCTTGCTGCCGTTGACACCGTCCGTGATGACGTCGCTTTCCCCGGCGAAGAGCTCTGCGTTCTGCTGCTCGGTTCTCCCGTGGTCGATGGCGACCTCAACCGTCACCTGACGCGTCTCGAGTCGTCGTACGTTGACGGTTGCGCCGGACGCGATGCGAGTCGTGCCCGCGGGCTCGGCGACATCGTCGGCGTCAAGTGTGACGCCGAGCTCGGCGAGCAGCTCCTCGACGGTGATGGCCGTGGTCGTCACCGGACGCGGCGTTCCACCATCGACGAGCGTGATGTCCTTAGGAGTGGCGACAACGAGGTCGAGACCCTTGCGGCCGATGAACGTCGACCGGGAGACGGAAAGCTCGGCACCCTCGTGGGTGATGCCGACCTCGGCGAGCGCGTCGTCGACGGATCGTGCAGTTACCCAAACCGTGCGCTGCTCGCCGTCGACGGTGAGGTCGAGCGGTCGGCCGTAGCGAACGGAGACCTTCGAGCCGTCCTTGACATTCGACGCCAGCGACGGCGACACCTTGTCGTGTTGACTGAGCTCGAGGCCCTCGCTTTCGAGGACGGCGGAGACGGTGTCACCAAAGGTGTGCACAGTCTTGGTCTTGCCATCCACGCTCAGCTTCACGGTGTTGTCGAACGTCGTGAAAGCTGTCGTCCCACCGACTAGTGCGGCCACCACGGCGCCATTGATCGCCAGGGTCTTGGCGGACAGTCGCACAATGCTCCAGTCCTCGCAGTTCCCGGGCACGGGCGTGGGTGGGCGGGGCGGACCGACATGCAGTGCTCCGCAGCGTCACGACAGAGACCGCAACTCAGCACGCCCCCGTGTGCGCCACCCGGAGCTTTCCCGACCCCGGCTAACAGTCACGGGACCATAACGGCCCCAACCGCCGGTTGCCAAGCCTGGGCGTTCACAAGCGCACAAGGCTCGGTTGGCTACCAGGGCCCGCCGAACGCGCGAAACGTGTTGTCCCACAAGGCCTGGCAGACCTCGTCGAGGTCGCGTTGGAGCTCGGATGCCATGCGCCGTACGGTGATCGGGACGAGGTAGGACGCATTGACCTGGCCGCGATAAGGGTGCGGCGTGAGGTACGGCGCGTCGGTCTCGGTGAGAACCTGTGCTAGTGGTGTGACTCGCATCGCATCCCGCAGTGACTGTGCGTTACTGAACGTCACGGTGCCCGCGAACGACAGGAACCAGCCGCGCTCGACGCAGTGTGCTGCCATCATGGCGTCGCCGCTGAAGCAATGGAACACCACTCGCTCCGGTGCACCCTCCTGCTCAAGCACGCGCAGCACATCATCATGCGAATCTCGATCGTGGATGACGAGCGTGCGGTCCAGCCGCTTGGCGATGTCGATGTGCGCGCGGAAAGATTCCTCTTGCGTTGTACGGCCTTCGACGCCCGTACGGAAGTAGTCGAGGCCGGTCTCCCCCACTGCACGGACACGCGGCGAGGACACGGCCAGCCGCTCGATCTCCGCGAGTGCGGAATCGAGCTCACCGCGCGCCGCCAACGCTGGCGCCTCGTTGGGATGCAGTGAGACACCAGCCACGACTGCATCCAGACGCTCCGCAAGGTCGACCGACCATGCCGCGCTTGGCAAGTCGCACCCGATCTGCACAACGCGCGTCACACCGACCGATGCCGCGGCCTCGACAGCGGCCTGGGCATCGAGCAATCCGTCGACGTCAGCGATGTCGAGGTGGCAGTGCGTGTCGGCCACAGACGAGGGCAGCGGCTCCGGCACAGGTGGCCGGACGGCGTCCCGGCTGATCACGAAGGGTTCGCCACCGAAAACACGCTCGAACCCTTCGCGATCACGGGGCGACCTCGTCTTCGACCAGCCGAGGGAAGAGCACGTCGCCCTTGGTCACCGTCGAGCCTGCCGGCAATAGCCCCCATGTGCCTGCCTCGTGCACCCGCTGCTCCTCGAGCGGCCCAAGGGTCGACTCGGCACCCAGCGACGACCACAGCGCGGCACTCGACTTGGGCATGAACGCGTTGTGCAGCACGGCAATCGCACGCAGCGAATCGGAAGCCGAGTAGAGGATCGTCGCCAGCCGCACTCGCGCCTCCGGACTATCTGACGCAACCTTGGCCACCTTCCATGGCGCCTGCTCCGTCACATAGCCGTTGACCGCGCCGACGAACGCCTCGATCGCCTCGAGCGCATCGTGGAAGCGGATCTCCCGGACGGCCTCGTCGGCAACGCGCACTGTCTCAGCGAGCCTGGCGGCCAGCGCCTGCTCCGCCGGACCAAGGTCATCCGCTGCAGGAAGCACGCCGTCGAAGTAACGGCCCACCATCGCGGCCACCCGCGAGGCGAGGTTGCCCAGCCCGTTGGCAAGCTCGCTCGTGTAGACGGCGGTCATGTGCTCCCAGGAAAACGATCCGTCGGACCCGAACTGGATCGCCCGCAGGAAGTAGTAACGGAATGCGTCGGACCCGAACGTGTCGACGATCTGGCTCGGCGCGATGCCGGTGAGCTTGGACTTGCTCATCTTCTCGCCGCCCACGAGCAGCCACCCGTGCCCGAAAACCGTGTGTGGCACCGGCACTCCGGCAGCCATCAGCATCGCCGGCCAGATCACCGCGTGGAATCGGAGGATGTCCTTGCCCACCAAATGCACGTCCGCGGGCCAGGTGCTGTTGAACTTGGCTTCGTCGGCGCCATAGCCGACCGCCGTCGCATAGTTGAGCAACGCGTCGATCCACACGTACAACACGTGCTTCTCGTTCCACGGCACGGGAATGCCCCAGTCGAACGTCGAGCGCGTGATCGACAGGTCCTGCAGCCCCTGCCGGACGAACGCGACGACCTCGTTGCGCGCACTCTCCGGCTGCACGAACTCCGGGTGAGTCTCGTAGAGCTCGAGCAGCCGGTCTGCGTAGGCCGAGAGACGGAAGAAGTAGTTGGTCTCCGAGATCATCTCCACCGGCCGGCCGTGGATCGCGCACAGCTTGGTGCCATCGGGTCCGTCGATGAGCTGGTCGGGGAGCTTGAACTCCTCGCAGGCGACGCAGTAGGGCCCTTCGTACGACCCTTCGTAGACCTCGCCCGCGTCGTAGACGCGCTGCCAGAAGTCCCGCACGCGCTCGGTGTGTCGAGCCTCGGTCGTGCGGATGAAGTCATCGTTGGACGCGTCGATGACGTCGAGCACGGGCTTCCACGCGGTCTCGACGAGGCGGTCGCACCACTCCTGCGGATCCATCCCATGGGCCTCGGCAGTGCGCATGACCTTCTGGCCGTGCTCGTCGGTGCCGGTGAGGAACCAGGTCGCCTCGCCGCGCTGCCGGTGCCACCGAGCGAGGACGTCGGCGGCCACCGTGGTGTAGGCGTGACCGATGTGCGGCGCGTCGTTGACGTAGTAGATGGGCGTCGTGACGTAGAACGCCTTGCCAGGCGACGCGTCGCCGGGATGGGAAGCCATGGTCTCAATCGTACGGAGGACTGGACAATAACCTCATTCCAGTTTCTCTGCCCGGGCCGCCACCACTGCTGCATAGACCTCACGCTTGGGCCGGCGCAGGTCGCGGGCCACCTCCGCGATCGCGTCCTTGCGTGACAACCCGGCCGCCTCCCGCTCGGCGACGAGCTCGGCGGGATCGGCGTCGGCGGGCGGCAGTGAGTGGGGCGAGACACCGGCAACCACCACCGTGATCTCGCCGCGTACGTCGCCCTCCGCCCAGGCGAAAAGCTCGTCGAGCGGCCCCCGCCGCACCTCTTCATAGGTCTTGGTGAGCTCCCGGCACACCGCCGCGGCCCGGTCACCGCCAAAGGCGTCACGCATTGCGCCGAGGCTCGCCGCGAGCCGGTGCGGTGCCTCGAAGAACACCATCGTGCGCACCTCGGCACGTAGGTCGCCCAGCCGCTGCGCCCGCTCCCCCGCCTTGCGCGGCAGGAACCCCTCGAAGCAGAACCGGTCGACCGGTAGGCCACTGACGGCGAGCGCGGTCAGGACCGCCGACGGTCCGGGCACCGCAGTGACCCGGATGCCTGCCTCGACGGCCGCGGCCACCAGCCGGTAACCCGGGTCGGAGACCGACGGCATGCCGGCGTCGGTGACCAGCAGCACCCGGGCCCCCTTGGTGAGCGCGTCGACCAGCTCAGGGGTGCGAGCAGTCTCATTGCCATCGAAGTACGAGACGACGCGCGCGCTCGGGACCACACCCAGCTCGGTTGTCAGGCGGCGCAGCCGCCGAGTGTCCTCGGCAGCGATGACGTCAGCAGCGGCCAGCTCGTCGCGCAACCGCGGCGGCGCATCGCCGATCGCGCCGATCGGCGTCCCGGCGAGGATCAGCAGACCGGCCACGGTCAGCCCGACTGGCGGATGATCAGCTGGGTCTCGAGCATCAGCGGCTCGTCGGGCAGCGGGTCGCCGGCGAGCTGCGCGATCAGCAGGTCCACCATGCCGCGGCCGAGCTCTTCGGTGGGCTGACGGATGGTCGTGAGCGGCGGGCTGGTCGTGCGGCCCAGCTCGCTGTCGTCGAAGCCGACGACAGCGACGTCTTCCGGCACCCGGCGTCCGTGCGACTGCAGCACCTGCAAGGCCGCGGCAGCCATCAGGTCGGAGGCGACGAAGACGGCGTCAGTGTCGGGATGCCGAGTGAGCAGGTCACGCATCGCCAGAGCACCACCGTCCGCCGTGAAGTCGCCCTCGGTAGCCGCATCGGCGGGCAGTCCGGCCTCCTCGAGCGCCTCGCGCCACCCCGCATGGCGGTCGACGCCCGCTGGCATGTCGCGCGGACCCGTCACGGTGCCGACCCGCCGGTGTCCAGATCTAATCAGGTGCTGGGTCGCGGCACGGGCTCCACCGACGTTGTCCACGTCGACATAGCTGGCCGAGACGCCAGGTGTGTGCAACAACGGCCGCCCGCCGAACACGACCGGCAACGGAGACGTGAGCAGCTCATCGACGAGGTTGTCGGACTCGTGGTGGCTGACGACGAGCGCCCCGTCGACGTGCCCACCCTTGAGGTATCGGACGAGCCGGTCGTTGTCACCTTCGTCGGGGGCCAGCAGCAGAACCAGCTGCAGGTCAGAGTCGACGAGCCTGCTGGACACGCCCTTGAGCACGCTGGCGAAGAACGGTTGCGCGAAGATGCGGCTCCCGGCCTCGGGAACGACCACCGCGATCGACCCCGTGCGCCTGGTGACGAGGCTCCTGGCCGCGCGGTTGGGGATGTAGCCGAGCTCGGCCACCGCACGCGTCACCGCGTCATGCGCCTCCGGCGACACCCGCGGCGAGCCGTTGACCACGCGCGAGACGGTGGCCCGCGACACTCGCGCGACGCGGGCGACCTCTTCGAGCGTGGGCATCGCCCCAGGGGGGCGCGACGAGGCGTCCGTCATGGGGTAACCGTAGGTCCTCAGCCGGCCTCGTCCACGACACCCGACCGCGCCACCTGCGCGAAGAACTGAGCGCTCGCCTTCGGCGTACGCACCAGGGTGTCGTAGTCGACGCGCACGATCCCGAACCGCTTGGCATAGCCCCACGCCCACTCGAAGTTGTCGAGCAGCGACCACACCATGTAGCCCTGCACGTCGACCCCGGCCTCGATCGCATCGTGCACGGCGACAAGGTGCTGGCGGACGTAGTCGAGTCGCTCGGGGTCCTGCACGCTGCCGTCAGGGCTGACCTTGTCGTCATAGGCCGCGCCGTTCTCGGTGATGTAGATCGGTGGCAGCGTGGGGTAGTCGTCGCGGAGCCGTACGAGCAGGTCGCGCAGCCCGGAGGCATCGACCTCCCAGCCCATCGCCGTCCGCGGCCGCCCCTGGGAGACGAAGCCGACGTACTCGGAGCCGACCCAGGCGCTGGCGAGCTCGCGCGCGACGCCCGGCAGCGGCTTGTCGGACGCGCCGCCGCCGTGACCGGAGACGTGCGCACGGCTGTAGTAGTTGACGCCGAGCATGTCGATCGGGGCCCCGATGATCTCGAGATCGCCCGGGTTGATGTGCTCGTCGAAGCCGAGGTCAGCCAGATCGGCCACCACATCATCCGGGTAGGCACCGAGCAGCACCGGCTCGAGGAAGACTCGGGTGAACAGACCGTCGATGCGCCGCACCGCCTCGAGATCGGCGGGGTCGTCGGGATCGGCGGGCGTGACCGGCGACATGTTGAGTGTGATGCCGAGCTTGGGATGCGGGCTCCGCGCTCTGATGGCCTGGGTGCCAAGACCGTGGGCGAGCAGCAGGTGATGGATCGCAGCCACCGCCGCCTTGGGCTCTTGGCGTCCGGGTGCGTGCTCGCCCGAGGCGTAGCCCAGCAATGCGGAGCACCACGGCTCGTTGAGCGTGGTCCACTGCTCGACCCGGTCGCCGAGCACGTCGAAGACGCTTTCGGCGTACTCGGCGAACCGGAACGCGGTGTCCCTCGAGGTCCAGCCACCCCTCTCCTCGAGGACCTGCGGCAAATCCCAGTGGTAGAGCGTCACCCACGGGGTGATGCCCCGGTCAAGGAGCTGGTCGACGAGGCGGGAGTAGAAGTCGAGGCCGGCGCGGTTGACGGCGCCGCCATCGGGACGGACGCGGGGCCACGCCACCGAGAACCGGTAGGCGTGCAGTCCGAGCTCGGACATCAGCGCGACGTCGTCCGGCATGCGCCGGTAGTGGTCGTCAGCGACGTCGCCGGTGTCACCACCGACGATTGCCCCCGGCACGCGAGAGAACGCGTCCCAGATCGAGTCCGTACGACCATCTGCGTGCGTGGCGCCCTCGATCTGGTAGGCGGCGGTAGCCGCTCCGAAGAGGAAGCCCTCGGGAAACGTGCGCACACTCATCCCTTCACAGCCCCTGCCATGACCCCCGCCACGAGCTGCCGACCGAAGAAGAAGAAAGGATCAACAGGGGGGTGGTCCCCAGCGTGGCGCCGGCCATGACCAGCGAGTAGTCCTTCCAGTATCCAGCCTGCAGCTGGTCGATCACCGAGGATCGCCGCTGCCGGCCGCGCTGCCATAAGCGCGTTGTGATCTGACTGTGGAGCGTCCTGGTGAGAGCGCTCCCACAAGTCTGGAGATCGCCCGTTGCCGCTGTCAAGGGCATGCTGTGTAACGGAATGGTCTCGGTCGAGCCGCACGACGAGCGAGCAACCAGGCGCCCTAACGCACGCGCCGTGGACGTAGTGCGGCAGAAGGTTGCACTTTGCTGAGAATCGGTCCGCGCCTGCTCCCGCATCGGGAGGTGGCTGCCTAGGATGGCGCGGTGCCCGACACCCTGACGGAGCCGGCTGACGTCGGCGACACTGTGCCACCCGGCTCCGCAGCCGGGTCGGACGAGCCGCCGACCTCCGACTCGGGTGTGCTCGACCGCTGGCGGGCTCGGCTCAGCAGTCCGATGCCGGCCGACGGCCACTGGGGCTGGACCGGGCCGCTCGCAGTCACAGCGATCGCCGCCGTGCTTCGCTTTGTCGACCTGAGTCGCCCTCGGCGGTTCGTCTTCGACGAGACCTACTACGCCAAGGACGCCTGGTCGTTGGTCAACCACGGCTACGCGCGAAAATTCGTCAATGACGCCAACGAGCGCATCCTCAATGGCGACCTCGACGTCTACGCCGACGGAGCGGCCTACACAGTCCACCCCGAGGTCGCAAAATGGATCATCGGGCTGGGCGAGCGGATGTTCGGTCTCGACCCGTTCGGCTGGCGTGTCGGTGTCGCTGTGGTGGGCACGCTCACCGTGTTTGTCCTCGCCCGGTTGGCGCGGCGGTTGTTCCGCTCGACCCTGCTGGGCTGCATCGCCGGCCTGCTGCTGGCCGTCGACGGCCTCGCGATCGTCATGAGCCGTACGGCCATCCTCGACGGCGTTCTGGCATTCTTCATCGTCGCCGCGGTCGCGTGCCTGCTCGTCGACCGCGACTGGTCACGCGAACGGCTGGCCCGGTGGGCGGTCGCCCGCGACGCGGGTGAGCTCGTGCCCGAAGGTGGCCCGCTCCTCGCCTGGCGCCCGTGGCGGCTGGCAGCCGGTGTCTGTTTCGGCCTGGCCTGCGGCACCAAGTGGAACGGTGTCTTTGCCCTCGCCGTGTTCGCGGTCGCCGCACTGGTCTGGGACGTGCTCGCCCGCCGGACGGTCCGCAGCGTCGCACCCGTAGCCCGCGGGATATTCGTCGACGGGCCTATCGCTTTCGTCACGCTGGTCGGCACCGCCGTGGTCACCTACGTGATCACCTGGTCCGGCTGGATCTTCACAAGCGGCGGCTGGAGCCGTCAGTGGAGCGCCGAGCACCCGGCGTCAGGTCTCGTCGGCGTCGTACCCGACTGGCTGCGCAGCCTCTGGCACTACCACGGCGAGATGTTGCGCTTCCATACCAACTTGACGACTGACCACGACTACGAGTCGAAGGCGTTCGGCTGGTTGGTGCTGTGGCGGCCGATCTCCTTCGACTACCAAGAGGTGGCGCCTGGGACCGCGGGGTGCGACGCCGCCAGGTGTGCGCAGGAAGTGCTCGCCATCGGCACACCCGCCATCTGGTGGGCCGGGTGCCTCGCGATACTGATCGCGCTCGCGATGTGGCTGCTGCGCGGCGACTGGCGCCCCGGCGTGGCCGTGCTCGGCGTAGCCGCCACGTGGCTGCCATGGTTCTACTACTGGGACCGCACGATCTTCTTCTTCTACGCGGTCACCATCCTGCCGTTCATGATTCTTGCGATTACCTACGTGCTTGGGCTGGTGCTCGGCCGATCCAACACGAGCGCGGCGCGTCGTGCTGTGGGCGCCGCGCTCGTGGGTGGATTCGTGCTGCTTGTTGTCGTAAACGCTGCCTACATGTATCCGTTGGCGGTCGACCAGATCATCCCGTACGACTCATGGCGCGACCGCATGTGGTTCCACAACTGGATCTGACGCGCGTCAGTGGTCGTGTTCGATGTTCGCTCGGATCTCGCCACCCTGGAACAGCGAACTGTGCACGTTGACGTACGTCGAGTCCGCGCGGAGCGCGTTCAGCAGTGCCGTGAAGTCACCAGCGGTCAGGCTCTGAGCCGGGAGTGCGAGCACGTCCGCAGCCCTTGCGGTCCCGGTGATCGTCGCCGGAGCAGCGGGGCAGGCCTGCGTGCCTGCGGGCCCGTTGCCAAGGTTGGAGCACAGGAACACCGCTATGCCACCACTTTGCGCCGCTCCACCAAGGTGGATATGCGCCTGCAGAACGTTACCTTCGAGCCCTGTGTAGCTGAGCTCCCAGGTGATCTCGCCGGACGACTGGTTGACCCGCGCCTTGAACCGGCCGGTGCCATCGGTGGAGATGACCAGTGGATCCTCTTGGAACCCGGTCAGCCGTTCCGACACGGAGTTGCCCCGCCGGTCGTCGTGCGCAGAGGCCGCCGTTCCCAGAGCAACTGCGCCCAGCGACACTCCGACAGCCGCAATCGCAACTGCCACCTTCACTCGTCTGTTTGCCACGAACCTGCCTCCCTCTGAGGCTCGAGCTGAAGACCTGGGCATATGTGCCCGCTATTAGGTACGAATGTGGTCCTCGATTGGATTGTTGTCGACGCGAAAATCGTCGAAAGATGAACTCATGGACGCCGTGGTAGACGACGGGCTGCTCTCCTGGCTGCTCGAGGGAGACCCCGCCATCAGATGGCGCGTGCTGCGAGACGTGACCGGTGCGTCCGACGAACAGGTGGAGTGGGAGCGAGCCAGAGTGGCCACCGAAGGGTGGGGTGCGCGCCTCCTGGCAGCTCAGGACAGTGACGGCAATTGGGGTGGAGGGCTCTATTCACCCAAGTGGACGTCGACGACGTACACGCTTCTCCATCTCGTGTGGTTGGGTCTGCCCGCCGGGAATCCCGCGGCGCTGCTCGGTTGCGAGCGGCTGTGGGAGTGGGAGGCGCGCTGGCGCAAGCCGGAGACGTGCGTCGCGAGCATGCTCGTGGGGCTCACGAGCCACCACGGGTACGACGGGGAGCGGCTCGACGATCTTGTGGCCGATGTCCTCGACCAGCAGCTGGCCGACGGTGGGTGGAACTGCGAGACACGGACGGACAAGACCAAGCACGGCTCGTTCCACACCAGCATCCTGGCGCTCGAGGCACTGAATGCGTACGCGGATACAGGCGGACGCCTGGACGTGACCGGGGCGATCCGGCGCGGCCGCAAGTTCTTCCTCGACCATCGGCTATACAAATCGCACCGCACCGGAGAGGTGGCGATCCGCACCAGCACGCGGTTTCCCGCCTTCCCCGAGTGGCACTTCGACGTCCTCCGTGGTCTGGAGCACTTCGCACAGGCCGGCGCACCGCGTGACGAGCGGCTGCGCGACGCCGTCGACGTCGTTCTCCGCGCCCGCCGCCCTGATGGGCGTTGGCCCACATACTCGCCCTACGCAGGTCGGCAGTGGTTCCAGCTGGAGCCACCCGGGCCAAGCCGCTTTAACACCGCTCGCGTGCTCTGTGTGCGGACCTGGTGGGCCGGGGGCGACAAGAGGCCGTCTCCCGAACGGGAGACGGCCTCTCAACTGGGTGGAGCTGAGGGGATTTGAACCCCTGACCCCCTCGATGCGAACGAGGTGCGCTACCGGACTGCGCTACAGCCCCAGGCGGATGACGACGATAGCAAACGACCGCAGCGGCCTCCGAATCGCGGAGGGTCAGTCACCCACCGCGCGCGACTGCGGCACCGTCGCTTGTGCGGCCGGCGTTGCTTCTCGGGCGAGGCCGAGCTCGCGCTCGGACGGAGCCCCCGGCTCAGTGAGCCGCCCCGACGTCCACGCGCCGGGTGTCGCGAGGTCGATCGTGCGGATCGCGCGACGCGCCTTGGGCGCGGTGACGTAGGTCGGCAGCGGCACGGGCACCGGCTCCCACGTGCCGTCGTCGGGGACAACTGGCTCCTCGACGGGCGGAATGGTGACCTCGGCATCGAATTGGGCGGTCGACTCGGAGACGATGTCCGCACGGACGGAGACGTGCGGCGCGGGGTAGGTCGTCATCGGCCGAGACATCATGACGCGCTCCATCTCGGCACGCGCGCGAGCCCGCCGCGCGGCGAGAGTCGCCCGGCGTACCGAACGGCGAAGCAGCATGACATAGCCCACGAGCATCAATGCGGGCACAACCGGCGTCCAGGCCGCGAGCCGCCCAAGCCCGGAGCCGACACCGATCCCGATGACTGCGAGCACGAGCAGCACCAGAAGGTGCCGACGGCGGCGCGCAGTGTGGCGAGACACCAGGGGAGGCGCAGGGGCTGGAGCCGGTGCGCGCACGGCGGGCGCCGCCGGCGATGCCGCAACCACCCGCATCCGCTCGTTGTGCCGATCGGGTGTGGTGCGCGACTCTCCGCGCCGTACCCAGCTCGGAACGAGGTAGGCCAGCCACGCGGCGACAATCGCCGCATAGATGAGCCCGCTCCCCTCCATGCCCCCGACGGTAGGGCTGCGAGCGGCGATCACCGCGCAGCATGATCGGTGTGTCGCGAGATACGGGTGTGACAGATGTTCTTTGCGGGGAACCCCAGCTCAGGTCGACGGGTGCCGGTCGCCCGCACCGGCGTCAGTATCGATGCCGTCCCGCATCGCGTGCCACCTCGCCAGCAGACCACTCGGGATCTCCTCGGCCGTGACCGCATAGCTGAGGTGATCGCGCCATGCCCCGTCGATGTGCAGCATGCGCTCGCGACGCCCCTCGTACCGAAGTGCCAGCTTGTCGACCACGCGCAGGCTTGCGGCATTCTCCGGGCGGATGTTGATCTCAATGCGGTGCAGCCCACCGACGAAGATCGCATGGTCGACGGCAAGCGCCACCGCCGTCGGGATGATGCCGCGCCCAGCCACGGCGCGGTCGACCCAGTAGCCGATCGTGCCGGTCATCGCCGACCCATGGACGATGTTGCCGACCGTGCACTGCCCGACCAACCGGCCCTCGTAGGTCACCGCCCAGGGGTAGGCCTCGCCGCTGCGCGCCTGCGCCGCCAGCCGTCGCACCATCTGCCGGAACGTGAGCCCGCCGGTCGGCTGACGAGGCGAGGTCGGGTCCCAGGGACGCAGCCAGTCGGCATTGGTCCGGCGCAGCGCCGACCAGGCACGGGAGTCGCGATAGCGAAGTGGGCGCAGCACAATGCGGCCGTCGGACAGCTCCGCCGGCCACGCGCGATCGGGCACGGTCAGTGGTCGCCTCCCCCCATCTGCTCCACAGCGTGCGCCAATACGGGCAGCAACACGGCGAGCCCGTCGCGGGCGCCGCCGGTGGAGCCCGGCAGGTTGACTACGAGCGTACGACCTGCGCGACCCGCGACGCCTCGGCTTAGCACCGCCGACGGTATGCCCGCGGCAACGCCGTAGGACCGGATCGCCTCCGCTATGCCCGGAATCTCCGTGTCGATGACTGCCCGGGTCATCTCAGGAGTCCGGTCGGTCGGCGTGAGGCCGGTGCCGCCGGCGGTCACGACGACGTCGTAACCATCGGCGACCGCAGCGCGCAAGGCAGCCTCGACCGGCTCACCATCGGGCACGACCTGTGGGCCGTCGACGCTGCGGCAGACCTCGGACAGCCCCTCGACGAGCGGTGGTCCGGTGCTGTCTGCGTAGACACCGGCCGAGGCCCGGTTGGACACAGTGATCACGAGGGCTCTCACGGTCGTCGCCAGTCGCCGGACCGGCCGCCGCTCTTGGCTTCGATGCGGACGTCGCTGATCACCGCGCCCTTGTCGACCGCCTTGACCATGTCGACAAGTGTCAGCCCGGCGACCGCGACTGCGCTGAGCGCCTCCATCTCCACGCCGGTGCGGTCGGCCGTGCGTACGGTCGCGACGATCTCGACGGCATCGTCAGCGACGTGCAAGTCGACGGTGACGCCGTGCAACGCGATCGGGTGGCACAGCGGAATGAGATCCGCCGTGCGCTTGGCACCCTGGATGCCCGCGACGCGGGCGACAGCCAGCGCATCACCCTTGGGCACGCCGGCGCCACGCAACAGCGAGACGACCGCGGGCGACACGAGGACCCGACCGGTGGCTGTCGCCATGCGCACGGAGACGTCCTTGCCGGTGACGTCGACCATGCGAGCCGCACCAGACTCGTCGAGGTGAGTCAGCCCGGAGGCCTCCGACGTCATGATCAGCCCTTCCGTCGCTCGAGCAGAACGGTATCGGCCACCTGGCCGGCGGGGATCTCAGTGACGTGCTCGGGGACCACGATCAGCGCGTTGGCGTAAGCCAGGTCGCTCACCAGGTGCGAGCCCTGCCCGTCCATTGGCGTGACGAGGTAGGACCCGTCGTTGGCTGTCTGCAGCCTGGCCCGGGCGAACTGCCGCTTGCCCTCGGGCGAGCGAAGGGTTGTCTGCAGCACGGCTCGCACTGACGGCCGATGCAGGCGTGCGACACCGAGCATCTTGCGGATCGCCGGACGTACGAACACCTCGAATGACACGAATGCGCTCACCGGATTACCCGGCAGCGTGAAGATCGGCACCTTCTCCTCGCCCACAGTGCCGAATCCCTGCGGCATGCCGGGCTGCATCGCGACCTTGTCGAACGTCACCGTGCCGAGCTCGCTCAGCACCTGTTTGACGACGTCGAAGGCACCCGCGCTCACGCCCCCACTCGTCACCACGACGTCGGCACGAATGAGCTGGTCCTCGATTGTGTCGAGCAACCGCTTGGGGTCATCGCCGACGATGCCGACGCGGTAGGCAACGGCGCCAGCCTCGCGGGCAGCCGAAGTGAGCGTATAGCTGTTGGAGTCGGTGATCTGCCCTGTTCCCAGCGGCAACCCAGGCTCGACGAGCTCGGCGCCCGTCGACAGCACGACAACGCGAGGCCGCGGACGGACACGTACACGGTCCTTGCCCACTGCCGCGAGAAGTCCGACCTGGGCCGCGCCGAGGAAGGTGCCGGTGCGCAGCACCACATCGCCAGACGACACGTCCTCACCTGCCCGACGCAGGTGCTGGCCGGGCTTGGCGGCGCGCTTGATGATTACGTTGGCGACCCCGGCGTCAGTCCACTCGACCGGGACGACGGTGTCAGCCCCGCGCGGCAGCGGCGCTCCAGTCATGATGCGCGCCGCGAAACCCGAGCCCACGGTGTGGATGTCATGGTCGCCGGCCGGGATGTCGACCACGACGGGGAGCAGCACCGGCTCGTCTTCGGTGGCGCCCGCAACGTCGTCGGACACTACCGCGTAGCCGTCCATCGCAGAGTTGTCGAACTGCGGCAACGGCCACGGCGCGACGACGTCCTCGGCGAGCACGCACCCGTGCGCATCGAGCAGCTGCAGGTCGAGCGCATTCAGCGGCTTGATCGTCGCGAGGATGTCGGACAAGTGGTCGGCGACGCGCTTCATGCCGCTGTTCTACCCTTTGCTCGTCGGGAGTCCGGCGACAAACTCGCGCAACCAGGCCTGGAAGTCCGCGCCGAGGTCCTCGCGCTCACTGGCCAGCCGCACGGATGTGCGCAGGTAGTCGAGCCGGTCTCCCGTGTCATAGCGCCGGCCACGGAAGAGCACCCCATGCACCCCGCCGCCTTGCCCCCCCGGCATCGTCGCGAGCGTCTTGAGCGCGTCAGTCAGCTGGATCTCGCCACCGCGCCCAGGTTTGGTGTTCTCGAGGACGTCGAACACCTCCGGCGCCAGGACATATCGCCCGATGATTGCCAGGTTGCTCGGCGCCTCGGCGGGGTCAGGCTTCTCCACCAGGTCGGTGACGGTGACGATGTCGTCGGACTCGCCTTCGATCTTCTCGACTGCCGCGGAGCCGTAGAGGTTTATGGTGGCCGGCTCGACCTCGATAAGCGCGACCACGCTGCCGCCGTAGCGCTGCTGGACATCGATCATCGTCGTGAGCAGCGGGTCGCGCTCATCGATCAGGTCGTCACCGAGCAGGACGGCGAAGGGCTCGTGCCCGACGTGCTGCCGAGCGCAGAGGACCGCGTGCCCGAGGCCCTTGGGATCGCCCTGGCGCACGTAGTGGACGGTGGCGAGGTCGTTGGAGTGCTGCAGCGCCTCCAAGCGCTCGACGTCGCCTTTGTCGGCTAACGCCTGCTCGAGCTCGAGGTTACGGTCGAAGTGATCTTCGAGCGCCCGCTTGTTGCGACCCGTGATCATGAGTATGTCGTCGAGCCCAGCGCTGACGGCTTCCTCGACGACATACTGAATGGCCGGCTTGTCGACGACAGGCAGCATCTCCTTGGGCGTGGCCTTCGTTGCCGGTAGGAAGCGAGTGCCCAGGCCTGCCGCGGGGATGACTGCCTTGGTGATCGCAGGTCGGCTCATGCAGCAACCTTAGTGATGCCGGTCACGGCTCGAGCCAGTCACCGGACTGGGCGAACTGCTCGAGAGCCTTTTCGTACGGCATGAGGTCCAGTCCCTGCCCGGCCACCCATTCGTCGGACGCGTAAGTGTTGACGTAACGATCGCCGCCATCGCAGATGAGGGTGACCACCGAGCCGCGCTGCCCACGTTGGCGCATCTCTGCGACGAGGTGCAGGGCACCCCACACGTTGGTGCCGGTCGAACCACCGACGCTGCGGCCGGTCAGGCGCGAGACCCAACGCATCGCCGCAATGCTCGCAGCGTCGGGCACCTGGATCATGCGGTCGATGACTGACGGAACGAACGACGGCTCCACGCGCGGGCGGCCGATGCCCTCGATGCGCGAGGGTGTCCCGGTCGCGAAGTCTTTCACTTCGCGGCTCCAGGCCGGGTAGAACGCGGAGTTCTCCGGGTCGACCACCGCCAGCCGGGTCGGATGGCGGCGGTAGCGCAGGTAGCGGCCGATGGTGGCGGACGTGCCGCCCGTGCCGGCGCCGACCACCACCCACGCGGGCACCGGATGTCGTTCGTGGGCAAGTTGCTCGAAGATCGACTCGGCGATGTTGTTGTTGCCTCGCCAGTCCACCGCCCGTTCGGCATAGGTGAACTGGTCCATGTAGTGGCCGCCGAGCTCGTCGGCGAGCCGGCCTGCCTCGCCGTAGATCTCCGATGCCTTTTCGACGAAATGGCACCGCCCGCCGTACAGCTCGATGAGCGCCACCTTCTCCTCGCTCGTCGACCGCGGCATGACGGCCACGAAAGGCAGGCCGAGCAGCCGCGCGAAATAGGCCTCCGAGACGGCCGTCGAACCGGACGACGCCTCGACGACCGTGCTGCCGGCATGAATCCAGCCGTTTGCGAGTGCGTAGAGGAAAAGCGAGCGCGCCAGTCGGTGCTTCAGCGAGCCGGTGGGGTGCACCGACTCGTCCTTGAGGTAAAGGTCGATGCCCCACTCAGCGGGCATGGGAAAAACGTGCAGGTGCGTGTCCGCGCTGCGGTTGGCGTCGGCGTCCACCCGCCGGATCGCCTCGTCCATCCACGATCGGTCCTTCGGATGGGACCGGTCGGTCTCCTCGAATGGCATGGATCGAGGCTAGTGGGCGGTGCGGACAGAGCCGTTCGGCCGTCCACCTGTGGACAACGCGAGACGTGGTCAGCCGCTGTCGCGGCAGGATCGCCGAATGACAACTCTCAAGCCTGACCCCGAGCCACCAACGCACGTGCCGGACGACGCCTCGTTGCTGGCTTGGGCCGAGTTCGTGTCCATGCGCGTACGGCCCGTGCGGCGCTCTCTCTGGCTGTCCTGGATCGACGCCGACCATCGGCTACTACCGGTGCTGGTGCCTGTCGACGATATCCCGGATACGCCCGACGCCAAGCTGCTCGACAACCTCGGCTTCGTCGTCAAATCCGTGATCGACAAGGAGGCGGCCGGTGGCTCGGCGGTCTTCATGCTTGAGCGGCCCGGCGGAGACGCGGTGTGTGACAGCGACAGACGCTGGAATGCGGGAGTTCGCCGGGCGGCGCTCGACCATGGCGTCACGCTGCGCGGTGGTTTCCTCGCTACCGCTGGAGGCGTGCGGCCACTGACTCTCGACGACATGTGACGGGGTGCGCCGCGGGCGGCTCCAGCGGCTCAGTCCCCTGGCCGCGGTTCCGCATCTTCAGCGCTCGCCTGCTCATCGAGCCGTTGATTGATCCGCGTCAGGCGATTGGAGAGCGAAGCCGAGGCGGCATCCCGCTGTCGGCGCAGCGCGAAGATGCTGATGAAGCCCGACAGCAGCACCGCGACCAGCAACAGCAGCCAGCTGCGCAGACCGGCCACGTAGAGGACTGCGGTCGTGCCGACAAAGATCAGCACCCGAAGCGCGGTGTATCGCAGGAACGCCATAGCGGTTCGAGGGTAACTGCGCGCTCGCTGCGATTGCCTCCCGGGTCGGGTCACAGGTGCCGCTGTGGGCATGGGCCGGGTTATGTCCGACCTCGTCGGTAGACACGTGGCCATGGAGCGCTTTCGCGGTCGGTTGACCGTGCCGGCGCACGTGGAATCGGCAGCGCCGCGTGCGCTGGCATTGGTTGGGGGCGGTGGGCTGCGGTTGGGGCGGTGGGCTGCGGTTGGGGCATGGGCTGGCGCAATGATCGGCGTGGGCTTGGCATCGTCCGGGTGGTGTTCACGCCTCTGTGGGCCGCTGAATGCCGTGTCAGGTACGGATTGCTGTGCACAGCACCTTGTCACTCGAACAGATGTTCGATAGGCTGGGTGGCGTGGACCCGGACCGGCTCGACCAGCTCAGCGAGCAGGAGCTGCACGCCTGGGCCGAGCAGGCCTGGCAGCTCGAGCAGGCCTACGACGAGCAGGACGGCGACCAGTTCGACGACCAGGACGGCGACGGGTACGACGAGGCTGGGCTGCTGGCCGCCGAGCTGCGCCGCCGCGGCCGCGGGTGGTGCGCGGGCCGTGCTGCTCGCCGAGCTCGCCGACACCGAGGCGTGGCAGCGCAGGCTGCAGGCCCGCCAGCAGCAGCAGCTGGCCACCCTGTCCCGGCTGTCCCCGTTCGCCGACGGTGACCTGCCGCCGGGCGCGGAGGCATTGGACGATGAGCGGCACGCCCTGCACGCGGCCGCCCTGGAGGCGTCGGTGCTGTTGGGCATCGCGCCGTCCACGGCGAAGGGCCGGCTGTACGCGGCCCGCGAGCTGGTCGAGCAGCACCCCGAGGTGCACGCCGCGCTGGCCGCCGGGCTGCTCGACGGGTGGCGGGCCCGGCTGATCGTCGACGCGCTGCGGCCACTGCCCGCCCAGACCGCCCGGCAGGTGCAGGCGCAGATCCTGCCCGACGCGGCCACCCTGACCGCGGGCAGGCTGCACGAGCGGCTGCGCCGGCTGGTGATCACCGCGGACCCGCGCGACGCCGTCGCCCGCCACGCCCAGGCCCGGGCCGGGCGGCGGGTCACCACCCGCCCCGCCGGCGACGGCATGGGCCAGCTGCACGGCGAGCTGGCCGCCGAGGACCTCGCCATCGTCGACGAGATCCTCGACCGGGTCGCCGACGCGCTCCGCGACACCGACCCTGACGATGCCCGCACCAAGGCGCAACGCCGCGCCGACGCCCTCGTCCGCATCTGCGACGACATCGCCCGCACCGGACACACCGGCGGCTGCCAACCCGGCTGCGGCCCGCACCCCACACCCACCGACACACAAACACCCCCCGACGACGCGCAGCACGACGACGACAGCGACGCCAGTGGCGACGACACCGCCGACGATCGCGACGACGTGCGCGACGACGTGCGTGATGACGCCGACGCTCACGTCGACCGCCGCCGCCACGACGTCCGCGGCGACAACCGGGGCACGGACAGCGCGGGCGCGGGCGGCTTCGCCCGCACCGCAGACGCCGCCGGGGCTGCGGGGTGTCCCGACGAGTGGAGTCCGGTGCTGCGGGTGCGCGACCGGGTCGGCCGTCCGCATATTCAGGTCACCGTGTCCTGGACCACGCTCGCCGGGTTGGACGAGCTGCCCGCGGTGTTGGCCGGCTACGGGCCGATCACCGCCGAGCAGGCCCGCGCACTGGCCGCGGACGGGGTGTGGCGCCGGCTGCTGACCGACCCGGTCTCCGGGGTGCTGTTGGACTACGGGCGCACGGTGTACCGGCCGCCGCAGGTGCTGCAAGATCACGTCCGCGGCCGGGACGTCACGTCGATGTTCCCCACCGACAACACCCCGGCGCACCGCGCCGAGATCGACCACGCCCTGGGGTGGGACGACGGCGGCCCCACCGACGCGGGCAACTGTCACGTGCTGTCCGGGTGGATCAACCGGGCCAAAACCTGGTACGGCTGGCAGGCCCTACCCCTCGGCGACGGCGGCCTGCGGTGGACCTCCCCCACCGGGATCGTCACCGACCGGCCGGCCACCCGCATCGGACCCACCGACACCGAGCAACACGAGGCCGCCGCCCACAAACAGCACTACCTCGACCGACTCCGACAACAACCCACCACACCCCAAACCGAGCCTGACCCACCGCCAGAGGATCCGCCGCCCTACTGACGGGACTCGACACTTCGCGGACCATCGCCGCTCGCGCGAAATGTGTCGACGTCGGCAACCACCCGCGTCGTATCTGGGCGCCGATGCGAGGCCCTGTGACAGCGCTCGCGCTCCAGACGACGGCCGTCCACCTCGTCGACTGCGAGACCGTGCAGGACGCGGTTGACTTGACCGGCAAGGTCTCGCTCGTAGACGAAGGCGGGTTCAGCGCGCTCGAGATCAGGCCACTCCACGGTTAGCGCAACCATCGTGACTTCAGACGAGGACTCAAGATGACCGCAGCCAACAACGAGGATCTTGCCCAGCTGCCCCAGGGAGACCTGCGTCTCCTGCAGACGGAGGCGGCTCAGCGCCTGCTTCATTCAGCCATACCTGCGCGGTTCGCGTTCGTGTGGTCGGACGGCACTCCACGAGTGATACCGACCTGGTTCCACTGGGACGGCACGGAGATCGTCTCCGCTACGTACGCTGCAGGGCCTGCAGTAGGCATCCGGCATGCGGCGCATCGCATCGAGGTCCTCCGTGCCAATCCCCACGTCGCGCTCATCATCGACACCGATGGCTTCCCGCCGGACGCCCTGACGATTCGTGGCCTTGCCACCGTCGAAGAGGTTGACGGCGTCGTACCCGAGTATCTGCTGGCGGCAAGGCGCTACCTGGGAGACGAAGCCGCAGAGGCTTTCGCCGCCCAAGTGGGCCAACCGGGCACGAGGCAGGTACGAATCGCAGTTCGGCCGACGTGGGTGGGGCTCATCGACTTCCAGTCGCGTCTGCCCAGCGCTCAGGGTGGCATTCAGCCCGCGCCGTCCAGCTGAGCATGCACCGGCTGACCCGGCGGCCCAGCACTCAGCTCGTGAGGACGCTCGCAAGCAGCGCCGGGTCGACGTTTCCGCCGGAGACGACTGCCACTGTGCGACCCGATGGCAGCTGGTCGGCGTGGAACAAGTACGCCGCTGTCGTGACGGCGCCACTGGGCTCGGCGACGAGCCGCGACCGCCGTGCCAACGCGGTCATCCCCTGCCGGATCTCGTCCTCGCTGACAGTGACGATGTCGTCCACGTACTTCTGGATGTGCGCCCAGTTGAGCACGCCGAGAGCAGTCGTCCGCAGGCCGTCGGCGATGGTGCGGTAGGTCTGCTCAGGAGTCCGCACGACCCGCTCCCCGCGCCGCAGACTCTCCGAGGCCTTGCCCACGAGCTCCGGCTCGACCCCGATCACCCGAGCCGCGGGGACGAGCGACTTCAAGGCTACGGCGATGCCGGAGATGAGCCCGCCGCCACTGACCGGCACGAGCACTACATCGACATCGGGAAGGTCGGTAGCGATCTCCAGCCCGGCGGTCCCCTGCCCGGCGATGACCTGCGGGTCGTCGTACGGCGCAACGAGCGTCAGTTCCCGCTCGTCAGCAATCTCGAAAGCCTTGGTGTCGCGCTCCGCAGGGGGAACCACCACGATTTCGGCACCCAGCGCCCTCGTCGCCGACATCTTGACCTCGGGTGTCGTGTTTGGCATCACGATCACCGCTGGTACGCCGTAGGCGCGCGCCGCCCACGCCACAGCCTGCGCGTGGTTGCCGCTGGAGTGAGCGACGACGCCCCGCGCCCGGGCCTCCGGGTCGAGCGCGCTCAGCGCGCTGAACGCGCCCCGCATCTTGAACGCGCCCGTCGGTTGCAGGCTCTCCGCCTTGAGCCAGAGCGGTCGCTTGTCGTCGGCCCACGGTGCGGGCAGCAGGGGGGTGCGGACGATACGACCGGCGATCCGGTCGGCCGCGGCCTGGATGTCTGCAAGGGTGACAAGGCCCGTCACGATTTCGCGGCCTCCACGATCCGACTCTCCCACGTTGTCGAGAGGACAACGCTTGTGCGGGTGCGGGCGACTCCCGAGGTGCGAGAGAGCTCTCCGATCAGATGCTCGAGGCCGGCCATGTCGGCAACGCGCACCTTGAGCATGAAGGCCTCTTCGCCGGCGATGAACCAGCAGTCCTCGATCGCGTCGACGTCCCGCAGCCGCTGAGCAACGTCGTCATAGACGACACCCTCGGAAGGCAGGATCCCCACGAGCGCGGTGATCCCGAGACCTACCGCCTCCGGTGCCACACTCGCGTGGTAGCCCGTGATGATGCCACGCTCCTCGAGCCGGCGTACGCGTTCCTGCACGCTCGGCCCGGACATCCCGACGAGACGCGCGAGCTCGGCGTAGGTGGCCCGCCCGTTCTCTCGCAACGCGCGGACAAGTTGCTGGTCGACGGCATCCACGGCAGCCATCTTGACGTATGCCGGAAGGCGGTCTTCGAGAGCCTGCTGCACTGCGCGCCCGAGAGACCTACTCTGTAGGGGTGCTACGCGCCCTTCCGTTGATCGTTGCGCTCGTCCTTGCCGTCTATTGCGTTGTCGACGTCCTCCAGACCGAGGCCCGATTACTGCGGCCACTTGGCCGTCTGGGTTGGCTGGCGGTCGTGCTCCTGGTGCCGATAGTGGGTCCGCTGGTGTGGATCTTGACGGCTCGGATGCGCGCGCCGTCGGTGGCCACGCCCGCGCCTCGGATGGTTGCCCCCGAAGACGACCCAGAGTTCATGCGGAAGATGCGCGAGGAGCGCGCCAAGCGCATGCGGGAGCAGCGATCCCGGGACCAGGACGGCTCCGACGGGGACGGCCCGCCCGCCTGAAATCGATCAGAGCAAGTTCAGGCGGACAAATTCAGGCGTAGGCGTGCAGCCCGCTGATGAAGAAGTTCACGATCGTCCAGTTGAAGATGATCGTGGCGTAGGCGGCCAGTGACACGTACGACGCCTTGCGCCCCTTCCACCCCGCGGTTGTACGCGCGTGCAGGTAGGCCGCATAAGCGACCCAGGTGATGAACGCCCAGGTCTCCTTGGGGTCCCAGTTCCAGAACCGGCCCCACGAGACATCGGCCCAGATCGCCCCAGCGACAACCGCGAACGTCCAGATGGGGAACGCGAAGGCGATGACCTGGTAGGCGAGCCGGTCGAGCGCCGCGGGCTGCGGCAGTCGGCCCAGCGGTCGACCGGACGAGACCCGGCGGTCGGCCGCGAGGTGCATCACGCTCGCAACGACCGACACCGTGAACAGACCGGTCGACAGGATGGCGGCGAACACGTGGATCACGAGCCAGGGCGAGCGCAGCGCCGGAACGAGCGGGCCGGCGGGGACGTACAGCACGATCACAGCCAGGCCGAGGAAGAGCAATATCAGGAGTACGACCCACACGGCCATCGCCCGCGCGGCCCGGTAACGCCACTGGATGCCGAGGTAGGCCACCGCTGACACGAACCCGCCAGTGATCGCGAACTCGTACATGTTGCCCCACGGAGCACGCTCGGCCGCGAGCCCGCGGCAGACTACCCCGGCGCCGAGCAGAGCCGTGGCAAGGCCGAACAGGACCATGCCGATGCGACCGAACGCCGCCGCACGATCCCCTTCGGGCGCCGCCTGCGACGCAATGACACCCTCCGTCGAACCTATCGACGCAGGGTGTCGTTGTGTCGAATCTGACGGCGATCCCACGGCGACGAGCTCGGGCTTGACGGCCTCGACCTCGGCCAGCCGGCGCCCGACCCGGCTACGCGAGCCGAAGGCCATCTCCGCCGCGAGCGCAAGCAAGGCGAGGGCAAGCACCGCAATGGCGCTGTTGACAAGGCTGTTGCTCCACTGCGCCCACTGGGCCAGGCTCACGGGGTCTCCTCCGGCGTGCGGTCCAGCTCGCGTGCGAGCCTGTCGATCTCCTCACCCAGGTCGCCGCCCTCGGACCGGTCCAGCCCGGCGACCTCGACAACCGTACGCCCGTCACCGCCCGCCGACACCCGCACCCACACCCGGCGGCGACGGACGAACAGTGACGCGATGAGCCCGAGCACGGCGGCGGCCACGCCGATGAGCGCGGCGGTCTTCCCAGGCGTCTTGCTCACCTGGAAGTTCACCCACGGCACATAACCGTCGAAGGTCACCGTCCCCGCGCCATCCGGCAGACCGACTGACTGTCCGATCGCGAGCGCTTGCCGGTAGGGCTGGCCGTCGACCTCGAACTGCTCCATGCCGGATGTGTCCAAGCGGTAGACCGACTCGGGCTGCCCATCGTCGAGCCCGAGATCGCCGTGCCAGGCGGTGAAGTAGAGCGCCGGGAGCCGCGGCTCGGGGAACACGGAGTGCGGTCCGGTCTCGTCGAGGACGGCCGTGGGAAGGAAGATGCCCTGGAGGCCGATGTCCTCCCCCGACGGCACCTGCACTTTGACGACGCCGGTCGACAGGTAGTTGTCGTCCTGCGGCAGGAACGGCACGGCACCGGAGAAGAGCACCTCGCCCGCCGGATCGCGCACGGTGACCCGCGGTGCGTAGCCAGGATTGAGGATGTGGACCATCGTGCCGGCGACGCGTAGCGGATGGTTCACCCGGATCGTTGCGTCGTGCGGCTCCTCGCCGGGCGCCGGCGTGACGCGTACGTGCGCAGCGAACTCCTCCGGCGAACCCAGTTGCTGGCCGGAGTCGCGGAAGTCCATCACGAACTCGTCTACCTGCAGCGAGAAGGGCGCGAGGTCTGATGCATCGAACCGTGCCCCGGTGGACATCGAGTCGTACTGGATGATGCTGTTGGCAAACCCGCTGCCCTGGGTGACGAGCACCTGGGCGCGGTAGCCGTACAGCCCACCGACCGCGACGCCGACGAGCACCACCACGAGCGACAGATGGAACAGCAGGTTGCCGGTCTCGCGCAGGTGGCCCTTCTCCCCGGCGAGCGATTCGTCGTGGACCGCTATGCGGTAGCGGTGGCCGCGCAGCATCGCTTGCGCTCGAGCAAGCACGTCCTGCGGTGCCTCGTCCACCTCGTACGAACGATGTGCCGGCAGCCGCGAGAGGTTCCTCGGCGCGCGCGGCGGCCGCGCTCGCATGGCCTTCCAGTGCTGCAGGCTGCGCGGCACGATGCAGCCGACGAGCGAGATGAACAGCAGCAGGTAAACCGAGGCGAACCACGGCGTGGAGAAGACGTCGAACAGCCCGACAGTGTCGTAGAACTCGCCCAGCCCCGGGTTGCTCTCGATCCACTGCGCAACCGCCACCGGGTTACTGCGCCGCTGCGGCAGGAGTGAGCCGGGGATGGCGAGCAGCGCAAGCAGGAACAGCAGCAGCAACGCGACACGCATCGACGTGAGCTGACGCCACGCCCACCGCGCCAGCTCCAGTGGCGAGAGCGGTGGGGGCGTGTAGGGAACGTCGCGGCTGCTGTCATAGGTCTCGGGAACGGTGGGCTGGTCCGTGGTCTCCGGCTTGGTCACACCGCCACCTCGAACCCGTTGATCCAGCCCTGCATGCCGGCGACCATCTCGCTCCAGACCCCGGTGACGAGCAGCACGCCCAGGCTCACGAGCATGACGCCTCCGGCGCGCATCACCCACACCCGGTGGCTGCGCACCCATCCGAACGTGCCGAGCGCCCGCCGGTAGGCGAGCCCCGCGGCCAGGAACGGCAACCCAAGACCTATGCAGTAGGCGGCGGAGAGCACGGCACCCCGGGCGGCGCTCGCCTCCTCGAATGCGAGTGCTTGTACGGCGGCCAGCGTCGGTCCGATGCACGGCGTCCAGCCAAGCCCGAACAGCACACCCAGCAGCGGCGCTCCGGCGAGGCCTAGCCGAGGTGAGCCGTGCAGGCGCCACTCCCTCGACATTCCCGGCAGCCACCCGGCGAAAGCGAGCCCCATCGCGATCGTGACCACGCCGAGCAGGCGGGTGATCGGGTCCTGGTGCTCCAGCAGGACACTGCCGAGACCGCCGAACGCCAAGCCGTACGACACGAACACCGCGGTGAAGCCGAGCACGAACAGCGCGGTGCCCAGTGCGACGCGTGATCGGCGGCCGGCGCCGTCGGCAAGCTCAGCGCCGGAGAGCCCCGTGACGTACGACAGATAGCCGGGCACGAGCGGGAGCACGCACGGCGACAGGAACGAGACGAGCCCGGCGAGCGTGGCGACTGGGAGCGCCACCGCCAGCGATCCCGTCAGGACGAGCTCGCCGAAAGTGCTGTCGCTGTCAGTCATGCTGGCTCGGCTGCCACCTCGGCGACGAGGTCGCGCAGCGACGTCTCGCCGATCGGCCCGATGACCCGCGCGGCGAGCCGGCCCTGGCGGTCGACGACGAGCGTGCTCGGGATCGACGACGGTGGCAGGGTCTCCCGGAAAGCCAGCAGCCGCACGCCGTCGTTGTCGACAACGCTGGGGAAGGTGATGCCGAACTCCTCGACGAATGCGTCGGCGCCGGTCTCTGTGTCGCGCGTGTTGACGCCGACGAACTGCACGCCCTGGTCGGCCAGCTCGGCCGCCACGGCCTGCAGCCCCGGCGCCTCCTGCCTGCACGGCGGGCACCACGAGCCCCACACGTTGAGTACGACGACGTCACCGACGGCATCCGCGAGGCTGAAGTCACCGCCGTCGAGCGTCGGGCCCTCGAACTCCGGCGCCGCCTCGCGATCGCCGGGCGCGATCGTCGTGACGGCGCCGGTTCCCGAGACGTAGCCCGCCTGGTCGCCGGTGTCTTTGCGCTGCACCTCGCCGGACGCGCAGGCCGTGAGCATGAGTGCGCCAGTGACCGCCAGGAGTGCGGCGATGCGGCGATGGCGTCGAACGTACATAGGGTGGCTCAGGCCCCCGCCGCGAACTTGCGCGACTGCTTGACGGGCAACAGGTCTGCTGCCGGCTCGCTGTAGGAGACGGCGACGATCTGCTCGTCGTCGTACGTGAACGTGGTGATGCTGGCGAGCGAGCACTGCCGCATCCGCGGGTCGTGCCAGAGCCGGCGCCCCTCCACCGCGCTGCGCACGATCCAGATGGGCAGCTGGTGCGAAACGACGAGTGCCTCGTGGCCGTCGGCCTTGGCGCGCGCATCGGACAACGCTGCTCGCATGCGCTCCACGATCGCCGCGTAGGGCTCGCCCCACGACGGTTTGAAGGGGTTGCGCAGGTGCCGCCACGCGGCGGGGTTGCGCAGCGCGCCGTCGCCCACACCGAAGCGCTGGCCTTCGAACACGTTGGCCGCCTCGATGACGCGTTCGTCCAGCACCGGGACGAGTCCAAAGGCGGTCGCGATCGGGCGCGGCGGTCTCCTGCGCCCGCTCGAGCGGCGACGACACGAGATGGGTGATGTCGCGGTCCTTGACGGTGTCGGCTATCCGCTCCGCCATCGCCAGGCCGCGCTCGGAGAGCCGGTAGCCGGGCAGCCGACCGTAGAGCACACCGCTGGGGTTGTGGACCTCGCCGTGGCGCAGCAGGTGCACACGCGTCGTGCTCACTCGTTCTCCTCTGGTACGGCGGCTGCGGCGCGTGCGGCGACGGGAAGTGCGGCCGCGATGCGTTGCATGGCCGCGTCGTCGTGCGCCGAGGACACGAACCATGCCTCGTAGGCACTCGGCGGCAGGTAGACGCCCTCAGCCAGCATGGAGTGGAAGAACGCGCGAAAGCGCCCCGCGTGCGTACGCTTCGCCGCCGCGAAGTCGGTCACGACGGGTGTGTCCATCGGATCGACGAAGAAGACGCTGAACATGTTCCCCGCAGTGGACACCACGTGCGGGACGCTCTCCTTCGCGAGTGCCTCGCCAGCGAGTTGCTGGACCTCAGCGGACACGCGATCGACAGTCGCGTAGACCTCGTCGGTCGCCAGGCGCAGTGTGGTCAGGCCGGCTGTGGTTGCGACCGGGTTTCCGGACAGCGTGCCCGCCTGGTAGACCGGGCCGGCGGGAGCGAGGTGCTGCATGACGTCGGCGCGGCCACCGAACGCGGCCGCCGGGAACCCGCCACCCATCACCTTGCCGAAGGTGAACAGGTCAGGCGCCACGCCCTCGAGGCCGTACCAGCCGGCCCTGCTCACCCGGAAACCGGTCATGACCTCATCGAGGATGAGCAGCGCCCCGTGCGCGTGCGCGGTGTCGGCCAGGTGCTGGTTGAACCCATCGAGGGGTGCGACGACACCCATGTTGCCGGCGGCGGCCTCGGTGATGATGCAGGCGATCTGTTCGCCGTGCTCTGCGAAGGCCGCTGTTACCGCGGCCTTGTCGTTGTAGGGCAGCACGATCGTCTCGCCCGCGCTCGCGCCGGTGACCCCAGGCGTGTCTGGCAGGGCGAGCGTCGCGACGCCGGAGCCGGCGTGGGCGAGCAGCGCGTCCACGTGGCCGTGGTAGCAGCCGGCGAACTTGACGACCTTGGTCCGCCCGGTGAATCCGCGGGCCAGCCGGATCGCGCTCATCGTCGCCTCGGTGCCGCTGGAGACGAGCCGAACCTCCTCGACCGGGCCGACCCGCGCGACGATCTCCTCGGCGAGCTCCACCTCGGGCTGGGTGGGGGTGCCGTACGACGTGCCGCGCGACACGGCCTGCTGCACCGCCTCGATGACCTGCGGGTGCGCGTGGCCGAGCAGCATCGGCCCCCAGGAGCCGACCAGGTCGACGTAGTCCCGGCCATCGGTGTCGACGAGGTAGGGCCCGCGGGCGCTCGCCATGAAGCGCGGGGTCCCGCCGACCGCGCGGAAGGCGCGCACCGGCGAGTTGACGCCGCCCGGGGTGACCGCGACGGCGCGCTCGAACAGCGCTTGCGAGGCCGGGGCGTCGTACGGGTAGGTCACGGGCGGCATTCTCGCAGGCTGCGCCGGGCATGCCGTCCGGCGGGCTCCAAGATCAACAGCCCTCCCCCGCGCGACACGGCAGCAGGTGTGTCGCTCGGGACAGTCCTGTTGATCTTGGCTAGAGACCTTTCCTCGTGGATCATCCACCGCGGGAGGTCTCACGTGAGCAGGACGGACGAAAGCATCGACCGCGGCGTCGACGGCGCGACAGAGATCCGGGTCCACGGGGTCAGCGGATCGCCACCGGAGAACACGCTCGGCCATCCGCTGCTCAAGCAGGTGGCGGGCGACAAGCGCGCCGGGTTCTGGCGCCGGTGGTATCCCGGCGGCCGGTCCGCCGACCTGGACGCCCGCTGGCGGCTCGAGGCGTACTCCTGGGGCAGGCTCACGTCGGGGCCGGCGGCGCGGGCGTTCTGGCTGCTGCTCCTGCCATTCATGCTCGTCAACCTGGCGCACTGGATGCTTCCGGCCGTGCCAGCGTCCGCGACGGCCTGGCAGCGGCGATGGGGACAGGCGACCGCGGTCCTGCTGCGGCTGGTGGGGCTGGGATTGACGCTGACGATGCTGCTGAGCGCGGTGCAGGCGGCGGTCGACATCATCGGCTACCAGTGTGGGCGGCTCGCGCAGTGCTCCGACGCCAACTCGCTCGTTGGCTTAATTGCCAATGGCTGGCTGGGCTCTCCTGGCCGGCGCATCGTGGTCACCGCCTTGGTGCCCCTGGCCGTGATCCTGCTGGTGGGTTTGCTCGGCCGTTCGACTCCTCGACGTACTCAGCCGCAGCCCAGCCCTGCCGTCGCGCGCGAAGGCGAGGTCATGCTCGCGAACGACAGTTTCTGGAAGGGCAACCCCGGCATGCCCAAGTTGCGCAGCCTGCACGTCGCCGGCGCCACGGCACTCCTCGCGTTTCTCGTGACGTGGCCGGCTACCACGCTGGCCGCAGGCGGCGCTGCCCGCGTGCTCGGTTTCGTGCTCTGCGTTGCGACATTGCTGGCTCTCGCGAGCGCCATCCTGCTGGTGTCGATCGATGCGGTGTCCGGTCCGCAGGCGAACACCGACGGGGTTGGTCTGCTGTCTGCACGCGGGGCCAATCTCTTGCGGCACATCACGATAGGGCTGTTGGTCGCGGCAGCCCTCTACAGCGCGTGGGGCTGGGACTCGTGGACGGACGCCGGCCGTCTTCCCGGCCTACGCGGAGCGATCCTTGCCACGTTCGTCACGATCGTTGCCCTCTTGGTCCTGCTGACGGTGGCAGTGTGGGCGCAGCGACCGTGGCGAGCCGGCAACGACGGCTTCCGGCCAGCCGTGCGCGGCCTCGGCGGGCCCGTCGTAGGCGCCCTCGGCTTCCTCATCGCGGGAGGGTTCTCGGCCGGTCTCACTTATCGAGTCGCCGAGCTGTTCGGTCACCCGGTGCTGAGCCAGGTCACGGCACGCGCCGAGATTGCCTTCCGTGAAGCCGTGGTCGCCAACCCACGAGTGCCGTTCGAAGAGCGCCTCCGCCTAGCGACGACGGACGCGCCGCTGGTCGTGCCGCCCGCGTTCGCGTGGGCTGGAGCGGCGGCCGGTGTCCTGATCATCGCGCTCGTGCTCGTCGTCGGATATCTGGCCTGGTGGGTGGTGCGCCGCATCCCGGTGCTGATGGCGACCATCCGCACCGAGCGCGCTGGCGAGACGGCAGACGAACACGACGTGCGCGAGCTGGCCAGGGCTCGGGCGACAGCCAACCTCACCGACGGGACGGGCCATGTGGTCGGTGGGATCGTCGGGTTCGCCGGGCTGCTCGTGCTGGTGGGCATCGGCGTGTACGTGGCCGACCAACGCAACTGGGAGCTCGTGACGCAACCGCCGCTGTCCACCCTGACAAGGTTCGGCACGTGGGCGATCGGCGTACTCGCGATCGCCTTGCTCGTCCTGTTCTGGAACACCTACCGCAACCCGAGTGTGCGCCGCACCGTCGGCATCCTCTGGGACGTCGGCTCCTTCTGGCCACGGGCCGTGCACCCCCTGGCGCCGCCGTCGTACGGCGAACGCGCTGTGCCCGACCTTGTCGATCGGGCACGCGAGCTCTCGGCACATGGGCAGGCGGTGCTCTCGGGGCACTCGCAGGGGTCGGTGCTCGCGGCGGCGGCAGTGCTCCAGCTCGATGACGCCACAGCCGCACGCTCGGCGCTGGTCACGTCGGGGTCGCCGCTGCGTCGCCTGTACGCCCGGTTCTTCCCGGCCTATCTGGGCGCCGACGTCCTCATGCACGTACGTGACCGGCTTGACGGGCGATGGCGCAACCTCTACCGCGACACCGATCCCATCGGCTCCTGGGCGCTCGACGCGAGCCGGGCCGGCGATGGCACGCGTGTCGACCGCTACTTGGCCGACCCAGAGCGGCTTGGCGGCGCAATCGAAGGGCATTCGGACTACTGGTTCGATCCCGAGTACGGCCCTACGGTCGAGCAGCTCGTGATCGCGCTGCCGGCGACCTACCCACCCAGGTAGCTCCTGAGATGTTCCGCGGTCAGCGCTCGGCGGACCATGAGCGATAGCGCGGCGGCCAGTCATCGGGGCTGTCCCGCTCGCCGAGGACAGCGTGCTCGATCAGGAACTCGAACGCGCGCGCTTCGCCGACGCCGAACGACCAGTCTGCGGCCAGGGCAGCGCGTGTGTCGTCGTCGACCGCGCGTACGCGCCCGCGCACCTGGAACTCGTGCGGCACATTCGCATCAGGGTAGGCGTGCAGCGCATACCGGCCGTCCTGCTCGAGGTCGGTCAGCTTCTGCGACGGGAGGATGAAGGCATAGAGACCGTCGCCGACGACGGACACAGCGATGGGATGGATGCGCGGAGGCGCGTCGTCGTGCACCGTCGCCAACAGAGCCTCCCCCGAGCCGGTCCGATAGAGGAGCGTCCGGCCGGACTCCGCCAGCTCTGGTGCAGCAGTCGCGAACTCACCCCACGGAACCATTCCCGCGCCTCCCGTCGAATCCGAGCTGTCTGTGCCAAGTGGCACTGTAAACAACAGCATGGCTGTCGAGCCGAGGAGGACGTGCAGTGATCCAGGTCCCGGACACGCTGCAGCATCGGACACTGCTGCCCGGCGACGAACGCTACGACAGAGCCCGCGCGGTGTGGAACGCGATGGTGGATCGACGGCCAAAGGTCATAGTCCAGCCGGCGACACCCGGTGAGGTCGTGACCGCCATCCGGTTCGCGCGCGACAACGGCCTGGAAATCGGCGTGCGCTGCGGAGGTCACAGCGTCGTCGGCCACGCCGTGCCCGATGGCGGACTCATGCTCGATCTGACCAACCTGCGCGCTGTCACGGTGGACCCAGGCGCTCGCCGGGCGCGAGTCGGGGGCGGCGCGCTGCTCGGTGACCTGGATCGTGAGGCGCAGCGGTTCGGGCTCGCCACGACGGCGGGCAACGTGTCACACACTGGCGTCGGCGGCCTGACTCTCGGCGGCGGCATGGGCTGGCTGGCTCGCCGCTACGGTCTGTCGTGCGACAACATCGAGTCGTACGAGGTGGTGACCGCTGACGGCGACGTCGTCCGCGCGACCGCTGACGAGCACCCCGACCTGTTCTGGGCACTCCGTGGCGGCGGTGGCAATTTCGGGATCGTGACCGAGTTCGAGTTTCGGCTTCACCCGACCGGCACCGTCGCACTGTCCGCCGACTTCGACCATGACGTGGACGCTGCCGGGCCCGCGCTGCGCGCATGGGCCGATCTGATCCCGGACGCGCCGCGCGATGCGGTTCTGACAGCCTGGGTCGGCCGTGGCGGAGGTGGCCGCATGGTCGCGACCATCGGATGTGTCTGGGTCGGTGACCCGGCAGCAGCTCGCCCGCTCGTGGACACGATCAGAGGGATCGGCCAGCCGATCGAGGAGCGGGTCGACGAGCTCAGCTATGTCGAGCTGCAGACCCGCGAGGACGGCTTTGGCGGCTCCGGCTACCGGCGCTACTGGAAGGGGCACTACCTGAAGACGTTTACCGATGCGGCGATCGAAGCGTTCCTCGCGATCGGCGAGCCGGAGGGCAGCCTGCACGCAAGCCTGCAGTCCTACGGCGGTGCGGTCGCCGATGTCGCCGCCTCAGACTCCGCATTCGCGCATCGCGACACACTGGTCGAATACGTCGCGTCGGCTGCCTGGACCGATCCGGCACACGACGAGCTGGAGGTCGCTGCGGGGCGCGCGTTTGGCGGCGCCATGGAGCCGTTCGCCAGCGGCGCCTACGTCAACGCCCTCGGCGAGGAGGGTGCGGCGGCCGTTGCGCGTGCCTACGGGCCGGAGCACATCCGTCGGCTTGGCGCTGTCAAGGCCAGCTATGACCCCGACAACGTGTTCCACCTGAACCACAACATCCAGCCGCAGCCCTGACGAGTCCGTCCGCCGAACATGCGCTTGGCGACCATCTCGCGCCCAAATCGGTCGCCAACCACATGTTCGCGGGGGCTGAGGCACATGGTCAGCGGGCTGGCTTGGCCGTTGAGTCGCGTACCACCAGCTCCTGCGTCGTCGTACGGCGCCGCGGCCGGGCCGACCTTGGCTTGAGTGCGAGCTCCAGTGCGAGCTGGCCCATCTGCTTCATGGGCAGCCGCACGGTGGTCAGGCTGGGCGACAGGTAGCGGGAGACCGTCACGTCGTCGAAGCCAGTCACCGAGATCTGGTCCGGCACCCCGATCCCCCGCTCGCGCAGGACGGACAGCACGCCGACCGCCATGTCGTCGTTGAACGCCATGATCGCGGTGACATCGGGATGCTGGTCGAGGATCCGCCTGGCCGCGTCCTGCCCGCCCTCGAGGGTGAACGCCGCCTCGACCACGGGCACGGCTTCGCGCTTGACTCCGTAGGCCGACAGCGCGGCCTCGACCCCGGCGAGCCGGTCGGCCACTGTGGTCAGCTGGCGCGAGCCGGAGGCCACCGCGATGCGCCGGTGCCCGAGCTGCAGCAGATGCTCGGCGATCGCCCTACCCCCGGCCGTGTTGGCCGGCAGCACGCTGTCGACCCCCAGCAGCTGGTGCCGCCCGATGACCGCGACGCGACCCGCCGACGCCTCGAAGGCCTGCAGATGCACCTTCAGCTGCGCCTGGACCTCCGTGTCGACGAAGCCCGAACCGGCGATGATGATCACGCCGACCCGGCTGGCGATCAGGGCGCGCAATTGGGCGACCTCGTTGAGCGGATCGCGGCCGGTGTGGCCAATCTGCACCATCCGGCCGTGCTCCGCGGCGACCTCGAGGACCCCGCTGGCTATCTCGGCGAAATAGGGGTCGCCGATCTCATGCACGATCAGTCCCACGCCGGAACTGGCCCCGCTCGCGAGTGACCGTGCGTGAACGTTGGCGATGTAGCCGAGCTCCTGCGCGACCTGGCGTACGTGCTCGGCCACCGTGTCGGAGACACCGTTGGCGCCGGAGAGGGCGCGGGAGGCCGTAGCGATCGACACGCCGGCGTACGCTGCCACGTCGACTAGTCGCAGGCCTGCTCGAGGCTTCGGCATACGCCATCCATTCGTCACAGCGAGTCAAAGATCTTGTCCCGACTCTTGCCACTCGGTTCGTACCACTCATATAGTGCCGGACGGAAGCGCTTACGCAAGCGCTTGCGTCACAAAGGAGTGAAGCACATGAGAGCACCGAAGCGGCTCTGGCTAGGAGCCCTCGCGACATCCACCGCCCTCGCCCTCTCGTCGTGCGGGCTGGGCGGTGGCGACGACGACTCGTCGAGCAGCGGCGAGGACGACCCGATCGTCATCGGCGTCTCCCTTCCCCTCACCGGTGACTTCGCCGAGCCTGGCAAGGGCATCGAGCGTGGCTACAAGGCGTGGGCATCGTACGTCAACGAGAACGGCGGCCTGCTCGGCCGGCAGGTCGAGGTGCAGATCCTCGACGACCAGTCCAATGCCGACCGAGTCGCCTCCGACTACGAGCGGCTGATCAACCAGGAACAGGTCGACCTTGTCTTCGGGCCGTTCTCCACGCGCCTCGTCATCCCGGCTGCTCAGGTCGCCAAGGACTACGGCTTCCTGTTCGTCGAGCCAGCTGGTGCCGCGGCCGACGTCTTCAACCAGGGGTTCGACAACCTGTTCTACGCGGCGCCGGCAGTGGCCAACGACCACTACAACTACCTGGCCGACTACATCCTCGCGATGCCCGAGGCCGAGCGACCGACCTCCATCGCCGTCGCGTCCATGGACGACCCGTTCGCCCAGGGCACGGCGTACGGTCTGCGCGACAAGCTGGTCGAAGCCGGCATCCCCGTGGTCGTCGACGAGGTCTACCCGCCCAACACGACCGACTTCAGCGGCATCGCGGCCAAGATCGCCGCGTCCAATGCCGACATGCTGATCGGTGGCTCCCAGTACCAGGACGGCGTCAACCTCATCGTCGCCTTGCAGCAACTCGGCTACCAGCCCAAGATGGCCGCGGTATCCGGCGCTCCGACCAACGCGGAGTTCCCCGAGGCCATCGGTGAGAAGACCGAGGGCATCCTGTCGCCGACTGGCTACACGACAACCGCGTCCTACCCCTCCAACCAGGATTTCGTCGAGCACTACACCGAGATGTTCGACTCGCCTCCGGCGGAGGACGAGGCCAACGCGTGGACGACCGGTCAGGTTGTGGCGGCCGCGGTCGAGGCCGCCGGCTGCGCCGACCCGGACCCTGAGTGCCAGCAGCAGCTCATCGACTGGCTGCACGACAACGAGGTCGAAACTGTCGTCGGTCCGCTCAGCTGGGACCAGGACGGTCGGCCCCAGAGCGCACACCTCATCCAGCAGTACGTGGACGGCCAGATCAAGATCGTCCTCCCCGATGACGCCAAGGAAGCCGACTTCATCCACCCCAAGCCGGTCTGGTAAGGGCGCGGATCAGCAGTGTCCGGCTCCCTGTTCCTGCAAAGCCTGGTGCTAGGCGTGCTGCTGGGAGGGCTGTACGCCCTCCTGGCAGCGGGCCTCACCTTGTACTTCGGCGTGATGCGAGTCGTCATGATCGCGCACTCCGCGTTCCTGATCCTCGCGGCGTACCTCGCGTGGTACTTCAACCGTGAGACCGGTCTCGACCCGCTGCTGTCGCTCGTGATCACGGTGCCGCTGTTCTTCGGCGTCGGGTTTGCGATGCAGCGACTGCTGATCGCCCGGCTGCGGCCCATCAGCCTCACCATGATGTCGGTCCTGCTGACGTTCGCGATCGCGCTGGTGATAGAAGGCATGCTCGGGTTCATCTGGACCGGCACGCAGCGCCGCATCCAGCTCGACTACTCGAGTGCGAGCATCGAGCTCTTTGGCGCCAGCGTCGCGGTCGTCAAGCTGATCTCATTCGGCCTGGCTGCCGTCTCGCTCGGCGGGCTCTACCTGATCCTCAAGAAGACCGCATTCGGCCAGGCGCTTCGAGCGACGATCCAGCACAAGGACGCTGCGCAGCTGGTGGGCATCGACACCGATCGTGTTGCCGGCTACGGATTCGGTCTCGGCCTCGCTACCGCAGCCATCGGCGGCACCGCGCTCTCGCTCGACTACACGATCTACCCGTCGCTGCACTGGCACTGGATCGGCCCGCTGATGGCGATCATCGTTGTCGGCGGCTTGGGCAGCATCCCAGGGGCCGCGATGGCGGCCATGCTGCTCGGTATCGCAGCCAGCCTCCTGCAGGTGCCGCTCGGCACCACTTGGGCGCAGACCGTGTTCTACGTCGCCCTGTTCCTGACCCTGATGGTGCGGCCGCAGGGGTTCTTCGGAGGTCGCCTTGCGCAGCGCTTCTAGCCGGCTTGGCCTCGGCGCCAGGGTGCTCGGCATTCTGTTGCTCGTCGCGGTCGTGCTGCTGTTCCCCTCGATGGCGTCCGACCCGTTCATCCTGTCGGTCGGCGTGGTCATCATGAGCTACGCCGTGCTCGCCACGGCGTGGAACTTCGTCGGCGGCTTCACCGGCTACATCTCACTGGGTCACGCGGCCTACTCCGGGCTCGGCGGCTACGCGACCGGGCTGCTCATCATCAAGTCCGACCTCAACCCCTGGCTCGCCCTCTTCGTTGGCGCCCTGATCGTCGCGATTCTCACCGTGCCGATCGGCATCGCGTCGTTGCGCGTACGAGGCGCGTCGTTCGTCATCGTATCCATCGCCCTCGTGCTGATCATGCAGCTGGTCTTCCAGAGCTGGCGCTCCTTCACCGGCGGTTCAAACGGCCTGCGCATCCCGCGACCGTTCGGACCCGAGGTGCTGCGGCCTGAGCAGCATGAGCGCTTCTTCTTCCTGCATGCCGCGCTGCTTGCTGTCGTGCTGCTGGCGTGGTGGGCGATCGAACGGTCTCGCCTCGGCGCCGGGTTGAAGGCCATCCGGGAGGACGAGGACAAGGCGCAGTCGCTCGGCGTGCCCACCTTCTCGTACAAGCTTGTCGCGCTCGTGATCTCCGCCTTCTTCACCGCGCTCGGTGGCGGCCTGTACGCACTGTGGTTCGGCTACCTCGACCCGATCTTCCAGTTCTCGATCCTGATCGGCGCCTACATGGTGCTCATGTCCCTGCTCGGCGGGATCCGCAGCCTCTTCGGCCCGCTGCTCGGCGCGGTCATCGTCGGCTACGCCGTTGAGGTGTTCAAGGCGCAGTACGGCGATACCCAGTTGCACCTTGTCGCGACCGGGCTCCTGCTCGGACTCGTCGTGCTGTTCATGCCCGATGGCATCATCCCGTGGCTCACCGCACTCGTGAACCGGTTCCGCCCACAGGCCGCGTCGATCCGCGAGATGACCGCCGCCGACCTGCAGGAGCAACAGCAGCAACCGACCACGAAGGCCGAGGTGCACACATGACGGCCAACGCTGCCGTGGCGACACGCGAGAGCGTCGCGACACAAGGGCTCAGCAAGTCGTTCGGTGGAGTCCAAGCCGTGAACAGCGCCTCGGTGGCCTTCCAGCAGGGAAAGATCAACGCGTTGATCGGACCTAACGGATCAGGCAAGACAACGTTCTTCAACTGCGTCACGGGCATGATCCGCCCCGACGCGGGCACGGTCACCTACGACGGCCATGACGTCACCGGCAAGCCACCCCACAAGATCGCCAAGGCGGGCATCGGGCGGAGCTTCCAGCTCTGCCGCATCTTCCCTCGCCTCACGGTGCTCGACAACATGCTCGTGGCGGTGCGCCCCACCGGTCTGCTCGACCGGCTGGCCGGCTCACGCAACAAGGCGGACGTAGAGCGCGCCAGGGATCTCCTGGCACGCGTGGGGATCGACCACATGGAGCGGTCAGAGGCGCGCGACATCTCGTACGGGCAGCAAAAGCTCCTGGAGCTTGCTGGCGTGCTCATGGGCGAACCCGACACGATCATGCTCGACGAGCCGGCCGGCGGCGTGAACCCGGCGCTCATCGATCGCATTGCGGCGCTCGTCCGTGAGCTCAACGCCGAGGGAAAGACGTTCATCATCGTCGAGCACAACATGGACATGGTCATGAGCCTCAGCGACCACGTTGTCGTGTTCGACCGTGGCCGTCCGATCGCCGAGGGAACTCCCGCAGTCGTGCAGAACGACCCGACGGTCCTGGAGGCCTACCTTGGCATCTGACCAGCTGCTCGAGCTCACCGACATCCAAGCGGGCTACGGGCGCGCGGCACTGGTGCTGCGCGGGCTGACGGTCAAGGTCCCGCCCGCAAGCGTCGTCTGCCTCGTCGGTCCCAACGGCGCGGGCAAGTCGACGGTGCTCAAGGTGGCCAGCGGCATGCTCGCCCCGCGCTCCGGCCGCATCGCCGTCGACGGCACCGACGTCACGGGTCGCTCGCCGCAGGAATTGTTACGCGCCGGCCTGTCCCACGTGCTCCAGGGACACAGCGTCTTCAAGGAGATGACGGTCGAGGAGAACGTCCTCCTGGGGGCCTTCACCGTCAAGGACAAGGCGCAAGTCCGCGAGCGGGTCGAGTTCGTCAAGACGCTGTTCCCGCTCGTGGCCGATCGGTGGGCGGCACTCGCCGGCGCACTCTCCGGCGGCCAGCAGAAGCAGGTCGAGTTCGCCAGATCGCTCATGGTGAGCCCCAAGGTCGTCCTGCTCGACGAGCCGTCGATGGGTCTCGATCCGAAGGCCACCGCCACCGTCTTCGAGCAGATCGTGCGGATGCGCGACGCAGGCATGGCCGTGCTGCTCGTCGAGCAGAACGCCCGCCGCGCACTCGAGACCGCCGACATCGGCTGTGTGCTCGACCTTGGACGAGTCCACATCACCGGTCCCGCAGCCCAGCTCCTCGCAGATCCACAGCTCGCCGAGCTCTACCTCGGCGGTAGACCCAAACCAGTCACGACGCGATGAAGCAGGTACCTGACTCCATGACCGCTCCGCCCTCGCACACGTATCGCATCGTCATGAACGGCGTCACCGGCCGCATGGGTTACAACCAGCACCTGGTGCGCTCGATTCTCGCGATCCGCGCCGACGGCGGCCTGCTGCTGCCTGACGGAAGCCGCATCCAGGTGGAGCCGATCCTCGTGGGTCGCAACCCGCAGAAGCTCGCAGACATGGCTGGTGAGCACGGCATCACCGAGTTCACCACCGACCTCGACAGCGTGCTCGCCGACGACAGCGCGAGCATCTACTTCGATTCACAGGTCACCAGCGAGCGCAAGAAGGCCATCCTCAAGGCCATCGCGGCCGGCATGCACATCTACACCGAGAAGCCCCTTGCCGAGTCGGTCGACGAGGCACTCGAGCTTGTCGCCGCCGCCGAGGCCGCCGGTGTCACGAACGGTGTCGTGCACGACAAGATCTACCTTCCCGGCCTGCTCAAGTTGAAGCGGCTCATCGACGACGGGTTCTTCGGCCGCATCCTGTCCGTACGCGGTGAGTTCGGCTACTGGGTCTTCGAGGGCGACGACGTGGCGGCGCAACGACCGAGCTGGAACTACCGTGCCGAGGACGGCGGCGGCATGGTGCTCGACATGTTCGCGCACTGGAACTATGTGCTCGAGGTGCTGTTCGGCCGCGTCGAGGCTGTGACCGCCAAGGCCGTCACGCACATCACTCAGCGATGGGACGAGCAGGGCAGGCCGTACGACGCCACCGCCGATGACGCCGCTTACGCGATCTTCGAGCTCCCGGCAGGCGTGGTCGCGCAGATCAACTCGTCGTGGACCGTGCGGGTCAACCGCGACGAGCTCGTCGAGTTCCAGGTCGACGGTACGCAGGGCTCGGGAGTTGCTGGACTGTTCGGCTGCCGCGTCCAGTCGCGCACCGCGACGCCGCGGCCGGTCTGGAACCCGGATCTGCCCACGGAGGAGGCGTTCCGCGCGCAATGGGAGGAAGTGCCGACCGACGGGCCGACAGTCAACGGCTTCCGCGCGCAGTGGGAGGAGTTTCTCGCCGACGTACACGCAGGTCGGTCGCATCGGCACGATTTCCGGTCCGGAGTCCGGGGCCTGCAGCTGGTCGATGCGGCATTGCGGTCCTCGGCGGAAGGCCGGCGGGTGGAGGTGCGTGGCGCGTGACGTCGATCGAGCTCCCCGACGCCGCCCGCGGGTGGCGTACGGTCGAGCTCCGCGAGCCACGGCAGTGGAAGGACCACCCCGAGCCGTACGCGACGCGCGTGGCCTTTGCGGCGGCACACGTCGTCGCTGATCCGCTGGGCAACAACGTGCCCGGTGCGCCGGCTGATGTCGACTGGGAGTCCACGCTCGCGTTCCGTCGCGGCCTGTTCCGCTACGGCCTCGGCGTGGCTGAGGCGATGGACACTGCCCAGCGCAACATGGGGCTCGACTGGGCGGCGATCCAACAGCTCATTGCGCGAAGCGCTGCCCAGGCCAGAGACCTGGGCGCACGCATCGCGTCCGGAGCCGGCACCGACCACAGGGATGACCTCAGCAGCGTCGACGACATCATCGCGGCCTACGCCGAACAGATCGAGTTCGTCGAGAGCACCGGCTCGCAGGTGATCGTGATGGCTTCCCGCCACCTCGCTCGTGTTGCCCGTGACGCCGACGACTATCTGCGCGTCTACGAAGCCGTCCTCGGCCAGGTGCGCGAGCCGGTGATCCTGCACTGGCTCGGCGAGGCCTTCGACCAGCAGCTACGCGGCTATTGGGGTACGACGGATGTGGCGGCAGCAACCGCGACGTTCGTGGACCTGGTCGCCGGCCACGCGGACAGGGTCGATGGGGTCAAGGTGTCGCTGCTGTCCGCTGACCACGAGGTCGGTCTGCGCATGAGCCTGCCGCCTGGTGTGCGCCTCTACACCGGAGACGACTTCAACTACCCCGAGCTGATCCGCGGCGACGGCTCCCGCCACTCCGACGCGCTGCTCGGAGCGTTTGCCGCCATCGCGCCCGCCGCCTCCGCGGCGCTGGCAGCGCTTGACGACGGCGACCTCGCGACCTACGACGATGAGCTCGCACCAACGCTGCCGCTGTCCCGGCACATCTTCGAGGCGCCGACCTACTACTACAAGACCGGGATCGCCTTCATGTCCTGGCTGACCGGCCAGCAGCCCGGCTTCACGATGGTCGGCGGGCTGCAGTCGGCGCGCAGCGTCGTGCACCTGGCGCGCATCTTCGAGCTCGCCAACGACGCGTTGCTGCTGCCTGACCCCGATTTTGCGGCGCACCAGATGCGCGTACTGCTCGCCACGGCAGGGGCGGTGCGATGACCACGCGAGCCGTCGAAGTGTTGGACGTCCCGTCCGGTCTGCCGGCGCGCGTGGCAACACCGGCACCAGGCGACCCTCGGCTTGCACGGCTGTCGCTCAACCAACGTACGACGGCTAAGTGGACGCTTCGCGAGGCGATCGACGGCGCGGTCAACGCAGGGCTGCCATCTATCGGCGTGTGGCGAGAGCCTGTGGCCGAGGTCGGTTTGTCCACCGCTCGCGACCGGCTGGCTGATTCCGGGCTGCGCGTTTCCTCGGTCTGCCGTGGCGGGTTCTTCACGAGTGCCGAGCGATCTGAACGTACGGCCGCTCACGAATCCAACCTGGCCGCCATCCACGAGACCGCCGAACTAGGCGCAGCAACGCTCGTCCTCGTCCCCGGCGGGTTGCCGGAGGGCGACCGAGACCTCAGTGCCGCCCGCGCCCGCGCCGCAGACGCGATCGCCGCCCTCGTCCCGTACGCGCGTGACTTGGGCGTACGGCTGGGCATCGAGCCGATGCACCCAATCTACGCGGCTGACCGCGGCGTCGTATCCACGCTGGAGCAGGCGCTCGACATCGCCGAGCAGTTCCCCGCCGACGTCGTGGGTGTGGTCGTCGACACGTTCCACGTCTGGTGGGACCCCGGCTTGGAGCGCCAGATCGCTCGTGCGGCCGGTCGCATCACCAGCTATCAGGTATGTGACTGGATCACCCCGTTGCCCGCCGACGCCCTGCTGAGCCGCGGCATGGTGGGCGACGGTCACATCGACTTTGCGACGCTGACCTCCGCGGTCGCCGCTGCCGGCTACACGGGCGACGTCGAGGTCGAGATCTTCAATGCCGACGTCTGGGCCACGCCTGGCGACGACGTCGTTGCGACCTTTGCCCGGCGTTACGTCGAGCTGGTCGAGCCCCATCTGTAACCGCACCGTCGGATCTGCTGACCGTTCAGAGAGGAACGCCATGTCCGTCAGAACGAGGCTCGGAACTGGGGGCTTGGCGCTGCTGTGCCTTGCCCTCCTCACAGCACTGCTCACCACGTTGAGCAATGCCCCGAAGGCCGACAGTGGGCCGCCGTTCGCGAGATACGACGACGAGATCGCGGACTACGGAGTCTGCCGCGGGCTGGACGAGGACTGTTACAACGAGTGGACTCTTGCCCGCAAGAATGATGGCGTGCAGCGCGTCCTCGTCTTCACCGCAACCGGCGTCTCCCGGCACGCGCATCTAGGGCCACTGCTGCCGCCGGGGATGAATCCGCCGCTCACGCAGGCCCACGTCGCGCAGAACGCGATGATCCGCTGGGGCCAGGAGGCCGGGTTCAAGGTCGACTGGACCGAGGACGTCAAGCAGCTGGATGCGCCTGCCAAGCTTGCCCCCTACGACGCGGTCGTCTTCCTCAGCAACTCGCGGACCATGCTCGACGACGCGTCCCAGACGGCGCTGCTGCAGTACGTGCGGTCAGGCGGCGGCTTCGTCGCGATCCACAACACGCTTGGCGCGATGTACCACTGGCCGTGGTTCCAGGGCCTGCTCGGTGGGGCCAACTTCTACGACCACGGGCCGCACCGCGGCGGCCAGGTCGTCACGGTGAATCGAACGGACGCGTCGACCGCGAACCTGCCAGAGCGCTGGGACTTCCGCGATGAGTGGTACAACCTTGTGCCGTTCCCCACTGACGTCCGCGTGCTTGCCGAGGTCGATACCAACACCTTCGAGAACGGCAGCGGCCAGGGCTTCAACGGCCACCCGGGACACCCCGGCAACCACCCGGTCTCGTGGTGCCAGTACTACGACGGCGGCCGCTCCTGGGTGACCTCGCTGGGCCACGACCCGGCAGCGTGGACCGACGGATCCACGCTGGTCGGCCAGGAGACATTCAAACAACACATTGTTGGCGGCGTACTCAGCGCGATGGGAGCCAAGCCGTTCTGCCGGTGACGGTCAGGCAGGCCACTTGATCTGAAGTGGCCGGAGCGGGCTGCTGCGTGATGCTGTGGCAGCCCGCTTTGGCCTGCCTCCGTGCTTGCGGATCCCTTGAGACGCAAGGGTTCTCGGCATGTGTCTCGATCCCTCTCGGCTCTTGACGAGCCTTCGCCGCGGCTACTAGCGTCGGTCGCAATCGCTTACGTAAGCGCTTACGCGTCTACGTGCTCCGCCCCGTACAACGACGTGATGGAGGCACCATGGGTAAGCAACGATGGTGGGCAGGCGCAGCTGCACTCGCGCTAACCGCGGCCCTGCTCCCACCATTCGCCGCCGCAAGCGCGGATACCGGCCCGATCGAGGACCCGGCGCCCGAGGAGGTTCTCTCCAACCGCGGTCTCGTGCTCGAGGAGTACGCGCAATTCCCCAAGACCGAGCCGATCCCGGCGCCGACCGACCGGCGGCTCATGCGGCACGCCCGCATCAACTATCTCGGCGAGGTACCGGACGGATCCGGCCGGATGTACGTTCCCGACCTCAACGGCCCGCTCTACCTGGTGGAGGATGGCCAGCCGCAGGTCTACCTTGACGTCGCCCAGCAGTTCTCACCGGAGTTCTTCTCCGGTCGCGGCCTGGGCAGCGGCTTCGGCTTCGCCACCTTCCACCCGGACTTCGCCGACAACGGCAAGTTCTACACAGTGCACACCGAGCGGCCCGGCAACCTCGCGCCACCGCCGGATCCGACCACCTACCCCCCGCAGACGCCGACGTTCCTGCACTCGGTTGTCACGGAGTGGACTGCAAGTGACCCGTCGGCCGACACCTTTGCGGGAACGAGCCGCGAGGTGCTGCGCCTCGGATTCGGCGGCCAGGTGCACGCGATCCAGCAGATCGACTTCAACCCTGCAGCCCAGCCGGGCGACGAGGACTACGGTCTGCTCTACCTCGCAGCCGGCGACGGTGGTCAGGGCGTCGGCACGACCATGGGTCAAGACACGCTGCGGCCGTACGGCAAGATCCTGCGCATCGACCCACTCGGCACCAACGGGCCCAACGGGCAGTACGGCATCCCGCCCACCAACCCGTTTGTCACCGATCCCGACGTGATCGACGAGATCTACGCGATCGGCATGCGTGACCCGCACCGGTTCAGCTTCGACACCCAGACAGGGCGCATGTACCTCGGCCACATCGGCGAGCATGCGATCGAAGCGGTCTACGAGGTGCAGGCCGGCGACAACTTCGGGTGGGGCGTCCGCGAGGGCGCGTACGTGTTCAACCCGGCAGTCGACCGCTGCAACCTCTACCCGCTCCCGGCCGACGACGCCGAGAACGGCTTCACCTACCCGGTCGCAGCCTACGACCACGACCCGCCGCCGGGATGGTCGTGCACGAGCGACAGCGGCTACGCGATCAGCGGCGGCTTCGTCTACCGCGGCCACCAGCTCGACGGCATGCGCGGAAAGTACGTCTTCGCCGACCTCGTGCTGGGCAAGCTCTACTTCACCGAGACCAGCGAGATGGTACGCGGCGGTGAGCCCGCCGAGATCAACGAGCTGTCGATATACGACACGACAGGCAAGCGCCTCGGCGTGCAGGACCTCGTCGGTGACGAGCGGGCCGACCTTCGCCTCGGTAGGGACTCCGCGGGCGAGCTCTACCTCGTGGCCAAGGCCAACGGCAAGGTCTGGAAGGTCGTCAGCACGGTGAACCAGCGTGTCAAGCCGACGGTGCACGGCAGCATCGCCGACAACGTCGTGGCCTACTACGACTTCGAGAACCCGTTCCAGCAGGATGGCACGCGGGAACGGGACCAGGGGTCGTCGGACACGCTGCTGCGCCTGATCAACGGTGGCGAGACGATGCGGGTCGCCGACAGCGCCCACCCGGGCAGCAACCAGGCGATCCAGCTGCAGCAGGTCAACCCCACCGGCAACGGGAACGACGACTGGAAGGCCGGAGTGTGCTTCCGCTCGTCACTCACCGGCTGCGCCTTGACACCCGGTGAGGCTACCGACGTCAACACGCTCGGTGCGTTCAACGGGGCTAAGGGCATCACGCTGATGGGCTGGTTCAAGATGACCGGCCAGAACCCGAGTCCCAACACCGTCACCGCCAACCCGAGCGACTTCTACAACGCCATCGGGCTGAGCGGCATCCTCAGCGGCGACTCCGACGGTCACGCCGTCCGTGCGCTGCTGGAGATCATTCAGGTCGGCGATGAGCTGCGGCTCGTCGCCCTCGGGCGCCGCGTCGACGGTGGGGCGTCGCAGACGTTCGCCGCCAACACCGACTGGCAGTCGCTGCTGCCGCAGAACGAGTGGGTGCATCTCGCCGCCACGTTCGACTACCTCACGGGTGAGATGGCGCTGTACCGGAACGGCCAGAAGCTTGACGGCTTCTACACCGTGCCCGGAAACCCGTGGCAGGTCGACGGGGTCAACGGGACGTCTGCGACCGACCCGCGCGGCATCAAGATCGGCGGATCGTTCCCGCAGGACACCGTCGAGCGCAACCCGTGCAACTGCCGGGCGGACGGTTTGATGTTCCTGGACCGCACGGTGAGTGCTGACGAGGTCCGGCAGCAGTACCGCCAATTGACCAGGTGATGCCGGCGACTCCGTAACGCCGCAACATCCGATATTCGGGGGTGGGCCTACAGAAGGTCCACCCCCGAACTCATCTCTTTTGCGAAGGGCAGACACATGGACATGGACCGACGCATTTTCCTCAAGACGACTGCCGTGGCTGGCGCTGCCCTGGTCGTGACGCAGACAGGCGCTGCGGCCGAGGCTCGGACCCAGAACGTCGCGACTGGCATGAACCATGCGCTAGAGCCGCTGCCGCCACACATCACGTGGACGATCTTCTCGCGTCACCTTCAATGGCTGACGACCCAAAGCTATTCGCAGAGCAACCCGTATGAGACGGGCATCCTGATCGGCGAGAAGGCGGCTGAGCTCGGTTATCGGGCGGTGAACCTGACGGTCCGCAATACCGGACACGTTGATCCCAACCTGGTCGATGTCCGGACCAACCTCCCCCGGATGCTGCAAGGCGTCCGCAGCACGGGAGTGACGTGCACCTTCATCACGACAGACATCATCGACGACGTCACGCCCATCGCCACGCACAACGGCACGCCAGTCTTCGCGGACGACGTCCTGCGGGTCGCGCACGACGAGGGCATTGAGCTCTATCGCTGGGGCGGGTTCGCCTACAACGTGCAGCCGGATACGCAGACTGGTGCTCCGCAGCCGTTCGGTGAAGAGGTGCTCCAGCAGCTTGCCGCCTTCCGCAAGCGCGTACGCGGTTTGGCACGTCTCAACGATCGCTTGGGGATCACAGCCGCGTACCACACGCACACGACCAACGGCACCAACGCGCGTTCGGTCTGGGACCTGATGTACGTCCTGGGCGACTACGACCCGAGGGAGCTCGGGATCAACTTCGACATCGGCCATATGACCAACGAAGGCACGCTGACGGCCTGGCGGACCAACGTTCGCTACGCGATGTCGCACATCCGAAGCGTCGGGCTCAAGGACACGCTCGTGGAGCGGACTTCGGCGGGCACCGTACGGAACGCGTGGAAGCCGGCGGGCACCGGAATGGTCCAGTGGCAGGAGTTCTTCCAGCTTCTGTTGCAGGGCGGCTTCTCGGGGCCTGGCGAGACGCACTACGAGTACGACGTTGTCGGCCTGCTGGGTGAGACCGCGGTCCTCAACACCACGTTCTGGGCAGATCACCCGCAGTTCGCATCGGGCAACCTCACCCCGGCGTTCATGACGGACGAGCTGAAGAAGGACCTCGCGACTTACAAGACCCAAGCCAGTGCCGCGGGCTGGAGTGCGGACCTGCAAACCTGACGCCAGGGCGGACTTCGGCCCGGTCGGCATGATCAACGAACTCCAGCAGCGGGACGGCGATGACCGATCACGCACCTTCCATCGGCGAGATCAGGGTGGGTTCAGGGTCAGGCTGTAGGAGTCGCCATCCTGCTGGAAGCCGAGGCGGCCGTAGTACGGAGCGACCATGCCGGGCGGCGTACGTACACGGCTGAAACCACGGTCCTGGAACAGGCCGCTGCGCCGGTACACGAACTCGCCGGGGGTGAAGTCCCGGAATCTTGGCGTCGCATAGTCCAGCTCGACCTGGGCCACACCATCGCCGGCGTCGCGGATGATGACGACACCAACGGTCTCGTCGCCATGCTGGATAAGGAAGGCAGACTGCCCCGGGCCAGCAGCGTCCCAGTCAAAGTTCGGGAAGATGCGGCCGATGTCTGCGCCATGTACGCGCAGTGTGTGGTTCAAGTACGCGTCGGTCGTGCCTACTTCGAGCACCTGGTATGCACGCTCGTCGTGCCGCTCGCGCATGAGCTTGCGGATGAACCAAACATTGATGACGGCCAGCACCGAGTTCATCGCCACCATCGGCCAGATGCCCAGCAGCGCGTTGAAGACGGCGAGCACGAGGCTGGCGATGAGGTTGAGCACCCGAAAGCGAAGCACCCGGGCCTGCAGTAACGAGTAGATCAACAGCGCTGAGCCGGCCCAGCCGAGCGCGTCCAGCCATCCCATCGGCGCAGCGTACTGCGCTCGTTGTCAGCTGATCAGCCCGGAAATGAGGTTGATGGCACTGGCCACGATCACCACACCGAACACGTACGACAGCCCTGCGTGGCCGAGGATCGTACGTCGGATCCGGGGATTGAGGATGGTCGTGTCGGATACCTGATACGTCATCCCGATGGTGAAGGCGACATAGGCAAAGTCGCGGAAGGTTGGGCGCGGCTCGGTGTCGGAGTCACCGAAGGTGATGCCCGGCGTCGCGGACGAGAAGTAGAGGTGCGCGTAGCGCAGCGTGTACACGGTGTTTGCCACCGTCCACGACAGCGTCACCGTCACAACAACAACACCGACGAGAAGTACGCGATCCGTACCGCTCTGGTGGCCCGCCAGGCTGAGAGCGAAACCCACACCTAGCAGGCTCGCAAGGCTGGCACCGAGCAGCAGCAGCGTGGCCGAACTGCGAGTCTGATCTTCGACCGTGGCCAGTTGCTGGGTGCGCTCGCCGTCCGTGCGGATGATGATTGGCCAGGTGGTGATGAGGAAGGTCAGGGCCGAGGCATCCCACCCAACGATGACGGCCAATTCCCACGCTGCAAACTGCACGACCACAATCGCGACGATCGCGCCGATGACGGCCACGATGACCGCCCGCCGAAGCGCGGGGGCGTGCCAGCCGAGCGACCGGTGATACAGCGTGGGCGGCGGAAGGCTCATGCTCGGAGTATCGCGGTTCCCGTCGCGTCGCGATCAGCAACGGGCCGGCGACCCGCTCCAGTCTTGCCTTGGAGGCTCATCGACCAGTGTGGTGTTGAACCATGACTTCGACCAGGAGGATCAATCCAACGAGGATCATCGCCGCTCCAGAAACTCGGGAGATGAGGCGTGCAGCGGCTGGCTTGGCGGTGAGGATCGCCCGGGCGCTGAAACCGACGAGCGCGTAGAACGCGCCGCAGGTTACTACGAAGACCAGTCCCAGAAGAGCCATCTGCATCGGCAGCGGCCAAGTGCCTTGAGAGTCAGTGAACTGGGGCAACATGGCCACGAAGATCAGCAGACCTTTGGGGTTGAGGCCGCTGACGCCGATCCCTCGCCGCATGTCTGACGTTGTCGAGGGCCGGCTCAAGCTGGGGTTGGCGTCGGTGCCCGGGGATCCGGGCTGTCGCAGGAGCGAGACGCCAAGGTAGATCAAGTACAACGCGCCGACGGTCGTCAGGGCGGTGAGGAACAGGGCTGACTGCCCAACGAGGGCACCCACCCCGGCAGCGACGAGCCCGGTGAGCAAGCTGTAGCCGACCATCAGGCCGCTGACGGCAGGAAGGACGTTATGTTCGCGAGCGGCCGCGGCGAGTACGAACGCCCAGTCCGGGCCGGGCACGACGATCAACAGGAAGGCCACGGCCCAGAAGGCGAGCAGCAGACTCGGGTTCACGACGAAGCCCTCCCGTGGAATCGGGGATCGACTTCGACGCTATGGCGAATCGCTGAGAACGTGTTCCCGACTTTCCCCCCTTCTCCCTGGCAGCGTGGAAGAATCTTCCAGGATGGACAGAATCGACAGGGCGATTCTTGCCGAGCTGCAGGCTGACGGTCGGCTCAGTGTCACCGACCTGGCTACCAGGATCGGGCTGAGCGTCTCCCCCACCCATCGACGACTGCGTGACCTCGAGGCCAGCGGGGCGATCCGCGGATACCGGGCCATCGTCGACCCCGAGGTCCTCGGCCTGACCTTCGAGGCCCTCGTCTTCATCACGATGAAGCAGGAGGACCGCGAGACGTTGCTCAGCTTCGAGGAGGCTCTTGCCGCCGTCCCCAATGTCCTGCAGGCCCAGCGACTGTTCGGCGACCCGGACTATCTGGTCAGAGTCAGGACAGCGGACCTCGCGGCATACGCCGATCTCGAGGACAGCACACTCTCGGCCCTGCCTGGCGTACAGCGGCTCAACTCAACGCTGGTCATGAAGCAGGTCGTCACGGACCGAGCAATCCCGACCTGAGGACGCGCTAGGGGGCAGCTCCCGTGGCAGCAGCGCTGAAGCGCGCGCCGAGCACACGCACAGCCTCCACCAGCTCCGGCGGCTCCAGCACATCGAAGTCGAACCCCAGCACCGCGACGTGCACGGCAAGGGCATCGAGTGAGTTGGACCCACTGTGCAAGATGCATGTGCGGTGATCGATCGCCTCTACCAGCCCGGTGTCAGGCGGCACTCGGTCGGCGACGGCAGCGGCAGGTGCGTACATTCGGAATCGCGCCCGGTGACGGTAGCGACCGGACGAAAGCGCCCACGACGTCTGTGCGACCACGTCTTCGTTGCTGGGTGGGTCGCGCGGAACGAAGCGGGGTCCCACCGGGATCTTCGGTTGTAGGCGGTCGACTCGAAAATTGCGCCAGTCCTGACGGTCGAGATCCCAACCAAGCAGATACCAGCGGCGACCGGTGTGGACGAGTCGATGTGGCTCGACCTCACGACGCGCGCTCGCGCCATCGCGCTTTTGGTAGTCGAAGCGAAGCCGCTGGTGGTCACGACACGCGCCGGCGATCAGCGTCAACGTGTCGGCGTCGACGGTCGCCAGCCTGCCAGGCATCGGCACGGTCATCGACTGCAGCACCGACACCCGATGCCTTAGGCGCGAGGGCAGCACCTGCTCGAGTTTGGCGAGCGCGCGCAGGGACGTTTCCGCTATGCCGGTCACCGTCCCCCCGGCGGCCGAACGGAGCCCGACGGCGACGGCGACCGCCTCCTCGTCGTCGAGCTGAAGCGGTGGCATGGCCGCACCTGCACCAAGCCGATAGCCGCCATGCGTCCCCGTCGTCGCGAGCACGGGATAGCCCAGCGAGCGCAGCTTGTCGACATCGCGACGAACAGTGCGGGGAGTCACGCCAAGACGCTCGGCAAGATCGGCACCGCTCCAATCGCGAGGGGTCTGCAGCAGCGAGAGCAACCGCAACAGCCGAGCCGAGGTCTCCAACACGTGCACAGACTGCCAGGAGTTGCGGACGAAGGCTGACCGCAAGACGCCTGCGGCGGCATCAGAGGAGGGTCACGCTTCGCGTCGGACGAACTCGATGAACGCGCGCGCAGCTGGAGGGACGTTGCGGGCGCGGCGCCAGACGAGCGCCACGGGTAGGTGAGCGGCGGGGTGCAGGCTGCGCACCTCGATGGCAGGCCCGTCCAGGGCGGTCAGCGAGCGAGGGAGTATCGCCGTAGCAAAACCACGGGCGGCCAAGGACCGGAGCAGGAACGGGTCGCCGCTCTCCAGGGCCAGTTGGAGTGGCTGGCCGGCCTCGGCGAACAGCTGGTCGAGGACGTAGGTGATGGCCGAGCCGCGACGCATCGCCACGATTCGCAGCTTGCTGAGGTCTGCGGCGGTGACATGTGGCGCCGATGGGGCACGGTCAGGAGCGAAGGCGGCGACCACTTCGTCGCGGCTGAGTTGCTCGGCAGCCAGCTCGTCGGGGGTCTCGCCGGCCAGCAGACAGAAGGCTGCATCAAGTTCATCGGCGAGCAGACGGCGGAACATGTCGCCGGCGGTGCCCTCGCTGAGAGCGACCTCCACGCCCGGGTGAGCTTGACTGAACCGCGCCAGCAGCCCAGGAACGTCGACGTCGCCGGCGGGCAGGAGCGCACCGATCCAGATGCGGCCGCGGAGGACGCCACGCAGCTCGTCGACCTCTGCTCGTGCGCTGTTGACTTCCGCGAGGACACGGCGGGCGAGAGCGGCGATCGCGCTTCCCGCCTCGGTGACTGCGACGCGCCGGCTCGTGCGCTCGAACAGCGGTGTGCCGAGCTCGCGCTCGAGCTGGCGGATCTGGTGCGACAGCGCCGACTGGGCCACATGAAGCTCCTCGGCAGCGCGCGTGAAGTGGCGGTGGCGAGCCACGGCCTCCACACATCTGAGCTGGCGGAGCTCCACACCGACGATCGTAGAACACGATCGGTCTGGTCGTAACTATGTATTGCTTCGCTCAATGCTGAGGGTTCATGCTCGATGTATGCCAATGAGTACCGACATCGCCGTCGAGCTGTTGGACGGGGCGGCCAGCCGCGACGCTCGCCTCGTCGGACAGCTGACCGCACTCGTCAACGACGTCTATGCAACGGCGGAAAGCGGGCTGTGGCGCGACGGAGCCACCCGGACCACGGCGGCCGAGCTCGCCCAGCTCATCGCGGTCGGTCAGATCGCCGTCGCCACCACACCGGGCGGGCACGTGGTGGGCAGCGTCCACGTCCGTCGGATCTCCGCCGACACGAACGAGTTCGGGATGCTGGTCGCTGCGCCCGATCACCAGGGCACCGGCATCGGCCGCAGCCTCGTCGACTTCGCCGAGCAATACAGCAGGGGCCGCGGAAGGAGAGCCATCCAGCTCGAGCTGCTCGTCCCGCGCAGCTGGCGGCACCCAAGCAAGGAGTTCCTCCGGTCGTGGTACGGACGACGCGGCTACCGGCACACCCAGACCCGCCGCATGGTCGACGCCTACCCACACTTGGCGTCGCTGCTCGTCACGCCGTGCGACCTCGAAGTCCATCAGAAGTTGCTGGCCGCACAGAGCAACATCGTGACCAGCCAGTCCGTTTAGGCATTAATGCTCGCGGCTGCAAGCCGTACGGCCACGCTGATGAGGATCAGGACCGGAGCGCTGTGCGTGCTGTCATCGTCGGGCAGTGTCCGTAGGGGTTCCGTTGGTTGCCGGGCGGGGCGCCGGTGCCGTGGAGGCCGCCGCGGCTTGAGCGGTCTCTCGGCTCAGGAACTCCCCCAGCTCCCCGATGGTGCTCATCAACGGTGCGGGGAAGACCACCGTGCTGTTCTTGTCGACCCCGATCTCGACGAGGGTCTGCAGGTTGCGGAGCTGCAGGGCCAGAGGGTGAGCGAGCATGATGTCGGCGGCAGTGCCGAGGGCGTCGGCCGCTAGGGACTCTCCTTCGGCGGCGATGATCTTCGCGCGCTTCTCCCGCTCGGCTTCGGCCTGGCGTGCCATGGCTCGCTTCATGCTTTCGGGCAGCTGGATGTCCTTGAGCTCAACGAGGGTGACGACGACGCCCCATTCGGCGGTCTGCACGTCAAGGATCTCGCGGATGTTGACGTTGATCCGATCGGTCTCGGCCAGCGTCTCGTCGAGGGTGTGCTGGCCGACCACTTTGCGCAGGGTGGTTTGCGCGATCTGGTTGATGGCCGCCCCAACATTCTCAATGGCGACAACCGACTTGACGGCGTCGACCACCTGATAGTAAGCGACCGCGGAGACGTCCACGCTGACGTTGTCGCGCGTGATGATGCCCTGCGATTGGATGGGCATCGTGACAATGCGCAGGCTAACCCTGCGGAGCACGTCGATGACCGGGATGATGAACGTCAAGCCCGGCTTTCGCACACCGACGACACGTCCGAGTCGGAACAGGACACCTGATTCGTACTGTTGGACGATCCGAACCGACAACGCCCCAATCAGCACCAAGACGACGATGACGACAATGACAATTATGAGAACGTTCATGATTCTCCTCTCCGGGTGATCCCGGTTGTGTAAGCCCGCTCAGCCGGCCCGCCGCCGGCGGACGACCGCATCGAAACCTGCGGCGAGCAGCAGGACGGCGCCGGTGACGATCCATTGGTAGCCCGCCGAGTTCGCCCCCTGGATGAGGTCGCTCATACCGTTGGTGATGACCGCGACGACGAGGCCGCCGAGAACGGCGTCGATGATTCGGCCGCGCCCGCCGAACAGTGAGGTGCCACCGATCACTGCCGCACCAACGGCGAGCAAAAGTGTGTTTCCGGCGCCGGCGTTCGACTGCACCGACTGCAGCAGGGAGGCGGCGACCAGGCCGGATACTGCGGCCATACCGGAGCAGATGACGAACACGGAGATCCGGACGCGAGAAACGACGATCCCCGCGCGTCGCGACGCCTCCTCGTTGCCGCCGACGGCGTACACATGCCGGCCGTAACGCGTCCGGCTGAGCACGAAGTTCCACACCACGAACAGGATCACTAGCAGGACGACAACCCATGGCATGCCCTGCGCCTTGTTGCTGAAGAACGCATTGGCGGTCAGGTTGCGATTGATGCCCATCACATATGTGAACCCCGCTCCAACTGCCGCGAGCGCGACAACCTTGGCGGCGATCACCGTGAACGGTACGCGAGAGAGTCCGGCCCGGCGCCGCCCGATCGCGTCGCCCACCTTGATAGCGGCGTACCCGATGACGAACAGCGCGAGCAAGGTCCACCCGAGCCACAGCGGTACGAAGCTGTTCTCCAGCTTGATCAGGGGTGTGTCGGCAGGCAGGATCAGCGAGCCCTGTCCGCCGACGAGGATCAGCGTGACGCCTTGGAACGCCAGGAACGTCGCCAGCGTGATGACGAACGATGGGATACCGACGCGGGCGCGCAGCCATCCCATGCCGAAGCCGATAACGAGGCCCGCGAACAGGCCGGCGGCGAGCGCCAGCCACCAGGTCACATCGTGCCGCAGCAGCAGCACGGCCATGATCGCCGAGCACAGGCCTCCGGTGGTGCCGGCGGAGAGGTCGATCTCACCGAGGAGCAGCACGAAGACCAGGCCCATCGCCATGACGATGATCGGCGCCGCCTGGATCACCAGCGCCTCAAAGTTGTAGGCGGTCAGGAAGCCCTGATGCACCACGGCGAAAAAGATGGTGATGACAGCAAGTCCGACCAGCGCCGGGATTGAGCCCAGCTCACCGCCACGGACCCGGGCAAAATAGCCCCTGGTGTACGCGCCCAGCGAGGCCAGTCCCTCCGCTGGCCGCCGATCCTCCGGCCCTTGCTGGGCGACGATCTCGTCAGTCTGTGCGCTCATACGGCCGCTCCGACCGACTCGTCGGGGGACAGCCCGAGATCATCCGAACGGCCCGCGGTGATCAGCTCGACCACCTGCGTCTGGGTCACGTCCTTGCGTCTGACCTGTGCAGCCATCCGGCCTAGGTAGAGCACGGCGATGGAGTCGGCGACCTTCATGACGTCGTTCATGTTGTGCGACACGAGGATTACGGCCACCTGCTGCTCGGCGAGCCGGCGGACCAGATCGAGAACCTGCGCGGTCTGGGCCACGCCGAGGGAGGCGGTCGGCTCGTCGAGGATGACGATCTTCGACTTCCAGAGCACCGACTTGGCGATCGCCACGGTCTGGCGCTGGCCGCCGGACAGGCTCGCCACGAGTTGCCGTACCGATCGGACAGTCCGCACCGACAACGATGTAAGCGCCTGTTGCGCCAGCTTCTCCATCGAGTTCTCGTTGAGCGTGCGCCGCCCGGTGAGCTCCTCGCGGCCGAGGAACATGTTCTGGACGATGTCAAGGTTGTCGGCGAGCGCGAGATCCTGATAAACGATCTCGACTCCGAGCATCGCAGCGTCCCGCGGCCCGTGAATGCCGTGGGGCTTACCTTCGAAGATCAGCTCGCCGGCATCAACGCTGTAGATACCGCCGATACATTTCACCAACGTCGTCTTTCCTGCTCCGTTGTCTCCGACGAGGGCAGTCACCTCCCCCGCGTTCGCGGTGAAATTCACCGACGACAACACATGGACCGGTCCAAACGACTTGTCGACGCCCCGCAGCTCCAGCTCCGGAATCGTGGTCATGTCGTGTCACCTGTTCTGATGGTCGTGGGGTTGGAGCCGGACAGCCCCAACCCCACGGGTCGACACGGTCACGAGGTCTTGATCCCGTTGGCCGTGCATAGAGTCACAAGGGCGGGTGTCGAGCAGACGGCCGCGGCTGTCACGTAGCCGTCGGTCACCGGAAGAGCCACGTTCGACGTGGTGATCACGGTCGGGTCGGCCAGGAACGAGGGGACCTCGCGCCCGGACGTCGGGTCCTTGGTCGTCGTCGGCGCCTTGGGCTTCTCCCCCGCGAGGATCTGGCTGGCCAGCTTGATCGCTACGTCTGCCTCACCGGCGACGGGCTTGTAGATGGTGAAGCACTGGGTGCCGGCCATGACGTTGTCGAGGCCGCCGGCGGTGGCGTCCTGCCCAGACACCGCCACCTTGCCCGCGAGGCCCTGGGAAGTCAGCACGTTGATGACCGACTGCGCCATCGTGTCGTTCGCAACCATGACCGCATTGATGTCGGGGTTCTGGCCGAGCATCGTGGTGAACACCGTCTGTGCGGTAGCCGCGTCCCAGTTGCCGGTCTGGTCGGCGAGCTTCGTCCAGCCGCTCTGCTTCGACAGCACCGAGTTGTAGCCCTGCGCGAACAGCGTGGCGTTGTTATCGGTCGGCGCTCCGTCGATCTCGACGTAGTTGACCGCGCTCTGATCCTTCACCTGCGAGCACTCGGTCAGCGCCGTGCCCTGGTCCTCGCCGACCTTCACGTTGTCGTATGACACGTAGTACGAAGCGCTGCCCCCGGCCGTCAGCCGGTCGTAGTCGATCGTGACCACGTTGTGCTGTTGGGCGAGGTCCTGGATGGCCTTGCCGGAGCCCGAATCCAGGTTGACGACCAGGAGGACCCCGACGCCGGAGTTGATGAGGGCCTGCGCCTGTGCCTGCTGGGTGGTCGCGCTTCCGTTTGCGTTGTCTATGGAACAGTCGAGCTTGAACTTGGTGCACTGTTTGCTGAGCTCGTCGGGGTCCGCCGACACCCAGCGCGGGGACGACGCGGTGTCCGGCAACAGGATGCCCACCTTGTTGTTCGAGGGCGCGGCACTGCCCGATGAGCCGGTCGAGGGGCTGCTGCTGTTGCCGCAGCCCGCCAGTCCCGCCACCAGTGCGGCACAGGCTCCAGTCATCGCCACGGCCGTTCGGAGAGTTGTTCGCATCGTTGCGTCCTTCCCTATCGCTGCAGTTATCGGCCGCGGCGGTTGCCACGGCAACCCTTCGGCGCGGTCAACTCGGCCTCGAAGGGATGGAGCACCAGCTCTAAGTTGCCCGCGTCCTCATGCGCTCTCCCAGCGCTGGTGGGCACCCGCATCTGCGACCTCCCTCACAGTCCCGCGGGAGCGGCCCAGCGTCGCCATGGCCAGCACCCACGCAGGTTCCCGGCTGACTGCAACCCGGCGTACCGGCTAGCAGGAACGTTCAAGTGAGCCGTTGGTGCCGCGGGCATGAGCAACCAGCAGGACACGCTGATCGGCGATCAATTTGGGCTGGGATCAGGCCGGATGACTGCGGTACTAGGCCGTCGCGGCGGCGAGCCGGGCTGCCAGCGTCCTGACGTGCTCTACAAGCTCCGGGGGTTCATGCACCTGGAACTCGAACCCTTTGGTTGTCACGTAGATGGCCAACTCGTCCAGCGAGTTGGACCCTGCCCGCAGCGTGCAGCTGTGCTCGTCGATCGGCTCCAGTGCGCCGGTGGTGGGGGCGATCCGCTCCGCGGCGGTCTCGGCGCTGACGTGCAGGGTGAACCGGGCCTGGTAGCGGTAGGCCGACGTGGAGATCGCCCGCGAGGTGTAGCCGCTGATGTCGGGATCTGGCGGGGTGCGCGGGGTGAACCGAGGGCCCGTGGGCGTGCGCGGGTCGAGGCGGTCCACACGGTAGGTGCGCCAGTCCTCGCGGTCGACGTCCCAGCCGAGTAGGTACCAGCGCCGGCCCGTGTGCACCAGCCGGTGCGGCTCGGTCGTGCGGATGCTTCTGGTTCCGTCGTGGGTGCGGTAGTCGAAGCGCAGGCGCAGCGAGTCGCGGCAGGCGGCGGCGATGGCGGTGAGAGTGCTCGGGTCGACGGTGGGGCCGGTGTTGGCCATCGGCACCGTCACCGACTGCAGAGCGTTGATCCGGTGGCGCAGTCGAGACGGCAGCACCTGCTCGAGCTTGGCCAGGGCGCGCACCGAGGTCTCTTCGATGCCGGTGATCGAACCGCCAGCGGCCGTGCGCAGGCCCATCGCGACCGCGACGGCTTCGTCGTCGTCGAGCAGCAGCGGGGGCATGTCCGCGCCGGCACCCAGCCGGTAGCCGGCGGCGCCCGCGGTGGCCAGCACTGGGTAGCCGAGTCCGCGCAGCCGGTCGATATCGCGGCGCACGGTGCGCGGAGTGATCTCCAGTCGCTCGGCCAGTTCGGCGCCCGACCAGTCGCGTCGGGCCTGCAGGAGCGAGAGCAGTCGCAGCAGCCGTGCCGAGGTTTCCCACATGGTGTGAAGTCTGCCATTGGCCTAGGACCGAACCTGACCTAACCGCCTTCTAGAGTTGTCGGCATGGAGAACAACAGCGAGATCCGGCCCTTCACCGTCGACATTCCCCAGGCTGACCTGGACGACCTGCGGGATCGGCTCGCCAGAACCCGGTGGGCCGCGGATCTGCCCGATGTCGGCTGGAGCCGCGGAGTGCCGGTGAGCTACCTCAAGGGGCTGGCCGAGTACTGGCGCGATGGCTACGACTGGCGCGTCTACGAGCGTGAGCTGAACAAGTACCCGCAATTCACCACTGAGATCGACGGGCAAACCATCCACTTCCTGCACGTTCGCTCGGCCGAGCCGAACGCGCTGCCTCTGATCCTGACCCACGGCTGGCCCGGCTCGATCGTGGAGTTCCTGAACGTCATCGGACCGCTGACCGATCCCAGGGCACATGGCGGCGACCCGGCAGACGCGTTCCACCTGGTTATCCCGTCGATCCCCGGCAGCGGGTTCTCCGGGCCGACCGGCGAGGCAGGCTGGGACACCAACCGGGTAACAAGGGCGTTCGCTGAGCTGATGAACCGGCTCGGCTACGCCCGCTACGGCGCGCAAGGCGGCGACACCGGTGCGGTCATCTCACCGGGGCTGGGCCGGCTAAACCCCGACAAGGTCGTCGGCGTGCACGCGAACGGGCTTTCCGCGTTCACCGAGGTCACCACGGACGAGGTGGGGCAGCTGACCGAGGCCGAGCGTGCGCGACTTGAGCACTTGCAGTACCTGAAGACCGAGGGGTCCGGCTACGTGATGATCCAGATCAGCCGACCGCAGACCCTGGCGCACGGGCTGCACGACTCCCCGGTCGGGCAGTTGGCCTGGATCGTGGAGAAGTTCAAGGAGTGGACCGATCCGGCGGCCGAACTGCCCGAGGACGCCGTGGACCGCGATCTGTTGCTCACCAACGTGATGCTGTATTGGCTGACCGGCACCGCCGGGTCATCGGCCAACAGCTACTACGAGACCGCGCATGCCGGTGCCTGGGGCGCGAGTGAGCGTTCCGCGGTGCCGACCGGGGTCGCGGTGTTTCCCATGGATGTGTCGATACGGCGCACTGTCGAGCTCGAGCACACAGTCGTGCACTGGTCCGAATTCGGTCGCGGCGGACACTTCGCTGCCATGGAGGCCCCCGACCTGCTCGTCGACGACGTCCGGGAGTTCTTCAGCAAGCTGCGCTGAAACCACAGCAACTCGCCGGAGTCGCTGACCCTCGAGTCATCCCTGGTTCGGACCAACGTTGTCGCTGACCCACTCGACGAGCGGCCGCATGTCGCGCCACGCCTTGCGCACCTGCGTAACCGCCTTCGGCGTGCTGAGCCACGGCGGGCTGCCGTACGACCGTTGCGCAGTAAGGGTTTTGTGGCGGAGCAGCTCGAGCCGCGGGTGATCCTCTGCGTAGCCGCGTGGGCGCGTCTTGAGCCGGTCGCCGCTGACTTCGTACGAGTTAGCGCGCAGTGACTCGACGATCTGCGCGAGGAGCTTGCCGCGGACGTCCTCGTCGACGCTCTCCCGGAACCGGGTTACCTGAGCCGTATCGTGCCCGTGGAACCCGGCAGCGACGAAGAGACCCTCAGCGTCGACGTGCACGTACCACCCGATGCCAGGCACGACTTCGACGAAGCCGCCCTGATGTGTCTTGTAGGGACTCTTGTCCTTGCTGAAGCGAACGTCACGGTACGGCCGAAACAGCGAGCTGGCACCGAACTCCGGCTCCACGTCGGCGAGCAGCGCGAGCATCGGCGCACGGACCGACTCCTCGTACCGCTGCTTGTTGGCAGTCCAGAACGACTTCGTGTTGTCGGCAGTGAGGTCGTCGTAGAAGTCGAGTGCGTCGATCGGGATGCCGGCGAAGTGGCTCACCGCAACCGCCGCGCGGCCTCGACGGCCCAGTAGGTGAGGACCAGGTCGGCGCCCGCTCGGCGGATGGATGTCAGGGTTTCGAAGATCGCTCGGTCACGGTCGACCCAACCCTTGGCCGCCGCGGCCTCGACCATCGCGTACTCGCCGGAGACCTGGTACGCCGCGACAGGCACGTCGACGGCCTGCCGTACAGCGGCAAGGATGTCGAGGTAGCTCATCGCCGGCTTGACCATGACGATGTCGGCACCTTCCTCGACATCGAGCCGCACTTCGCGCAACGCCTCCACGGCGTTGGCGGGATCCTGCTGGTACGTCTTGCGGTCGCCTGTTAGCGAGGACGCGACCGCCTCGCGGAACGGGCCGTAGAACGCAGAGGCGTACTTGGCGGAGTAGGCGAGTATCGACACGTCCTGGTGGCGAGCGGCGTCGAGCGCGTCGCGGATAGCGCCGACCTGGCCGTCCATCATGCCGCTGGGGCCGACGACGTGTACGCCGGCCTCGGCCTGTGCGACGGCCATCTCGCGGTAGACCTCCAGCGTCGCGTCGTTGTCTACCGAGCCGTCGGCTGCGAGCACGCCGCAGTGACCGTGATCAGTGAACTCGTCGAGGCAGAGGTCGCCCATCACGACGGTGGCGTCGCCGACCTCGGCGACAACATCGCGGATGGCAACGTTGAGGGCACCGTGTGGGTCGACGGCTCCGCTTCCTGTGGCGTCCTTGCTTTCCGGGACGCCGAAGAGCATGAGGCCGCCCACACCGGCCTCGACTGCATCTGCGGCCGCCTTGCGCAGCGTGTCACGGGTGTGCTGGACGACGCCGGGCATGGACTGGATGGGGACCGGCTCGGTCGCGTTCTCCCGTACGAACATCGGCAGCACAAGGTGGCGTGGCTCGACCGACGTCTCGGCGACCAGTCGACGCAACGCCGACGTGCGGCGCAGCCGACGCGGCCGCTCGACCGGAAACCCCATCACCCACACCTCCCGCTCCCACCCCTGTTGATCATGGCAATGGTGTGATCATTCCACGAGAATGATCACGTCTCCGCCATGATCAACACGAGTTCGCATGAGCTTGCCTCACGTGGCCTTCCGGCGCGCCGACGCCCGCTTCTTCTCCGACGGCTTGGTCACCGGCTCGCCCGCTTCGGCGAACGCGGCACGCCGGGCGGAACCGAACTCGGCCAACGCCCGCGCCAGCGTCTCCACTGACGGCGCCTCCGCAAGCACGTCGACGCGCAGGCCGTGCTCCTCCGCAGTCTTGGCGGTCTGCGGGCCGATGCACGCGACAACCGTTGCGGCGTGCGGCTTCCCCGCGATGCCGACAAGGTTGCGCACGGTGGACGACGAGGTGAAGACGACTGCATCGAACTTGCCGGTCTTGATGGCCTCGCGGGTGTCAGCCGGCGGCGGCGCGGCCCGCACGGTGCGGTAGGCGGTGACGTCGTCGACCTCCCAACCCAGATCGACGAGCCCGGCGACCAGCGTCTCCGTGGCGATGTCGGCACGAGGCAGGAAGACCCGGTTGATCGGGTCGAGCACCTCATCGAACGGCGGCCACTCCTCCAGCAACCCGCGGGCGGACTGCTCACCCTTCGGGATGAGGTCGGGGTTGATGCCGAGACGCTGCAAGGCCGCTGCGGTCTGCTCGCCGACGGCCGCGATCTTCAGTCCGGAGAACGCGCGAGCGTCGAGGCCGTACTCCTCGAACTTCTCGCGTACGGCGCGCACCGCGTTGACCGACGTGAACGCGATCCACTCATAACGCCCCTCGACCAAGCCACGGATTGCCTTTTCCATCTGCTGCGGGTTGCGTGGCGGCTCGACCGAGATCGTCGGAACCTCCTCGGGCACCGCACCGTAGACCTGCAGCTGCCGGGACAACACGCCGGCCTGCTCCTTGGTGCGCGGCACGAGCACCCGCCACCCGAACAGCGGCTTGTTCTCGAACCACGACAGCGACTCGCGTTGCGTCACGACATCGCCGACGACGGACACTGCCGACCCGTCGAGCTTGGCCGCGCGCAGGTCGCGCGCGACCTGGCCCAACGTGGACGTCAGCGAACGCTGCTCCGTCGTGCTGCCGTCGACAGTCACCAGCACAGGGGTGTCGGTCGAACGTTCGGCCGCGACGAGTGCCTTTGCCCAGTCGCCGACGTCGGACACTGCACCGAGCACGACGAGCGTCGTGTCGGCCTCGGCGCACGCCGACCAGTTGGTCTGGGCGTCGGCGGTCACGACTCGAACTGTGCGAGAGGCCTGCGTCGTGATCGGCACGCCGGCAAACGCCGGGACGGCGGAAACCTGGGTAACACCGGGCACGATCTCGAACGGCACACCCGCCTTGACGCAGGCCGCCGCCTCTTCGGCCAGGCCGTTGAGCATGCCGGGGTCGCCGTCGACGAGCCGGACGACGCGTGCGCCCCGCCTGGCGGCCTGGGCAGCCAGCTTGGTGCGGGCCGCGCGGGCGAGCGGCTGGCCGTCTGCGTCGACTGAGCCGTCGACAAGCTCGGCGTCGGCCGGCAGGTGTGCGAGCAACTGCTCGCGCGGCGAGTCGAGGATGACCACCTCGGCCGCCGCGAGCGTCTCGACGGCTCGCACAGTCAACAGACCTGGGTCGCCTGGACCCGCCCCGACGAAGGTGACAGAGCCGGGCTGCTTGGCAGCTCGGGAATTGGTGGACTTGGTCGTCACGAGACGGCCTCCTTGTGGGGCCCCCGGTCGGGGGCCGTGACCAGGCCAGCGGCGCCCTCGTCGAGCAGCTCGGCGGCCAGTTGGCGGCCGAGCTCCTGCGCCCCGACGAGAGTTCCGGTAGCGGACTTGCGGATGGTTGCCGAACCGTCGGGTGCAGTGACGACGGCATGCAAGTGGAGCTGTGATGGTTGATCGCGGACAACTTCGGCAAAGGCGCCGACGGGAGCCGTACAGCCGGCCTCGAGTGTGGCCAGCAGGCTGCGTTCGGCGAGGACAGCGGCGCGGGTCTCGGCATGGTCGAGAGCGCCGGCTAGCTCGGCGACGTACGGGCTGGCACCGAGCGCCTCCACGGCGAGTGCGCCCTGTCCCGGCGCCGGCAGCATGAGCTGCGGGTCGATCACCTCGGTGATGGCGTCAAGCCGGCCGAGTCGGGCGAGCCCCGCCCGGGCAAGGACAACGCCATCGACCTTCCTGTCGGCGACCAGGCCGAGGCGGGTGTCGACGTTGCCGCGGATCGGGCGCACGTCCAGACCGAACCCCAGAGCGTGCAGCTGCGCCGCGCGCCTCGGCGACCCGGTGCCGATCACCGAACCCGACGGCAGCTTGCTCAGCGACAACCCGTCCCGGGCGCACAGCACGTCTCGTGGGTCCTCCCGTACGGGGACAGCAGCCAGGGTCAGCCCGTCGGGGTCGGCAGTCGGGAGGTCCTTGAGCGAGTGCACAGCCACGTCAACCTCACCGGCGAGCAACGCATCCCGCAGCGCGCTCACGAACACACCCGTGCCGCCGATCTGGGTCAGCTGAGCCCTGTTGACGTCGCCCTCGGTCGTGATCTCGACGAGCTCCACGACCCGACCGGTCGCCGCGGTGATCCGCTCGGCCACCCATGTCGACTGCGCCATCGCAAGTCGGCTGCGCCGCGTGCCGAGTCGCAGCGCCTGCTGCGCCGTCATCGGTCACCTCCGTCGGCCGGCGGCTGGTCCTCGGGGAGCTCGACGGCTTCGACAGCCGCTACGGACTGGGGGTCGAGTGAGAACAGCTCGCGCAGCGCCTCGGTGTAGGTGTGACCGCCTGATTCAATAGCGAGTTCCTTGACGCGCACGGTCGGTGCGTGCAGCAGCTTGTCGACGACACGCCGTACGGTCGCCTCCAGCTCCTGCGCGATGAATGGGTCGGCGTCGGGCAGCCGACTGTGCAGTCGATGCAGCTCGGTCGTGACGACCTCCTCCGCCATCGCGCGCAGCGCGACCACGGTGGGCGCGGCCTGGTCAGCGCGCTGGCGGCCGGCGAACGCCGCCACCTCATCGGCGATGATCGCGCGAGCAGCCGCGAGGTCGGCGGCCCGCGACGCCGCCTCCTCGTCGTGCGCCGTGGCCGCACCGATAACGGCGAAGTCGACGCGGGCCACACCGGGGAGCTCGGCAGCCTCGGGTTCGATGTCGTGCGGCAATGCCAGGTCGACGAGACCCAGCGGTCGGTTTCCCCGGGCGGGCAGGCTGGCCGCGACCTGGTCGCGGGTGATGACGATGCCCGCGGACCCGGTGCACGAGACGACGATGTCGACGGTCGGCAGCATTGAGGCGAGATCCGTGAGAGCGACGGCTTCACCGTCGACGGACGCGGCCAGGCGCTCGCCGTGCTCGAAGGTGCGGTTGGCGACGATGACATAGGCGCCGTCGTCGCGCAGGGTGGCTGCGGCCAGCGCCGCCATCGACCCGGCGCCGACGACCAGAGCGCGTCGTCCGGACAGGTTTGCGAGCTCGGGCGGCAGCGCGGCGAGCCCGACCGTCACGAGAGACCGACCGGCCGAGTCGATGCCCGTCTCGGTGTGGGCCCTCTTGCCGACGCGGAGCGCGTGCTGGAAGACGGCGTTGAGGGCGCGGCCGGCCGCCCCTGCCGCCTGGGCGTCCTGCAGCGCGGCCCGCACCTGACCCAGGATCTGGCTCTCGCCCGCGACCATCGAGTCGAGCCCAGCAGCCACGGTGAACAGGTGCTGCACCGCGCGGCCGTCGTAGTGGACGTACAGGTGCGGGGTCAGCTCGTCGGGAGCCATGCCAGTGTGCTGGACAAGCAGGTTGGTGGCGGCCTCGAACCCGCCATGGAACCGAGCGACGTCGACGTACAGCTCGACGCGGTTGCAGGTGGCGATGACCGCGGCCTCGGCGACGTGCTCGGACTGCCCGACGTCGGTGAGCAGCTTGAACACATCGTCGGTCGTAAGCGCCGCCCGGTCGAGCAGCTCGACGGGAGTGCTGCGGTGCGAAAGCCCTACTACGAGGACGCTCATGCCGGGGTCACCTCCGGCAGGCCGTCGCGCACGTCGCGGAGCACGGTCGCGCCGTTCTTGCGCTGCTCGTGGTAGGCGAGGATCTGCAGCTCGATCGACAGGTCGACCTTGCGCAGGTCGACGCCGTCCGGAACGGTCAGCACCGCCGGCGCGAAGTTGAGGATGCTGGACACACCCGCGGCGACGAGTCGGTCACAGACGTCCTGCGCCGCGTGCGCCGGGGTGGCGATGACCCCGATGTTGACGCCGCAGGTGCGGATGACCTGCTCGAGTTCGGAGATATGCCGTACGCGCAGGTGGCCCACCTGCTCGCCCGTCCGCGCCGGATCGGCGTCGACAAGTGCAACCACCCGAAAGCCCCGGGTGGCGAAGCCGGCGTAGTTGGCCAGAGCGTGCCCGAGATTGCCGACGCCGACGATGAGCACCGACCAGTCCTGCGTGAGGCCGGTCTCGCGGGCGATCTGGTAAGTGAGGTACTCGACCTCGTAGCCGACGCCCCGGGTGCCATAGGACCCGAGGTAGGACAGGTCCTTGCGCAGCTTTGCGGAGTTGACACCGGCGGCGGTAGCCAGCTCTTCGCTCGACACGGTGTGCACGCCGCGCTCGGCGAGAGCCGTGAGCGCCCGCAGGTAGAGCGGCAGGCGCGCAACAGTGGCCTCGGGGATGCCCCGAGAGAGGCTGCTCTCGGGGCTCGAAGCGCTCCGTCGTCGGCTCACTGTGCTCCGCTGATGGAACGGGCCGGCTGCGGTCAGGCAACCTTGCCCGGGCTGGCGTGTACAGGACCACACACTAGGCGCTTGTGAACGTGCGAACAAAGTTGCGATCATGGTATGCCCACCCGGTGTGACAACGATCACGCTGAACGGCCAGCTTGTTGCTGGGCACCGGTGAATGCGCCCGTCCAGCCGGCAAACTGCCTAGCCCAGCGCCTTAGCCAGCCGTGCCCGGTCGACGCGCCAGAAATCGTGCTGGGCTCCGTCGACGAAGGTCACGGGAATCATGTCGGCGTAGGCCCGCTCCAGCTCGGGGTCGTCGAGGATTGACCGCTCAGCCCATGGGACGCCCAGCTCGCCACACACCTCATCGATGATCACGCGCGCGTCGTCGCACAGGTGGCAGCCAGGCTTGCCAACCAGGACGACGCGCGCAGCATCAGTGGGAGTGGACATCAAGTCAGGCCCGGACGAGCTCAGACCTCGGCCGCGCGGCGCTGACGGAGTCGGCGCGCCCGGAGCGGCGCCTCAGCGCGGACGACGCGGGCGGCGTCGTCCCAGATTGCCTGGATCACGGCAGGGTCGGTCAGGTCGCGAACCCTAGGCTCGACGGGGCGCGTCACCTTTAGCTTGCCGACCACGCTGACCTCCTTTGACTATCCATCGTACGCCGCAGATCATCGCGAGTCGGCGATTGCAAAGGCGATGGCGAGCAGATCGGCGACGACGAGCACGATCTGCTGATCGGTGTCTGCGAGGTCACCGGCTCGCGGCGCGTCGACGGTCACCATGCCGTACGCGCTGTCGCCGGAGGTGATCGATGCGGCGATGAACGTCCGGTAGCTCTTGATCGTGCCGTCGTCGTCGACCTGCTCGACCGGGTCGAGGGCGCGGACGAAGCGATGCCCTGCCGATCGCACCAGCGCCAGGGCCGTGTCGCCCCGCGGTGTACCAGCCGTGAAGCGGCGCGGGTCGGTGCCGCCTCGGCCGGTGTACGCGAGCACGGTCATCCCGGAGCCGTCAGGCAAGAGCTGGTAGACCACGGCACGGAGCCGGTCAACGTCCTTGAGCAGCAGTGTGATCGCGCCAACGGCTTGGACGGCCACCGGTTTGAGCTCATGCAATCGTTCGTGGGAACCGAGCCCGGGCATGACAGCCACCATCTCGGCCACGGGTTGCAGTGCATCGCGCATCGCGACGCGCAACCGCGTCGCCTCGCTCTGCTCGGCGGCCAGTGCCCTGGAGCGTTGCCGCTCCAACCACACCTGCAGCCAGGCCGCCAGACCAAGCGCGCCGAGTCCGGTCGCCAACGCGATCCAACGCAAGGCGGTGTCAAATGAGCCTACGAGCGTGAGCAGCGCCGTCCCCACGACCGGGAGGAAGACAACGGCCGCCGGCGACAGCCTGACCGCCGTCGGCCGGTGGGTCGTCGCGGTGTTCACGACGGGCCAGCGTAGCGATCTTGAGCGGACTCACCACCCGGCTGATCAGCGTGTCGGCATAGGCTCTGGATCATGGCTCGGCTTCGACGTACCCGCGACGTCTCGCCTGTCATGTCCGGCCAGGTCGCGGCCGCGGCGACCGAGGTTGGTACGCCGTTGGAGACGGGGCCGGATGTGCGAGCGGCCGCATTCTTCGACGTCGACAACACGATTCTGCGCGGTGCATCGCTATTTGTGCTCGCCCGCGGGCTGTATCAGCGGAAGTTCTTCGGAGTGCGAGACGTGGCCGCCTTCGCTTGGCAACAACTCGCCTTCCGCGTCGGCGGCTCGGAGAACCCCGAACACATCGCCAAGGTCCGCCAGTCGGCCCTGTCGTTCATTGCCGGGCACAGCGTGGCGGAGCTTCGGGCCGTCGCTGAGGAAATCTTCGCCGACGACCTGTCCGAGAGCGTCTGGCCGGGCACGCATCTGCTGGCGCAGAGCCACCTCGACAGCGGCCAGCGGGTCTGGCTCGTGACGGCCACACCGGTCGAGGTCGCGGAGATCATCGCCTCGCGACTAGGCCTGACCGGCGCCTTGGGAACCGTCGCCGAGCATGTCAACGGTGTCTACACCGGCCGTCTCGTCGGCGACCTGCTGCACGGCGAGGCCAAAGCCGAGGCGGTTCGCGCCCTCGCCGTCCGTGAAGGGCTCGAGCTGGAGCGCTGCAGTGCCTACAGCGACTCCGCCAACGACATCCCGATGCTGTCCCTGGTGGGCTACCCGTGCGCAATCAACCCCGACTCCGAGCTGCGGTCCTACGCCAAGTTGCAGGGCTGGCGGGTGCGCGATTTCCGTACGGGTCGTCGGGTCGCCCGCATCAGCGCGGCAGCGGCAATGGGAGCGGCCGTAGGTGCCGGCATGGCTGCTGCCTTCGCGGCACTGCGCCGCCGTCGCTGAATCAAGTCATCAGGGGCTTGTCGACAAGTCCACGGCTGTGCCAGGTTGCACTACCGGCACACACGCCGGAACGTTTCCGCCGCGGGTCACCTCGCCGCGGCGGGACCAAGCAGCAGGGAGACAGCAATGCGAGCACTCCGCAAGAGGCGTGCCACTGCGGCCACCGCCGCAGTAGGCGTCGTCACCATCGCCGCCATGGGCTTGGTCGCGCCAACCGCGACAGCCGAGTCCGGCAGCGCGTCGACCTACCTCGTCGTCGGATCTCAAGGATCAGGCACGTCCAAGGCGATCAAGGCTGTGCAAGCCGCCGGCGCCAATGTGGTCGCCAACTACGCGCAGATCGGTGTCCTGGTCGTTTCTGCGACTGAGGCTCAGGCGGGCAGTATCCACAAGGCTGGCGTGGGCGACGTTGCGCCTACATCGGGCCTCGGCAGCATCCTCGATGAGGATCTCAACTTCGAGATGGTGGCCACAGTCGAGGCGGGCGCCACGGGAGCCGCACAGGCAGGCGCCGAGTCCGAGCCCCTCTGGGGACAGCAATGGGACATGCCGCAGATCGACCTGGTCGAGGCGCACGCCGTGACCATCGGTGACTCTGACGTTGTGGTAGGGGTGCTGGATTCCGGCATCGCCGCAGCGCATCCTGACCTTGCCGATCGAGTCGACGCGTCTCTGTCGGCTTCCTGCTTGTCGGGTGCCCCGGACACGACATTCGCGTCGTGGCAGCCGACTACGTCGACCCACGGCACGCACGTGGCGGGCACCATCGCGGCGAGCCTCAACGGCATCGGCGTTACCGGTGTCGCTCCCGGAGTGACCCTGGCGGCGGTCAAGGTGGTCAACGACGACGGCTTCATCTATCCCGAGGCCGCTCTGTGTGGATTCATGTGGGCCGCCGAGCACGGGTTCGATCTGACCAACAACAGCTACTTCATCGACCCGTGGGAGTTCAACTGCCGCAACGACGCGCGGCAGCGGCCGGTATGGCAGGCGATTCAGCGGGCGATCCGTTACTCGAGCAATCAAGGTGTGCTCAACATCGCGTCCGCGGGCAATAGCAACGTCGACCTGCAGCACAAGTTCATCGACGCCACAAGCCCGAACGATGGCTCGTCCCCGGTCGAGACGCGGACCATCAACGGCGCCTGCGTGGATCTTCCGGCCGAGGCGCCTGGCGTTGTCACGGTCTCTGCGGTGGGCACCGAGCGACTGAAGAGCTACTACTCCTCGTACGGTCAGGGGGTTGTCGAGGTCGCGGCTCCCGGTGGCGACACGCGTCAGCCAGACCCGACAGTGTCGACGATCACGCATGCCGTGCTCTCCACCGTCGTCAACACGACGACTGGGGCATTCGGATGGGGCTTCTCGCAAGGCACCTCGATGGCATCGCCGCACGCAGCCGGCGTGGCGGCACTGGCGCTGAGTGCACACGGCGACATGTCGCCGGGCAAGCTGGCGACCTTGCTGCAGCAGACGGCCGAGGCACTGCCGTGCCCCGAGGGCGTCTACAACCCGAGACCAGGCCTGGACCAGTTCCTCGCCGAGTGCAGCGGCGGCCGGGTCAATTCCTTCTATGGCCACGGTGAGGTGAACGCGGCAGGCGCAGTGAGCTAGCAGCGGATCTCGCGTAACGATCAGGGTCCCCATAGTCCGAATCTCTTGGACAAGGGGGACCCTGATCGGCGCTACAGCCGCCCGTCAGCCCCAGACGTTGCCCCGCCGCTCGCGCAGCTCGTTGACCGAGCGCTGGATTGTGTCGCGTACGTGGTCGGTGAGCTCGAACACGACCATGGGGTCGTCGGCCTCGGACGGGTCGTAGGTGTCAGTCGGGATGGGCTCACCGAACTCGATGAGCCACTTCGACGGCAATGGCACCAGCCCGAGCGGACCGAGCCACGGGAATGTCGGCGTGACCGGGAAGTACGGCAACCGCAGCAGTCGGGCAAGCACCGGGATGTCGCCGATCAGCGGGTAGATCTCCTCAGCACCGACGATCGCGCACGGCACGATCGGGACCTGTGCCCGCACTGCTGCCGAGACAAAGCCACCGCGGCCGAACCGCTGCAGCTTGTAGCGCTCGCTGAACCGCTTGCCACTCCCCTTGTAACCCTCCGGCCACACGCCGACCAGCTCACCCGCGGCGAGCAACGCGTCGACATCCTCGGGGGAAGCCAGTGTCGCCCCGCCCTTGCGGGCCATCTCCCCCACGAACGGTAGGGAGAACACGATGTCGCCGCCGAGGCAGCGCAGATGCCGGTTTCGCGGGTGCTCGTCGTGCACGGCCAGCTGGGTCATCACCGAGTCGAGGGCGATCGTGCCCGAGTGGTTGGCCACGACCAGTGCGGCGCCCTCGTCGGGCAGGTGCTCGACCCCGGTGACGTCGACGCGGAACCAGCGCTCGTAGAGCGGGCGGATCAACGGCAGCAGGATCTCTTCGGTGAGCTCGGCGTCGAACCCGAACACGTCCACGTCATATTCGCCGGTGAGTCGGCGCCGAAGGAACGCGACACCGGTCGCGAGCTGTCGCTGCGCGTCCTCGGGCAGGTGCCCGGCAAGCTGGCCTAGCGTCTCGGCCAGCTGCACCAGCTGCTGAGGCAGCGCGACCTCGGGTTCCTCACCCATCGACTGCCTCCAGCCCTGACACGAATGCTTCCTCGGCCCCATGGACCCGGCTCGCCGCAAACGGGCCGCTGCCGCGCGCCTCGACGAACGACGTGAATGCCTCCGCCGTGCTGAACCGCGGCACGAAGTCTCGCTCGGCACGGATGCGGGTCGTGTCGACGCCCCGGCCGTACGACAGCAAGGTCAACATCTCCGGTGTGAACCCGGCGATACCGAACGTACGCATCGTCTGCCCCGCATAGGCCGTCGCAAAACGCGGGATCGGAAGCTCCGGCCGGCCGGCGCGCCGTACGGCCTGGCTCACCAGCAGGATGCCGTCGCCGGCCAGGTTGTAGGTACCGTGCCACTCCTCGACCGCCGCGCGGTGCAGGGCCTCGATGCCGTCGTCCTCGTGCACGAACTGCAGCCGTGCGTCGAAACCGAGGATGGTCGGGATGACGGGAAGCGAGAAGTACTCGGTCAACGGCGTGCGGACCGTCGGACCCATGAAGTTGGCGAACCGCAGGATCGTGACCGCGATGTCGGGACGACGTCGCGCGAAACCACGCACGTAGGCCTCCACCTCGAGCGAGTCCTTGGGAAAGCCGCGCCGCGGCGTGACCTTGGCCGACATGCCCTCGGTGAACAGCGCCGGGTCGCGGGACGAGCCGCCGTAGATGACCGTCGACGACTTGACGACGACCGAGCGGACGGTGTCCGACTTCTGGCAGGCCCCGAGCAGCTGCATCGTGCCGATGATGTTGATCTCTTTTTGCGGCACCCGGCCGCCCGCATCGCGTGGGGTGGTCAGCACGTTCATGTGGACGACGGAGTCGGGGCCGATCGCGTACAGCAGCTCGGGCAGCTCGGGCCGGCGAATGTCAGCGCGGACGAACTCGGCGCCGCCGGTGTCGTAGGTCGAGTCGATCACATCGACGCCAACAACCTTGTCGATCGCGGGGTCGGCGGCGAGGCGTGCAGCCATGCGGGCGCCCAGCTGTCGGGCGACACCTGTGACCAGCACAACGCGGGACATGACCCGCTCCCCTCGTCAGGTGTTGCCGATCCTACGCAGCCGTTGCCTCGCGACAAGGTGGCAGAAACACGGGTGCCTGAAACGAAGTGATCACGTTACCCATGCCTGTGGGGGGTGTGCAGGGCTCATGGGCCTGGCACCGGCCCCAGGAGCATGGGTTCCGTGATCATTCCGCGGGTGATGCAGGGCCCCCCTCGGCCCGTCTACTTGCCGAGCTTTCGGCGCTGCACGCGGGTCTTGCGGAGCAGCTTGCGGTGCTTTTTCTTCGCCATGCGCTTGCGGCGCTTCTTGATTACGGAGCCCACGGGGGAACCTCACTCGTCACTGAAGGTACGGCCTGTCGCGGGCCGGACCCCGCGGACAACTGGCCCTCAGGGTACCCGCCGGCTCGGGTCGGGCACGACGCGGTTCGGCAGTCGCCACATGTCCACGAGGGCATGGGGATCGCCCGGCGGCATGGCCACCCACGTGGCGGCGGCCGCACCGCGCGCCTGGGTCTGCATCGGCGGGTCGGTGTAGAAGCCGGTGATCTCGCCGTGGTCGCTGATCGCGTTGACTTGCGTGCTCGAGGCACCGGGCACGTTGATCAGGGTGAGCTCGCCGTCATCGAGGACGAAGCCGTGCATCACCCTATTTCTGTCGACGGCCGGGTCCTGCGCCGTCGCGGGCGACGCGGTCGTCGCCAGTGTCGCGGCGACAATGAGCGCCGCCGATGCGGCCTGCGCCGTGCGTGTCTTTCGAGTTGTCCAAGGCATGGCTGACCACCTCCTTGTGCGGCACCCTGCGTAGTCAGGGCGTCACAAGGAGGTTCGTTGCGGTCTGCGATCGGGATGGATGCGGGAGTCAGCCGGCTTGGATGAACGAGTCGCGTAGGTAGTCCTGGACCGCCTGCTCGGGGATGCGGAACGACCGGCCAACCTGCGCGGCCGGGAGTGTGCCGGCGTGCACCAGCCGATAGACGGTCATCCGTGAGACGCGCATCACGTCCGCGACCTCAGCGACGGTCAGGAAGCGTACGTCCAGGGGGTCCTGCTTCCCCGCAGCCTTCCGGGCCATGTCACACCGCCTCGCACCCGCGTCGGCCCCGGCTTCCCCTCCGGTGCGACAGTCACGCGGGTGTACAGGGGCTCATGCTAGTTGCGGATGTGACAGACGGGAAAGTGGAGACGCCTGGGGCCCACGGAGCGTCACCAGACCGGGGCGAGCCCATGGGCCGGGAAGACCGCGCGCTGCGTGGCGATGACGGCCCGGTCCACGTCGTCTGCCGGGTCGAAGCCGGCCGCCCACGACGGCATCTGGCCGAGACCGCCGTCGGTCATGCGATAGGGGCCGATGCGCCCCAGGACCCGCTGCACATACGACCGCCAGCCCTCTGGCACGGCGGTTTCTGGGTCAACCGGACGGCCGCCGGCGATGCCGATCAAGTGTGACCAGGACCGTGGTACGACATCGACAACGGCATAGCCGCCTCCGCCGGTGGCCACCCACCGTCCGTCGCACAGCTCATGCGCCAGCTCATGCACCGCGACCTGCGCGGCCCGCTGGCCGTCAACGGTAAGCGCGAGGTGGGCGAGCGGATCCTCGGCGTGACCATCGCAACCGTGCTGACTCACGATCACGTCTGGCGAAAACTCGCGCAGCAACGGAGGCACGACCGCGTCGAACGCGCGCAGCCAGCCCGCGTCATTGGTGCCGGGCGGTAGTGCCACGTTGACGGCACTGCCTTCGGCGGCCGCACCGCCGGTTTCCTCCGGATAGCCCGTGCCGGGGAAGAGCGTCCGCGGCGTCTCGTGCAGGCTGATCGTGAGCACCCGCGGGTCGTCCCAGAAGATCGCCTGGACACCGTCACCGTGGTGCACGTCAAGGTCCACGTACGCGATCCGCGACGCCCCCAGCTCAAGCAGTCGCCGGATTGCGATGGCCAGGTCGTTGTAGATACAGAAGCCGCTCGCCCAGCCCGGCATCGCGTGGTGAAGGCCGCCAGAAAAGTTGACCCCGTGCACCGCCTCACCCCGCCATACCGCCTCGGCCACCGCGACCGTGCCACCGACGATGCGAGCGGACGCCTCATGCATGCCCGGGAAGGCCGGGTCGTCCTCAGTACCTAAGCCGTACGCGGACTCGACCCCCGGGTCGTCGACGCTGCACCGCCGCACGGCAGCCAGGTAGTCAGGCTGGTGCACGAGCGTCAACAGCTCGTCCGTGGCCACCTCTGGCGCGACAACCTTGACGCCACTTCGGTCGAGCAGCCCGAGCTCGCGAGCCAGTCGCACGGTCAGGTCCAGCCGGATGGGCGCCATCGGATGCCCTGGTCCGAAGTCGTACGCGCACAGCGCCTCATCCCAAGCGATGTGGACCGGGCAGTTCATGGCACTCGACCCTAGCCAGTGCCGCCAGGTGGGCTGCGGCTACCCAAGCCACCAAGCTATAGCTGCGGCCGGGATTGCTGACGCTTCCGGCCGGCGGCGCGGTAGATCGCGGTGATGGCGGCAAACAGTGCGGCCGAGATGCCGACGACGATCGCGACGACGGCCCACTCAGGCACGGTGCCAACTGGCATCACCAGTTGTCGGAGGTAGTTCACGCCCAGGATGACGGCTGCGTACGCCCACCACGGTGCCCACTGCTTTGTTGTCTTCTGCTGGATCTTCTGTTGCTCGGTCATGCTGCTTCCTTCTTCAGTCGTTGGTTGGCGCTGGTCGCGACAGGGCCGGCCACGAGCCAGATCCCGAGGGTGAGCGTGAGCACGACGACGAACCCCAACAGTGGCTGGGCCCGCTCGACGTCGCCGACGAGCGCGCTGAGGCCGAGCAGCAGCCCGACCGAGATGGCCCAGAAGAGTGCGGCCTTGCGGAACTCGCGCCATTCGTGCCGTACGCGTTCTGTGCGGGTGCGATGCGGCTTGGCCGCCAGTGGTGCGCCGCCGAACCGACGCGCGAACCGCCCGTCGGCCCAGCGCACCAGGTCGTGGCCGAACGCGAGGCTGAATCCGAGGTAGGCCGCGGCAATTGCGTGGGCTTGGGTGGGTGCCGCGCCACTCTGCAGGTCTCGGGCCGTCAGGACGAGGAGTGCGAGGTCGGCAGCCGGAGAACCGAGCAGCAGCACCAGGCCCAGCCGAGGTCGACGCAGGACATATCGGGCAGCCAGCCCAGCCATGAGGAACACCCAAAAGGCCACCTCGGTGGCGACGATCGCGGTGGCAACCATGACGCGACACTCCGTTCTAGCACGCCTGTGTTAGCACCGTAACACGGGTGTGCTAGAACGTATTCCGTGCCGGTCCAGGTCGATCACGACGCCCGCCGCGCGCAGCTGGCGCAGGCGGTCTGGCGCATCGTCGTCCGAGACGGTGTGCGGGGCGCGTCAGTGCGGGGCGTGGCCCGCGAAGCCGGGCTGTCAATGGGCTCGGTCCGGTACTTCTTCGCCAGCCAGGACGAGCTGCTGCGCTTCGCCGTGCAGGCGGTCGTCAGCCAGGCCAGCCGGCGGATCGAGACCGGCGCGCCGGAGCGGATGGCTGCCGTCGCGGAAGGTCGGCCGTTGGACGCGGTCGCCGCCCTCCTCGAGGAGGTCCTCCCCCTCGACGAGGAGCGGATGACCGAGGCCAAGGTGTGGGCCGCGTTCACCGCACCTCCGGCCACCGATCCCGACATGGCTGCCATCCGACGGCAGGCCGACGACGGCATCAGGCAGCTCTGCCGCGACGCCCTCGCTGCGCTAGCCGAGTTCGGTCTCCTGCATCCCGCACGTGACGTGGAGATCGAGACCGAACGCATCCACTCCCTGCTTGACGGACTGGCACTCCACCTGATGCTCGATCCCGATCGCACGCCTGCAGATCGCGTCCGGGTCTTGCTGCTCACCCACCTCCGCGACCTCGCTGGCTCGCCGGTCGGGTGACGGGCTGGCGATCACTCGGTGCGCAATGCCACGACCGGGTCGAGACGCCCCGCCCGCCGAGCGGGCGCCACCCCGAAGAACACACCGACGACAACCGACACCGCGAACGCCAACACAGGCGACCACCAGGCAATCTGCGCAGGCAGGGGGGAGAAGCGCTCGACCGCTGCCGAGGCCACGATGCCGAGCCCGATCCCAATCAGCCCGCCGAGAGTCGTGAGGAGTACCGCCTCGACGAGGAACTGCAGCAGAACGTCACGTTGGCGCGCCCCGAGGGCCTTGCGCAGACCGATCTCGCGCGTCCGTTCGCGTACGGATACCAGCATGATGTTGGAAACTCCGACACCGCCGACCAGCAGCGAAATCCCGGCAATGGCCGCCAGCACCAACGTGAGCAGCGACAGAATCCGGCCGATCGTGCCGAGGATCTGCGTCTGCGTGACTGCGGAGAACTCCTCGCCCTCGTACTTGTCGGTCAACGCGGCCACGAGCCGCTGCTGTAGATCCTCGATGCCGTCAGTCGTGGGCGCCTTCACGGCGAGCGCGTCGATGCGGTCGATGGCGAACAGGCGCTGCGCAGCCGTCACCGGAACCAGCACCTCACGGTTGCGGTCGACTCCGAAGGTGGTCCCCACATCTTCGAAAACGCCGATGACTCGGAACCGCACGCCCGAGATGGTGACCGTGCGACCGAGCGGGTCGACGTCCCCGAAGAGATCGGCAGCCACCGACGAGCCGAGCACCGCGACGCGTCGACGAGTGTCGACGTCGGCCGCCGAGAAGAACTCACCGCGGGCCACCGGCCGGTCGAACACGTTGGGCACGGTCTCATTCGTTCCGAGCACACTCACGAAGGCGCTGGCGTTGCCCACGCGGACCTGCTCCCCGGACGTGAGGGTCGTCGCGACGGACTCCGGATTGCCGGCCACCCGACCCAGCAGCTCGACGTCGTCGAGATCGAGCCGACTCACACTCGGGGCCGAGCCAAACTCGAAGCGCCCTGGCACCACGAAGATGAGATTGGCGCCGAGACCCTCCACCTGCCGCTCGACCTCGTTCTTGGCCCCGCTGCCGATCGCGACGAGTACGACCACCGCCGACACGCCGATGATGACCCCGATCATCGTGAGCAGGCTGCGCAACCGGTTGGCCCGCAAGGCATCCAGCGCGACGCGCACTGCCTCGGCCGTCCTCACGGGACGCCTTCCGGCCGGGAGTCCATGGTGCTGTCGTGCTCGATCAGCCCATCTCGTACGCGGATCTGTCGGCGCGCCCGGGACGCGACATCAGCCTCGTGTGTCACGAGGACGATCGCGACACGCCGCTCCACGTTGAGCTGGTCGAACAACGCGAGGACGTCGGCACTCGTGACCGTGTCGAGGTTGCCGGTCGGCTCGTCCGCAAGGAGCAGCGCGGGCTCACCGACGAGGGCCCGCGCGATGGCCACGCGTTGCTGCTCACCTCCCGAGAGCTGGGTCGGGCGGTGCTGCATCCGATGCCCCAGCCCCACGGACTCCAGCGCGGCCGCGGCGAGCCGGCGGCGCTCGGTGGAGCGAAGGCCCCGATAGACCAACGGCAGCGCGACGTTGTCCAGCGCGCTCGTCCGGGGCAGCAGGTGGAACGACTGGAAGACAAAGCCGACAGTCTGGTTGCGCACCTCTGCGAGCTCCTGGTCGGACAGGCCAGATACCTGCGCACCGCCGACACTCAGCGAGCCGGTGGTCGGCTTGTCGAGGCAACCCAGCACATTCATCAGCGTCGACTTGCCGGAGCCGGACGGGCCGAGGATCGCGACGTACTCTCCGGCCTCGATGCGCAGCGTGACCCCGCGGAGCGCGTCGACCCGTACGCCATCCATTGCATAGGTTCGCGTGACATCCACCGCCTCAACCGCGGGTGCCGCCATCGGCGGTTGAGTGGTCTCACCTCGCAGCGGGAGCATAAACCGCCTCACCCGCCGACGTTCTGGCCGTCACGCACGCGGTCGGCGCCGCGAACGACGATCCGGTCGCCTTCCGAGAGGCCTTGCACGATCTGTACGGAGGAGTCGCCCTGCGCGCCCAGCCGGACGTGCTGGCGTTGCACGACGTCGTCGACCACCAGCCACACCGAGTCGCGTGCGCCGTCACGTACGACTGCGGATGCCGGGACGGACAAAGCGTCCGTGGCTTCGCGGACGCGCAAGTCGACCACGGCGCTCATGCCCGGCAGCGGCGCCGGCGCGGTTTCCCCGTCGGCCGTTTGGCCCGCGCTCAGCGTGAGCCGCACGCGATAGCTGACACCGCCGCTGGCCGAGGTCGTCGGTGCCACGTCGACGCTTGAGACCGTGACGTCGTAGGTGGCACCGGGCAGTGCGTCGAGCTCAGCTGTGCCGGCTACACCCGGCTGCACCAACAGCACATCCGTCTCGTCAACCTCGGCGGCCATCCCAAGGGCGGACACGTCGGTGACGGTCGCGACGACTTGACCGCGCGAAACCGGGCTGCCGACGGCAAGCGTGCTCACTGCAGGGGTTGCGGCGGTGGATCCGGCGGCGGCGTCTTCGAGCACGTCCTCGGCCGCGCTCGCGAGAGCCGGCGGAAGGCCGGGCACGGAAGTCCCGGTGCCACCGCTGGCGCCAGCCGCGCCGAGGGAGACGATCCCGCCGACGGGGGCGCGGACCTCCAGCGCGTCGACCGTCGCCTGAGCGGCATCGACCGCTGCTCGGGTCTGGACTCGCTGGGCAGCACCGAGCGACGAGAGTGCGTCGGAAAGACTGCCGAGTCCCGCGTTGAGCTGTCGGATCGCGCGGTCGGCGTCGGATCGCGCGGCGGCATAGTCGGCTTCGGCTGTGGCCAGAGCGGCCAGTGCCTGGGCGCGGGCGGCGGGGTCCGGGATTGCCTGCGCTGCCTCTCTGGCGGTCGCGAACGCGGCCGTTGCGCGCTGATCCGTACGCGCTGCCTGGGTGGACACCGGGATCGCGCCCAGCTCGACGTCGGCACTCGCCGCAGCGGACGAATCCGCCTCTTGCGCCTGCGTGAGCTGTTGCTGAGCCTGCGACGAGGCGATGCGCAGGAGCAGTGTGCCCGCAGGGACTTGTTGCCCATCGGCTACGAGCAGCTCACCGACCTGCCCATCGGCGGCGGCGGTGACGGTGGCCGAGGCCTTTGCAGTCACGGCTGCGGGAGCCTCGACGACCTCGACCACGGTCTCCCGGCCTACGAGACCGGTCTCGATGTCGCCGCCGTCGTCAGCCGTACAGGCCGTGGCGGCCAGGGCCGTCAAAAGCACGGCGACTGCGACACTCCATGAGACATTCCCTGCGAGGCGCACGAGATCATCGTAGGTTTGTCAGCGCGTGATCGAGCCGACAGCGGAGGTCACCGATGGCACGGTTCGGGTCGATCCAACGACCGACACGCGCCGTGCCCCTTGCCTTTCTGGCCGTCATCGTCGTAGGCACCCTCATCCTGATGCTGCCGGTTTCGAGTGCCAGCGGCAAGGTTGTGCCGTTGACCACGGCCGCCTTCACCGCGACATCGGCGACCACCGTCACCGGGCTCACGGTCGTCGACACGGCCACCTATTGGAGTGGTTTTGGCGAGGTGGTCATCCTCGTGCTGATCCAGCTCGGCGGGCTGGGCATCATGACCTCCGCGACACTGCTGATCATCACGGTGAGCCGCCGGGTGGGGATCCGTACGCGTCTCATCGCCGAAGGCGAGCACAAGGCGCTCTCGTTCGGCAACGTCCGCACGGTGGTGCGACGGATCGCCGCGCTTTTCCTGGGATTCGAGGCCGTGCTCGCGGTGTGGTTAGCGGCCCACTTCTACGGCCGGTACGACTACGACGTACCCACGGCTCTGTGGTTCGGGTTGTTCCATTCCGTGTCCGCGTTCAACAACGCGGGATTCTCGCTCTATTCGGACAGCCTCATAGGGTTTGTGTCCGACTGGTGGATCTGCCTCCCGATCGCGCTAGCGGTGATCTTCGGCGGTCTGGGTTTTCCAGTGCTCACCGAGCTCTATCGGGAGCGCTGGCGCCCTCGCACCTGGAGCGTCACCACCAAGCTCACGCTATGGGGGTCGGGCCTGCTGCTGGCGTTCGGCACGCTGTACTTTCTGGTCGCTGAGTGGTCGAACGACCAGACGCTTGGCCCTCTGCAGGTGCCGACAAAGCTGCTGGCTGGTTTCTTCACGGGAGTGATGCCACGGAGTGCCGGATTCAACGTCATCGACATCGGTGAGATGGGTCCGAATAGTTGGCTGGTTACCGATGCACTGATGTTCATCGGCGCGGGGAGCGCCGGGACATCCGGCGGCATCAAGGTGACGACGTTCATGCTGCTCGCGTTCGTCATGCTCGCCGAGGTGCGTGGCGAGCCGGACGTCACCGTAGGCACGCGTCGCATCGGCCACGATGTGCAGCGCCAGGCAGTGACTGTGGCGCTGTTCGCGGTCGGGCTGGTCGCGTTTGGAACACTGTTGGTACGCCAGATCAGCGACCTCGATCTTGACCGTGTGCTGTTCGAGGTGGTCTCCGCCTTCGGGACCACCGGCCTGTCCACGGGCATCACCGGCGACTTGCCGGCAGCTGCGAAGTGGACGTTGATGGTGTTCATGTTCCTGGGACGAGTCGGCACGATCACTGCAGTTGCTGCACTGACGCTGCACTCGCAGCGCCGGATGTACCGGCTGCCCGAAGAACGAGTCATCGTGGGGTAGGAAGCTATGCCGCAGCGCAATGATGTCCAGTCGGGCGACCTGCAGGGCGTGCTCGTGGTCGGTCTCGGCCGGTTCGGCTCTGCCGTCGCAGAGTCGCTTGTCCAGCTCGGTCACGAGGTGCTCGCGATCGACTCCGACCCGGCACTCGTCCGGGCCTACGCCGACAAGCTCACGTACGTTGTCGAGGCCGACGCCACCAGCGACGAGGCACTACGACAGATCGGCGCGCAGGAGTTCAGCACCGCGGTCGTTGGTATCGGGACGGCGATGGAAGCGAGCATCCTCGCGACGTCGGTGCTCGCCGACATCGGAATCCCGAGCATCTTTGCCAAGGCGATCAACCGCCAGCACGGCCGAATTCTGTCTCGCGTCGGGGCGCACGAGGTTGTCTATCCGGAGCACGCGATGGGCGAGCGGGTTGCGCACCTCGTGACTGGGAAGATGATCGACTTCATCGAGTTCGACGACGACTTCGCTCTGGTCAAGACGCGGGCGCCGGAGGAAGCGGTCAACCGGACACTCGCGGAGTCAGCGCTGCGAAGCAAGTACGACATCACGGTGGTTGGCACCAAGCGTCCTGGCCAGGACTTCATCTATGCCCGCCCGGAAACGGTCATCAAGGACGGGGACCTACTCATCGTGTGCGGTCAGACGTCCAACTGTGAGCGGTTCGCTGCGCGTACGTGAGTGGGCGCGGGTGGACATTGACGACCCCAGCCCTGGCGCTACCTGCTCGGCGCAGGCGCCGTGCCGCGCCGCTTCCGCGCGACTCCTAGGCCATCTGAGAAGATCATCTTGGCTCGGTGCTAGTCCGATAGCCAAGGCCCGAGAACTCTCGTAAATTGGGCCGCCAACCTGTGCACAGACGCCGGCACTCGTCTGCTTGACCTGCTATTCTGTACGTATGTTCGAAGACCTGGTGGGTGCCGAGCTGGCCGCCGCGATCGCCGCGGCCGCGGCCGGGCTCGCGGACCTGCCCCTGACCGACACCCTCGATGTGGTGACCGCGGCGGAACGGCTGATTGGCTGGGCGCACGCGGTCCAAGCCGACGCCACCAATCGGATGCTCAACCCCGAGCTGTGGCCGCAGCTGGGCTTCGACCCGGTCGTGGAGATCGGTGCCGCGCTCGGGGCGTCCGTACGTTCGGGTAACGCGAAAGCTAGCTTCGCCTGGGGGCTGTCCCGGCTGCCGCTGGCGCGGGCGGCGCTGCTGGCCGGACAGCTGTCGCTGTCGCGGGTGCGGCGACTGATCCTGGAGACCCAATGCTGTGACGACGCGGTCGCCGCGGTAGCCGACGCTGAGCTGACGGCGAAGGCCGGGCGGTGGAGTGTGGCCGAGCTGGGCCGCCGCGTGCAGCGGCTTATCGCCGAGCTCGACCCCGACGGGGTGCGGAAACGTCGCGAGACCAAGCAGGCGACCCGGTGTGTGCAGTTCGAGCCCGGCCCGGACGCGATGGGCTGGCTCTCGCTGTACGGTCCGACCGAGGACCTGGCCGCCGCCTACACCGCGATCACCACCAAGGCATTGACGGCACGCCGCGCCGGCGACGAGTCCCCGCTGGGCGTGCTGCGGTTCGACGCCGCGATCGACCTGCTCACGTCCAGCTCGGACGATCGGGCGCCGGCCGGCCAGCCGGTCGTGAACCTGACGGTGCCGGTGCAGACCATCCTGGGTCTGTCGGATGCGCCCGGCGACATCGCGGGCGCAGGGCCGGTGCCTGCGTGGGTGGCTCGGAAGATCGCGGCCGAGACCGATGTGTGGTTCCGGCTGCTGACCGATCCCGCGACCGGCGCCGCACACAGCCACGACCGGCGCCGCTACCGGCCGACCGAGGCGATGCGCAACCGCGTGATGGAAAGGGATCGGCACTGCCGCGCCCCCGGGTGTGACGCGCCTATCTGGCGTTGCGACGCCGACCACGACGTGCCGTGGCCGGCCGGCCCGACCTGCGCCTGCAACCTCACCACCTTCTGCCGACGCCACCACAACGCCAAGACGCACGGCGGCTGGACAACTCATCTCGCAGCAGACGGCACCCTGACCATGACCAGCCCACTGGGCCGCAGCTACACCACGACCGTCGAGCCGCTACCCCAGGTGCCGGACTGGGCCGGCCACACGGGTGCCGCCCTCGATACGTCGACCACCGGCCCACCCGAACACGACCCCGACGACCAGACGTGGCTCGCCGAGCAAATCCCATACTGGATCGCCGACCACACCCACCTCGACCTCGCCGCCTGAGCGGCTCCGGCAGCACGATGAGCCGTGGCACCGCAATGATCAGGCCTGGGCCGAAGATGGCAATCGAGAACCACGGGAAGGCGGATTGCGTCGGCTCATAGAAATACACGAACAACCTGACCAGGCCGATCACCAGGCAGACGACCACCAGGAGTCGGGAAATGTCGCCCTCACTGGGTCAACCAGAAACGCAGCGGCCACTCAGATGACCTCCGAATCCACGTCAGGGCTGTTGACCGGCTGATGAGGCTGCAGGCCCGGACCCTCTCACATGTCCTGGTGGCATGAACGGCGACCGTCAATCGTTGCGCGTCGACTTGCCGACGTGTGGCTCGCCGCAGAGAGTGGGTAAGGGCTAGCGGACAGCCAAAGGAGGTCGTCATGACCCCCCAGACTCGGCGTTACGTCACGTGGATCCTGATAGCGGTTGTTGTCGCGCTGATTGTCCTGGCGCTGATCTTTGGTTCGGGTGGCATGGGTGGGGGCGGCATTTACTGATCGCTCACGACTGCGCAGGGAGTGCACGCGTGTCGAGCCCCAGGTCCCGCAGCTCAAGGTTGGCGAGCGCAGCGATCGTCTCCCTGTCACCGCGCCGCCATCGGTCCACAACACCGTCCGCCCCCACTACCGCCAGCTGACGTAGTGGTCGCGTGGCCAACGCGCGCATGGCGAGCAGGTCCGCCCCGTCGCGGTCGAGCAGCACCTGGCGGGCGGCTTGAGCCCGGCGCATCCAGACCAGCCGCGGGATTGCCCAGACCAGCACCGCGAAGAGAAGCGCGCCGCCGGCTAGCACGATCGCGATCAGCCACGCCACGTCGTTGACGGCATCCTGCTGACTCTGGCCGGCCGACGCGATTCCCGAGGAGGCATCGGCAGCCGCGTTGAAGGGCGCCGCCAAAGCGCGTCCGGCCAGTGGGACGCCGTCGACGCGATCGCTGGCGTTCTGCATGCTGCCCGCCAGGTCTGCGCCGGCGCGCTCCATCGTGCGGCCGGGACCGGCAAGAGCGTCAACGAGGTCGAACGCCTGCTTGGCAAACCAGATCGAGCCGACGATCCAAGCAACCGCAAGGGCGTCGGCGACGATCTGGCGCGTGCGGCGAGCCGGAAGATCCGCGTACAGCTGCATGACGGATGCGTACCTGACCGCATCCTCGTCGACAAATCGGAAGGCTCTACTTCGATGAAGCGGACATCCCATCCCTCTTGGGCACATAAGACCCCTGACCAGCACCATTTCGGCGATCAATGGGAGAAAAGCCAACTGCGGCGAGTATCAGCGCATGAGCACCGAGTGTCCCCTTAACTATTGGGCTTGACGGGCGCCGAGTGCCCTCGGGACGATCCGACGCGGGACCTAGATGGCAACAGCGGCAATCGAACACGGCGAGACGGCCACTGGCGTCGTGTCGAACGCACACGACCGCCAGGCCGGCCTAACCGTGCGCCTGCTCGGACAGTCCTCGGTTCGTTTAGCCGGGACTGACCTGCCGGGCTTCGAGTCCTCCAGGCTCCAGCTGCTGCTCGCCCGTCTGCTCGTCGGAGGCCCGATCCCGCAGTCCCGCCAGCACGTCGCGTTCTCCCTGTGGCCTGACTCAACCGACGTGCAGGCGCGGACCAACCTGCGGCACCTGCTGCACCATCTCAGGAACGCCCTCCCAGAGCCGGACCGCTACCTGGAGCTGTCTCGGACGACGATCCAGTGGCGTGCCGATTCCGCGGCTTGGGTCGACGTCGAGGCGTTCCAGGAGGCCGTGCGTCAGGCGAAGGACGCCGAAAGCGATCGCCTCGCGAGACGGTGGCTGAAGACCGCCGCCGATGCGTACGGCGGTGACCTGCTGCCGGGCAGCTATGACGACTGGGTGCTGGCCGAACGCGAGCGGTTGCGTTCGTCCGCCGTCACCGTGCTCGATCAACTTGCAGGAGCCAGCGAGGACGACGGCGACCTGGACGGCGCCATGCAAAGCGCGCAGGCCCTAGTACGCCTGGATCCGACACATGAGCCGAGCTATCGACGTCTCATGCGCCTTTATGGTGCGGCGGGCGACCGTGCCCGCAGCCTTCGCGTGTTTCACGAGTGCGTCCGGGCACTGGATCGGGCAGCAGGCGTGTCGCCGAGTTCGGCCACACAGGCGGTGTATCGCTCGCTGCTGGAGGCATCGCCGGCGCTCACCCTGACGGCCGCCGCTCCCCGACTCGTGGGACGGGATGGCGATCTGGCGATGTCCCACGCCGTCTGGCGCGAGGCACTTTCAGGCCCGGGGCGCATGCTGCTCGTCACCGGTGAGCCTGGCATCGGCAAGTCCCGGTTGCTCGAGGAGCTCGCCGATGCTCTCGAAGGCGACGGAGTCCGCGTTGCCCGAAGCCGGGCATACGCAGCAGAGGGACGGCTGGCCTACGCACCGGTCACCGACTGGCTCAAGTCCCCGACGCTGTGGCCCACGGTCTCCACGCTGGACCCGACCTGGCGCGGTGAAGTGGCCCGCTTGTTGCCTCAGCTTTCCCTCGCGGCCTTGCCGAGCGCACCCGAACCTGTGAGCGAAGGCGCCAAGCGCGCAAGGCTCTTCGACGGGTTGCGACATGCGTTGCTCTCAAGCCACCAACCGACGCTGCTCGTTGTCGATGACCTGCAATGGTGCGACGCCGACACACTTGCTTTTCTGCACTACTTCGTACGTGAGTCGGGCTCGGCGCCGGTGATGGTCGCCGGCTCCGCCCGTACCGAAGAGGTCGATGCGGGCCATCCACTGTCGACAGTCGCGACAGGCCTGCATCGCGTCGGGCTGCTCACCGAGATCGCGCTGGGACCACTCGACGCCGAGTCGACCGCCGAGCTCGGACGACGGCTGCGTGGTGCGGACCTGTCTAGGCAGGAGGCAAGCAACCTGTACGCCGAGTCCGAAGGAAGTCCGCTCTTCATCGTTGAGGCAATCCGAGTTGCCGGGGCGCGGTCGGCTGAGGGGGGTCGAGGAATCGTCCAGCCAACGGTCTCAGGTGTCCTCCAGGCACGCCTCGGACAGCTCACTCCCCCGACGCGGAAGCTCGTCGAGCTGTGCGCCACCATCGGACGGGCATTCTCACTCGAGCTCCTGGAGACCGCATGGACGAGTGAGCAGAGCGAGCTTGTCGATGCGCTGGACGAGCTGTGGCGCCGCCGCATCGTGCGAGAGCAGGGCGATGCGTACGACTTCACACATGACCGGTTGCGCGACGTTGCCCTCGACGCCATCAGCCCAGTACGTCGCCGGAGCCTGCACGCCACCGTCGCGAACGCCATGGCTGAGCTCCACCGGGATGATCCGGATCGGTTCGTCGCCGAGCTCGCGACACATTACGAGAAGGCTGGGCGCATCCGTGAGGCCATCGCGGCCGATCGCCGGGCAGCGACCCACGCCCAGTCGTTGTTCGCCACGGATGAGGTCATCGCCGCGCTGCGACGAGCCTTGCATCTGGTGGCTCGTTTGCCCGCCGATCGAGAGCGTGAAGAAACGGAGCTCGCGGTGCGGACGGAGCTCGCTGTCCCGCTGGTGTCGCGGTTCGGCTACGGGTCGAAGGAGGTCCGGGAGCAGTACACCCAGGTCGGACGGCTAGCGCGCAAGCTCGGCGCGGAGATCACTCCGTCGGCGGAACGAGGTCTCGGGCTGCTGGGTATGTCCAACTGTCAGTTCGAAGAGGCCGCGCAACGGGCGGCAAGCCTCGTCCGTCGCGGTGCGGCCGGCGATCCGATCTCATTGGTGGAGGGGCACTACCTCTTCGGCGTGAGCGACTTCTGGCGAGCTCGGTTCGCGGAGTCCGAGGGCCACTTGCGGGAGGCCATGTCCCGGTACAACCCCGACGAGTGCGACACGCATCTTCGCGCCTACGCCCAGGACCCCTATGCCGTGTGCGCCAGCCGGCTCGCGGTCACCGTCTGGTGGCGGGGTGACGACGACGAAGCCGTACGGCTGATGGCCGAGGCCAAACGGTACGCGTCGGAGATCCGCGACCCGTTCACACTCGCCTACGTCGCATGCTGGGAAGGCTGGCTCGCTCTCCTCCGCGAGGACGACGAGCAGGTGGCCGCGACTGCTCGGGCCGGTGCACAGCTATGGACCGGTCGGACGCCGTTCTTCGAACCCATGGGCGATCTGCTTCGGGGATGGGTCCAGGTGCGGCACGGCAAGCGCGCTGGGGTGCGGCTGATCCGCAAGGCTGCTGAGACCTACCGAGACCCGGCGCGCCAGCTCTACCTCACCTTCGTCCTGGCGGTCCTTGGTCGGGCTCTGGCGCTGACGGGTTCGCCCACTGAGGCTCTGACCGCGGTGGGCGAGGCCAGGACCTTCGCTGACCGCACGGGCCAGCGCTACCTCGACTCCGACCTGCTCCGCCTCGAGGGTGAGCTCCACATCGCGACCGGCGATGCCGATCTGGGCACATCGCTGATCCGGCGCGCCATCGCGGTCGCGCGCGATCAGGGCGCGGGCGCCCACCAGCGTCTTGCTGAACGCTCGCTGCTCACCGCTGGATAGGACGGAACGCTCAGGGAACGCTGTCGCCCCCATGGTCGTGGCTACACATCCGATGGGGAGGACACGCATGCACGACGCGAGCATCAGCGCGCTCCGAGAGGCGGTTCGGGGGCAGGTCTTCGCTCCTGGCGACGAGGGCTACGACGAGGCACGTGCTGTCCACAACGCCATGCACGATCGCCGGCCCGCGGTGGTGATACGCGCTGTAGACGTGGCGGATGTGCGGGCGGGTGTCGCGCTGGCCCGTGAGCAGGGGGTGGATCTGGCCGTTCGGGGCGGGGGGCACAGCGTGCCCGGATACGGTACGAGCGACGGCGGCGTCGTGCTCGACCTGTCGGGCATGCGCTGGGTCCACGTCGATCCGGAGGCCCGGACGGCCAGAGCCGGTGGCGGCACCACCTGGGGCGACTTCAACCACGCCACCAACGCCTTCGGTCTCGCTACCACCGGAGGAGTCATCTCGACGACGGGCGTCGCTGGTCTGACATTGGGCGGTGGGATCGGCTACCTCGCGCGGGGAGTCGGACTCTCCTGCGACAACCTGCTCTCCGCTGACGTCGTGACCGCAGACGGGCGGTTCCTCCACGCCAGCGGCCAACAGAACGAGGACCTGTTCTGGGCGCTACGCGGTGGCGGCGGAAACTTCGGCGTGGTTACCGCGCTGGAATACCAACTGCACGACATCCCGGAGCTGTACGGCGGGCCGATGTTCTTCGAGCTCAAGGACGCAGCGACCGTGATGGCCGGCTACGCCGACTACATCAGCCAGGCCCCCGAACAGCTGGGCGGCTTCTTCGCCTGGCAGATTGCCCCGCCGCTGCCGTTCATCCCCGAAGACCGGCACGGGGACACCTTGTGTGTCCTGGTGATGGCCTGGGCCGGTCCCACCTCCGAGGGTGAGCGCGCCTTGAAGCCCCTGCGCGATCTCGCGCCTATCGTCGCCGAGCATGTCGGGCCGATGCCATACCCCGCGCTGAATTCAGCGTTTGACGGTCTCGTGCCCAAGGGGCTACAGCACTATTGGAAGGCTCAGTTCGTCCGTGAGTTGACGCCTGAGGCAATCGCCGCGCACGTCGAGCACGGATCGCGGGTACCCCATGTTTCGTCGACGATGCACCTCTACCCCATCAACGGGGCGGTCCAGCGGGTCGCATCGGACGAGACGGCTTTCCCGTTCCGCGACGTGACCTTCGCACCAGTGATCGCGGGCATGTGGCCGGATCCGGCGGACAACGAAGCCAACATCGCGTGGGTCCGCGACTACTACGAGGCAATCAAGCCGTACGGCACCGACGCGGGCTACGTCAACTTCATGTCCGAGGACGACGCGGACCGCGTGCCCGTGAACTATTCAGCCAACTACCAGCGGCTGCGGGACATCAAGAAGATGTACGACCCCGACAACCTGTTCCACCTCAACCAGAACATCCGCTGAAGTGCCAAGTGGCTCACGATGGTGTCGTTGACAGTTGCGGCGGTGCAGGCCGCCTACGTGCTGATGGATCGCGACGCGACTCTTGCCAAGGTGGAGGAGTTGCTTGCCGACCCATCCGTGCGCTCGGCGGACCTGGTCGTGTTCCCGGAGGCGTTCGTGCCGGGGACACCAATCTGGATCGACGGTGCGCGCATCTGGGACGGGGACGAGCAGTGGTTCGAACGGCTCGCCGACCAGGCTGTCGTCGTACCGAGCGAGGCCACCGATCGACTGGGGAGGGCTGCTCGGGAAGCTGGGATCTATCTGGTGATCGGGGTCAACGAACGCGAGCCAATCGGGAACACGATCTACAACACGGTGCTCTACTTCGATGCCGGCGGCAATCTGCTTGGCAAGCATCGCAAGCTGATGCCGACCGGCTCGGAGCGCACCGTGTGGGGAATGGGCGATGGCTCGACCCTCGACACCTATCCGACGCCTTTCGGACGTCTCGGCGGACTGATCTGCTGGGAGAACTACATGCCGCTGGCACGGTTCTACCTGTACTCGCAGGGTGTCGACGTGTGGGTGGCGCCCACGCTGGCGAGAGGTGACGGCTGGATCGCGACGATGCGTCACATAGCTCGAGAAGGCCGCTGCTATGTGATCGGCGTGAATCCCTGCGTGCGAGTCGACCAGATCCCGGCCGACTTCCCCGAGCGGGAGCGAGTGTGGCAGACCGATCCGGACGACCCTGACTGGGTGGAACCCGGGAACACCGTGATCGTCGGCACCAATGGTGAGATCCTCGCTGGACCTGCTCGGTATGCCGAGACCATCCTGGTCGCCGAGCTGGATCTCTCCAAGGTGCTGTCGGCCCGGAGGTTGTTCGACCCAGTCGGGCACTACCACCGACCCGACGTGTTCCGCCTCGCCGTTGATACCGCACCGCGGCCGGTGGTCACCGCTCTCCGCAACGGCATCGCTGGAGACTGACGTACCCGGGTCAGCTCAGAGGGTCGCAGGTGCTGCCTGCTGCCACCACAGGTAGAGCTCGTCCAGGCCCATGACAGGATCCCCGGCCACGACGAGGAGTGCTGCGTCGTCGTACGTCCACATGGCGATGGACTGGCCGCTGTTGGTGTCCACGTAGCAGGCCAGCGTGCCGCCGTTGACGCCGTTGCTGGCCCATGTGTCGCGGAGGCCATCTGCGCACGCTCCCGAGCCCAGGCCTCCAAGCCAGCCATCAACGGCTGACGTCATGCTCGTGACGGTGTCGTAGGCGTAGAGATCTACAACGTCGGCATCTGCGGCGGTTGGACCGATGCATGACGCCGCCACCACCAGGCCGATGGACAACTCCGGGGCAGGCGCTGTGATCTCGGTGCATGACACACCAAGCGAAGCTGGCACGGCGTTGATGAGTGTCTGCGCTGGCGTCGGCTCCGGTGTCGTTTCCCCGGGTGCGGCAATCGGCTCGGGCGTCGGGTTGATCACCACGTCATCGGCTACGTTGGGCGGAGCGCGAAAGGCGTCGGCCGCCTGGAAACCGGCGTAGATGAACAGGGCAGCCACGGCGACTGCTCCAGCAGTGAGTATCGCGGCGCCCGCGGTTCGTCTCTCGTCGCGAGCGGCTCGGCCAAGTGCTCTGTCGAGCAAGGTCTGGGTGTCTTCGGGGAGCGCCGCGCGAAAGGCGGACGCAGACTCGGGCTCGACTCGTTGTGCGAAGTGCACAAGGTTGAGGAACCGGTTGGTCGCGTGTGGGACAGGACGGAAGAGCTGTGCAAACCTCAGGATCAGCGACCTGCGGACCCGGTCGGCCTGCTTGATCAGGCCGCCCGCCTCAAGCTGCGGGCTCAGTTCTCGTCCAACCAACGTCCTGAAGACGGCGTCAAGACTGGTCCCGAAGTCCCGGCTACACCCAAACGCGATCTGATCGCCGGTATACACGGTGGCTCGCAACCACGGTCCGACGACGGGTGCCAGGAGACGCCGCAGACCGGCGTTGTCGAGCAGGAGCTCGAACAACGTCCAGCGATCATGCTTCGCTTTCAGCGCGCCGAAGTAGGTGCCCAGGAGGAAGAGCAATTGTGGCCGGTTGGCCGGTGTGGTGATGTCTGCGACCGCGCCACCCTCGACGAGGAGCACACGCACCCCGAAATAGCTCGTGAGCTGCGTCGGCGGTGACAGTTTCGGGACAACGAAGATGTCGACGCGTTTGTGATAGTCGACCATGTTCCTGACCTCATCGACCGCACCTTGAAAGTCCGGGAGCGTGTCGGGACCGACGAGTACCGCATCGCCGAGGATGCGGACACGGTGGATTTGGAGCGTGACCCACAGCAGCGACAAGGCAATCGCCAGGCCGACGATGGCAGCCAGCAGCGCTGGCAGGTCGAGTTGCGCGAACCAAACAACGACCACGAGCAGCCCGGACAGGGTGCTCACAACCGCTAGAACAAAGCGGGAGGGCTCCGTCGGATATCGCAGGTCTCTGATGTCGAGCGTGTTCGCCGAGACGTGGGCGTCCGAGACATCACTGATTGCGGCCATGACGGCCTCCCGTGGGCCGGTACTGACGCCTAGATAGAGCGCCCACGGAGGAGTTAGATACAACTCCGCGCGTACGGTTGCTACGCGACTAGCCACGACTCGCCATGGCAAACGCGTCAGCGCGCGAACGCACGGCGGCGGCGTAGTCGACCGAGTGGTTGTAGGACAGGATCGCCCGCTGCCATGCATCGCCGCGCGTAAGGTCGCCGCCGGAGGCACACAGGTAGCGCCCTGCCGCGAGCGTGGAGTCGTCAACCGACTGCGGGTCCGACAGTCCGTCGCCATCGGCGTCGACCCCCCAACGCGACCACGTCGACGGGATGAACTGCATCGGGCCGACAGCTCGGTCCCAGAGCGCGTCGCCGTCGAGGGTGCCGCCGTCGGTGTCGGCGATATGCGCGACCCCGGTCCCGTTCAGAGGTACCCCGATGATGGGCCGCTCCGCTCGACCGTCGTGCCCGAGGGCCAGCCCGCCGAACGTGCCGTGGCCAGACTCGACTGCGCCTATCCCCGCCAGCGTCGGCCAGCTCAGCCGGCAGCCCGGCCGCTCCTCGGCCAGCCGCAGCGTGGCATTCGCGTAAGCCTCCACTGCACGATCAGGGATGCCGGTCTTCGCCGCGATGGTGTGCACCCAGGCCGGGTCGACAGAGCGCGTCACCCGCGACGCGCCCGACGGAGCGGAGGCGACGCCTGGGCTCGGTTCGGGAGGTGCTGTCGGCGCAGCGGCAACTGGCTCGGCAGCAGCCTGCGCCGCTGCGTAGCCGGTGAGCGGATCAGTCGTCGGCAGCGAGGCTGCCCAGACACCTGCAGCGGCGGACAGCCCAAGCCCCAGCATGATCATCGCTATGGCCGCTCGCACCCGCTCCCCCAAGGCCGCCGGGCGGCATGTCGAGATGAGCGCCAGGCGGACGCCCGACGCATAGCGACACTGCGACGACGGCGAGGCTCATGGGCGGCAGGCGCGTTAAGGCGACACAGCCGCTCGGTGAACGAGACGTGGCGCCATGCACTCGCCGCGTCAGAGCGCGAGCCGTCGCTGGTGCTCGGTGAGGTGCCCACGTGGTGGTGGGAACCGTGCCGTGACACCGTTGGGCTCGAATCCGAGCCTCTCGTAGAGCCGGATGGCAGCCCCGTTGGTGTCGACGACCTCGAGCTTCACGGCCGGGAAGCCCAGTTCCCGTGCAAAGTCGATCGCCGCGCGAGCGAGCCGCTCGCCGACTCCCTGACCGCGGGCATCCGGTGACACCCACATCGAGATGATCACGGCCTCGGTGTTGTCGCTGGGGTCAGGTCCAACGCCGACGAGACCGTCATCGGCAGAGGTGGTGAAGTAGGCGGTCCGGGGGGCGCCCAGTCGGTCGCGCCAGAACGATTCCGGTTGGTCCAGAGACTGCTCGTACGTGGTCCAGAAGGCGTCGGGGGCGTCCCGCAACGCGCTAAGGCGAAGTCTGCGAAACCGCTGCCAGTCGTCCGGCCGCAGCCGCTCTATCGTGCTGCTCACTGCCCGGCGGCCAGCTCTCGCGACCGGTCGCGCGCCGCCTCGAGAGCGGTGAGGAACGCTGCCCGGACCTTGTGGTCTTCGAGCTGGCGCACCGCCGCGGCCGTCGTGCCGGCCGGTGACGTCACCTGCTCGCGCAGCACCGTCGGGTGCTCCCCGGTCTCGCGCAGCAGCTTGGCCGAGCCGACGAGGGTCTGGACAACGAGCTCTGTTGCGACGGTGCGCGGCAGGCCGAGGTGCACGCCCGCCTCGATCATCGACTCGACGACGTAGAAGACATAGGCGGGTCCGGACCCGGAGACTGCCGTGACCGCGTCCTGCTGCTTCTCGGGCACGCGTACGACGCGCCCCGTCGAGCGTAGGAGTGCCTCGGCCTCTTCCAGGTGGCTTTCGTCGCAGTGCGATCCGGGCGAGATGGCGGCCATCCCCTCGTCGACGAGCGCCGGGGTGTTGGGCATGACGCGCACGACAGGCACGCCGTCTGGCAGCCGCGACTCGACGAAACCAGTCGTGATGCCGGCAGCGATGGAGACGACGAGCGACGACGTCGACACGTGCGGGGCGATCTCGTCGAGCAACGCACCCATGTCCTGCGGCTTGACGACGATCACGATCGTGTCCGCAGCCTTGACGGCGGCGATGTTGTCGAGCACCTCGACGCCGTAGCGCTCGTGCAGCTCGGCCGCACGGTCGGTGCGCCGCTCGGAGATGACGAGGTCACCGGCGCGCCAGCCGCCGCGGAGCAGACCGGAGAGCAGCGTCTCCCCCATGACCCCGGCGCCAAGGATGGCGACAGTCTTGTGGACACGCGCGGTCATACCTCTAGCCCTTCGAGACGAGTGAGCGGGCGAACAGTGCCAGGTTGGCAGGCCGCTCGGCCAGGCGTCGAACGAGATACCCGTACCACTCGTTGCCGTACGGAACATAGACCCGCACGCGCTCTCCGCTGCGAGCGAGCCGGCGTTGCTCGTCAGGTCGGACGCCGTGCAGCATCTGGAACTCATAGCTGCCCTGGTCACGCTCGTACCTCGTCGCGAGTGCACCCGCGATTTCAATCAGCCGCGGGTCGTGGGTCGCGATCATCGGGTAGCCGTCGCCAGCGAGCAGGATCTTGAGGCAGCGAACGTAGGCCTTGTCGACCTCCGCCGCGGTGACGTAGGCGACCGTCGGCGGCTCGGCGTAGGCACCCTTGCACAGCCGGACCCGCGAGCCGGCGTGCGCAAGGTCGCGGCAGTCCTGCTCAGTGCGGTGGAGGTAGGTCTGCAGCACCGCGCCGGTCTCCGGAAAGTCGGCGCGCAGCTCGCGCAGGATGCCCAGTGTCGAGTCGGTCGTGGTGTGGTCTTCCATGTCGAGAGTCACCGTGGTGCCGACCTCGCGGGCGGCCTCGCAGAGCTGGCGAGCGTTCTCGAGCGCGATCTTGTGACCGTCCACTGGCAGGGCCTGCCCCACGGCGGAGAGCTTCACCGAGATCTCGGCCCGTCCGGTGAGCGCGGCATCGTCAAGTGCTTTGAGCAGGGAGACGTACGCCGCCGCGGTCGCATCGGCCTGGGCGCGCTCAAGCGTGTCCTCGCCGAGCAGGTCGAGGGTCACGTACAGGCCGTCGTCGACGAGAGCCTGCGTCGCGTGCACGGCATCCTCGGTGTGCTCGCCTGCCACATAGCGGGCAACCATCGCCCGGGTCACGGGCACACCCTCGGCGAGCCGGCGCAGCTGGTCGTTGTCCGCCGCCGACAGCAGGGCCTGCTTGAGAACGTTCATGCCGCTCAGCGTACGACGGTGGCGATCACGGCGTGGTGCGGCGGAGCGTGCCCGCGCCCAGTCCCAGTAGCACGACGGCGAACCCGAGGACGACGGCCAGGTTCGCCCAGTAGGCGGCGGTGGCCTCGGCGTACTGCGCGACCTCGAAGACGGCGTCGATCGCGTACGACAACGGCAGCACATCCGACAGCCAGCTGAGCAGCGTGGGCAGCTCGTCGCGGGGCACGATGATCCCGCAGAGCAATAGCTGCGGCAGCAGGACCGCAGGCAGGAACTGCACCGCCTGAAACTCCGTCGCCGCGAACGCGCTGACGAACAGCCCGAGCGCGGTGCCGAGCAAGGCGTCCAGCACGGCGATAAGGACGATGAGCCACGCCGAGCCGCGGACGTCCATGCCATAGACGCCGAACGACAACCCGGCAACGAGCAGCGCCTGCACGACCGCGAATCCGCCGAACGCCAACGCATATCCGATGATGAAGTCGGCCTTGCCGATGGGCATCGTGAGCAGCCGCTCCAGCGTCCCGCTCGTGCGCTCTCGAAGAGTCGCCACAGAGGTCACCAGGAACATCACCAGCATGGGGAAGATGCCGAGCAGCGGCGGCCCGTACTGGTCGAGATCGTGCTGCGGCAACATCCACGCAAGCAGGCCCATGAGTGCCGACGGCACGACGAGCATCAGCGCGACAGTGCGATGGTCATGGCGCAACTGCAACAGCACGCGCTTGGCGGTGGCGAAGGTGACGCGCGGGGTCATGCCGCCACTCCCTCGGCAAGGCTGAGGAACGCCGCCTCGGCAGTGTCCGTGCTGGTGCGCGCGAGCAGCGCCGGCAACGGGTCGTCGGCAAGCAGCCGTCCATCGCGCAGCAGCACTATGCGCTCGCAGCGCTCGGCCTCGTCCATCACGTGGCTGGAGACGAGCAGCGTGACACCCGCGTCGGCCAGCGACCGGAACAGCGTCCAGAGGTCGCGCCGGAGCACCGGGTCGAGCCCCACGGTCGGTTCGTCGAGCAGCAGGAGCTGCGGGTCGCCGAGTAGCGCGGTCGCGAGCGACACGCGTGACTCCTGGCCACCGGACAGGCTGCCGACGAGCTGGTCGGCCTGCGGTGCGAGGTCGACCTGCGCGATCGCGCTCTCGACGTGCTCGGCGCGTGCCCCGAGCACCTCGGCGAAGTAACGAAGGTTCTGTCGGACGGTCAGGTCCGCATAGACGCTAGGCGCCTGCGTCACGTAGCCGACCTCATGGCGCAGGCTCGCCGACCCGGCGCGGCGGCCGAGCACCGTCAGCTCGCCCGTCACCTGCTGTTGCACGCCGACGATCGCCCGGATCAGCGTCGATTTGCCCGAACCGGACGGGCCGAGCAGCCCCGTCAGCGAGCCACGACGGATGTCGAGGTCGAGCGAGTCGAGCACTGTCTTGCCTCCGCGCACGACGGACACTCCACGAGCGCGGATCGCGGCGTCGGCACCGCCGAGATCATCCAGCGAAGAATTCATCACATGATGAAATCTACTCCGCTCACCGACGACGTCAAGGCGTCAGGTAGTGCTGGATCGCGGGAGCCACGAGAGCGACCACCTCGTCGTCGCTGACCGACGCGAGTGGCTCGATCTTGATGATGTAGCGCATGAGCAGTAGCCCCCCGATCTGGGACGCCGCCAGGGTGACCCTCAGCTCGCGGTCCGGGATGTCGAGTGTGTCTGCTACCCGCGCAATGACCGCGCGGCGCATGAACTGGCGGAACATCGCAGCCGCCGCTTCATGCGTCACCGCCGAGCGGAGCAGCGCGACGAACGGGCCGCGCGTCGCCGGCGGACCCCAGACCTCCAGCAGCATCCGCACGAGCCGCTCGCCGATATCCGTCGGGTCGCCGGCGAGAACCCGCTGCACGATGGCGCCAGGATCGATCGGCAGCTGCATCGCCGCCGCGAACAGCTGCTCCTTGCTGCCGAAGTAGTGGTGCACGAGCGAAGAGTCGACCTGTGCGCGTGCCGCGATGCCGCGAACCGAGGCACCGTCGAAGCCCTTGGCGGCGAACTCGGCGCGCGCCGAAACCAGGATTGCGCCGCGGGTGTCGGGTGTGCCGGGGCGACGTCCTGACCGCTTCGGCCTCGGCTGTGGTGCGGAGGGCGCGGCGCTCATTTCTGCTCCACGCTCTCAGCGGTGCCGTCGGTCGCGACCGAGAACATCCGGCTCTGCGGTCGTACGAGGTAAAGCCGGGCAAACGCAAGGGATTCGGCGAGATCGGCCTCGCGCTCCGCGGTCGTTCTTGCCCGTCGGGTGGTGACCTCCACGGTCACCGAACCGCCCCATCCGCCGATGGCGAGCCGCTCGAGCAGCGCGGCACACGGTTGAGTACCGCGGCCGGGCACCAGGTGCTCGTCGCGGGATGAACCGGTGCCGTCACCGAGGTGCACGTGCGCGAGTCGATCGCCGAGCCGATCGGCCATCTCCATGACGTCCGACCCGGACACCGCGGCGTGCGAAAGGTCGAGCGTGCAGTGCGCGTAGTCCTCATCGGTGGGATCCCAGTCGGGCGCATACGCAGCGATCTCGCGCCCGGCGGCCCGCCAGGGATACATGTTCTCCACCGCGATCTTGATGCCGGAATCGCCTTCGAGGCGACGGACACCGTCGACGAACCCGCGGGCATAGTCGCGCTGCCAACGGAAAGGCGGATGGACGACCACCACTTCAGCTCCGAGGTCGCCGGCCATCTCGACCGAGCGGCGCAGCCGCTCCCACGGGTCGGGCGACCAGACGCGCTGGGTGAGCAACAGGCAGGGTGCATGGATCGCGTGGATGGGGACGCCATGCGACTCGGCGAGCTGCGCCACTTGGTCGGTGTCCTGGCTGACGAGATCGGTCCACACCATGACCTCGACACCGTCGTAACCCAGGTCGCGGGCCAGCGCGAACGCGTCGGCCGTGCTCTGCGGGTAGACCGAGGCCGTGGACAGGCTGACCGTCACGTCGGAAGAGCGCAGGCTGGCCGAAGGCTGCGTGCGGTCTCGCGCGGCGCTCACGGTCACAGGGTATTGGCCCGAGGACAGTTGGCTCGCCCCTGTCAGTAGACCGGGCTGTACTCCCAGTGCCAGGGCTCCTCGCGCCCATTACCGTCGCGAGCCCACTTGGGCAGCTCCCAGCCGAAGTCTGGTGCGTTCGCACGCATCCACTTGTGCTGCTTGCTGTAGTAGCTCTCGATGCCGCCTGCCAGGTCGACGGCCAGGCCGAGCCCATGCTCGCTGGTGCCCGGCCGGGCAGCCAGGCCAGGCTTCTGGCTGCGCAGGATGCGCTGGTCGCGCAGGCTGCGGTAGGAGTCGCTGATCTCCAGCGGGACGCCGAAGCGCTCCTGGTAGGCGGCATTGAGTGCCATGAAGGCCGCCGCTGCGTCTGGCCGCAGCATCTCGCCGCCGCCGATCGGGCACAGGTGGTCGTCGCTGAGCTGCCCGTTGAGCGGATCTTCGGCCAACGTCGCGTCACAGCCCGGCACCGACGGGAAGCCGTACGGAGTGGGGTCGGGCGGCGGCGGTGGTGGCAACGACACGTCGGCAGGCACCGGGATGTCGGCCAACGGCACGGCAGCCTTGGCCCGGATCACGCTGCGAGAGACCACCGCGTTGCTCTGCCGCGACAGCGCGCTCGTGTCGAGCGAGATGCGCCCCTCGGTCAGCTGGGACGAGACCGGGTTTGGCTTGCCGTCCGCAACCGCGCCGCCCGCTGCCCCGATAAGCGCGGCGAGGCCGACGAGGTTGGGGAGGATGACGTTGCGGCTCCTGCGCGCGACGACGCTCGAGCGGCGACGCTTGCGCCGGCCGCCTCGCGCCCGGGTTGCGGATGCCGACGACTGAGCGTCCGACGTGCCGGCTTGGTTGCCCGCGACATGGCGCGCGGCTCGCGACACTGGCGGCTCCAACCGGGGGACGAATCGGGACAAAGGCTGCTCGACTATAACGGCTCCGATCGGAGCCGTTATCCCACCCACGGGAAGTGCCGGTCGCCGGAGTCTGAGGTGCCCCCGGTTGCGCCCAGCCTCCCCCGGCGTGCCGGGTGCGGCTGAGCAGCGTCTCGTGGGCCGTTGCCCGCGAGACACACCCTCAGGTCTTGCGACCATCCGTAGGTGCGTCGAACGACGCCTTGCGTTCACCGGCACGTCATCGGACCGGCGGGTGTGACCTTAGCGAGATCATCGCCGCCTCGTCCAGACCCCGCGATCAAGCGGCGAGCGTGTCGATTCGTCGCAGAATGACACCTTCGCGCAGCGCCCATGGGCAGATCTCGAGCGTGTCCACCTCAAGCAGGTCCATAGCTGCCTCTGCGACAAGAGCGCCGGCGAGCAGCTGCGGAGCCCTCGACTCGGAAACCCCGGGCAGCTCGGCTCGTTCGTGCGCCGACTTCTTGGCCAGAGTGGGGATGATCTCCGACAGCGCGGCACGCTCGAGCAGGCGCGTGGCGTACATCCCCTCGGCTGCCGGGGCCGCCCCGGTCACGCGCGCAAGTGACCGGAACGTCTTGCTCGTGCCGACCGACTTGTCGGGCGCACCCTCGCGGAGCACCTGGCCGACGACGGTGCCCAGCTGCTGCCGAACGTAGCGGCGAAGCTCGCGCACGCTCTCCTTCGAGGGCGGATCGCCGTCAAGGCGCTCGCGAGTGAGCCGGCCGGCCCCTAGCTGCAAGGACAACGCGACATCCGGGTCCTCGTCGATCCCGCTGGCGATCTCCAGGGAGCCGCCGCCGATGTCCAGGCCGAGCAGTCGTCGCGACGACCAGCCGTACCAACGACGGACTGCAAGGAACGTAAGGCGCGACTCGTCGGCACCGGAAAGCACGGTGATCTCCTGCCCGACCTCCTGGCGCAGGCGGCCCAGCACCTCGTCGCCGTTGCTGGCTTCGCGGATCGCCGAGGTCGCAAACGCGAGCACCTGCTCAGCGCCCTTGTCCTCCGCCATCTCGAGTGCCTCGCGCACGAACGACACGAGCCGCCGAGTGCCGGACGAGGTGATTCGGGCCGACTCGTCGAGCAGCTCGGAGAGCCGGAGCTCGGTCTTGTGGCTGAAGGCCGGCAGTGGCCGTGCGCCGCGATGCGCGTCGACGACGAGCAGGTGGACCGTGTTGGAGCCCATGTCGAGCACACCAAGCCGCATGGCGCGACGCTATCGCTCCGCCTACGGGAGTGCCGACAGGAACCGATCGGCGACGGGTACGGCGTCATGTGCGCCCGACTCGCGATCCTCGACCAGCACCGCGAACGCGATGTCGCCGCGGAAGCCGATCACCCACGCATGCGTGTGTGGCGGCGTGTCGGTGCCGTACTCCGCCGTTCCCGTCTTGGCGAAGACCTCGCCACGGTCGGCCAGGTCCGCCGCGGTCCCCCGCTGCACCGTCTGGCGCATCAGCTCACGCAGCTGGCCCACGACCTCGGCAGGCAGTGCGGCGGGCGCCGGTGTCGGCGTCCGCTCCGGCACCAGCACGGGTGGATGCGGCTGCCCGGTGGCGACGGCTGCGGCGACGGAGACCATGGCCAGCGGGCTGGCGAGGACCCGGGACTGGCCGATCATCGCGGCGGCCTCGTCGACCTGGTCGGTCGGCTCGGGCACTGCCCCGCTGAAGGCGGGGACGCCCAGGTCCCATTCGGCGCCAAGCCCGTAGGCACTTGCTTCCGCTGGTAATGCGTTGGGCGGCATCGAGTCGGTCAGCTGAACGAAGGCCGTGTTGCACGACTGCGCGAAGGCTTCCTCGAACGGCCCTGAGCCGAAGGACCCGAACTCGAAGTTCTTGAAGTTCTTGCCACCGATGTTGATCGTGCGCGGGCAGCTCATCTCGGTCTGCGGCGTGATTCCGTTGCGCAGCAAGGCCGACGAGGTCAGCACCTTCATCGTCGACCCTGGTGGGTATTGGCCGGTGAAGGCACGGTTGTCCGATGGCTCCGGCGCATTGCTCACGGCGAGCACGCCGCCGGTATTGACGTCGACCGCCACGAGCGACGTGACGGCATCGACGCCGAGCAATGCCTGGTCGGCCGCCTCCTGCACGGTGATGTCGAGCGTCGTCTGCAGTGGCGCTCCGGGCGTCGGCTCGACGGTGACGAGCGGGTCGCCGACCGGCTGGTCGGTGTCGCGGTTGATCAGCCGTACCGTGAAGCCGGGCGCGCCGGCGAGCTGCTGCTGGTAGGTACGTTGCAGGCCGGACCCCCCGACCAGGTCCACCGACGATGCCGTCGGACCGGCTTCGGCCAGCAGCTCCTCGGTCGCCGGGCCGACAGCGCCCAGCACGCCACGGGCGAAGGCTGTCGTCGGCGCCAGGGACCGCGTCCCCTCGCGCGTCTGCACTCCGGGCAGGGCAAGCAGTTCGGCAACCGCGTCATAGTGTGGCCGCCGCAGCGTCACCGCCTCCACGAAGTGGTCCGGCTGAGCGGCTGCTACCTGCTGCGCCATGCGCGCCGGGTCGACTTGAGCGGCGGTCTGCAGGGCGGCATAGACAGCCGCGGGATCGGCCAGGTCCTTGGGCACGACCCCGACCGTCACCACGGGCCGGTCCTCGGTGATCGGCCGACCCTGCCGATCGACGATCGACGCACGCGCCGGGACCGACCGCTCGCGACCGAGTCGCGTCTGCGGGGTCAGGGCGGGGTGCACGATCGCCGGTGTCCACTCGACCTTCCAGGTCGCATCGTCGCCCTCGCCGGTCGGCGCCGCGGTGAGCTGGCCGACGTACGGCCAGTCGCCGGCCGCGCGCAGCGACAAGGTGACGTCGTACGGCACTGTGCACGGCTCCTCGTCCTCGCAGCCCGCCACATCCCCGGGCTCGACCTGCACAGCGGTCACAGCAAGTCTGTCGGTGGTCTCCTGGAGCACCGGCAGCGCCGCGGCGGCGTCGCTCGTGGCCTCCGCGGCTGCCTCGAGGTCGCCCTCAGCCCACGCGTCGAAGAACGTACGGGCCGCGGCGGCAGCATCGTCACGTCGACTGTCCCCATCGCCGCCGAACATCCCGCAGCCGGCGATGAGCATGCTGCTAGCCAGCAGCGCGGGAAGAACGCGACGCATATGTGGAACAACCTCCGGAGGCGGTGACAGACCTAGGGAATCACACCACGGCCAGGCGTCCGCTGATTTACCCGTCCCCCGACGAGCGAGGCAAGAACTGGCGCAGGTCGCTGCTGACCATGTCTGCGCCGTTCTCCGCAAGAGGCCCGGGCTCGCCTCGGCGGTCGACGCCAACCACGAGACCAAACCGTCCGGCCCGCCCGGCCTGGACACCTGCGATCGCATCCTCGAAGACGACCGCTTGTGCGGGCGGGGTCTCCAGGAGCTCGGCTGCCTTGATAAAGGTGTCGGGGGCGGGTTTGCCGCGCAATCCGAGCTCGGCGACCTCGACCCCTGTGACGAGCGCGTCGAACAGGTCGATCAGCTGAGCCCGCTGCAAGATCTCTCGGCAGTTCTCGCTCGCGGAAACTACGGCGATCTTCCTGCCGGCCGCGCGCATCGCCCGGACCAGCTCGACCGTGTCATCGAAGACCTCGACGCCCATCTGTCCAAGCCGCTCGACGAAGTAGCGCTGCTTGGCGTTGCCGAGCCCGCAGATCGTCAATGCTTCGGGAGGATCGTCCGGATTGCCGTAGGGAAGCTGGATGCCCCGTGACGCGAGCACGGCGGCGACACCGTCGTACCGGGGGCGACCGTCGACGTATTGCAAGTAGTCGGTCTCGATCTGGAACGGTTCGACCCGCACCGTGTGGTCGTGGCTCCATCGGGCGAAGAAGTCGTCGAAGAGATCCTTCCAGGCCGCGGCATGGACGGTGGCGGTGCGGGTAATGACGCCGTCGAGATCGAAAAGCAACGCCTCATAGTGCGAAAGGTCGGCCTGCTGGCGTGTGACACGTGGCATCGCACTCACCCCGCAGCATCGTACGTTGTGCCCTCCTACGGCTAGCCTGACTCTGTGCCTGAGGTGCCTCTCGACTTTCCCCGCGCGTGGGTGGAGTTTGTCGACCCGACCGACAGCGAGCAGGTCTACCGATGCGATCTGACGTGGCTCACCTCGCGCTGGACGTGCATCTTCGGCCAGGGCTGCAAAGGCATCTACGCCGACCGTCCCGACGATGGATGCTGCACGCTCGGTGCGCACTTCTCCGACAAGGCTGACGTCAAACGGGTCAAGGGCTATGTGCAGCAGCTCACCGACGACGACTGGCAGCACCGCGCGGAGGGCCGGAAGAACGGCTGGACCGAGCGCGATGACGACGGTGCGCGCAAGACTCGCGTGTTCGACGGAGCATGCATCTTCCTCAACCGGCCTGGCTTCGCCGGAGGTTACGGGTGCGCCCTGCACGGATATGCGCTGCGCGTCGGGCTCCACCCCGTGCAGACCAAGCCCGACGTGTGCTGGCAGCTGCCCATCCGTCGCACCTACCGCAATGTCGAACGGTCCGACGGCACGACCTACCTCGAGATCTCCATTGCCGAATATGACCGACGTGGGTGGGGTCCGGGTGGTCACGACCTCGACTGGTACTGCTCGGGCAACACCGAGGCTCATGTCGCCCGCGAGCCGGTCTACGTGTCCAACTCTTACGAGCTCACCGAGCTGATGGGTGACAAAGCCTATGCGGAGCTCGTACGGCTCTGCGAGGAGCACTTGGCCGCCAAGCAGCGGCTTGTCCGACACCCCGCCGACCCGGTGCGTCCGTCTCGGCGCGCAACCGGCCGGGCGGCTTCCGAGGCCGCCACACCCGTGCAGCAGGTCGGCGACTCGTGAGCCGTGCCGCACCGCGGCCGCCGACAGGAACGCCCATCCCGAGCCCCAACATCTGGCGGCAGCCCGACGTCTACGAGTTGCTCAACGAAGCCTCCGACCCGGACGGGCTTGTCTGGTCAGCGCTGCGTGAAGTCGCGCCGTGGGCCGGCGGGTCGATCGTCGATGTCGGATGCGGGACCGGTTTCCACCTCCCGGCGTACGCAGTGGAGGGGGCCGAGGTCATCGGCGTGGAGCCGCACGCTGAGCTCGCCACCCGCGCCCAGCGACGGTGCGCCAGTCTGCCAAGGGTCCGGGTCGTACGGTCGGGCGCGGAGTCGCTGCCGCTGCCGCCGCGTTCGATCGACGCAGTGCACGCGCGCTGGGCCTATTTCTTCGGATCTGGCTGCGAGCCAGGTCTCGCCGAGGCGTTCCGGGTGTTGCGACCCGGTGGCGTGCTGGCAGTGGTTGATGTCGATCTGCTCGGTGATGCGTACGGGTCCTGGTTCCGTGCCGCGTGGCCGCATGTGAACGCAGAGCGCGTCGAACGGTTCTGGGCCGGTCTCGGCTTTCGCGTCCGGAGGCTGCCGGTGCGGTGGGTGTTTGAGCGTCGTGCCGATCTCGAGGCCGTGCTGAAGATCGAGTTCCCGGAAGCTGTGGCACGGGCAGCGATCACGGCGACTTCGGGGCTCGAGGTTTCCGTACCCACGGTGGTCCGTTGGTGCCGGGCCGCCCCCTCCGCAAACTGAAGCGCCGTGTACGACTCGCCCGACGCGTGTCGTGCACGGCGTTTCACTCGTCGCGGGGCAGTTTCGTCCGACCCGTCCGGCATGCTTCCCGCATGGCCTCGTCCAAACCTGCCGTCCGCGCCGCCAAGCCCATGTTCCGCTGTGCGGAGTGCGGCTGGACGGCCGGCAAATGGGTCGGCCGGTGCGGCGAGTGCCAGGCGTGGGGCACGCTCGAGGAGCAAGGCGCGGTCCGAGTCCGTACGACGTCGGCTTCCCCAGCGAGCACACCGGCGCGCCCGATCGCCGAGGTAGACGATGCGGCAGCGGCCACACGGCCGACAGGTGTCGAGGAGCTCGATCGGGTGCTCGGTGGCGGGCTCGTGCCCGGGGCCGTCGTCCTGGTGGCGGGCGAGCCGGGCGTCGGCAAGTCGACCTTGCTGCTGGAGGCTGCGGCGCGTTGGGCGCGCGCCGGCGAGCGCGCGCTCTATGTCAGCGGCGAGGAGTCAGCAAGCCAGGTGCGGCTCCGCGCGGGGCGCACCAACGGGCTGGCGGACGAGCTGTTCTTGGCTGCCGAGACCGACCTCGCCACGGTGCTCGGCCACATTGACGCGGTCAAGCCTTCGCTGGTGGTGGTCGACTCCGTGCAGACGGTCGCGAGCGTGGAGGTCGACGGTGCGGCCGGCGGCGTGAGCCAGGTTCGTGAGGTCGCTGCCGCGCTGATCCGAGTGGCCAAGGAGCGAGCCATTCCGACTCTGCTCGTGGGGCACGTGACCAAAGACGGCTCGGTCGCCGGACCGCGGGTGCTCGAGCACCTGGTCGACGTCGTGCTGCAGTTCGAGGGGGACCGACACTCGCGGCTGCGCCTCGTCCGGGCGCTCAAGAATCGCTTCGGTCCGAGCGACGAAGTCGGCTGCTTCGACCTCACCGACGTCGGCATCGTCTCGTTGCCTGACCCCAGCGGCTTGTTCCTGTCGAGGCACGCAGAGCCGGTCCCCGGCACATGCGTCACCGTGACGATCGAGGGACGCCGCCCCCTGCCGACCGAAGTGCAGTCTCTCGTCGCCCCGGCCAACCCGGGGTCCGCCCGGCGGGCGACGAGCGGTCTCGACTCGGCCCGGGTGGCAATGGTGTTGGCTGTGCTCGAGCGACGCGGTGGCATCGGCTTGCGTGATCGAGACGTGTTTGCGGCCACGGTTGGCGGCGCCCGCCTCACCGAGCCCGCGGCCGATCTCGCGGTGGCCCTGGCGGTCGCCGGCGCTGCGCTCGATCGGCCGCTGCCGGACGACCTCGTCGCCATCGGCGAGGTCGGTCTGGCCGGGGAGATCCGCCGGGTCAGCGCCGTCAAACGGCGGCTGCAGGAGGCCGCCCGACTGGGGTTCAGCAGGGCGCTCGTCCCACCCGAGTCCGGCGACCCGCCGGACGGCATGCGGGTTCGCGAGATCACTGACGTCGCGAGTGCCCTTCGGGTCCTGCGAGTCGTCGGTCAGTCGTCGGATCGCTAGTGCGGCGTCCAGGTTGTGTCGTGCTTCACCATGTTCCTCACACACGCCCCGTACACTCTGGGTACGCCCGGCGCCAGGTCACTGCCCTGCGCAGCGTTCTCGCGCGCCGGTGACTACTACGACCGACGGGGGCGAGGTGGCCACCAGCGACCGCAGCAGCGCGGAGGCCAAGCTGCGCCAGACCTTGGCTGCCGTGGCTCCCGGGACGCCACTGCGCGATGCGCTCGAGCGCATCCTGCGGGGCCGCACCGGTGCGTTGATCGTCCTGGGCGACGACAAGACCGTCGAGTCGATCTGCTCGGGCGGCTTCACGCTCAACGTCGAGTTCACCTCCACGGGGCTGCGCGAGCTGGCCAAGATGGACGGCGCGATCATCGTCGACAAGGACTGCACACGCATCGTCCGGGCGGCGACGCAGCTGGTGCCCGACCCGTCCATCTTCACGGTCGAGTCAGGCACCCGGCACCGCACCGCCGATCGCACGGCGCAGATGACTGGGCTGCCGGTGGTTTCCGTCAGCCAGTCGATGCACATCGTCGCGATCTACGTGGGCGGCATGAGATATGTGCTGGAGGACCCCGGCGCGATCCTGTCCAAGGCCAACCAGGCGCTCGCGACCCTGGAGCGCTACAAGCTGCGACTCGACGAGGTCACAGGCACATTGTCGGCACTCGAGATCGAGGACCTCGTCACGGTGCGCGATGTCACCGCAGTCGCGCAGCGGCTGGAGATGGTGCGACGCATCGCGAGCGAGATCGAGGGCTATGTCGTCGAGCTCGGTGCCGACGGCCGCCTCCTGGCCCTGCAGCTTGACGAGCTCGTCGCCGGTGTCGAGATCGACCGCGAGCTCGTGGCACGTGACTACCTGCCGCCCCGGCGCAACCGCACGGTGGCAGACGTGCTCGGCGAGCTCGACGCGCTCGATTCTTCACAGCTGCTGGACCCGCCGTCGGTGGCCCGCGCCCTTGGCTACGGCTCCGGCGGTGAGCAGCTCGATGGAGCGGTGAGCCCGCGAGGCTACCGACTCCTTGCGCGAGTGCCACGGCTTCCGGGCACGGTCGTCGACCGCCTCGTCGACCACTTCGGTGGCCTGCAAAAGTTGCTGGCGGCCAGCATCGACGACCTGCAGGCGGTCGACGGGGTCGGCGAGATGCGCGCGCGCACCGTCCGCGAGGGGCTGTCGCGCCTCGCCGAATCCAGCATTCTCGAGCGCTACGTCTGACGAGCGGGACATATCACCGCAAGCCCCCCTATGCGGTCGGGCTCAGCGCCTTGTCAGCGGCCGAGGGTACGGTTTCGGCCATGGCCTTTCGTCCGAGCAAAGGGTGACGATCGATGACCGAGGTCCGCGCGCACCATGCCGTTCCGACCCAGCAATCTGTTGATCGCAGCGACATCGAGCAGCAGCTGGAGCAGCACCGCCGTGAGCTGACCGGCTACGCCTACCGCATGCTCGGCTCCGCATTCGAGGCCGAGGACGCGGTGCAAGAGACGCTGATCCGGGCGTGGCGCAGCTTCGACAAGTTCGAGGGTCGCTCGCAGCTGCGGTCGTGGCTCTACCGCATCGCGACAAACGTGTGCCTAGACATGCTCAGCAGCAGTCAGCGGCGCGCTCGTCCGATGGACCTCGAGCCGGTCTCCAGAGCCAGCCGCATGCCAGTTCCGCCTGCGTTGCCGGAGACTCTTTGGCTGACTCCGATGCCCGACACGCGCGTCGTCAGCGAGGTGTCTGATCCAGCTGACATCGCCGCGACTCGCGACTCGATCCGCCTCGCCTTTGTCGCCGCGTTGCAGCACCTGCCCGCCCGGCAGCGGGCGGTGCTGATCATGCGCGAGGTCTTTGCCTGGAGTGCCGCCGAGGTGGCCGAGCTGCTCGACACCACCGTCGCCTCGGTCAACAGCGCGCTGCAGCGAGCACGTGCGACGCTGGCGGCCGCCGACATCAGTGAGACCGAGACCTTTGCCCCGCTCGACGCCGAACAGCAGGCCATGCTGCAGCGCTACGTCGACGCCTTCGAGCGTTATGACGTGGAGTCGATCACTGCCCTCATGCGCGAGGACGTGGTCATGTCGATGCCGCCGCTGCCACTCTGGCTGAGCGGCCGCGAGGACGTTGCTCAGTGGCTCCTCGGCAGTGGCATCGGGTGCAAGGGCTCGCGGCTCGTTCCCATCGGTGCCGCCAACGGCATGCCGGCGTTCGCGCAGTACAAAGACGGCGGTCGCGTCCCATGGGGAGTGGTGGTGCTCGAGATCGTCGACGGGCAGATTGCCGGTTACAACACATTCCTCGACGTCGACAGGCTGTTCCCGATGTTCGGGCTCCCTATGACCCTGGCGGCGTGACGGCGTCGTCGTCCGACCGCAGCACCTCTTCGAGTCCGTATAGCCAGAGAAGCATGCGTAGGTGTGGCCGTGACCCGCGCAGCGTTAGCCGCTTGCCGCTTCGCAACGCGGCCAGCTGCATCCGCAGCAGTGCGTTGACCGCCGTGGCGTCAGGCGCTGTGACCTCGCTGACGTCGCAGATCACTTCGACGACCTCAGGCTGGCCGAACACGGCCGCCAGCTCCTCGCCGAGTGCGCGATAGTCCTCGAGCTCCAGGGTGGGTCCTACGACCCGTACGACTCTGGGTCTTGGCGCCGACGAGTCGCGGGGAGACTCTGGCGACGGGCCACCGAAGACCGGCACATCAGACTCCCATCGCCGCAGTTCAGCGTCGACTCTCCTGGCCATGACTGCTCTCAGACCGCAAATTCATCGCTCACCGCGGCCAGCGCAGCGTCCGACCAACCGTGCGCGACAACGCACGCCTCTTCGGACGTACGGTGTCGTGCATGGCCACCAAGTCCGTCGCCGCAAAGCTGCTGGTCAAGCCGCAGAGCTCGTACTGGACTTCGCACCCGGACCGCGACGGGCTGCTCGAGCCGCTGCCCGAGGGCGCGAGCCGCAGCAGGTCGCTCGGCACGGCTACCGTGGCAGTGCTCTTCGCTGACGGCGAGGCTGCGGCCCGCGCATTGCTGGCGAGACACGAGGCCGATCTGCTCAAGCCCGCCGTTCTCTGGATCGCCTACCCGAAAGGCAACCGGGCCGACATCAACCGTGACTCGCTGTGGCCCATCGTGGCGGAGTACGGGCTGCGACCCATCAGCCAGGTAGCGGTCGACGATCATTGGTCGGCCTTGCGTTTCCGACCGCTGAAGGACGGCGAAGCGCAGTTCGCCGGGGGTCGGTGACTCGGCCCATCATGCCCGCCGCCGCGCTCCACGACGCCGTTCTCGACTGGTACGACACACACGCGCGCGATCTGCCTTGGCGGCGGCCGGACTGCAGCGCGTGGGGGGTTCTTGTCAGCGAGGTGATGCTGCAGCAAACGCCCGTGGCCAGGGTGGACCCGGTGTGGCGTGCCTGGCTGCAGCGCTGGCCGACGCCGGCGCTGCTCGCGTCCGCGTCGCCCGGTGACGCCGTACGGCAGTGGGGTCGACTCGGCTACCCACGCCGGGCACTCCGGCTGCATCAGGCGGCGGTGCTGATCGTCGAGCGGCACCGCGGGGAGGTGCCCAGCGAGCACGATGCGCTCCTGCAGCTGCCGGGCGTCGGCGCCTATACCGCTGCCGCAGTGGCATCCTTCGCCTTCGCTCAGCGGCAGGTGGTGCTCGACACCAACGTGCGCCGAGTGCTGGCGCGCGTGGTCATGGGGAGTGAGTACGCGGCGTCGTCGCCCACCTCGGCTGAGCAGCGCACGGCCGCGGCGCTCGTACCACTGGACGCAGCGACCGCAGCGCGATGGGCGGTCGCGTCGATGGAGCTCGGCGCGCTCGTGTGCACGGCGCGAGCCCCGCGCTGCGAGGCTTGCCCGCTGATGGCACAGTGCGCCTGGCGGTTGGCTGGGCGGCCGCCGTACGACGGCCCGGCCCGGCGCAGCCAGACGTACGAGGGCACCGACCGCCAAGCCCGTGGGCGGCTGCTCGCCGTGCTGCGTAACCATCCGGGCCCAGTCGCACGCGCCGTGCTGAAGGCATCGTGGCCGGTCGCCGCCCAACGTGAACGCGCGCTCGACGGCCTGGTCGCCGACGGGCTTGTCGAGCCATTGGGCGATGGGTCGTTCCGGCTGCCGGCGCGACGCGGCGATTGACCTCCGCTTAGTTGAGGTCCCCGCGGTCGAACAACGGCTGGGTCGATCACCGATCGCAACCGCGGCGATGACTTTCCCGGCCATCGGTCGTCTCGACCTACAGCACCGTCAAGAGCGTAGGAGCAGCCGTGACAACCACGACCGAGACGCAGGCGTCCAAGGCCGGGCGCAAGGAGTGGACCGGCCTCGCCGTGCTGGCGCTGGCCTGCCTGCTCTACGTGATGGACCTGACGGTGCTGCACCTGGCGGTGCCCGCGATCAGCGCCGACCTGCAGCCGAGCAGCACGCAAATGCTGTGGATCATCGACATCTACGGGTTCCTCGTCGCCGGCTCGCTGGTCACGATGGGCACGCTGGGTGACCGGGTTGGCCGACGGCGCATCCTGATGATCGGCGCAGTGGCCTTCGGTGCCTTCTCCTTGCTCGCAGCATTCTCGAGCAGCGCTGAGATGTTGATCGTCTCGCGAGCACTGTTGGGGATCGCCGGTGCGACCATCGCCCCCTCGACGCTTTCGCTGATCTTCCACATGTTCCAGGACCCCAAACAGCGGTCAACGGCGATCGGCGTGTGGATCGGATCGTTCTCCGCCGGGGCCGCGATCGGGCCAGTTCTCGGCGGCGCTCTGCTGGAAGTGTTCTGGTGGGGGTCGGTGTTCCTGCTCGCGCTGCCCGTGATGGCCGCGCTTCTCGTACTCGGCCCGCGCGTGCTGCCGGAGTACCGCGACCCCGACGCCGGCCGTCTCGACCTGCCCAGCGCGGCGCTGTCCGTCGCTGCGGTGCTCAGTGTCGTGTACGGGCTCAAGTCGTGGGCGCAGGACGGCATATCGGCTGTTGCGCTGCTCAGTGTCCTTGTCGGCGTCGTCCTGGCTGTGGTCTGGTGGCGCCGTCAGCTCCGCCTGGCCGACCCGATGATCGACGTCTCGCTGTTCCGGATCCGGTCGTTCAACAGCGCGCTCGCCATCAACTTCCTCTCGATCTTCGTGGCGATCGGCTACTTCCTGTTCGTGGCGCAGTACTTGCAGCTCGTCGTCGGGTTGTCGCCACTGGAGGCGGGCCTGTGGTCGCTGCCGTCGGCGATGGCATTCGTCGTGGGGTCGCAGCTCACCCCGCGCCTCACGCAACGCTTCAGCACCGCACAGATCCTCGGTGGCGGGTTGTTCCTCGCGGCGGTCGGCCTGCTCATGCTGACGCAGGTGGGCCGTGGCGGAGAAGACGGACTTGGGCTTCTGGTGACCGCTTCCGTGGTGACGTCGCTCGGCTTCGCGCCGGTCTTCGGCCTGACGACCGAGCTGATCGTCGGGTCCGCCCCGCCGGAGCGCGCGGGCGCAGCCTCGGGTATCTCGGAGACGGCGGCCGAGCTCGGTGGGGCGCTGGGGCTGGCGATCCTCGGCAGCGTCGGTGTCGCGATCTACCGCGGGCGTCTCGTGGGCGAGGCCCCGGCCGCGGTCCCCGCGGACGCCGTGAGCGCCGCACGAGACACGCTGGGCGCCGCCACCGAGGCGGCCGGTCAGCTCCCCCCTGCGTTAGGGGGACCACTCCTCGAGGCCGCTCAGGGCGCCTTCACCAGCAGCATGCAGATCGTCGCCGCGATCGCCGGCGTGCTGGCGGTGGGCGTTGCGGCGTTTGCCTGGCTCACTCTGCGCACGCCGGGCACTCGCGCCGCCGAGGCGGACGTCGAAGAGACCGAGCCGCGGCGGATGCTCAGCACCCACGAGCCGTGCACCGAGGGCGCCACCTGATCCCTGGCCATGATCATGAAGGGTCGTCCGTCGCCGAGCATGGGCGATCTTTCACGATCACGTGGTGAGGTTTCCTCCCGTTCCGTCCGGGGGCGGCGGCAGACTGGTCTTCGCCATCTGCAACGCCCGCCGAACGGGAGACCCGCATGCTGCACGTGCACCGATCTGAGCGCGCCGACCGGCTGGTCGAGGCGCTCGGCGAGGTGCTGGCCGAGCCGCTCGACGACACGTTCGCAGTTGAGATCGTCGCCGTGCCCGCTCGCGGCGTCGAGCGCTGGATAACCCAGCGGCTGTCACACGTCCTTGGCACTCACCTCGATAGCGCTGACGGCATCTGTGCCAACATCGAGTTTCCGCACCCGAGCGCTCTCGTCGCCGACGCGCTGGCCGTGGCGTCCGGCGTCGAGCCGGATCGCGACCCATGGCCGCGGCAACGGCTGATCTGGCCGCTGCTCCAGGCGATCGACGAGTCGGCGGGCGAGCCGTGGGCGGGCACGCTGGCCAACCACTTGGGCCTCAGGTCTGACGACGCCAGCGACCACCGCCGCGGACGACGCCTGTCGACGGCGCGGCATCTCGCGCAGCTGTTCGACTCCTACGCGGCCAACCGGCCCGCGATGCTGCGTGGCTGGGCCCGCGGCGACGACAGCGACGGCTTCGGCCAGCCGCTCCCCCACGACCTGCTCTGGCAGGCAATGCTCTGGCGGCGCCTGCGCGACAAGCTGAGCGCGCCCGGCCCGGCCGAACGACTGCCCGCGGCCACCCAGCGGCTGGCCGACCAGCCCGACCTCCTCGACCTGCCCCGGCGACTCTCGCTGTTCGGTCCAACGAGGCTCTCAACCGCACAGCTCGACGTGCTCGCCGCGCTGGCGCAGCATCGCGACGTCCATCTGTGGCTTCCCCACCCGTCAGATGCGCTCTGGTCCCGCATCGCCGGGCGCGGGCCGCTGCCCGTTGCTCGCCGGCACGACGACCCCACGACTGACGCAGCGGTGCACCCGTTGCTCGCCAGTCTCGGCCGCGACTCGCGTGAGATGCAGCTGCAGATTGCCGCGCACACGACCGGCGTCGTCGACCGCCACCACTCGCTCGGACCGCGACCGGCGACGCTCCTCGGTCGGCTGCAGCGTGCGCTGCAGGACGACACCGTTCCCGAGCCGGAGCCACTGGAGCCGGCCGACGACAGCCTCCAAATCCACGCCTGCCACGGCCCGGAACGCCAGGTCGAGGTGTTGCGCGAGGTGCTCGTCGGTCTGCTGTCGAGCGACGCCACCCTAGAGCCGCGCGACGTACTCGTGATGTGTCCCGACATCGAGGACTATGCGCCGCTCATCTCTGCCACGTTCGGCCTCGCCGACGACGAAGTCACCGACCAGCACCCAGGACACAAGCTGCGTGTGCGGTTGGCTGACCGTTCACTGCGGCAGACCAACCCGCTGCTGGCCACGATCGCCGCGCTCCTGGAGCTGGCCGACTCGAGGGTCACCGCGAGCCAGGTGCTCGACCTCGCAGCCGCAGCGCCCATACGCAGCAAGTTCAGATTCACCGACGACGACATGGACCGCATGCAGCAGTGGGTCGCCGAGTCGGGCATCCGCTGGGGACTCGACCGTGCGCATCGGGCGGCGTTCAAGCTCGAAGCGATCCCGCAAAACACCTGGCGCACGGGGCTTGACCGCATCCTGCTGGGTGCCGCGATGGCGGAGGAAGGGTTGCGTTGGATCGACACCACGCTGCCCTTCGACGACGTCGACTCCAGCGACATCGATCTTGCCGGTCGGCTGGCCGAGCTGCTCGACCGGCTGGAGCTGACGCTCGACGAGCTCGGCGGCACACGCCCACTAGCTGCGTGGCTGGATTCCCTGGTCCAAGCCCTCGACCGGCTCACCGAGATTCGCGAGCAGGACGCGTGGCAAAGCGCCCAGGTGCAGCGCGAGCTCGCCGAGGTCATGACCGACGCCGCTGAGCGTGCCCAGCAGGTGCAGCTCTCGCTTCACGATGTCCGGGCGCTGCTCGCCGATCGCCTGCAGGGGCGGCCCACCCGCGCCAACTTCCGCACAGGCGACCTGACGATGTGCTCCATGGTGCCGATGCGTTCGGTGCCGCACCGGGTGATCTGCCTGCTCGGACTTGACGACGGCCGGTTCCCGCGCACTTCGTCCACCGACGGCGACGACGTGCTCGCGCGTGACCCTTGCGTCGGCGAGCGTGATCCGCGCAACGAGGACCGCCAGCTCCTGCTCGATGCGCTGCTTGCGGCTACTGACCACCTGGTGATCCTCTACACCGGCAACGATCCGCGCACCAACGCCGTGCAGCCGCCGGCTGTGCCCGTCGGCGAGATCCTCGACGCGGCACGTGCGTTGATACGCGCTGAGGACAGGTCCCCGCACTCCCGCGACCCGATCATCGTTCGGCACCCGTTGCAGCCGTTCGACGCCCGCAACTTCACGGCAGATCAGTTGGGCGCAGCCGGCCCGTTCAGCTTCGACAAGCACGCACTAGCGGGAGCAGTGCGGGCGGCCCAACCGCGCAACGCACCGGTGGCGTTCCTGGGCGATCCGCTCGCCCCGCTGGACGACAACGGCGACCTGGCGCTCGACGACCTCATCGCGTTCCTCGAGCACCCGGTCAAGGCGTTCCTGCGCCAACGCCTCGGCCTGTCGTTGCTGCGCGCCGAGGACGAGCTCGACGACGCGTTGTCCGTACAGCTCGACGGCCTCCAGCAGTGGTCGATCGGTGACCGGCTGCTCAAAGCGCGACTCGGCGGCGCCGACGCCGAGACGTGCATGCAGGCGGAGTGGCGGCGCCAGTCGTTGCCGCCCGGCGAGCTCGGTCGGCGGCTGGTCAATGAGCTCATCAGCAAGGTCGAGCCACTGGTCGTGGCGAGTGCTGACCTGCGCACCACGCCGGGCCGAGCGGTCGACGTCGCCGTCGAGATCGACGGCCGCCGCGTCACTGGGACGGTCGGCACCATCCATGACGACCGCATCGTCCGTGTCGAATACTCCACGCTTGGCCCCAAGCATCGGCTGCGGGCATGGACCCAGCTGCTTGCCCTGACCGCGGCCGAGCCGCAGGGGTCATGGCAGGCGGTGACAGTCGGGCGCGGAGGGCAGCAGGGCGCGGTCATGCAGGCGACGCTCGGCCCGCTTGATGGCGAGGCCGCGCGGCTACACCTGACCGATCTCGTCGGTCTCTACGACAAGGGCATGCGCGAGCCGCTGCCGATGGCCGTCAAGACCTCGCACACTTATGCAGCACGTCGCCGCCGCGGCGCCCAACCACAGGGCGCGCGCAGCCTCGCGGCCAAGGACTGGATCACCGACCGCGCAATCACGGGTGAGCAGGCCGACTCGGCGCACGTGCTCGTGTGGGGCGAGGGAGCGCCGCTGCACACCTTGACCGACACCGATCCTCGCGATGACGAGCTCGGCGACGAGCGGTGGGACGAGTCGCGCCGGTTCGGCGTGCTCGCCCGCCGGTTGTGGGACCCATTGCTCGACGCTGAACGGCTGCAGGTGTCATGACGCAGACCGATCAGGAGATCGCGGCATTCGACCTGCTCGGCCCGCTGCCGACGGGCACGACGATGCTCGAGGCAAGCGCGGGCACCGGCAAGACATTCACAATCGCCGCGCTCGCCACCCGATACGTGGCCGAAGGTCTCGCCGAGCTCCCGCAGCTCATGCTCGTCACGTTCAGCCGGGCGGCCACCCAGGAGCTGCGCGAGCGAGTCCGCGACCGGCTCGTGACGGCAGAGCAGGGTCTCTCCGATCCCGCACGTGCCCGCGCGGACAAGAACGACCCGTTGCTGCAGCTGCTCGCCGACGCGCCCGACGATGAGGTTGGCAGGCGGCATCAACGCCTGACCCGGGCGCTCGCCGCGTTTGATGCGGCGACAATCGCCACCACACATGGGTTCTGCCAGCAGATGCTCGCCGGGCTCGGCATTGCCGGTGACACCGAGCCCGATGCGACGCTCATCGAAGACCTCGCCGAGCTCGTAGCCGAGACGGTCGACGATCTGTTTCTGCAGCGCTATGCCAACGACCCGCGGCCGCCCATGATGCCCTACGCCACCGCCCTCAAGGTGGCCCGCGATGCCATCGCTGACCCACAAGCCGACATCGTGCCGGCCAGCGACCCGCATGACTCCGAATCCGTTGTACGCCAACGGTTTGCCGCAGCCGTACGACTCGAGGTGGCGCGGCGCAAGCGCACCCGGCGGCTGCTCGACTATGACGACCTGCTGTCGCAGCTCGACTCGGCGTTGCGCGACCAGACCCGCGGCGCAGCCGCCTGCGAGCGGCTCCGAGCACGCTACACGGTGGTGCTCGTCGACGAGTTCCAGGACACCGACCCGTTGCAGTGGCGCATCCTCGAGACCGCGTTCCACTTGCACGCCACGCTGGTCCTGATCGGCGATCCCAAGCAGGCCATCTACGCCTTCCGTGGCGCCGACCTGGTCACCTACCTCAAGGCAGCGCAGGCGGCCACCTCGCAGCACACACTGAGCCGCAACTGGCGCAGCGACGCTGACCTGTTGACCGCCTTGGAGACTGTGTTTCGCGGCGCCGCGCTCGGTGATGCGAGCATCACCGTCCGTCGCGTCGAGGCAGAGCATGGCGATCGACGGCTCACTGACGCAGGGCCCGCGTTACGCATTCGCCTCGCCACTCGCAGCCACTTCGACCAGGACGACCACGCAGCAATCCGTGTCCCGGAGGCGCGCCCACTCGTCGCCGAAGACGTCGCTTTCGACATCGTGTCGCTACTCAGCGGCCCGGCCCGGCTGACCCTCAATGACGACGACCCGCGCGACGTGCGTCCAGGCGACGTCGCCGTGCTCGTCCGCACCAACGACCAAGCCGTCATGGTCCGCGACGCTCTGGAGCGCAGCCGGGTGCCAGCTGTCATCACCGGCACGCGCAGCGTTTTCACGACGCCGGCAGCCCGCGAATGGCTCACGCTCCTGCGTGCGCTCGAGCAGCCGCACCGCGCCGGGCTCGTTCGGACTGCAGCGCTCACGGATTTTGTGGGCTGGACGGCGCACGACCTCGCCACCGCCAGCGACAGTCAGCTCGACGGGCTGGCCACCGAGTTCCGGGCGTGGCGCGACGTTCTGGCTGAGCGCGGAGTCGCCGCGCTCATGGAAGTAATGACAGCGTCAAGGCGCCTCATCGAGCGTGCTCTCGCGGCCGCTGACGGCGAGCGTGACGTCACCGACCTACGGCACATCGGCCACGCGCTACATGCTGCGGCGGGCGCCGGCAACCTGGGGCCGGCGGCGCTCGTCGAGTGGCTGCAGCACCACATCAACGAGGCCGCTCATGACGACGCGGAGGAGCGCAGCCGACGACTCGAGTCCGACGCCGCCGCGGTGCAGGTCGTCACGATCCACGGGAGCAAGGGCCTGGAGTTCCCCGTCGTCTACGTTCCCTACGCCTGGGACCGCTTCGTGCCACGCGACCCTGACCCGTTGCGCCTCCACGATGATCAGGGCCAACGGCTGGTGGACGTGGGCGGCAAGCAAGCTGCCGGCTACGACGAGCGCAAGGAGCGGCACAACGCGGAGGAGGCGGGCGAAGATCTGCGCCTGCTCTACGTGGCAATGACACGCGCACACTGCCAGGTTGTCAGTTGGTGGGTGCCGTCCACCACCACGGCCAGCGCATCTCTGCACCGCTTCTTGTTCGGTGAGTTCGCGTCCGGTGAGCAGCCCCCAGAGCGTCTCCCGCTCGGCCGCGACCGCGACGTCCGTGCCCGGCTGGACGCACTCGCCACCGAGTCCGCCGGGACGATCGGCATCGAGTTGGTTGCCTACGAGCGTCAGGCTACGAGGCAGCCCGTCGAGTCGGCCGACGAGCAACTGTCCGCGGCGATCTTCGACCGGCGGCTGGATGTCGGCTGGCGCCGCACCTCCTACACCGGCCTCACGCGCGCGGTGCACGACCCTGGTGTCGTCGAGGCGGGCGTGAGCAGTGAGCCCGAAATCGAGGAGCGACAGGACGAGCCAGAGGCGACTCGCATTGTCGACTCTCCCGCGGACCTCGATGAGGCGCTGCTACAAGCCGTGCCCTCGCCGCTGGCCGGTCTGCCGTCCGGCCCCGCGTTCGGCACTCTCGTGCATAGCGTGCTGGAGGAGGTCGACACCACCGCTGGCGACCTGGCCGCCGAGCTGCTGCTGCGTTGCGCCACCGCGATGGGGGCCAGGCTTGGCGCCATGGTCGACCCGGCGGCGCTGGCGGCGGGGCTGCTGCCGGTCCTCGACACGCCGCTTGGCGCGCTGGCCGGCGACGCGCGGCTCCGCGACATCGCAGCGGGCGATCGCCTCGCCGAGCTCGCGTTCGAGCTTCCGTTGGCCGGTGGCGACTCTGCTGACCGGACGTCGGCGACCGTGGCACGGTTGGCTGCACTGATGCGTGAGCACTTGCCCAAGGACGATCGGCTGGTGACCTACCCCGACTCGCTCGACGTCCCAGCGTTGCGTTCCCAGCAGCTACGCGGCTACCTGACGGGCAGCATCGACGCTGTGCTGCGGGTTGGCGCTTCGGCGGGCGAGCCGCGCTACCTGATTGTCGACTACAAGACCAACTGGCTCGGCGGCTTCGGGCCTGACGGCGCCGAGCCGCTGACCGCCTGGCACTACCGGCCGGCCTCGATGACGGCCGAGATGGTGCACGCGCACTACCCTCTGCAGGCGCTGCTCTACGCCGTGGCGCTACACAGGTTCCTGCGCTGGCGCCAGCCGGCCTACGACCCGTCGGTGCACCTCGGTGGCGTCCTCTATCTCTTCGTGCGCGGCATGTGTGGGCCTGACACGCCCGTCGTCGGCGGCACGCCCTGCGGGGTCTTCGAGTGGACTCCCCCGCCCGATCTAGTGGTTGCCGCGTCGGCGCTTCTCGCCGGAGGTGCGCGATGACCGCCGACGTCAACGAAGTTCGGCTTGCACTGCGCGCATCGGGGCTGCTGGCGCAGTTCAACGGCGGCGGGGTGCTGTCGGCGGCCGACGTACACGTCGCGCGCACGCTCGGACGGTTGGCCGGTGAGGCTGACGAGCAGGTGCTGCTGGCCGTGGCGCTCGCGGTCCGGGCCGTCCGTCAGGAGGGATCGGTGTGCGTCGACCTCGGTGGCGCACGCGTCTCGATCGGCGAGGTCGACGTCGACGCCGACCCCTCGACGCTGCCCTGGCCGGATTCCGACGAGTGGTACGTCGCCTGTCGGGCCAGTCCGCTGGTCGCGGAGGGCCTCGACGGTCCCGCCGACCGGCCGGTTCGGTTGATGGGCGAGCTGCTCTACCTCGACCGCTACTGGCGTGAGGAACAGCTCGTCCGCGCCGAGCTGGCTGACCGGGCAGCCCGCACGGCTCCCGAAGTCGACGAGGCGCGACTCGTCTCGGTCCTGAGCGAGCTCTATCCCGATGTCGCGACCAACCATCAGAGACTGGCGGTGGCCGCCTCGATCACCGGGTTGCTCACGACGGTCGCGGGTGGTCCCGGCACCGGCAAGACCACGACCGTGGCCCGGCTGCTGGCAGCACTCGCCGCGCTGTCCGACCAGCCGCCGCGTGTCGCGCTGGCTGCACCCACGGGCAAGGCAGCCGCGCGGCTGCAGGAGGCTGTGGCTGCCGCCGCGGAAAGCCTTACGAAGACTGGGCTTCCAGCACCGGCGGCGACTGGCGCGTCGACGTTGCACCGGTTGCTCGGTTGGCGGCCCGACTCGCACAGCAGGTTCCGCTACAACCGTGACAACCGGCTGCCGTTCGACGTCGTCGTCGTCGACGAAACCTCGATGGTGTCGCTCACGATGATGTCCCGGCTGCTCGAGGCCCTGCGGCCGGACACCCAGCTGGTGCTCGTTGGCGACCCCGACCAGCTGGCCTCCGTCGAGGCTGGCGCCGTGCTCGGCGACCTGGTGCACCGCGAGCCACGCATGGCACCCGACACGCGCGCCACCCGCCTCGCCACCTTGCTGCCCGCCGACTTCGAGCCAAGGGCCGAGGTTGAGGCAGAGCTGCGCAACGACGTCGTCCGGCTGCGTCGTGGCTATCGCTTCGGCGACGCGATCGGCGAGGTTGCGGAGGCGATCCGTGACGGCGATGCCGACAAGGCGATGGCGGTGCTTCGAGCCGGATCGGACGAGGTGGAGTTCGTCGAGGTCGCGGCGATTGATCGCCGCTCCACGGTGGCGATGGCGCGACTGCGACGCGACGTCGTGGACAGCGGGCGCACTCTCGTCGATGCCGCACGCGCTGGCGACGTGCAGGCTGCCCTCGATGCGCTGGAGCATCACAGGTTGCTCTGTGCGCACCGGGTCGGCCCGCACGGTGTTGCCAGCTGGGCGGCCGAAGTCGAGCGGTGGCTGCGCGATGCCATCGAAGGCTATGGTGCCGAGGGCGACTGGTATGTCGGACGGCCACTGCTGGTGACCGCGAATGACTACGAGGTCGGGCTCTACAACGGCGACACCGGTGTGGTCGTCGACGACGGCGACGGTGGTGTGGTGGCGGCCTTCGGGCGAGGCAGCGATCCGGTGCTGCGGCCACCGAGCCGGCTCAGCAACGTCACCACGGTGCACGCGATGACGGTGCACCGCAGCCAGGGCAGCCAGTTTCGGCGCGTCACGGTGCTCCTGCCGGACCCTTCGTCACGATTGCTTACCCGCGAGCTCCTCTACACCGCGGTCACGCGGGCCCGCGCGCACGTGCGCCTCGTCGGAGCCGAGGAGTCGGTTCGCGCCGCGATCGCCCGGCCTGTGGTGCGAGCCAGCGGGCTGCGCGCGCGACGCACGGGCAGCTAACGACCGAGCACGCCACGCACGAATGCCGCCTGACCGACGTGTTGCAAATCGTCGCTGATCACACTGACCAGCCGCACGCCGAGCGTCACCGGCGGGTCCCAGCGAGAGTCGACGACGCGGTCGAGATCGGCGTCACGCAGGCGACGCACGTACGCGATCGTGCTCTCGTGGACCGCGTCGAAGTAGCCCGTCAGGAGCTCCCCCGACTCCACTCGCACGGCCTCGACGTCGGCCGATCGGTGACCGTAACCCGTCGCGCGTTTGCTGTACGGCAGGCCAAACCGGTCGAACCAGCCCGCAGCCGTCCACAGCTGTTCCGTCCCGGCAACGTCGGCCACGTGATCGTCCTGGATACGCGTGAGGTGCCAGATCAGCCAGGCAATCGAGTTGGTCTTGCCGTCGATGCGGAACGCCAGCTGCTCCGGGGTCAGCCCCGCAACTGCGGCGTGCACCTCCTCCTGCACGCGGCCGAGGGCGTCGCCGATGACTTCTGTGCCCTGCATTGCCCGTCCCTTCCGAGGGCGGTTAACTCGGGGCACAAGTGTGGCAGTCAGCCGCGACTCGCGGACAGAAGCTGACCGCATGCCTCCCTAGGCTCGAGATGTCCGAACGAACCGTAGTGAAGGGAACAGGCGTGAGCTCTCAGACCAGCACCGACACGGCCGTAACCCCGTTCCGGATCAACATCCCCCAGACCCAGCTCGACGACCTGCGTGATCGACTCGCCCGCACCCGCTGGCCCTCGGAGATCCCCGACGTCGACTGGGCTCGTGGCGTGCCGGGCGATTACCTGCGCGGGCTCGCCGGCCACTGGCGGGACTCGTACGACTGGCGCAAGCACGAGACGCAGCTCAACGAGCTGCCTCAGTTCACGACCACGATCGACGGGCAGAACATCCACTTCATCCACGTCCGTTCCCCGGAAAACGACGCGATGCCGCTCATCCTCTCGCACGGCTGGCCAGGCTCATTCATCGAGTTCCTCGATGTCATCGGTCCTCTCACGGACCCGCGCGCGCACGGCGGCGACCCGGCGGACGCGTTCCACGTCGTGATCCCGTCGATCCCCGGCTACGGCTTCTCCGGGCCGATCACGGAAGCCGGGTGGGGGCCGAAGCGCGTGGCCAAGGCGTTCGCCGAACTGATGCGCCGCCTGGGCTACGGCCGCTACGGCGCGCAGGGCGGCGACTACGGCGCCTTCGTCACGGCCGACCTCGGCCGGGTCGACACCGAGCACGTTGCGGGCATCCACCTCAATGCCGCCACGTTCGGGTTCATCCCCTGGGGCGACGTCGACGACGCGACCCGGGCCGCGATGACCGAGTCGGAGCAGGCCCGGCTGGACCGCCTCGCGAACTACCTGGACGACCAGAGCGGCTACATGAAGGTGCAGTCCACGCGTCCGCAGACGATCGCGTACGCGCTCAATGACTCGCCCGTCGGCCAGCTGGCCTGGATCGTCGAGAAGTTCAAGGAATGGACGGACGGTGCCGAGGTCCCGGAGGACGTCGTCGACCGCGACCGCATGCTCACTGACGTGATGCTCTACTGGCTCAACGGCTCGGGTGCATCGTCCGCGCACCTCTACTACGAGAGCATGCACGGGGGCGAATGGCCGACTCCGGTGTCAGTGCCGACCGGGGTCGCCGTCTTCGCGCAGGATGTCGCGATCCGTCAGTACGGTGAGCAGGGATTCCAGATCACGCACTGGTCGGAGTTCGACCGCGGCGGCCACTTCGCCGCGTGGGAGGCACCGGACCTTTTCGTGCAGGACGTTCGGGCGTTCTTCGGGACGCTGCGCTAGCCCGCGGCGGGCAGCATGGACGCCGGCATGTAGAACCAGTGCCGGTCGACACACCGCACGAAGACGTGCTCGATCAAACCGTCAGTCGACCCGACGGCGTCGCGACGCGACACCTCGGCGGGCACGCCGCACTCCGGGCAGCCGACGAGGTCGAGTCCGCTCGGTGATGTGTGCGACCGCAGGGCGGGTCGCGGCTCGATGAATTCCATGACGCCCTCCCTTGCGCTCCCAAGTCGGTTGTGTCTGAGAAGGAGCACTGGGGAGACGTCATAAATACGTGGCCGCCGGACTAGCCGGTTCACGCGCGGCGGCCCGGCCCAGGCAGCATGGGTTCAAAGCCAACGTGGGAGGTTCCATCCATGATCGTTCGTACCTGGCGCGGATGGGTGCGCACCGAGGACGCCGCAGCGTACGTCACGTACATCGACGAGACCGGCATGCGCGAGTATCGCGAGACACCGGGCAACCTGGCTGCCTTCATGCTGCGGCGCGACCTCGACGACGCCCGTTCGGAGTTCGTCACGATCAGCTTCTGGGAGTCGATGGACGCGATCCGCCGGTTCGCGGGCGACAACGTCGAGGAAGCCGTGTTCTACCCGGATGACGAGCAGTTCCTTGTCGCCAAGGAGGACTTCGTCACCCACTTCGAAGTGGCGTCGGCCGCTACTGCAGCGGAGTGGGCGAGTGCGCTGGGCTAGTGCTCCGCGCGTTCGCGCCGGCGACGTTCGACGAAGACCTCGACACCGTCGAGGACGATCCCGATGGCAAAGCTCAGGTCGTCGAGCTGTGGGTCGTGATCGGTCGTCCGCTCCTCGTGTACGGCGCGATGCAGCGCCGGATGCCGCTCGGGGTCGAGGACGAGAGCGAGCATGTCCTCGAGGCCGGCGTACGGATCGGCCGCGGCGATCGCGGCGGGGTCCAGCTCGTCCTCGGGCGTGTCGGCCGGCAACCCTCCCGCGGCACGGGCACCCTCGACCGACGCGCGTCGGGTCTCGACCTGGACCCGACTCTCCCCGAGAACGTGCTCGGCGAGCATCCCCAGCACCATGAACTTCTCCTCCGTGCCCAGCCCGGTCGGCTCGAGCAACGCGAACCCGGTTTCGAGCCACGCGGCTCTGTTGGGCCCTGGCAGTGTCGTGATCAGCGGTAGCTCGAGGTACCAAGGCCGCGCCATGATCATTTCGATCTGGCTGCGCGTCCAGCGCTCCAACCCGGTACGCCAGTCGACCGCACCTGAACGAGGATCGGGCACCACGTCGGGCGGCATCTTCGCGGCCACATCGGCCATCAGCACCAGCAGCTCGTCCTTGCTGCTGAGGTAGCGATACAGCGCCATGCTCGTGACTCCCAGCGCCTCCCCCACACGAGCCATGGACACCGCGGCCAGCCCCTCCGAGTCGGCGATCTCGATGGCCGCCTCGGTGATCCTGGCCAGGCTCAGCGCGGGTTTCGGCCCTCGGCGTGGACGCGATCCTGGGCCCCAGAGGCGCTGCAGCGCCGGCGGCAGCTCCAGCCGACCCTCATCGCGCACCGTGTCGTCTGTGCTCACGGGCCTCCTCTCTTGACCTGCGGTCGAAACCGTGTATATCGTAAACACAATCGTATCGACCATAAGCAGTTTATGGCATACACGCAGTCTCAGGCTAAGGGGAACCACCGATGACCGCACGACCACGCTCTTCGGACGTCGTCATCCGCGCGGAGGGCCTAGGCAAGAGCTTCGGCTCCACTCGCCGCCCTGTCACCGTGCTGAACGACGTCGACCTGACCCTGCACCGCGGTGAGGTGCTTGCCCTTCTCGGTCCCAACGGCGCCGGAAAGACGACCACGGTCCGCATCCTCGCCACACTGCTCAAGCCCGATGCCGGCCGCGCCACAGTGGCCGGGCTCGACGTTGTCCGGGATGCCGCGAGGGTCCGGGAGGTGATCAGCCTCACCGGCCAGTACACATCGGTGGACGAGAAGCTCACGGCAGTCGAGAACCTCACGATGATGGGCAAGCTCTTCCACCTGCCCAGGCGCATGCTGCGCACGCGTGTTGCCGAGCTGATTGAAGCCGTCGACCTGGCCGAGGCTGCGACCCGCCGAGTCGGGACCTACTCCGGCGGCATGCGCCGGCGCCTCGACCTCGCCGCCGGTCTGCTGACGCGGCCACAGGTGATGTTCCTCGATGAGCCCACCACAGGCCTCGACCCGCGCAGCCGCCAGGCCATGTGGGACGTTGCCCGCGAGGTCGTCGCCGGAGGCACGAGCCTGCTCCTTACTACGCAGTACCTCGAGGAGGCCGACCAGCTCGCCGACCGCATCTCCCTGCTCGACGGCGGCAAGGTCGTCGCTCAGGGCACCGCGGCCGAGCTCAAGGCGCAAGTCGGCGACGCGGGAGTCGAGCTCACGTTCGCCGAAGCCGCGGAGGCAGCTCGGGCGGCGGCAGTTCTCCGTACGCCGGGCTCTGCATCGCGCGTGCTGCGCGTGCCAACCGACGGGTCGGTGGCACACGTACACAGCGTCCTGGGCGCTGTCGACGACGCCGGCATCGTCCCCGAGCGCTGGGAGGTCCGCGCCCCGTCGCTCGACGACGTCTTTCTCACCCTCACCGGGCACGCCGCCCGCGCCACCGATGCAGACGATGATGGAGCAGCCGCATGAGCGTCTCGACCCTCACACAACCTTCGGCCACCGTCGGCCCACTGTCGCCTGGTCCGCTTCGGCGGTTGGCCGGCGACACCGGCACCATGATCGGGCGCTCACTGAGACTGGTGTCGCGCGACCCCGACTCGATCATCATGGGCATCGTCCTGCCGGTCATGCTCATGGTCCTGTTCGTGCACGTCTTCGGCGGAGCCATGAACGTCGGAGGCGACTACCTGTCCTACGTGACGCCAGGGATCATCTTGCTGTGCGCCGGGTTCGGTGCAGCAAACACGGCGATCGCCGTGGAGCACGATATGTCCAGCGGCATCATGGACCGCTTCCGGTCGATGCCGGTGGCCAGTGCAACGGTCCTCACCGGGCATGTCATTGCCAGCGTTGCCAAGAACCTGGTGACAACTGGCATCGTGTTCGGCGTTGCGTTCCTCATGGGATTTCGCGCCGACGCCGGGCTGCTCGAGTGGCTTGGTGCCGTCGGGGTGATTGTTCTCTACGTCCTCGCGATCACGTGGGTCGCGACGTTCGTGGGCGTGCTCGTGCGATCCCCCGATGCAGCCGGCGGGTTCACCTTCTTCATGCTCTTCTTGCCGTACGTGTCGAGCGCGTTCGTTCCGGTTGACACGATGCCCGGCTGGCTGCAGGGCTTCGCGGACAACCAACCCGTCACGCCGGTCATTGAGACGATCCGTGGTCTGCTCCTTGGCACCGAGATGGGCAACGCGCCAGCCCTCGCGGTCGCCTGGAGTGTCGGGATCTCGGCGGTGTTTCTCGGTCTCGCCGCAGCAGCCTTCGCCAAGCGCCGCCAGCAGTAGCCGACGGCGTCCACTACGAGGCTTTACCCCGCACCGCTAGGGGTGCCTGCCTGGCGGTGCGGGGAGAAACCTGCTGGACGTGGTCATTCGGGCGGGCTAGCGGTCCAGACCCGACGTCCGGCCGACCCGCTCGCGCGGCGCCCACCGCGAGTCCTGCTCCACCGCGCCATACGGCTCGTCGTAGGACTCCTCGCCATCCCGGCGGGCTTCCTCGGCGGCGAGCCGATCGGCAAGTGCATCGCGCTCGGCCGCAGCCTGGGCGGCCTGGCGCTCGGCCTCACGCAGTCGGACGGCCCGGCGCCGCCCGCGGCGCGCTCCCGCGACGATCAAGGCGAGGCCGAGGCAGAACACGAGGCCGAGTGCGAACCCGGCGAGCAACGTGAACACCGCGTCGATCGTCACCAGATCGGTCCCGAACGCTGTCCAGGTGTAGTCCGGGGAGTCCGAAAGGTTGAACACGACCAGCGCACCTGTCGCACTCCCGGCGGCCAGGAGAATGACAATTCCGAGTAGCAGCATGATCCTCACGTCCTGTGTCTGGTCCCCGCTGTGGCCTGCCTACCCGCTGTCAGGACCCCTCAAACCACCCATCGGGGATATTTCTCTGCGTCCGCGCGGTGCGCGCCAGTCGGCGCGCCTGCCTGAGCGGCTCTGGGGTGCGATGCCCGTACGTCGACCGCCGCACGACGGCAACCGCGGTCGCTGCATCCACCCGCCAACCGGCGTGTACGGCAAGGGGTCGCGCTCCGCGGCGGGTGCGCAACCAGCAGCCGACCGTCTCGTCGCCGAGCAGGAGGGGTGTCGCGGCGCCAGGCGCTTCTGATGGCTCTGCTCCACGTGCGATCAGCGGTCGGTGCGTGACGCCGACCGTGGGAAGGTCGAGCGTCGCACCGAGGTGGACCGCCAGGCCGGCTCGGCGTGGGTGGTCTCGCCCTGTCGCGTCGACGAGGAGTACGTGTGGTGGCTCGGCCAACCCGCGCACCACGTCGGCCAACAGCTCGCCAACCCGCAGCGCGAGCAGCCCCGGCTCGTAGCGCCAGCCGGCGACGCCGGTCACCACATGACGAGCAATCACCCGCGCGCCACGGGTGACGACCGCCGCCGCCCACGCCGGGTCGCCGGCAGCGCCGGGTCCGCGATGGCCGCGGGGGAACGCGACGAAGCAGCCGCCAACGCGGAGGTCATCCGCTGGCGGCTGCCACGGCGGCGGCGTTTCAGTGGCGAGCTCGCGCTGAAGTTGCTCGAGCACATCCGGAGTTGTCGGCCAGTCCACGCCTGCGCGGCGCTTGCGTCAGCGCGCGCTGACTCTGTCGAGCGCATCCCGATAGTCAGCCCGTGGGCTCATTGCACAAGCGACTCGATAGTGCCCGGCGGCCTCGTCGTGTCGCGACTGCCGCTCGATCGCGCGACCCAGCGCGAACCGCGCCCAGGCATTGGTGGGCTCTAGCTCGACGACGCGGCGGAACGCCTCTTCGGCGCGTCGCATCTGCGCCGACTGGAAGTAGGCGCGCCCGGCCAGCTCGAGCACCGACTTGGAGTCAGGCTGCTCCGCCAGCAGGGGCTCGAGCTCGGTGAGGGCGTGCAGAGGGGCACCGCGTTGCAACAGCTCTTCAGCGGTGCGGAACCGCTCGACCGCGCTCTTCGTCGTCATGGCTCCTCCAACGCAGATTTTCCCGACCGACATTCCAGCTTGCTGTTCGAGGCTAGCCGCCGGAACGGCGAGCCAACGGCATCGTTCATTGGTGTGAAGGCGAGTGCCACAGTCCAACCGGCGGGTTGCCCCTGCGGCGGTTGTGCAGACGGCTGACACGAGCCGCACATGACTTTGCCCCGCGCCATCCAGCGCAGTGCTGGTGACGCGGGGCAAAGGTGTGGCTCAGCCCTCCTGGCCGGCGGGGGCGCGCCCTCCGGCGGTGCCGGCAGCGGCGACCGGAGCAGCCTCGGGGAGAGTCGCCTTGGCCTCGCCGGTGAAGGTGAAGGCCGCCTGCGCTCCCTCACCCTCGACGCCGATCACGACGATCTGCCCGGCACCGATCTCACCGAAGAGGATGCGCTCGGACAGGGCGTCCTCGATCTCACGCTGGATAGTGCGCCGGAGCGGCCGGGCACCGAGCACGGGGTCGAACCCGCGCACAGCGAGCAGCTCCTTGGCCGGCTGCGTGAGCTCGATGGCCATGTCCTTGTCCTTCAGCCGCTCGTCGACCTGGTGGATCATGAGGTCGACGATCTGGACGATCTCCGATGGCAGCAGCTGGTGGAAGACGATCACGTCGTCGACGCGGTTGAGGAACTCCGGCCGGAAGTGCTGCTTGAGCTCGTCCTGGACCTTCGACTTCATCCGGTCGTAGCCCCCCTCGCTGTCGCCGGACGTGGCGAAGCCGAGGTTGACGCCCTTGGCGATGTCACGCGTGCCCAGGTTGGTCGTCATGATGATCACAGTGTTCTTGAAGTCGATCACGCGACCCTGCGCGTCGGTGAGCCGGCCGTCCTCGAGCACCTGCAACAGCGAGTTGAAGATGTCGGGGTGCGCCTTCTCGACCTCGTCGAAAAGCACGACCGAGAACGGCTTGCGGCGCACCTTCTCGGTGAGCTGGCCGCCCTCCTCGTAGCCGACGTATCCCGGCGGGGAGCCGAACAGCCGCGAGACGGTGTGCTTCTCGGAGAACTCGCTCATGTCGAGCTGGATGAGCGAGTGCTCGTCTCCGAACAGGAACTCCGCGAGCGCCTTGGACAGCTCGGTCTTTCCGACGCCGGACGGGCCGGCGAAGATGAACGAGCCACCGGGACGCTTCGGGTCCTTGAGGCCGGCACGGGTGCGACGGATCGACTTGGAGAGTGCCTTGATCGCATCCTCCTGGCCGATGATGCGCTTGTGCAGCTCGTCCTCCATGCGGAGCAGGCGAGAGGTCTCCTCCTCGGTCAGCTTGAAGAGCGGGATGCCCGTCGCGGTGGCGAGCACCTCCGCGATCAGCTCTTCATCGACCTCGGCGACGACGTCGAGGTCGCCGGCCTTCCACTGCTTCTCCCGCTCGCCCTTGGCGGCGATGAGCTTCTTCTCCTCGTCGCGCAGGTTGGCGGCCTTCTCGAAGTCCTGCGCGTCGATCGCGGACTCCTTCTCCCGACGCACACCGGCGATGCGCTCGTCGAACTCACGCAGGTCGGGCGGAGCGGTCATGCGGCGGATGCGCAGCCGCGAGCCCGCCTCGTCGATCAAGTCGATCGCCTTGTCAGGGAGGTAACGGTCGGAGACGTAACGGTCGGCGAGCGTTGCCGCGGCCACCAAGGCGCTGTCGGTGATGGACACCCGGTGGTGCGCTTCGTAGCGGTCGCGCAGCCCCTTGAGGATCTCGATGGTGTGCGCGAGCGTCGGCTCGTTGACCTGGATGGGCTGGAAGCGGCGCTCGAGCGCGGCGTCCTTCTCGACGTACTTGCGGTATTCGTCGAGAGTGGTCGCGCCGATCGTCTGCAGCTCACCACGGGCGAGCATCGGCTTGAGGATGCTGGCGGCGTCGATGGCGCCCTCGGCAGCACCCGCACCGACGAGCGTGTGGATCTCATCGATGAACAGGATGATGTCGCCGCGGGTGCGGATCTCCTTGAGCACCTTCTTGAGGCGCTCCTCGAAGTCACCGCGGTAGCGGCTGCCGGCCACGAGCGCACCGAGGTCAAGCGTGTAGAGCTGCTTGTCCTTGAGCGTCTCGGGAACCTCGCCCTTGACGATGCCCTGGGCGAGTCCTTCGACGACGGCGGTCTTGCCGACGCCGGGCTCACCGATGAGGACCGGGTTGTTCTTGGTGCGGCGGGACAGCACCTGCATAACCCGCTCGATCTCCTTCTCGCGCCCGATGACCGGGTCGAGCTTGCCCTCGCGAGCCGCCTGCGTGAGGTTGCGGCCGAACTGGTCGAGCACGAGGGAGGTGGACGGCGCCTCGGCTGCCGGCCCACCGGCCGTCGCAGCCTCCTTGCCGCCCTGGTAGCCCGACAGGAGCTGGATGACCTGCTGGCGGACACGGTTGAGGTCGGCGCCGAGCTTGACGAGGACCTGGGCGGCAACGCCCTCGCCCTCGCGGATCAAGCCGAGCAGGATGTGCTCGGTGCCGATGTAGTTGTGGCCGAGCTGCAGCGCCTCACGAAGCGACAGCTCGAGGACCTTCTTGGCGCGCGGGGTGAACGGGATGTGACCGCTCGGTGCCTGCTGTCCCTGGCCGATGATCTCCTCGACCTGGGCGCGGACGGCCTCCAGCGAGATCCCAAGACTCTCCAGCGCCTTGGCAGCGACGCCCTCACCCTCGTGGATCAGACCCAGGAGGATGTGCTCGGTACCGATGTAGTTGTGGTTGAGCATCCGCGCCTCTTCCTGCGCGAGCACCACAACACGACGGGCCCTGTCTGTGAATCTCTCGAACATCAGTAGCGCTCCTCACCAGAGCGGTCGTGGTCCCGGGACTTTCCCATGCCCACATCCGCCATGCTAGCCCGCACCCGTGACACGCTCGTGTCGTCATTAGTTCGTGACCGAGCTGCCGCCAGATGCAGATATGGAGCACAACTGTGACCTGCGGTGTTGCTGTTCCGATCTGTCCCTGATGTACGCCAGAGGCGAACATCCCTCCGCTCAGTGGGCGGCCCGATTCAGTGGGCGGCCCGGTACTGATCGACAATGTCGGCTGGGATGCGACCGCGGTCGGACACCTTCAGGCCCTGCTCCCTCGCCCACTCACGGATGGCCCCTGCCTCGTTGCGGACGCCGCGCGCGGCGCGCCCCCGCCGGGTGGTGCTGCGCCCGGTCATGCGACGAGCTGACCCGACATACGGGGCGAAAGAGTTGCGCAGTTTGTCGGCGTTCTTCTTCGACAGGTCAATCTCATAACTCACTCCGTCAAGCGAGAACGTCACCGTCTCATCGGCCTTTCCGCCGTCGATGTCGTCCTCGAGAATGACCTGGACCTTCTGGGCCATCGATTCACCTGTCCGCTGTTGGGGAAACTCGTGTCGAATGCACGATGCAGAAAGCACCTAATCGTATTCGT